>JBCBSP010000004.1:0-303221 GCA_039819095.1 Pseudomonadota bacterium
GAAACCGGCAAGCCGGGCGGCGAGGTGATGGATGTCATGGACCCGATGCTGATCGGCGATCTCGCGGCCACGCCGGCCGTACCGCCATCGCTGACCCTGGACTGGAGCGTGCTGGGCCGGCAGTGGACCCCCGACCCGCAATCAGCGCAGCGAAACGATGACCCCGATGACGGGCTGATCTTCTAAAACGACGTCACGCTTAAGCCGGTCGGCAGATATAATGATGCTGGATCAGGCCCGCGACCGGACGGTTGAAGCTCTCAACCGACCAGCCGGATTGACCAATGATCTGGTCGAGGAATTCGCGTCGGTAGAAGGCGCGCAGTAAGGGGCGATCTGGATCGGAGTCGATGAAGTCTTGGGCCTGGTCGCGTACAAAAGCTGAAAAGATCAGGTGCGCATCCGTTCCAGCATGCGTGCGCAGCCGGCGAAGCGTGGCCCGCGTATCATCAGGTTCCATATGCGTGATCACGGAGAACATGGTCATCAGATCGAAATCGCGTTTTTCGATCGGCATGGTGTCGCCGAAAGCCATATCTTCGCCGTCGCGGTTATACATCTGATTGTGGAAGTTAACAGTGACGAAGCGGTAGCGCGCATCATGCGATAGCGCATCCTGGAGAAACTCGACCATCTCACGATAGACATCCAGCCCGACATAAAGGGTCTGCGGGCTGTTCATCTCCACCAGAGCCTGGGCGAGCTTCACGCCGCAGCCGAAGTCAAGGATCGACGCGCCATCAACCGGGCGGATCGATTGGACCATCTCCACCAGTTTCACACCGGAAGCGACGGAGGCGGCTTCGTTTTCTCGCAGAGAACCGCGGCGAAACTTCAATGGGACGGGGAGTTTCACGTCAGACATGGTTGGTCGTTATCCTTGTTGCGAAGACGGACGCCTTGTCTGGACGCCCTGTTCGGACTAATCCGCCGGTTCAGGCGGCGCAAGCGACATGTTTCCATGACACGACTGATCATTCATTCAGGCATGCCCAAGACGGGCACGTCCAGCCTGCAGGCCGCTTTCACAGCGAGTCGCGAACGCCTCGCTGAGGCCGGCGTCATCTATCCTGAAGCGGCGCTAAATCCGACGCGGCGCGCCCATAATCCAGCTGCAGACAACCTGAATGTCCTGCGTTCCGAGCTGGGCGGCGACGGGGCGACCCTTGAGGAACTCACCACGGCTATCGTGCAGGCCTCAGACGCGCAGGCCAGCATGATCATCGTATCCGCAGAGGCCTTCACCAACGTGCTGGCGCAGGCGGCGAGCTTCTCCAGACTGGAGCGCTGGCTGCAGCGGCTGGCCGGCCTCGGGCTTGAAACTGAGCTCGTGATGATCTGGCGCGCCCTGCCTCACTTCATGGAATCCATGCTTCTGCAGAGCCTGAAGACCATGAATATGGCGCGCATGCACACCACGCTCGCCGGCTATGCGAATGAGCGGAGCACGTACTTCCACACCCTCCTGACCCAGCTGCAGCGCCTTGAGAGCCGCGGGCCGTGCACGGTGCGCCTGCTGGATCAGGGCTCCGACCGCTTTGATGCGATTGCTGTGATGCAGGAGGCGTACGCGCTTCCGCCCCTGGAGCGCATCCGCGAAGAGAACCCGCGCCTCAGCGTGAAGCGCCTCGTTCTGCAAGGTGCGATCGGAACTCTGCTAGAGGCGCTTCGCCCGGATGACCACCGCCGTCTGAAGCGGGAGTTCGGTCGCCTGGTTGAACCGGTCGGTTTCACAGGGCCGGGGTCGGACAAGGCGCGCATACTGGATGAAGCCGCCCTCAGCGCCATACGACGCGTGCGTGATGCGCTGCCGGACAACGCCGTACGCAACGCGCTGAGCCGCGCGCTGAGCGAGGGTGAGGATCTCGCCTTCAATATCGCGCTGCATCCGCTCACAGTCGCCGAAGATGAAGCCCTTGAGGCCCGGTTTGAAAGGCCGCGCTTTGAACCGCTGAGGCCCATCTGGGACGAGATGCGCGAGGCGCTGCCCGGCGCAATGGCGGATTATGTCCGCTTCATCGCCAAGAACGCAGGCCGACGCCGCTGAGCTCAGTCTGGAGCGCCGGAGAGGGGCCGACGCTCCAGCCGCAGGCGGGTCAGCCCTGAATGACGGCCGGCCAGTTGTCGTCGGCCAGCGCGATATAGGCTTCCAAATCGGCCAGCCAGACTTCCTGAATCTGACGGTTCACATTCAGATAGAGCTTGCCGTCGTGCAGATGCCAGACTTCCGGGTCGCCCTTCGCAGTGCCGCCCTGAGAGACCGCATAGGCGCAATAGCCGCCATATTGCGGGGCGTAGGCGGCCGGGTCAGCCAGGAAGAGATCAAGGTTTTCCTGACTTGAGAAGCGCCACTCGGCGCCCTGCCAGTCGGTGGTGAACTCACGCCTTCCCTGGACCGGGCCGCCATCGGAGAAGTAGGAGACGGTGTCCCACCCGCCCACGGCGGTATTGGAGAACAGACCCGTATAGACAGGATCCTGAGCGTGGGCCGGGGCGGCGGGAAGCGCGGCGCCGGCGGCGGCGAAGAGGCTGGCTGCGGCGAGCAGGGTAGCGGTTTTCATCGGTAATCTCCTATCCGATCAGCGGCGGCGCATATCAAGGGCGCGGCGTCGTCGAGCCGGGGTGTAGGCCTGAACGGTCACACACGCACGACACGGTTTTGCACGCGCGCGTGAGCCGGCGTGATCGCCAGCGCCCAGGCGCCTCTTCCGTTTCGCTGCAAAGCCCTTAGTTAGGGGGCTTAGACAGCATTCACGCGAAGGAGCGCGCGGTGAGCGAAGCGGCGTTTGAAATCCCTGCGGGCGAAGCCAGAGACGTGACCTATGCGCGTCTGAAGGCGGAGATCGCCTCCGTCATCGCCGGCGAGCCCAGCCGGATCGCGCGCTACGCCAGCGCGTCGTCCATACTCGCGAATGCGTTCGGGCCGCGCTTTTTTTGGACCGGTTTCTATCTGGTTGATCACGACAAGGGCGAGGAGCTTGTGGTCGGGCCCTATCAAGGCACGCTTGGCTGTTTGCGCATCCCGTTCGGGCGCGGGGTTTGCGGGGCGGCGGCCGCGCGGGGAGAGACGGTCCTGGTTCCGGACGTGCACGCTTTCGACGGCCATATCGCGTGTGACAGCCGCACCAATTCTGAGATCGTCGTGCCGGTCTTCGATGCGCAGGGGCGCCTGGATGCGGTTCTGGATGTGGACTCAGAACATCCCGATGCGTTCGACGCGGTGGATCAGGCCGGTCTTGAAGCGATCTGCGAAGTGCTGCTGACGGCGGCCTGATAAGGGATCAGAAAATCCCCAGAAACTTGCGCCGCTTCTTCTGAGGCGGCGCTTCACGCCAGGCGCGCGCATCCTGAACCGCCTCGTTGGCGGCGGGCGGGGCGATGGTCTCTTCATCGTCTTCGGCCGGGGCGTCCTGAAGGGCGAGGCCTTCGGTTTCACCGGCCAACGGCGCGCTGGCCGCCATGGGCGGGGCTTCCGGCGCCGGCGGTGCGGTGCGTTCCATAACGCCGCCGCTCAACGCCGTGTGAGAGGGCGCGGGCGGGGCTGCGGGCGCGCAAATCTCCGCATCGCAGATCGCCAGGCCGGATTGGCGCGCGCCGGGCATGTCCACAGAGGAGAACGGCCCGGCATAATCGCCGATGCCGAGATCGGCGTGGACCTTGTGGCGGAAGGCGCTGATGCGGGCTTCCATCGCGCCGCGCCGCTCCATGTCGTCCTGCAGGTGGCGCAGATCCGCGGGTCGCGGGCTGCGCACCGCATCGGCGCCATCGCTGCGGGCGCGCGACAGGGCCGCGCGGGCGCGTTCGATATCCAGGCTCAGATGCCGGGGGCTCTCGCTCATGGCCGTCTTCTCCGTCAGCCTCGCGCAGGCAAAAGCGCGGTCAGCTCTTCTTCTGATACCATTCAACGCCGGCGGTGCGGGTGATCATCACCACATCGACATCGCCGCCAACGCCGGTCTTCTTCATCTGCAGATCCGATTTCAGGATGTTCAGCTCCACCAGCGCCTTGGACGTCTCGCCGAGCTGTTTCTTGCCGCTGGCCGACACCACCGCGATGAAGGGGTCGATGAATTCTTCCTGGCTGTAGGCCTGGGTAGTGACGATGAAGTCGCGCGTCAGCGCAGGCAGGGCTTCAGCCTCCATCTGGCGCATCGTCTCTTCGGCCTTGGCCGGCTCCACGCCGGCCGCTGACAGCGCGGCGCGGGCGGAAGCCTCATTGGCCACCCAGTTCAGAGAGATCATCAGATCGAACAGCGTCGGATGGACGCCGCGCAGGAAGGCGTGGGTCATGTCGGCCTGGGCGAAGGTGCGCACGAAGGCGCTCGGGCCTTCTTCCACGCCGACCGCGACCTGTTCGTCCGGCGCACGCTTCATCACCCCGTCCACCAGGATGGACGCGTACCAGTGATGATAGACCGGGAAGACATCATCGGTTCCGAAGCCGGCGAAGACCAGACCGGCGAAGGGCTCCAGGAAGGCCGGGCGCGTCGCAAGCAGATACGCCAGATCAAACAGCTTGTTGCGCAGTTCGCCGTCTTCAATGCTGATCTCGCCGAGCGAATCCGCCAGCACGCGATCCAGCATCTCCGCGTACAGCGTGTTGAAGCGCTCGCGGGTCAACCCGTCATAAATCGCGAGCGGCTCGCGCGGCGCTCCGGCCTCGTCGGTGGACAGGTGCGCGCGATACAGATCCAGCGCGGCATCGAAGGCCGAAGCGTCATCCTCGTGCGGGCTGCCGGGATAGCTCCGCAGCGCCCGGGCGTAATTGAGCACGGTCAGATAGGCCGCGCGCATGAGCGCCTCGAACTCGTCCTGTTCTTCCTTCTCAGGAAACAGCCGGCGGTTATTGTCGATGAAGGCGAAGAAAGCCTGAGCGCAGTCGTCCACGCTTTCAAACTCGGTCTCGCCATGGGCTTGGGAAAAGGCGTGCGCGATATGCGACCAGGATCGGCCCAGCACGTCGCCGCGCGAATACACCATCACGGCGATTTGACGCGTCAGCGGCAGGATTTTTTCCGCTTCCAGCGTCACCACCGGGTCCGGCCCGCCGCCATATGTGACGGCGCTATCGGCGGCCAGTACAACGGCCTGCCGGTTCATGATCATGACTTCAGACGTCATCGGCGCCCCTCGCGCTTATCCGTCGGCGCCGCCCGAGGCGCCATCGCTTAACAGGAGGTTACCGAAACCGGCTGCAATGTCGAGATGATGGCGCGTCTTTCCTGACCGCCTGCGGCGCTGGAGCGCGTCGCCATTGGCTCGGTTTCAAGGCAGGCTGAGGCTTCCCGATCGGCGTTGCGCGATCCCCATCAGGCGAGCCCTTTCCTATGACATTCGATGCGCTCATAACGCCCTCACTTCTGCTCGACAAGGCAAGGTTTTTCAACAATATAGCGGCGATGGCGGCGCGTGCGAAAGCGCTGGGCGTGCGGCTGCGACCGCATATGAAAACCTGCAAGTCGGTGGCGGTCGGGCGCCATGTTCTGGGGGGTGACTGGGACGCGATTGCAGTGTCCACCCTGGTGGAGGCGCGCGCCTTCTTTGAGGCCGGCGTGCGTGATATTCGCTACACTGCGCCCTTCGCGGCGGAGAAGCTCGCCGCCATCGCGCCCATGATCCAGGACGGGTTGCACTTTGAAGTCCTGCTGGACAACGCCGTCAGCGCGGCCCGACTGGGCGAGGCGGCTGCGGCGCTGAATGCCGATGTGGCGGTGATGATCGAGCTGGATATTGACGGCTATCGCGGCGGGTGCCGTCCGGATGGAGAAGGATTTCAAGCGCTTCTGAGAACCCTCGACGCGTCACCGCATCTCAGCTTGCAAGGCCTCTACAGCTATGGCGGCAAGACCTATGGCCTGCCTGACCGGACCGAGCGCGAGGCGCTGATCGAAAAACATCGCCGGGTGCTGAGCCAGACGGCTGAAACTTTGCGTAAGGCCGGACGAACAATCGGCACGGTCGGGCTCGGCGGCTCTCCGCCGCTTCAGACGGCCCAAACCCTGGAGGGGCTGACTGAGGCCTGCGCCGGGGTTTTCGTGTTTGAAGACCTGGCCCAGGCCGGGGTCGGCGTCACGCGGCTCGATGATATTGCGGTGACTGTGCTCGCCAGCGTCGTCCAGCACGCGCCCGATAGCGGACGCGTCTATATCGATGCCGGCTCGCTCGCCCTGGCGCAGGATCGCAGCACCGCAAAACAAGCGCACGATCAGGGCTATGGGCTGGTGTGTGATGCTGAAACCTGTGAGCCGCTGGGCGATGGCGATCTGATCGTTGCGGCGGTCAGTCAGGAGCACGGCCAAATCCGCCGCCGCGATGGCGGCCCGGCGCCGGCGGAGCTGCTTCCCGTCGGCGCGCGCGTGCGGGTCATGCCGAACCATGTGTGCATGACCGCCAACCCGTATGAGGGATATCACGTGGTTGAAAAAGGCGCGGTCACCGCATGGTGGCCGCGCGCCAATGGCTGGTCGGTCTAAAGAAAAGGAGGCGGCGCGCCCGTCAGGGCTGGGGTGGGGCGTATGACCCCGACAGACGCGCCGTTAGTGTCCCTGCCGGGGGCAGGGAGGGGGATGGTCGAGCAGCGGCCAACGCTCACCTGACTGGTTCGGCTTTGCTGGCAGGAACAAAGCCGCCGTCGGGATGTTTAAAGGCTGACCGCGATCACCAGGAGACGATGCGCGAAAACGCCCCTAAATGCACGCGCAAGTGAAGTTAACCGTGAAGAACGGGTTAAGGCTTCGGGCGTGTGGATGCGCCTTGGCCCTGTTATTGGCTTTGGGCTGTCATCCCGGGCGAGCGTAGCGAGACCCGGGACCCATTCCGGTCGGTCTGAACCGAGGGGCGCCAGCGTCAAATTCACGGAATAGGTCCCGGCTCGGCGCGCTGAAGCGCTTGGCCGGGATGACAGGTATCACTCCAGCCCCAGCTCGCCCCACATCGCGTCGACCCTGTCGATGACGTCCTGTTCCATGAAGAGCTTTTCGCCCCATTCGCGTTGGGTCTCGCCGCCGATCTTGTTGGTGGCGTCCAGCCCGATCTTCGAGCCGAGGCCGGAGACCGGGCTGGCGAAGTCGAGATAGTCGATCGGGGTGTTTTCGATCACGGTGATGTCGCGGGCCGGGTCCATGCGGGTGGACATGGCCCACATCACGTCCTTCCAGTCGCGCGCATTGATGTCGTCATCCACCACGATGACCCATTTGGTGTACATGAACTGGCGCAGGTAGGACCACGCGCCCATCATCACCCGCTTGGCGTGGCCGGCATAGGCCTTCTTCATGCTGATCACCGCGATGCGATAGCTGCATCCTTCCGGCGGCAGCCAGAAATCGACGATCTCAGGAAACTGCTGACGGATGAGCGGGATGAAGACCTCGTTGAGCGCCTCGCCCAGCACGCTCGGCTCATCGGGCGGGCGACCGGTGAAGGTGGTCAGATAGATCGGGTTCTTGCGCATGGTGATCGCGCTGACCTCGAAGACGGGGAAGCGTTCGACCGAGTTATAATAGCCGGTGTGATCGCCATAGGGGCCTTCCGGACCGTCCTCGTCGAGCAGGACATGACCCTCGATCACGATCTCGGCTTCGGCGGGCACTTTCAGCGGCACGGTCTTGCACGGCACGAGCTCGGCCTTCTTGCCGCGCAGGAGACCTGCGAACTGATATTCCGACAGCGTGTCGGGAACCGGCGTGACGGCGGCCAGGATGGTGCCGGGATCGGCGCCGAGCACGGCGGCGGCGGGCAGCGGTTCCGGCTTTGATTGCTTCCAGCGCTGATAGTGCTGCGCGCCGCCGCGATGCTTCAGCCAGCGCATCAGCGTGCGCGTTTTCGACAGTTTCTGCATCCTGTAGATACCGAGATTGAAGTCGTCTTCCTTGGCGTCGGACGGGCCCTTGGTGACGATGAGCGGCCAGGTGATGAGCGGCGCCGGCTCGCCCGGCCAGCAGCCCTGGATCGGCAGGCGATCGAGATCGATGTCCTCACCTTCCAGCACCACGTCCTGACACGGCGCGCGGCGCACCGTGTTCGGTCGCATGCTCATCACCGTTTTGGCGATGGGCAGCATGTCGAGCGCGTCCTTGAGGCCGCGCGGCGGCTCTGGCTGACGCAGGAAGGCCAGCAGTTCGCCCACCTCGCGCAGGTCTGACGCCGTGCGCCGGGGCTCCCCGCCCAGCGTCACCGCGCGGGCCACGCGCTCCACCGTGCCGAACAGATTGACCAGGGCCGGCATTTCGCTGGCGCGGCCATCCTCATGCACCGGGTTGTCGAACAGAACCGCCGGGCCGCCGCTATTGAGCAGCCGCGTCTGGATCTCCGTCATCTCCAGATGGGTGGAGACGGGGCGCGAGACGCGTTTCAGATCGCCGTCGGCTTCCAGCAGGTCGATGAATTCACGCAGGGATTTATAGGCCATTGAGCTCGCATCGTGAGGGTCTTGCGGACCGGTCGCGCCCGCCATAAAGGCGTCATATCACCAGCATAACTGGAGCGGCCATGGCTTTCGTCTATCAAATTCTCGGCTGGCTGCTCATCCTGATCGGTTTGCCGCTCTTCTGGACGCCGATCCCGGTGGGTCTGGTGCTGATCGCGGTGGGCGGCGCGCTCCTCATCGCCAACTCCGATGCTGCGCGGGACTGGGTGCGCGAGCGCCGCCGACGCCATCCGCGCTTTAACGCCTGGGTGATCAAGGCCGAACGCATCGTGCCGCATCCGTTTGACCGGATATTGCAGCGCACGGATGTGGAGGCGGAGTAGGCCGCCTCCCATTGAACCGGAGCCGGCGCGCCCCTGAACCAGCCCGCCGCATCTGCCTGCCTCTCCTCTCAAAGGGGAGGGAATGGCGTTTTGATTTGGCGGTGAGATCCCGGGGCCTTCGATAGCCGCTAGATTGATGTCAGCCAGTGCGGCTTCACATAGGTCTCGCCGAGATCGTCGGCGACTTCCTTATAGGTGATGGCGCCTTCAGCGACATTCAGGCCGCGCGCCAGGTGGGGATCGGCATTCAGCGCCTCTCGCGGTCCATGATTGGCGAGCGCCAGCATGAAGGGCAGGGTGGCGTTGGTCAGCGCGATGGTTGAGGTGCGCGCCACCGCGCCGGGCATGTTGGCCACGCAATAGTGCACGATTCCGTCCACCACATAGGTGGGTTCCTCGTGCGTGGTGGCTTTCGACGTTTCAAAACAGCCGCCCTGGTCAATGGCGATATCGACCAGAACCGCGCCTTCCTTCATCGTTTTCAGCATGTCGCGGGTGACGAGCTTGGGCGCAGCCGCGCCGGGGATCAGCACTGCGCCGATCACCAGATCGGCCTCCTGAACGGCCTCGGCCAGAGCGGCCTTTGTGGAGAAGCGCGTCTTCACCGAGCCGCGGAAGAAAGCGTCCAGTTCGGCGAGTTTCGGAATGGAGCGGTCGAAGACCGTCACATCGGCGCGCAGACCCACGGCCATTTCCGCGGCGTGGCTGCCCGATACGCCGCCGCCAAGCACGATGACATTGGCCGGCGTCACGCCGGGAACGCCGCCCATCAGCACGCCGCGTCCGCCATTGGGCTTTTGCAGCGCGGCGGCGCCCACCTGGACGCTCATCCGGCCGGCGACTTCCGACATCGGACGCAGCAAGGGCAGGCGGCCTTCGCGGTCGGTCACCGTTTCATAGGCGATGGCCGTCGCGCCGGACTTCATCAGGCCTTTCGCCTGAACCGGGTCGGGGGCGAGGTGAAGATAGGTGAACAGGGTGTGGCGCGCTTCCAGTCGTTCGCATTCAACCGGCTGAGGCTCCTTGACCTTCACGATCAGCTCGCCTTCACCGAAGGCGGCGTCCGCATCGGGAACAATCTTGGCGCCGACGGCCAGATAGGCCTCATCGCCAAAGCCGACGCCGGCGCCGGCCTGGGTCTCGACAAAGACCTCATGGCCGTTGGCGATCAGTTCCGCAGCCCCGTTCGGGGTCAGGCCGACCCGGTATTCCTGAACCTTGATTTCCTTCGGCACACCGACGCGCATGGCTAAGCCCTCCCTGAGCAGAATTGCGAGGAAAATACGATTGGGCTGTATTATCGTGCAAGTTAATTCCCATCTCTCGAACATTCTTGCAATTCTGCGTAATTTTAACGATCTTCGTGCGACAGCGTCGCTTCAAAGCCGGCATGGCTGGCGAAAGCTTCGAATGAGGATGAGATGCGCTTTGATGAGATCGACGCCGCGATACTGGCGCTGCTCCAGAAGGAGGGCCGCCTGACCAATGCCGAACTGGCCGAACGGGTGGGCCTGTCCGCGTCCGCCTGTCACCGCCGGGTGCGTGCGCTGGAGGCGGCCGGCGTGATTGATCGCTATGTGGCGCTGCTTAACGCCGACGCGGTGGGGCGCGGGCTGGTGGTGTTCGTGCTGGTGACGCTGGAAAACCAGCGTCGGGCGACCTTGCAGAGTTTTGAGACGGCGGTCGCGGAGATCGAGGAGGTGATGGATTGTCACCTGACGACCGGGGCGGAGGACTATCTGCTGCGCCTCATGGTGCGCGATGCGCGTGATTATGAGCGCGTCCACCGCGAGCGCCTGTCCGGCCTGCCGGGCGTGGCGCGGCTGATCTCCAACATCGCCATGCGCACCGTGTTCGCGCGCACGGCGCTTCCGGTGGAGTGACGGCTCAGGCCGCGTCCTGATCGGTCATTCGGTCCGGCTCATAGGCTTCGATCGTCTTGCGCATCCAGTCTGAGACCTGATCTTCCTCGATGCCGGAAGCGCGTAAGAGCTTGGCGGCGAAGGCCAGGCCTTCCGGCGCGCCGGACGAGATCACGGCGGTCATGCCGAGCGCCGCGTGCCGGGCCCGGTCCGCCTCGCTCTCCACCGCGACGAAGCGGTCCAGATCGGGATAATGCTCGCGTACATAGGGCGTGACCTCTCGCGAGATCTCATAGCGCGTCGCGCCGAGCGCCAGGGCGCGCGCATTGGTGACGCCAACGGCATTCATCAGCCGCATGTCGGACGGATCGCCGAAGGTGACCTGATAGCCGTCGGCGACGGCGGCCAGGAAACGATCCGGATCGGAATCAATGGCGACCACCGGGATGTCGAAAGCGTTCAGCGCGTCGAGCGCGAGCCGGCCGGTATCATTCATCGGAAACAGCAGGATCGGTCGGGCCTCGTCAGGGCTGGCTTCCTTCGGGCCGGCCTGGCGGGTGCGCAGCGCGGCGATGCGCCGGGCGATGAACAGGCCGAACCCGGCCCAGGCCGGCGTCAGCGCCAGCGACAGCGCGCTCGCGGCGACGAGGATGGCTGCGACCTCGGCACCAAGCGCGCTCGCCACCGCCGGCAGCGCCAGAATGACGAGCCCGAATTCAGAGCCTTGCGCCAGGACGAAAGCGAGTTGGGCCGCGCCGGACAGGCTCCACCCGTTCAGAAGCGCCGCGATATAGGTCAGGGCGGTTTTGACAACGAAAAGTGCGGCGACGGCGGCGAGTATCCACAGCGCGTCGCCCAGCAGCACCCGCCAGTCCAGCCCCATGCCGACGGTAATGAAGAAGAAGCCCAGAAGCAGCGCGCCGAAGGGCTGGGCTTCGCCCTGAATGCGCGGCTTGTAACGGGTCTCCGCCACGATCATGCCGGCCAGGAAGGCTCCCAGCGTCAGGGACAGGCCGAGCGCGCCCGTGGCCGCCGCGGTCGCCAGGACGATGAAGAGCGCGGCGGCGGTGAAGACTTCCTGGTTGCGCGTGCGCGCGAGAATCCGGAAAGCGGGATCGGCGATCAGCCGGCCAACGAGTATCGCGGCGCCGGCGGCCAGCGCCGCCTTGCCGAACGCCATGGCCAGCTGCAGGCCCAGCGGCTCCTCGCCAGCGGCGCCGAGCGATGTTGCGAACACCAGAAGAAAGATGCCCGCGATATCCTGAAACACCAGAACCGAGGTCGCCGAGCGGCCCAGCGGACAGGTGGTGATCCCGCGTTCGGCCAGCGTGGCGGTCACCACGGCGGTCGCAGAGATGCCGGCGGCCAGCCCGATGAGAATGCTCATCGTCCAGTCCAGCCCGAACAGGCGCGCCAGCAGGGTGAAGCCGACCCCGCACAGCAGCATCTGCGCCGGCGCCAGGCCCAGAAGATCGCGCCCGCTCTCGCGCACCGTTTTCAGCGAGAAGCCGAGCCCGATCTGGAAGAGCAGGAAGACCACGCCCAGCTGCGCCAGAAGATTGGTGGTGGTGTTCAGCTCCGCCAGCCCAAACGCTGAAGGGCCGATCACCACGCCGGCGGCGATGAACATGACGATGGGCGAGGTTTTCACCAGCCGCGCCGCGACGATGCAGGCGAGCCCAACGCCGAGCAGGGTGATGGCGGGGAGAATGGCGACGGCTTCGTTCATGAAACAAGACTTAGCGCGTCCATCCCTCCCGCGCCATGCAGCAGGCGCGCGGCGGTCGGGGTGCAGGGATGACAGGCAAGGGCGCCCGCGCTACATGCCGGTCCATGACCGAAGAGCGCTATTCAAAACTGGAGCAGCTGGGCGGCGATGTTCGCGCGGCGGCGAGCCCGGAAGAGGCGGAGCTTGAGCGGGTGGAGAACCCGTCTCAGGACAGCGATTACCTGATCCGCTTCACCTGTCCGGAATTCACCTCGATCTGTCCGGTGACCGGCCAGCCCGATTTCGCGCACCTGGTCATCGACTATGCGCCGGCGAAATGGATCGTGGAATCGAAAGCGCTGAAACTCTATCTGCAGAGCTTCCGCAATCACGGCACCTTCCATGAGGCCTGCACCACCATGATCGGCAAGCGCCTGGTCGACGAGCTGGCGCCGAAATGGTTGCGCATTGGCGGCTACTGGTACCCGCGCGGCGGCATTCCCATCGACGTCTTCGCCCAATGGGGCGAGGCGCCGAAAGGCCTCTGGATTCCCGATCAGGGCGTCGCCCCCTATCGCGGCCGGGGCTGAACTCAGCCACAAGGAAGACAGGCTATCCTAACGAAATGTCAGGTTCTCTTGACCTGACTCCATATGTCAGGTAAACCCGACATAACGTCAGCTTTGCCTGAAAGGTTTCCGCCATGTCCGCCCGCACGAACAGACGCCTGGGAGTATGGACCGTCATCATGATCGCGATCGTCGCCGGGCTCGCTTCAGCCGGGGTGTTCGGCGCGCCGGCGGGCGCAGCGGCCGTTCAGCTGGACGAGGCGCGCCGATGACCCCGGGTGCAAAACGCTACACGCGCTGGTTCCTGTTCTGGATGGTGGTCTACTCCGTCGCGGTTCTGGGATCGTCTTCGATCAACGACCGATTCGACCTTGCCGATCCGGTTCGGCTTGCGCTCGCGCTCATCCCGGTCGCGCCGGCGCTCTTTGCGCTGCGCGAATTCGTCATCTTCCTGCGTTCCCTTGATGAGGTGCAGTCGCGCATCCAGTCGGAGGCGATCCTGATCGCCGCCGGCATGGTCGGTTTCACCAGCTTCGCCTGGGGTTTCGCCGAACTCTGGATGGACTGGCCGCGCCTGCCGGTCATCATGATCCTGCCCGCGCTGATCGCAGCCTGGGGGCTGGCGCTGCCCCTGGTGTCGAGGCGGTACAAATAGCGAGCCTTTTCGATTTCATGGCCTGCAGGCGACCTGAGTTCGCCCCACCCTGGCTCCATCAGTTTTAACGTGACGATCCGAACGAAGGTGCTTTCCGATGAACGAGGCAAACGACGGTTTCACATTTTGGTTCTTTTTCTGGATGGTGGTTTATACCGCGTTGGCGGCGGCCCCTCATCTCCTGCCCAATATAGAAGACACGGCAAGTGTGTTCCGATTGCTCATCGCGCTTGCGCCGATATTGCCGGCATTGGCTGTGCTCCGCGTCGTCGTATTGTCTACGCGCGAACTCGACGAAGTTCAGGCGCGGATTCAGCTGGAAGCCTTCGTCATTTCGGCGATTACCGTGAGCTTCGCGTGCTTTACGTGGGGCTTCATGGAGCGCTGGCTTGAGGTGCCAGCGATTTCCGTGCTTTGGGTGCTTCCAACAATGTGCGGCGTGTTTGGATTCGCACGGCTTTACGTCTCGCGGCGCTATCAATGAAGAACGTGATCCATGTTCTGCGCGCCGAGAAGCGATGGAGCCAGTCGGAGCTTGGCGAGCAGGTCGGCGTGTCGCGTCAGGCGATCAACGCGGTGGAGACCGGCAAGCACGACCCGTCCTTGTCGCTCGCCTTCAGGATCGCCGAAGCCTTCGGCAAGCGCATCGAGGATGTGTTCGACCCGCGCGGGTGAGCGCCGGATCAGCCTTGCCAGTGCGACACGCGCGCCGCCTTCCGGGCGCGTTCGACCGGGTTCTGCGCCGCCGAGCCCACATAGATGAAGCCGGCCACGCGTTCGCCGGGGTGCAGGCCGAGCGCGCGCTTGATCTCGCGGTCATAGGCGTACCATTCGGTCAGCCACTGCGCGGCGAACCCCATGGCGCTGGCTGCGACAAGCAGGGTCTGACAGACCGCTCCGGCGGACAGCACCTGCTCCCATTCGGGGATTTTGTGGTTCTCGGTCACATCTGAGATCACCGCGACCACGACTGGCGCGCGCAGGAAGCGATTGCGTTCCAGCTTGTAGCGCTCCGGCGGGCCGTCCGGCTCTTTCTCGCGCAGGCGCTTTTCCAGAATCTCGCCGAACTGGCCGCGCGCTTCGCCTTCGAAGATCACGAAGCGCCATGGGAAGAGCTTGCCATGGTCAGGCGTGCGCGCGCCGATCTTGAGCAGCGTTTCAAGCTGTTCGCCATTCGGCCCCGGTCCGGTCATGTTTTTCGCCAGGGTGGAGCGACGCCGGGCCAGCAGGGACAGAGTCTCCGGGCTGGCATGGGCGGGCTCCAACTCCTGCTTCACATCAGGAAAATCCGGCGCGGTGAAGTCGGTCATGGCGAGGCCTTAAGGTCAGCGGGCCGCAGCTCCGGTTTTGACGCTGCTTGCAGGACGTCGCTATATCAGACCTTCGCCGAGATCGCGCAAGATGGTGCGCAAGCCGGTTCCGGAGACGTCGACCTGATGCCAGCCGACACTGCGCATACGCTCGCAGCGCTTGACGAGATGACGCCGGCTGAACGTCGGCGGCGCAAGGTGCGTGACGCCATCGTTGATGCGGCCGAAGCGATCTTCGCCGAAGACGGCGAGTCCGGTATTTCAATGCGCCGGATCGCTGAACGCATCGATTACTCTCCGGCCGCGCTCTACAAGTATTTCGACTCCAAGGAAGCGCTGTTCGCCGAGATTCGAGAACAGTTCTTCGAGCGCCTGCTTTTACGCATGAAGGCGGTGGTGGAGGCTGGCGAGGACGGGCCCTTGCTGAGCCCGGCGTGTCTGCGCGCCTATGTCGAGACGGGGCTGGAACAGCCCTGTCACTACCGGCTGACCTTCGCCGGGGGCTTTACTGAAGAGACCAAGGAAGAAGGCACGTTCGCCTACGCAGCTGCTGAACATCTTGAAGCGATGATTGAAGGCAGCATCGCTGAGGGTTGGTTCAAGCCGGCGCCGACCGAGCTGGCCGCCGCGAGCGTCTGGTCTAGCGCTCATGGTCTGACCATGCTGGCTGTCACCGTTCCTCAGTTTCCCGATCTTGATCATTTCAGCGGGCCGACTGCGCTGGATGATGTGATCGAGTTCCACGCCGAACTTATGCTGCGCGGGTTCGCGAGCGATCGTCTCCATGCCTGGCTGGACAGACGCGAGGGCGCCAAGCTTAGCGGCTAGCGCCAGGAGTTTCAAACGGTTTCCACTGAGAGCAAAAAAGTGAACAATGTTCACTTTCCAAACGATGTTCACCGGCCTATATCGGTTCGCAGTCAGTTCTGCGGGAGGCCGTCGTGGCGAGCCAAGACGATAACATAGCTCAATCTGGATCATCGGCGCGCGGTCTCAAGCCCGGGCTGGGAAGCGGCTTTTCTATCGCTGCGCTTTTCATGCTCGTGATTGTAATCGGCGTTTCCAGCCTGCGGGCCGCTGGGGCGGACGAGGCCGCGCAGAGCGCGCAACCGATCAGTGTTGAGGTTTTCACCGTCGATTATCGCGAGCAGGCGGAGATCACCGAGCTGTTCCCCGGTCTCATCACCGCGCGTCGTGAAAGCGCGCTGGGTTTTGAGCGTGGCGGGCGCATTGCCGAGATCGGCGTGGATGTCGGCGATCAGGTTCTCGCAGGCGACCGGTTGGCGCAGCTGGATACGCGCACGCTGCGCGCGCAGCTCGCCGCTGCTCGCGCTGAAGCCTCCGCCATGTCCGCCCAGGCCGATCTGACCGATGTGACGCTGAACCGGCAGCGCCAGCTGGTTGAGCAGGGTCACATCTCGCCGCAGCGGCTCGATGAAGCCGAGGCGAACGCCGCCGCCGCCCATGCCCGGCGCGCCGCCGCCGAGGCCAATGCGGACGCGCTGGCGGTTCAACTGGAGCTCGCCGAGCTGAACGCGCCCTTCGATGGCGTCATCACCGCGCGCACTGTGGACGAGGGCGTGATCGCCTCGCCCGGTGCGGCGATCGTGTATCTGACGGAGGCCGGTGCGTTGGAATTGCGCGTCGGATTGCCGGCGCGTGAGGCTGAACGTCTTGAAGCGGGTCGCGCGTATCGCGCTCTGGTCGCCGGGCGCAGCGTGGAGGCGCGCCTGCGCGCCCAGACCGGCGTGGTTGACCGCCAGAGCCGCACCGTCACCGCGATCTTTGATCTTGATGCCGAAGCAGCCGCAGTGGGCGAGGTGGCTCGCCTTGAGCTTCCCGCTGCTCTGGATGAGGCGGGCTTCTGGACGCCGGTCAGCGCGCTGGCGGAGGGCCGGCGCGGGCTTTGGGCGGTCTATGTGCTCACCGGAGAAAGCCGTCCCTATACGCTGGAGCCGCGCTCGGTTGAGATCCTCCATACCGAAGGGGGGCGGGCTTATGTGCGCGGCGCCGTGCGTGACGGCGACCGGGCTATCTCCGCCGGCCTCCAGCGGGTGACGCCGGGCCAGCTTGTATCGCCGGCAAGCGAGGGCTGAGCCGATGGCGACGCTGTTTTTCCGCTTTCCGCGCCTGACCCTGCTGGTTCTGTTCCTGATCGTCGCGGCGGGCATGGGCGCGCTGGGCGTTCTGGGGCGCCAGGAAGACCCCACGCTGGTGGAGCGCTATGGCCGGGTGATCACGATCTTCCCGGGCGCCGATGCGCAGCGCGTCGAAGCGCTCATCACCGAGCCGATGGAAAGCGCGCTGATGGAGCTGGCCGAGCTTGATGAGGTCCAGTCCACCTCGCGCGCCGGTATCTCGGTGGTCGATGTCAGTCTGCGCGAAGACCTGAGTGAAACCATGGTGGAGCAGACGTGGACCAAAATCCGCGACCAGGTCTCCTCCGTCGAACCCGTCCTTCCGCCAGGGGTCCAGCCGCCGGAGGTCGTTCGCGAATACCTTGGCGCTGCAACGCTGATCGTGGCGCTGAGCTGGCCGCAGGAAACGGGGGCCAGCCTGGGCGCGCTGAACCGGCTCGCCCTCGATCTGCGGGACCGGCTGCGCAATCTTTCCGGCACTGAAGAGACGCGCATTTTTGGCGCCCCGGAAGAAGAAATCCGCGTCATTCTCGATCAGGAAGCAGCGGCGGCCCTGGGGCTGGATGCGGCCAGCGTGGCGGGCATTCTCGCCGCCTCGGACGCCAAGGCCCCGGCGGGCCGGCTCGCCGGTCAGGGCGTGTCGATGACGGTGGAAGTCGCCGGCGCTTTCGACACGCTGGACCGGGTTCGCCAGGTCTCGCTGGGCGCAGCCGGCGGGCAGGGCTTCACAAGGCTTGACGACATCGCTGACGTTGAACGCGGCGCGGTGGAGCCGCCCCGCGAGATCGTCAACGTCAATGGCGAACGCACCATCATGGTCGCGGCCTATCTGCAGCCGGGCCTGCAGGTCGATGAGTGGTCGGCGCGCGCTGAAGCGATTGTGGCTGAGTTCGCCGCCACCACCCCAGGCGCTGAAGTCGATATCCTGATGCGTCAGGCCGAGTATGTCGTGGACCGGCTTGCCGGGCTTGCGACCAATCTCGCCTTTTCAGCGCTGATCGTGTTCTGCGTGCTTTTCCTGATGATGGGTTGGCGCTCCGCGCTGATCGTGGGATCGGCGCTGCCGCTGACCATTCTTCTGGTTCTGGTGCTCATCAATCTGATTGGTCAGCCGCTGCACCAGATGTCGGTGACCGGCATCGTCGTCGCGCTGGGGCTCCTGATCGACAATGCGATCGTGGTTGCGGACGACTATCGCATTCTGCGCGGTCGCGGCATGGAGCGGATTGAGGCGGTCGAGAAGGCGGTCAAGACCCTGTTCGGTCCGCTGCTGGCCTCCACGCTCACGACCATCTTCGCTTTCGCGCCGATCGCGCTTCTTCCCGGTAGTGCGGGTGAGTTTGTGGGCATGATCGGGGTTTCGGTGATCTTTGCCGTCGCTTCGTCCTTCGTCATCGCCTTTACTGTGGTGATCGCTCTGGCGGCCTGGTTCGATGACGGGCGGGCCGGGGAGAAGAATGCGCCCTTCTGGCGCGACGGGCTGCGCGCTCCGGTTCTGGCCAATCTCTATCGCAGCCTGCTGGATGCGGTGACGGCGCGACCCGTGCTTGGGATCCTGATCGGCATGTTGCTGCCCATCGCCGGGTTTGGCGCGGCGACCACCCTGCCCAGCCAGTTCTTCCCGCAGACCGAGCGGGACATGTTCCAGCTCAGCCTGACGCTGCCGTCCACCGCCTCCATCGCAGAGACAGAGCGGCGGGCGAGCGAGATCACGGCCTTTCTGAAAAGCTACGAGGAAGTTGAGGACGTCGCCTGGGTGCTCGGTTCCAGCCCGCCACGCGTCTACTACAACATGTTCGGCGGTCAGGCCGGGCGTCCGAATTTCGCCGCCGGCTGGGTGAAAACCCGTTCTGAAGCCGCCACGCGCGCCATCGTCGGTGAGATACAGCTTGAGGCGCGCGAACGCTTTCCAGACGCTCAGATCCTCACCTTGCCGTTCGAGCAGGGACCGCCCTTCCCTGCGCCCATCGAGATCAAGCTGATAGGGCCGGACCTGAATGGTCTGGACCAGCTGGGCGATGATGTCCGCGCCGTGCTCGCGGCGACCCCGGGCGTGACTTACACCCAGGCGCAAATGCTGCGCGGCGAACCGGTCGCGCTTTTCGAAGCCGACGAAGCGGCCGCCCAGCTTGCCGGCGTGAGCCTGTCGCAGGTCGCGGGCCTGCTGCGCGCCGATATCGACGGCGCGGTCGGCGGTTCGGTGCTGGAAGGCGTTGAGTCGCTGCCCGTGCGCGTCATCGCTCCGGATGATCGCCGCGATGACGCCAGCGGCATCGGAGAGACGATGCTGCCAAGCCGGCCCGGCGCGGGGTTGTCCGGTTCCGTCGCAGCGCTCGGCGAGATCAGCCTCTCGCCGGAAGTCGCGTCAGTGGAGCGGATCAATGGCGAGCGCGCCAATCCGATCTACGGGTATCTGGAGCCCTTCACCCTGCCGGCTCCGGTGCTGGCGGAGTTTCTCGACCGGCTGGATGAGGCTGGCGTCACGCCGCCGCCAGGCTTCCGGATCGAGCTGGGCGGGGATGCGGAGAACCAGGGCGACGCCATGGGCGATCTGTCGGCCACGGCTGTGCCGCTTCTGATCCTGATGATCACGGCGGTCGTGCTGGCCTTTAATTCCTTCCGTTACGCGGCGGTGATCTTCTTTGTCGGCGTGTTGTCGAGCGGTCTGGCGATGTTCGGGGTGTGGATGTTCGGCACGCCGTTGGGCTTCAACGCCATTATCGGCACGCTGGGTCTGGTGGGCCTGTCCATCAACGGGTCGATCGTGGTGCTCTCTGCGTTGAAGGCGAACTCCGATGCGCTGGCCGGCGACCGGCTCGCCATTCGCGAAACCGTCGTCGATGCGACGCGGCATATCCTGTCGACCACCTTCACCACGATTGGCGGCTTTGCTCCGCTCCTGATCGAGGGCGACAGCTTTTGGCTTCCCTTCGCAGCTGCGGTGGCGGGCGGAGTTGCGGGTTCGGCCATTTTGGCGCTCGTTCTGGCGCCGGCCTTCTTCGTCATCATCGTGCGCGGCCAGCTGCGCCGGCAGGAGCGGCGCGAAGCCTTGTCGCAAGCGCCCGCTCCAGCCTAAGCCTTGAGGTCTGGTCGCACCGGAGAAAACAGTTGAGCCAGACCAAGACCGGTGAACGGCGCGGACCCTGGACAATCCGCGCCACGCGTATCGCTTATGAGAATCCCTGGATGCAGGTGATCGAGCATGACGTGCTGCGCCCGAACGGCGAGCCGGGCCTGTACGGCGTCATGCATCCCAAACAGCTGGCGATCGGGGTGCTGCCGGTTTTCGCCAATGGCGATGTGCCGCTGGTTGGGCAGTATCGCTTTGCGGTGGAGGCCTATTCCTGGGAGCTGCCCGAAGGCGGCGGGGCGTTCGATGCCGAACCGCTGGACAGCGCTCGCCGGGAACTGGCTGAGGAAACCGGGCTTTCGGCGGCTCACTGGCTGGAGTTTCTGCGCTTTGACATTTCCAACTCGATCACCAGCGAGCGCGCCATCGCCTATCTCGCCTGGGGACTTGAACAGGGCGACGCCATGCCGGACGAGACCGAAGCGCTGGCCAATGATCGCAAGCCCTTCGCTAAGGTCCTCGCTATGGCCATGGATGGACGCATCAGTGACGGCTTCACACTGGCGATGATGGCGAAGGCGGACTACATGCTGCGCCAGGGCCAGCTTCCTGAGGCGCTGGCCGGCGCCCTGAGGGCGGGCGGCGCGTACGCAAGCCAGTCAGAAGAGGAGGCCCGCTGATGAGCCTCACCGATTTATCCACAGCTGACGAACCGCTCCGCGGAGTCTGGTCGCGCTTGCGCGTTGAAGCAGCGGGCGCGGCGGCCAACGAGCCCATGCTGGCGAGCTTCATGAACGCCTCCATCCTGCGCCATGAAGACTTCGCCAGCGCGCTCGCCCATCGCGTCGCCTCGAAAATGAGCGATGCGCAGCTGGATTCGCTTCTGGTCCATGATGTCGTTCAGGAGGCGATCACCGCCGAGCCGGAGATCGCCGACCGCGCCGCCGCCGACATGCTGGCCACCGACGAGCGCGATCCGGCCTGCCGATCCCTGCTGCAGCCCTTCCTGTACACCAAGGGCTGGCACGCCCTTCAGGCCTATCGGGTCGCGCACTGGATGTGGAATCAGGGCCGCGAGACCCTGGCCTTTCATCTGCAAAGCCGGATTTCGGAACGCTTTGGCGTCGACATCCACCCCGCCGCCGTGATCGGCCGAGGCATCATGATCGACCATGCATCCTCGGTAGTGATCGGCGAGACCGCTGTCGTGGGCGACAATGTCTCCATCCTGCACGAGGTGACGCTGGGCGGCACCGGCACGGAGACCGGCGACCGTCATCCGAAGATTGGCGACGGGGTGATGATCGGGGCCGGCGCGAAAGTGCTTGGCAATATCATGATCGGCGATGAGGCCCGCATCGCAGCCGGTTCGGTCGTGCTCGGCCCGGTTGAACCGCGCTGCACGGTCGCCGGCGTGCCCGCCCGTCCGGTGGGCGGTCCATGCGCGGAACCGGCCCGCCATATGGATCAGACGCTGGACCCGTCCACGCGGGGTTAAGTGAAGGCCTCTGCGCTTTGCACGCGCCGGCGCATTGATCACCGGGCGCAAGGCGTTAGGCTCTGCGTCGAGTTTTCCGACCCCTTATTTCTGACTCTGAAAGGCGCAAGCCCCGTGACCAGTCCTGTTTTCACGCCCGCTGAAGCTCTCAAGGTGGAGGGCTTCCTCAAAGCCAAGCTGAACCCGGAGCTGAAGGTTCAGACCCGCCAGCGTCCCGACGAGTGCGCGGAAATCTATATCGGCGCTGAATGCCTGGGCGTAGTGTCGAAGAATGTGGAGGAGGGTGAAACCTCCTACTCCTTCGAGATCACCATTCTGGACATTGATCTGGAAGACGCTTGAAGCGAGCCGGGACCGGCTCTGAGGTTCTTCGCGTCGAAGGGCTGACCAAACGCTATCCCGGCGGCGTGGTGGCCGCTGACGGCGTTCAGCTGTCTGTGAGCGCCGGCGAGCTGGTCGCCATTGTCGGTGAATCCGGCTCCGGCAAGACCACGACCCTGAAAGCGATCAACCGGCTGGTGGAGCCCAGTGAAGGCCGCATCCTGTTCCAGGCGCGCGACGCGCTGGCGCTGGATGCGCATACGCTGCGGCGCGAAATCGGCTGGGTGATGCAGGGCGACGGTCTTTTCCCGCACATGACGGCGGCGCAGAACATCGCCGTCACGCCCCGCCTGATGGGCTGGGCGCCGGACCGGATCGGCGCGCGCATTGAAGAGCTGCTCGAACTCGTCCGGCTGGACCCCGGTGAGTTCCGCGACCGCCGTCCCGATCAGATGTCCGGCGGTCAGCGCCAGCGCATCGCCATCGCCCGCGCGCTGGCGGCGGAGCCGCCGCTCATCCTGCTCGACGAAGCCTTCTCCGCGCTCGACCCGGTCACGCGGGCCGGCCTGCAGGATGATTTCATTGCCCTGCAGGCGCGCCTGCGTTTCGCCGCCGTGATGGTCACCCACGACATGGCCGAGGCCCTGCTGCTGGCCGACCGCATCCTTGTGATGAAGGACGGCGTGGTGCTGCAGACAGGCACGGCATCTGAATTGGTGAACGCGCCGGCCGATCCGTATGTCAGCGCGCTGCTCGCCGCGCCGGCGAAGCAGGCCCGCGCCGTGGCCGCGCTGAAGGTCGCACCATGAACGAGCAGCTGGCCGAAGCCTTCACCGTGTTGCCGCAATATCTGGGCGGGCATATGCGCCTGTCGATGGCGGCGATCGCGTGTGCGGTGCTGATCAGCCTGCCGCTCGGCGTGCTGGCCGCCAGGCGCGACTGGCTGGCCGGGCCGGCGCTGGGCGTGGCGGGCGTTCTGCAGACCATCCCGGGGCTGGCCCTGCTGGCGCTGATGGTGCCGGTTCTGGGCGGCACGATCGGGTTTGCACCGGCCTTCGCCGCGCTGACGCTCTACGGCGTGCTCCCGGTTCTGCGAAACACGATTGTCGGCCTTCAGGGCGTGGACCCGGTTGTGCGCGAAGCCGCGCGCGGCGTGGGCATGACGCCGCGTCAGAGCCTGCTGGAGGTCGAGCTGCCGCTGGCGCTGCCGATGATTGTGGCGGGCATTCGCACCGCCGTGGTCTGGGTGGTCGGCGCGGCGGTTCTGGCGACGCCGGTCGGGGCGGCGAGCCTTGGCAATTACATCTTCGCCGGCCTGCAGACGCGCAACTGGACCGCCGTCCTGTTCGGCTGCGTGGTCTCCGCGCTGCTGGCGATTGCGCTCGATCAGATCGTACGCGGGTATGAGATCGCGGCGCGACGCCGTCAGCGTGGTCTTGCGCTTGTGTCGAGCCTCGCGGCGGTCGCGCTGATCGGCGCGGCCCTCGCGCCGGGTTTGATCGAGCGCGCTTCGATCGACCGGATACAGACTGAACAGCAGGCTGCGCGCGGCATTGAAGGCCAGCGCATCATCCTGGCCTCCAAACCCTTCACCGAACAGTATATTCTTGTTGAACTTATCGCCGATGTCCTGACCGAGGCCGGCGCCGTGATCGAGACGCGCGACGGGCTCGGCACGGCGGTCATTTTCGACGCTTTGGTCAATGACGAGGTCCAGGTCTCGGTCGACTATTCCGGCACGCTCTGGGAGAACAGGCTGCGCCGGTCCGACCGGGTCGGCCGCTACCGGATGATCGCGGAGATCAACGCCTTTCTTCTGGCTGAGTACGCCATGTATTCGCCCGGCCCGCTCGGCTTTGAGAACGCCTACGGCTTCGCCATGAGCCGGGCCGGCGCCGAGGCGATCAATGTCGACAGCATTGATGATCTGGCCGATCGCTCCATCGAGATCGGCGCGGACACCGTTTTCTTCCAGCGCCCGGAATGGACCAGTTCGCGCGAGGCCTACGGGCTTCAGAACGCCACGCCCCGCCCGATGGATTCCACCTTCATGTACGGCGCGGTCCGCGATGGTCAGGTGGATGTCATAACGGCTTACACCACCGATGGCCGCATTGCGGCTTTCGATCTGGTGATCCTCGACGACCCGCTGGGCGTGTTGCCGCCCTATGACGCCATGCTGCTTCTGTCGCCTGAAGCCGCCTCCAACGATGCGCTGGCTGATGCGCTGGCGCCGCTCATCAACGCGATCACGCCTGAGCTGATGCGCGAGGCGAACCGGCGCGTGGACCTTGACGGACAGACGCCGGAACAGGCGGCCGAGTGGTTGCTGGCTGAGCTTTCGCCTCAATAGAATGCGCCGGCGAAGCAGGGGAGCCTCGCCGGCGCGTCATGTGTCACGGAGTGTCGCCGCTTAGAGAACGTCGAGCATGCTCGCCACCAGCGGGTGACGCACAATGTCGGACTGGTTGAGCTTCACAACGGCGATGTCATCGACCCTGTCGAGGCGCTCGCTGATATCCTTCAGCCCGGACATTTCAGGCAGAAGGTCGGTCTGCGCCGGGTCGCCGGTCACCACCATGGTGGAATTCCAGCCCAGCCGGGTCAGCAGCATTTTCAGCTGGCCGTAGGTGCAGTTCTGGGCCTCGTCGACCACGACGAAGGCGTTGTTCAGCGTGCGTCCGCGCATGTAGGCGATCGGCGCGATCTCGATCAGGCCTTCGGCCATCAGCGCTTTCAGCCGTTTCGGGCTGAGGCGATCGGCCAACGCGTCATAGAGCGGGCGCAGATAAGGCGCGAGCTTCTCCTCCATTGCGCCGGGCAGAAAGCCGATCGATTCACCGGCCTCGACCGCCGGGCGGGACAGGACGATGCGCCCGATATCGCCCGCTTCCAGCGCTTCAACCGCCTTTGCGACCGCCAGATAGGTCTTGCCGGTGCCCGCCGGGCCCATCGCCATGATGAGATTGTGCGCGTCGATGGCCTTCATCAGGCCGGCCTGACCTTCGGAACGCGGCTTGACCGTCTTCATATAGCTCTGGTCACGCATCGGTTCTTTCTCGTCCGGAGACCAGGAAGAGCCGGGGAAGAGGGCTTGCACTTTCTCCTGTTCGTAGTGCTCGGCGTTGAACGATCCTTGACGACGTTTGGCGGCGCGCTTGGCCATTAGGATGATCTCCAGGCAAGAAAAAGCCCCTCGCGCGGAAGCGGAGGGGCGGACGATGCGGCGAAAACGGCGGATGCGGGAGCGAAGCGGTTCGGGGCGGGATTCGATCCCGGGCCCGGTCGGTGGCGCATCGGGTGCGCCGGGGAAGGGGAGCATGCGATCGCCATGGGTGCGGTCGCGGCCTCCTGCTAGCTGCCACACTGCGTGCGAATCGAGCCCTTGAACTCGAATCGCTCACGCAGTGTGATCCTAAGACAGTGAACGAAGTCTGAGTCCGTTCGTCGCGGAAACTTCACGGAAAGCCGGCTGATGTGGTTTTCCGGTTTCATCAAACGGGAGATTGTCATGGCGGTGTATGAACTTGACGGAGCGCGGCCCGAGATCGACGAGGACCGCTGCTGGGTGGCCCCGAATGCAGCGGTTATCGGAAAAGTGCTGATGAAGCCGGGTTCCTCGGTCTGGTTCGGCGCTGTGCTGCGCGGTGACAACGAGCTGATCACTCTGGAAGAGGACGCCAACGTGCAGGACGGCGCGGTTCTGCACACCGATATGGGCTTCCCGATGACGCTCGGCCGCGGCGTCACGGTGGGCCATCAGGCCATGCTGCACGGCTGCACCGTGGGCGATTATTCGCTCGTCGGCATCGGCGCGACGATCCTCAATGGCGCGAAGATCGGGAAGAATTGCATCATCGGCGCACACGCGCTGATTACCGAAGGCAAGGATATCCCCGATAATTCGGTCGTGATGGGCGCGCCGGGCAAGGTGGTCAAACCGGTGGCTGAAGGCGTGGACGAAATCCTGAAAGCCTCCGCCGATCACTATGTCGACAACGCCGCGCGCTATGCCAAGGGCATGAAGGCGATCGGGTAGAGACGCTTAAAGCGCCGAGGCGGGCTGTGATGGAAATCTATGACGCGATCGGGGCCGGATATGCCGGGCGGCGCCGGCCCGACCCTCGCATTGGCGCGCGCATTGATGAGGCGCTGGGCTCGGCGCGAACCGTGCTCAATGTCGGAGCCGGCGCCGGCAGCTATGAGTCCCGGTCACGCCAGGTGACGGCCCTTGAGCCGGCCTGGACCATGATCGCCCAGCGGCCTCAGGACGCTGCGCCCGTCGTCCAAGGCCGGGCCGAAGCATTGCCATTCGCCGAAGGCGCGTTTGATGCGGTCATGGCGGTTCTCACGGTTCACCACTGGACGGACAAGGCCCTCGGGCTCGCTGAATTACGCCGGGTGGCGCGCGACCGTATCGTCGTGCTGACTTTCGATCCGGTGTTTCGCGGTTTCTGGCTGACCGATTATCTGCCCGGTCTGATAGCGCTTGATGAAGCGCAGATGCCGCCGCTCAGTGTCTTCGAGAAGGCGTGGGGGGGCGCCATCGCGGTTCAGCCGGTTCCCATACCCCATGACAGTTTGGACGGCTCGCTTTGCGCCTACTGGCGCAGGCCGCAGGCCTACCTTGATCCCGACGTCCGTAAGGCGATCTCGTCATTCTGGGCGCTGGGTGATGTGTCGACGTCGCTGCAGCGCCTCGAACGCGATCTCGTCAGCGGCGCGTGGCGGGCGCGTTACGGCGGGCTTCTCGAAAAGGCGGAGATGGATCTGGGCTACCGACTGGTGGTCGTCGGCTGACGCCTATTGCGGCCGGCCCCAGAGCTCACGGATGCGCTGGTCGGCGTCCTGGCCCAGATTGAACCAGGCGGTGCGGTCGCGCGAGGCGTCCACGACGAGAAGCTTGTCCTCGCGGCCGAGCAGATGGCTCAGCTCATTGCGCAGATCGGCTGCGCTCGCAGCCCCGCGAAGCAGCCAGACGCCGCTTGTGATGCCTTCCGCGTCGCCGAAATCGGCGAGCGCGGCCTCGAACCCGGCGCGATGCTCGTCATCGACTTCGGCGATGATGACGAAGTTGGCGCTGCGCCGCTGAGGTTTATCGCCGCCTTTATCGTTCGGGCTCTGGCGCGCTTCGTCGAGCCACGCCTTGAACTGGGCGATGTGACTGGCTTCGCGCCAGCCGTCATCACGGGTCTCCGACACCATGGAATGGGTCGCGACCCGGCCCTCGGTTACAAAAGCACGCATCTGGGCGGCGGTGTATGGACCGTATACACGGCCATCCACCTTTACATACCAGGACATGGCGAATCCGTCGTCTCGCGGCATCTTCGTTTTCCCCGGTCTCTCAAAGGGAGACATTCCACCCGTCTGCGGCAAGATTCAGGCCGACATGGGGGAATATGGACCGCGGATGTGACTTTTTAAGGTCAGTGAACTCAATCAGGCGGCGCCGCGCTGATCGTCTTCGCCTTGTCGGGCTTGGGATTGGCGCGCCTCGGGCGGTTCGAACGCAACGGCGAAACCGTTGTCCAGCCAGCGCGCCACGCGGCCCTTCATCTCGCCCACGCGCACCCGTTCTCCCACTCTGGGACGTTCCAGGCAGGCGAAGGCGGCGCCGGTGACCGATACGTCAATCACGTCGGCCTGGATGATCACCCCGTCGGACAGGCGCAGTTTTGCGCGCCCTTTGCCCGGCTTGCGCGTCGCGACGCGGTCATCATCAAGTCCGAGCCGGCTCATATTGAAGCGCCAGGTGATGGCGTCGGCGAGCCGGTCGCGCTTGCGTTGGGTCGCCAGCAGGCGCACCGCAAAGCCGGCGCGTCCGGCGCGGATGACCTCGCCTTCAAGCCGGCCAAGCCCGTCGAACATCATCACCACGCGCGCGCCCGGTTCCGGAGGATGCTGGGTCGCAACACGAGCGCCGCCGGGCGATACGTCTATGAGTTTGCAGGGAAATTCGCCATGACGCGGGTCAAAGAAGCGACCGGGCATGGACAGACGCATACGGTGATACGTCCGGTTCTCCTGAGCGGCCCGGGCGGCGATCTTGATCTGACGTCGATCAAGGCGGTTCTTCATTTCCGGCGTGCTGGACATCGCAGGCAACAGCTCTCCCTCGCACGATCATGCGCGCGAAGCCTTAAGAATCCCTGTCGCTTTGAGGTTAACCAGCGCGTCTCAGCCCGGCGCGATCACAGATCGTTCGCCGCCCGGGCCAGACGGCTTGTCGGCTGGAACGCCCGGGTCAGCGAAAGGGCCGGCTCCGGCGCCACGGCGGGACGAAGTTCGCGCAGCATCTGGCGCACCACCGGCCGTCCGCCCAGCCTCGAAAGGCTGAGCGGCTGATACAGACCCAGACACCGGTCCACCATGCCTTCAGGCCCGCGCAGCGGCAGAAGGGTGATCTCCACCTCAGCAGAGCGGCCATCGATGGAAATCGCGTCCGCCATGGCGGTGGACGGTCCCGGCGCGCTCAGCACGCCTTCAATAAGGGCGCGCATGTGTTCGCGGTCGCTGCCGCGCCACAGGCTGAGGAAGTTCTGGTCCTTGAACTCGCGCCGATGCAGATCGCAGATCGCGGTCCCGGCGAGCCGGAACAGGTGATGATCGCGATCAACCCGTTTCAAAATGAACAGGTGGGCGAGCAGGCCGGCCAGATCGCGCGGGGCGATATCGGACCGGTTCGGCGCCAGCCGGCCGGACCGGCGGGACTCCCAGTACGCAAAAAGAGTTCGTGTGTTCGGGTGCCGCACGGCGGGCCTCATTCAAGCTGTACAAGCGGCCGCGCGCCAAATCCCCTCAGGCGCGGGCCTTCATGGCGCCGGCTGCAAGGGTCTTGCCAATTCCTTTACGGGGTCGCTTTCAGGGGGCGGGCTCGGTTTCGGCGCGTGACTTGCACAGGCGAGGGGGAATGATCACGGAGAGACCCATGCGCGTTTCATCCCGGTACGCCGCCGTCCTGGCCGCTGTCACCTCTAGCGTCATCGCTGCAGCGGCTGCTGCCAGCGACCATCCGCCGACCCCGGTGTCACCGCCTCCGCCCCACACCGGCTGTTGCGGTCATGGCAACGGGCCGCACGTTCGCCCGCCCTCGATCCATATCGGCGGGACCAATGTTCATGTCGGCGGAACGCATGTGAATGTGGGTGGGGTTCACGTGAACAATCACGTCAACCTGCATGTCGACAACAGTCTGAACGTCAACATCAACAACACGATCAACAACAATCTCTCCAACGATGTGTCGATCGTGAACAATGTGGGCGGGGCCGGCTCGGCGAGCGCGCGCGCCTCGGCGCAGAATTTCGCGCTACTGAACAATTCCACCAGCGTGCTCGGCGGCGGAGGCGGCTATGTGATGTCCGGTGCGCCGAGCGCCGCGACGGCGGTCAATCTGAACCTGGCGGCCTCGGCGGAGTCCCGCGTGGAGCTGGTTGAAGAAGAACGCACCCGCTGGGTCGAGGGCTGGCGCGTGGTCCGCGCGGTCTGCATGGACGATGGCGGCACGCCGCATCCCGCTTCGCGCCCGGATGAAGGTGAGCGCGTCGATCGCCATTATGAGGGCGAGATTTTCCGTTGCATGGCCGGCACCGCGATGCATGTCACGCTCGGCGCGATCGACACCGGTTCCGGCTCAAGCGGGCAGGGGGAGAGCTTCTCCTGCCGCAAGGGCGAGGCGCTGCGCCATCGCGCAGGCGGAGCCGTGTCCTGCGCGCCGGAAGAAGCGCGTCGCAACTGCAATGAACGCTCCCTGCTGCGCCGCTGGGGACCGGGCGTGAAATATATCTACGCCCGCTATGAGGAGCGCTACACCGAAACAGTGGAGCGCCGCGTCGCGGCCCAGGCCAGCGCTCAGGCGAGCGGTCTGGTGCTGATGCTGGATGGCGGTGTCGGCGGATATCGCTAGCGCTGACGGGCTTCACCACTGAAGACAAAGCCCCGGCCCTCAGGTCGGGGCTTTTTCATATGATGTCACCGCACGTGTTATCAAAGGCCAAGGCGAAGCCGCCGAGCCGGGACCTGTTGCGCGACCTCACCGCCAATCCCCTCTCCTTTGAGGGGAGGGAGTGGGGGCGGGTTCAAACCAATCGGACTGGGTCCCGGATAGCGCTATCGCGTTTCCTGAATGACAGGCGGGGTTACTCGGGTCCGAACACGCGTTCGAAGATCGTGTCGACATGCTTCAGGTGATGGTCGAGATCGGTCAGCGCGTCGATGTCGGCATCGCTGAGGCGTTCTGAGACGTCCGGGTCGGCTTTGAGCCGATCTGCCAGCTGGCCGCCTTCATCCCAGGTCTTCAGCGCGTTGCGCTGGACGAGCCGATAGGCGTCTTCGCGGCTGACGCCTTTCTGAGTGAGCGCCAGAAGCACGCGCTGGGAGTTATGCAGCCCGCCCTGGGCTTCCAGATTTTCCATCATCGCCTCAGGGCGCACGACGAGCTTCTCCACCACGCCGGCCAGGCGATGCAGGGCGAAATCCAGATGCACGGTCGCATCCGGGCCGATGCCGCGCTCCACCGAGGAATGGGAAATGTCACGCTCATGCCAGAGCGCGACATTCTCCATCGCCGGTACGACGGCGGAGCGGACCAGGCGCGCGAGCCCGGTCAGGTTCTCCGTCAGGATCGGATTGCGCTTGTGCGGCATGGCTGAGGAGCCCTTCTGCCCGGCGGAGAAATACTCCTCCGCTTCGCGCACTTCAGAGCGCTGCAGATGGCGCACTTCCACCGCCAGGCGCTCAATCGACGAGGCCACCACGCCCAGTGCGGCGAAATAGGCCGCGTGCCGGTCGCGCGGTATGACCTGGGTGGAGACCGGCTCCGGCTTCAGGCCCAGCCTGTCGGCGACATGGGTTTCCACTTCCGGCGACACATTGGCGAAGGTGCCGACCGCGCCGGAAATGGCGCAGGTCGCGATCTCCTCGCGCGCGGCCACAAGGCGCCCCCGCCCGCGATCAAATTCAGCATAGAAGCTCGCCAGCTTCAGTCCGAAAGTGACCGGTTCGGCGTGAATGCCGTGACTGCGACCGATGCAGACCATGGTCCGGGTCTCCAGCGCACGCGTCTTAAGCGCCGCCAGCACCCGATCCACCCCCTCGATCAAGAGGTCGCAGGCGCGTGTCAGTTGCACCGCCAGGCAGGTGTCCAATACGTCTGATGAGGTCAGCCCCTGGTGTACGAAGCGCGCATCCTCGCCGACGATTTCGGCCAGATGGGTCAGGAAGGCGATGACATCGTGCTTCACTTCCCGCTCGATCTCGTCGATGCGGTCGATATCAAACTCGACATCCCTGGCTTTCCAGACCGCGTCGGCGGCCGCCTGCGGGACCACGCCCAGCTCGGCCAGCTTGTCGGTGGCGTGGGCCTCGATCTCAAACCAGATGCGGTATTTGGCTTGCGGCGACCAGATCGCCTCCATTTGCGGGCGGGTGTAGCGCGGAATCATCAGGTCTCGTCCGGATTGGGTGCGGGGGAAGGGCTGTGGCGCCAGGCGTCCGCTTCAAGCCCGACCCGGGCGCCGCCGGGCAGGGCCGAGACGCCCACCACGGTGCGCGCCGGGGCGCCGGGTTGAAGCGGGGTTGCGAAGGCGCGCGTCAGGGCGCGTGAAAGTCCGGCTTCATCGACCTCGCCGCCTTCCGTCACGACATAAATGCGCAGTCTCGTGATGTCGGACAGGCCGAGCTGCTGATCCTCCAGGGCTTCGCCGAGCAGGGTCAGGGCGGCGCCGGTCTGGTCTTCAACACCGCCGGCGATGAGGCCGTCCGACCCGGCGGGCGCGGTGATCAGGCTGAAGTGCAGCGTCTTGGTTGCGGAGCGGGTCGGCGCGAACGGGCCCAGCGCGTCGCGCGCGACCGTTATCGCGTCAGCCTGCTCGGTTTCTGGCGGTGCAGGCGCCGGTTCAGGCGCGCTGCAGGCGGTCAGGCCGGCAGCCAGAAGCAGGGCGGCGAAGCGGGCGCGAAACATGGCGGATTTCCTCAGGCGGTGTGAGCGCGAAGACGCCTTATTCAGTTGCGGGCGTCAAGCCTGGCCCTGTTCGCCGCGCCGCGCCAGGTCGCGTGGAAGCCTGTACGCGACCAGCAGAAAGATCAGCCCGGCGACCAGATAGCCGAGCGCGGCGATGAACAGCGCGTAGCGCAGCCCATCGGCCTCACCCAAGCGCCCCGCCAGCGCATCGGACGTCGCGCCGATCGCCAGCGGACCCAGCCCAAACCCGATGAGATTGTTGAAGAAGGCCATGATGGCGGCCACTGTCGCGCGGATGCCGGCATGGGCGAGATTCTGCATGGCCGCGAGCGCCGGTGCGATCCACAGAAAGTTCAGCAAGGCCGGAACCGCGATGAAGGCGAGCGAGACCGCGCCGTTATGGGTCAGCAAGGCGCAGGCCAGGAAGGGCGCGCAGGTCAACAGCGCGATGGCCGGGATCAGGCCGTAGGCCGACGCGCGCTTTTTCCCGAACCGGTCCGCCATCCAGCCCCCGGCGATCGCCCCGATTGCGCCCAGCAGCAGTACCGGCGCCAGTGCTGTGGCGATGGCGACCTCGGTGAGCCCTTGGCTGCGGATCAGAAAAGAGGGCGTCCACTGAAAGAAGCCATAGCCGGCAAAAGAAGTTGCCGACGCGCCGATCGTGATCAGCAAGAGGCTTGGCGTCGTGAAGACGGCGCGGGCCGCATCCAACGGGCGCGGCTTGGTGATTGCGGCGTTTTGGGATGCGGGAGAATCGAAGGCGCCGCGTCGGGGTTCGCGCACGGTCAGTGCGAGCCAGAGACCCAACGCCACACCGGGCAGGCCGATCAGGATGAACGCCATGCGCCAGCCCAGCGCCGCTGCAATTGCCGCTCCGAGCGCCGCCCCGAAGGCGAGACCCAGCGGCGCCCCGATGGAGAACAGGCCAAAGGCCAGCCCGCGCTTTTCCGGCTCGAAATAGTCCGACATCACCGAATAGGCCGGCGAGACCCCGCCGGCTTCGCCTGACGCCACGCCGATGCGCGCCAGCGCCATCGTCCAGAAGCCCGCCGCCAGCCCGCACGCAGCGGTGAAAAGGCTCCAGGTCGCGCACGAGACCGCGATGACGCGCACCCGGTTGGTTCGGTCGGCGAGGAAAGCGATCGGCAGCCCGGCGATGGCGTAGAAGACGGCGAACATCGTGCCGCCCAACAGGCCGAGCTGAAGATCGGAAAAGCCGAGATCTGCGCGGATCTGCTCCTGCAGCACGGCGAAAATCTGCCGGTCCAGGAAGTTCAGCATGTAAACGACGAGCAGCACGCTGAGCACGTACCAGCGATAGCTGGACGCTTCAGCGGACGGCGCAGGAGAGGGCGCTGCCGTCGTCATGGCGCGTTCGGCTCCGTTCAGCAATCAGGCGGGCAGGCGTTGAGCACGGCGTCGGCGGTGATCGGTGCGTTCAGGTCCAGCACGGTTGAACGATCCGGCATCGGATATTTCAGTCCGGTCCCGCAATTGAAGAGCATGATATCAGCGTCGGGCGCAAGATGCCCGCCCGCAACTGCGGAGCGAGCCGCAGCCAGCGTCGCGGCGCCTTCCGGACATAGGAGCAAGCCGTCTTCAGCTCCGCAAAGCGCGCGCGCCTCATCGATCTCGGCATCGCTCACCGCTAAGGCCCGACCGCCGGATTCACGCACCGCCCGCAGGATCAGAAAGTCGCCGATGGCGCGCGGGACGCGGATGCCGGCGGCGCTGGTATGGGCGTTGGCCCACTCCTCGGCATGGTCCTGACCTGCGTCGAAAGCCCGCACGATCGGAGCACAGCCTTCGGCCTGAACCGCGAACATCATCGGCCGCTCAGACCCGATCCACCCCAGACGCTCCATCTCGTCGAACGCCTTCCACATGCCGATCAGCCCGGTGCCGCCGCCGGTGGGGTAGAAGATCGCGTCAGGCAAGCGCCAGCCCATCTGCCATGCGAGCTCGATCCCCATCGTCTTCTTGCCCTCGATCCGGTAGGGCTCCTTCAGGGTGGAGACATCAAACCAGCCGGCCTCATCCTTCAGCTCGCCGACGATCCGCCCACACTGATGGATCAGCCCGTTGACGCGAAACACGCGCCCGCCCTGCAGGGCGATCTCAGCGATATTCACCTCCGGCGTGTCGTCCGGGCAGAAGGAGAAGGAGTCCATGCCCGCCCGCGCGCAATAGGCCGACAGCGCCGCGCCGGCATTGCCATTGGTCGGCATGGCCATGCGGCTGATGCCGAATGAGTTCGCCATCGAGACCGCCAGGGCCAGGCCGCGCGCCTTGAAGCTGCCGGTGGGCAGGCGGCCTTCATCCTTCACAATCATGCGGCCCTTCAGCCCGATCATGGCGGCGCTCTTCGGTGTATCGATTAGCGGGGTGTCGACCTCGCCCAGGCTCACCACATCCTCGTCGCGGCGCACCGGGAGCAGCTCGCGCCACTTCCAGAAGCCGGGAAACCGCACCGCATCGCGGGCCGCTATGGCGTCGCGGTCGGCCTCGCGCCGGAGCTGATCGAGATCATAGCGCGCCAGCAGGGGCCAACCCTCCGGTGAGAGGTTCTGCGCCCGGTCATTGGGCAGAACCGCTCCGGTCATCGAGCATTCCAGATGGGTGAAGGCGTTCGACGGGGCGGCGGTCATGGCTTACCCTCTAAGGATTAGAGATAATCGGGAGGCGTATATGGCGGTTTTGGGCGTCGGCGGCGTTTTCTTCAAGAGCACCGACTCGGAGGCGACGAAGGCCTGGTATCGCGACGTGCTGGGCATGACGCCGAACGATTATGGCGGATTTGATTTCCTGCATTCAGCCTCGGCTGAGAGATTTGGTGATGGCGCGCGATCCATCTACGCCATGTTCGGCGAGGACAGCGACTATTTCGCGCCATCGGACGGCGCGGTCATGATCAATCTCATGGTCGATGATCTCGACGCCATGCTGGAGCGCATCAAGGCCGCCGGCGTCGCGCTGGAAGGCGAACCGCAAAGCTTTGATTACGGCCGCTTCGCCTGGGTCATGAACCCGGACGGGGTGAAGATCGAGCTGTGGGAACCTGTGAAAACGAGCCCGCCGCCGAGCTAGGCGGCTACAACAAACCCAACGCCTTGAAACTCGCGGTCTTGTCGCGCGCGACGATCAGATGGTCGTGGACCACGATGTCAAACGGTCTGGCGGCTTCGGCGATGCGCTGGGTCATCAGGATGTCGGCCTGGCTGGGCGTCGGGTCGCCGCTGGGGTGGTTGTGCACCAGGATCAGGGCTGAAGCATCGAGCGCCAGGGCCCGTTTGACGATCTCGCGCGGATAGACCGGGGCGTGATCGACGGTGCCGCGCGCCTGAAATTCGTCGCCGATCAGCCGATTCTTCTTGTCCAGAAACAGCACGCGAAACTCCTCGGTGGAGGCGTGCTGCAGGGCGGTGCGCACATAGTCCAGCAGGGCCGACCAGGAGGAAATCACGGCCCGCCCGGTCAGCTGTTCCTTGGCCACCCGCACCGAGGCGGCGTGCAGAAGCTTCAGGTCGAGCGCGGTCTTTTCAGACACGCCGTCAATCTCGGTCAGCTGATCAAGGTGAGCCGAAACCACGCGGCCCAGATCGCCGAAACGCGCGATCAGCGCCTTGGCGAGCGGTTTGACGTCGCGACGGGGGATGGAGCGGAACAGGAAAAGCTCCAGCAGTTCGTAATCGGCCAGCGCCTCGCCGCCGGCTTCTGAAAAGCGGGCGCGCAGCCGGTCGCGATGACCGACATAATGCGGGGCGTCCTGCGCTTTGGTCTTAGGCGTGGCTTGGCCCATGAATACGCACCCTCTCCTGAAAGGAGGGATAGCGCGATGTTATTCCCGTGTCAGCAGAATTGCGCGCCTGGCGTGCATGGCCCGGGGTATGGAAGCGTCCCGCTGCGATTGCCGGCGCTGTCATCGCGACAGGCGTTCGGCGCCGGATGCGTTGGACCGGGCAGCCAATTTCCGATAGCTAGAAGGCGAGGCGCGGGTTTGGCGCGCCCGCTTGGCATCCAGCAAAGGAGACGGGCCGATGGCTCCGCATTGGACAGGTCTTCTCATCGTCGCATTGCTTCTGCTCGTCCTGTTTGGCGGGCGGGGCAAGATTTCCGCGCTCATGGGCGATTTCGCCAAGGGCATTACGGCTTTCCGCAAGGGCCTGAAGGATGACGACAAGGCCGATGAGACCGAGGACGAGCCGACCGCGCTCGGCTCCGGCTCGCGTCAGGCCGACGAGGCGCGCCGCGAGGATGAACGCGCGGGCGGCTGAAACCGGCGGCGGCGAGGAGCTGATCAGCGATGAATCCCGGCATCGGCGCTCCGGAACTGATTATTCTGGCCATACTGGCGCTTGTCGTGGTCGGTCCGAAGGATCTGCCGCTGATGATGCGAAAGGTGGGGCGCGCGCTCGGACATGTGCGCGCGATGGCCCGCGATTTTCAGCGCAGCTTTGACGAGCTCGGCCGCGAGGCGGAGCTGGCCGAACTGCGCAAGGAAGTCGACGCACTGAAAAAAGCCAATCCGCTCAGCGAGATGGAGCGCGAGATGCGCGCCGCCGAGGCGGATCTTCGCGCTGGCGAGGACGTTGCGCGTCCGCGCCGCTTGAGCGAAGCGGAAATGCGCCCGCATCCGCGCGCCGTTGAATCGCCCAAGCCCAGCGATCCGGTCAAAACCGGCGCCGCCGCCGAGCCGGGTGATGCATCTTCAAGCGAACCGGACAAGCCGGCCAAACGCGTATGACCTCCATCGAGGATCAGGACCCGAGGGCATCGGACGCTGGCGACGATGACGAGGTGGAGGCCTCACGCGCGCCGCTGATGACGCATCTGGAGGAGCTGCGCACACGGCTCATCTGGTCGCTTGTCGGCGTCGCGATCGCGTTTGCGGTCTGCTTCGTCTACGCCGAATGGATCTACAATGTTCTGCTCGGGCCGTTTCAGCGCGCGGCTGAACAGGTGCGCGGAGATGCGCTGCAGCTGCAGCTGATCTTCACCGCGCCGCTGGAATTCTTCTTCGTCAAGCTGAAGCTCGCCCTGTTCGGCGCGCTGATCGCGGCGTTTCCGCTGATCGCCTATCAGGTCTGGTCCTTCGTGCGGCCGGGTCTGTACAAGAATGAACGTCTGGCGTTTGCGCCCTTTCTGATCGCCGCGCCGGTTCTGTTCGCGGCGGGCATCGCCTTCGTCTACTACGTCATCCTGCCCTTCGTGATGGGGTTCGCGCTGGGTCAGGAACAGCTCGGCGCGGAAGGGCGCGCGCAGATTCAGCTGCTCACCCGGGTCTCTGAATATCTGAACCTTGTGACCACGCTCATCCTGGCCTTCGGGATCAGTTTTCAACTGCCCGTCCTGTTGTCGCTGCTGGGCAAGGCCGGGATCCTGACATCGGCGCAGCTGGTGCGGTTCTGGAAGTTCGCCCTGGTCGGCATCGCCGCCTTCGCCGCCTTCGTCACCCCGCCCGATCCGATCAGCCAGCTCTTCCTGGGCGCGGCCCTGTTCGGGCTTTACGGGCTGTCCATCCTGGCGGTGAAGCTGGTGGAGCCGCGCGACGAGGGTGAGTCGTCTTAGCGCCTCGTTCCGATTGGCTGAAGGCTAATCGAAGTCTTCCCGGCGAAGGCCGGGATCCAGAGATTTTGGCGCGCTTGCGGGAATGACGCCGCTCCGGCCTCGCCTGGGCCCCGGCCTGCGCCAGGGGAACGCCGAGCGAGAACAAGATGTCCAACCACTGGCTCGCCGCCGTCGGTCGGGGTCGGCCTGAGACATGTCATGCGGTTAAGCGCGAAGCGGACGAAGCTAGTCGGTGGACGCCCGCCACAGGCGCGGCTATCACCCGGTTGAACCGCGCCTTGATCATCAATCGGAAAAGACCTCCCGAAGCCCCATGCATGATATTCGTTTTATCCGCGACAATCCGGCCGAGTTTGATGCGGCCATGGCCAAGCGGGGTCGCAATCCGCAGGCTCAGCGCCTGATTGATCTGGATGCGCGCCGCCGCGAGGCGACCAGCCGCCTGCAGGAGGCGGAAACCGAGCGCAACGCCAAGTCCAAGCTGATCGGCAAGGCCAAGGCTGAGGGCGATGAAGCCGCCTTCAAACGTCTGCGCGCCCAAGTCGATGCGTTGAAGGGCGAGATGGAAGCCGCCGGCGAGGCGGTTAAGACCGCCGATGAGGTGCTCAACCAGCACCTCGCCGCGCTTCCCAATCGGCCGTTTGACGACGTGCCCGAGGGTGAGGACGAAACCGCCAACGAGGAAATCCGCGGCTGGGGCGAGCCCCGCGCGCTGGATTTCGAGCCGAAGGATCATGTCGTGCTGGGCGAAGGCCTGGGAGGGCTCGATTTTGAACGGGCTGCGGCGATGTCCGGCGCGCGCTTCGCGGTTCTGAAAGGCCCGCTTGCCCGACTGGAGCGTGCGCTCGCGCATTTCATGCTGGATCTGCACACCACAGAGCACGGCTATGAAGAGACGAGCCCGCCCTACATGGTGCGCGACGAGGCCGCCTTCGGGACCGGCCAGCTGCCCAAGTTCGCCGAGGATCTGTTCCGCACGACGGACGGGCGCTGGATGATCCCGACCGCTGAAGTGCCGCTGACCAACATGGTGCGCGAGGCCATCCACGCGCAGGCCGATTTTCCGATGCGGATGACCGCGCACACGCCCTGCTTCCGCTCTGAAGCCGGTTCGGCCGGGCGCGACACCAAGGGCCTGATCCGGATGCACCAGTTCGCAAAAGTGGAGCTGGTTTCCATCGTGGAGCCTGATCAGTCCGAAGACGAGCTGGAGGCGATGACGCTGGCGGCGGAAACCGTGCTGCAGCGCCTGGAGCTGCCCTATCGGGTCATGCTGCTGTGCGCCGGGGATATGGGTTTCGCCGCGCGCAGGACCTACGATCTGGAAGTCTGGCTGCCGAGCCAGAACACGTATCGGGAAATCTCCTCCTGCTCCAATTGCGGAGAGTTCCAGGCCCGGCGGATGAATGCGCGCTATCGCCGCGAGGGCGAGAAGCGGCCTGAGTTTCTGCATACGCTGAACGGTTCGGGCGTCGCGGTCGGGCGGGCTCTGCTCGCGGTCCTGGAGAACCACCAGCAGGCGGACGGATCGGTTGCGATCCCGGATGCGCTGCGGCCCTATATGGGCGGCGTCGAGGTGCTGCGCCCGTGATGCTTCCCGATAATCCGCGCATCCTGATCACCAATGATGACGGGGTGCACGCGCCCGGTCTGGAAGTGCTCGAAGCGATCGCCGCCTCGATCAGCGATGACGTCTGGATCGTCGCCCCGGCGAGCGAACAGTCCGGCGCCAGCCGCAAGCTGACACTTCACGATCCGCTGCGCATCACGCGCTTCAATGAGCGCCGCTTCGCGGTTTCCGGCACGCCGACCGATTGCGTGCTCGTCGGCGTGCAGGACCTCATTGAAGGCGCGCCGCCCGATCTGGTTCTGTCCGGGGTCAATCGCGGGCAGAATATCGCCGAGGACGTCACCTTCTCCGGAACGGCGGCGGCCGCGATGCAGGGCGTGCAGATGGGCATCCCGTCGGTTGCGTTTTCGCAGGCTTACGGGTTTCACTCTGAAGCCAGGCTGCGTTGGGACACCGCGCGCACCCATGGCCCGGACGTGCTCAAACGCCTGCTGCAGCTGGCGTGGAGCGAGACCACGCTGATGAATGTGAACTTCCCCGATCGCGAGCCGGACGAGGTCGCCGGCATTGAGGTGACCGTTCAGGGCAAGCGCGACCAGTCCATCCTGCACGCGGAAAAGCGCACCGATCTGCGCGGTGAGGATTATTACTGGCTCGGCTTTCGCGGCCGCCTGTCCGACCCGGCGGTCGGCACCGATCTGCGCGCCATCTATGAGGGGCGGATCTCGATCACGCCGATCCATCTGGACATGACCAATCATGAGGCGCGCGCCCGGCTTTCAGACGGTTTCGCCGAGCTGGCCGCCGGTCTGAAAAGCGCAAGCGGCTGAGGCGGGCTCATGTCCGGCGAGGTTGATACGCGCATTATCCGCCTGGTCATGGCGCTGCGCTCAGCCGGGGTCAGCGACAGCCGCGTGCTCGCCGCGATCGAGCGCACGCCGCGCGATCTCTTCGTGCTGGATGGGTTTCTGGATCAGGCCTTTGACGATCGCGCCCTGCCGATCGATTGCGGCCAGACCATCTCCCAGCCCTTCGTGGTGGCGATGATGACCGAAGCGCTCAAGGTCGATGATCGCTGCAAGGTGCTCGAGATCGGCACCGGGTCCGGATACCAGGCCGCCGTGCTGGCGCGGCTGGCCCGCCGGGTCTACACGATCGAGCGCTATCGCACGCTCGCCAGGGCCGCCGAAGAGCGCTTTGCGGCGCTTCGCCTGACCAATATCGTCACCCGGATCGGCGATGGTCTGAAGGGTTGGGCCGAACAGGCTCCGTTCGACCGCATCATCGTAACCGCGGCTGCCGAGCAACGCCCCGATACGCTCCTCGCTCAGCTCAGACCCGATGGCGGCGTGCTCGTCGCGCCGGTGCGCAATGGCGATGTGCAGACGCTGATCCGCTATGAGACCGCTGACGGCGCGGTCAGCGAGCGGGCCATGTTCGATGTGCGTTTCGTCCCGCTCGTGGCCGGTGCTGCAAAAGCGCTCTGAGGCGGGCTGAAAACTGATTCGATCTGCGCTACTTTATCCCCCGTTTCGAGTGCGAACGCATGCCGAGGGGGCGTGAGCGAAGCTTGAAACGCGATCAGCCGAGGCGTTCGGCCCGCGTTTCAGCGCCAGTGGCGCGTCATTCGCGATTCTTTCGGCGGCGTTATGTGGGCGGGGCTAACCTGCGGTTAACGCTGATGACGAATGATCCGATGTTGAATGTTCCACGAGATGAGGGTGAACGCGCGATGAGACGGCGTCGTCTTTCCACCGTTCTGGCCGTAGCGTTCGGCGCTCTGGCGATAACCGCCTGCACAGCGCCGCGCGGTCCGGCCTCTGTCGGGGTCGTGTACGGGCCGGGCGCGGATGCAAACCAGCCCGCCCCTATTCGTCAGGGCGATGGCGGCTTCATGCCGGGGGCTCCGCTCAATGCGGTCCATCACGGTTGCGGCGCGCGCTACACCGTTACAGCCGGCGACACGCTCTCCGGCGTCTCCGAGCGCTGTGGCGTGGGCCTGTATGAGCTTGCCGAAGCTAATAATCTGCAGGCGCCCTTCACCCTGCAGGCCGGTCAGGTGCTCAGCCTGCCGCAGGCTGAAACCCACACCGTCCAGCGCGGCGAGAATCTCTACCGCATCGCGCTCAGCTACGGCATGACCACAGAGGAAATGGCGGCGCTGAACGGGATTGATGCGCCTTACACCATTCATCCCGGTCAGGAATTGCGGGTCACCGCCATGCAGCTGGCTTCCGCGCCTCCTGTGACGCCTGCACCGGTGCGGACCGATCCGACGCCAAGCACGCGCCCGCCCGCGCGTGTGGAAACCACCCCTGTGAGCAATCCTCAACCGGCGCCGGCGCCTTCACGCTCCGCGCCGCCGCCGCAGGCGGGCGCCTTTGTCTGGCCGCTCGGCGGAGACGTGGTGGAGAGCTTCGGCCCGCAGGATGGCGGTCGGCGCAATGACGGTCTGAAGATCGCCGCCAGCGTCGGCGATCCGGTGGTCGCGGCCGCGCCCGGCAAGGTGATCTACGCCGGCGATGATCTTCAGAATTTCGGACAGCTTGTCCTCATCCGTCACTCTGGCGGCTATGTGACGGCCTACGCTCATAACTCGGTGCTGCGCGTGGCGGAGAACGCCGACGTGGACGCTGGCGACGTGATCGCGGAAGCCGGTCAGACCGGTGCGGTGGATCGCCCGATGCTGCATTTTGAGGTTCGCCGGAATATGAGCCCGATCGATCCGATGGAAGTGCTCGCGCCGCGCTCATGATCGCAGCGTGTGTTCAGCGATTGCGTTGCAGCTCCGGGTGATGTTGCAACGCGACCGCGCCCCTATATAGTCGCGCGACTTTATTATATGCCGACTTTCAGAAGGGCTTCCACGCGATGACCACTCTCGCCGATTTCGCCACGCTCGCCGCTGCTCCCGCCGGGGGCGGCGCCGGCATGTTCCTGATGAACATCGCCCCGTTCATCCTGATCATTGTGGTGTTCTACTTCCTGCTTATCCGCCCTCAGCAGAAGAAGCTGAAAATGCACCGCGAGATGGTTGAAAACCTGCGGCGCGGCGACGAAGTGGTCACTCAAGGCGGCGTAATCGGCAAGGTTACGCGCATCGCCGATACCGAAGTCACCGTCGAAATTGCTGAGGGCGTGCGTGTTAAGGTGTTGCGTCCGACCATTCAGGACGTGCGCGCCCGCACCGAGCCGGCCAACGACAAGGCGGACGATGAGTAGGCGTGCTGAACGCCTTCTATCCTGATCGCGACGCCCTTAGAGGACCGCCATGCTGTATTTCGCCCCCTGGAAGGTCGTGCTCATCCTCGGCGCGATCATTGTCGGTCTGTTCTACACCGTCCCGAACTTCGTGCCGGAGAGCGCACGGGTCGATGCGGACGGCAACCCCGTCGGCATCTGGACGGTCCTGCCCAATCAGACGGTCAATCTGGGACTGGATCTGCGCGGCGGCTCGCACCTGGTCTTCCAGGTCGATGTCGATCAGGTCCGTGAGGACCGGCTGGAGGCGCTTCTGGCGGACGCCAATACCGCGCTTCGCAACAGCCCGCCGGTGATCGGCGCGCGCGCGTCTCTGGTCGGCGACGAGGTGATTGTCACCGTGGTGCGCGATGAGGTTTTCGACACCGCCTATGAGCGGATGAACGAGCTGAACCGCCCGATCACGACCGCCACCGGTCAGCAATCGCTCCAGAACCAGCTTGCCATTGAGCGTGACCCGGAAGGGCGCACCATCACCATGACGATCACCGACGCCGCGCTGCAGGCCATTCAGCAGCGCACGGTGACCCAGTCCATCGAAGTGATCCGCCGCCGGATCGACGCCACCGGCACGACCGAGCCGACCATCGCGCCGCAGGGCGATGACCGGGTGCTGGTCCAGGTGCCCGGCGAAAGCGACCCGCAGCGCATCATCGAGCTGGTTGGCACGACCGCGAAAATGACCTTCCACCTGGTGGAGCTGGGCGTGGACCCGGGCCCGGACGGGCAGGGGCGCACACCGCCCGGCGTGGTGATCTACCCCACCGAAGAACCGGGCGAGCCTTTCCTCGCGGTCCAGCGCCGCGCCCTGGTGACCGGTGAGCAGCTGACCAGCTCGCAGCAATCGTTCGACCAGTCGGGCCTGCCCGCGGTCTCCTTCCGTTTCGATACCTCCGGCGCGCGCGCTTTCGGCGAGGTCACCGCGCAGAATGTCGGTCGGCGCTTCGCCATCGTGCTGGATGATGTGATCATCTCAGCCCCGCGCATCCGCTCTCCCATCCTGGGAGGGTCCGGCATTATCGAGGGCGGGTTTGATGTGCAGTCGGCCAATGATCTGGCCAACATGCTCAACGCCGGCGCGCTGCCGGCCGAGCTGACTCCGATCGAGCAACGCACGGTCGGGCCGGGCCTGGGACAGGACTCCATTGCGCGCGGCGAGACCGCCATTCTGATCGGCTTCGGCCTCGTCATCGTCTTCATGCTCCTCGCCTACGGGTTTTTCGGGATCGTCTCGACGGCGGCGCTGCTGGTGAACGTTTTCCTGCTTCTGGGCGCTTTGTCCGGGCTGCAGGCGACGCTGACCCTGCCCGGCATCGCCGGAATCATCCTGACCATCGGCATGGCGGTGGACGCCAACGTGCTGATCTTTGAACGCATACGCGAGGAGCTGAGGCTCGGGCGAACCGTCGTGAACGCCGTTGAGTCCGGCTATAACCGGGCTTTCGCTGCGATCATCGACGCCAATGTGACGACCTTCATAGCAGCAGCGGTGCTGTTCATGATGGGCGCCGGTCCGGTGCGCGGCTTCGCGGTCACGCTGGGGATCGGCATCATCACCTCGGTCTTCACCGCCTTCGTGTTCTCGCGGCTGATCATCTCCACCTGGCTGCGCGTGCGCCGCCCCAAAGCCCTTGCGCTGTAGGAGGCGTCGATCATGGCTATCGCGCTTGTTCGCTACATCCCGATCGATACGAACATCCCGTTCATCAAGTATCGCTTCGCGGCCCTCGTCTGCTCGGTTCTGCTCATGCTGGGCTCGGGCGCGGCCTTCTTCACCATGGGGCTCAATTTCGGCATTGATTTTCGCGGCGGCACGCTGATCGAGATCAAGACCGACGGTCCGGCCGATATCGCCGCCATCCGCACCACTCTGGATGAGCTTCAGCTCGGCGATGTGCAGGTGCAGGGCTTCGGCGCCATCGATGAAGTGCTGATCCGAGTCGAAGCGGTCGATGTCGATGATGTCGCCAACCTGCCGGGCGTCGAGGTCGAAGACGCTGAAGAAGCCCAGCAGGCGGCCCGCCAAGCCATTCAGGAAACGCTGACGGCCAGCTTCCCCGGCGTGGAATATCGCCGCGTGGAAGTCGTCGGACCGCAGGTCTCCGGCGAGCTGGTGGTCGCGGGCACCACGGCGGTCGTCGTCGCCCTCTTCCTGATGCTCGTCTACATCTGGTTCCGCTTCGAGTGGCAGTACTCAGTCGGCGCGGTGCTGGCGCTGACCCATGACGTGATCGCCACCATCGGCTTCTTTGCAATCACCCAGCTTGAGTTCAACCTGTCCACCATCGCGGCCATCCTGACCATTGTCGGTTATTCAATGAACGATACGGTCGTGGTGTATGACCGGATCCGGGAGAAGTTCCGCAAGTACAAGACCATGCCGACGCCTGAGGTGCTCAACATGGCGATCAACAAGACGCTCTCGCGCACCATCCTGACCTCAGGCACCACGCTTGTGGCGGTGATCGCGCTGGCGGTGATCGGCGGTCCGGCGCTCGCCGGCTTCGCGCTGGCCCTGATCTTCGGCGTCGTGATCGGCACCTATTCGTCCATTTTCGTGGCGGCGCCGCTCCTGACCCTGACCGGGGTGAAACGCGAAAGCGGGGAAGACGGGTGAGAACGGCTGCGACGCCGGACTATGTCACGCCGGGCATTGACGCCTTCGGCGATGGCGGCTTCCGTGTCGCGGGTCAGCGCCATGAGGGCTCTATCCTCATCGCAGGCGCTTCGATCCTGGTCTGGCCGGTCACCGATCCGAAGGCCGTCACGCCGGAGGCTTTCGCCGCCTTCCTTCAGGCTGAGGAAAAGCCGGATCTGGTGATTTTCGGAGCCGGCGCACGCCTGGTGCTGCCGCCGGCTCCGGTGCGCGACGCCTTCCTGAAGGCCAATATCGGCATCGAGACGATGGACACGCCCACCGCCTGCCGCAGCTATAACCTGCTGGCCGGCGAGGCCCGGCGCGCCTGGGCGGCGCTGATCGCGGTCTAAGCGACGCTGCGATTAAGTATAATTGCGCCGAAGTGCGACAATCTGGCATACTCGTCCCAACACGCAACAAAAGGGGCTGAACCATGGTGATTCTCACCAATCTTCGCATCACGGTCGCGGTATCCACCGTGCTCGCACTGCTGTTTTTCACCGTCTACGTCTTGCAGGGGCGCGGCTTCGCGGATCCGGCGGCGGGTGAGGCGCTGCTGCGCTGGACCCATGTCGTGGCCGGCATCATGTGGATCGGCCTGCTCTGGTATTTCAACTTCGTCCAGATCCCGACCATGCCGTCCATTCCGGACGATCTGAAACCAGCCATCGGCAAGCATATCGCGCCCGCGGCGCTGTTCTGGTTCCGCTGGGGCGCGGCTTTCACCGTGCTGACGGGCATCCTCGTCGCCTGGCATGCCGGCTATCTTCTTGAGACGCTCTCGCTGGGCGCGCTCAGCGGCTTTGCGCCGGGCCATATCTTCATGGGCATCGGCATGTGGCTGGCCCTGATCATGGCCTTCAATGTGTGGTTCGTGATCTGGCCGAACCAGAAGATCGCGCTGGGGCTCGTTGAAGCCGAAGCGGACGCCAAGCCGAAGGCCGCGCGCACGGCCATGCTGTTCTCGCGCACCAACACCTTGCTTTCGCTGCCCATGCTGGTGGCCATGGCGAGCTTCCAGACACTCGGTTGATCTGTCAGTCATGCCGGCATGCAAGCGCCCGGACGCCCTGTGCGTCCGGGCGTTTTTCGTTTCAGTCACCGCGTCTTGGAAAGAGTTTGGACCGCAGCCAGCCGAGCGTGGAATTACCCTTCAGCTGAGCCTTATAGGCATTATCCATGAAGCGCTCGAACCCGACCGGGTCCGCGCCCATCAGGTCCACGCGCGTCTTGAACGGGCCGTCCGGATCGAGCTCTTTGACCGGCCTGGCCGGCGAGCCCGCAGCGACGACATTGGCCGGAATATCCCGCGTCACCACGCTGCGCGCGCCGATCACGGCATTGTCGCCGATGCTCACCCCTTTTGAGATCATCGCGCCATCGCCGACCCAGACATTGCGGCCGATGCGCACCGGCTTGGCGGGCGGGCGCGGATCGACCCGGTCATAAAGCCCGTGCCAGTCGCTATCGGTGATGGTCACCGCCTTGGCGAACAGCCCGCCATCACCGATCGTGATGTCGCAGGCGGCGAGCAGACGGCAGCCTCCGGCGAAAAAGCAATGATCGCCGATCGTGATCCGACCGGGTGCGTCCTGCGGCGACCAGACGGTGAAGCTGACCGGTTGATCGCGGCGCGAGACGACGTGAAGCGCCTTGCCGGCACGCACATTCGGGCCGAACACCTCCACATTCCATGGCCGCACGATCTTCGACTCTTGCCCGAGCGCCTCGAAATGCGGTTTCAGGAAGTGCGCCGTCCAGGCGTTCTCGTAGCGCTCCCAGAGCGCATGCATCCAGTAGGGGCGGTGGTCTCGGCGCATGATTTGGGGCTACACCTGAGCGGTTATGACTGAAGACCGTATCGAAGCTGTAATTCTCGCCCTCGTCGAGGCCCGAGGACCGGGAAAATCCATCTGCCCGTCCGAAGCCGCGCGAGAGGCCTTCCCCGATGACTGGAACAGCCGGATGCGCGCGGTGCGCGCCAGCGCGGTCCATCTGGCCCGCCAGGGACGGATCGCCATTTTGCGCAAGGGAAAGCCGGTCGATCCGGATAGTTTCAAGGGCGTCTATCGGCTGGCGCTGCCGGACCGCGATGCGGGCGCGGGGTCGGAATAGTCACAATCGCGGCCTATGCTGACTGCCACAACACTGTACCGGATAAGGAGCCAATCATGTTCGATCCAAACCTGTTGCGTGTCGCCGAAGCGGTGGTCGCCGCGAACAAGTCCGGCGAGATTGAAGCGCTTCTGAACGATTTTTACGCCGATGACGCGGTGTCGGTTGAAGCCGCCGGCTCAGACGGCATGCCGCGCGCGGCTGAGGGTCTGGACGCCATTCGCGCCAAGCACGCCTGGTGGAATGAGGCCATGGAGATGCATGACAGCACGGTGGAAGGCCCCTTCCTGTTCGATCCGGACCGCTTCGCCGTGCGCTTCTCCATGGATGTGACAAACCGGCAGACCGGTGAGAAGGTGCAAGGCGCTGAAGTCGGCGTCTACACGGTGCAGAACGGCAAAGTCGTGCGTGAAGAATTCTTCTGGGCGCCGGCCTAGGCTCGCAGTCCCTTGGCGGAAAGCTTTGAAGACGTCGCCGCTGAAGCGCGCGCCTGCCAAGTGTGCGCTGAGGCCCTGCCGCATGCGCCGCGTCCGGTGCTGCGCGGATCTTCCAGTGCGCGCATCCAGATCATCGGTCAGGCGCCGGGAACGCGGGTTCATGCCTCCGGCATGCCGTTCACAGACCCATCCGGCGACCGGCTAAGGGGCTGGATGGGGGTAAGCGAGGCTCAGTTCTACGACGAGGCGCAGATCGCGATCACGCCGATGGGGCTGTGCTTTCCCGGCCTTGACGCTAAGGGTGGGGACAGGCCGCCGCGCGCTGAATGTGCGCCGCTCTGGCAGGCCCGGCTGCGCGCGTCGCTGCCTCGCGTTCAATGCACCCTGCTGATCGGCGCTTATGCGCAGAAGCGCTGGCTGGGCGAGTCGGCGAAGAAGACGCTGACGGAAACCGTGCTGCAGTGGCGAGATTTCGCGCCGGACGTCTTTGCGCTGCCGCATCCAAGCTGGCGCAATAACGTCTGGCTGAAGCGGAACCCTTGGTTTGAAAACGAAGTCTTGCCTTCGCTCCGGCTTCGCATCCGCAGCATTCTCAATGCTTGATTTTGACCGGACAAATGGCGTTGTTTTTCGGTAACTTGCACCGAAGGGCCGAGCGCTGTATTTCGGCGCCACGATAAGAGCCCGGCGACGCCTCAGGCCGCGCGCGGCGCGGTGAAGCGAGTTTGCTCCAAGGGCCGTGGTCGGCGCTGAAAATCAGCGCGCTATCTAAAAAAGGACTCCCCCGAGATGAGCGTTTTTGAACACGCCGCGTTTCGAAATCACGAGAAGGTTCTGTTCGTCAGCGACGAGGCGAGCGGTCTGAAAGCCATTCTGGCCGTGCACTCCACGGTGCGCGGGCCGGCGGTCGGCGGCTGTCGCATGTGGAGCTATGACAGCTCCAATGACGCGTTGACCGATGTGCTGCGCCTGTCCCAGGGCATGAGCTTTAAAAACATCATGGCTGATTTGCCCATCGGCGGCGGCAAGAGCGTCATCATGCGCCCGGCCGGCGACTTTGACCGGGTCGCCCTTTTTGAGGCTTTCGGGCGCGCGCTCAATGCGCTCAATGGAGAATATCTTTCGGCTGAGGATGTCGGCGTCTCGCCGGCCGATCTGGACGCAGCCTCGCGCCACACCCAGCACCTTGTCGGGTTGTCTTCGGGCACCGGCGATCCGTCACCGATCACGGCGCGGGGCGTCTTCTTCGGCGTGCAGGTCGCCGCTGAGCGGGCGCTGGGCCAGAATCTCAAGGGGGTGAAGATCGCCGTTCAGGGCGCCACCGGTCATGTCGGCGCCTATCTGGTCCGCCATCTCGCCGAAGCCGGGGCGGATCTGTTCCTCGCCGACATCAACGAGGCTGCGCTGAAGACACTGGCTGACGAAGTCGGCGCCACGATCGTTCCCGCCGATGAAATCTACGATGTCGAAGCTGATATCTTCGCGCCGTGCGCGCTCGGCTCGATCGTAAACCCGGACACGATTGACCGTTTCAAGTTCAAGGCGATCGCCGGCGCGGCGAATAATCAGCTCGCCACCCCCGATATGGGCGCGGAGCTGCAAAAGCGCGGCATCCTTTACGCGCCGGACTACGTCATTAACGCCGGCGGGATCATCAATGTGATGGGTGATCTTGATCCGCGCTTCGATGCGAACTGGGTCGAAGGCAAGCTTCAGGGCCTAAAAGCCACGCTCGGCGAGATTCTGGATCGCTCCGACGCGGGGGGGCGTCCAGCCAACGTCATTTCCGACGAGATAGCCCGACAGCGCCTGGAAGACGCCCGCTCCGGTGGCAAGGCGGCCGCCTAAACGGCGACCACTGTCGCGAATCGCGTGTCGAGCCGGAGGCGCACTGAGTCTCCGGCGCCATGCGCTGCGGTGATCGGCGTCGTCGCCCTCACGCGCTCGCCGCTCTCCAATGAGAGCGTCAGCACTGCACCGCCGCTCGTGATGCGCCGCTCCAGCACGTGAGCCAGCGCGCCATCGGCGCCATCGGTGATCTGAACGCCTTCAGGGCGGATCAGCACCGCGCATTCCGCGCCCTCGCTTAGGCCGGGCGCGCCCACCTCGCCGAACGGCGTCTGAGCCTGGCCGTCCGTCACGGTCGCGTCGAAGCGTTCGACCTCGCCAAGCAATCGCGCCGCCGCCTCGCTGGCCGGATTGAGATACAGTGATTGCGCATCGCCGGTCTGGATGATGCGACCCTCCGCCATGAGCGCGATCGTATCGGCGAGCGCCATGGCCTCTTCAGCGTCATGGGTGACGATGAGCGTGGCCGCCCCAGCTTCGCGCAGCGCATTGGCGGAGGCCTCGCGCAGTGCGCCGCGCAGGCGCCGGTCAAGGCCTGAGAAGGGCTCGTCCAGCAACATCACATCCGGCTCCGGCGTCAGGGCGCGGGCCAGCGCCACGCGCTGCTGCTCACCGCCCGACAGCTCGTGGGGATAGGCCCTGGCGCGCGCGCCCAGCTCCACCGCTTCAAGCTTGGCCATCGCATCTGATTTGCGACCGGGACCGCTGAGGCCGAAGGCGACATTGTCCAGCGCCGTCAGGTGCGGAAACAGGGCGTAGTCCTGAAACACAACACCGCAGCGGCGCTCTTCCGGCGCGCGATGGGCGTCCGGGGCGCTCCACAGTTCACCGGCGAAGCGGATCTCGCCGGCCTGAACCCGCTCAAGTCCGGCAATGGCGCGCAGCAAGGTGGATTTGCCGGATCCGGACGGGCCAAGAAGCGCCGTGATCGATCCGCAGCCGAACTCAAGCGAGACGCCGGCCACCGCCGGGCGTCCGGGCGCGTAGCCGATCTCGACCTGTTCGATCTGAAGCGTGCGGAGGCCGGTCATCGCCAGTGTTTCATCCCAGTTCTGTGGCCAGCTGGCGCTCGGCCCGGCGTTCCTGACGCGTGATGCGTCGCGCCACGAACACCATGGCCGGCAGGCAGAATATCGCGATCAGAAGGGCGGGCAGGGCGGCTTCCCCCAAGCGTTCGTCAGACGCGTAGTTATGTGCGATCACCGCCAGCGTGTCGAAATTGAAAGGCCGCAGGATCATCGTAGCGGGGAGCTCCTTGAGCACTTCGACGAAGACCAGAAGTCCAGCGAGCAGTGCGCCGGAGGACAGGATGGGCCAGTGCACCTGGGTGATGACCCGGCGCGGACCGGCCCCGAGCGAGCGTGCGGCGCCTTCCAGCGATGGGGTAACGCGGCTCAAAGCACTTTCGCTTGGGCCGATCGCGGCGGCGGCGAAGCGCGACAGATAGGCGAAGACCAGCGTCGCAGCACCGGCGGTCAGCAGGAAAGGAAAGCTTTGCCCGAAGGCGCTGGTCCATAGCGCGTCGAGCCCGGATTGAAGCTGACCGAACACGATGAGCACCCCAAGGGCGGCCACCGCGCCGGGCACCGCATAGCCGAGCCCCGCCAGCCGCGCCGCTGCAACGCCCAACGGTCGCCTGGAGCGCAGCGCATACGCCGCGACGATGCCGAAGGCGGCCGCGATGAGCGCGGTGATGACGGCCAGGCTGAGCGCGTTGATCGCGGCCTCGCCAAGACCGCGCGCGACCGGGGCGTCCAGCGCCAGCCAGCCCAGGCGCGCCATTGGGATCACGAGCCCGGCGAGGATCGGGATGGCGCAGATCGCAAGGGCCGCCAGCGCCGCTCCGCCGCCAAGGCGAACCCGGCGCGGGGGCTTCACACGACCGCTCGCGGCGTGCTGGCGTGCGCGGCGGCGTTGGGCGCGCTCGATGAAAAGGATGAGGAAGGTGATGGTCACCAGAAGCACGGCGAGGCGCGCGGCGTCCGGCGAAGAGCCTTCCCCGGCCCAGGCGCGAACCAGCGCCACTGAGAGCGTAGGCGCGCCCAGATGCACCACCGCGCCGAAATCGGCCATCGTCTCCATCAGGACCAGTCCCAGACCGGCTGCGAGCGCGGGCCGCGCCATGGGCAGGGCGATGCGGGTGAAGGCGCGCGCCGGACCGGCTCCCAGCGTGCGCGCGGCGTCATAGGCGTCGCTGGACTGACCGGCGAAAGTCTCGCGCATCAGAAGATAAACATAAGGGTAGAGCGTCAGGCCGAAGATAAAGCCCGCGCCAACAGGCCCGCGCACTGTGGGTAGAAAGCCGAGCGGGCCGGCTGCCTGGGTCAGGTCGAACCAGGCATAGGCCGCCGCATAGGCCGGCATCGCCAGCGGCAGGGCGAGCAGCCATTCCAGCTGCGCGCGCCCGGGGAAGGCGTAGCGCGCCACCAGCCAGGCCGACACCGCCCCGACGATTCCGGCCGTGGCGCAGGCGCAGAGCGCCACGATCGCGGTGTTCGCCAGATAATCGGTAAGCCGGGTTTCAGCCAGATGCGCGAGATAGTCGGTCCACGCGCCGAAGACCGCCAGCGCGACAACCGCCAGAAGCGGCGCCGCGATCGCCAGCGCGGCAAGCGCCGCGAGCGCGTTGGCGTTTGGACGCAGCGTCATGCGGGTGAAGCGCGTTCGAAGATCAGCCCGGTCTAGGGCCATCCAACACGATCAAAAATGCGCTGCGCCTCAGCGGCGCGTTCGCCCAGCGCCGAGACGTTCAGCGGATCGCCCTCAAACGTTCCGAAGCCTTCCAGAGCGGGATTGTGGTAGGCGATATCGAGCGCGGGGTACTCATTGGTCAGTTCCGGAAAGGCGCGCTGGCCGGTCTCGCTCAGGAGGAAGGCGAGGAAGGCTTCCGCCGCCTCCCGATTCGGTGCGCCGGCGGCCAGCCCGGCGCCGGAAATGTTTACATGCGCGCCGCCGGCGTTCTGATTGGGAAAGACCAGATCCACGGCCTCGAACACCGCCAGATCGGCCTCAGCGCCGGTATTGGCGAGCCGTCCAAGATAGTAGTGGTTGACCAGCGCCACATCGCATTCGCCCGCCGCGACCGCACGGATCTGGTCGGTGTCCCCGCCCTGCGGCGGACGCGCGAGATTGGCCACGACGCCAGCCGCCCAGGCCTCGGCAGCTTCAGCGCCGACACGTTCGATGAGCGCGGCGAGCAGTGAGATGTTGTACACATTGTTGGAGGAGCGCACGCAGATCCGTCCGCGCAGCGCTTCATCGGCGAGGTCCTCATAGGTGCTGATTTGCGCCGCATCGATCCGGTCCGGTGCATAGACCATCACGCGCGCACGCGTGGAAAAGCCGAACCAGAGCCCGTCCGGGTGACGCAGATTGGCCGGCACGCTGCCCAGCGCTCCACCCAGATCGCCGACCGGCTGAAACAGCCCGGCCTCGGCGGCGCGGTGCAGACGTCCCGCATCCACGGTGATGATCACGTCAGCCGGAGAGCGCGCCCCATCAGCGCGGATGCGCTCGATCAGAAGATCGCCGCTGGCTTCCACCACATTGACCTCGATGCCCGTAGCCTCGGTGAAGGCGGCGTAGACCGCATCATCGGAGGCGTAGTGGCGCGCCGTGTACAGGTTCAGCTCGTCATTTGCGGCGTTCTCGCTCGGCGCCGGAGCGCAAGCGGTCAGCGTCAGAGCGCCGAAAAGGGCGGAGGAGGCGAACAGGCGGCGAATCTGAATCATGGAAGGTGTCCGGGCAAAGCGAGGATGCGGGAGCCGGATGTGCCACTTTTGCGAACGCTTCGCAAGAAGCCGAGGCGCCTGAATCAGCCGTTTTTGGCGACTCAAGGGGCGCCTTGAGCCGCCAAAATGGCGCGTTTCACAAATTCGTGAAGAAAAATGGTGGGCGGTACTAGGATCGAACTAGTGACCCCTTCGGTGTGAACGAAGTGCTCTACCGCTGAGCTAACCGCCCGTAAACACGAGCGCGTCTTAAAGCCGACAGGGGTGAGCCGGTCAAGCGCCGCAACGCAGGCGAGCCGTTTTTCGAACAATCTTTTTGCCGTCAGGCCAACGTCACACTTCCGTCAAGAACAGAAGTGCACTATATCGCCTGTCGCAATCGACGGGGATTTCCGTCGACGCTGATTTTCCGCCCGTTTATCGGTCCCCGGCGCGCCATGGCCGTGAGCGCGCTGAACAGAGGTTTGTTACGCATGGCCCAGAATGATCTTTGCACCCCGGATGGCGCTCGCCGACTGAAAGAGCGTATTGAAAGCTACTGGAAAGAGCGCGGGTACGACGTCAATGTCGATCTCGTGGATGCGGGCTTCATGCCGGCTATGCGCTCTGCCCGCACGGATGTGCGGTCCAACATGGTCAATGGTCGTCCGCGCCCCGCCGCGAACGATCGCGGACCGGAGCGCCGCACGGCGTAAGGCCCGTTTCGGGTCTGGCGGGCTAACCGCTCGCCGCCTCTTGCAGCAACGTCTCCAGTTGGCTGAAGCATGAAAACAACCGGTCCGCGCCCAGCGCGCGGACCGGTTTTTCGCTGTACCCGCCTTCGAACACGACTGACAGAGCGCCGGCGGCTCTGGCCGCGCCGACATCGGGCTCTGAATCCCCGATAAGCGCGCTGAACCCGGCCGGCTGTCCGCCGAAGGCTGCGAGCAGATGACCGGGGTCGGGTTTTTTCGCCGGCGCGCCCTCAGGCCCGATGATGCGCTCAAAGCGTGCGGTCATTTCAAGCGCGTCCAGTAGCTGCACCGCCAGAGCGGTCGGCTTGTTGGTGCAGACCGACAGACGCGCGCCGGCGTCCGCGAGCCGGTCGAGCGTCGCCACGACATGGGGGAAAGGGCGACTCTCTCTGGCGATATCGCGGCCATAGGCGCTCAGAAAGAGCTCCAGGCGTTCATCTTCCATCGCCGCGCTGAGAGGGCGCGCCTCGCCCGCATAGGCTCGCCGGATCAGCGCGCGCGCGCCGCGTCCGACCATCGCCCGCACAGCCTGCACCGGCACTGGCGCGAGCCCGTCCGGCGTCACCGCTTCGTTGAGCGCGCGAACCAGGTCTGGCGCGGTGTCCACAAGCGTGCCGTCGAGATCAAAGGCGATGCTGGCGTTGAATAAGGGGTTTTTCATCATCAATCCGGCATAATGGGCCAACCGTTTTTGGACGGCGTCGTTCCAGCGCGCTATAGCGCGTTCGCGCCGTCCCGCCACCTGTCTTCTTGTCTGTCAGGAGTGCCGCCATGAGCCGAGCTCGCGCCGCTGTCATCCTCGCCGCCGGTCACGGCTCGCGCATGGCGTCCGATATCGCCAAACCTTTGCACGAGCTGGGCGGGCGCACCCTGCTGGACTGGAGCCTGGCGCTGGCCGATGCGCTGGGCGCTGAGCGCAAGGTCGTGGTCTGGGGTGCGCACAGCCCGGCGGTGCGCGATGCGGCCGAGGCCGCCGGCGCGCTCGCGGCGCTGCAGGACCCGCCTCAGGGCACCGGGCATGCCGTTCTGCAGGCGCGCGAAGCGCTGGAGGGGTTCGACGGCGATGTCATCGTGCTCTACGCCGATACGCCGTTGATTCAGCCCGCTACGGTGGAGCGTCTTCTCAAAGCGCTCAAACAGGGCGCTGCAGCAGCCGTGCTGGGCTTTGATCTGGACGATCCGTCCCACTATGGCCGCCTGGTCATGGATGAGGATGGCGGTCTGGAGCGCATCGTCGAAGCTCGTGAAGCCAGCAAGGATGAGCTGCGCATCAAGCTGGTGAACTCTGGCATCATGGCCGCGCGCAGCGATGTGCTGTTTTCCGCCCTGTCGCGGGTGACGAACGACAACACGCGCGGCGAGTACTACCTGACCGATGTGATCGGGCTGGCGCGTTCCGACGGCCTGAGCTGCGCTGCCGTCAATGCCGATGCGGCTGAAGTGCTCGGGGTCAACGACCGATCCGAACTGGCCGCAGCCGAAGCGGCATTCCAGTCGCGCGCACGGAGGCTCGCCATGCAGGCCGGCGCGACGCTGGTCGCTCCGGAAACCGTCCATTTCTCCTGCGACACCCGTCTGGGACGCGATGTTGTGGTCGAGCCGCATGTCGTCTTCGGACTGGGCGTTACGGTTGGCGACGGGGCGCGGATCAAGGCGTTCAGCCATCTTGAAGGCGCTGAGGTCGGCAATCGCGCCCAGATCGGCCCGTATGCGCGCCTGCGACCCGGCACGAAGCTCGGCGAAGGGGTGAAGATTGGCAATTTCGTCGAGACCAAGAAGGCCGATATCGCCGACGGCGCGAAGGTCAATCACCTGTCTTATGTCGGCGACGCCTCGGTCGGGGCCGGCGCCAATATCGGCGCCGGCGTGATCACCTGCAATTATGACGGCTACACGAAGAGCCGCACGGTGATCGGCGAGGGCGCCTTCATCGGCTCGAACTGCTCGCTGGTGGCGCCTGTGACCATCGGTCCGGGGGCCTATACAGGCTCAGGCGGGGTGATTACCTCAGATGTGCCGGGCGACGCACTCGCCGTGGCGCGCGCGCGACAGGAAACAAAGCCGGGCTGGGCGGAACGCTTTCGCCGGGTTATGAGCGCGCGTAAAGCCAAGTCCTGATCCGCGCCGCAGCGTTCGCTCCGGCGCCCGCCGCTGGAGTAAATGCGATGACCGCGCTGACCGATCGCCTCAAAGACGCCGAGCTGTTCAAGACCCGATCCTATGTCGATGGACAATGGATCGGCGGCGAAACCGAATTCCAGGTCACCAACCCGGCGGACCGGTCTGTGCTGGCTGAAGTATCCGATGTCGGCGAATCCGGTGCGCGGCGGGCTGTGGCGGCGGCGTCCGCCGCATTTGAAAAATGGAAAAAGACGTCCGTTTTTGAACGCGCCCGTCTGGTGCAGCGCTGGCACGATCTCATTCTGGAAAACGTCGCCGATCTGGGCGTGCTGATCACCGCGGAGATGGGCAAGCCGCTGGTCGAGGCGCGCGGCGAAGTGGCTTACGGCGCCGGCTTCGTGGCCTGGTCGGCTGAAGAAGCCAAGCGTTTGCATGGCGAAACGCTCGCTGTGCCTTTCCCGGGTACGCGCGGGTGGACGATCCGCCAGCCGGTCGGCGTTGTGGGCTGCATCACGCCGTGGAATTTCCCCTCCGCCATGATCACGCGCAAATGCGCTCCTGCGCTGGCGGCGGGCTGCACTGTGGTGGTCAAGCCGGCGCCGGAAACGCCCCTGTCCGCGCTCGCCCTGGCCGAGCTCGCCCACCGGGCGGGAATCCCCAAAGGCGTGTTCAACGTGGTGTGCGGCGAGGCTGAAGCCATCGGGCCGGTTCTGACCGGCTCCGATGACGTGGCCATGATCGGCTTCACCGGGTCGACCAGCGTCGGCAAGCTGTTGATGCGTCAGGCCGCTGACGGGGTGAAGCGCGTCGGGCTGGAGCTCGGCGGCAATGCGCCCTTCATCGTCATGGATGACGCCGATGTGGAAGCCGCCGCCGACGGGGTGGTGGCGTCGAAATTTCGCGCCGGCGGTCAGACCTGCGTGTCGGCGAACCGAATCATCGCCCAGCCGGGCATCGCCGATGCGCTGGTTGCGGCGATCCAGGCGCGCGTTGAGACGATCAAGGTGGGCGACGGTTTCTCCGACGGCGTCGATATCGGCCCGCTCATTCATGACGAGGCGGTGGCGCGCGTGGACGCGCTGGTTGAAGACGCCCGGGCGAAAGGCGCGCGCGTGCTCGCCGGGGGCCGCTCCCTGGCGGATGAACTCGGCGGCTCCTTCTATGCGCCGACGTTGATCGAAGGCGGCGATTTCAAGCTGGAGATGGCCTGTTTCGAGATTTTCGGGCCCGTGGCCTCGGTCTATCGCGCCGAGAGCGAGGCGGAAATCGTCAAGGCGGCGAACGACACGCCCTTTGGTCTGGCCGCCTATCTTTACACGCGTGATATCGGTCGGGTGCACCGCCTGTCTGAAGCGCTCGATTACGGTATGATCGGGGTCAACGCGCCCATGGTCGGCTCCCCGGCCACGCCGTTTGGCGGCATGAAGCAGTCCGGAATCGGCCGGGAGGGCGGCAAGTGGGGCGTTGAGGAATTCACCGAGCTGAAATTCGTGCTGCTGGGCGGGGTCGATCAATGAGCGCCATCGAACAGAAGGCGGCCGCCGCCGCCGCCGCGCTGTCCTATGTCGAGGACGGCATGATTATCGGGCTCGGCTCCGGATCCACGGCGGAGCTTTTCGTGCGCTTCCTGGCCGATGTGATCGAGGACCGGGAGCTGTCGATCCACGGCATCCCGACTTCAGAAGGAACGGCTGAGGTGGCGCGCGAGCATGGCGTGCCGCTGCTGCCTATTGAACAGGCCCATCGCATCGATCTGACCGTAGACGGCGCTGACGAGGTCGATGGCCATTTCCGCCTGATCAAGGGCGGGGGAGGCTGCCTGCTGCGCGAAAAACTGATCGCCAACGCGTCCGATCTGATGGTGGTGATTATTGATGAGACCAAGCTCGTCTCGACGCTCGGCGCGTTTCCGCTGCCGGTGGAGGTCGATCGGTTCGGCTTCACCATCACCGCCAAGAAGGTGTTCGATGCCCTGCGCAAGGCCGGGGTGAAACAGCCCGATGTCAGCCTGCGCCGGCTCGGCGACGGGCTTGAGCCCTATCTCACCGATGGCGGCAATTACATTCTCGATTGCGCATGCGGGGAAATCGCCAACGCGGAAGCCGCCGCCCGCCTGCTCAACACGCTTCCCGGCGTGGTGGAGCACGGCCTGTTCCTCGACCTCGCCCGCGTCGTCATCGTGGGCGAAGACGAAGAGACCGCGCGCGTCATGGAGCTTTAGAGTTCGCGCCTGCATGACCCTATTTTCACAATCGCGATGCGCATCCGTTGGTTTAGCGCGGGTCGCAGATACATATGAGAGCCCCCATGTCCGACACTCAATACGACTATGATCTCTTCACCATCGGCGCCGGGTCCGGCGGGGTTCGGGCGTCGCGGCTGACGGCGCTTCGCGGGCACAAGGTGGCGTGTGCGGAAGAATATCGGCCGGGCGGGACCTGCGTCATTCGCGGCTGCGTGCCGAAGAAATTCATGGTCTACGCATCGGGTTTCTCCAAGGCGTTCAAGCTGGCTGAAGGCTATGGCTGGAGCGTTGAGGACGCGCGCTTTGACTGGCCGCGCTTTCGCGATGCGATGAATGCGGAGGTGGACCGCCTGTCGGGCATCTATACGCGCAATCTCGCCAATGCCGGGGTGGAGCTGATCGAGGACCGCGCCGTGGTGGAGGGGCCGCACGCCATCCGCCTGGTCAAGCAGGATCGTACCGTGACGGCCGAACGCATTCTTGTCGCGACAGGGGGTACGCCCTGGCGCCCGGATGATCTGGAGGGTGTGGAGCTGACTCTGACCTCCAACGATGTCTTCCATCTGGAGAGCCTGCCCAGACACATCGTTGTCGCCGGCGGCGGCTATATCGCATGCGAGTTTGCGCAGGTCTTCGCCAATCTCGGCGTGGAGACCTGCCTGGTCTATCGCGGCGATCTGGTGCTTCGCGGGTTTGACGACGATGTCCGCGCCTTCGTTCATGAAGGGCTGAAGGCGTCCGGCGTCCGGGTCATCACCCACACCGTATTTGAGAAGATCGAGGGTCTCGGCGATGGCGTGCGCCGCGTGCATCTGACCAACGGGGTGAAGCTGGACGCTGACGCGGTGGTGATGGCGGTGGGCCGCCGGCCCAGCACGGGCGGGCTCGGACTTGAGACCGCCGGTGTGGATCTGGCCGAGAACGGCGCGGTGAAGGTTGACGCCTTCTCCCAGAGCTCTGCGCCGTCCGTTTATGCGGTGGGCGATGTCACGGACCGGGTCAATCTTACTCCGGTGGCGATCCGCGAGGGCGCCGCCTTCGTGGAGACCGCCTTCGGCGATGCTCCGACCGCCTATGATCACGATGATATCGCGAGCGCTGTGTTCACTCAGCCGCCGGCCGGTTCGGTCGGCCTGACCGAGGCGGAGGCGCGCCAGCGCTTCGGCGCGGTGGATATCTACAAATCCACCTTCTGGCCGATGAAATACATGCTGTCAGAGCATCGCGACCGCATGCTGATGAAGCTGGTGGTCAGCGCTGAGGATCAGCGCGTGCGCGGCGTGCACCTGGTTGGCGATGACGCGCCGGAAATCATTCAGGCGATCGGTATTGCGGTGAAGGCGGGCCTGACCAAGTCTGAGTTCGACGCGACCTGCGCGGTCCACCCCACGGTGGCGGAGGAGCTGGTCACCATGCGCGAAATATGGATTCCGCCGGAGCTGCGCGCGGCGCAGTAGGCGTCTCACTCCTGCTTGTCACCGGAATAAGGTTCCGGCTTGAAGGACTTCTCGTGGCACGCCCAGGCGTTCTGTTCCGCCTGTACCAGCTTTTTTGAGAGCGTTTCGCGTGTTTCGCATGCCCTTTCCCAGGCGGTGTGGGCGCTGAGATAGAGCTGATAGGCCTTCATCACTTCGGTCCGGTTGGGGTGGTCCTTGATCACCCGATAGGCCTCAAGCAGGGCCGCAGCGTTTTCACCGGCCCATTGCTCGTCGCGCGCAGCGTCGCGGCACTGGGCTTGAAGTTCGTGCACTTTGCGATCCTTGCCGCTGCACTTGTCCACATCGCCCAAGGCGAAGCGCTCGCCGGCCTGGCGAAGGCTTGCGTAGGAGTAGGGATCTGACATTTGGCGCCTCTTTCAATCATTAGATGCAAATATGCCGCATTGAACACCGTCCTTCAAATGGCGGCGGGCCGGTCATCGTCAGGACCGGGGCTCCGCGTCGCAGCCAAGAGGGCTTACCGCAGCGCAGCATCCTCGCTATCGTAGGACTCGTGACTGTGGAAAACCTGTGAAGAGACGCGTGATGACCGCCTGGAGCCCGAATAGCTGGCGCGCCAAACCCGCCAAGCAATTGCCGACCTATCCTGATGAGACGGCGCTGAAGCGCGTTGAGGCGGAGCTCGCCGGCAAACCTCCGCTCGTCTTCGCGGGCGAGGCGCGCCGGCTGCGCCGGCAGCTCTCATCGGTCGCCTCCGGTCAGGCTTTCCTCTTACAGGGCGGCGATTGCGCGGAGAGCTTCAAGGAATTTTCCGCCGAAAATGTGCGCGACACCTTCCGCGTCCTGCTGCAGATGGCCGTGGTGATGACGTTCGCCGCCGCCAAGCCGGTGGTGAAGGTCGGCCGGATCGCCGGTCAGTTCGCCAAGCCGCGTTCAGCCGATACGGAAACCATCGAGGGTGTGGAGCTGCCGAGCTATCGCGGCGACTCCATTAATGACATGGCCTTCACCGCGGAGGGCCGCGTGCCCGATCCGCACCGGCTGGTGCGCGCCTATGATCAGTCTGCGGCGACGCTCAATCTTCTGCGCGCGCTGGCTTCCGGCGGGTACGCCGATCTTGAGAACGTGCACCGCTGGACGCTGGACTTCCTCGCGGGCAGCCCGGCGGGGGAGCGCTACCAGACCTATGCGGATCGCATCACCGAAGCGCTCGCCTTCATGCGCGCCTGCGGGGTGACGACCGATGCGGCGCCGTCGCTGGAAGGGGTGGACTTCTTCACCAGCCACGAGGCGCTCCACCTGCCGTTTGAAGAAGCGATGGCGCGCATGGATCACACCACCGGGCGCTGGTACGCAACGAGCGCACACCTGATCTGGATCGGCGACCGCACGCGTCAGCCTGACGGGGCGCATCTGGAGTTCTGCCGCGGGGTGAAAAACCCGATCGGGCTGAAATGCGGCCCGAGCCTCGATCCCGACGAGCTGATCCGGCTGATCGATATCCTGAACCCGCTCAACGAGGCGGGCCGGCTCGTGCTCTACGCGCGCATGGGTGCGGCCAAGGTGGGCGAGGGCCTGCCGCCGCTGGTGCGCAAGGTGAAGGCTGAAGGGCGCAATGTCGTGTGGGCCTGCGATCCCATGCACGGCAATGTGGAGAAGACGTCCAACGGTTATAAGACACGCAATTTCGACAATATCCTGAAGGAGTTGCGCAGCTTCATCGAGGTTTGCCGCGCCGAAGGCGTGGAGCCGGGTGGGGTGCATTTTGAAATGACCGGCCAGGATGTGACCGAGTGCGTGGGCGGTGCAGGGATGCTTGGCGAGGCGGATCTGTCCTCGCGCTATCACACCCATTGCGATCCGCGACTGAATGCGGACCAGGCGCTTGAAATGGCTTTCCAGATCGCCGATGCGCTCAAACCGGCCGCCAAGGCGCTGCGCGCGGCGGAGTAGGCTTCGGTTCCAGACTTTGTCATCCCGGGTGAGCCTAGCGAGACTCGCGGTGACGCGATTGAGCCGGTCATGCCGGACGGCGAAAACGCCAATCAGTCGTCCAGAAACGCTTTCAGCTGTGCTTCAAGGGCGCTTGCGTCCTTCAGCGCGCATTCCCACAGCGTCAGGGCGCGCCAGCCCAGGGCGTCGAGCCTGGCCAGCGTCTCGCGGTCCCGTTTCACATTCCCCGCGATCTTGGCTTGCCAGTATTCAGCGTTCTGTTTCGGCTTGCGCGATCCGCGCTTGCAGTCGTGGCCGTGCCAGAAGCAGCCATGGATGAAGATCACCTTGCGGCGTGCGCTGAATACGAGATCGGGTTTGCCGGGCAGGTCCTTGCGGTGCAGCCGGTAGCGATAGCCCAGGGCGTGGACGAGGCGGCGCACCGTCATCTCCGGCTTCGTGTCCTTGCCGCGCACCCGCGCCATCACGGCGGAGCGTTTCTGCGGCGTGAAGACATCGCTGGACCGGCTCACCATGGGGTGCGTCCTCGCCCGACCAGTGTCCAGGCCATCCAGTTGCGGATGACGGGCAGGCGGCAGCCTATGCCCATAAGAATATCGCGCGCCCAGCCGATCAGGCGGGAGTTGGACTGAAAGACCGGAGTCAGCGCCCGACTCATGAGGGCGTAGTAGCGCGCCGCCGGGCGCCGGGCGGACTCATAGGCGGGCAGGGCGTGAGACAGCGGCGCGTCATCGGCGAGCGCGTCGGCGAGCGCTTCAGCATCGGCCAGCGCCAGATTGGCGCCCTGGCCCAGCTGCGGGCTCATCGCATGGGCCGCATCGCCCATCAAAAGCACATTGCCCCGCCGCCAACGCCGCGCGATCGCATCGCGATAATGGGCCGGCAGGAAGTCAGCGGGATCCTCGATCGCGCCGACCGCACGCGCGGCGCGCGGCCAGAGCCGGTCCAGCTCGCCGCGAAACGCGTCCAGTCCGCGATCCCGCCACGCCGTCAGCGCGTCGCGGCGCAGCGACCAGAAAAAGCTCACCGCCGGACCGCCCGCAGGATCGGAGGGATTATCGCCGATCGGCAACAGCCCGATCATGACCCGGCAACTGTCATAGATCTGGTCAAGATCGCCATCGCGCACCCCGTCCGGGTCCGGACAGATCGCCCAGAGCGCGCCCCAGGGATAGACCGCGCCGGGCGATCCGCCGCAGACCTGATCGCGCAGCGCGGTATGCGCGCCTGAACAGACCAGCGTCAGATCAAACGGTTCGCCGGCCTCGCCGTCCGTGAAGATCAGTCGCGGCCGGGTTTCCCAGTCCGTGATCTCGGTGACTTCGCGCCCGCCGGACCAGTGCGCGCCCGCCTCACGCGCGGCGTCGAGCAGGAGCTGAAACAGGCTGGCGCGGTGGATGCCGACGCCGGTATCGCCCGCCCGTCCGTCCGCATAGCGCAGATCCAGAACGGTGCGGCCCTTCGGCGTGCGCCCGAGCAAGCGACTGACCCGTGCGCCGCGCGTTTGAGCGCCGCGTCTCAGCCCCAGCCGGTCCAGCGCTTCCAGCCCGCGCGGCTGCAGCAGCAGCCCGGCGCCGACCGGTCGCGGTTGCCCGACCGTATCGAACACGCGGACCTCATGGCCGGCGCGGGCCAGATGAGCGGCGGAGGCGAGGCCGGATACGCCCGCCCCGATGACAGCGATCTTCATGCGGCCATGCTAGCGGCTCTGTGCTGCGAGCGCGCTGCGACCGGTCAGCTCGCGCGGGCGAGGTCGGCGCGCCGGGCGATCAGAGGTTCGAACAGGTATTCACGCAAGTGCGCCACGACCGGCGCCGCGACTCCATCGCCGGTCAGGTGCAGGGCGGCGCTTTCCCGCGCCGGCAGGCGATAGCTTTCGTCCAGCCCCATGGCCCGCGCGCTTTCCCGGCCCGTCATGGCTCGGATGCGGACCTGTTCGCCTTCGATCAGCACGACGAACTGCCTGGAAGAGCCCCCGGACGGGGTTCGAAGGCAGCCGCACAGACCGTCAAACCGCACCTCGGCGCGCTGCACCCGGACGCCGGCCTCATCGCGCATCCGCCGGAACAGCGCGCCGACCTGCCGGCCCGGCTCGGCCTGGGCCGCCTTGATCCGGGCGAGATGAGCCGGAGCCATCATGTCAAGAAAGCGCTGAGGGTCATCATGAGCGGGCGCATCCCATTCGATGATGTCGATCAGACGGGCATTGCGATGGGGCGGGTCGGGCAGGCGCCAGTCGATCCAGTTTTTCGCCAGCTGAGCCGGCAGGCGCGCGCGGGCCGCCGCGACACGCGATGTCAGGAAACCCGCCTCGTCTGGCCCGGTCAGCGCGTCCGGGGCGCGCAGATCAGCGCGCAGGGCGATGACGAAGAGGCGCGGGCGCGATTGCGGCAGGAAGCAGGCCGCATCGATCTCCAGCGCGCCGAAACGATAGCCGACGCCCTCCAGCGCCTGACACAGCGCGGTAAAGTCGGCGCCGCCGGAAGAGCTGGCCAGCCCGACCACGTTCTCGATCGCCAGCATGTCCGGTGAACGGCCCTCTCGCATCAGCCCGGCGATGAGCGACTGAAAGCCGTAAAAGGCGGAGGACCGCGCCGCACCAAGCCCGCCGCGCGCGCCGGCCAAGGACAAGTCCTGACAGGGAAAACTCGCCCAGGCCAGATCGGCGCGGCCGGGAAGATCGGCCGAGCTCAGCGCGTGGATATCGCCGAGATGCAAGTCTTCATCGCCCCAGTTGTCGGCATAGGCCCGCGCCTTGACCGGATCTATATCGTTGGCGAAGGCACAGCGCCAATCCGGGCCCAGCCCGGCGCGCACCATGCCGCCGCCGGCGAAAAATTCATAAAATATGGGTCGGGAATCAGCGCTCACGCGCGTTAGTCTATGGACAGGCGCTGATCGCGTCACGTGTTGAAGAAGGGCCGGGGAGGCTCATCATGATCACCACCGGACGTGCAGCCTCGCTTATCGTGTTGGGCGCCATTGCGTTGGCGGGCTGCACTGTAGCTCCGGGCGCTCCGCCCAGGGCGATGAGCTTCACAGGCGCGAACGCGCCAGCTGAGCTACAGGCGGCCCCGCCCGTGCTGCGCTCCGGGTTCGAGATCGCCGGCAGCGGGTTTGAGGCCGGTTTCGAATATGCCGATTTCGGCGGCGGTCCGGTGGCGTTGCTGCGCCATCAAAGCCGGGGGCGCCGCGACCAGGCTGAACTGTCTCCGGTCATGCCCTGGATGGGTGATGGCGTGCGCCGGTTTGACGGGGTTTCCGACGCCGGCGCGCCGGTGATGGCGAGCTTCGTTGCGGCGCCGTGTGAAGCCGGCGACGAGGTCTACTCACACCGCGTCCGCTTGCAGATGGGTCAGCGCAGCTATGACGCCTGCGCGCGCGAGACCGGGCCGAACCTGCCCTGGAGTGCGGACCTGCCGGCGCTGACGCCGGCCATTGAAGCCTGCGTGCGCGACAGCGCGCGTTCGGCCATCGCGCATGTGCGCGGCGCCGGGTCAAGGCGCATTGTTCACGCTGCTCGCAGCGGCGATGGCGTTCAGGTCCGGTTCCAATATCCCGGCGGCGCCCGCTTTGAGTGCTTTCTCAGTGATGCGGGCCGTCCGAGCTGGAGCGTGATCGGCGCGCATGCGCCCAAACGGCCGAGCGAGGCCATGCCGGTCTTCGTGCCGGCCTTCGCCAGCGGTCTGCCCCCGCAGCCCGGGCAGGCCTGCTACGTCTATGAGCATGTCCATGATGGAGCCGGCCGGGTGATCGGCGCGCTGGGCCATGACGCCTGCCAGGCTGCGACGCCGGATGCGATGGGCTGAGCCGGTCGCGTCGCTTTCGCTCAGCGCGGGACCTGACGGGCCTGCGCGACTCGCGACATCATCGTGAACATGACTATTCAATCTTCTCTCAGCGTGGCTCTCGCCGGGCTTGTCAGTCTTTCGCTCAGCGCAGCCGCGTCCGCACAGCTGACCGATGCGCGCTTCATCGAGCAGGCTGAAGGCGGTCAGCTCTGGCTGGCGTTCGAGACGCAGCCGGCGCGCGTGGAAACGCGCCTGGACGCTGACGGGCTTTCGCTGCACGTGCTCGGCGTGCCCTCGGAAGAACGCCGTATCGAGGCGGCAGGCTCCGGACCGGTCGGCGCGCTCATCCTCACCGCCGAGGCGGACGGCGTGCGCATCGCGCTGCCCGGCGCCTGGATGCGCGCCTCCGCCGAATTGCGGCAGGGCGGGGTGCTGGTCCATCTCGCGGGCTCGGGCTTTGATCGCGGCGAGGCGGCTGCGACAGCGCGCGTCGCCCGCGCGCCAACGCCGCCGGGTCCGGCGCCGACCGCTCAGCTCCCCGGCGATGAGACGATGCCCGCTGAACCCGCTCAAGCCTCTTCAGCGCGGCGATCGGCTCCGTCGCTGACGAATGATCCTCCAGCTGCGCCCACGCGAGCGACTGCAGCCGTTGTTTCTGCAAGCGGGCCGGGCGCGACTTCTGTGGAACCGGCTGGGCCGTGCGCGCAGAGCGCAGCATCGGTCAGTGAAGACCCCTGGGATCTGTCCGGGCTTGTCGCGCACGCGGGCTGTCTTGTTGAGGCCGATCAGACGGCCGAAGCTGCAGCGCTCTATACGCGCGTGCTGGCCTTCGAGCCGACGCATTTTGAAGCGGCGATGGGTCTGGGCGCGCTGCGCGCCGCCGCCGGCGATACGCGGTCTGCGGAATCCCTATTCGAACAGGCCGCCGGTTCGGCCCGCACCGATGGCGATGCGCTCAGGGCGCGAAGCGCGGCGCGGCGGGCCGGTGAGGGCGATTAGGCTCGCAGACCCTCAGTCGTCATCGCCTTGAGGTGTTCCAGCGTGGCGGCGTCCGGGGCGACGAGCGTTCGCGCATCCAGATCCATCATGCAGACCACACCCTCCATGCTCCACAGCGCGGCTCCGGTGTGACTGTCCAGAACCCAGTGAACGAGCTGGCGGGTCTTCGGCTTCACCGAGGTCACCCCGGACCGCATGACATAGCCGGACCCCGCGCGCGGCATGCGGCGCACCAGAATGCGCGCTTCAAGCACCGCGCTGGCGATGGATTGGCGTTCGCCGGCCAGGCTGGTCCGCCACTGTTCAGGCAGGCCGCGTGAGAAATTGATCACGGTGTCGGACACCTTGCCGAGGATCTGTTCAGCTCTCAGCCGTCCGAACACATCCACATCGGCTGGATCGATGCGGCCGCGACCGGTTTCTTCCAGCCCCAGAACATCGGCGCGCTCAAGCGAGGAGTCCGGGTCCGCCGGTTCGGTTGTCACGCCGCGCATGCGCGCGAGCGTCGGCGTCGGGGCGCTTAACTCCTGAAGCATGTCTCGCGTGCGTTTGGCGAAGGCGAAGGGCTTGCCGCTATCGGGTCCGGCATGGCTCACAGTCAGGCGCTGGCTGGCGTGAACCGCGCCGGTCCCGGCGTGGGTCATCACGAAGGCTGCGGTCAGCTGTGTTTCGTCAAAACTTTCCACGCAGCCGCGAATGACCAGCGGCATGCCGGGCATGATTTCGGCGTGATAGCGCAGATGCGCCTCGCGCAGGATCAAGGTCGCGGTCGCGCTGGGTTTGAAGGCGTTGACCATGCCGGCGGCTTCAGCCAGCCCGCCCAAAGCCTGCATCGCCTTGGACAGATAGAAACGCACATTCAGATGGCCCAGCTCATCGCATTCCCAGGCCTGCGCGCTGCCGCGCCAGAACGGTCGCAAGCTCCCAAGCCCGCCGGCTTCAGCGCCCTGGCTCATGGGTCTGAACACGCGCTGCAGCGGCCATAGTGCTCGACCACGGAGCGCTCGACGTGAAAACCTTTCGGCGTATCAGCGATGTCGGCGCGCGCATGGTGTTCCTCGACATGGCCGCAGGTCTCGCAGATGAAGAGTTCCGCGCGACCGCCCGCATCGCCGTGAGCGCAGGCGGTATAGGCGTTCAGCGCTTCGACCTTGTGCGCCAGGCCGGCCCCGACAAGGAAATCCAGCGCGCGATAGACGGTCGGCGGCTGGGCGCCGCCTCCCGGCTTCAGCTGGCTGAGCATGTCATAAGCCTTCAGCGGCGCGCCCGCCTCCAGCAACAGCTCAAGCACTCGCCGGCGCACGGGCGTCAGAGCGAGGCCCCGGGCGCGGCATTGGGCTTCAGCGGCGTTTAGCGCGGCGTCGGAATCAAGATGGGTCGTTGCCATGACATCATTAGATAATGCGATTGGCCCGCGGGCGCGAGCCTTGCGGCGCCGGAAGGGACTTGGCGGACTGTAGTGTAATGTTATAACCGCAATAGTATAACATCACATCTCCTCCAGAGGCTCTCCCATGCTTGCTCCCCAATCCTTTCGCCGCGCCGCCATTCTCAGCGCGTCCAGCCTGATCGCCCTGAGCGGAGCAACCGCTCTTGCGCAATCGCCGCAAGCGGCGACCACCGATGTCATCGTGGTGACCACCACACCGATCGAGACCCCGGCGGACGAAATCGTCGGCAGCGTGGACATTGTCGATGAGGCGCAGCTGATCCGTGATCTGGACGGCAATATCGCCGATACGCTGTCCCGGCTCCCTGGCGTCACCAGCAGCTATTTCGGACCCGCTTCAGGCCGCCCTGTCGTGCGCGGCCTGTCTGAGGACCGGGTTCGGGTTCTGATCAACGGGTTGAGCGGTCTGGATGCGTCGGACTCAAGTCCAGATCACGCCGTTGCGGCCGAGGCGCTGGGCTCCAAAGGCGTTGAAGTGCTGCGCGGCCCGGCGGCCATCGCCTATGGCGGCGGCGCGATCGGCGGCGTGGTGAACATTCTCGATGGCCGCGTGCCGACCGAAGCGCCTGAAGACGGGCTGGAGGGTCAGCTCTATCTCGGCGCGACGAGCGTGGATGAAGGCCTGCAGGGCTTCGCCCGGGTGACCGGCGCTGCGGGTCCCTTCGTGCTCCAGGGCGAGTTCCTTCATCGTGAAGCCGATGCGTTCGACATTCCCGGCTTCGCCGAGACTGAAGCCGAACGCGAAGAGCATGACCACGATGACCATCACGACGATGATGACCATGATCATGATGACGATCATGACGATCATGACGATGATCACGAGGATGAAGAGCCGGCTTTCGGCATGGTCCCGGATTCCGATTACGAGTTTCAGAGCGCGTCCGGCGGCATCTCCTTTGTCGGCGACTGGGGCTTTGTCGGGGTTTCGCTGAAGGGCGTCGAAGCCAATTACGGACTGCCCGGTCACGAGCATGCGCATGGTCATGAGGACGAAGACCACGACGACGACCATGATCACGGCGATGATGATCATGACCACGACGACGATCATGACCATGACGAGGAGGAAAGCGCCCGCCTTGAGATGGAGCAGACCCGTTTCGATCTGCGCGGCGAGTTCAACCGCGACGCCTTCTTCAATCGCATCCGCTGGTCGCTGGCCTACGCCGACTACGAGCATTCCGAGATCGAAGGCGACGAGATCGGCACCGCCTTCTTCAAGGAAGGGTTGGAAGCGCGCGTCGAAGTCAGCCACCGCCATGACGGCCCGCGTCAGGGCGCCTGGGGGGTGCAGGTTCTCACGCACGACTTCCGCGCCGATGGCGAAGAAGCCTTTATTGAGCCGGTGACGACCCAGGACTGGGGCGTCTTCCTGGTTGAGCGCTGGGATTTTGACAGCTGGGGCATTGAAGGCGGGCTGCGCGCCGAAACGCGTAAGCTGAACGGGTTGCGCGCTGAACGCCGCTTCGACACCTTTTCCGGTTCCGCCTCGGTCTTCGTGCGTCCTGACAGCGGCTGGTTCCTCGGCGCCACAGTCTCGCGCACGGAGCGCGCCCCGACCGATGTGGAGGTCTTCGCCAACGGCCCGCACGTTGCGACGAGCTCGTTTGAAATCGGCGATCTTGATCTCGACACCGAAACCGCCCTGTCCTTTGAAGCGACCGCCCGGCGTACGACCGGCCCGATCGCCTTTGAGGTGACCGGCTTCGTCGCCGATTATGACGGCTTTATCGGGCTGTTCCCGACCGGGATGGAGGAGGACGAGCTCGACGTGTTCGAGTATCGCCAGGAAGACGCGCGCTTCACCGGCTTTGAGGCGAAAGCCTCTGCGCCGCTGGGCGAGCTTGCGGGCTGGGGTCTCTCCGGCGAGGCCGCGTTCGATCTGGTGCGCGCCGAGCTGGATGAAGGCGGCGACCTGCCGCGCATTCCGCCGGCCTCTGCGCTGGTGGCGATCACAGCCGAACGCGGAATCTGGTCGGCGCGCGGTGAAGCCCGCCTTGTCGCCGAGCAGGACAATATCGCGGAGTTCGAGCGTGAGACGGACGGCTATACGCTGCTGAATGCCGACCTGGTCGTCACGCCCTTCCTGGATCATGACGTTGAGCTGATCTTCGGCGTGCGCAACATCACCGACGAGGAAGCGCGGGTGCATTCCAGCGCCCTGAAAGAGCAATTGCCTCTGCCGGGCCGTTCGGTTCGCGCGGCGATCTCCGCACGCTTCTAGCCTCAGGGGTCCTGCTTGGCTGAACCCGCCTTGGCGCTTCAGCTCAGCATCTGAGAACCGCACCAGATTGCGCCCGGCCGTTTCATTCGGTCGGGCGCAGTTTTGTGGGTGAGGATCATATACGACTGAGGTATGCGGCGCCCTGACGCGCGACCTGCCGCCGCGCGTCAGCTTGCCCAATCGCGCGGGCGGGGATGAGGGAGCATAGAGGCCCTATGTTTAGTAGGGAAAAGGGGAAGAACCCATGAAAGCTCTCCTGCTTGCGGCCGCCTCGGCCGTTGCGTTCACCACGCTTGCTGCTCCGGCCATGGCCGAACAGGGCGACTGGCTGATCCGGCTTCGCGCCATCACCGTCTCACCCGATGAAAGCGCCGACATCACTCCGATCGGCGGCGACGCGGATATCAGCACCTCCACGGTGCCGGAGCTCGATATCACCTATTTCTTCAGCGACAACATCGCTGCAGAGCTGATCCTGGGCGTGACGCCGCACGACGTGACGGCTGTGGGCACCGCGCTGGGCGATCTGGATCTGGGTGACGTCACCTTGCTGCCGCCGACCCTGACGCTGCAGTATCACTTCAATCCGACCGGCGAGTTCCGCCCTTATGTCGGCGCAGGCGTGAACTACACGCTCTTCTTCAACGAGGACCTGCCCAGCGGCTCGCCGCTCACCTCGATCGACTATGATCCGAGCTTCGGCTTCGCCGCCCAGGCCGGCTTCGACTATGCGCTCAACGAGCGCTGGTTCCTGAATGTCGATCTGAAGAAGGTGCTGATCAACACCGACGTCACGATTGACGCCGGCGCTCTCGGCACCGTGCAAGCCGACGTGGATATCGATCCCTGGATCTTCGGTGTCGGCTTCGGCTGGCGCTACTAGGCTCCTCAGGGGCCGTTTGCGGCTTGATGCGGGCGCGCTGGCGGGAGCTGGCGCGCCCGTTTCACCTTGCGACTCTCAGCAGGGATATTGCGTCGCGGCGTCCGGTCCGCTACCTACCGGCGCAAATCATCCTGAGGGGAAACGCCATGGCTGACACGCCCGCCAACGCTACGCCGAATGTGACCGGCAATCTGCCGCTCTATAAGAATCCGCAGCCGCTGAACATCACTGAGCACAAGGGCAAAGGCCTGAAGTATGGCGGTGAGCCGTTCGCCTTTCTGCGCGAGACCCATTTCGTGCCGCTGACCGTCGGCGAGTTCGGCATCGCCGCAACCCGCTACCCGATCATCTTCCTTGGCGATAACCGGGTTCCAGTGGCTGCAATGGGCCTACAGGCTGGCCAGAACCTGATGGTAACCGCCAACGGCGAGTTCGAGGAAAACGCTTACGTCCCCGCTTTCGTGCGTCGGTACCCGTTCGTCGCCGCTTCCCATACGGATGAGGCTGAGCGTTTCACTGTTTGCGTCGACTCTGAATCGCATCTGTTCTCCGATCAGCCAGACCAGCCCTTCTTCAACGATGACGGCACACCGACAGATTTCACGCAGCGCGCCATTGATTTCGTCCGTCGTTTCGAAGGTGATGCGGCTGCGACCAACTCGTTTGTCGCCCGCATGAAAGAGCTTGATTTGTTTGACAAGCAAGAGGCGACCTTCCAGCCGCGCGATCAGGCCGGCAATCCGGTTGGCGAGCCGCAGATCGTGGCGAGCTATTGGGGGATTTCCGGAGACAAGCTGAAGGACCTGTCCGGTGAGCTTTTGGTTGACCTTCGCGACAACACCTATCTGGGCGCCATCTACGCGCACATGCTGTCCATGTCCCAGTGGGAGATGATGATTGCGCGCGCCGGGCGGGCCCAGCAGGGCGCCGGCGGCGCCCCGGCCATGGCGCCTCCGCCAGCGCCGGAGCAGTAAGCCTTTCATCGCCTCAAACGGTGAGACGAAACAGACGGCCGGCGGAGCGTATCCGCCGGTCGTTTTCGTTTCACGGTCGGCTCAGCGCCGTTCACAAGCCCGTCAGATCGCCGCGAGGCGGCTTCCGGCGATGCGTAACGCCGGTTATACGCCAGCTCATGATTGATCCGCATCAGGAGCAGGACCGCCCGTGACCGCGCCGATACCCGCCTCTTCACGCCTTTGCGTTTTCACGCGCCTGCTGGCGTTTCTGGTCTTTCTGTCCGCAACGGTCATGACGCTGACCTCGCCGGCTCCGGCGCAGGGCTTTGCCGCTTCCGGACCGATGGTGGACGCCAGCCTCATCTCCGACCGGACGGGCGTGGAGCCGGGCGAAACCTTCCACCTGGCTCTGCATCAGGACATCACCGAAGGCTGGCATACCTACTGGATCAATCCCGGCGATTCCGGTGAGCAGACGCGCGTCACGCTGCAGCTGCCCGAGGGCTGGACGGCCGGCGACATCATCTGGCCGGCGCCAAAGGCCTACGATCTCGGGCCGCTGACCAATTACGGCTATTCCAACGCCGTCACTCTGCCGATCCCGGTGAGTGTTGCGCCGGATGCGCCGCGAGGGCGGATCACCATTCCGGCTGAAGCCACCTGGCTGGTTTGTGAAGACATCTGCATCCCGGAAAGCGGCGAGTTTGAAATCACGCTGGATGTCGGCGAAGCCCGGATCGACGCCGCCGGCGCACAGCGTATCTCCGTCGCCTTTGAAGCCGCGCCCGTTCAGCTGGACGGGGTTCAATCGGGCCTGCGCCGCGATGCCGATTCGCTGGTCCTGACCGTTGCGGGCGAAGCGCTCGGCGGGGAAGTTCGCAATGTCAGCTTCTTCCCTGTTGAAGGCAGCGTCATCGACCATAATGGCGAGCAGGTCGTCGCGACCGGTGAGAACGCGCTGCGTATGTACCTGGAGCCCGGTTTTGGCGTGCGCGGTGCGGTGGAAGCGGTTCACCCCGGCGTTCTGGTGTTTGAACAGCGCACCGATCGCGGCTGGTCGCGGCGCGCCATCGAGATTTCTCCGCAGCCGGAAGCCTCCGTCGCCGATATCGCGGCGGGAAGCGCATCCGCAGCCCCGACGGGGGGCTCGGTTGAGGTCGAGCGCATCGGCGCCGGGGTCAGCTTCCTGCAGGCGGCTCTGCTGGCTCTTGTCGGCGGTCTGATCTTGAACCTTATGCCGTGCGTCTTTCCGGTGCTGTCGATGAAAGCGCTCCAACTGGTCAACAAGCGCGATGCTGACGCGGGCGAAGCGCGCACGACGGGGGTGTTTTTCCTCTTCGGCGTGCTGGCGACCTTCCTGGCGCTGGCGGGCGGTCTTCTGGCGCTGCGGTCCGTGGCCGGTCTGGCCGACATCTCCTGGGGCTATCAGCTTCAGGAGCCTTGGGTGGTGGCGTTCCTGGCGTCCTTGATGTTCCTCATCGGGTTGAATTTCCTTGGCGTGTTCGAGATCGGCGCGTCCCTGCAGGGCGTGGGCGGGCAGATCGCCTCTGACGGACGTTCCGGCGCTTTCTTGACCGGCGTGCTCGCGGTCTTCGTCGCTGCTCCGTGCGTGGCGCCCTTCATGACGACTGCGCTCGCTTATGCGCTCGGCCAGCCTGCGCTGGCGGCCCTGGCCATCTTCGCCTTCCTCGGTCTCGGGCTGGCCTTGCCCTTCGTGCTGGTCAGCTTCTTCCCGCGCCTGCTCGCGCTCCTTCCCAAGCCGGGCGCATGGATGGACCGGTTCAAGCAGTTTCTCGCCTTTCCGATGTTCGCCACGGCGATCTGGCTGATCTGGGTGCTGGGCGTGCAGACCGGCGCCAATGGCGTGGCGCTGCTGCTCGCCGGACTGCTGTCGCTCGCCTTTGCGGTCTGGGCGCTGAAGGCCTCCAGCGTGATCTGGAAGGTGCTGGGCGGCGCGGCGGCGCTCGGCGCACTGGCGCTGGTCTGGTCAACCTCATCGCTGGGCGCAGCCCCGGTGAGCGGGGCATCAGGCGTCTATGCGAACTGGAGCCCGCAAGCGGTTGAGACGGCGCAGGCGGAGGGTCGCCCGGTCTTTGTCGACTTCACCGCCGCCTGGTGCGTGACCTGCCAGTACAACAAGCAGACCGCGCTGGCCGATGGATTGGTGAACGCCGCCTTCGCCGAGGCCGGGTTTGAGCTTCTGCGCGCCGATTTCACCAATCGCGACCCTGAAATCGCTGCAGTTCTCGCCCGCCATGGGGCTGCCGGCGTGCCGCTTTACCTCGTTTATCCGCAAGGCGGCGGGGAGCCTGAAGTGCTTCCACCGCTTTTGACCGCCTCGATTGTGATCCAGGCGATCGATCGCGCCGTACAATAGGCAGAACCCATCCATTCTCAGGGGAGAAGACTTGATGAGCGTTTCGCGCCGTTCCAAAACCACCATTCTTGGCGTTGCCGCCGCCGCCGCCCTGACCCTGGGCGCTGTCGTTGCAGCTGAAGCTGAAGCCGCCGATGTCGGCGAGGCCGCACCGGCCTTCACCGGTCAGACGGCCGCCGGCGGCGAGATATCGCTGTCCGATTTTGCGGGTCAGACCGTCGTTCTGGAATGGACCAATCACGGCTGTCCCTACGTGGTGCGCCATTATGGCGGCAATATGCAGGCGCTGCAGAGCGACGCGGCTGAGGACGGCGTGGTGTGGATCCAGGTGATCAGCTCCGCGCCCGGCGAGCAGGGTCATGTCGACGCCCCTCAGGCGCTGGCGCTCAATGAGGAACGCGGCGCGAGCGCGGCTCACACGATTCTGGACCCTGAAGGCGTGATTGGCCGCGCCTATGATGCGCGCACCACGCCGCACATGTACGTCATCGACGGCGAGGGCGTGCTGCAATATGCCGGCGGCATTGATGATGTCGCTCGCCCGCGTGCTGACTCTCCTGATCCGACGCCCTTTGTGACGCTGGCGCTCAACGCGCTGGCCGCTGGCGAAACGCCGGACCCGGCTGCGACCGCGCCGTATGGCTGCTCGGTGAAATACGCCGGTTAGAGCTCCGACGCCGGACAGGAGGCGGGCGCTTCAACGCCGGCTTCCGGATCCGCCGCAATGCGTTCGGCGTCCTCGAACAGGGACGCCATCGCCAGATAGACCCGCGCTTGATCGGCGCGGGTCTGTGCGTTGAATAGCGTATCGAGCTGGGCTCCGGCGTCCGCGCTCATCCCGCGAAAGATGCAGCGCAGATCCGCCGGTCCGTTCGCCGCCTCGATCGAGCGCGACAGCTGCAGGGCTTGAAGCGAGAAATCCTCCGCCTGCACCACAAAGCCATCGGTCGGCGTCAGTTCCACAGCCGGCGCGGTCGGGCCGACCCGCAGCGCATCAGCCCGCTGCAACGCGCTCACGCGCAGCTCTCCGGATGCCTGCGAGAGTGTATCGGCCAGGCTCTGAGCGGCGGCCATGCCAGGGCTCAGCATCAGCAGAGCCGCCGGCAGGAGGTGTTTCAACAGGGCGTGTCGCATGACGGGGCTCCGCGCAATCGTCAAAAATGAACCTTGCAAGCGCCGCGCCGATCGCTTGATCAAATCGGGCCGCGCGTCTAAGCCCGCAACCCTATCCAAAGCGCCCTACAATCGGCTTAACACCACGCCCGATGGAGCAGTCCCGCCATGGCGAAAACCAAATCCTTCAAGCCCAAGGCCCGCCGCCCGCGCGGGTTTGAGGACCGCTCAGCCGATGTGTTGCGCGCCGAACGCGCGCTGGTGAGCGCGGCGAGCGCGATCTATGAACGCTGGGGGTTCGAACCGCTGGAGACTCCCGCCTTTGAGTATGCCGATGCGCTCGGCAAGCACCTGCCGGACGACGAGCGCCCCAATGAGGGCGTGTTCGCCCTGCAGGACGATGACGAGCAGTGGATGGCGCTGCGCTATGATCTGACTGCGCCGCTCGCGCGTTTCGCCGCCGAACACTTCCAGGACCTGACCAAGCCATACCGGCGCTATCAGTTCGGCGAGGTCTGGCGCAATGAGAAGCCGGGTCCAGGCCGCTTCCGCCAGTTTGTCCAGTGTGATGCCGATACGGTCGGCGCGGCGGGGCCGGGCGCGGATGCGGAGATGATCGCGCTGGCCAGCGAGGTCATGCAGGCCGCCGGCTTGAGTGCGGGCGAGTATGTGATCCGGATCAATGACCGCCGCCTTCTTGACGGCGTTCTGGAGAGTCTCGGGTCTGCCGCGGCCGACAAGCGAATGACCGTGCTGCGCGCCATCGACAAACTCGATCGGCTGGGCCGCTCGGGTGTCGAACAATTGCTGGGCGAGGGACGCAAGGACCCAAGCGGTGACTTCACGGAAGGCGCAGGGCTGGATGCGAGCGGCCGCACCCGCGTGCTCGACTTCATCGAGGCCGGTACGGGCAGCCGCGCTGAAGTCGCCGAGCGGCTGACGCAACTGGTCGGCTCCGGCGCCGGTGCGGCGGGCATTGAGGCGCTTCACGCGATCGATGATCTGCTCGGCGCCCTGGGGGTGAGCGAAGACCAGGCGGTCTTAGATCCATCCATCGTGCGCGGGTTGGGCTATTACACCGGGCCGGTTTTCGAGGCCGAACTCCTGGCCAGCGCGACGTATGAGGACGGCAAGCCGATCCAGTTCGGTTCTGTCGGCGGGGGCGGGCGCTATGATGATCTTGTGGCGCGCTTCACCGGTCAGGCCGTGCCGGCGACCGGGTTTTCCTTCGGCGTCAGCCGATTCGCCGCCGCGCTTGCGGCGCTGGACCGGCTGAAGATCGCCCGGCCGGACCCGCTCGTCATCGTGATCGCCGCGGACAAGACTGAAACCGCACGCTACTTCCAGATGGCCGCCGAGCTGCGTGCGCAAGGCTTTCGCGCCGAGGCCTTCATGGGCGGCGGAAACATGGGCAAGCAATTGAAATACGCCGACAAACGTGGTGCGAGTTTCGCCATCATCGAGGGCTCTGAGGAGCGCGAGCGCGGCGAGGTGACGGTCAAGGATCTGATGCTGGGCAAGCGCCTGGCCGCTGAGATCGAAGACAACAAGGCCTGGCGGGAGGATCAGCCTGCCCAGTTTGATCTTACGCGTCAGGGCTTTGCAGCGGCGCTGGCGGCGCGCTGTAGAGACTGACGCTGTTAAGCACGAACTCCACCGGTCAATTGTTTTCAGGGGGTTGACGAAAGCATGAAGTTTTGGCGAAGGTTGAGATCAGACAGGGCCTGACCGTCTTGTCTCCGAGTGGCGTTTCTGGGGAGGAGACGTCTCTTAATCGACCAACCGAATTTGGCCCGGCGTCGTCAGACGCCGGGTCTTTTTTTGGCCCACGGCCTCGTGACTGGTCTGTGAGCGTTTCTCAGCCTAGCTGTGTAGGAACGACACCGCCTGCAATACAGGGATGGATTCCATGACCCAGTCCGCCGCCAGCCGTCGCGTCTTCCTTTTGTCCGGCCTCGCCGCCGGGGCGCTCGCCGCCTGTTCGCGCGAGCCCAGCGCTGTTGCACAGGACATGCCCTCGACGAGCGCGGATCACCTGTCGGCGCCGGACTGGAACGACCCGCGCATCGTGCCCTGGGGCGAGGAGGCGGAGGATTACGACCTGGTCTCTGAAGCGCAATGGCGCGAACGTCTGGATGAGGATGTCTTTGATATTCTTCGCAAGGAAGGCACTGAGCGCGCCGGGACCAGCCCGCTCAATCGCGAGCATCGGCGCGGCGTCTTCGTGTGCGCCGGCTGCGCCTTGCCGCTCTTTCATTCACACACGAAGTATGACTCGCGCACCGGTTGGCCGAGCTTCTGGGCGCCGATCGAGGGCGCTGTGCGGACCAAGGCTGACTATCGGCTGTGGACGCCGCGAACCGAGTATCACTGCGCGCGCTGCAAGGGTCATCAGGGTCATGTTTTTGAAGATGGCCCGCGCCCGACCGGCCAGCGCTGGTGCAATAACGGGCTGGCGTTGAACTTCGTTCCGCACCCGTCCGAAGCGTCGTGACCTGAACGCTCAGCCGGGCTACATGGCGCGGATGGATGATCCCGCCGCTTTCATTGTTGAGCATACCCGCATCGCGTCCGCGCCGCTGACGCCGGAGCTGCGCTTTCATCTGGCTGATGAGACCCTGCCCATCTGGGAGAAGACCGAGGAGGCGCTGGGCGAGATCGGCCTGCCGCCGCCCTTCTGGGCGTTCGCCTGGGCGGGCGGGCAGGCGCTGGCGCGCTATGTCATGGATAAGCCTGAAATCGTGTCGGGCAAGCGCGTGCTGGATTTCGCCTGCGGCTGCGCCGTGGCCGGGATCGGGGCTGGCAAGGCCGGAGCGGCCAGCGTCGATGCCAGCGAGATCGACGCCTTCGCGGTCGCCGCTGCGACGGCCAACGCCGCCTTGAATGAAGTCTCGCTCATCGCCCGTCTGGCCGATCTTGTCGGCGCCGACGAAGGCTGGGACGTGGTTCTGGCCGGTGATGTCTTCTACGAAGGGCCGGGAGCTCAGCGCATTGCGGCCTGGCTGTGCGAGCTCAACCGCCGCGGCGCGGATGTCCTCATCGGCGATCCGGGCCGGACTTTTCTGCCCAAAGACCAGCTGGAAGCGCTGGCGCGCTATGACACGCCCGTTTCGCGCGATCTTGAGGATCGGGAGGTCCGTCTGGCGCGCGTCTGGCGTTTCGCGAGTTGATTCGTTTTTATTCACACGCAAACCGAATCGGATCAGCGTCGCGACATGGCTCGCGCTCGCGCAACCGACCGGCGGCTCTATCTTCTGATCGAGATCGCCGCACGCCGCCTCCACCGTGAGGCGGACGCCCGCTTGCGCAGCGATGCGCGTGTGACGGCGAGCCAGGCCGCGGTCCTCTTCTTGCTTTTACGCCGCGGCGAACGCCGAATGGGCGCCATCGCCGATGTGCTGGCGCTGGGTGCGCCTGCTGTGACCGGGCTTGTTTCGCGTATGGAGAAGGCCGGGCTGGTCACAAAGCGCGCCGACCCGACTGACCGGCGCGGCGCCATCGTGGCGCTGACCGAGGCGGGCCGTCAGGCCGGTGAACGCGCCGATCACATTCTGCGCGAGTTCAACGCTGAACTGTCCGGCCGTCTGGGCGAGGATGAGGCGGAGACGGTCTACGACGCGCTCACCCGCATCGTGCTGAGCGGCGACGCCGAGACATAGCGCCCAATGAGAAACGGCGGTCCGGAGCGCTCCGGACCGCCGCTTGCCTCTTCAACCGAACGCCTTACTGGCCGGGTGTGCGCACCGGGTCGGCCTCAGGCTGAGGCAGCCGGGTGCGCTGGGTCTGCATCCGGGCCAGCACCTCATCGATGGCGCGCTGCAGCTGCGGGTCTTCACCCGCCAGCAGGGCTTCAGGCGGATTATCCACCTCGATGTCGGGATCGACCCCATAGCCTTCGATCGTCCAGCGACCATCCGCGTCGGCGAAGCCGAATTGCGGCACGAAGACCGCCCCGTCATCCAGCAGCGGACCGTGGCTGGTGATGCCGATCACCCCGCCCCAGGAACGCTTGCCGATGAGCGGGCCAAGACCGGCGGCCTGGAATGCGGCCGGGAAGATGTCGCCGTCAGAGGCGGAATCCTCATCCAGGATCGCCGCCATCGGGCCGACGAACATCTGATCAGGATAGCTGTCCGGCACATCGATCCCCCGCGCATAGCCGGTGAACAGAAGATCGCGGTTCAGCCGGTTGATGATCATCTGGGAGACATTGCCGCCGCCATTGCCGCGCACGTCGATGATCAGCCCGTCTTTACGCATATTGCCGTAGAAGTGCTTGATCCACTCATAGATGCCGTCCGCGCCCATATTCGGGATGTGCAGATAGCCGACACGGCCATTGGTGGCTTCGTCGACGCGGGCGCGATTGGCTTCCACCCAGCGCAGATACAAGAGGTTATTCTCGCTGGAGAGCGGCTGGACGATGACGGTGCGCGCATCGCGCCCGTCCGCCCGGCTGGCCACGCGCAGCTCAACCAGCTGATCGGCTGAGCCGGAGAGCAGGGCGTACGGGTTGGTCTCCGCGGTCACAGCCCGCCCGTTGATCGCCAGCAGATAATCGCCCTCGGAGACATCCACGCCGACTTCGGTCAGGGGCGAGCGATAGCGCGGCTCAGCGTTATCGCCTTCGAAGATGTCGACAATGCGATAGCGCCCGTTCTCAACCTCGAAACGCGCGCCCAGGAGCGCTGTCTGCGGACGGTCGGGCAGGTCTTCCTCGCCGCCCTGGACATAGGCGTGGCCGGCGTTCAGCTCGCCGATCATCTCGCCCATCAGATAGTTCAGGTCTGAACGGTGGGCGACGTCATCGACCAGGGGACGGTACTGCTCGCGAATCGCTTCCCAGTCATAGCCGTGCATGTTCTCCACGTAGAAATAATCGCGGAAACGGCGCCAGACCTCGTCAAAAATGGCTTCGAACTCCGCGCTCGGCACGCGCAGCGCTTCCATGTCGGAGGTGGAGATCGCGACCGGTTCCTGCGGCTGGTCCTGAACCTTCAGGCGCTGGAATCCGCCATTGCGGCTCACCAGGACGTGAGAGCCGTCTGCGCTGAGCGCATAGCCGCCGATATCTTCGGCCAGCGCCTTGGATTCGCGCTCTGAGATATTGAACGCCATCAGGCTCGCATCAATGTCGGAACCCCGCCCGTAATAGAAGGGGCCGGTGCGCACATACAGCAGGTGGCTGTCGGTGACCGACAGGCCGCCATAATTGTCGAACTCGATCGGCGCGCGGATGACGCGTTCGGCCAGCCCGTCGAAATCGATCTCGACGCTCAGCTCCTCTTCGCCACCCTCATCGCTGTCGTCATCGCCGTCCTCATCCTCGATCGCCGCTTCATCATTCTTCGGCAGGAAGGGGTTGGAGGCCTCGTCACTGAGCGCGAAGGCGTAAACGCCGGTCTCGCGGTCCAGCGCGTAATTCCATTCAAACGCGCCGATCTGAGGAGCGAAGGAGCGGTCCGACAGGAAGAAGAGATGCTCGCCCGAGGGCGAGAAGACCGGATTGAACTCTGAGAAGTGCTCGTCGGTGATCTTGCGACTTTCACCCGCCTCGACATCGAAGATGAAGAGCGAACGGAAATCATTGTCCTCCGCCGAGCTATAGGCCAGCCAGCGGCTGTCCGGGCTCCATGAGAAGTCATGTGCCGCAAAGCCGCGATCATCTCCGGCCAGCGTCATGCGGCCATTTTCCATGTCCACGATCCAGATCTGGCCATAGGCGCCGCCGAGCGCGATATGCTCGCCGTCCGGGCTCCAGACCGGGCTGAAATAGCGAATGGAGGAGCCGCTGGTGACCTGGCGGGGCGCTTCCAGCCCCGCCGCATCGCGCACCCAGAGTTCTTCCTCGCCGGTTTCATCTGAGATGTAGGCGATCTCAGTCCCGTCCGGGCTCCAGGCCGCTTCGCGCTCATGCGCGCCCGGCGTGCTGGACAGGTTGCGGGTCACCCCGTCCTCAACCGGAACGGAGAAGAGTTCGCCGCGCGCCGTCGCGCTCATGCGCGCGCCATTGGGCGAGATGTCGAACCCGTTGACCCGGCGGCCAACTTCCAGCCGGTGCGGGCGGTCGAGGCCTGCATCGTCGCCCACCGTGATGGTGATGGCGGTGTCTTCCGCGCTGTTCACATCCAGGATGCGCAGCTGACCGGACAGCTCATACACGATGCGCGAAACCCCGTCTGTGGACGGCCAGCGCGCATCCACGCCTTCATGGCTGGTGATGGCGACCGCCTCTCCGCTCTCGCGGTCATAGCGGTACAGGTTCAGAAAATCGCTGCGGTCGGAGGCGAAATACATGTCCGATCCGATCCACATCGGATCGCGATCGGTGCGCACATGGTCGGTGATGTTGCGCGAGGTGTTCGTCTCCAGATCGAACAGGTGAAGATCCTGCGCCCAGCCGCCTTCATAGCGCTTCCATGTGCGGAAATCGCGGAACAGCGGCGAGTAAAGGATTTCCGTCCCGTCCGGCGACATGTCGCCGGCGCCGGAGATCGGCATGGGCAGGGCTTCGGGCAGGCCGCCATCGACCGACACGGTGAATAGCTGGCTGTCGGTCAGGTCGAAACCATCGCGCATGGAGCGAAAAATCACCGCCTCGCCATCCGGGGTCCAGCCATAGACCTGGGCGTCATAACCCCAGCGCGCGGGCAGGGGGCCTTGTGACGGATACCAGGTGAGCTGGGAGGCTTCGCCGCCCTCCACAGGGATGACATAAACCTGTTCATCGCCGCCATACTGGCCGGTGAAAGCGATATGGCTTCCATCCGGCGAGAATTTCGGAAACAGCTCCAGACCCGGATGAGAGGTGAGGCGGCGCGCCTGCCCGCCTTCGGTCGATGCGAGCCACAAATCCCCGCCATGAACGAAGACGACCTTGTCGTCATGAATGTCCGGGAAACGCAGTAGGCGCGTATCGGCTTCAGCCTGCGGCGCGCCCATAGCGGCGGCCAGCGCGCCGATGGCGGCGGCGGTTAAAAGGTGTTTCATGGATAATCTCCCCAAAGCGGCATTCGGGCCTGGCGCCCTTATCGGTCATGAACATTACAGCGTGCAGAGGCGCCCGTACATTAAGTCGCGGTAACACAACGGATCGTCATGAAGTTTCGCGATTTCGGCCACGCAGAACACAGCGCGCTACTGCGGGGCTGCCGCTTGCGCGGGAATGACGGCTTCAAAAGTATCATCCCGGCCAAGCGCTTTAGCGCCCCGAGCCGGGACCCATGCCCCGACATGGAGGACCGCGCCCTGCGGGTTCAGACCAACCGGAATGGGTCCCGGATAGCGCTTCGTGATTCCGGGATGACAATCTGGAGCGGGTCGTTGATGGGTTCGCGCCTCAGGGTGAGGATCTTCAGAACGCCATGCTTGCTCATCCTGACGAGGCTGAAGCCCGTCTCGAAGGACGCATGTCTGTTTTGAGTCCGTCAACAGCCGCTTTCCGGAGGGAGGGGAAATTGCAGGAGGTTCGGTCAGGGGGCTCAGGGCGCGTAAGCCGCCTCACCGCGCTAGGAAATCGCCGTGCAGATCGATCGTGGAACGTGTGCCTATGACGTCCACCGTCTCGTCAAGCCAGGCCATGGCGGCTTCGCGGCCAAGGTCGCGCAGCGTTGTCAGGAAGCGCCAGGACGTGTCGTACTTGGTCGAGGCGGGGTAGGCGAGCATGGCCTCATCCGCCTTGATCGAGTGGACCAGGATGTCGCGCAGGCGCGCGCGTCGTGGGTCGGTTATGAGGTGATCGCCGATCAGGCGTTTGACGAAAGCGATGGCGCGCAGCTCGGCCATGAGTGAGGCGTTGAAAGTCACCTCATTGACCCGGTTCATGATGTCTGACGCGCTCTTCGGCGTGCCCGGCCGGTGCAGCGGATTGATGTGGACGATGACCAGATCAGCCGGGGTGTCGGCGTAGAAGAGCGGCCAGAGCGCCGGATTGCCGGTGAAGCCGCCATCCCAGTAGGGCTCGCCGTCTATCTCCACCGCCTGGGAGAGGAAAGGCAGGCAGGCCGACGCCAGTACGGCATCACGGGTCACCTCATGGTCGCGAAAAACTCGTGCGCGTCCTGACGTGACGCAGGTCGCCGCGATGAAAAGCTCGGTCTCTTCACAGGCCCGCACGAGCTCAAAATCGATCTGCTCGGCCAGAATTTCGCGCAGAGGGTTGATGTTAAGCGGGTTGTAGTCATAGGGGCTGGTCAGCCTGGAGATCGCGTCCAGCCAGGGAAAGGCCTTGCTCAAGCCGCCGAATGCGCCTGACGGGCTGAAGGTGGAGCCGGCGCGAGAGACCGCGCGCCAGAAGGACTCCAGCGCTTCACGCGCGCCATCGGCGCCAGCTCTTGCCCGGCCCATGGCGAAAGCAGCCGCATTCATCGCACCGGCGCTGGTTGCGGTGATGGCGCGCGGATCGATCCGACCGTCTTCCAGAATGCAGTCGAGAACGCCCCAGGTGAAGGCGCCATGAGCGCCGCCGCCCTGCAGAGCGAGCGAAACCGGTTTTGCGGCCTTCGGGGCGCTGGCCACCTACTTGGCCATCCAGCCGCCGTCCACGGAGACCGACGTGCCGTTCACATTCGCCCCATCATCGGAGACGAGATAGAGCAGCGCGCCGATCAATTCGTCATATTCCACGAACTTCTTGGTGGGTTGAGCTGAGAGCATGACATCGCGCACGACTTCCTCTTCGCTGATGCCGCGCGCCTTCGCGGTGTCGGCGATCTGGGCGTCGACCAGCGGGGTTCGCACATAGCCCGGGCAGATCGCATTCACGGTGATGCCGTCTTCCGCCGTTTCCAGGGCGACGGTCTTGGTCAGCCCCATAATGCCGTGCTTGGCCGCCACATAGGCGGACTTGAACGGGGAGGCCACAAGCGCGTGGGCTGACGCGATATTGACGATCCGCCCGCGGCCCTGACGCTTCATGATCGGCACGGCGAACTTGATGCCATGGAAGGAAGAAGACAGGTTGATCGCGAGGATCGCGTCCCATTTCGCCTTGGGAAACTCGTCCACAGGGGCGACATGCTGGATGCCGGCATTGTTCACCAGGATATCCAGCCGCCCGAATTCCGATTCAGCGAAACCGATCATCGCTTCGATTGCTTCGGCATCGAGCATGTTGGCCGGGTGGTAGCGCACCTCAACGCCATGATCGGCGGCGATACGCGCACGCAGCTTTTCGATTTCGTCAGCGTCGCCCAGACCGTTCAGGACTACATGCGCGCCGTTCTTCGCCAGCCCCTCGGCCAGCGCAGCGCCGATCCCGGAGGTGGAACCGGTGACAATAGCCACATGACCGGTCAGATCGACAGTAAGGGCGCCCATCACGCATCTCCTCGCACAGTATGATTGCTGCGCTGCAATAGCAGGCGGCGAGGGGTTCGCGTCAAGAGGATGGCCGTTTGGTGTTCGCTCGTTTGGCGGCGCGTACGAATTTCGCCGCCGATCGATAATGGCTGGGTCCGGCTGACTCCGCCCATCGGCCAAGCGTCCAATCATTGAGCCAATCAAAGAGCTTGGGCGTGTATAATGTCGTTTCATCCAAGGCCGTGATCCGGGCGAGAAAGCGCGTATGCGCGTCAAGAAACGCTGTGTGCGTCTCGCGCCAGCTTGCGGTCTCGGCCGCCTGGTAGATCGGGGCGTTATAAGCCTTCAACTGGTTCCATTTGTAACCGGGCGCCGGCGTCTGGACGTCCTCACCCGAAGCTCCGGCTTCGTACCAGCTCCCGAACAGGTCCAGCCAGTGCGTGCGATGCGCGATCACCGCTTTGATCGAGACGTCGCCGTCGTCGACGCGCCAGTTCGCGGACGCCTCATCCAGAGGTCCAAGCAGGCGCTCCAGCTTGTCGAACTCAGCGGCGGTTGCCGCCAGAAGCTCTGACTTGTTGGTTGCGGCTGGCATTGTGGGTCAGGATTTCTTCGGCGGTTGCGGGCGCGTGAAGAGCAGCCGGTCAGCCGTAGAGCCCTCTGCGTCATACCGGTAACCATCAACATCGAAGCGGCTCAGCGCCTGAGGGTCTTCAATACGGTTCTCGATAATCCAGCGGGCCATCATGCCGCGCGCCTTTTTCGCAAAGACCATGAGGGAGCGAAGCCGGCCGTCCTTTTCTTCTTTGAAATCAACCGAAACGACGCGGGCGTCCAGCGATGTCAGCTGCGCGGCCTTGGCGTATTCGTTAGAGGCCAGGTTGACGATGGTTCGGCTCGTCTGGCCGGTGAGATCGGCCTCAAGCGCGTTGGCGATCACCCCGTCCCAGAAAGCGTAGAGATTGGCCCCGCCTGGATTGTTCAGCCGCGTACCCATCTCCAGACGGTAGGGCTGGATGGCGTCAAGCGGGCGCAAAACGCCGTACAGCCCGGACAGTATGCGCAGATGATCCTGCGCCCAGACGAGATCGGCGTCGGACAGGCTCGCCGCGTCAAGGCCGCGATAGACCTCGCCGGCGAAGGCGAGCGCAGCCGGCTTGCCGCCTTCGGCGTCCATGTCGAAGGCCTTGAACCGCTCCCGGTTCAGCCGGGCGAGATCATCGGACAGACCCATCAGAGATTTCAGATCGCTGGCGCTCAGTTTCGCGGTTGTTTTGGCGAGCTTTCGCGTCTTGTCGGCCAGCATTGGCTGGCTCGGCGTCAGGCTTTCGCGCGCCGGGTCGAAATCGAGCTGTTTGGCCGGCGACAGCAGGATCAGCATGGCTTGGTCTCCTCATCTTGCCTTCAGGAGATACTGATCGTCGCGCCCGGCTCCAACCCTTCACGCATCAGGGTCTTTCACCCCGGGGCTGATTCAGGCCGGCGGCAGGAGGATGCGCGGGTTCATGATTGCGTTCGGATCAAGCGCGGCTTTGATCCGGCGCATGACCGCCACCGCTTCCGGTTTCCTCGCCGCCAACTCATCCTGTTTCAGGATGCCCACCCCGTGTTCAGCCGAGATGGAGCCTCCATAGGCGTCGACCAGATCGTAAATCATGGCCGTGGCGGGTTTTGCGACGTCCAGAAACGAATCGTCCGCGCCCGGCTCGCGCCGCGCCACATTGAAATGCACATTGCCGTCGCCGACATGGCCGAAGGCGATCACCTGAGCGCCCTCGACCAGGCTTTCAGCGCGTTCGATGGCCTGTTCGATGAACTCGCCCATGCGCGAAACCGGGACCGAGACATCGTGCTTGGCGGCGCGGCCATGGCTCTTTTCCGCTTCGGGTATGCCTTCGCGCAGCGCCCAGAAGGCGGCGGCCTGAGCCTGGTTCTGTGCGATCACGGCATCTGAGACGAGGCCGGCTTCAAACCCGGCCGCCAGCGCCGCCTCCAGCATGGTTTCGGCGCGGCCGGCTTCGCTGGAGGCGATTTCGATCAACACCGTCCAGGACGGATCACCGCTCAGGGGCGCGCGAATGCCGGGCAGATGACTGGCGGCGAGTTCAATGCCGATCTGCGGCATCAGCTCAAAGGCGCTGACGGCTTCACCGGCGCTTGTCTTGACCGTCGACAGAAGCGCGACCGCGTCTGTCGGGCTCGCCACTGCGGCGACCGCCACGCTGGTGGAGCGCGGTCGGGCGAAGAGTTTCAGCGTTGCTGCGGTGACAACGCCAAGCGTGCCTTCCGCGCCAATGAAAAGCTGCTTCAGATCATAGCCGGTATTGTCCTTACGCAAGCCGGACAAGTCGCTCAAAACCGTGCCGTCGGCCAGCACGACTTCCAGTCCGAGCACCAGCTCGCGCATCATGCCGTAACGCAGCACATGCACGCCGCCGGCATTGGTGGAGATCAGCCCGCCAATCATCGCCGAACCCTGGGCGCCGAGACTGAGCGGGAAGAGCCGGTCCGCCTCGCGCGCCTCGTGCTGCACGCTTTCCAGAATGGCGCCGGCCTCAACCGTTATGCTGTCATTGGCGATATCCAGCGCACGCACCGCATTCATGCGTTTGAGCGACAGGAGCGCCTCGCCCTGGGGTGTGGATCCGCCGACCAGACCGGTATTGCCGCTCTGCGGCAGCACGGCGACGCCCGCTGCGTTGCAGGCGGACAGGATGCGGGCGACCTCCTGAGTGGTCGAGGGTTTGAACAAAATGGGCGCTTCGCCGCGATAGCGCCCGCGCCAGTCGGACACATGGCCGGACAGTTCGCTGACATCCTCGCTCCAGCACTTCGGGTCGAGGCTCGATTTCAGCTCGTTCAGGACGGAGATTTGCGCGCTCATGACGCCTAGCTATGCATGGCGCAAGCACGCTTGAACAGGGCAAGGCGCTGCGACAGGCCGGCGCGGCCCGGTTCAGTCGGCAACCGGTGTCAGCGTAGCGCGAAAGCTCAGCGACGGCGCCGCATCGGCGCGACCCTCAAACTGATAGCTCTCACCTTTCGCCTTGCCGGACAGCTTCAGGGTGAAGGCGTCGAAATCGCCGAACACCGACTGGCTGACCGGGTTATGGCGGTGGACGGTCATCTCCACCTCAACGCGATCATCGCGACGGCGGATCGAACCAGAGTAATACATGCCGCTGTCGCCGCCCATCACCGTGTCGTAATTGATGACGATCACGCCGGAGGCTTCATCCAGCGCCGTGCCGAATTGCGCAATATAAAGTCCGTTTTTCATGGCTTCACCACAAGGGGTTATCGGTTCAATTATCGGTAGTTGTGAGAATTTTCACAATCAGATGTTACGCAGTCAGCCTCAACTTCAAGGCATTATCGTGGCGCAGCGGCTCTTTTCAGGCGGTCATTGATGGCGAGTCCCAGACCCGTTTCCGGAATTGGAGCCACGGCGATTCGCGTCGAACGCGAATCCAGCTCTCTCAGCGCAGAGAATAAACGCGCTGCGGCTTCTTCCAAGAAGCCTTGGGTGGAAAGGTTTAATGAAATGTCGACTTTAGGCTCTAAACCCGGCCCGAAACCGAGCCAGGCTTCGCCCGGCTGCGGGGCATCCGCATTCAGCCGGAGCGTCGCGTTCGGCGCGTAATGGCTTACCAGCATGCCCGGTGCGGTGACCGATCCGTCGTCAGCATGATCCAGCGGCCCCACAATGCGTTCAATCGCCTCCACGCTGACGCCTCCAGGGCGAAGCAGGCGCGGCGTATCGCCTGAGATATCCACAATCGTGCTCTCCACCCCGACCGGGCAGGCGCCGGCGTCCAGGATGAGGCGGACCTTGTCACCCAGCCCGGTCGCCACGTCTTCAGCTGTGGTCGGGCTGAGACGGCCTGACGGGTTGGCGCTCGGCGCCGCCAGCGGGCGGTCGAGCACCGAGATGAGCCGCGTCATGGCTTCTGACCGGGGGTGGCGCACCGCCAGCGTATCAAGACCGGCGGTCGCCAGATCGCTGACCGGCGAAGCGGGCATTTGCCGGCCGACCAGGGTCAGCGGGCCGGGCCAGAACGCTTCGGCGAGCTGAACTCCGGCTTCGCCCAGCTCGATCAGAGTCTGAGCGCGGTCAAGCCCGTCGACATGGGCGATAAGCGGGTTGAAGCGGGGCCGACCCTTGGCCGCAAAGATGCTAGCGACCGCTTCGCCATTGGTGGCGTCCGCAGCCAGCCCGTAGACGGTTTCGGTCGGCACGCCGACCAGCCGGCCACCCGCGAGCAATGCGGCGGCGTCATCCAGCGCGGCCGGATCGTCAGCGGCTCGAATGCGGGCGGGCGGGTTCATTCGCTTTGGCTAGACGGAGCGGCGCGCGAAGGAAAGCCCCGCACCTCGGCTGAGGGGTTCGATCAGCCGGCCTCTTCAGCGACGATATTCAGGCGGATGATCACCGTTTCGCCGACATCGCCCCACCCAGATCCGCCGACCCCGAAATCGCTGCGAGAGACCGTCAGCTCCGATTGCGCGGTGGCGCGGTCGCCCTCGATCACGAGCGTGAAGGGCAGTGTGACCGGAAGGCTCGCGCCCTTTATGGTCAATTCTCCGACGGCTTCGTATCCGGTTTCGGTGGCGGTGATGCTGTCTGAAACAAAGCGCGCCTGCGGGTGGGTCTCCGGGGCGAGACCGTCCGTGCTGACCAGCGAACCGCGATATTGCGACGAGGTGTCGACCGAAGCGGTCATCACGGTCGCGTCGATTCGGGCGGTGGACAGATCGGCCGGGTCCAGAGTGATTTGCGCGTCGAAATCCTCAAACGAGCCGGGCATGGCCGCGCCGAAGACGCGCGCTTCGAACGCGACCGAGGAGGCCGCCTTGTCCAGCGTCCAGTCCTGAGCGAGGGCGGGGGCGCTGAGAAGGCTGGCGGCGAAGAGGGCGGCGGCAAGGCGCATGAGGGCGCTCCCTTGATTGGAACCGGTGTCGGACAGCGTGATGCAATGAGATGTAGGCGAAACCTGGCCAGGCAAGGCTAAGAGCTGCGTCAGCCGTTTTGCGCCGGCATGTTCAGCCCCGGGATCATCCGCGCCAAAACCCCGTCGCGATTGATGAAGTGGTGTTTCAAGGCCGCGCCGACATGCAGCGCCAGCAAGACGAGTATCACCCAGCCGCCGGCGCCGTGCAGGCTGCCGGCGAGTTCATAGAACGGGTCGGTCTGAGGCACGGGCAGGCGCGGCAGCAGCAAGCCTTCGATATTGAACAGCTTGCTTGGGAAATTGGTCGCCGAGGCCGTCACCCAGCCGCCGATCGGCGCACCGATCATCACCGCGTAGAAGGCGATATGGGTGAAGCGCGCGCCAAGGCGCTCCCAGGGCTTCATGCCCGCCGGCAGGGCCGGCGCCGGGTGGGTCAGTCGCCAGGCGAGTCGGGCCAGCGAAAGGATCAGGATCGTGATGCCGGCGGTCTTGTGCCAGTTATAGGCCGACTGGACCTCGGCAAAGCTGATTTCACCGTCCACCGCGAGATCACGCAGTCCCTCCATCCACCAGCCGTAAAACACCATGCTCACCAGCATGACGGCGATGATCCAGTGCAGGGTGATGGCGACGGTGGAGTAGCGGTTTGAAGCAGCCATGACGGGTCTTTCGTGCTGAGCGCTATCGAGCCTTCAGGAATTCCGCCTGGATAGTGATGCGAACCTCGTCGGAGATGAAGCCCCCCGGCAGCCGCCCGACGCCGAATTCGGTCCTGTCAATCGTGGTTGAGGCGCGAAAACCGATGGCGTTTCGGCCCTCTAGCGGATTGAAGACGCCGCCGTAAAACTCTGTTTCCAGGATTGCAGGCCGGGTCACGCCCTTGATCGTCAGCTCGCCTGAGACCCGCCCGCTCGTTGGCCCGGTCACCTCGATCGTCGTGGACCGGAAGATCAGCTCAGCATGGCTAACCGCGTCTAACCAGGCCCCGCCGCGCAGCGTTTCGTCAAACTCAGGATCGCCGGTTGAGATCGACGCCGCGTCCACCGTCGCAACGAGCACTGCGGCGTCCGGCGCGCCGGGATCGAAGGTCAGGCTCGCATTCGCGCGGTCAAAGCGCGCCGTGTACCAGGACAGTCCCAGATGGCGGACCTGCCAGGTCACGCTGGTGTGGCCGGGATCAAGCCGCCACTCGCCAGAGGGCAGCTCGGCGGGGTCGAGGGTAGGCGTTCCCACGCAAGCGGCGAGCAGAAGGGCGGACAAGAGGGCGGCGAGCCGTCGCCATTCGCGTCGCGAAAAATCCATCAACGTCAGAGCAAAGCAATACAAGGTAGAAAATTTCCTCTTAAAAGGGAATCATATGATCTTAGATATACCAATGGTCGATCTGACGAATGGTTTAACTAGGAGGCGACCCTTTGAGAGAGTTGAGCTTCGAAGAGACTTTTCAAGTGTCTGGCGCATCGTACGGAAACTACGGGGCCGGCGTGGCCGGGGCTGTGGATAATGCCGGGAATCAAGATGGTGATCCGTTCGACGAGTACATTGCCATCTATGGAGGTATCACGGCAGGCGCCGGCGTGGCGGGTCTGACGCCGGTCGCTGGCGCGGTCGCCGCGGCTGCTGCGTTGATCGACACGTTCCTAACCTAGCATTCACCCTGTGAGTGTGTTTCGGTGACGACCGAGGCACACTCGTGTCGGGTGATGATTCTCCGGAGTTGCGAATGTTCATTCTCCTACTCGTTTTAGTCGCGGTCCAGGTTTGCGTCCTCGCGTTCGACGCCTTTTTCGGCGTCCGCGCTCAATACCTATCTGGGGTCTCCGCCATCACGATCTTGATCAATGTCGCGGTCTTGTTCGCGAAGCCTCGTTTCCTTCAGGATTTGAAAAATAGAGCGGTTGTGGTCGCCGTGTTCTTACTCGCAGTGTTGATCTCGCTCGCGGCCGCGTACTGACGCGGCTCGAAGACCGGACAATCCGCCACACCCTGTAGCGCAATGCGCTGCGCGCGCTATGTTCTGGTTTCCTGATATGAACGCCTGCCGGAGATCGCCTCATGACCTATCGCGCCCCTGTTCGCGACATCCGCTTCTGCCTTGAGGAGATCGCCGCTCTGGACGGGTTGAAGGCCACCGGGGCTTTTCCGGAGTTTTCCTCCGATTTGACCGGGCAGATTCTTGAAGAAGCCGGCAGGCTCGCCACCGACGTGCTCGGTCCGCTGAACTGGCCGGCCGATCAGGAAGGCTGCTCGCTCGATAATGGCGTGGTGCGCACCCCGAAAGGCTTCAAGCAGGCCTACGCCACTTATGTGGAAGGCGGCTGGCAGGGGCTTCAGTTTCCGCCTGAGCAGGGCGGGATGGGTCTGCCGCGCGCGCTCGGCACCGCCTTCATGGAGATGCTGCAGTCCGGCTGCATGAGCTTCGGGCTCGGGCCCATGCTCTCCTTCGGCGGGATTGAAGCGCTCATCGCTCATGGCAGCGAAGAGCAGCGCGCGCTCTATCTGCCGAAGATCATGTCGGGCGAGTGGACCGCCACCATGAATCTGACCGAGCCGCAGGCCGGCTCCGATGTCGGCGCCTTGCGCACCAAAGCTGAACCCAATGGCGATGGCAGCTGGTCGATCACGGGGCAGAAAATCTACATCACCTGGGGGGAGCATGATTGCGCTGAGAACATCGTCCACCTGGTGCTGGCGCGCACGCCGGACAGCCCGGAGGGCACCAAGGGCATCTCGCTCTTCCTGGTGCCGAAATTCCTGCCCGATGCTGACGGCAATCCCGGTGAACGCAACGCCGCGAAAGCGATCGGGCTGGAGCGCAAGCTCGGCATTCACGGATCGCCGACCTGCACCATGGAGTTTGCCGGCGCCAAAGGCTGGCTGATCGGCCCGGAGCAGAAGGGCATGGCGTGCATGTTCACTATGATGAATTCCGCCCGGCTCAATGTCGGCGCCCAGGGCGTCGGCATCGCTGAACGGGCCTATCAGCAGGCGCACGCTTTCGCGCAGGAACGCAAGCAGGGCCGCGCCCCCGGCGCTGAAGGTCCGGCGCCGCACGCCATCATCGAACACCCGGACGTGCGCCGCATGCTGGCGCTGATGAAAGCCAAGACTGAAGCCGCCCGCGCCATCTGTTATCACGCGGCGGTCGAGGCCGATTACGCCGAACACGCCGAGGACGAGGATGAGCGCGCCTGGGCGAAGCGGCGCGAGAATCTGATGATCCCGCTCGCCAAGGCCTGGTCGACCGATATCGGGGTGGAGGTCGCCTCGCTCGGCATTCAGGTGCATGGCGGCATGGGCTTTGTGGAGGAGACCGGCGCGGCCCAGCATTATCGCGATGCGCGCATCACCCCGATCTATGAAGGCACGAACGGCATTCAGGCGATCGATCTGGTCGGCCGCAAGCTCGCCGGCGACGGCGGCCGCGCGGTGCGCGATCTGATCGAGGATGTGCGTCAGACGATTGAGGACTGCGCCACCTCGTCCAACCCGGACCTGCCACACATCGCTGAACGGCTCGGCCCGGCCTGCGACGTGCTGGAGGCCGCCTCCGCGTGGGTGCTGGATGCATCCAACGAGGACCGGCTGGCGGGCGCCACGAGCTATCTGAAGCTCGCCGGTGATGTCACCGGCGGCTGGCTGCTCGCCGTGGGTGCGGTCGCCGCGCAGCGTCAACTGAAGGAAGGCGAGGGCGATGCCGACTATGCCCGCTCGCGCATCGCGCTGACGCGGGTCTACGCCTCAACCGTGCTCAGCTCTGCTCCGGGCCTGCTCGGCGATATCCAGCTCGGCGCCGACATGCTGTTCGAACCCGGCGAGGCGATGCTGGCGAGCGTCTGACCGCGCCGCGTCCCGGGACGGGCGCCGATTACGCAAACCTGAAGAGTCGCCCGCTCTGCGCGCTGACGCGTCTGGCCTTGATGACCGGCGGCTCAGTAAGCGCACTCGGTGAAGACCGGCTCCACGCTTTCATTCCATTCGCCGTGATAGCGCTGCAACAGCGCTTCGGCCGGGCTGACCCCGGACCGGGCGATGGCGTCGAGCTCATCCAGGAAGACGCCTTCATGCTCGCCATGGCCGTTCAGGCGCGCACGCGCGCGCAGTCCCTCGCGTGAAATTTTCAGCGCTTCAAGCGCCACATTCTGCAGGCTTGCGTCCCGGAAGGGCGTTTTCAGCGCATGGCGCGCTGCGCCGACGCGCAGGGCGTCGCGTTCGTCTTCGGTCCAGTCCTTGACCAGATCCCAGGCGGCATCCAGCGCCGCGCCGTCATAGAGAAGTCCGACCCAGAAGGCGGGCAGGGCGCACAGCCGGTTCCACGGCCCGCCATCGGCGCCGCGCTGTTCGATAAAGGTTTTCAGCCGCACTTCCGGGAAGAGGGTGGACAGATGATCCTCCCAGTCGCTCATCGCCGGAATCTCGCCAGGCAGGATGGGCAATCGGCCAGCCAGGAAATCCTTGAAACTCAGGCCGGACGCATCGAGATAGCGGCCCTCGCGCTTGACGAAATACATTGGCGCTTCGAGCGCCCAGTCGACATAGCGTTCAAAGCCGAACCCATCCTCGAACGCAAACGGCAGCATGCCGGTGCGGTCATTATCGGTGTCGGTCCAGATATGGGCGCGATAGGACAGGAAGCCGTTCGGCCTGCCGTCGGCGAAGGGTGAGTTGGCGAACAGCGCGGTCGCGACAGGCTGCAGCGCCAGCGAGACGCGCAGCTTCTTGATCATGTCCGCTTCGGTCTCGAAATCGAGATTGGTCTGCACGGTGCAGGAGCGGAACATCATCTGATGACCGAGCCCGCCTACCTTCGGCATGTAATCGCGCATGATCTGATAGCGCGCCTTGGGCATCATGGGCGTGTCTTCCAGCGCCCATTTTGGTGAGAACCCCAGGCCCAGGAAGCCGACGCCGATCTCCTCGGCGACCTCGCGCACCTCGCGCAAATGCCCGTTCACCTCACGGCAGGTCTCATGCAGGGTTTCCACCGGCGCGCCGGACAGCTCAAACTGCCCGCCCGGCTCCAGCGTAATGGATCCACCCTCGCGCTTCAGCGCGACGGGCTTGCCCTCTTCCTCGATCGGCGTCCAGCCGAAGCGCGTCAGGCCTTCTAAAAGCTTGCGCACGCTTGCGCCCTCGGCCTCATAGGGCAGCGGCTTATGATCGTTCAGCGTGAAGCTGAACTTCTCGTGCTCTGTGCCGATGCGGAAGCGTTCAGGCGGTTTGCAGCCGGCTTCCAGATGCTCGATGAGCTGAGCCCTGGTCTGGATGCGGGCGCCTTCGCCCCCGGCGTTGTAGCTGCCGCTCATTCAGGCTCAGCTCCTGACCGCTTCTGATGGGCTGCACACTTATGGCGATGCTGTCCTTACGGCAAGTAAGGTCATGCTGCTTCACGGGTTCGTGAGCGCGCCCCAATCGCCCAGAACCGCCTGCCAGAGGCTGAGCGCTGCAGCCGCCGCCGTGTCCGCGCGCAGGATGCGCGGCCCGAGCGTGACGGGCAGCACAAAGGGTTGTTCGCGCAGGAGCACGCGCTCGCGCGGCGTGAATCCGCCCTCAGGCCCGACCAAGATCGCCCACGGTGAATCCCCAGGCGCATTGGAGATTTCTGACTCAGCCCCTCCCCTTGAGCGGAGGGCTGGGGTGAGGTGGAGCCGTTCTTGATGGCGCCGCAAGACGTCCAGCATGGGCGAAGCACGGCCGGTCTCTCCGCCCCACGGGGCTTTGGCGTCGTCCCCCGCTTCATCGCAGAAGATCAGCCAGCGGCTATCATCCCAACCTTCAAGGAGTGCGGGCAGGCGGACCGGTTCGCACACTTCGGCCAGATCGAGGCGCTCGGTCTGTTCGGCCGCCTCGCGCGCCAATGCGTTCAAACGGTCGGTGCGCACCCGGTCGGTGATGGTGCGTTCGGTCAGCACCGGGCGCAGGCGGGCTGCGCCGAGCTCCACCGCCTTTTCCACGATGAAATCGGTGCGAGCCTTTTTCACCGGCGCGAATAAGAGCTCCACATCAGGGCTGCTGTGCTGGACGCGGTGCTGATCGAGAATGCTCAGGCGAGCCTCACGCTTGCTGCCCGATTCCACCCTTGCGCGCCATTCGCCGTCCCGGCCGTTGAAGACGCGGACTTCATCACCCGCGCTTCGGCGCATGACGGTGAGCAGGTAGTGCGACTGGCCGCGGTCAAGCACGATACGCGCGCCTTCGGCGAGATCGACATCGACATGGAGGCGGGGGAGTGAGGCCATGGCCTGCTTATGCCGCGTGCGGCGCCATGGCGCCAAGCCGGGAGCTTTTCCAACTCCTGTTCAAAGGTTAGTGGAGGGGAGATGACGGTGCCTGTTCCTCCTCAACGTCCCTCGCGGCGTGATCGCATTGCAGATCGCCGTGTCGCGGATTCGGTCAAAACCAGCTGGGTGGAACGCGCGCCCGAGGCCGTAAGGCCGTATCTGAGGCTTGCGCGTTATGACAGGCCGGCAGGCTTCTGGCTGCTCGCGATTCCGTGCTGGCAGGGTCTGGCGCTCGCCCGATCCGGATCCGGATTTGAGCCCGGCGATTTCTGGCTGGCCGTGCTCTTCCTGATCGGCGCGGTGGCCATGCGCGGCGCGGGCTGCACCTATAACGATATCGTTGACCGCGATCTGGATGCGAAGGTCGCGCGCACCGCCGACCGACCGTTGGCCGCCGGAACCGTCAGCCTCAAAGGCGCCTGGGCCTTTCTGGGCGCGCAGTGTCTGGTGGGGCTTGTGGTGCTGATCCAGTTGCCGCCGGTCGCGATCTTCATCGCGCTCGGTTCCCTGGCGCTGGTGGCCGCCTATCCCTTCATGAAGCGGATAACCTGGTGGCCGCAGCTCTGGCTGGGACTGACCTTCAACTGGGGCGTACTCGTTGCAGCCGCATCGGTTGGCGCGTTTGACGGCGGGCTCTGGCTCGCTGTGCTGATCTTCTATGCCGGCGCGATCCTGTGGACGGTCGGCTATGACACGATCTACGCCTGTCAGGACATTGAGGATGATGCGCTGGTCGGGGTGAAGTCCTCGGCGCGCGCGCTGGGCGGGCGCATTCGGTCCGGGGTGGCCGCTCTCTACGCAGCATCGGCGTTTTTATCCGCTACTGGCGCTGTGCTTGCAGGGGCCGGGCTGGTGATGGCGGTCGGGTTCGCGGCCTATGCGCTGCATCTGATGATTCAGGCGCTGCGTTTTGATCCGGGGGACGGGCCGGATTGTCTGGCCCGTTTCAAATCGAACGCGACGGCCGGATTGATCCTGACCGCGGGCCTTGCCGCTTCGGCCCTTCTGGCGTGATCCATGATGAGAGCCCCGCCGTCGCCGGCGGGGCTCTCATGTAATGAATCAAACAGTTTAGTCGAACAGCGCGTCGATCGAATTCTGATCGAGATCGCTCTCGAACAGCTCGTCGATGGAGCCCTGGTCGTGCTCAGGACCGCCGATCGCCGGGCCGTTCAGGTGAAGCTTCTTGCGGCGCTCCTCCTCCAGAACCTCGTCATCATCAGCGTTTGCATCATGCACGCCCATGGCCTGTGCAAAGCGCGTGACGCGTTTTTCCACGTGCTTGAGCGAATCCACCACCTTGGACACGCGTTGGCCGGAAAGATCCTGGAAGGAGCAGGACTCGATGATGCGCATCATCGCCTCATCGACCTGAGCCTTGTAAGCGTCGGGATCGGACGCGTCCGCGCCCAGGATTGTCTCCGCCTCGCTCATGATGGTTTCTGTGGCGCGTTCGGTGTCGCCGACGACCGCTTCGAGCTCCTTGCCCGCTGAGGGGATGCGCTGCTCCTTGATATCGTTCGGGCGCAGCTTGGAAATCTCGTCGCGGGTTCGCGCGATATAGTCGGCGATGTAAGCAAACTCCCCGCAGATCGACTTATCGAGCGATGAGAAGAAGATCTGCATGGTGTCGGTCAGCTGCTGGGCGAGCTTAAGCACGTCCATCACCTGAGCGTCTTTCAGATCGCTGGCCTTCAAATCGGCGAGCGAATCTCGAAAACGTTGGGCTACGTCTGCAGCGGCCATTGGGTCCTCCCTGACTGCATTCGGTGAAAAGCGAAAAGCCTGTGCGGCTTAGAAATCGCCCAACACCGCCGTCATTTTTGCTTTCAGGGTGCCCGCATTGAACGGCTTGACGATGTAGTTGTTCACGCCGGCCTTCTTCGCCGCGACAACGTTTTCCGTCTTGGATTCGGCCGTCACCATGATGAAGGGCGTGGATTTCACGGCCTCATCGGCGCGAACCTTCTTCAGAAGCTCGTAGCCGGTCATCGGCTCCATGTTCCAGTCAGAGATGACCAGCCCATAGCGTTGCTTCTTCATTTTCTCGAAGGCCTCGGTTCCGTCCGAAGCTTCATCCACGTTCTCAAAACCGATCTGCTTGAGCAGATTGCGGATGATCCGCAGCATGGTCTTGTAGTCGTCCACGATCAGAACCGGCATCGACGTATCGACAGCCATAACCCACCTCCAGGTCTTCAGTTTCCACCCCCCGCATCGATCCGGCTCTCAGTCCGAATTCGTACGGCGTACGGATGGACACTAGACAGTTGCGGTCAAAATTCGGTTAAACACATCGCTTCGCAGGGAAGGACGCTTGATGAGCGAGTTTCAGGGCTACGGGCTGGACGAGTTGGAAGTGGGCCAGTCGGCTGAAATCGAGCGGCTGGTGGACGACGCCGCCGTACGCAAATTCGCCGAGGTGTCCGGCGACTTTAATCCGCTGCACATGGATGAAGACTACGCACGCAAGACCGCCTTTCGCGGCCGGATCGCGCATGGCGCGTTGATCGCCTCTTTTATTTCCTGCGTGCTCGGCAACCATCTTCCCGGTCCCGGCGCCGTGTTTCAGGGCATGAGCATGCGCTTCCAGCGCCCGGTGCGGATCGGCGACACCGTCATCGCCCGCGCCGAAGTCGTCGAAGTGGACGTGAAGGCTCGCCAGGTGAAGCTGCTTTGCCAGTGCACGGTGGATGGCGAGGTCGCCATGGAGGCCGATGCCGAAGTCATGGTTCGCAAGCGCCGCTCGCGCTCGGCCTGAGCACGGCTTCCCGCGCGGTCATGAGCCCGGTTATCGAAACCAACGCCATCGAAGACCTGCCTGACGCGCATCGCGGAGGGGTGGCGGCGCTGGGCAATTTCGACGGCGTTCACAAGGGCCATATGGCAGTGCTCGAAACCGCTCGAACGCTCGCCGTCGAGCTTGACGTCGAGCTCGTTGCGGCGGTCTTCAGGCCGCACCCGCGCCGCTATTTTCAGCCTGACGCGCCGCCATTCCGGCTTCAGAGCGACGCGCAGCGCGTGCGCGCGCTCGCCGCCGCCGGGGCGCGGCGCGTTCACGCCATCCCGTTCGGGCCGGATATGGCGGCGATGAGCCCGGAGACTTTCTGCCACGCCGTACTCGCCGAGGGGCTCGGACTTGCCGGCGTGGTGACGGGGCCAGACTTTCGCTTCGGCAAGGGCCGCGCCGGCGATGTCGGCCAGCTCGCCGAACTGGGCGAACGCTTCGGTTTCACCGTGCGCGCAGCTGACGAGCTGGCGCTGGATGGTGGGCGGGTTTCCTCCACCGGTGTGCGTGAAGCCCTGATGACCGGCGAGCCGGAGCGCGCGAGTGCGTTGCTTGGCCGGCCCTTCGCCATTGAAGGCGTCGTCTCCAAGGGCGATCAGCGTGGCCGCCATCTCGGTTTCCCAACGGCGAATATTCCGCTGGGCGATTATGTACGCCCGCGCTTTGGCGTTTACGCAGTTACGGCCAAGCGTGGTGACGACGCGCCCATCAAGGGCGTCGCCAATCTCGGCGTGCGCCCAACCGTGGAGGGTGAGGAAGCGCGACTGGAAGCGCACCTGTTCGACTTTTCCGGCGATCTGTACGGCGAAACGCTGGAGGTGGCGTTGCAGGCCTTCATCCGTCCTGAGCGCAAGTTTGACGGGCTTGATGCGTTGAAGGCCCAGATCGGCGCTGATAGCGATCAAGCACGAGCCTTGTTGGCCTGAGGCTTCCCGCCCTATGCGGCGCGGATGCGTTCCAGGAATTGCGCGACTTCGCTGCGCAGCTGTTCAGATTGTTCCCCGAGCGCTTCGGCTGCGCCGACAACCGCGTCGGCGGACCGGCTTGTTGTTTCCGCGCCGGCGCGGACGTCCGCGATGGTTTCCGAGACGGCGGTTGCGCTCCTTGCTGCGGTGTCAGTTGTGCGCCCGATCTCTGCGGTCGCTGCGTTCTGCTCCTCTACGGCGGCGGAGATCGATGCGGAGACATCGTTGACGCGCATAACGGCGGCGGAGACAGCCTCGATCGCTCTGACCGCGTCGGCGACGACCGCCTGAACCTCGCCGATGCTGCTGGAGATATTTTCGGTGGCGGTGGCGGTTTGTGCAGCGAGGGATTTCACCTCGCTCGCGACGACCGCGAAGCCTTTGCCGGCCTCGCCGGCCCGTGCAGCCTCGATCGTGGCGTTCAGCGCAAGCAAGTTCGTCTGGCCGGCCACCGACTCGATCAGCGACACGATCTCGTCGATCTTGGCAGCGGCTTCCGACAGCTTGGCCATGGTCTCACCCGTGCGTCGGGCCTCATCTGAGGCGGTTGAGGAATCCTCCGCCGCTTCGCCGGCGCGCGCAGAGATTTCTGCAATCGCCTGGGACAACTCGCCCGCCGCCCCGGCCACGCTTTGGGCCGCGCCGCTTGCTGATTCAGCCGCGCTGGCGACCTGGGCGGACTGCTCATTGGTGCGTTGGGCCGTCGATGACATGTCCTGGGCGGTTCCCGCCAGCTTACCCGAGGAGGCCGCCAGGGTTTCGGCGATCGCTGCGATCTGGCTCTCGAATTCGCTGGCGAGCTTATTGAATTGGTTCCGGCGAGCTGTGTTCCGGTGATCATCGATGACCGACATGACCAGTTCCATGTCCAACATCACCGCCTTGATGAGGGCGGCGACCTTCGAGCGCGGGCCATCGGCGGCCTTGCGCCAGCGGCCCAGCATCGGCTCCGCGCGCTCCTGGTCGAGCACGGCGTGCGCCATGCCTATCATCAGTTGGTTATAGGCGCCGAAATACCATTCCGGCTTCAGATCAAGCCGGGCGTGCGCCGCCCCGATGCGGCCCACCGAGGCTTCGTAGTCGGCGTCAAAGCGAGCCGAGACGATTTTCAGCCAGTGCTCGAGCTGCTTTTCCTTCGCATGCGCGACGCCGGCCTCGCTTCCGAACATGGCGTAGATTTCCGGATGACCGGCGAGGTCAGCGTAGAAGGCGTCGAGAACCCCGGGCAGGCAGGCTTTAACAACACTGTGCAGCGATCGTAGCGCACGGGCGTCAGCCTCGCTGAAACCGATGAAATTGAGCCGCGATTCAAACTTGGAACGGGCATCGACCATTGCAGCTCTCCATTGAGGTTGCTGCGATCGTGCACACCCTTTGGTTAATAAAATGCTTGAGTTGAAAAGTGCGCCCCTTTAGGGGGAATTCGCGCTCAATGTTCGCTTTACGTCACGAGCTGGGGCTGACCCGTTTCGGTTTAGATCATGAGGCCATGACCTAGCGCTCCACGCGTTCAATCGGCGGCATTCGCCAATCGCCTCTGAGCACCTCGTCTTGGGGCCAATACAGGCGGGCAGTCAGCGCGTAATTCTCTCCGACAGGCGTCGGCAGCCAGTTCGCCCGCTGGCCGGGGCCGGGGTCTTCGCTCTGCAGATAGAGCGTCAGCGATCCGTCGGGATCGAATTGCAGGGCATCACGGTCGCCGAGCGCATACCGGTCGATGGTGTTCTCGCTGAGATATCCGGCCTCGTCATAGACGGTGATCGACCAGAAGGCGTTGACCGGAGGCAGGCCGCCCGGCGCAAAGCGGATCCGGTAGGCGTGATCGCCATGCAGGCCCGCGCCTGAAGCATCGCTGGACGCCGAGGGGTAGACGGCGTCTTCCGGCCAGTTGGCGCCCAGCCCGATGCGGGCCACGCCGGCGCGCAGCGCGTAATCGGTCCCGTAGCGGCCAAGGGCTGTGGTGTGCACCGTCCAGCCCGCAGGCCGGTTCAGCACAGCATCGGCGAGCCGCTTGCGCGCGGTCTCCACGCCGCGTGCGATTGCGGTTCTCGCCAGCGGGCCGAAGCGTGAGCCATCCAAGGACGTTCCCGGTTCAATCCCCAGCGAGGCCAGATCGGCGAGCGCGCCGGTATCGTCCGGGGCGGCGGGATTGTCCGCCATCAGCTCGGCCAGCGCGTTGAAGAAGGCCTCCGGCGTCATCGCGGCGACCTGGTCCGGTGGACGATTTGCGCCCGGCGGCGAGGCGGGCCGCGCTGCGGTTGGACCGGTTAGCCGCACGGCGTCCTGCAGGACGTGAACGCGCGAAATGTCATCACCGCCCGCAGTCTCGATACGCAGGATGATCCAGGCGATGGAGGTCGGCGAACGGATGAGCGTCTGACCGGGTTCGGCTTCGGCTGCGCCCCCGGGTCCGGTAATGAGATATCGGCCCGGCGCGCCGCCATTCAGCCGGGTTCCCGGCGCGGCGGCCGTATTGGTCCAGGCGTCCAGCAGCTGGGCGAGATAATAGCGTTCACCCATCGCAGGCAGATCAAGCTCGACCGGGCCGGCTGCGAGGTCGAGCCACGCGATCGAATAGAGCGTGTCGACATTCGGCCGGATGACATTGGTCGTCGCCGGCGAGGGCAGGGCGCGGATATGCGCCAGCGTATTGAGTTCGAAGTCAGGCCGTCCCGGCGGCGCCGGCGCGTGAACCATGGTGCGCCGCGTTACATCGCTGAGCACGAGCGGGTAGCCGTAGACATAGGCCTGGCCGGCCGCCTCGCCGAGCGCGCGAAGCTCAAGGCCCTGCGGGTTGCGCGTCGCCCAGCTCCACGCCGAGGCGCAGAGCGCGGCGAGCGCAAGCGCCGCTCCAATCCCGATCAGAAGCCGGCCCATGTCCTGCTCTCCCCATTCAGCAGGGAGAGCCTAACCGCCCATCGGCGCGGTTTCGAGCTTTATGCGGCGCGCATATCCTCAAGGAAGCGGGACACCTCGCCGCGAAGACGCTCAGCCTGCTCGGCGAGCGCTTCGGCGGAACCGACCACGCTCTCGGCCGATTGCTGGGTCTCCTGCGCACCGGACAGCACGGTGGAGATGGATTTCGCCACGCTGTCGGCGCTGGCTGCGGTCTGCTCGGTATTTCGCCCGATTTCAGCCGTCGCGGCGTTCTGTTCCTCCACCGCTGCGGAGATTGAGGCGGATACCGAGCTGAGGCGCTCGATCGCGCCGGATACGCCGCCAATCGCTTCAACCGCCTCATTGACCACGGTCTGCACCCCGCCGATCTGGCTGGAGATTTCCTCGGTGGCCTGAGCGGTCTGGGCGGCGAGGGATTTCACCTCGCTGGCGACCACCGCGAAGCCCTTGCCGGCTTCGCCGGCGCGCGCCGCTTCAATCGTGGCGTTGAGCGCCAGAAGATTGGTCTGTTCGGCCACCGATTCGATCAGGTTGACGATTTCGCCGATTTTGGTGGCGGCGACCGAGAGCTTCTCCATGGTTTCGCCGGTGCGGCGGGTTTCGTTGGAGGCTTCCGCAGAGCCCTGAGCGGCTTCGCCGGCCCGCGCGGAAATCTCTGCAATGGCGCCGGTAAGCTGGGAGGCCGCACCCGCGACGCTTTGGGCGGTCGCGGTGGCTTCGTCTGCGGCGGCCGCGACGGAGGAGGATTGTTCACTTGCGCGTTCAGCCGTTGAGATCATAGAGCGGGCGGTCTCGGTGAGCGCGTTTGAGGCGCCGGAGAACGAGCCGACAATGGCGGTGACTTCTTCGTCAAACTTTGCAGCCAGCGCTTCAAAACGGTCGCTGCGCTCACGCGCCTGATGCTGGTAGATCACCGTGATGACCAGCTCCATGTCGAGCATGACGGCCTTATAGAGAACGCCTAGCGCCTGGCGGGCTTCAGCATCGCCGCCCTTTGGGCCGAAGAAGCCCGCGCGCTTGGCGCTGGCGTCCAGCACGGCATTGCTCAAACCGTTCAGAAGGAAGCTGTACGCGCCGAAATACCATTCCGGCTTCAGCTGCAGGCGCGCATGGGTGCGGCCGACCGCGAGCACGGAATTGAGATAGCTGTCGTCAAACCGCGCTTCGCAGATCCGCAGCCAGTGCTCGATCTGTTTTTCCTTGGCGTGCTCCATGCCCGCCTTGCCGCCGAACATGGCGGCGACTTCGTCGAACTTGCTGATATGAGCGTAGAACCGGTCGAGAACCGGGGGAAACTGCTCCACCAGGAGCGGCTTCAGCGCCCGCAGGGCGTCACGGTCCGCATTGTCCAAACCTAGGAACGCAAGGCGGTGTTCGAGCTCAATTTCAGGATGCTGAGAGTCTGCCATAATTGATGATCCCCATGAAAAACGTGGGAAAATCCGTACGGCTTGTCTGGTTAACAAGGTGCTTCGCAACTGGCTGACGCACTCGTTCTGCGGCGCCACGTCGCAGGGCTTAAGGCGCCCGATTTTTTTGAGGAGCGATCATGTAGCCGATAAATGTCGAACCGCTCAGCAGCGCGGCGAACCAGACACCGCCGATCCAAACATAATAGGCTTCATACGCCAGCCGCGGCGCGAGACCGGTCAGATAGACGAGCGTCACCGCCAGGAATGGCGCGGCCAGCACAACCATCTCCACCGCCGTCTTCCATTTCGCCGCGGCGCTGACCGGCAGCGGCGTCGTCTCGCGCCCGAGTCGGGACAGCCGGATTCCGGTCACGGCGAGATCGCGCGCGATGATCACCACCGCCGGCGCGGTGAACCAGGGATCGAAGCCGGTCACCTTGATGAAGGCGATGAGATAGGCGCTCACGATGATCTTGTCGGCGATCGGGTCGATGAGCGCGCCGAACGCGCTTTGCGCCTTCAGCGCGCGGGCGAGCCAGCCATCGAGCCAGTCGCCGAGTGCGGCGATCAGCAGAAGCAGACCCGCCGCCGCACTCAGGATGAGGGCGTCTTCCTCCAGCATCGTGTCCGGCGCGACGAACAGACAGGCCGCGCCGACAAGCCCGGCGAGCGTGCGCAGCAGCGTGACGGCGTTGGGAATCCAGCTGACGCTATTCATGGAAGTGATCATAGATCGTCTTGGCCAAAGCGCGCGAGACGCCTTCGACCTTTTCAAGGTCAGCCAGGCTGGCGTGCGCGACGGCCCGCGCGGATCCGAAATGCGCCAGCAGCGCCTTCTTGCGCCCCGCGCCGACGCCGCCGATTTCATCCAGCGGATTTTCGCTGATCTGCTTGGCGCGCTTGGCCCGGTGGCCGGTGATCGCAAAGCGGTGCGCCTCATCACGCAGACGCTGGAGATAATAGAGCACTGGATCATTCATCGGCAGGCGGAAGGGCGGCTTTTCGGGAATGTAGAAGACCTCCCGGCCCGCATCGCGATCCGGCCCCTTGGCGATGGCGGCGATGAGAATGTGCTCAACGCCGACCTCCTCGGCGACTTCCAGCGCGACAGAGAGCTGGCCCTTGCCGCCATCGACCAGCACCAGATCCGGAACCGGCGCACCTTCACCGCTTTCCTTGGCGAGCCGGGCGAAGCGCCGGCGCAGCATGGCGCGCATCATCGCGTAGTCATCATTCGTGGCTGCGTCGTCACCCTTCATGTTGAAGCGGCGGTAGTGGGTTTTCTCAAACCCTTCCGGGCCGGCGACGATCATGGCGCCCAGCGCGTTGGAACCTTGAATGTGGGAGTTGTCATAGACCTCGATCCGTTCCGGACGCTCGGCCAGATCGAACACTTTGCGCACGCCTTCCAGCAATTGCGCCTGGGATTTGCTCTCCGCGAGCTTGCGCCCGAGCGCTTCGCGCGCATTGGCCAGTGTCTGGTCGACAAGCTTTTTCTTCTCGCCGCGCTGGGGCGTCATGATCTTCACGGCGCGCTCGGCGCGCAGGCTCAACGCCTCGGCCAGAAGCTCAGATTGATCGGGCGGGTGGCTGACCAGGATCAGCCCCGGCGCGGGCTTGTCGTCATAAAATTGGGCAATGAAGGCGGCGAGCACGTCGCCGGGTTCGGCATCGGCTTCATGACGCGGATAGAAGGCGCGATTGCCCCAGTTCTGCCCCGCGCGGAAGAAGAAGATCTGAACGCAGCTGCGCCCGCCCTCGCTCCAGGCGGCGATGACATCGGCCTCTTCCAGCCCGGCCGGGTTGACGCCTTGCTCGCTGGTCACCGCCGCGATGGCGCGGATCCGGTCGCGCAGGCGCGCGGCGCGCTCAAAATCGAGCGCTTCTGAGGCCTCGGTCATTTCCGCCTGCAGCTGTTCGCGCAGCGCGTTCGAGCGACCGCGCAGAAACTGCGTGGCTTCATCCACGAGCGCGTCATACTGCTCCGGTTCGACCAGATCGACGCACGGCCCGGCGCAGCGCTTGATCTGATACAGCATGCAGGGCCGCGAGCGGCCCTCGTAAACGCTGTCGGAGCAGGTGCGCACGCCGAACGCCTTCTGCAGCGTGTTGACGGTGCGGTTGACCGCGCCGGCGCTGGCGAACGGACCGAAATAATCGCCCTTCGCGCGCCGCGCCCCGCGATGCTTGACCAGCTGAGGGGCGCTGTGATCACGGCGGATCAGGATATAGGGAAAGGACTTGTCGTCGCGCAGGATGATGTTGAAGCGCGGCTTCAGGCGCTTGATCAGATTGGCTTCAAGCAGTAGCGCTTCGGTCTCGGTTTCGGTAACCACGAACTCCATGGATCGGGTCAACGAAATCATCAGCGCGATGCGATTGGTATGCCTGCCGGACTTGGCGTAGCTCGCCACCCGGCTTCTCAGCCTGCGCGCCTTGCCGACATAGAGCACCTCGCCATCGGCTCCATACATGCGATAGACGCCCGGCTTCATGGGCAGACGCTTCACATAATCGGCGATCACTTCCGGACCGGAGCGCGCCCCGCTCACTTCCACCGGCGCGGCGGGCGCATGCGCATCCCCGGCGTCGGTGGGCGGTCGGGAGGGACGGTCGGCTTTGGCCATGAACTAACAGATAGGCGGCTTCGCGGCGTTCGTCAGCGGGCTCGCTGCGGCCTACAGGCCGTTACGAGGTCGCCAGGGCGCGTGAAGAGCCCCCATCGACGCGACTTCGCCCAGCTGGCGCGCAAGGTCGCGGCGTCATCACCAGGATGGGTCATCAGATCCAGCCCGTCAAAGCCGAAGCACGATGCCAGCACCGCCGGTTCGAACGCCACGCCCGTGATCGCGCCGCCGCCCAGCCGCCGACGAAGTCGGGTCAGGTTGAAGGGCGGGGAGGGTCTGTGACTGTGCTGCAAAACCTGCGTGGACAGACCCAGCCGGTCATAGAGCGCTTCGGTGCGCGCGCCGAGGGCGACCAGCTCTGGCGCGTCATCGGCGCTCACGCCTGCGACGTCGCGAATGAACTGCTCCATGAATGCGGCGTCACCCGTGGGTCCGCCATGCCAGCCGACCAGCGAACCGTCCGGCACGATACGCACCGCGCCGGCGGCGAAGCCGTAATTGGCGCAACTGGACAGGCAGATATCATCCACCACGACGAAGCTTCTCGGCGGTTGGCTCGCCTCGATCAGGTCCAGCCAGAGATCGACGCGTCCGCCTGCTGATCTGAGAACCAGTCCATTGACAGGTGCGCGCTGCAATCGCTCGACGAGGCGTGCGACCCGCTCAACATCGCGGCTGGCGAGGCTCTGGCGGACGCACAGCACGTCACCATATTCGGTGCTCACTATGCCCAGACGTTCGCTCTGACAGGCTTCAATGACGGTTTGCGCTTCGCTGAAACTCGCCGGCGCCAGCTGCAGAGCCAAAGCTGCAATGACGACCCCGATCAAGGCTTGCGCCAGCGCTCGTAAGACACGCCAACGCTGTCGGCGTCATCCAGCGCTTCGGTTTTGTCGAGGGTCAATTTCAGGCGCTGGATGCGCGGGTCTGCGAAAGCGGCGTCCGCGATCGCGCTGGCGAGGTCTTCAAGCAACTCGTGATGACGCGAGGCGGCGACCTGACGGGCCAGCTCGGCCAGGGCCGCGTAGTTGACCGCTTCGCCCAGCGCGCCGTTCGGGCGCACCGCGCTGTCATCGACCTGGGCATCAAGGCTCAGCTCGACCGGCTGGGCGCGATCGCGTTCGGTGTCGTAAACACCGACCTCGGCCATCAAACGCAGCTTGACGACGCGCACGCTCAAGCGCTCACCGGCATAGGCCGGCTGGATGGCGCTATCGTCTGCGCGAAGAGCGTCGAGTTTCATCGGCGAACCTCTATATAGCGGACGAGACCGGGTATAGGCCGGTTCGTCGCTGGACTGAACCGGGGCGAACACCGGTACGCCCGACTGGATGCATGGAGCCTGCTATGGAACAGCTGCCGACGCCGGACAAGCCCGCCGCCCTCGTGACCGGCGCGGCCAAACGAATGGGCCGCGCCTATGCCGAGGCGCTCGTGCGGCGGGGCCATCCGCTCGCTGTCCACTACAACAGTTCATCTGATGAGGCTGAAGCCTTCGCTGAGCTCATCAACGCGGCGGGCGGTCGCTCTGCGGCGTTCGGGGCCGATTTGGCTGACGACGCCGCAGTGTCCTCGCTCATGGATCGGGCCAATTCAACGCTCGGGGCGGTCGGCGTTCTGGTCAATTCCGCCTCGGTTTTTGAAGATGACAGCTGGGACACGCTGACTGCGGCGAGCTTTCGACGTCATCTCGACATCAATGCGCTGTCACCCATGCTTCTGTCGCAGGCCTTCGCGAAACAGGCGCCAGACGCGGCGATGATCCTGAACGTGCTGGACTACAAGCTGTTCAATGTGAATGCGGATTACTTCTCCTACTCGATCTCGAAATTCGCGCTGAAAGCCATGACGGAAATGCTGGCGCGCGCGCTTGCGCCGAACGTCCGCGTCAACGCGATCGCGCCCGGCCTCACTTTGCCGAGTCCGTATCACTCGCAGGAAGAGTTTGAACGCCTGCATTCGGACAATCCGCTGGGTGTGGGCCCGACGCTCGACGATATGGTGCGGACGCTGGACTATTTTCTCGACACGCCGACCGTGTCGGGATGGGTCATGCCGGTCGATGGCGGCCAGCATTTCGACCCGCGACTGACCCGGGACGTATTCGGAGCTTTGGAAGGGAATGGATCATGAGCGATGAGAAACGCGAACACGCGCCGGTCACGGCGCGCATCTGGGCGCTTTGGGCGACCCCGCCTCTGCTCGCCATCGTCGCCTTCGCCATCACCTTCTGGCAGGGCTGGCAGCCCTGGTTCGGCTATGCCTGCCTGATCACCGGCGCGCTCGGCACGCTCATGCTGGTGGGCCAGCATTTCCGTATTGGCGACCAGAAGTTCCGCATCGACGAATAGGCGCGCTCCCTCTCTGAGTTCCCGCTTTCGATGGAATGACGAAGGCAGACGACCTGCTACAAAAAACCGCCGCCCGGTTTCCCGAGCGGCGGCTCTTTTGTCACTCAGCACGCGTGGGAACTTAGATGTCCTTCAGCGCCGAGGCCGGACGGAAGGCCAGGGAGGTCTTGGCCTTCGACATCATCTTCTCGCCGGTGCGCGGATTGCGCACTTCGCGCGCTTCGCGGTGTTTGGCGTGGAAGGTGCCGAAACCGGCCAGCTGAACGCTGTCGCCGTTTTTCGCTGCGCCGACGATCGCGTCAACGAAGGCGTCAATGGCGTCGCCCGCCTGTCCGCGGGTGATGCCGGCGCTGTCGGAGATCGCTTTGGCGAGTTCAGATTTATTCATCAGGGTTCCCCCCTTGTTTTTGGGATGACCGCCGCGGCGAGTACCGTCACGTCGGACTGTTCAGTGTGTTACCGCAGCATCAAGCGCGATTCTGCGGTAGGCTGGCAAGCGATAACCCGCATGGGCGCTGATTTTGCGCAGCCGTTCCGCATCCAATTGCGACAAATGGTTAACAAACGTGCGAAGAATTGGTTCAGCGTTTGCAATTTGGAAACCATGAAACACGAACGCGCCCCATTCTTGAACAGAGTCGCCGCTTGCGGCCTCGCCGTCAGCTCCTGTGTCCTGACTTATGCCGGGTTTCTGGAGCTGTTCGAGGACGACATGATCGCCGCCTTCGCCGGGGCCGTGGTCGGCGGCTATGTGCTGGGCGCCGCGCAGCGTCTTCAGCGCACGCGCATCGATCAGCGCGGCTAGGCCTTCATCAAACCTTGACCAGCATTTTGCCGGTATTGGCGCCGGTGAACAGGCCCATGAACGCTTCGGGCATGCGATCAATGCCTTCAAACACCGTTTCCTTGGATTGAACCTTGCCCTCAATCATCCAGCTGGACAGGTCCTGTATGAACTCCGCCTGCAGGTCGAAATGGTCGATCAGGATGAAGCCGCGCATGGTGATCGACTTGGATACGATATTGGTGATGTTCGCCGGGCCTGGCGACAGCGTTTCGTCATTATAGCGCGAGATCATCCCGCAGGCTGCGATCCGCCCGAACTGTTTGAGAACATTCAGGGCCGCCACAAGGTGCTCGCCCCCGACATTCTCAAAATAGGCGTCCAGCCCGCCCAGTTGTTCAGCAGCGGCGGCGATGGCGGCGGTCAGGTCGGCTTCGGCCTTGTAGTCGATGGCGATATCCGCGCCGATATCGCGACAGAAGGCGGTTTTCTGCTCGCCGCCGGCTGTGGCGATGACCTTGGCGCCCATCGCCTTGGCGAATTGAATCCCGGCTGCGCCGACCGCGCCGGCGCCGGCGCTCATCCAGACGGTCTCGCCTTCCTTAAGTCCGATAATCCGCTTCAGCCCGACATAGGCGGTCATGCCGGTCAGCCCGGCAATGCCCAGATAGGCGTGGGCGGGAAGCAGATTCGCATCGACCTTCATCAGCCCTTGCGCTGGCGCGGTGAATCCGGTTCGCCAGCCCATCATGGAGAAGACGTAATCGCCTTCGGCCAGAAGCTCTGAATTGGATTTCACCACCCGTCCGACTGCGCCGCCTTCCATCGGCTGACCGGGCTGAAACGGGTCGATATAGGTTTTCATCCCCGCCATGCGCGGGCGCATGTAAGGATCGACCGAAAGCCACTCATTGGCGACCTGAACCTCGCCGTCTCCCGGCTCGGTCAGTTCGGTCTCGACGGAGGTGAAGTACTCGGTCTTCACCGGGCCTGTGAAGTGACGAACGAGGTGGACTTCGGTGGACTTCATGAGGAGGCTCCCGCCTGGAGTTGCATGAGGGTTAGGAGGCTGAGATCGAAGCGCAGTTGAAGCACGAGCTCCATCGCGAGAAACTGCAGAACGCTGACGAGCACAAGCGAGACCGGGATGAGGGCGATCGTTGCGATCAGCCGCAGGACCGCGCCGATCAGGGTTCGGGCGTAGATCGCCAGAAAGACCCGGAACAGGATGACCAGATAGACCACCACCACGGCGATGGTGCTCACTTGGGAGTTTGTTGCGATATCAACGAAGGGCGCCAACGCTAAGATCAGCGCCAGCTGCAGCAGAAGCACCCCGTTGCTGGTGATCAGATAGACCAGCGTGTGGCCGTACAGGGTGATGCGCTGCGCCATCAGCTTGAAGATGAGGATGTAGGGGCTCGCCGCCAGAATGGTGATCGGCCAGACTATAATATTGGTCCAGCCGGAGACGGTCTGATCGATGGCCTCAAGGCTGCGCCCGCTCGGTTCGGCCCAGCCGGCCAGCACTTGCGGATCAGCGCCGGTCATGGCGGACAGAGAAACAAGGCCGCCGCCGATGAGAAACGCGCTCACGGCTATGGCGGCGCCGAATATCAGGATGAAGGCCCGGATCGCCGAGACATAGCGCTCATCGTCGCCGGCGAGCGCGGCGCGGCAGACCGCGACCGGGTTGATCAGAGAATCCAAAAGCGTACGCAGCATGCGCGCATTCCAGCCGAACCCGGCTTCCAGCACCTCGCCCATGCGCGGACCGGCCGGTCCGACGGGGTCGGCCTGGTTGTCAGCGCCCGCGTTTTCCTTCTCAGTCATGGCGCGCCCCGTCCCTGGTTTCCGCATTGCATCATTACGAACACGCGTTCGCCAGTTGAGCAAGCACATCGCGAATGCCGGCCTGGCGCCCAGGCGCCTTGAAGCAGCCCTCGCGCCATGCCACACGAGCCGCGTCATGACAGATAACTCACCCAAGCCCGCATCCGGCCCTCTGCGCGCCGGCATTGCCGGAGCCGGCGTGTTCGGCGGCTATCACGCTTCCAAATACGTTGCTGATCCGCGTGTTGAATTCGTCGGCGTGTTCGACCCGGTTCGCGATCACGCCGAGGCGTTGTGCGCCCGGCAGGGCGGACGCGCCTTCGAGGCGCTTGGCGAGCTGCTTGACGCGATTGATGTGCTGACGGTGACCAGCCCGGCGGTCTTCCACCATGATGCGGCTCATCGGGCTCTGCAGGCGGGCAAGCCGGTTTTGGTGGAAAAGCCGATTGCGGCGACGCTGGATGAGGCGCGCGAGCTTGTGACGCTGGCCGCCGCGAACGCGCTGCCCCTTCAGGTGGGCCATCAGGAACGCTTCGTGTTTGAAGCCATGGGTCTGTTTCAGCCGGGCCTTCCAGCGCTGGAGGCGCTCGAGGCCAGGCGCATCGGCACCCCGAGCGCGCGCAATCTCGATGTCTCGGTGACGCTCGATCTGATGATCCACGATATCGATCTGGTATTGGCGCTCGCCGGCGCTGACCCGGTCTCGATCCGCGCCGAGATGCATGCTGAGCGCGGCGGGCTCGCCGACCACATCACGACCGTGCTGACATTTGAGACCGGCCTGCAGGCGAAGCTGGAATCCAGCCGGGTCGCAGCAGAGCGGGCGCGCACCATGACGCTGGGCTATCAGGGCGGGGCCGGGCTGGATGTCGATTTCATCGCCAAGACGTTCGACCATGCCCATGGTCTCGACCTCAACGCGGGCTTCGCAGACACTGAAATGGCGCGCGACTCCCTGGGCGAGGGCGTCAAGCGCTTCGTGACCAGCGTTCTCGACGGATCGCCGGTCGCCGTGCCCGGACAGGCTGGGCTCGCTGCGCTTGAAACCGCGCTCGCTATTGATGCCGCGGCGGGTTCGATCAGCCGGATTTGACCGCTCTTCGCGCGCATGGCAAAGCCCAAAGCCCATCTTTGAAAGTTCGCTCCTATGACCAAAGTCCGTTTCGCGCCGAGCCCGACCGGCCGGCTTCATGTCGGCAATGTGCGCACCGCGCTGATGAATTTCCTTTATGCACGCGCCGCGGACGGGATTTTCGTTCTGCGCATCGACGACACCGACACCGAGCGTTCGACGCAGGCCAATGAGGACGCGCTGAAACGCGATCTGACCTGGCTGGGGCTTGCCTGGGATGAGACGTTCAAACAGTCGGATCGTTTCGATCGCTATGATGCGGCCAAGGATCGGCTGATCGAGGCGGGCGTGCTGTATGCCTGCTACGAGACCGAGGATGAGCTCGACCGCAAGCGCAAGATCCAGCGGGCGCAGGGCAAACCGCCGGTCTATGACCGCGCCGCGCTTAAGCTCACCGATCAGGAAAAGGCCGAGCTGGAGGCCGAAGGACGCAAGCCGCATTGGCGTTTCAAACTGTCTGGCGATCGGATCGAGTGGACTGATTTGGTGCGCGGGCCGAGCCATATCGAAACCCGCTCGGTCTCCGACCCGATTCTGGTTCGCGAGGACGGCAGCTATCTCTACACCCTGCCGAGCGTGGTCGATGATATCGATGCCGGGATCACCCATATCCTGCGCGGCGAGGACCATGTGACTAACTCAGCCGCACAGATCGAGATTTTCGAGGCGATCGGCGGCGCCGGCTGTGCGCCGGTCATGGGACATCAGCCACTTCTGGTCGGGGCGGACGGGGAAAAACTGTCCAAGCGCCTGGGTTCGCTCTCCATCGAGCAGCTGCGCGAGGAGGAAGGCCTTGAGGCCATGGCCGTCAACGCCTTGCTGGCCAAGATCGGCACCTCAGACCCGGTTGAGCCGCGCCAATCCTTGAGCGCTCTCATCAGGGAGTTCGACATCGGCAAGATTTCGCGAAATCCGGCCCGGTTCGACACCGCCGAGCTGGAACGCCTGAATGCGCGCATCCTGCACGAGACCGCTTATGAGGATGCCAGGGCGCGTCTGGCGGATCTGGGCGCGGATGCCGGCGAAGACTTCTGGCTGGCCGTTCGCCCCAATCTGGAGAAGCTCGCCGATGCAAAGGTCTGGGCCCAGCTGATTGATGGCCCGGTCACCCCGGTCATCGACGCAGAGGACGCTGATTTTATCGCCGCCGCCGCCGCCGCATTGCCGACCGGCGAACTGACCGGTGAAAGCTGGGGGGAGTGGACCAGCGCCCTGAAAGCCTCCACAGGCCGCAAGGGCAAGGGGTTGTTCATGCCCTTGCGCCTGGCGTTGACCGGTCAGCCCCGAGGCCCGGAAATGGGCGTGCTCCTGCCGCTCATCGGCCGCGAGCGGGTGCTGGAGCGGCTGACCTAGCCGGCCTGTTACCCGCTTCAGCCGGGAAATCACAAAGCCTGTGATCAGGTCAGCTGTTATTGCACATAGAGGTCTCTGATTTTGGCGTTTGGGTTTTCCTGCTTTGATGAGGCCGTCATGGAAGGCGCTGAGCGCTGGGTGGCTTCTGGCGGCTGACAGCGCGGCCATGAACAGGACCGGTTTCAGCCCGGCGCGGCCTCGGCGATGGAACGGATCCGGCACGGTCGCCCCGGATCCCCATCCCGGCCCAAACGGACTATCCCACCTCAAACGCAGACCATCCCGGCCCCCGAGCCGGGATGACAGGTTTTGATGTGAGATTCACCCCGTCTTGGGCTTGCCGCCGAGCACGTCCTGCCATTCAGGGTGCTTGTCGATCTGGGCTTTGGCGAAGGGGCAGAGGGGGATGATGCGCACGCCGCGCTCGCGCGCATCGATCACCCCGCGTTCGACCAGCGCCACGCCGACGCCCTTGCCGCGCCACTCTTCCGGCACGCCGGTATGGTCGATGATGATCAGATGCTCGTTGGCGACCGAATAGGTCATCTCCGCATCGGGCAGGCCCGGCGCGCGGGCGACATAACGGCCTTTGGAGCCTTCGCGTTCTTCGGTGATCTCAAATTCGGCCATCAGATTCATCCTTGCTTGAGCCAGCCCGGGTCGATCATGTCATGCATCGCCGGGGTGCGTTCCATCTTCACCTTCACATAGGGGCACACCGGGGCGATGCGCCAGCCTCGGGCGCGCGCGTCGTCCACGGCGCGTTCCACCAGTCGCCCGGCGATCCCCTGACCGCGCTGGACCGGCGGGGTGAAGGTGTGGTCGATCACCATGAGATCGCCGCGGATATGATAGGTCAGCTCCGCCTCAGCGCCATTCAGCAGCAGCGCGTAGCGGCCCCTGTTTCGGTCCAACGTTTCGGTGATCACGCCCGTCATGCCCGGTCCCGCAGCGCGTGAGACTCCAGCGCTTCGAACGGCACGATGGCCAGCGTGCGCACATGCGTGGCTTCGAGCACGACCTTGGGGGCTGAATTAGCCTCATAGGCCTCCAGCCAGCGCGCCGCGCACACACACCAGCGATCACCCGGCCTCAGACCGGCGAAACCATATTCCGGGCGCGGAGTGGACAGGTCATTGCCGCTTGCCAGCGAAAACTTCAGGAAGTCCTCCGTCATCACCGCGCACACGGTGTGAACGCCCGCGTCATCAGGGCCGGTCTCGCAGCAGCCGGTCCGATAAAACCCGGTCATCGGGTCGTGACTGCAATCAGCGAGCGGGCGGCCCAGCACGTTTTTGGGACGCGCGCGACCGCCGCCGCCGCGACCGCCGTCCTCAGGCGTATGATCAAAGGGCATCAGGCATCCTTCCTAAACGGTCAGCTTGCGGTCCTTCAAAGCCAGATAGGCTGGTCGGCAGGCGGTCGCCACATCGCTGAGATGGTCCACAAGTTGGTGGCGGCCGGGCTGCGGAGGTTCAAACCTGCAGGACGCCTCCACGCGCTCATACCAGTAGGGCGCCCACGGCCCGTCGGTCTCGCGCCGACCAGCGGGCCAGCTCAACATGGAAGGGGTGAAGGCGATCTCCAGAGCGGCGCACAGCGCGCTCAGCATCGCGTGAGGATCGCGCAGCACGTCATGACCCTCGATCACCGGCCAGTTGCGTCCGGTGATGGCGCTGATCTCGTCATACAGCTCGCCCTGACGCTCAGCGCCCAGGTCCGCAGCGCTGACGCGCTTCATCGTGGCGTGAAAGCTCGCTGCTACCTCCGCCGGGTCGCGAATGAGAAAGACATGGCGGCAGGCGGCCGTCCAGGTCAGGTCGAGTCCGGGGAGCATGTGCTGGCACATATGCTTCTGGAAGAACTCGCCGGCGCCGTTCGGGGCCGGTCCGGCGCACGCCCTGGCAATGGCGGCTGGATCGGTGGGCCAGGCGGCCAGCGTCTCTTCGCGGCCGGGATGATCGATGCCGGTCGCTTTCAGATAATAGCCGTAGAAGGGCTCGTCCCAGACCGCACAATCGCCGCGCGCTTCAAAACTGCGCATGGTCGCGGTGGAAATATTGCGCGGACCGGACCACAGACAGATGCGCACCGGCTCGCCGGTCATGTCCGGGTCTCAGCCTCGATGCGTGCGCGGTAGAGCGTCTGCAGCCGTTCCACCATCGGTCCGCGCCCCTCGGTCAGCAGGCGGCCGTCCACAGAGCTCACCGGCGCCAGACCTGCGAAGGTTCCGGTCACGAAGGCTTCGTCCGCGCCATAGACTTCAGTGAGCGAGAAGTTTTTCTCAAACACCGGTATGCCGGCCTCGCGGCACAGCTCTATGACCAGGCCGCGCGTGATCCCGCCCAGGCAGTAATCGCCGGTGGAGGTCCACACCTCGCCCTTGCGTACGATGAAGAAATGGGTGGAGTTGCACGTCGCGACAAAGCCGTGCGGATCCAGCATCAGCGCCTCATCGGCGCCGGCCTTGGCGGCCTGAATGCAAGCGGTGATGCAGTTCAGCTTCGAATGCGAGTTCAGCTTGGGGTCCTGCACATCGGGATAGCCCCGTCGCACATGGACGGTGAAGAGCGACAGGCCCTTGACGGCCGTTTCAGGCTTCGGCGTCTTCCATTCGGGGATGATCACGATGGTGGCCGATGAGATCGTGACACGCGGGTCCTGATAGGGCGTGGCTTTGAGCCCGCGCGTGACCATCAGGCGGATATGCACGCCTTCGCCTTCGGTCATCTCATTCGCGGCGAGCGTGTCGTACAGCGCGGCTGTGAGCGCTTCGCGCGTCAGCCCGACATCCATGTCGATGGCCTTGGCGCCTTCATAAAGCCGCTCAAGATGCCGGTCGAGGAAGGCGATGCGGCCATTGTGGACGCGCAAGCCTTCCCAGACCCCGTCACCCAGTATGAAGCCGGAATCAAAGACGGAAACGACCGCCTTGTCGCGCTCAAACAGCTCGCCATTGATCCAGATGCGCACCGAAGCGTTGCGCGGATCATCGACATATTCGTGACTGCCCTTGGCCATGGCGTCAGCCGAACTTTGAGAAGTCCGGCGCGCGGCGTTCCATGAAGGCGGTGGCGGCCTCCTTGAACTCGTCAGAGCGAAGCTGACCGGCGAAGATCTCGCCTTCGGTGACGATGCGCTGATGGATGTCCTGAGGGGGCAGGGCGATGAGCTTTTTCGCTTCGCGCACCGCAGCCGGCGCCTTGGCCGCGAGCGTGCGGGCGACCGTCATCACTTCGGCTTCCAGCTGGCCAGCCGGGAAGACATCAGTGATCAGATGCTTGGCTGCGGCGCGTTCGGCGTCCCAGGCCGCACCCAGAAGCAGAAGCTCTGAGGCCACCACCCGGCCCACGAGACCGGGCAGGATCTGGCTGGAGCCGAATTCCGGCGCCAGAGCCAGGTTGACGAAGGGTGCGGTGAATTTCGACCGGTCCGAGGCGTAGGCGAGATCACAGTGTAGCAAGAGCGTCGTGCCGATACCGACCGCCAGACCGTCCACGCAGGCGATCACGGGTTTTTCGCATTCCATCAGCGCGCGCATGAAGCGCTCCACCGGCGGCATGTCGCCGCCGCCGATATGGGGCGGGGCTTCCATGAAATCGATCAGGTCATTGCCGGCGCTGAACACGCCTTCAGACCCGGCGATCACCACGACGCGCACCGCATTGTCTGCGCTTGCGCTTTCCAGCCCTTCGGCGAGGGTGGAATACATCGGCCGGGTGATGGCGTTCTTCTTGTCGGGCCGGTTGAAGCGCAGCGTGCGCACGCCGGCCTCGTCGGTCAGCAGAATATCGTCAGTCATGAGAAGCTTTCCTGATTCAGCCGGAATACGGACACAGCAATATATGAGAATCGAACACCGCGCCCACGATCAGTTGACCGTCATGAACGGCGCCGACGCTGGAGGCGTCGATCTCCTCACCGGTGCTGGCGAAAACGATGGACCATTCGCCGGTCTGCGGATCAAGCCGCATAACCTCGGACGGGGCGTGAACATCCGGGTCACGCTGATGATCGAGGAAGGTGAAAATCTGCGGATGGCCGCCGATATAGAGCGCGCCATCCGGCCCGCGTTCGATATTATCGACGCCGAGCGGGGCGTGGAGCTTTCCGGTTCTTGTCAGCGCGCCGCTTGCAGCATCGCGAGCGAAGACATGGACCGAGCGGCCTAAAAGGCTCGCTGCGTAAAGCTCGGTTCCGTCCTCGCTGACCTCAATGCCGTTGCCATAGATCAGCCCGCCGGCGGCAATGCGGCCGCTCGCGCCGTCCCAATAGCTGACGGACGCCAGCGGCAGGCCGAGAAACGCTTCCACCCGCCCCATCAGCGTGTCGCCGAAATAGATGTCATTGGAGGCGTAGAAAGCGTCCGGCCCGACCGCGACCAGATCATTGGGCGACCGGAGCGCCTCATAGCTGATCGTCTCGGTGTGGGTGAGCGCTCCATCCTCGGCCACATCATAGGCCAGCACGACGCTGCCGGTTGAGGGGTGGCTGATGACGAAAAGCCGCGCGCGCGGGTCGCCATCTGGCCCTGATCCGCGCCAGAAGCTGATCCCGTGGGGCCTGAAATCAGCTGGCGCATCAATGGACACCCGCCGCAGCGCGCCCTCCGGGTCAGAGAGCTCAAATGCATAAATGCCGTTATCCGGGTCCGCTGCGCCGGATCGGCGTTCGCTGGTCGATACGAAGACCCGCCCGGTCGCTTCATCAATGGCGACATCTTCGGTTCCCGACGCGATTTCAAGCGTGCGGCAGCCTGCAAGTCCGGTCGGTTCAAGGGCGCGCAGCGCGCCGGAGGCCGGCGTCACGACAAACGCAATCCGCAACAACGCCACCACCGCCAACGCGGTGATCGTAAGGATCACGATGCGCACCATGGCCAGTCTCCCAATTCGCCCGACAGCCTGTGAAGGCCGCTGGGCCAAGACTAGGGGCGATGGCGGGCCAGCGTCCAGCGCGCAGCGCAAGTGGGGCTGTCCGCATATCCTTATTCAGTGTAGGGCCTTGTGGCCCTACCCGGCGCATGGTCAATTGCCGCCCGTATCGCGCCGTCCTTGGCGCGTATGGGGAGGCGAGTGCGGATGGGTGATGCAGGAAAAGGCGCGGCGGCGCGCCCATCGGGTTTGAGCGACACCAGCTTCTTCGGGCACCCCAAGGGCCTCGCCATCCTTTTTCTGACTGAGATGTGGGAGCGCTTCTCCTATTACGGGATGCGCGGCCTGCTCATCATCTACCTGACCCAGCATTTCCTGTTCTCCGACCAGCAATCGACTTTGATCTACGGCGCCTACACGGCGCTGGTCTATGTGATGACGATTGTCGGCGGCACGCTGGCCGACCGGTATCTGGGCCAACGCAAGGCGGTGACCTATGGCGCGATCCTGCTGGTGCTCGGCCATGGACTGATGGCGTTTGAGGGCTCTGGGTCACGCGAAGTCTTCGAGTACGACGGCGCGCAGTATGAGATCACGCTGGACGGGCGCGGCGGCGACGCCGATCCGATCATCGTTTCTGAGGACGGCCAGTCGCTGATACGGTTTGAAGAGGGCGGTGAGCGTCTCGTCATCGAGGACCCGGACGCGGTGGGCCTGCCTGCCTCACTCAGCGTTGAGGAATTTCAGACGCGCGTCGAGCAGCAGGCGCTCTACGTCAATATTCTGTATCTCGCGCTGGCGCTGATCATCGCTGGTGTCGGATTCCTGAAAGCGAATATCTCCACCATTGTCGGCGAGCTTTATGAGCTGGGCGATCCACGCCGGGATTCCGGCTTCACCCTATTCTATATGGGGATCAATCTGGGTTCTTTGCTGTCCTCGATCAGCGTCGGGATTATCGGGATCATCTACGGCTGGAAATGGGGTTTCGGTCTGGCGGGCATAGGGATGCTGGCGGGCCTGGTCACCTTCCTGATGTTCCAGCACTGGCTGGAGGGCAAGGCCGAACCGCCAGACCCGGCCAAGCTGAAAGAGAAACTGCTTGGGCTGATCAGCGTTGAGGCGGCCTGCTACCTCGCCGGTCTGGCGATCATCGCCGTGGCCATGCTGGCGGTGATGAACCCGCACTATATGGGCGGGGTTCTGGGCCCGCTCGGGCTCATCATGCTGATTTTCCTGGTCGGCTATGCGGTTTTCCTGACCAAGGGCGCTGAACGCGGCCAGATGCTCGCGGCCATCTATTTCATCCTGGCTCAGATCCCGTTCTGGGCGCTGTTTGAGCAGGCCGGCTCCTCGCTCAACCTGTTCACCGACCGGCTGGTTGACCGCACCATGCTGGGCTGGAGCGTGCCGGCGCCGGTCTTCCAGAGCCTCAATGCCGGCTTCATCATCCTCTTCGCGCCGATCCTGGCCTGGCTGTGGATTGCGCTGGCCAAGCGGCGGATGAACCCGTCCACGCCGGTGAAGTTCGCCCTCGGCATCTTCATGGCCGGGCTCGGCTTTTATGCGCTGGTCGGCGGAATCGGGCTTTCCGGCGCGGCGCTTGTGCCGGTCTATTTCATCTTCCTGATCTACTGGATCCACACCATGGGCGAGCTCATGCTGTCACCGGTCGGCCTGTCCGCAGTGACCAAGCTGGCGCCGGCGCGCGTGGTCGGCATGACGATGGGCGCCTGGTTCCTGTATTCGGGGCTGTCGAACTATCTCGCCGGCTATATCGCCTCCACCACCGGGGCGGAGACGATTGGCGGGCAGCTGACCGACCCGGTTGCAGCGAAGGCCACCTACGCAGCAGTCTATTCCCAGGTGGGGCTGATCGCGATGGGCGTGGCGGTGGTGATGCTGCTCATCTCACCGGTGATCAAACGCATGATGGGCGAAGCGGCCAGAGAACTCGTGCCGCATCCGCGCGAAACCGAGGCGGGCGGACCGTCTATGGACCGTCATTCCGGCGCGCCTTAAGGCCTGGCCTCTAGTCACGTCTCCAGTCGGACGGGGACAGCCCGCTTGTTTCGCGCTGGACGCGGTCGCGGGGTTGGCAGCCCGGGCTGGGGCCGGACTCCAGCTGGAACGTGCCTCGGGTGCGGTCGATCGTGAGCACGGCGCCGGCCAGGAAGTCCATGCCCAGGATCATCGCCGGCTGGTCCTCCCATCCGAGCGCGCGGAACACATCGAGGTCATTTTTCAACGCCGGCAGACGCCGCACGCACCGCCCGCCGATCCGCACCCGTCGAAGATCGACAAAATCGGTTTGCTCCTTTTCCGACCCGTCCACCCCGCCGAGGCTGTACATGCCCAGGTGTATCCTCGCCAAAGGACGGCTTTCGCGGACCGCCAGCGCCGTATTGACCATGGTGCGCGCGGCGCCGGTATCGATCATCACATGGAACTCGCTGCGCATGCCGCGCGCCCGGCCATAGCCAATCAGGAGCTGGCTGGTCTCGTCGATCACGCCGTCGCGATAAGCCGTCTGCGGCGCATCGAGATCGAGCGTCAGGGTGGTGAAGTCGATCCTGATGCGCCGATCTGCGAAGGCATCGGCTCCCAGAAGACCGACCGAGGCGAGCTCGGTTTCAGGCGCGACCGGGATCACAACAGCGTTCATCTGCTCGGCTTGGATCGTCCCGACACGCAGATCGCGCAGCATGAAGCGCTCGGCTTCGAACCGGGTGGTGAGAGACTGGACATTATCGAGAGCGGTGCGCGTGGAGACAAAGCCCAGCGTCTCAGCCAAGGGTTCGGCGACAGCGGTATGACTCGCTCCGGTGTCCAGTATGAACGGGTAGGGGCCGTTCTCGCCCAGCGTGACCTCTACGGTGTAGTGGCCGCTGACTACCGGGCTGAGGGGCAGGGTCTGCTGCGACGGCGCCGACGCGAGCAGCGCGAAGGCGGCGGCGATCAAGGCGTTCATATCAGGACCCTTTCCGATCCGCTTCAGACAGGCATGCCCCCAACCCGACCGATGACTGACAGCCTTTCGTCCCCACCCGGTTGCGTCAAGCTCGGCTCAGAAAACGCCGCGGATGCGCAAATAGGCTGTGACGCCCTGCTTCTCTCGGGTTTGCCGGATGCGGCGCACAATCCCGTCTTCTCGCGACCCGTCAAAGAAGACCCGTTCGGACGTTTCCACAGGGTCAAGCACGTAATCGGCGCCCAGACGCGTGGTCATGCCGAACCAGCGCGTGGTCTCCACATAGATGTCGAGGTCACCGGTCGGGAACTGAAGGTCCCGGAACTCGCGGGCGCGATAGACCGCGCCATCGCTAAGCCAGAAATAGTCCCAGCCCCAGGCGATCTGATGCTCGGGGAAGGTCTGGCGATAGTCAAACCGCAGCTCCCACTCGCGCGTGCCGGAGAAGGCGCGGGCGATGTTGGTCACCGGATCGTCCACGCGGGTGTGATACCATTCCACAAAGCCGTCGAACACCGCATTGGGGATGCCGATCGCGTCCAGCGGGCTCGACCATTCCAGCGTTGCGCGATAGCGCTCACCGTCGCCGATATTGCCCGGCGCATCGAACACGCCGTCAGGGGTGACGAGCGGAACGAAGTCGTCAAGATCGCTGATCCAGTCGCGGCCCACCGTCAGCGAGACCGAGGCAGCCTCGCCGAAGCGGCGCTCCCATTCGCCTTCCAGCGTCCAGGTTGTCTGCGGGCGGTAATCGGGATTGCCGAGATCGATCTGGTCATCATCCAAGTCGATCGTGCTGGCGAATTTCGAGAAATTGAGTTGATCGACATCGCGCTCGGCGGTCACGCGCCAACGGGTCTGTGCGTCTGGGCGCCAGGCGAAGGTGAAGGCCGGCTTGAGATAGGAGAAGCTGCGCTCCTGACCGGCATCACCGGACTGGGTGATCTCCGACACCTCATAGCGAAGCCCGCTCTCCATGCTTAGCGTGTCGGCGATCGCCCAGACATGATTGGCGAAGATCTCCGCGCGGCGTTCCTCCACCCGCGTGGTGCCTCCGGGCAGCTCAATCTCGACAAGCCCGCCGCTGGTGACTTCAAATACGCCAAGATCGGTGTCGCGCGCATTGAAAGCGGCTTCAGCGCCCGCCTCCCAGGCATGGGCTTCCCCGCGCGTCCAGGAGAAGGTCTGGCGAAGGGCGGTTTCTTCATCTTCACTCTCAAACGTGACAATGGAGCGCTCAGCCAGGGCGACAGGGTCGAACACCGAGAAAGTCTCCGGCCCGTCCTCGTCTTCAGACCGCTCGACCAGAAGCACGCTTTGAGAGGCGATGGCGCCGAACTCTCGGTCAAACGTGGCTGTGGCCGAGATTGACCGGCCGGAGTTTTCCGTTTCCACCGTCTCGAAAGCGTCAAGCACCAGTGCGCCTGACACGTCGGGGGCAAAGATCTCGCTGCGCTGCTGGCGCCGCCAGCTGTTGAAGTTGGAAGCCGCGTTCAACCGAAAGCGCCCGCCTGCGAGCGGGGTGAGGATAGTCAGACCGGCTTCAGTCTCACGGTAGCGCCGTTGATCGTTTTCACGCGCTTCGTCGATGAGCGCCCGGGCGGGGCTTAAATCGCGCTCCACCCGCGTCCGGCGGCGTCCGCTGAACCCGCTTTCAAACGAGACCGTGACTTCAGCAGGGCCCACAGGTCGGGTGTGAGAAAACTCGATCTCGCCGCCCACCCGCGAGGAATCGAAATACTCCACCCGGCTGTCGAAGGAGGTGCTCACACCCGCGCCTTGGCGCAGAATCACGTTGGCGATCTGGCTGTGACCGCGCATGTCGTATTGCGGCAGGGGCTCGCGGATCAGCTCGATGCGCGCCACATCGCGCGCCGGAATGCGTTGCAGCACCGTTCGCAGGCCCACCGACTTGTCTGAAGGCCGGCTTCCGTCGATGAGGAGATTGCCGAAAGCATCGCCCAGCCCGCGCCGGCCCGTATCGCCATCCGACAGGGAAAAACCGGGCATGCGTGAGACCATGTCCAGCGCGGTCACCGGCGCGAAGATGGTGAAAAAGCCCGGCGGATAGCGCACGATTGCGCCGTTATCGATGAGTTCCGCATTCGCAGACGCGCTTGCGGCGCTGACGTCGCGTGTCTCGGCGGCGATGCCGGATGGTGCAAGCGAGAGGCTCGCCGCCAGTGCCGCGAACAGGGCCAAGCGCATGAGAAAATTCCTCAAAGAGTATCTGGTTGCCGCGCAAGCTAGTCCGCGTTCCGGCTCACGCCCCGTTAAACAACGGTCACAGCATTCACATGAATGTGAGGATGCGCTGCAGCAAAGTCTGTGAGCGGTTATCCGGCCCCGCCCACCGTCAGGCCCGACAGTTTCAGGCTCGGCTGGCCGACGCCGACCGGCACGCCCTGTCCGGCCTTGCCGCACACGCCGACGCCAGGGTCCATCGCAAAATCATCGCCGATGGCGGTGATCCGGGTCAGGGCGGTGGGCCCATCGCCGATCAGCGTCGCGCCCTTGATGGGCTCTTCGATCCTGCCGCCGCGAACCCGATAGGCCTCAGTGCAGCGGAAGACGAACTTGCCCGAGGTGATATCGACCTGGCCGCCGCCGAAATTCTTCGCGTAGATGCCGTCCTTGATGCTTTCAAGCATCTCACCGGGATCGTCCTCGCCTGCGGTCATGATCGTATTGGTCATGCGCGGCATGGGCGGGCAGGCATAGCTCTCGCGCCGGCCATTCCCGGTCGGCTCCACGCCCATCAGGCGGGCGTTCATGCGATCCTGCATATAGCCGACCAGCATGCCGTCCTCGATCAGAACCGTGCGCGAGGTGGGCGTGCCTTCATCGTCCACGGTCAGCGAGCCGCGGCGCTCTGCGATCGTGCCGTCATCAATCACGGTGACGCCTCTGGAAGCGACCTGCTCGCCCATGCGCCCGGCGAAGGCGCTCGTGCCCTTGCGATTGAAATCGCCTTCCAGCCCGTGCCCGACCGCTTCATGCAGCAGCACGGCCGGCCAGCCGGAACCCAGCATGATTTCCCACTCACCCGCCGGCGCATCCACCGCTTCCAGATTGACCTTGGCCACCCGAAGCGCCTCGTCGGCGAGATGCTTCCACTGGGACGGTTCCAGCCAGCGTTCGAACGCGGCGCGTCCGCCGGCGCCGGCGGAGCCGGTCTCGCGCCGTCCGTTGCGCTCGCAGGTGACCGACACGTTGATACGCACAAGCGGGCGGATATCGGCGCGCACATCGCCGCCTGATCGCACAATCCCGATCACCCGACGCGATGCGGCCAGCGAGGCGGAAACCTGCACCACTTCCGGGTCGCTTGCGCGCGCATAGGCGTCGATCTCGGCCAGCAGCGCCGCCTTGGCCTCGAAGCCGGGCTGTTCGATGACATCGACATCGTCATAGAGCTTCACGTTCGTGCCCGCCGGCGGCGGGGCGAGGACGGCGTCCCGGCCCTTGCGCGCGGCCGCCGCGCTCTCGCCGGCGCGCTTGAGAGCCGCCAGAGAGGGGTCGTTGGAGTGTGAATAGCCGGTGGCCTCGCCGAACACGGCGCGCAGGCCAAAGCCGCGCTCGGAATCGAAATTGGCCGTCTTCAGACGCCCATCGTCGAAAACCAGCGACTCTGAGCTTGAGGTCTCGAGAAACAGCTCGCCATCATCCGCGCCCTGCAGCGCGGCGTTCAGAACACGTTCCGCATCGGCGGCGTCAAATTCGAATGCGGCGAGGGGATCGGTGGAAACGGACTGGGCGGACATGGCGGGGCTCCGGACGGCTCGTCATCAAACACTCAAGCCATCACATAGAGCGCTCAGCGCGCCAGCGCGAGGGGCGCTGATCAGCCGGCGGGCTGATGGTCGAGAAAACGAGCCGGTTGTGCGGCGAACAGCGCGCGGTCCGGATCGGCCTCGGTCGCTTTGACATAGGCGGAATAGGCCGCCGCATAGGCGCCCTGGCTTTCCTCCGCGACGGCGAGATTGAACCAGGCGTCGGCTTCGCGGGCGTCGCCAAGCGCGATCACTTCGCGGGCGGCTTCAGCGCCATCTTCGTGTCGGCCAGCCTTGATCAGCGCGGCTGCGAGATTGAGCAGAATGCCGCCATCGCCAAGCTCCAGCTCATCGGCCATCTCCAGATCGCGCACCGCGCCGTCGGCGTCGCCGCGCGCCATCGCGATCACGCCTCGATTGGCCAGAACAGCCGCGCGCGCGGCGTCATCTAGGCCGCCATTCTGCAGTGCGAAATCGCACGCGCCCAACGCTGAAGCGCCTGGCATCGGCGCCCCGGCTGCTGATTCGCACTCGGCCAGAGCTGCACCCAGCCCAGAGTCCGACTGCGCTCCGTATGCGGCGCCGCTGAGCAGGACCACACAGGCCGCAGCGAGCGCTACGGCGGCGGCGAGTCCAAAGGCGGCTCCCATGACAGCCTGAGCTAAGCATTTGTTACGATAGGCGTTATCTTCGCCCTGGTGCATCGCGACCCCCTCCATTCACCCCATTCCCCAACAGTTTTGTAACAGAGCTGATGCGGGCGCTCCATACCTCAGTTGAGGGGTGGAGCTGAAAAAACCTTGAGAAGTGCGACAAAAAGGGGCTTAAACGCCCCTGACAGGCGGGGTGTTGAAATCTATATTCCGCCCCGCTCGATAGGGTCTCCTATCGCTAACGCTTTGCATTTTCGGGGTTGTCATGCGCTTGAAGGCTTTCGCCGCACTTGCCGCGCTCTTTGCTCTCTTAACTGGAGCCGCGTCGGCCACCATCATCGGAGCGCCGGTCGACGGTCAGCTCGGCCTGCAGCCGGCGGCCACGCCGGTGAAGGAGCAGATCGACACCTTCCACAACCTGCTCCTGTGGATCATCACGGTGATCTCCCTCTTCGTTCTGGCCCTGCTGGTCTGGGTCATGGTGCGCTACCGCGCCAAGGAGGGCGTCGAGCCGCAGAAATTCAGCCACAATACGCTGGTGGAAGTCGTGTGGACCGTGGTTCCGGTCATCATCCTGGTGGTTATCGCCGTGCCGTCCTTCCGGCTGCTGTATTTCCAGGATGTGATCCCGGAAGCCGATTTCACGATCAAGACCACGGGCAACCAGTGGAACTGGTCGTATGAATATCCCGACCATGGCGGGTTCGGCTGGGTCGCCAACATGGTGGCTGACGAAGAACTCAACACCGGCGCGGCCTGGCCGCAGGAGCGCAATCTGTCGACCGACATCCCGGTCGTGGTGCCCGCCGGCTCAACCGTGCGCGTCGAGGTGACGGCCTCTGACGTGATCCACAACTGGGCGATGCCGGCTTTCGGCATCAAGATGGACGCCATACCCGGTCGGTTGAACGAAACCTGGTTTGAGGTGGGCGACGAGGATATCGGGATCTATTTCGGCCAGTGTTCGGAGCTGTGCGGCCTGCTGCACGCCTTCATGCCGATCGAAATTCACGTAGTGCCGCAAGAGGTGTTCGACGCCTGGGTGGTCGCTGCGAACGAAGACCCGTACGAGGCGCCGCAAGTGCTCGCGGCCTACTATGAAGATACGCGCGCCACGCGCATGGCCTCGGCCGAGTAAGGAGAGACGAAGAACATGTCTGACGCTGCAACCGCGCATCACGACGACCACACGCCCAGCCTTTATGACTGGAAGCGGTGGGTCTACTCCACGAACCACAAAGACATCGGCACGATGTATCTCGTGTTTGCGATCATTGCGGGCGTGATCGGCGGCGCCATGTCCGGCCTGATCCGCTGGGAACTCGCCGAGCCGGGCCTTCAGGTCTTCACCGGCGCCAATACCGGCTGGGGCGCGATCTTCGGCAATGAGCATAACTACAACGTCATCACGACGATGCACGGGCTGATCATGATCTTCTTCATGGTCATGCCGGCGATGATCGGCGGGTTCGGCAACTGGTTCGTGCCGCTGATGATCGGCGCGCCGGACATGGCGTTCCCGCGCATGAACAACATCTCCTTCTGGCTTCTGCCTTTCTCGTTCGCGCTGCTTCTGATCTCGATGTTCGTGCCCGGCGTTGGCGGGGATAACGGGTTTGGCGGCGGCTGGGTGATGTATCCACCGCTATCGACAAGCGGGCATAACGGGCCGGCCTTCGATCTGGTGATCCTGTCGCTTCATATCGCGGGCATCAGCTCGATCCTGGGCGCGATCAACTTCATCACCACCATCTTCAACATGCGCGCACCGGGCATGACGCTGCACAAGATGCCGCTCTTCGTCTGGTCGATGCTGGTGACCACCTTCCTCTTGCTGCTGGCGGTTCCGGTCCTGGCCGGCGCTCTGACCATGCTGCTCACCGACCGCAATTTCGGGACGACCTTCTTCGACCCGGCCGGCGGCGGCGACCCGGTCATGTTCCAGCACCTGTTCTGGTTCTTCGGTCATCCGGAAGTCTACATCCTGATCCTGCCGGGCTTCGGGATGATCAGCCATATCGTGTCGACCTTCTCCAAGAAGCCGGTCTTCGGCTATCTGGGCATGGCCTACGCCATGGTCGCGATCGGCTTCATCGGTTTCATCGTGTGGGCGCACCACATGTACACCGTGGGCATGAACGTGAACCTGAAGGCCTATTTCGTCGCCGCCACGATGATCATCGCGGTGCCCACCGGCATCAAGATCTTCTCCTGGATCGCGACGATGTGGGGCGGCTCGATCTCCTTCCGCACCCCGATGCTCTGGGCGATCGGCTTCATCTTCCTGTTCACCGTGGGCGGCGTGACCGGCGTGGTGCTGGCCAATGCCGGCGTGGATACCTCGCTGCACGACACTTATTACGTTGTGGCGCACTTCCACTACGTGCTGTCGCTGGGCGCGGTGTTCTCCATCTTCGCGGGCTTCTACTACTGGTTCGAGAAGATCTGGGGCGTGAAGTATAATTCCTTCCTGGCCCGCACCCAGTTCTGGCTGTTCTTCATCGGCGCCAACATCATCTTCTTCCCGCAGCACTTCCTGGGCCTGGCCGGGATGCCGCGGCGCTATGTGGATTATCCGGACGGCTACGCCTTCTGGAACATGGTCTCCTCGTGGGGCTATGTGGTCATGGCGCTTGGCATGGTGGTGTTCTTCATCCTGCTGATCGAGGCGGCGCTGCGCCGTCGTCCCGCCGAGGCCAATCCCTGGGGCGAAGGCGCGACCACGCTTGAGTGGACGCTGTCCTCCCCGCCGCCCTTCCACCAGTTCAGCGAACTGCCGAAGATCAAGTAGGCGTTTGCTAGCGAACGAAGGATTGTCGTGACCGACGCTTCTGTCGATCTCAGCCCGGGCGGCGCTGCGAAAGCGGCGCCGCCTGAGGCTCATCAAGGCTCTGAACGTCTGGCGAGCTCGCGGGACTATTTTGACCTGATGAAGCCGCGCGTGATGACGCTGGTGGTCTTCACGGGACTGGCGGGCCTTGTTGCTGCGCCTGGCACGATGAACTGGATTTCCGCCGCGATCGCCATTTTGTGCATCGCGGTCGGCGCCGGCGCTGCCGGGGCCTTCAACATGGCCTATGACGCCGATATCGATGCGGTGATGAAGCGCACCCGAAAGCGCCCGGTTCCCACCGGCCGCGTTCCGGGCAGCGAGGCCTACGCCTTTTCCGGCGTGATGGCGCTGGGCTCGGTTCTGCTCATGGCGCTGGCGACGAATTATGTCGCGGCGGGTCTGCTGGCCTTTTCCATCTTCTTCTACTGCGTTGTCTATACGGTCTGGCTGAAGCGCTCCACGCCTCAGAATATCGTCATTGGCGGCGCCGCAGGGGCCTTCCCGCCGATGATCGGCTGGGCGGCGGCGACCGGGTCGGTCAGCCTTGAGGCGGTGATCCTGTTCTCGATCATTTTTTTGTGGACCCCGCCGCACTCCTGGGCGCTGGCGCTGTACAAGTCGGGCGATTATTCCGCCGCCGGCGTGCCGATGATGCCGGTCGCGAAGGGCGCGAAATCCACACGTGCCCAGATTCTGATCTACACCTTCGCTTATCTGGCCGCCTCCGCCGCGCCGGTCTTTATCGGTCTGGGCGGTCTGGTTTACGCGGTCGCCGCGCTGGGCGGCGGCGCGCTCTTCCTGACGCTGGCGGTGCGGGTCTTCCTGTCCAGGGCCGGCGACGCCAATGCGGCCGAAGACGAGCTTTATGCCGTGCGCGCCGGCGACAAGGCCGCGCGTGATCTGTTCGCCTATTCCATCGCGCATCTGGCGATTCTGTTCGCAGCGCTGCTCGTCGAGCACGGCGCCGGTGCCTTCATCGCCCTTCCCGGCCTGGGAGGCGCGTAATGTCGAATGACGACACTCCGCGCCGCGATGAGGCTGAATGGAGCGATCCGGCCGTGGACGGCGCGCCTGACAGCGTGACGCTCTCGCCGGCTGAAGAGGCTGCGCGCAAGCGCCGCAATCGCATGATCGCGCTGGGGCTTGTCGGCTTCATCGCGCTGATTTTCCTCACCACCGTGGTGCGGTTGAGCACGAATTATAATTCTGGTCCCGGAGGATGATGTGACCTGGCTGACCGGCCTTTTCTCGAAGCTGGACAAGAACGCCCGCGTCTTCGCGATCTGCTTTTCGATCGCCGGCGGCATGGTGGGCGCGGCCTATGCGGCGGTGCCGCTATACGATCTGTTCTGCCGCGTGACCGGCTATGGCGGCACCACCCAGGTGGCGCAGTATGAGCCCGGCCAGATCATTGATCGTCAGGTCACGGTGCGCTTTGACGCCTCCAACGCGCGCGGGTTTCCGTGGACGTTCGAGCCGGTCCAGAAGGAAATGACTCTCAATGTCGGCGAAACGGCGCTCGCCTTCTATCGCGCGACGAACACCACCGACCAGCCGATCACCGGCGTTGCGACCTATAATGTGACCCCGTTCAAGGTCGCGCCCTACTTCGCCAAGCTGGAATGCTTCTGCTTCACAGAGCAGACGCTTCAGCCGGGCGAATCGATGGACATGCCAGTCATCTTCTTCGTCGATCCGCAGCTGGATGACGAAGAGCGGCTGGACGATATCCGCACCGTGACGCTGTCCTACACCTTCTGGACGGCCGGTGAGGAAGACCCGGCCTATGAGGTCGCCGAGCTGGACGAGGACGCATCCAGTTCCTGATCGCGTTTAGCGATCTTGTGCACACGCGCGCATGCGCGCATTGATGGACGAAACGGGCGCGGGTATAGCTGCGCTGACGCTTAAGGCCTGAACACTCAGGCGGGACAGACAAGGCGGGAGATCACGATGGCTGGCGGAGCCGTAAAGCACGATTATCATCTGGTCGATCCGAGCCCGTGGCCGTTCGTCGGCTCGCTCGGCGCGTTCGTCATGGCGATCGGCCTGGTGGTCCTGATGAAGGGCCTGACCACATCCGATGCGGCTGCGGTGCAATTCTTCCTGGGCGAAGGCTCCTGGACGCTCTTCCTCGTCGGCACGCTCCTGGTGGGCTACACGATGATCGGCTGGTGGGGCGATGTGATCAAGGAATCGCGCCAGGGCGATCATACGCCGGTCGTCGATATCGGCCTGCGCTACGGCATGATCCTGTTCATCGTGTCGGAAGTGATGTTCTTCGTCGCCTGGTTCTGGATGTTCTTCGAGGCCGCGCTCTTCCACGATGTGCGCGCCGGCGCAAGCTGGTACGGGCCGGCCATCGGGGCGGACTTCACAGGTTGGGAAAACTGGCCTCCGCCGGGTGTGGAGACGTTCGATCCCTTCCACCTGCCGCTGATCAACACGCTGGTTCTGCTTCTGTCCGGCACGACCGTGACCTGGGCGCACCACGCGATGGAGCATGGCGACCGCAAGGGCGCCAAGCTCGGGCTCCTGCTCACCGTTATCCTGGGCATGTGCTTCACCGCCCTGCAGGTCTACGAGTACACCCACGCCTACTTCGCCTTTGGCGGAAACCTGTATGGCGCGACCTTCTTCATGGCGACCGGCTTCCACGGCGCGCACGTCGTGATCGGAACCGTCTTCCTGGCGGTCTGCCTGATGCGGCTCATGGCCGGTCACTTCACGCCGCAAAAGCATTTCGGCTTCGAAGCGGCGGCCTGGTACTGGCACTTCGTCGACGTGGTGTGGCTGTTCCTGTTCGCCTTCGTCTATGTCGTCTTCGCCGGACCCGGCCACTAAACGCTGAGATCCGCAACAAAGGCGGTGCGCCTTGAAAACGCCGAACCCCTTTCTCGCCGGACTGCGCGCTCGCTGTCCGAAATGCGGGGAAGGGGTTCTGTTTTCCGGCTATCTGAAAATCGCCGACCAGTGCCCGGTCTGCGGGCTGGATTTCAGCGGTGAGGACGCCGGCGACGGCCCGGCGGTGTTCATCATCTTCATCGCGGGGGCCATCCTCGTTCCGCTCGCCCTGATCGTGGAGCTTGCCTTCACGCCGCCGCTTCTGGTTCACGCCGTGCTCTGGACGCCGCTGACCATGCTGATCTGCCTTGCATTGCTGCGCCCCTTCAAGGCGACGTTGTTCGCGCTCCAGTATCAGAACGCAGCCCGCGAAGCGCGCCTCGATGATGATCTGCAATTCTGACAGGCTTTGAAGTCTTTCGCCATGATGTTCCGTCCTTATCCCATCCTGACCCTGGCCATCGCGCCGGTGCTGGCGCTGCTGGTTGCGCTGGGCTTCTGGCAGCTGGACCGAATGGGCTGGAAGCGTGAGGCCCTGGATGCGTTTGAACTGGCCCGCGCTGAAGGCGCGTTGACGCTTGGCGAGGCGCTGTGTTCGGACCGGCCGGCCGATGGCGCGCGCGCTGAGGCCCCGGTGCTGCGCGAAGGCGCGCCGACGCTGCGTGTCTATGGCCGGGACGCGGCCAACGCGCCGGGCTGGCGCATCTTTGCGCCGGCTGATGCGCCCGCCTGTGTTCGCGCCAGCACGGTGTTGGTGGAGACGGGCTTTTCACCGCTCAACAGTGAGGCCTTCATCCCCCTCCAGACCGGTCTGCGATATGAGACGCCAACCCGGCCCGGACCTTTCACCCCGGGCCCTGATGCGTCCGGCGAGGCCTTCTACGCGTTCGATCGCGCCGGCATGGCCGCGCGTCTGAACCTGACCGAAGAAGAGCTCTTTGCCGGCCTCTGGCTGGCGCGCGATAATGGCGAGCCGCCGGCGCACCTGGCCCAGACGCCGCCCGAACGCCATTTTGGTTATGCCGTGACGTGGTTTGCGATGACGCTGGCGCTGATCGCAGTTTATCTCGCCTTTCATGCCGCGCGCGGTCGGCTGCGCTTTCGCCGATGATCGCTTGAGCTCTCCGACGAGGCGCGTGTAATGGTAATGAACTCAATAGGGTAGTGGAGGCGGGCATGGCGCTGTGGCGCGAGGATGCGCAGGACACGGTTCTGACGGGGCAGGGGGTTCGGATGCGCCACCCTGTGCTCGACGATTATGATGCCTGGGCGAAGCTGCGCTACGCTTCGCGCGCGCACACCGAGCCGTGGGAGCCGGCCTGGTCGGAAGACGAGTTGTCCCGCGCCGCCTACAAGCGTCGTCTGAACCGCTACCGACAGGATGTGGAGAGCGGCCAGGGCTGCCCCTTCTTCGTCTTTCGCAGTGAGGACGACGTGCTGGTCGGGGCGTGTAATCTGAACAATGTCCGGCGCGGCGTGCTGCAGGCGGCCGATATCGGCTATTGGGTCGGCGCGCCCTATGTGCGCCGCGGGCATGCCCGCGCGGCGGTGCGCCGCGTGCTGGCCTATGCGTTCGGCCCCTTGCGCCTGCACCGGGTTGAGGCGGCGATCCGTCTGGAAAACACGGCTTCGCACGCCTTGTTAACGTCCCTGGGTTTCACTGCGGAAGGCACGGCCCGCAAATATTTGAAGATCAACGGCGAATGGCGCGACCATCTGAAATTCGCGATCCTGAAGGACGACCCGTTGCTTTGAGCGCCTTTGCTGAAGCGGCTGAGGCTGCTCGCGCGCTTGCCTTGCACATTGATATCGCCAGTGACCGGATACAGCTGGTCGGCGATGTCGGGGCTTTTGGCCTTGTCGAGGTCGCCGGTCACCTGAGCCTGTCCGCTTTTTATGAGCGTGTCGCTGGTCCTGATCGGCCTGCGCTTTCGCTTTTTGAGCGGGAGGGTGAGGGCGATGCGCGTATCCGTCTAATCGGTGATGATGGCCGTGTTCGTTATGTGCGCCTGCTTGGACGCGGCTCGTCTGAGCGCTGGACCGGGCTCGTGCTGCCTGCTGGCGCAACTCCGGACGGTGCGCGTGATCGTGTTGATGCTGAGCACGCGCTGACAGGTGCAGTGGTGGCGGGCGAGATCGCTGCCTATTACCAGCCCATCGTCGCGCTGTCGGACCGGCGCCTAGCCGGGTTTGAAGCCCTGGCCCGCTGGGAGCGCCCGGGCGAGGGGGTTCTGGGACCTGACAGCTTCATGGGGCTGGCCGTAGAGCTCGATCTTATCGGAGAGATCGGTCGGCTGGTGCGCGCCGCCGCTTCAGCCGATCTCAGCGTTTGGCGCAGCGCCCGGCCCGGCCTTCGCGAGTGCTTCGTGTCCGTCAACGCCACCGCCAGCGAGCTCGCCGCTCCGGGGTTCAGCGAGACCATCATCACGCTCGCCGAAAGCAGCGGCGCTCCGCGCGACGCCTTCAAGCTTGAGATCTCCGAGACCGAGATGATGCGCGATCCCGATCTGTGCCTGGCCGCGCTTAACGTGCTGCGCGACGCCGGGGTGGGCCTGGTTCTGGATGATTTCGGCACCGGCTATTCTTCCCTTGCGCGGCTGGATCGCTTCCCGTTCGACGTCATCAAGATCGATCAGTATTTCGTCCGCGCCGCCCAGGCCGATCCGTCCGCGCGCACTACGATCCGCTCGGTCGTGACCCTGGCGCGCAATTACTCCAATCTGGTTGTGGCCGAAGGGGTGGAAACCGAAGACAGCGCCAGCCTGGTTCAGGAGCTGGGCTGCGACTACGCGCAGGGCTTCCTGTTTTCCGGCGCTCTGGCGCCGGACCTGGCCGCCGAAGCTGTCCATGCCGGCCTTGGCTCACGGTGTGCGCCGCCGGCCTGATCTGAGTTCAGGCGTGGCCGCTTGATGCGGTGAGAAATTCCGGGCTGACGCCGAGCGTCTTGAGCGCGCGCTCCCATTTGCGGTCGAAATCGACGTCGAACAGCAACGCCTCGTCCGGGTCGGCGACCAGCCAGGCGTTGGCGCCGATCTCCTCTTCCAGCTGACCTTCGCCCCAGCCGGCATAGCCCAGCGCCAGCAGCGAGCGCCGGGGCGCGTCTTCGGACGCGATCGCCTCCAGGATTTCGCGCGTCGCGGTCAGCCCGACATCCGGGCCAACCTGGATCGTGGCCGGGCCGAGCTTGATATCGCTGGTGTGCAGAACAAAGCCGCGATCGCGGTCCACCGGTCCGCCGTCAAGCACGGCGGCGTCGGGCGCTTCGATCTCGCTTTTGACTTCAAGCTGTTCAAACAGGGTGGGCAGGCGCAGCGAACCCATCGGCTTGTTTAAGATGATGCCCATGGCGTGGTCCGGCCCATGCGCGCACATATAGACCACCGAGCGGTCAAACCGCGGATCGCCGACAAGCGGGCTGGCCACCAGAAGCTTGCCGGTCAGATAGGCGCTGTCTGAGCTGGGCGGGTTTTCGCTCATGAACCCAGCATCCCGCGTGCGCAGGGCGGTTGTCCAGTGGGCGTGCGGTCACAGCCCCGCTTGTGCTTGCTCCGCTTTCGGTGCGCGCCTAAACAGAGGGCGGTATTTCCTCCCTTGAAACATGCTGGAGCGTTTTCATGACCATCAAAGTCGGCGACACCCTTCCTGACGCGACCTTCATGACATTCGGAACCGACGGGCCGGGTCCGGTCTCCACTGATGATGTCTTCGCCGGCAAGACGGTCGCTCTGTTCGCCGTGCCGGGCGCCTATACGCCGACCTGTTCGGCCAAGCACCTTCCCGGCTTTATCGAGAAGACGGGCGAGCTGAAGGCCAAAGGCGTTGATGCGATCGTGTGCACCTCGGTCAATGACGTCTTCGTTATGGACGCCTGGGGCAAGGATCAGGGCGCGGGCGATCAGGTGATGATGCTGGCCGACGGCAATGGCCAGTTCGCCGACGCCATCGGGCTCGGCCTCGACGCCAGCGGTTTCGGCATGGGTAAGCGCTCCCAGCGCTACGCCATGGTCGTGAAGGACAAGGTTGTCGACAAGCTCTACGTCGAAGCGCCTGGCGACTTCGACGTCTCCTCCGCCGAACACATGCTGGCCGATCTGTAATCGAGGGCGTCTGCAAAACCGACGCCTGAGCAACTCCGGTCCAGGGCTGGGCGGATCGTGGGGTCGGCTTACCGGGCCTTCGCTTCGCGCCGCCTGGCGATCACCCGGCCGATCCAGCGGCCCAGAAGCCACAGCAGGGGCAGGCCGATCACTGTCCAGGGCAGGATGGCGGCGAGGAATAGGATCAGCGCGCCGAAGGCTTCAGCGAAGACGCGGCCCATATTCGAAATCGCATCGGAAATCGGTGCGAAGTTTGAACGGGTCGCCGGCGTGATGGCGGGCTGATAGTCGATCCAGAGCTGGCTCATCTGCACCCGCTGACGCAGCGCGGCGATGACGCTTTCGCGCGATTCAATCTCGCCCTGGACCCGCGCCAGCTCGCGTTCGACCGCGACCAGATCGTCGAGGTCCGCTTCGCGCGTTTCCAGAAGGGTCTGCAGCCGGTCGCGCAGCGCGATCCGCGCGCGCAAGCGCGCCTCGCCGTCAACGATCTGGGTGGTGAGGTCCTCCACGCGGGTCTGATCGTGTATGACCGAACCGTCGGCGGCCTCCAGCTCGCCGCTCAGACCGGTCTTGAAGATGGCGATCCAGCCCGGCGCGGCGCGCAGCGCCAGATTGGCGCTCGCCCGGTCGCTGGCCGCATTGCTGAGATTGGCGTTGACGATCTGGCACACATCCAGACCCGCCGCCTCACACGCTTCGACATGGCTTTGATAGAGCGCGCCGAGCGCCTGACCGGGCAGGCGCAGGCTCAGCGAATGACTGTAAGCCAGAAGCGCGCCCTGCACCGGTTCGGCCTCGCCGGCCTGGTCGCGCTCCATCCGATCGGCCTGTACCGGTTCAGCCGCGGCTGACCTCATCTGCCCGGACACCATAATGGCGTCTTCGGACATGCCCGGGCTGGCGGGCGGCGGGGTATTGGACTCCACGCAGGCGCTCAGGGTGAAAGCGGCGAGGGCGGCGGTGGTGAACACGGCAAGTCGGCGGCGCATGGGCATACTCCCCAGCCAGAATGGGCGCGAATGGATAGCGTTAAGCCCAGCATGCCCCCCCGATTGCGGCGAGAGAAGGCCCGCTTTCGGGCGCTGGACGGCGGCGATGGGTCGCAAATCAGGCTTGGCCAGCCTCCCGCCGGCTCTGATAGGTTTAAGGCGAATACGGTAGGCGAATCGCTCGCCGCCGCAGCTTGCTCCTTAGAAGGAAAGCCCGTCCCGCCATGTCAGACGCCCCGTTCCTCGGCTCCAAATCCGCCCCGTCCCAGTATGACTGCTATCCCGACCTGGCCGATGACGAGCCGTATTTCGTCATCCGCGCCCACGATCCGCTGTCCAGCGCACTGGTGGAGCTGCACGCTTATATCGGCGCCGGACAGGCCGGAGCCGCGCACAACAAGCTCGCCGAAATCATGGAGCTGACCCGCGACAACGCCCCGCGCCCGGCCGGCAGCCCGAAATACCGCGAGACCTTCTCCATCTCCCAGTCCATGGAGAAATGGCGAGACACGCACCGGGGATAATCTGCGGCTTACGCCCCGATGATAAGAATCGATGAGACTCTGACCGGTCGGATTCTTATTATTACGCCTGTTATCACCCGCCTCTCACGCGCCGGAAGGCGGGGCCGTCCAGTCTAACGCGCGCGAGGGCGGGGGCGGGCAAGCGCTTTTCTGTCATCCCGGCGAAGCGCGCCGAGCCGGGACCCGGTCCGTGACGTCTCCGCCCGCGCCCCACGGTTCGACCAACCGGAATGGGTCCCGGGTCTCGCCCTCGCTCGCCCGGGATGACACGTTTCGGCTTGTCATCGAAGGCCAAGGCGAAGCCGCCGAGCCGGGACCTGTTCCGTGACGTTTATGCTCGCGCCCCACGGGCTCCAAGCCGTCGGTCATGGGCTCAGTCTCAGGTGGCGCCGTTCAGGTGATGAGACGCTATTGTCTTCGCTCTTACAGGGCAACGCTTTACGCCGCCTCGCTCACCCCGGCGGCAATGTCTGGAAGCTTTCGATCAGGCTTCCCGCGACCAGGCGCCAGCCGTCCACGAGCACGAAGAAGACCAGCTTGAACGGCAGCGAGATGACGATGGGCGGCAGCATCATCATCCCCATCGACATCAAGATGCTGGCCACGACAAGGTCGATGATCAGAAACGGAATGAAGAGCAGGAAGCCGATCTCAAACGCGCGCCTCAGCTCTGAGATCATGAAGGCGGGCGCCACCACCCAGACCGGGGTGGCTTCGGGAGTTTCCGGCTCAAGACCGGCCACGCCGAGAAAGAGCGTCAGATCCTCCTCGCGCGTATGGGTGAGCATGAAGGTCTTTACCGGTCCGGTGGAGGCCTCGAACGCCTCTGTGGTGGTGATCTCTCCGTTCATGAGCGGCTCGATGCCCTGCTGATAGGACTGGCTGAAAACCGGCGCCATGATGAAGGCGGTCAGAAACAGCGCCAGCGAGATCAGCACCGCGTTGGGCGGGCTCTGCTGCAGGCCGATCGCGGTGCGCAAAAGCGACAGAACCACCACGATGCGCACGAAGCTGGTGGTCATGATCACGATGGACGGCGCCAGGCTCAGCACCGTGATCAGCGCTAAAAACTGCAGCACGCGCTCGGTCAGCGCGCCTTCTTCGCCCAGATTGACAGAGACCTCCTGCGCGCTCGCCGGCGAAGCTAGCGCCAGCAGGGCGATGAGCGTCAGCATCACCGCCGTCAGGACTGGGCGAAGGCGGCGGGCGGTCATTGCGCAGCCGTCCTGGGCGCGGTGGTCCCGGGTTCCGGCGTTTCGGCGCTCTCAGGCGCGTCGGGCGGGATGGAGGTGAAGACCGGCTCTTCTTCCACCGGCTCCGGCCGGGTCTCCAGCACAAGCTCCTGGCCGGCGCCAAGCAGGAGTACGTGTTCGGTTCCGTCGATATTCACGATCACCACGCGCCGGCGCGGATCGATCACCAGGGTTTCGCTGACGCGCATGCGCCGCCGGTCCGGGCCGATCAGGCCGGCGGGCAGGAGGCCCTGACCGTAAAACCGTCGCAGGATGAAGGCGAACGCCGCCAGCAGCCCCAGCACAAGAAGCAGGGCGGCGAAATAGCGCGCGACGTCCAGTCCATCCACGGCCCGGTCCCTTATCGGTCTGATCACTCCGCCATGCTTGCGAATCGTTGCGTTCGCGCAGGCGTCTTCAGTGTCGAGCGTTAGCGGGAGTCGCGGCGAGGGTTAAGAGCGCCTTAACCCCGAATCAGCTGTTTTGATGTGGACACAGTGCGCGATTGGAGAACCCATGTCGCCGAATGATACATCCGTGCTGGGCCTTCTGCGCCAGGCGCTGGCCTACCACTCCGACCGGCAGAAAGTGATCGCGGAAAACGTCGCGAACGCCAATACGCCGGGCTTCACCCCGTCCGACATCCCGATGTCGGAGTTCGACCGCGCGGTCAGCGCCAGCCAGGCCGGGCCCTCCCGCGTCGGACTGGCGGTGACTGACTCCGGTCATCGCAGCGGCGCGTCGACGCCCGCGCGCAGCTTCACCGCACGCTCCGCACCGGACAGCGAAACCACCATCAACGGCAATTCGGTCGTGCTGGAAGAGCAGATGGTCAAGGCCAGCGAGAACCGGATGCGCTTTGAAACTGCGCTCAGCCTCTACCAGAAGAGCCTGATGCTGGTGCGCATGGCCGTGCGACCGCCCGGCCAGTGATGCGCCAGAGTGACGAAATAGGAGGCTTAAATGCCTGATAACGCCGCCGACACCCTTCAGATCGCCGCCGCAGGCTTGCGCGCGCAGTCCTCGCGCATGCGCATCATTGCGGAGAATCTGGCCAATGCCAGCTCCACCGGCCAGACGCCGGGCGCGCAGCCCTATCAGCGTCAGATCCCGATGTTTGAAGCGGAGCTGGACCGCGCCACCGGCGCCCGGATCGTGCGCATGACCGGGGCCAAGCCCGACGACAGCGATTTCCGCCTCGTGTTCGAGCCCGGCCATCCGGCCGCGAACGGGGAGGGCTATGTGCGCTATCCCAATGTCTCCAGCCTGGTGGAGATGATGGATATGCGCGAGGCCCAGCGCTCCTACGAGGCCAATCTGAACATGGTCGAGAGCGCGCGCCGCATGATGGAGCGCACCCTGGACCTCTTGCGTCGATAGGATCTCATTAGATGGATATCGCAGCACTTCGCGCCTACGCACAGGCCGCTCAGGCCGCACAGGGCGGCGCCGCTCCGGACGCTGCAGCGCCGGCCGATCTCGGCGGGGTGGACTTCGCCGGCATGGTCCAGGACAGCCTGACCCAGACCGAGGCGTCGCTGAGAACCGCTGAATCGCTGACCGCCCAGGGCGCGCTCGGTCAGGCGGAGATGATCGATGTCGTCACCGCCGTGGCCGCCGCCGAGGTGCAGCTGGAAACCGTCGTAGCCGTGCGCGATCAGGTCATCCGCGCCTATCAGGACATCCTGCGCATGCCGATCTAGGTCATCATCGCATAGATGATGAAGGCGCTGGCGTTGAACAGGGTGTGGACCGTTGCGGCGATCGCTATCAGTTCCCCTAAAAAAGTCCCCGGCGCATCGCGCCGGGGACACAGGCTTGTTGCAGCGCTGTAGCGACCGAAATGCCGCGCCGCAGGGGTCAGACGGCCGCTTAGTCGATCATTGTCGACAAGGCTGCCGCCTGAAGGCTGAGCGACCAGGTGAAAACCAGGATGTCGATGGTGCGTTGCGGCTTCTCCAGTGCGCGGTATTGCGCTGATGTGAGGCGAACAACCCCCGCCAGCCCGCTTGCAGCGAGCAGTGAGCCGGCGATGGGAAGGATCGCTCCGGTCCCCAAGGCGTTAAGCAGCGGAGTGAAAAACACTGCGAGCGCGAAGGTGAGCCCGGCGAATAACACGCCGTGGAACAAACGCGGCGGCGTGCGCGTCTCGATGGTTTGAGCCGTCATGGAATCCTCCAACATTTCTGGAACAGGGGCGGAGTATCCGCCACCTGCACCCTAAACGGCTGACTATCCGAAATAGTAGTCTCCAACGGCCAGCAAGCCGCCGATGCTTCCGGAAATACCCGCAGCGATCCCAGTTGCGCCAGCCGCCGGTGCGCCTATGCCTGTAACGGCCATCCCTCCGGCCGCAAGCCCCATGGCCGCACCCGCGCCAAGAAACCAAGTGGACGACTCATCCCAGAGATCCCCATCGCCATTGTAGTCGAGTGATCCCCACCAGGGTGAACTATGGCTCTCTGCATCGTTGCCGGCGCCGCCGCTGACAAGTCCGATTTCGTGCATTTCAAGTTCCCGCATCATTTCCTCCATTTGCTAAGCGGAGCACCAGCCTTCCAAAGCGCGTTAACCATTTCAACCATAAAAATTGTAAGAATTTCGCGTAAATTAAGGATGCATCCGGAGGGTTTGTGGGATCATCGTCGCATCAAGGCGTAGCGCCAGAGCGACCGCCTGAATAAGCTGCGCCGGGGTTGCAGCTTGAGTGATGTCTAGGCGCGACTGGATCAAGGCTGGCCGGTTCGCATCAAACACGCGCGCCAGAGGCAGGTAGTGAGGCGGGCAAAGTTCATGCCGGGTGAGCTCGTAGCTCAGCAGCGCACGCATGGTGCGGCCATTGCCTTTCTGGAAGGGGTGAAGGCGCAAGAGCAGCAAACGCAGCAAGAGCGTATTCCAAAATGGGTGATGAAGCGGCGCTGCTCCACGGAGTTTCTGTGCGCTGGCGATTCCAGATTGAATGTGCGCGGGGGCTGGGAACACGGAAGCCTGGTCGGTAAACCCGCCTCCGGCGACGACCGGGCCCTGCCGCCAACCGTCGCGTAGCGGCGTGACGGCGCGTCTGAGGTGAAGCAGCAGCGCGGCCAAATCGGGCTCCTTGCGCTGCGCGGTCTTGAATGTTTTCGCGGCGGGCGGGTGCTCGTACACGCTGGCCGGTCCATTCAGCCGCGCCAGCGTTTTGGCGTGAAGCATCATTTCGTAGTTGGGCGAAAGCATGAGGCGGCGCCAATCGAGCCCTGCAATGCGCCGCCAGTCGTATGCGTCCTCAGGCTGATCAAGCGCGCTCAGGGCGCCATCGAGGTCTCGTTTTGCTTCCTCAGAAGACAAAGCTCGGTCGAGCGCTTCAAGGTCAAGACTCGCCATCCCTCCGCTCACCCGCCGCGAAGCGCCAGGACCGGGTCGATGAACCAGCGCCAGAGCGGGCGGCGGTCGACCAGGATATCGGCCTGAAGCGTCATGCCGGCCTGCAGCGGCTGCTCCGCGCCATAGGCGGCCACCGACTGGGCGGACAGATCCACAGTCAGTCGGTAGACCGGCTCCTGGACCGGTACCGGCGCGGCGAGCTCCAGCGGCGACAGCACGCTGGCGGACATGTCGGTGATGCGACCCTCCACCGAGCCGAAACGCTGATAGGGGAAGGCGTCCACGCGCAGGCGGACGCTCTGACCGGGCTCCACAAACCCTGAAGCGCGCGTCGGGGCCAGCAGGTGCGCGCGCAGCTGAGCGCCTTCCGGAAGGATCGCCGCGAGGGGGCGTTCCGGGCGCACCGTGGCGCCTTCAACCGCCTGAAGCGCACTGACGCGCCCGGCGACCGGAGCGGTGAGCGCATAGCCGGCCGCGCGGGTCAGCTCGCGCCTTGATTGCTCCAGCGCATTGATCTCGGCGCGCGCCCGCGAAAGCGCCAGATCGCGCTCCACCGGCATGAGCGCCAGCGCATGGCGCGCATCACGCACATCGCCCCGGCGTTCGGTGATGGTCCGTTCGATGTCGCTGCGTGAGATCTGCGCGGAAATATAGGCCTGCCGGCGCGCCTCCACCTCCACAGCCGGCGCCAGGCCGCGCGCGCCGAGATCGGTCCAGCGCTCCATCTGACCGGCGGCGATGGCCTCGCTTTCGCGCGCGAGCGCGAGGCGCCGGGAGAGCCCTTCAATCTCGTCCTGAAGTCCGCGCACCCGGTCTTCCAGGCGCTCAGTCTCGGCGCTGAAGCGCTGATCGGTCGCCTCAAGCTGCAGCCGGGCTTCTTCACGGCGCCGGTCAAGCTGTTCGATCTGGCTTTGCAGGGACGCTTCGCCATCATTGGCTGCGGGGTCTGTGGTCAGCCGGATCAGCACCTGACCGCGCGCCACTTCATCGCCTTCCTCGATCAGTATCTCGGTCACAATGCCCCCGCGCTGGGCATGGATCGCCGCGACACCCTCGCGAGGGGCGAGATACCCGAGAACGGTCTCCTTACGGGAGAATTGTCCGATCACCGCTACGGCCACGGCGATGGCGGTCAGCAGGAGAAAGAGCGCGGTCATCAGCCAGAATATGCGAGGCTGTACGATAATCACCTCGCCCATGCCCGATTTTGATTTGGCTTCAATGGCTTCGGGCCTGAATAATGACATTTCAGATCCAATCCGGTCACGGGCTCGACCCCCGGATGCCCAAAAGCGGAGCTAGGGGTTTGACATATCTTACTATAGTTTGCGGTACACCCTCCTGAAAAGAGTGCCTATAACACGCAATAGACGTAGAATGCGGGGCAGGCGGGCGCGTGATTGACGATCTTTTCCATCGCGGCCGGATGCCGGCCCTGCTTCAGTCTGAAGCCTCCGAATGCGGATTGGCCTGTCTGGCGATGATCGCCAGCAAGCATGGACGGCGCACCACGCTGGCGGAATTGCGCGGCGAATTTTCATTGTCCCTGAAGGGAATGACGCTGCGCGATCTGATGCAGGTCTCTGACGCGATGGGGCTTTCGGCACGCGCCGTGCGGTGCGAGCTGGAAGAGCTTGATCAGGTCAGAGCTCCGGCGATCCTGCACTGGGACCTCAATCATTTCGTTGTGCTCGCCAAGGTCGAGCGCGGCGCGCTGGTTATTCATGACCCGGCGCGGGGAAAGCGGCGCATGCCGCTCGATGCGGCCTCAGATCACTTCACCGGCGTGGTGGTGGAGTTGACGCCGACGCCCTTGTTCGAGCCGAAATCGCATGTTGAACAGCTCAAACTCTCCGATCTGTGGAGCCGCATTCGCGGTCTGTCCGGCAGCCTGTGGCAGCTCTTCCTGCTTTCGCTCGTGCTTCAGGCCTTCGCCCTGGTCGCGCCGCTGGTGAATCAGATCGTGGTCGATGAGGCGATCACCAAGCAGGATTTGAGCCTTCTGAATACGGTCGTGATGGGCTTTGCGATCCTGGCCCTGATCCAGACCGCGGTCGGGGTTTTGCGAGGCTTCGTGGCCATGTATCTGGGAAATCTGATGACGTTCCAGATGCAGGCGAACCTGCTGCGCCATCTTTTGCGCCTGCCGGTGGATTTCTTTGAGAAACGCCATGTCGGCGATGTCGTCACCCGGTTCGGGTCGCTGGCGCCGGTCCAGGCGCTGATCACCTCCGGGGTGATCGGGGCGGTGCTCGACGGGATCATGGCCATCGGCACGCTCATCTTCATGTTCTTCTATGCGCCGACGCTCACCCTTGTGGTGCTGGGCCTGATTGCGGTGCATTTCGCCGTACGCTTCGCCAGCTTTCCCTATGTGCGAAGACTCAATGAGGAGCAGATTCAGACCTCAGCCGATGTGCAGACCCATTTTCTGGAGACGATCCGCTCGGTGCGTCCGGTCAAGCTGTTCGGCCGCGAGGAACAGCGTCACTCGCGCTGGCAGAACCTGTTTGCGGAAAACATGAATATCGGCATTCGCCTCGCCCGGTTCGGAATCTGGTCAACGGCCGGGTATGGCGTTCTTTCGACCGCCCAGACGCTGGCGGTGCTTTACCTGGGCGCGCGCGCCGTGATCGCAGGCGATATGACTCTGGGGATGCTCTTCGCCTTCCAATCCTATCGCGGGTCTTTCTCAGGCGCGGCGACGGGGCTGGTGAACGTGTTCTTCCAGTGGCGGCTTGTCGGCCTGCATCTGGAACGCCTGGCCGATATCGCGCGGTCTGAACCGGAGGAAGATGAAAAGAAGATCGCCCGTCTGCCCAAGCGCCTGTCCGGCGCGATTGCGGTGGAGGATTTGCGCTATCGCTACGGCGATAACGAACCCTGGGTGATTGACGGGTTGTCACTGTCCATCGAACCGGGAGAACGCATCGCCATCGTCGGGCGCTCCGGGGGCGGCAAGTCCACGCTGATGAAGCTGATGCTGGGACTTTATAAGCCGGATGAGGGCCGGCTTCTGTTCGATGGCCGCGCACTCGACCATTGGGGAAGGCGCGCCATCCGTTCCCAGATTGGCGTCGTCATGCAGGACGACCGGCTCCTGTCCGGTTCGCTGGCGGAGAATATCGCTTTCTTTGACAGTGAGGTGGATATGGAGCGCGTCGAGGCCTGCGCCCGCTCCGCCTTCATTCACGACGAGATCGCGGCCATGCCGATGGGTTATCAGAGCCTGGTCGGCGATATGGGCTCGGCGCTGTCCGGCGGGCAATCCCAGCGCATTCTACTGGCGCGCGCGCTCTACAGCGACCCGGCCATCCTGATGCTGGACGAGGGCACGGCCAATCTCGATCTTGAAGGCGAACGCATGATCGTCAAAGCGCTCAGCGCGCTGCCGATCACACAGATCATCATCGCCCACCGGCCGCAGGCGATCGCCTCGGCTGACCGAGTTCTGGAGTTGGCGAATGGCCGGCTGAGCCCTGTGGACGTGCAAGCCTCGCTGGAGGGACCGGGTGCGGGAGCCGATTAAACGAGCAGGCTGACGATGTTGGCGCCGACATGCATGGCGACAGAGTAGAAATAGGCTCGCCGCCAACCAACCCGGGTCTGAAAGAATGTGATGACGAGCGCGTAAGCTGCGAAGTTGAGGCCGGCATCCATTCCCGTCAACCCGGAACCGTGAAGAAAGTACCCGACGATAAACGCCAGGGGCGCGCTCATATAAATGAGGCCCGGACGCCGAAGCAGATAGACAATCGCGAGCAGGAGCGCGTTCTCCAGGATCGGAGCGAATACCAGTGTCGTGATCGCTTCCAGAAAGAAGCCGGAGATCGCGGATAGCGACTGAATGTCAAACACTCTGCGCGCCGCGATGAGCGAGGCCGCTGTAATGACGCGCAGCACGGCGCCGGCGACACAGAAGCCGAAATATCTAATCAGGTCGCTAATCTGGTTTCTCCGGCGATGGAGGCCGGGCTATACAACCCGGCCTCCCCACCCAGTGCGCTAAGCCATCAAGCCGAGCGCAGCGCTCGCTGATCAGGGTGATGATGATCGGTTCGCTCATCATCGTCCACAGGAGCGCCCATCGCATCAATGAAGCGGCCAAGGGTTTCAAACGGGCTATCGAGCATCTCGCCGATTTCCTCGAACGGTCCAGGTTCGCGTTCCGGTCCTGGGCCGGGTTTGGGGGACGGCTTCTCTGGATTCTTGTCGAACACAAAGCCGCCGCTGACTTGGTCAATTTCAGAAACGAAAAGCGTACGCATACCTACCTCCTTTGATTGATACGAATTCAATAATTCATGATTCTGGAGCATTTAGCACTCCAAATAAGTGTATCCAGCTTGGCTATTTGCTCCAATGGCTTTCCCCGCGTTGCCCTATTCATTCCTCTTCAACCTTCGTTAACCGGCCGCGTTAACTCTTCTTAAGGCCTAGCCGAGCTTTGGCGGAATCGCCTTAAGGGTCGCACCATGACCGGAACCGAAGTTCTCGATATTGCGCGCGAAGCGATCTGGACCATGCTCGCCGTGGCCGCTCCGGTCATGCTGATCGGGCTGGCCGTGGGCGTGGCGGTCGCGCTTCTGCAGGCGCTCACCCAGGTTCAGGAAATGACGCTGGTCTTCGTGCCGAAGATCATCGCGATCTTCATTGCGCTGCTGATCTTCATGCCGCTGATGGGCGCGCTGATGTCCGGCTTCATGGCCATGATCACCGACCGCATCGTCTCGGGCTGAGGCCATGCTGGCGGCGCTCCAGCTCGAGCCCTTCGTTTTCGCAGCGGCCCTGGTTTTCGCGCGCATGGGCGCCATCCTCATGCTCCTGCCCGGCTTCGGCGAGCCGAGCATTCCTCCGCGCATCCGGCTGGCCTTCGCGCTGGCCTTCACCGCAGTGATCGCACCGACCGTCTCGCCGCTCCTGCCGCCCATGCCTGAAGCCCCGGCGGCGGTGGCGGCCATGATCGCCGGAGAAACGGTGATCGGATTGATGATCGGGGCGGTGGCGCGCTTTCTGCTCGCGGCGAGTTCGGTCGCCGGCCAGATCATCGGCTATCAGACCGGGCTGGCCATGGCGCAGAGCTTCGACCCGGCGCAGGGTCAGACCGGCGCGCTGCCGGCGACCTTCCTGAACCTGACCTTCCTCCTGCTGTTGTTCGCAACGAACATGCATCACCTCCTTCTGGAGGCGGCGGCGGGCTCCTACGCGCTGATGCCGGCGGGCGAGGCGCCGATGTGGCGCGATGCGGCGATGTGGGCGCTTGGACTGTTCGCTGATTCCTTTCTGATCGGCGTGCAGCTGGCCGGCCCGCTCATCGTGTTCGGCCTGGTCTTCTATCTGGGGCTTGGCGTGCTGTCCCGGCTGATGCCCCAGGCGCAGATTTTCTTTATCGCCATGCCGCTCAACATCATGGTCGGTTTCGCGATCCTGGCCGTTTCCATTGGCGGCATGGCGCTGGTCTGGCTCAATCGGGTCGAGCAGTTCGCCCTCGGTATGGGGTGAGGCGTCATGGCTGAAGGCGAAGACAAGTCAGAAAAGACCGAGGAGCCGACCGAGCGGCGGCTCAATCAGGCCAAGGAGAAGGGCGATGTGCCCAAATCCCAGGAGATTCCCGGCTGGTTCGTTCTGGCTGCGGGTCTGGGCATTCTCGTCGCCATGGGGCCGGGGGCGGCCGGCGCGCTTTCCGATACGCTCTCGGTCTATTTCGCCCGTCCCCATGAGATGAGCCTGGACCTGGCCTCCTCAATGGAGCTGGCGACCTCCACCTTCATGCAGGTCGGCGCCATTCTGGGGCTGGCCTTCGCGGCCTTCATCGCCGCCGGGGTGCTGGGGCATCTGGTTCAGCACGGCTTGATGTTCACGCCCTCAAAGCTGGAGCCGAAGCTGTCCAAGCTGAACCCGGTTGAGGGCGTCAAACGCATGTTCGGCCCGCAGGGCTGGATGAATTTCGCCAAGGGGGTCGGCAAGATGGCGCTGGTGGGCGGTGCGATCGCCCTGGTGCTCTGGCCGCGCCGGGCTGAGCTCGCCATGCTGCCCTTTGTCGACCCGTCCGCGCTGTTGATCTTCGTGCGCGAGGCTGCGATCCAGCTCCTGATCGCGGCGCTGATCGTTTACGCGGTGATCGCAGCCGCTGATTTCTTGTTCCAGAAGCGTGAATTCATCGAGCGCAACAAGATGTCTCGCAAGGAAATCCGCGACGAGTTCAAGGAGACAGAGGGCGACCCGCAAGTGCGCGCCAAGCTGCGCCAGATCCGCCAGGAGCGCGCCCAGCGGCGCATGATGGCCGAAGTGCCGGACGCCTCGGTGATCATCACCAACCCGACCCATTACGCCGTCGCGCTGAAATATGAGCAGGGCGTCACGCCCGCGCCGATCTGCGTGGCCAAGGGCGTGGACGCGGTGGCGCTGCGCATTCGCGAGATGGCTGAAGAGAACGATGTGCCCATCGTGGAAGACCCGCCGCTGGCGCGCGCGCTGCACGCCACAGCCGATCTGGAGGCGCCCATCCCTGTGGAGCAATATCAGGCCGTCGCCAAGGTGATCGGCTATGTCATGAGCCTGGCCGATCGCCGGCGCCGGTAACACGATCCGTGATCAGACGAGACGCGCGTGAGCAGAGCGCGTTAACCTTATATCCTGAGCATGTGAGTCGATTCGCCGGGCGGGGTTCCGTTTCGGCCCTTTCACGCCGCAGGAGCCGCGCCCATGACCGACGCCCCAGCCGACGCAGGAAAGACCAAAGCGTCCGCCCAGGATGAGGCGGGCAAGACCGAGCACGCTGCGTCAGCGGCTAAAGGCGCTTCGCCAGCCTCTGCTGAGACGCCTGAAGGCGGCGCATCTCAAGACGCGTCCGGCCGGCCCGTCTGGTCCGCGCCGGCGAGCCGGGCCTTGTTCTGGGCCGCCAGCGCGATCGCTCTGGCCGGCGCCGGGGTGGCGATCGCCGCGTCCGCTTCGGCGGGCTGGAACGGCTTCATCCTTCTGTGCGGGCTCGCCTTCGTGGCTTTTCTTCTGCTCTACGCGCTTGCAGCCGGCGAGGCGGCGGGGCGCGCCCTGTCCGGCAAGTCCTCGTCCAAGGCGCTCGGTCCGACCGCAGCGGCGCTTGAGGCCCTGCCGGACCCGGTGCTTCTGACCGATCGCCATGGGCGGGTGCTTTACGCCAATGCCGCCTATTGCTCGCTCGCTCGCGAAGCTGCCGGGCTGGGCGCCGGGCTTGGCGCGCCGACGCCGGACCGGGTTTGGCCGGCCGGCGGGGCCGCAGCGGTCTACCGGCTGAGCCGGGCGGCCTCTGAAGGCCGTGAGAGCGCGCGCGAAGTGCTGCCGCCGCTGCGCATGGAAGACGGACAGATGGCTGTGTTCGCGGCCGAAGCGCGCCGCACCGGTGATGGCGGCGTGGTCTGGCGCTTTACCGAAGAACGCGCCAGCGAGACCGATGCTGCGGTTGCGCCGGACTGGGCGGCGCACGCGCCGGTCGGGCTGTTCCTGGCCGATGGCGAGGGTCGGGTGCTGGCTTCCAATGACACCTTGCGCGCCTGGCTCGGCAAGGATGAAGGCGCGGCGCTGAAAATCCGCGATCTGTTCGCCGGCGACACCGCGCGCGCTTTCGCCAAATCGCGCGGGTCTGATGCGCCGGTGCGTATCGATGCGCGCCTGGTCGGGGCGGACGGGGCGGAAAATCCGGTTGTGGTTTCGGTGCAATGGGACGATCAGCGTCCGCCGCGCGCGCGCGGCGTGATTTACGCGCTGTCGGCGACCGGCGCACCTCCGGGCCTGGCGCAGACGCTGGCCGAGCGCGGCGGCGAGGCGGGCGATACGCTTGATGAGATGTTCGCCGCAGCGCCCTTCGGCGTGGCTCAGCTGGACGGGCCGGATCCTGAGACCGCCATGGTGGAGGACGCCAATCCGGCTCTGCTGCAGATCAGCGCCGGGGGCGCGGTTCCCGGCGCGCGCTTCAGCGAGCTGTTCGAATTCGCGGACGGCGAAGACGCCGAGGCGGTGTTTGATCGCGCGCTCGCCGGTCGCGGCGAACCTGTGGAGGCCAGGTTGCGCGAGGGCGAGAAGACCCGCGAAGTGCACCTCTTCCTGGCCGCCGCCCGCGAAGGCCGGCGCACCGCCTATATCGTCGACATCACCGCGCAGAAAGATCTGGAGCGGCAGTTCGCCCAGGGCGCCAAAATGCAGGCCGTCGGTCAGCTCGCCGGCGGCGTCGCGCACGATTTCAACAACATGCTCACCGTGATCCGGCTGGGCACCGATGATCTGTTGACCCGTCACCCGGTCGGCGATCCCTCCTACCAGTCGCTGCAGCAGATCAATTCCACGGTTCACCGCGCGGCGGCTCTGGTGAAGAAGCTGCTCGCCTTCTCGCGCAAGCAGACCTTCAAGGTGCAGCCGCTGGAGCTGCCGGACTTCCTGTCGGACATCTCCATGCTGCTGCGCCCCATGCTGGAGGAGAGCGTCAAGCTCGAGATCCGCCATGACCGCGACGTGCCCATGGTGCGCGCCGACATCACCCAGCTTGAAAACGCGCTGATGAATCTCGCCACCAACGCCCGCGACGCAATGAAGCCGAAGGGCGGCGTGCTGGAGATCGTCTCCGAAGGCGTCGATGCGGACGCCGTGCGTCAGGCCGGTGCGCCCGACCCGAAGGCCGGTCGCTGGGCGGCCATCCATGTTCGCGATCAGGGCTGCGGCATGGACAAAGCCACTCTGGCGAAGATTTTCGAACCCTTCTTCACCACCAAGGCGCCGGGCGAAGGAACCGGCCTCGGCCTGTCCACCGTCTATGGCATCGTAAAGCAGTCGGGCGGTTTCCTGTTCGCGGACTCCATCGTGGGCGAGGGCACGACCTTCACCCTCTATCTGCCTGAACACATCCCCAGCGCTGAAGAGCGCACCGAAATCACCGAGACCAAGGCGGCGGAAAAGGCCGAACCGGAGCCCAGCGATCTGGCCGGTCATGGCCGCATCCTCCTGGTCGAGGATGAGGACGGCGTGCGCATGCTCGCCGCCCAGTCGCTGGTGAAGCGCGGCTATGAGGTGGTTGAGGCGTGCGATGGCGAAGAGGCGCTTGAGATTCTCGAAGACGCGCCCGGCTCCTTCGATCTTCTGATCAGCGACGTCGTCATGCCGGGGCTGGACGGTCCGGGCCTGTTGCGCGAGGGACGCGAATATCTCGGCGATGCCCGCATCATCTTCATCTCCGGTTATGCGGAGGAGGAGTTCTCCCACACGCTGTCGAGCGAGGCGGAAGTGTCCTTCCTGTCCAAACCCTTCACGGTGCCGAAACTGGCTGAACGCGTGAAGGCGGAGCTGAGCCGCAAGACCTAGCGTTCGGGCGTCGTCTCCGCGCAATATGTTCTACTTGTGTTCTGGGAACAAAGCCGGTACATTGCTTCCAATTGCTCGACTCAGGCGAGCGTGAAATAACGGGAGCACGATCATGCCATCCAATAAACTCCGTCTGGTGAAAGACGCCGATATGGACAAACAAAAAGCTCTCGACGCCGCGCTCGGTCAGATCGAACGCGCCTTCGGCAAAGGCTCCGCGATGAAGCTCGGCCAAAAGCCGGTCGAAGACATCGAGGCGGTGCCGACCGGATCGCTGGGTCTGGACATCGCGCTGGGGATTGGCGGCCTGCCCAAGGGCCGGATCATTGAGATTTACGGTCCGGAAAGCTCCGGCAAGACCACGCTGGCGCTTCACTGCGTGGCTGAAGCGCAAAAACGCGGCGGCGTGGCGGCTTTCGTTGACGCCGAGCACGCGCTTGACCCGATCTACGCCCGCAAGCTGGGCGCCGATGTCGGCGAACTGATCGTGTCCCAGCCGGACACGGGCGAGCAGGCGCTTGAGATCGCCGATACGCTGGTCCGTTCCGGGGCGGTGGACATTCTGGTCATCGACTCTGTCGCCGCGCTCACCCCGCGCGCCGAACTGGAAGGCGAGATGGGCGACAGCCTTCCCGGTCTTCAGGCTCGTCTGATGAGCCAGGCGCTGCGCAAGCTCACCGGCTCGATCTCCAAATCCAACTGCCTGGTCATCTTCATCAACCAGATTCGCATGAAGATCGGGGTGATGTTCGGTTCGCCGGAAACCACCACGGGCGGCAATGCGCTGAAATTCTACTCCTCGGTCCGTCTCGACATTCGCCGCATCGGCGCGATCAAGGATCGCGATGAGGTGATCGGCAATCAAACCCGCGTCAAAGTGGTCAAGAACAAGGTCGCGCCGCCCTTCCGCGAGGTGGAGTTCGACATTCTCTATGGCGAGGGCATCTCCAAGACCGGTGAGCTTATTGATCTCGGCGTGAAAGCCGGCGTCGTGGAGAAGTCCGGTTCCTGGTATTCCTACGACTCTGAACGCATCGGTCAGGGCCGCGAGAATGTCCGGCGCTTCCTTCTGGAGCACCCTGATATTGCGGACCGTATCGAAAATCAGATCCGCACCAATGCCGGCCTGCTCGCCGATGAGCTGCTGGTCGGCGGCGAAGATCCGGACGAGGCGGACGACGATTCAGCCGCCGCGGGCTGAGCGCGCTGCGCGCGCGGGCCGGCCCCCAAACCCCTCCCGGCCCGGGTCGCACTGTGAAGAAAGCTCAGCTCGATTGCGACGGGCGCTTGGCGAAGCCGGGCGCCCGTTCGTATATCTGCGCAGATGCTTTTCAGTCCGGCGAAGGCGGCCCTGTGATCATGACGGCTCTGCGCGACATTCGCAGCCAGTTCCTCGACTTCTTCAAAGCGCGCGGTCATGAGATCGTCGCCTCCGGCCCGCTCGTGCCGCGCGATGACCCGACCCTGCTGTTCACCAATGCCGGCATGGTGCCGTTCAAGAACGCTTTCACCGGGGTGGAAACGCGCGCCAATCCGCGCGCGGCCAGCTCCCAGAAATGCGTGCGCGCCGGCGGCAAGCACAATGATCTGGACAATGTCGGCTACACCGCCCGCCATCACACCTTCTTTGAAATGCTGGGGAATTTCTCCTTCGGGGATTATTTCAAGGAAGAGGCGATCGAGGCCGCCTGGACACTGGTGACCAAGGAGTTCGCGCTACCGGTCGAGAAGCTGCTGGTCACGGTCTATGCCGAAGACGAGGACGCCGCCGCGCTGTGGCGCAAGATCGCCGGCCTGCCGGATGAAAAGATCATCCCGATCGCCACCTCGGATAATTTCTGGGCGATGGGCGATACCGGCCCGTGCGGGCCGTGTTCGGAGATCTTTTTTGATCACGGGCCGGACATTCCCGGCGGCCCTCCGGGCAGCCCGGATGAAGATGGTGATCGCTTCATCGAGATATGGAATCTCGTCTTCATGCAATTTGAGCAGCACGGGCCGGGTAAGCGCGTGGACCTGCCCAGGCCGTCCATCGACACCGGCATGGGGCTGGAACGCATCGCAGCGGTGCTGCAGGGCGTGCATAATAATTACGAGATCGACCTGTTCCGCCGCCTGATCGAGGCGGGCGAAGCGGTGATCGGCGCCAAAGCCGAAGGCGAGGCGCTGGCCAGCCACCGGGTGATCGCGGACCATTTGCGCGCAACGAGCTTCCTCATCGCCGACGGCGTTACGCCATCGAATGAGGGGCGCGGCTATGTGCTGCGTCGGATTATGCGCCGCGCCATGCGCCACGCTCACCTGTTGGGCGCAGGCGAACCGGTCATGCACCGCCTCGCGCCGACGCTGGCTGAAGAAATGGGCGAGGCCTTTCCGGAGCTGAACCGCGCCCTGCCTGTGATCACCGAGACGCTGCGCAGCGAGGAGGAACGTTTCCAGCGCACGCTGGGCCGCGGGCTGTCCCTGCTGGATGATGCGGTCGCCAGGCTGAAGCCGGGCGAGGCGCTCGCCGGTGAAACCGCCTTCAAGCTCTACGACACGTACGGCTTCCCGCTCGATCTGACACAGGACGCTCTGCGCGCCCAGGGTCTCGGCGTGGATGAAGACGGGTTCAACACCGCCATGGAGCGCCAGCGCGCCGAGGCGCGCGCAAGCTGGTCCGGTTCCGGCGAGGCGGCGACGGATTCCGTCTGGTTCGCGATCCGCGATGCGGTCGGCGAGACCGAGTTCCTCGGCTATGACGGGCTTGAAGCGGACGGCGAACTGAAGGCGGTGATCTCTGGCGGCGAACAGGCTGCGCGGCTCTCGCCGGGCGAAGCCGGCGAGCTCGTCTTCGACCGCACGCCATTTTACGCGGAGTCCGGCGGTCAGATCGGCGATGCCGGGGAGATCGTGTTCGCCAGCGGCGCCCGCTTCATCGTCGATGATGTGAAGAAGCGCGGCGGTGAGCTGTTTGCCCATATCGGCCGGCTTGAGGGCGGCCCGACCGCGCCGGGCGATCGGGCGCAGCTCAGAGTCGATGGTGAACGGCGCGACCGCACCATGTCCAATCATTCGGCCACCCACCTCCTGCACGCCGCGCTACGCGACGTGCTCGGCCCGCACGTCACCCAGAAGGGGTCTTATGTGGGCCCCGACCGACTGCGCTTTGATTTCTCCCACGGTCAGTCCATGACGCCGGAGCAAACCGCCGCCGTTGAGGCCCAGGTCAACGCCGTGATCCGTCAGAACGCCTCGGTCGGCACCGATGAGATGAGCCCGGATGCGGCCATTGAGGCCGGCGCGCTGGCCCTGTTCGGCGAGAAATACGGCGATACGGTTCGCGTTCTGTCGATGGGCGATGCGCTCAGCGAGGGTGCGAACGCCTATTCGGTCGAGCTGTGCGGCGGCACGCATGTGCAGCGCACCGGCGATATCGCCCTGTTCAAGATCGTGTCTGAAAGCGCGGTCTCGGCGGGGGTTCGGCGCGTCGAAGCGCTGACCGGCGAGGCGGCGCGGCTCTGGCTGCAGACCGAGGCCAATGCCGCCCGCTCTGCGGCGGACGCGCTGAAAGTGCCGACCGCGGAGCTGACCCAGCGCATCGCCGCGCTGCAGGATGAACGCAAGAAGCTGGAGCGCCAGCTCGCCGAGGCGAAGAAACAACTCGCCATGGGCGGGGGCGGCGGGGCCGCGCCGGCCGGGCCGGAAGATATTGGCGGAGTAAAGTTCATCGGCCGGGTCGCTGAAGGCGTCGGCGGCAAGGAGTTGCGCGGGCTGATCGACGATGCGCGCGAGCAGATGGGCTCCGGCGTTGCGGCTTTCGTGGGTGTCAATGAGGGCAAGGCGGCGCTGGCGGTCGGCGTCACCAAAGACCTGGCCGGCGCTCAGGACGCGGTCGTGCTGGTTCGCGCCGGTGCGGCCGAACTGGGCGGCAAGGGCGGCGGCGGCCGGCCTGATTTCGCGCAGGCCGGAGGCCCGCACGGCGCCGGGGCCGACGCGGCCCTCAACGCGATTCGCGACGCTATCCGCAGCGCATCTCAGGCGGCTGAGTAGCACTGCCCCCCGCGTCGCCATGGCGCGATCCGATCTGCGCGATGCGTTCTATAGTGCTCACAGCGATTCGGCGGGGACGGCGCGATGGGCCATGAAGGACAGGAAATCTGGCTGAAGGATGCGATTGTCTTCCTTCTCGCCGCCGGGCTGGTCGCGCCGCTGTTCAAGGCCGCACGGCTGGGCGCGGTGCTCGGCTTTCTGGTGGCGGGCGTTCTTTTGGGTCCCTACGGGCTGGGACGCTTTGCTGAGGCCTTCCCGCTTCTCAACTGGGTGACGATCAGCGATCCGCACGCGGCTGAACCCTTCGCCGAACTCGGCGTGCTCTTTCTTCTCTTTCTGCTCGGGCTGGAGCTGTCCTTTGAGCGGCTCTGGGCGCTGCGCCGGGCCGTGTTCGGCGCCGGCGGGCTGCAGGCGGGTCTGAGCGCGCTGGCCATTGGCGGCGCCTGTCTCGCCATCGGGCTCATGGCGCCGGCGGCGGTCGTGCTGGGCCTGGCGCTGGCGTTGTCCTCGACCGCCATCGTGATGCAGATCCTGGCCGAGGAACGCCGCCACGCCACCCCGACCGGCCGGGCCGCGCTCGGCGTGCTGCTCATGCAGGACATTCTGGTGGCGCCGATCCTGATCCTGGTCGGCTTCATGGCGCGCGACGGCGCTGCGCCGCTCGGCCCGCTCCTGGCAGAAGCTGCGATTCAGGGCGTCATCGCCATCGTCGCCATCCTGTTGATCGGTCGGTTTCTGTTGCGGCCCATTTTTGGCTTCGCCACGCGATTTGGCGGGCGCGACTTTCTCATGGCGCTGACCCTGGTCACTGTGGTGGGCGCGGCGCTGATGACGGCGGGAGCAGGGCTGTCGCTGGCGCTCGGCGCCTTTCTGGCCGGGCTCCTGCTGGGTGAGACCGAGTTCAAGCACCAGGTCGAGGTCGATCTGGAACCCTTCAAAGGGCTGCTGCTCGGCGTCTTTTTCATGACAGTGGGCATGGCGCTGGATTTGGTGCAGGTGCTGTCAGCCTGGCCCTACGTGCTGGGCGGGCTGGCCGCCATGCTGATCGTGAAGGGGCTTATCGCCTATATCGCCGTGCGCGCCTTCGCCGGCACGCGCGCGGTGGCGGTGGAGACCGCCTTCCTGCTGGCCCCGGCGGGCGAGTTCGCTTTCATCATCCTGGCCGCCGCCGCGGCTGGAGCCGGCGCGATCATCAGCGCGCAGGTGAATGTGATCGTCGGCGCGATCGTCGGCCTGTCCATGCTGCTGACCCCCGCCTTCGCCCGGCTTGGCCGGCGCATCGCCGCGTCCATGGAGGCCAAGGCCGCGCCGAGCGAGGCGCTGGAGGACTTCTCCGATGTAACCGGCCATGTCGTGATCGCCGGATTCGGCAGGGTGGGGCGCTCCATCGCGCGGCTCCTGGACAGCGAGGAAGCCTCCATCGTCGGCCTGGAAAACGATGCGAAGAATTGCAGCCTGGCGCGCAAGGCCGGCTGGCCGGTTTATGTCGGCGATGCGGCCCGCACCGAAATTCTGGAGCGCGCCGGCGCGCACGGCGCGGCGCTCTTCGCGGTGACGGTGGATAATTCGGCCAGCGCCAGCCAGATCGTGCGCGCCATTCGCGAGGTGCGCCCCGATGCGCTCATCCTGGCGCGCGCCCATGACAGCGAGCACGCCAGCGAGCTGCTCGACGCCGGCGCCAGCCATGTCGTCCCGGATGCGGTCGAAGCCGGGCTTCAGATCGCCGGGCGCGCCCTGGTCGCCTTCGGCGTGCCTTCAGACACGGTGCGTGACCGCCTCGCCCAGGAGCGCGATATAGAGTACGCCCGCGCCGGGCTGGAGCGCTAAGCTGCGTCCTTCATCGCTTCAGCGAAGCGGTCGGCAACCGCGTCCAGGAAGCCTTCGGTGGTCAGCCAGCCTTGCTGATCACCGACCAGAAGGGCGAGATCCTTGGTCATATAGCCGGACTCAACCGTCGCGATGATGGTGTTCTCCAGCCGTTCGGCGAAGGCCAGCACCTCTTCATTGCCGTCCATGCGTCCGCGATAGGACAGGGCGCGCGTCCAGGCGAAGATGGAGGCGATGGAGTTGGTGGAGGTGTGCTCGCCGGCCTGGTGCTGACGATAGTGGCGGGTGACGGTGCCGTGGGCGGCTTCAGCCTCGACCGTCTTGCCGTCCGGCGTCATCAGCACCGAGGTCATCAGCCCGAGCGAGCCGAAGCCCTGCGCCACCGTGTCGGATTGCACGTCGCCATCATAATTCTTGCACGCCCAGACGAAGCCGCCGGACCATTTCAACGCCGAAGCGACCATGTCGTCGATCAGGCGGTGCTCGTACCAGATGCCTTTTTCTTCAAAGGCGGCTTTGAATTCGGCGTCGAAAACGGCCTGGAAGATGTCTTTGAACTGGCCGTCATAGGCTTTCAGAATGGTGTTCTTGGTCGACAGATAGACCGGCCAGCCGCGATCCAGGCCATAGCGCAGCGAGGCGCGGGCGAAGTCGCGAATGGACTCGTCCAGATTATACATCCCCATGGCCACGCCCGAGGCCGGGAAGTCGAACACTTCATGGGTGATCGGCTCGCCGCCGTCGGACGGGGTGTAGGTCATCGTCAGCTTGCCGGGGCCAGGCACGCGCATATCGGTGGCGCGGTACTGATCGCCGAAGGCGTGCCGGCCGATCACGATCGGCTTGGTCCAGCCGGGCACCAGGCGCGGCACGTTCTTGATCACGATGGGCTCGCGAAAGACCACCCCGCCCAGAATATTGCGGATCGTGCCGTTGGGCGAACGCCACATCTTCTTCAGGCCGAACTCTTCCACGCGCGCTTCGTCCGGGGTGATCGTGGCGCATTTCACGCCGACGCCGTACTGCTTGATCGCCTCGGCGGCCTCCACCGTGATCCTGTCATCGGTCTCGTCGCGCTTCTCGATGGAGAGGTCGTAGTATTTCAGATCGATATCGAGATAGGGCAGGATCAGCTTGTCCTTGATCATCTGCCAGATGATGCGGGTCATCTCATCGCCGTCGAGCTCGACGATGGGGTTGTCGACTTTGATCTTCGCCATGACGTGTCGTCTTTTCCGATATTTTTTGCGCCGGAGCGGGGCCTGAACCGCGCATCCTAAGGGAGGAGGTTTGGCGCGGTCTCTAACACCTCGGTCTGATAAGCAAAAGCGCCCAAACCGTCGCGGGGCTTGATCGGGCGCCCTTCAGACGGCAAGAGGCTCGGCCATGAACGCTTCAGATACGCCGGTCTTCATCCTTGTCGAGCCCCAGATGGGCGAAAATATCGGCGCTGCCGCCCGGGTCATGGGCAATTTCGCTCTTCCTGAACTGCGCATCGTCGCCCCGCGCGATGGCTGGCCCAACGAGAAGGCCGAGGCCATGGCCGCCGGCTCGCCGGTGCTTCAGAACGCTCAGCTTTTCGATACGCTGGATGAAGCGGTCGCGGACTGTCAGCGCCTCTACGCGACCACCGCCACGCCGCGCAGCATGATGAAGCCGGTGCTGACCGCGCGCGAAGGCGTCGCCGAGGCGCGCGGCGCGATAGAGGCCGGCGAGCGGGTCGGCGTGCTGTTCGGGGCGGAGAAGTCCGGCCTCGCCAACCCCTCCATCGTTCTGTGCAGTTCGGTGATCACCCTGCCGGTGGATGCGGACTTCTCAAGCCTGAATCTGGCCATGGCGGTCGGCGTGATCGGTCATGAATGGCGCGCCGGCGATCCGGCGCCTGAGACGTTCGAGCCGCTTGAAGGCGCGGCCCCGCGCGAACAGCTCATCGGACTGTTCGAGCATTTCGAAGCCGAGCTGGACCGCGCCGGCTTCTTCTACCCGCCGGAGAAAACCCCGCTCATGACCCAGAACCTGCGCAACATCTTCACCCGCGCCGGCCTCACCGAGCAGGAAGTGCGAACCCTGCGCGGCGCCATCAAGGCGCTGGCGGTCGGGCGGGGGAAGGCGCGGGTGGTGAGGGACAGCTAACCGCCTCCTTCCAATTGACTCTCCCATCATCCTCCACCATAACCCGCGCTTCCCTTGGCCGCCGGGCCTGCTCGGCGGCTTTGTTGCGTTCAATCCAACGGGCGACGCGTGTACCGCCGTTATTGATTGCGAGGCTTTAAGGGAGGCTTCGCCGGGCCGCGTCGAAGAAGGAAAAACATGTCGAAGCGTCATTCGCAGAAATACAAAATCGACCGCCGGATGGGCGAGAACATCTGGGGCCGTTCCAAATCGCCGTTCAACGCGCGCGCCTACGGGCCGGGCGAGCATGGCCAGCGCCGCAAGGGCAAGATGTCCGATTTCGGCCTTCAGCTGCGGGCCAAGCAGAAGCTGAAAGGCTATTACGGCAACATCACCGAGAAGCAGTTCAAGCGCATCTACACCGAGGCGACCCGCCGCCGCGGCAACACCGCCGAGCTTCTGATCGGCCTTTTGGAAAGCCGTCTGGATGCGGTGGTCTACCGCTCCAAATTCGTGCCGACCGTGTTCGCCGCGCGCCAGTTCGTCAATCACGGCCACGTGAAGGTGAACGGCGTGAAGACCAACATCCCGTCCTATCAGGTCAAGCCGGGCGATGTGGTCGAGATCCGCGAGAAGTCCCGCAACATGGCTCTGGTGCTCGAAGCGCTGCAGAGCCCGGAGCGCGACATCCCCGACTATATCGATGTCGACCCCAAAGCCATGAGCGCCACCTATACCCGCATGCCGGAAATCTCCGACGTGCCGTACCCGGTGCGCATGGAACCCAACCTCGTCATCGAATTCTACTCCTCGTAAGAGGACGGAAAACCCACGCAGAAAAGCCCGCCGCGATGCTTCGCGGCGGGCTTTTTCTTGGGTCTGGTGAGTCTGGGGCCTAGGAGGCGGCCTCGGTCGGCAACACGCCCTTGTCGGCCAGATACGTCTTCAGCTCGCCGGCCTCGAACATCTCCTTGACGATGTCGCAGCCGCCGACGAATTCGCCCTTCACGTAGAGCTGGGGGATGGTCGGCCAGTCGGAGAAGGCCTTGATGCCCTCACGCACCTGCATGTCCTCCAGCACGTTCACCGAAGCGTACTCCACGCCCAGATGATCCAGCACGCGCGCCACGACCGACGAGAAGCCGCATTGGGGAAAGACCGGCGTGCCCTTCATGAACAAGACGACGTCATGGCCGTCCACGGTGGATTTGATGTCTTCAAAGACGTTGCGTTCGGTCATGACGGGCTTCCTGTATCGATCTGGGTGATGAGCTAGGCGCGCGCCGGGCGCGCTTCAAGATGGGGCCAGGCGCTTTAGGGCGCGCGGGTTTCCAGGGCCAGGGCGTGCAGCTCTCCGCCCATGCGTCCGCCGAGCGCGGCGTAGACGCTCTGGTGCTGCTTGACCCGCGCCATGCCGCGAAAGCTCTCCGACACCACGACAGCGCGATAATGATCGCCGTCGCCGGCCAGATCGATGATCTCAACCTCGGCGTCGGGAATTCCGGCCTTGATCAGCTCTGCGATGTCATCTGCGCGCATGGGCATGGCGAACGGCGCTCCTTGGTCTAGTCTCATGACATCACATATAGCGCTTCGCCGCTGCGGCGCGAGAGGCGCGCCGTTCGATTTATCAGCCTCGCTGAGGAAAACGCCCATGTCGCCTGTTCGTTCGATCATACCGATGCTGGCCGGTCTGGCTCTGTTCGGCTGCGCTCCGACGGCCGAAACGGGCGCTGGGGACGCGGCCGGCGAAGCCCAGCCGGTGGCCGATCTGCGCATTCTGTCCGCTGACGACATGCAGGGCCGGCAGGTCGGCACGCCCGGCAATGCCCGCGCGCGCGATTATCTCGAAGCGCGCTATGGCGAGATCGGACTTGAGATGATCGGCGACAGCTATTCGCACGGTTTCGATTTCTCCCGCCGGATCGATTTCCGCGATCCGGACAGCGAGCGGGTCCAGATGCACGGCCTGAACGTGATCGGCATGATTGAGGGGTCCTCAGACAGCGATGCGGTGATCGTGGTCACCGCCCATTACGATCATCTCGGCCCGGGCGATGGCGAGATTTTCAATGGCGCCGACGACAACGCCTCCGGCGTCGCGGCCATCCTGGCGGTGGGCGAAGCGCTGATGCAGGCGCCGCCGCTCCATGATGTGATGATCGTGGCGTTTGACGCTGAAGAAGGTGGTCTGAACGGCGCGCGCGCCTTCGTGGAAAGCCCGCCGGTGGAGGTCGGGCGCATCGCCTTCAACCTGAATCTGGACATGCTTGGCTACAGCCCTGACGGCGATTTGTGGGCGGTGGGCGGTTATCACTATCCGGTGCTGGAGCCGCTGATCAGCGAACTGGCGACCCGCGCGCCGGTGGAGCTGAAAATGGGGTTCGACCGGCCCACAGAGGATCGCCGCAATGACTGGACGCTTCTGTCCGACCATGCGCCCTTCCACCTGGCCGGCATCCCCTTCGTCTATCTCGGGGTGGAAGACCACGAGCACTACCACCAGGTCTCCGATGAGTTCGAAACCATCCCGTTGGACTTCTTTCTAGGGGCGGTGGAGACCTCGGTGATGATGGTGCGGGCGGTGGACGCCGAGCTGGCGAACATCACCGCCGCGCCCTCGCGCGCGGCGCTTGAGGCGGCGGGCGAATAGGCGGACGGGTCAGCGCTCGATCAGTTTTGCGCGCAGGCTTTCGTCGGGCAGGGCGCACAGATCGCCGCGTCCGAACCAGGCGATGCGGTTGCGCGCCATGAAGCGGTAGAGCGGCTCGCGAACCGGGCGCGGGATGATCGCGCCCAGTGCGGCGAGGACGGGCCATGGGCCGGACAGAAGCCGGCCGGCTGCGATCACAGCGTCGGAACCGGTCAGCGCCGTTTCGCCGTCCAGCAGAAGCCAGCTGTCCGGATCGGCCGGGTCGAGGCCCTGCTCAATTAAGCGCGCCTGGCCGAACGCCGACTGAACGGTCGCGATGCGAAACACATCGCGGCGGTCATGCCGGGCGATGGTGCGCGCGCCCCAGCTGCACAGGGCGCAATCGCCGTCCATGATAAGAATGATCCGTCCGTCCGGCGGGCCCGGTCCGGTCGAATCTCCATTCATCTTTTCCTACTCGTCGTGGATCTGCTGACGCGCCACGTCCAGAAGCTCATCCATGTGACGGCGGATCTGGTGATCGGACTGGTCCACGCCCTTGGCGTCGAAATCGCCTCGAATCTTGCGGAAGACGTCTTCATGGCCGACTTCCTCGAAGTCCGACTTGATCACTTCAACGGCGTAGGCTTCAGCCTCGTCCCCTTCCAGGCCCATCAGCCCGGCGGCCCACAGGCCGAGAAGTTTGTTGCGGCGCGCGGTGGCCTTGAATTCAAGTTCCTGATCGTGGGCGAACTTGTTTTCCTGCGCCTTTTCGCGGTCGTCGAACGTGGTCATGTCAGAGAAGCTCCAGAAGAAATCAGCCGTTGAAGAATTGGTAGCCGGACCAGAAGCCGGTTTCAACGCGGTTGCGCGTCGCCGGCGCACGGCGCTGCGATCATGTTGCGGCGCACATCGCTTTTGGCGTATTGTCCGGCCTCGTTAGGCGGCCCGCATCACCCACGGGCCGTTTTGTGTTTTTCTCAGGCGTTCGAACGCCGCTGCGCCCTGACCCTGAAGGGTCCAGACCCGTTTCGCAGCGCTGCGCCTTGACGCCGATCCTGGCCGCCGCCGCGACCAGGCAGACGGAGCCGCCGCCATTATGTCGCGTCGCAAGAAACTCTACGAAGGCAAAGCGAAAATCCTCTATGAAGGCCCTGAGCCCGGCACGCTCGTAGCCCATTTCAAGGATGACGCAACCGCCTTCAATAACAAGAAGATGGCCGTGCTCGAGGGCAAGGGCGTTCTGAATAATCGCATCTCCGAATTCATCATGGAGAAGCTCAACGCCGCCGGCGTTCCCACCCATTTCATCCGTCGTCTGAACATGCGCGAGCAGCTGGTGCGCGAGGTGGAGATCGTCCCGCTGGAAGTGGTGGTGCGCAATGTCGCCGCCGGTTCGATCGCCAAGCGTTTCGGCCTGGACGAGGGCGACCCTCTGCCGCGCTCCATCGTGGAGTTCTATTACAAGGACGATGCGCTGGAGGATCCGATGGTGTCCGAAGAGCACATCACCGCGTTCAACTGGGCGACGCCTCAGGACATTGACGATATGCTGGCGCTGGCCTTGCGGGTGAATGATTTTCTGTCCGGCCTGTTCGCCGGCGCCGGGATCCGCCTGGTGGATTTCAAGCTGGAGTTCGGGCGCATTTACGATCAGAACGACATGCCGCGTCTCATTCTGGCCGATGAAATCAGCCCTGACAGCTGCCGGCTCTGGGATGCGGAGACGGACGAGAAGATGGATAAGGACCGCTTCCGCCGCGATCTGGGCAATGTCACCGAAGCCTATGCGGAAGTGGCGCGCCGGCTGGGCATTATCCGCGAATCGGCTCCGCTTCAGGACAACGACAAGGACGAGACGGTGCAATGAAAGCGCGCATCCATATCTATCTGAAACCCGGCGTCCTGGACCCGCAGGGCCATGCGGTGGCCTCCTCGCTCAACCATCTCGGCTTTGAAGAGGTCAGCGCCGCGCGCCAGGGCAAGCTGATCGAGCTCGATCTGAACACCGCCGATCCGGGCGAGGCCCAGACCCGCGTCAAGGCGATGTGCGACAAGCTCCTCGCCAATCCGGTGATCGAAAACTACGACATTGAGCTGAGCGCTTAAGTGATCAGCCTTCACGTCCACAAATCGCCGCCCGGCGCCTGATTGCGCCATCGGCGTCACTGCCATCTCGCCAAGTCGGCCAAGCGCTGCTAAACGCGGCGCCATGAAAACAGCTGTCATCGTCTTTCCCGGATCGAACTGCGACCGCGATGCGGCCGTGGCGATCGAACGCGTCACCGGCGCAGCGCCGGCCATGGTCTGGCATGAAGAAACGAGCCTGCCGGACGGGCTCGATTTCATCATGCTGCCGGGCGGGTTCTCCTATGGCGATTATCTGCGCTGCGGCGCGATCGCCGCGCGCTCGCCCGTGCTGCCGGATGTGATTCGGGCCGCTGAAGCCGGCGTGCCGGTTCTTGGCGTCTGCAACGGGTTTCAGGTGCTGATCGAGACCGGGCTTCTGCCCGGCGCCCTGATGCGCAATGCCGGGCTGCGATTCGTCTGTGAGAAGGCCCCGCTGACGATCGAGACCGCCAATACGCGTTTCACCCGGGCCTATGGCGATACGTCCGCGATTACCATCCCGGTCGCTCACCATGACGGCAATTATTTCGCCGACGACGAGACGCTCAACGCGCTGGAGGCTGAAGGCCGGATCGCCTTCCGTTATGCGGCGAACCCGAACGGCTCAGCGCGCGACATCGCCGGCATCACCAACGCCGGCGGCAATGTGCTCGGCATGATGCCTCACCCGGAACGCGCCGTGGACGCGCTGCACGGCGGAACGGACGGGCTGGCCGTGTTCGAAAGCGTGCTGGGAGGCGCCCAATGACCGAGATCACACCCCGCTACGCCGAAGGAATCGACGAGCAGGTTGCGCTGGAGCATGTCACCGCCGACGAATACGAGACCATACTGACCGTGCTTGGCCGGGCTCCGAATATCGTGGAGCTCGGCATTTTCTCGGTCATGTGGTCAGAGCATTGCTCCTACAAATCCTCCCGCGTTCATCTGGCGAAGTTTCCCACCACGGGTCCGCGCGTCGTCTACGGGCCGGGCGAGAATGCCGGCGTGGTCGATATCGGTGACGGGCAGGTCTGCATCTTCAAGATGGAGAGCCATAACCACCCCAGCTTCATTGAGCCCTATCAGGGCGCGGCGACCGGCGTGGGCGGAATCCTGCGCGATGTCTTCACCATGGGCGCGCGCCCTGTGGCGCTGATGAATGCGCTGCGCTTCGGCGCGCCGGATCATCCCAAGACCCGCCAGCTGGTCGCCGGCGTGGTCGCGGGTATTGGCGGCTACGGCAATTGCGTCGGCGTGCCGACGGTGGGCGGGGAAACCAATTTCGACGCCGGCTACAACAATAATATCCTCGTCAACGCCATGGCGGTGGGTCTTGCCGAACGCGACAAGGTCTTCACGGCTGCGGCCAAGGAAAGCGGGTATCCTGTGCTCTATGTCGGCGCCAAAACCGGGCGCGACGGCATTCATGGCGCGACCATGGCGTCGGCGGAGTTCGGCGAGGGCGCTGAGGAAAAGCGTCCCACCGTGCAGGTCGGCGACCCGTTCACCGAGAAGAAGCTGATCGAAGCCTGCCTGGAACTGATGAGCGAGGACGCGATCAGCGCCATCCAGGACATGGGCGCGGCGGGGCTGACCTCTTCGTCCGTGGAGATGGCCTCATCCGGCGGCAAGGGGATCGAGCTCGATCTCGATCATGTGCCCCAGCGTGAGGAAGCGATGAGCGCCTATGAGATGATGCTGTCAGAATCTCAGGAGCGCATGCTCGTCATCGTTAAGCCGGGCCGCGAGGATGTCGCCGAGCGCATCTTCAAAAAATGGGATCTCGACGTTGCCGTGATCGGCAAGACCACCGAGACCGGACGGCTGGTGCTGAAACACAAGGGCGCGACGGTCTGCGATCTGCCGCTGGATCCGATCGGCGACAAGGCCCCGAAATACGAGCGGCCTTACTTCCCCGCTGAAGCGCGCGCCAGCATTGACCCGGCCTCTCTGAAGACGCCCGCGCATCTGGGTGAAACCCTGCTGACGCTGATGCGCTCGCCGGACATGGCCTCAAAGGCCTGGATTTTCAGCCAGTATGACCGCCATGTCATGGCCGATACCGTCGCCAGCTCCGAAGACCCGAGCGATGCGGCGATCGTGCGCGTGCACGGCGCGAACAAGGCGCTGGCCATTACCGCCGACGTGACCCCGCGCTATTGCACAGCCGACCCGTATGAAGGCGGCAAGCAGGCGATCGCCGAAGCCTGGCGTAATCTCACTGCGACCGGCGCCGAGCCCATGGCGGTGACCGATTGTCTCAATTTCGGCAACCCGGAACGCCCTGAAATCATGGGCCAGTTCGTCGGCTGCGTGGAAGGCATGGCTGAGGCCTGCCGCGCGCTCGATTTCCCGGTCGTGTCCGGCAATGTCTCGCTCTACAATGAGACCGACGGCCAAGCCATTCCGCCCACGCCCGCTGTGGGCGCAGTGGGCCTCATTGAGGACGCCTCGGTGCGTGCGGGCTTCGGCTGCATGAGCGAAGGCGATGTCCTGCTGCTGATTGGCGAAACCCGCGGCGAGCTGGGCGCCTCGCTGTATCTGCGCTTCATTGAGAACAGCGAGGACGGCGCACCGCCCCATGTCGATCTCGGCGTTGAGCGGCGCAATGGCGATTTCGTGCGCGCTCAGATCCGTTCAGGCTTGGCCAGGACCTCCCATGACCTTTCCGATGGCGGGCTCGCCTGCGCGGTTGCGGAGATGGCGCTGGCGTCAAACTGCGGGGCAAAGCTCGCCTATGAGGACGGCGCGCCGTTGCATGCCTGGCTCTTTGGTGAGGACCAGGCCCGTTATCTCATCGCGGCTGATGCTGAAACCGCCGACGCGATCCGCAAGGCGGCGCAGGAGGCGGGCGTGCCGGCCTCCGTCATCGGTCTCGCCGGCGGCGAAGCGATCACGGTGAACGGCGCACACGCGCTCGATCTGCTCACCCTGCGTCAGGCCCATGAGCGCTGGCTGCCCGATCTGATGGGCGAGGACATGCAGGCCGCGGCCGAGTAGCCCCTGTGATCGAAGGCCCCTGAGCCGGGGCCCAATCTGTGACATCTGTGCTTGGAGCCCTGCGGTTCAGACCCACCGGAATGGCTCCAGGGCCTCGCTGCGCTCGCCCGGGATGACAAGTGTGAAAGGCGCTAACGCGCGCCTTTTTCCAATAATCCGATCAGCTCCACCGCGCTTTCGGCGATGACCGTGCCGGGCGGGTAGACGGCGGCCGCGCCCATCTCGATGAGGGTGGGCACGTCTGCAGGCGGGATGACGCCGCCGACCACGATCAACATGTCTTCGCGGCCATGCTCGGCCAGCGCTTCGCGCAGAGCCGGGACCAGGGTGAGGTGACCGGCGGCCAGAGATGAGGCGGCCACGACGTGCACGTCATTCTCTACGGCCTGCCGCGCGGCTTCGTCCGGGGTCTGGAAGAGCGGACCGATATCCACATCCCAGCCGAGATCGGCGAAGGCGGACGCCACCACCTTCTGGCCGCGATCATGGCCGTCCTGACCCATCTTCGCGATCAGGATGCGCGGGCGGCGTCCTTCTTCGTCTGCGAATTTGTCAGCAGCGGCGAGCGCCAGCGCGACTTTCTCGTCATCACCTGAGGCTTTCAAATACACCCCCTGAACCGATTTGATCTCAGCCTTGTGGCGGCCAAAGGCTTTCTCCATCGCGTCGGAAATCTCGCCGACGCTGGCGTGGGCGCGCGCGGCGTTCACTGAAAGGGCCAGGAGGTTTCCGTTCCCGCTCCCGGCGGCCTCGGTCAACGCATTCAGGCTTGCCTCGACCCTGGCGGAATCGCGTCCGGCGCGGAGTTCTTCTAGCTTGGCGATCTGCTCGGCTTTGACCCGAGCATTATCCACCTTCAGCACCGGAATGTCTTCAGCCGCTTCGGGGCGGAACTTGTTAACGCCGACAATCGTCTGCTCGCCGGAATCGATGCGCGCCTGCGTCTTGGCGGCGGCTTCTTCGATACGCAGCTTGGGCACGCCCTGTTCGATGGCGCGCGCCATGCCCCCCAACTCGTCGACCTCTTCAATATGCATCAGGGCGCGGGCGGCGAGATCATGAGTAAGCCGCTCCACATAATAGGAGCCGCCCCACGGATCGATGGCGTCGCACAAATGCGCTTCGGTCTGCAGAACGAGCTGGGTGTTGCGTGCAATGCGCGCGGAGAAGTCGGTCGGCAGGGCGAGCGCTTCATCCAAACTATTCGTATGCAAACTTTGTGTGTGCCCGTCGATCGCCGCCATGGCCTCGATCGCGGTGCGGGCGACATTGTTGTAGACATCCTGCGCGGTCAGCGACCAGCCGGAGGTCTGGCAGTGCGTGCGCAGGCTGAAGGATTTCTCGTTCTTGGGTTCAAAGCGCTGCTTCACCAGCTTCGCCCAGAGCAGGCGCGCGGCGCGCAGCTTGGCGACCTCCATGAAATAATTCATGGAAATGCCCCAGAAGAAGGACAGTCGCGGTGCGAAGGCGTCGACATCAAGCCCTGCATCGACGCCGGCCTGAATATAGTCCAGACCGTCCGCGATCGTATAGGCGAGCTCCAGATCGGCCGGCGCGCCGGCCTCCTGCATGTGATAGCCGGAGATGGAGATGGAGTTGAAGCGCGGCATCTCCTTGGCGGTAAACGCGAAAATGTCGGAGATGATGCGCATGGAGGGCTGTGGCGGATAGATATAGGTGTTGCGCACCATGAACTCTTTCAGGATGTCGTTCTGGATCGTTCCTGAAAGTTTCACAGGCGAAACGCCTTGCTCCTCGGCGGCTGCGATATAGAGCGCCATCACAGGGAGCACCGCCCCGTTCATCGTCATGGACACGCTCATCTGATCGAGCGGAATGCCGTTGAACAACTGGCGCATGTCCAGAATGGAGTCGATGGCCACGCCGGCCATGCCCACATCGCCGATGACGCGCGGGTTATCGCTGTCATACCCGCGATGGGTCGCCAGATCGAAAGCGATGGACAGACCCTTCTGGCCGGCTTTCAGATTGCGCCGGTAGAAGGCGTTGGACTCTGCAGCCGTTGAGAAGCCGGCATACTGACGGACCGTCCAGGGCCGCTGGACATACATGGTGGGGTAGGGGCCGCGCTGGAACGGGGCAAGGCCGGGCAGGGCGTCGACAAAGTCCAGCGCGTCGCGATCCGCCGGGCCGTAGGCGCTGCGGATTTCGATCTCCTCAGCCGGCATCCAGGGCGCGGCGTCGCTGGCCACAGCGGCGTCGCTGTTGACGGCGCCCAGTGTGAGTGTCGTGAAGTCGGGATGAGCCATCGGTCAGCCTCCCAGCGCCGTTAGCGCGGCGTCCAGCTCGTTGAGTGCATCGCTTCGCGTGTGAATGAAGTGGTCAATGCCCGCCGCGCGCCAGACGGTCTCATGATCGCCGGGCCGGCCGGCCAGCCAGATCAGCGCCGCGCCGGCCTGTTTCAGGGCTGCGGCGTAGGCGCTGGCATGTTCGTGATAGGCGTCATCGCTTCCACACAGGATGACGAAGCGGGCGCCGCTTTCGCTGAAGGCGGCGGCGCAGGCCTGAGCATCATCATGCGCCTCAGCGGGCAGGGCCCGGATGCCGGCCACGGCGAGGCGATTGGAAGCGAAGCCGGCGCGGGCGTTGAACGCGGCGACCGGCCCGATCGTCGCAAGGAAGGCGGTCGGAGGCTTCGCGCATGCGCCCGCCCGGTCCCGAAGCGCTTCAAACGGTTCGGCCAGCCGCACCGGGCTGAGCGGCGTCCATTCCATCTGAGGCGTTGCAAGCGCGCGCACCTGAGCGCCGGCTCCGGCTGCGGCGACCTTGTCGGGGAAGGCCTGCGCTTTCATCACCGGGGCGTCGAGCTCGGGCGGGGCGTAGTCCGCCTCGCCGGTCTCGACATCGGCGCCGGTCAGCGCCGGGTCCAGCTCAGGATAATGCGACACGCCGATCAACGCCTCCTTGCCGCTGGCGAGCGCTGCGATGCGTTTGTCGCGTGCTGTGCTGATTTCGGTCTGCAGCCAGCCGGTGCGGACCGTTTCGAACAGACCGCCGCGCCGTTCGATGTTCTGGAACAGCGCCCAGCCGGCCTCGGCCAGCCTGTCTGCGAGCGTCTCGTGCAGGAAGCCGCCGCCGGCCGGATCCGCGACACGGCCCAGATGGCTCTCCTCCATCAAAAGGATTTGCAGATTGCGCGAGACCCGGCGGGCGAACTCAGTCGGCGCCCCGATGGCGTCCGTGAAGGGGCGGGTGGTGACGGCGTCCGCCCCGCCGACGGCTGCGGCGAACCCGGCGCAGGCGTTGCGGATGAGGTTTGTATAAGGGTCCTGGGCGCTGAGCATGCGCCCGGAGGTGATGACGTGCAAGGCCATGGCCCGGCGATCCTGCGATACGCCGAAGGCTTCGGCGATCCGCGCCCAGACCCGGCGCGCCGCACGCAGCTTGGCGATGGTCAGATGGGTGTCGGCGTCGGCCGAAAGGGTGAACTCCAAGGCGCCGGCGGCCTGATCGGCGCTAAGCCCGGCATCGATGAAGGCGCGCATATAGCTGGTCGCGCCGGCGCACAGAAAGGCGAGTTCCTGGGCTTCGGATCCGCCGGCCTCGTGTGCCGCTGAAGCGGTGATGGAGACGGTTCTCAACCGCGGCAGCCTGTCGGCGGCGTATCGCGCCGCTTCAGCGGTGCGCTCAAGGCGCTCTTCCAGTTTGTGCTGGCCGCCGCCGGCCATGCTCTTCTGACCGATGGGCGAGAGTCCGAGTCCGCCGTTCAGGACGTCCGGGTCGTGTCCGCTCTGTTCGAGCGCTGTGACCATAAGGGCGGCGTATTGCGGGCCCATCCGGCTCGGGGCGAGGTGGATGGCGGCAAGATCCAGCAAGACCCCGTCCAGCGCCGTATTCAACTCGTCCAGCGTGCGGACCGCCACGCCCTTTTCGCCGCGCGGGTCGAGATGGAGCCGGATTTCGCTGGCGCCGCCGGACAGGGCCTCCAGGATCTGCGCGTTCGCCTGGACCGGGTCGGCCACGCTGATCGACTGACGAATCTGCCAGGGCAGGAAGGGATCGCGCACCGCTTCCGCACCGCGGATGAAGGGGGCGCGGCCCGGCGCTCCCATGGCGGCTGGGTCCGGGGCGTCTTCGCGGGTGAAGAGCGGGCCGCGCGCCACGCCATCAATCGTGGTGCGCGTCAGCCGCTCAAGCGGGGCGCCGCGAAGCGCAGCTTCGGCCAGGCTGCGCCAGGCGTCAGGCGTTGAGGGCGCAAATCCCTCGGCGAAGGGGAGGATATCGTCGCTCATGACCGCAGTCCTACACCGGCGAAAGCGTTGAGGTAAGGCGCGCTGCGCGGCTTGCGTCAAGCCGGGTACAGCCACCTGGCTCAATCCTCGCGCATCACGGTGCGGCTAGGCTGAGGCGAAGCTTTCACATCCCAGCCTGGAGCGCCGTCATGAATGAAGAACTCAGCCCGCGCCTGCAGCTGCCTTACGTCATGCCGGCGCAGGCGCAAAAGCACGTAACGGTGAATGAGGGGCTGCGCCGGCTGGATGCGCTGGCCCAGACGGCGGCTATCAGCCGAACGCGCGCCGATGAGCCGGCCGATCCGTCAGAGGGCGAGGCCTACATCCTTCCGCCTGATGCCGCAGGCACGCACTGGGACGCGTTCGACGCCGACGAGCTGGTGGCGTTTCAGGACGGGAGCTGGGCGCGATTCACGCCGTTCGACGGGCAGTTCGCGCTTGTGCTTGATGAAGCGTTGATCTGCTTCTTCGACGGATCTGAGTGGCTTGCGATGACCAGCGAGGCGGTCATTACGCCAGATCAGTTCTCAAACCTTCCCGGCCTTGGCGTCGGCACGGCTCCGGACGCCAACAATGCCTTCGCGGCCAAGCTCAACGCAGCCCTTTGGACCGCGCTGGAGACCGGTGAGGGCGGTACTGGCGATCTGCGCTACACGATGAACAAGCAGGCGAGCGGGCATGTTCTGTCGCTTCTGATGCAGACCGGCTACTCTGCGCGTGCTGAACTGGGACTTGTCGGCGATGATGATTTTCGCATCCAGACGAGCCCTGACGGCGCATCCTGGGTGGAGGCGCTGCGGCTTTCAGGCCAGACCGGCGCGGCGCGCTTCGCCGGCGATGTTTCGCTGTCCGGCCTGAATGGCGGCTCGGTCGGAGGCGAGCGAAACCGTTTCATCAATGGCGATTTCTCGATCTGGCAGCGCGGCGAGCTGTGCGAAGGCGTATTGCAGAACCGCTTCATCGCCGACCGCTGGTACGTTCTGGGTTCGCCCTCAATCCCGACTGACACGGTGCGCGCTGAGCGGGTGAGCGTGGAGCCGGGTGCTGCGGCCTCCGATAGCGCTCTGCGGTTGACGCGGCTGGATGGCGCAGCGGCGGACATTCAGCTCCGTCAGAAGGTCGAGGCGGTTCAGACCCTGGCCGACCGGCCCGCAACACTCAGCTTCCGGGCGCGCGCCGCGGCGCCGCTGAGCGTCACGTGCGGCCTGCAGCAATGGTTCGGCAGCGGCGGCTCTTCGCCGCGAACGGTCGCCAGCACGCTGGTCTCGTTTGATACGCAATGGCAAACCTTCACCCTGCAGCTCGCCTTCCCGGATCTGATCGGCCAGACCGTCGGCGAGAACTCCTTCATCGTCGTCTTCTTCCGCACCCTGCCGGAGGTTGGCGACTGGTTTGAGTTCACCGATGCTCAGCTTGAAGAAGGCGAACGCTTCACCGGTCTCGCCCGCCGACTGCCGCAGAGCGAGCTGGTGCAGTGCCGGCGTTATTTCCGCCGTTCGCATACGCCGCTGGAGCCAGCGGATCTGGCCTATGAGATGCGCGCAACACCGATCATGAGCGGAACCGGCCCTTATGATTACGACGCGGAGCTTTAGCGGCCTTCGGCGCTGAGTTCTGTGAAGGTTTCAACCACGAGCGCATGGGCCTGGTCGGTCATGATGTGGCCGGAGCTCGGCACTATTTCCAGGCGCGCATCGGGCGCGGCTTCGGCCAGATGAAACGCGGCGCGGGACGGGCAGACCACGTCATAGCGGCTGTGGATGATTCGAACCGGCAGGGTCAGGCGCTCTGCATTCGCCAGCAGCTCGCCGGGCGCCAGAAAGCAGTCATGGGCGAAATACCAGGCCTCGATCAGCGAGTGGGCCTTGATCCAGTCCGCCCCATTCGCGGTGAAGTCGGCGCGGATCTGGTCAGGCGGGCGATCCAGATGGGCGATGCGCTCTTCATAGGCGCTCCAGCGATAGAGCCAGGACTGTTCAAGCTGGCTGAGCGGCGTGTCCGGGCTGAGTCGGTCGAGCGCTGGCGCACCTTCGGCCAGTTCCAGCATCATCTGGTCCAGCGCCCAACGCTGAAACCGTTGCGTGTTAGCGGAGATCTCGTCCGGCACGCTGTCGAACAAGCGTTCAAGCGCATCCGGGAAGATCGCCCCGGCCCCGCGCCGGGAATGGAACCAGTCGCATTCTGATCGCGTGCCCAGAAAGATCGCTTCCACCACCAGCGCCTCGACCGTCTCAGGGAAGGCTTGGCTGTATGCGATCGCCAGTGTGGAGCCCCAGGACGGCCCGAAGACGGTCCAGCGCTCGAGTCCCAGATGTCGGCGCAGCACGTCCAGGTCCGCAATCAGATGCGCGGTCGTGTTCGCTTCAAGGCTCAGGAACGGAGTTGAGCGCCCGCAGCCGCGCTGGTCGAACAGGATGATGTCCCAGTGCTGCGGGTCGTAATAGCGCCGGTGCCGGGCGCCCGCACCGGACCCGGGACCGCCATGCAGGAAGACGACCGGGCGCCCGCCGCGCCTGCCGCTGCGCTCATAATACAGGACATGGCCATCACCGACGGGCAGGCGTCCTGTCTCATAGGGCTCGATCGGATCAAACAGCGCGCTCATGGACGCCTTCTCGCACGCTCGATGCTGATGCTGAAACGTCTGCGCCTATGTCTTATCGCCCATCAGCTTGGACAGAAGATCGATCGGCATCGGGAAGACGATGGTGGAGCTGCCCTCATTGCCAAGCTCGGTCAGCGTGCCGAGATAGCGCAGCTGCATCGACCCGTCTTGCTGGGCGAGGATTTCCGCCGCTTCGGCAAGCTTTTCAGCGGCCTGCTGTTCGCCTTCCGCGGAGATGATTTTCGCGCGTCGCTCGCGCTCGGCCTCGGCCTGTCGGGCGATGGCGCGGATCATGGATGGGTCCAGATCCACGTGCTTGATTTCCACATTGGAGACCTTGATGCCCCAGGCCTCGGTCTGCTCATCGAGGATTTTCTGAATGTCGACATTCAGCTTGTCCCGCTCGGCCAGCATCTCGTCGAGATCATGCTTGCCCAGCACGCTTCTCAGAGTCGTCTGCGCCAGCTGGCTGGTGGCGATGCGGAAGTCCTCAACCCGGTTGATCGCGTATTCAGGATTGACGATGCGGTAGTAAAGCACCGCGTTGACCTTCACCGAGACATTGTCCTGAGAGATCACATCCTGGCTCGGCACGTCTTCGGCGATGATCCGCAGATCGACCTTCACCATCTGCTGGATGAAGGGAATGAGGATGATCAGGCCCGGCCCGGATGTGCCGGTATAGCGGCCAAGGGTGAAGATCACCGCGCGTTCGTATTCGCGCAGCACCTTGAAGGCGGAGGACAGGATGCCGATGGCGAACACCACCAGCGCAATCCAGAAGCCGAGGTTCAGAAAAAACGTTTCCATGCGTATCTCCGTTCGTGTGGACGCCGCGCCGGGTCTAGCGACCGTTTTTCAGCGCACGCACTTTCAGTGTGAGGTTATCAACGGCCATGATTTTGACCGTATCGCCGACTGCGACCGCATCCTTTGATTTCGCCATCCAGCGCTCGCCATGGACCAGCACATAGCCGCGCCCGCCCTGCCATTCGAGGACTTCGCCGGTCTGTCCGATCAACTCGTTATCGCCGGTGGTGACGCGGCGCGCCTGCGCGGCGACGCCGTAGCTGACGACGAAGAAGATGGTGGCGCCGAGCGCGGCGGTGACCCCGGCAATCATCGGCCAGTCCAGACGGAAGGCGGCTGAGTTGGTGTCGAACAGCATCAGGGCGCCGACGGCGAAGGCGACCAATCCGCCCAAGGCCAGCAGTCCGGATGAGGCGAAGAAGGCTTCAGCCACCAGGAGCCCCAGGCCGAGCAGGATGAGCGCCGCGCCGGCATAGTTCACCGGCAGGGTGTTCAGCGCATAGAAGCCGACGATCAGACAGATCAGCCCGGCCACCCCCGTGATCGGCTCCAGCCCATTATAGAAAGAGACCAGCAGGCCGATAAAGCCGAGATTGACCAGCATGAAGGCGATGTTGGGATCTGTGATGACGAGCAGGATTTCCTCGGCGAAAGACTTTTCCACCGCGATGATCTGAGCGTCGGCCAGCCGAAGCGTGACCGCCTCGCCGCTCTGCAGTTCGATCGTGCGGCCATCGGCCTGAGCCAGAAGATCGTCGAGATCGCGCGCGATGATCTCCACCACGCCGAGCTCCAGCGCTTCAGCGGCGCTTGAGCTGATCGATTCGCGCACAGCGCGTTCGGCCCAGTCCGCATTGCGTCCGCGCAGCTCGGCCAGGGAACGGAAATAGGCCACCGCGTCATTGACGGCTTTGTTCCGCATCGCTTCAGAATTACCGGGCGCGCGGGCCTCGCTGTCCGTTTCCTCACCAGCGGCGGCGCGCAGGGCCGGATCCGCGTTCTCTGCGCCGTCTTCAGGCGCGCCGTCGGGCTCATCCGGGCTGGAGGCGGGCTCTGCCCCGCCACCGCCCATCTGCACCGGTGTCGCCGCGCCGATGCTGGTGCCCGGCGCCATGGCGGCGAGATGGCTGGCGTAGGTGATGTAGGCGCCGGCGCTGGCGGCCCGCGCGCCGGACGGCGAGACGTAAACGATAACGGGGATGTTAGCGCCCAGTATGGCCTGATTGATATCGCGCATGGCGGTGTCGAGCCCGCCCGGCGTGTCCATCTCGATCACAAACGCTGCGGCGTTCGCCGCTTCGGCCTCCCCAATCGCTCGCGTGATAAAGGCGGTGGTCGCCGGCCCGATGGGGCCGGTCAGGGGCGCAGTGCGGACTTCAGCCGGATCGGAAGCGCTTTCCAGCGCCGGTTGCGGCGGCGACTGGAGCGCGCCGGTCAGCCCCAGCGCCGCCCCGAGCAGCACGAACAGCCCGGCGACTGCACGGACGCTGGAACGCATACCCGGTGAAAACGGCGTGCTCAAAGCCCTGCTCCTTCGTCTTCGTCTCTTTAAAGGTAAACCAGAGCGCGCTCGCGCCCAACGGATTCCGTAATCGCGCGGTTCAGCGTCTCGACCGGACCGGACTAAGCGGCTAAGCAACCGCTATGGGGCATTCTGCTGAGACCAAGACCGCCGCCGCTGGCGATGATCCGTTCCGCGCCAGGGGCGGGGAGTTCCTGCGCGACATCTGGTATGTGGCCGTTCCGGCGCGCGAGCTGAAGCCGGGCAAGCTGATTTCAAAGACGTATCTGGGCGAGCCCGTCGTGCTCGGTCGTGACCGTCAGGGCCGCGCGTTCGCGCTGAAGGATATCTGCCCGCACCGCGCCGCGCCGTTTTCCGCCGGACGCATGGTGGAGGAGGCCGATGGCGCCGCCACGGTGGAATGCCCGTATCACGGCTGGCGCTTTGGGACTTCGGACGGGGTGTGTCGGGCCATCCCGTCTCTGGTCGACGATCAGCCCTTCGAGCTCGACCGCATCCGCGTGCGCCGCTACCCGACCGCTGAACAGGATGACCTGATCTGGATCTGGATGGGCTCTGAGGACGGCTCCGAACCGGACGCCGCGCCGCCGCGCCTGGCCAATATGGTGCTGAAACCCGGCCAGAGCGAAGGCCGGGTGAAGTTCGTCGAGCGCGCGCTTCTGGAATGCCATCAGGATCACGCCGTCATTGGTCTGATCGACCCGGCCCACACCCCCTTCGTGCATCAAAGCCCGCTCTGGCGGACGCCTGACGGGCTGAAGCCGAAAGAAAAGCATTTCGAGCCGAGCGAGATGGGCTTCACCATGGTCTCCCACAAGCCGGTCAACTCGCCGCTCTACAACATCATCGGCGGCGAAATCCGGGTGGAGATCCAGTTCCTGCTTCCCGGTCTGCGCGCGGAATCCATCCGCAATGAAAAGCACGGCTATCTCGGGCTCGCCGCGGTCACGCCGATCGATGAACACACCAGCGAAATCCATCAGATCATGTATTGGGACACGCCGGTTCTGGACGTGCTCAGCCTCATCGCGCGGCCCTTCACCCACACCTTCCTGCAGCAGGACGCCCGCATGATGCGCCTGCAGGGCCAGGGCCTGAAACACGACCCGCCGCTGATGCAAATCCCCGACGCCGACACGCTCATGGTCTGGTACCGCCGCCTTAAGCGCGAGTGGACGAAATCCCGCGCCGAAGGCCGCGCATTCACCAACCCCGTCAAGTCCGCGACGCTGAAATGGCGGACTTAGCTGGATTCACGGCGTCAATTACGCTTGGTGATGAGGCTGACCTGGAACGGATCGTAAAGCGCGACCGCGCGCCGGACCCCGGATTTGATCTGTAGGGGGAACATCTGAGCGGGTGCTCGGGAGAAATCAGGAAAATGGCGCCGCTCGACGAGGACAGTTTGAACACTCTGTTCCAGATCCTCGCGGCTTGGGAGAGGAAGCTAGAGCGTCTGCTTCGGTTCCAATCTGCAAATAAGGACATCGTTCCCTGACCCTCCCTGCCGGCGGATCAGCTCTTCAGCGCGCTGCGGGCCAGATGACGCCATCTCTGGACACATTGCGCTCGATAGAGCCGTAGATTGAAGTCGACAAATTATGTGCGTAGCGCATATAAAGTCTTTATATTGCTTGGTTGGATGCCCGACATGTTGACTACGAAGGTCTTGGATAAATCGACCTGGCCCGATTTCGAACGGTTGGCGGAGGCCAATAACGGTGTTTGGGGTGGATGCTGGTGCATGTGGTATCATGGCAAAGACTCAACCCGGGACGATACCGCTGAGGCGCGGCGAGAGGCCAAAGCTTGCCGGGTTCGCGAGGGCAGCGCCCACGCCGCGCTGGTTTTTGATGGCGCAAGCTGCGTGGGTTGGTGCCAGTTTGGACCACCTCAAGAGCTGCCACGTATCCACAATCAGCGCGCTTACATAAGAGCAAATCCGGGCAAGGCGGACTGGCGCATCACCTGCTTCTTTGTCGGCAAGGACAATCGCGGATCGGGTGTGGCGACTGCAGCACTCAACGGCGCGCTTGAGCAGATTCGGTCTCTTGGCGGAGGGCGCGTCGAAGCTTTTCCAGAAGACACCGAAGGGCGCAAAGCCTCCGCAGCGTTTCTGTTCAACGGCTCTGTATCAATGTTCGAGCGTCACGGTTTTCAACGTGCTCAACAGATCGGCAAGCACAAGTGGGTCGTCTGCCGGACAGTCGATTGAGGTTATTTGCCTTGCCGATAGGGCTTCGCCGCAAGCGGGAGCGCCTCGAACAAACCGCCTTCAAGCCCCAATGAAACGTTTTCAATCTCCAGAAGCCTCAGCTTGGTTTCGACACCGCCATGCGCCGAAAAACCTGTGAGTTTGCCGGCGCCGCCCATAACTCGGTGGCAAGGCACAACTACGGGGACCGGGTTTTGCCCCATGGCGCGACCGACGAGCCGTGAGAGATTTTTATCGCCAAGGTCAGCGGCAATTTCGCCATAGGTCCGAGTTTGACCGATCGGGATTGCACGCGCCAACTCATGAATGCGACGCTCAACAGGTGTCAGCTCACTATCGTCGCAGACGATGAAGGATAAATCGGCATTTTCGCCATCAAGCAATGCGGTGATGGCTGCGATTACACGCCGTATGTCTTCAGGCGGGCGCCCCGGCTGAGCCATCGCGCGTCTCGCGAGACGCGCCTCAGTCGCATCTGGTGTCGCCTCGGGCAAGTTCGTTGCCGTCACACCTGTCGCGTTCCAGGCGAGGCCGAAAGGGCCGAGGGCTGTCTCAAACAGGCAGTATTGCGCCACGCTGTCCTATAGAACGGCGAACACGCGATGGATCGGTCCGCCGTCTCCTGTTCTTGATTTTGATATCGCGACAGTGTTGTTCAGCCAAGCATAGCGAGGGTCGCTGGTCTCGAATTGCGGCGATGTCCGGAAGTAATAGCGCCAAGCACCGTCTGGATCATCCGGTTTTTCTACATCAAGCGCATAGGCTGCGTGTTCTGGTGGAGCCCAATATCGTCCATGCCAATGCAGGTAGAGTAAGGCGTTGTCGTCTGTCTCCAGGCAGAATCGAACGTCGAGTACTCCGCTCCCATCTGGACGGATTGTGATCCAGTCAGCACCGGAATTCGGCATGACGCGGCCTCGTAGTTGCGGTCCTTCGAACATGCCCTCTTTGACAAAGAAGATAGCACGGTCGCCTGAGGGGGTCCGCCCGAGGGTTGTCGCCGGCAAGTGCAGTTTGACCCGGGCTTCAAACAGGAACGCCAATTCCGGAGGGCTATTGGCATCCCATCCCTCGGCGTTAATCCTTGGACCGGTATCAGAAGGATTTGGGTCTTGGGCTTTCGCGGGGCCGGCAAGCGAAGCAGCTCCAATTGCTCCTGTTCCCAACAAGATTTGTCTGCGGTCTGCCTCTTTCATGACGATGCCTCGCTTTGCGTCCGGTCTTCGCAGGCTTGACCACCCGCCGCCAGACCATATTTATATGCATGCAGCATGCATATAAATCAATTGGCTTGAGAATTGTCAATTTTGTGCGCTGCGCATACATGTGGAATATGGACCGTACGACCAATTTACTTGGCGCCGTTGCGCTGGCGCTAAGCGACCAACTCAAATCGGACATGGCTGATGCTTTCGACCGAAGTGGCGAGACTGCTGCGGCCGTCGTGGTTTTGGGATATGCGCCGGGTCTATCGGTAGAAACTCTTCGACAGGTGATTAGTCGGTCCCACCCGGGCACAGTGAGATTGATTGATCGCCTTGCTGAAGATGGCCTCGTTGAACGACGCAAAGCTGAGGACAGACGCGCAGTCGCGTTGTATCTCACCGAACCGGGAGAGCAGCTCAGACGCCAGCTCATGAAGAGCCGCCTCCTTATGCTCGAAAAGTCTCTTTCCGGTTTGACCGAAGACGAGCGAAGAGTTTTGGGCGAGTTGCTTTCAAGAGTCCTTTCCAACCTGCCCAAGACAGAAATGGACAAGCATCGCATTTGCCGATTGTGTTCGACGCCAACCTGCAAAGATTGCCCGATACCCGGTCACGCCATCTGACTTGCGATGGTAAGGCTAGCTTAAATCAAGCGATTATGGAAAATGGTGCCGCTAGAGTGAATTGAACACTCGACCTCTCCCTTACCAAGGGAACGCTCTACCCCTGAGCTATAGCGGCGCGCCGGTAACGGAGCGCGGCGAGCCGCGCGACCCATCCGGTCGGAGCGGGGCGTATACCCCAACATTCTCCATGCGCCAAGGCCGGGCTTGACGTTGGATGCAGGCCGCGCGATTTCCTGACGCCATGGCTTCAAAGGATCGCAAACCGGCGGACTCCAGGGACCGCGAGGACCGGCTCGCCGAGGCCTTGCGCGCCAATCTGAAACGGCGCAAGGCTGCAAAAAAGGCCAAGCCCGCCGACAAAGCGCCGTGAAGGCGCCGCATCGGGGCGATTTCATGCAGCGATGACAAGGTTCACGAGGCCGCTGCGGTTTCAGGCGGCGATTCGGCGAGGTGACATGGACAGTATCCTGATTGAAGGCGGTCGGCCCCTGCAGGGCGAGATCAAGATCAATGGCGCGAAAAACTCCGCGCTGAAGCTGATGGCGGCTTGTCTGGTGACGGCTGAGCCGCTTGAGCTTCTGAATATGCCGCGCCTGGCCGATACGCGCTTTATGGCGCATCTGCTCGCCCATCTCGGGGTTCGCGCCGAAGAAGGCCCCGGCGCGCGCATGTTGCTGCATGCAAAGACGATTTCCGACACGGTCGCCCCCTATGATCTGGTGCGCAAGATGCGCGCGACCTTCAATGTGCTCGGCCCGCTTCTGGCGCGTGAGGGAGCGGCGAAAGTCTCGCTTCCCGGCGGCTGTGCGATCGGCGCAAGACCGGTTGATCTGCACCTGATGGCGATGGAGGCGCTCGGCGCGGAGATCGAGCTGTCCGAAGGCTATGTGCTCGCCAAGGCGCCGTCCGGCGGACTGCGCGGCGGGCGGATCGTGTTTCCGAAAGTCTCTGTCGGCGCGACCGAGCACGCCATGCTGGCGGCGGTTCTGGCGCGTGGCGAAACCGTGCTGGAAAACTGCGCGTGCGAACCCGAGCTCGCCGATCTCGCCGGCTGCCTGAACGCGATGGGTGCGACGGTGGAAGGCGCTGGCGGGCCGACTGTACGCATCCAGGGCGTGGAGACCCTGTCCGGGGCGAGCTGGAACGTTCTGCCGGATCGGATTGAGGCGGGCACCTACGCCATGGCGGCGGCGGCGGCGGGCGGCTCGGTCACGCTTCGCGATGTGCGCCCTAAGCATAACGAGGCGCTGTGGAGCGCGATGCGCAAGGCCGGCGTCACGGTGGAAACCGGATCTGATGCGGTCACCATCACCCGCGACCCTGAGGCGCGTCTGTCGGCTGTGAATATCGAGACCGCGCCCTATCCGGGCTTTCCCACCGATCTGCAGGCGCAGTTCATGGCGCTGATGACGCTGGCCGACGGGGCCTCCCAGATCAGCGAGACCATTTTCGAAAACCGCTTCATGCACGCCCCGGAGCTTGCGCGGCTGGGCGCGGATATCCATGTGGACGGACCGCACGCGGTTGTGCGCGGTCCGGCGCGGCTGAAGGGCGCTCCGGTCATGGCGACCGATCTGCGCGCGTCGGTGAGCCTCGTGATTGCGGGGCTGGCCGGTGAGGGCGTGACGGCAGTGAACCGGGTCTACCACCTTGATCGCGGCTTCGAACGCCTTGAAGACAAGCTTGCGGCGTGCGGCGCGGAAATACGCCGCATCACTGAAGCCGCCGCAGCGCAGTAAACAGGGGCTCGGCCCCGCAACAGGACGTTCGATGACCGCCACTCCGCTCAAGCTCGCCGCGCAGACGCCTGACGATTTGCAGGTCATCAGCGCGGCCCTGCAGGACGCGGTGGGCAAGCTCGGCGATTTCCTGTTCGAGCCGCGCGCCCGGCGCTTCACCCTTGTGCTCAATCGCTATCGCTGGGAGGCGGGTCGTTCGCGCGGGCATCGCATACGCGCCGCCCTGCAGATCGATGCCGTGCTGTCGGCTCAGTCGCGGCGTTTGAAGCAGAATGCGCCCGATGCGGTGGTGTCTCTGCTGACGATCCAGTTCGAGGCCGACGCCGAGCCGCCGGGCGGGGAGCTGGTCTTCACCTTTTCAGGCGGGGGCGAGTTGCGTCTCGCTGTGGAATGCCTGGAGCTGGCGCTGGTGGACATCTCAGAGCCCTGGCGCGCGGCGGCCCGCCCCAGCCATGACGGGCCTGAGGGTGATCAGGCGCAGACCTCATGAGCGAGCACAAGCTGGCGCATGTCGAGCTGGACGCAGCCTCCATCGGCAAAGGCGAAGAAAATGTCGAGCATGAGCGCCGGGTCGCGATCGCGGACCTGCTCGACAGCAATGTCTTTCGCCCTGAAGGCGCTGAGGCTGGCCCCTACGCGCTGCGCCTGGCGATCGAGGAGCAGCGGCTGGTCTTCGATGTGAAGACCGAAGCGGGCGCGCCCGTGCGCCTGTTCGTGTTCTCTCTCGGTCCGCTGCGCCGGATCATGAAGGATTATTTCCTCATCTGCGAAAGCTATTATGAGGCGGTGCGCGATGCGCCGCTCACCCAGATCGAGGCGATCGATATGGGCCGGCGCGGCGTCCATAATGAGGGCTCGACGCTTCTGCGTGAGCGGCTTGAGGGCAAGATCGAGGTCGATTTCGACACCGCCCGGCGCCTCTTCACCCTGATCTGCGCTCTGCATCGCAGGGGCGCGTGAGCGTGGCCGGTCCGCCTTCAGTGATCTTCGTTTGCGGTCGCAACGCCGTGCGTTCGCCCATGGCCGAAGCCTTGTGGCGCGCTGCGTTCGGGGCTGACGCGCCGGCGATCTCGTGCGGTGTTGAACCGGCGAGCTTCCCGGACGGCTTCATGGTGTCGGTCATGGGCGAGCTGGGCCATGAGCTTAGCGATTACGAACCTCAGGACATAAGCGCTGCACAAGAAGACGGCGCTGAGCTTATCGTCAGCCTGGCGGGCGAAGCCGATGCCGCCGCCAGGGCTCTGGCGGGCGATCTGGGGGCGGCCTTCGCCGCCTGGCCGGAGCGCGATCCGACACGAACCCGGGGCGGGCGTGAAGAGAAGCTGGACTCCTATCGCGCCGTGCGTGACGCCATTGCGGCGCGAATCTCGCAGTACCGCAAAACCGGTTCGTATTGAGCCTGAGCTGACAGTAAGTTCCCCGCCGCGCACGCAGCGCTCGACGCGAAGGGGCGGAGCGCTCTATATACGCGCTCCAATTCGATACGCGGGCTCGCTTGACCCGGCGATGGATCGCCGTTTCCACGCGCCTGCGCAGGATTTGATCAAGAGGAGCCGCATGGCGAAGGAAGAACTTCTCGAATTTCCGGGCGAGGTCACCGAACTTCTGCCGAACGCGACCTTTCGCGTGAAACTGGAGAATGAACACGAGATCATTGCTCATACCGCAGGCAAGATGCGCAAGAACCGCATCCGCGTGCTTGCCGGTGACAAGGTGCTCGTGGAGATGACGCCTTATGACCTGACAAAGGGTCGCATCACTTACCGCTTCAAGTGAGTGCAAGAGGCGGCGAGGCCGTGCGATGAGCCGCGATCCGTCCGTCGCTGAGACCGTTCCGGTGCGCGCGCCGCTCGTTCTGGCGAGCGCTTCGCCGCGCCGGCGTGAGCTCTTGGCCGCAATCGGGTTCAGCCCCGACACGATCGCGCCGACCGATATCGACGAAACGTCGAAGCTTAAGGAAACGCCGCGCGCGCTGGCGCTTCGCTTGGCGTGTGAGAAGCTTGCCGCGGCCGATCACCCCGGCGCCTACGTGCTGGCGAGCGATACGGTGGTCGGCGTCGGCAGGCGCATCCTTCCCAAAACAGAAGCCCGCGATGAAGCCGAAGCCTGCCTGCGGCTGATGTCGGGTCGCAATCACCGGGTTTTCACCGGGATCGCGGTGCGCAGCCCGGACGGTCGTGAAGCCTCGCGCGTCGTCGAGACGCGGATCGCCTTCAAACGACTGAGCGAGGCGGAGTTGAGCGAGTATCTCGATAGCGGTGAGTGGAAGGGCAAGGCCGGCGGCTATGGCGTTCAGGGTCGGGCGGGTGCGTTCGTGTCTCACATGATCGGATCCTACTCCGCCGTGGTCGGCCTGCCGGTCTATGAGACCCGGCTTCTGCTGACCGGCCTCGGCTATCAGCCAACCGTTGCGAAGCCCGTCTCATGAGGGTCGTCGCAACCCGCCAGGTTGGTGAGACCCGCGCCGCGGTCCTGGACGGTGATCGCGCCATTGAGTTGCATGTCGAGCGCTGGAGCGAGCGCGGCGCGCGTGCTCAGCGCAAGGAAGTCTACCGGGCCCGGGTCAAGCGCATCGAGCCGGGCCTGAATGGGGCGTTCTGCGACCTGGGACGAGGACCGGAAGGCTTTCTGCCCTTCGGCAAGGCGCGCCCGGAAGGCCTGCATGAAGGCGGCGCCATTGGCGTTCAGGTCTCCCGCGAAGCGTTTCAGGAAAAAGGCCCGACGCTGAGCCTGTTTGAAGTAGAGCCTGGCCCGGCGCCGGAGATCATTCACGCGGCCCCGCCGCTTGAAGAGCGTCTGTCCATGGCGTTCGACGCTCCGGTGCGCAGCGAGAAGGAGGCGGGCGTCAGCCTGGACGCGCTGTTCGAGGCTGCGCTCTCGGCGGTCGCGCCGATTCCCGGTGGTGGGCGGTTGATCATTGAGCCGACTGCCGCGCTGACCGCGATCGATGTCGACGCCGCCGGACGCAAATCCACCTCCATCGGCGCGAAATTCGCGCTGGATCTCAACCGGTCAGCGGCCAAGGAGGCCGCGCGCCAGATTCGTCTGCGCGGCATTGGCGGGGTTGTGGCGATTGACTTTGTGGCGCTGAAAAAGCGCGCCGATCAGAAAACGCTGGAACAGACGCTCGCGGCGGCCTTCGCGCGTGATCCGGCCAAGGTGGATATCGCCCCGGCTTCACGCTTTGCCATTGTCGAACTGGCGCGCCAGCGCGTCACGCGCTCGCTGCGCGAACAGCTGCTGGATCGGTCCGGATGCATGACCGATGAGACCGCTGCGCTGCAGGCGCTCCGGCGTCTGGAAGCGGAGGGCCGCGCTCAAGGCGGGGCGCAGCTGATCCTGGCGTGCGGAGCCGGAGCGGCGAGCTGGCTGGAGGCCGACCCGATCGGTTGGCGCAAGGCCATGACCCAGCGTCTGGGCGCGCGCTTCACCCTGCGCCTTGATCCAAGCCTCGACGTCCATGCCTGCCAGGTGGAAACCCCATGACTGAAGCCGTCAAGGGTGCGCCATGCCCGATCTGCAATAAGCCGGCGGAAAAAGCTTTTCGCCCCTTCTGCTCGAAGCGTTGTGCGGATGTCGACCTGTCGCGCTGGTTCAGCGGCTCCTACGCCATTCCCGGCGAACCGGTCCAAACCGATGGGGACGATGATGATATCCCCTATAAAGCGTAATGTTTTTCTACCTTAACGATTGATTCACCGCGTCGAGCGATTTTGAACCCGTTCAGCAAACGAGATCAGTCGGTACGGAACGGGTCATGGATCGTCTCAAAATCACATTACGCCTTGGCGGCGGATTCACTTTGGTCGCAGCGCTCACCGCTGGTCTTGCAGTGTGCGCTATAATGATGCTGGCGTCGCTCTCTGCGAGTTTCACGCGGCTTGACGCTGACCTTAAGGCTATGGCCGCCTATGGCGACATACAGGAAGATGCGCTGCAGGCGCGCCTGGCGGCTTTCGCCTGGCGAGTGAACGGCGCCGATGAACAGGCCGTTAAGGTTCGCCAGAGTCTCGGCGAAGCGCGCGATGTGGTCAATGAGCGGCTGGGACATGATTCAGCCGATGCTGTCGAGCTGGGCGAGATTGACGCGTTTGCTGCGGATTACATGGCGGCGTTTGAACGCTTGGTTGCAGGCGACCCGTCGGCGGGCCCCGTCCTGGATCGCATAGGGCCGGAGCTCGTCGCGAGCGTGGAGCGTTTGCACAGTCAGGTCAGCGAAAACGCGGCCGTGCTCAATGCGGGGTTTGATCGTGACGTGTCGCGTTTTACCTGGCTTGTCGGGGCTATTGCACTGGCGGCGCTTCTTATGGCGGCTGCGCTGGCCTGGTTGATCACACGCTCGCTCACAGGGCCGCTAAGCGCGGCGGTCAGTCGAACAGAGGCGCTGGCGACGGGCGACTATGACAGCGAGACACCGGGCTTGGGGCTGCGCGACGAGCTGGGGACGCTGGCCCGGTCTCAGGAGACGTTGCGCGTGCGCCTGAGTGAAGCGCGCGCGGCTGAACGCAGCACCGCTGAGCGGCGTGAAGCTCAGGCGCAGCGGGCCGAGGCGCTGGACAGCCTGATCGAGGATTTCCAGCTGAAGGCCGATGAGGTGATGGGGCTGCTCACCGATGCAGGCGGTTCGCTGACCGGTGCTGCCGGGTCTCTCGCGGATCTGGCCGCTGAGGCGGAGGACGATGCCGGCACGGTCGCGGCAGCAGCTGAGGAATCAAGCGCCAGCGTTCAGACCGTCGCCTCTTCAGCTGAAGAACTCAGCGCCTCGATCGGTGAAATTCGCCGCGCCGCGCATGATGTTGCTGAGAGCGTCGCGACCGCCAGCCAGCGGGCGACGCATTCGGCCAGCGAGTTGGAGGCCATGCAGAGCTCTGTTCATGGCATGGTCGCGATCCTTGATGCGATCAACGGCGTTGCGGAACAGACCAATCTTCTGGCGCTGAACGCCACGATTGAAGCCGCGCGCGCCGGGGAGGCGGGCAAGGGGTTCGCAGTGGTCGCCAGTGAAGTAAAGGCGCTGGCTGAACAGACGCAGCGCCTTACCGACAAAATCGGCGAGGAGATCGCCGCATTGCGCACCCGGGCCGATACGGTTGCAGGCGGCGCCGGTTCGATCAGCGAGGCGCTGGCGGCGATCCGCACCCAGGCGGCTTCGGCGTCCACGGCGGCCGAACAGCAGACCGCCGCCGTTCAGGAGATTTCCGTCAGCGCCCAGGAAGCCGCGCGTGGGTCCGGCGACAGCGCCCAGAGCACCAACCGGATCAGTGGTTCGGTCGCCTCCGCTGCCGATGAGGCTCGCAAGGTGGCGGTCGTCGCTGAGAAGGTTACCGCGCTTTCAGATGATCTGCGCGCGCAGATTCACGCCTTTATTGACGGAGTGAAGGCGGCGTGAAACTCAATATCTAAACGACAGCCGAGCATAGACGACGCGCCCGCGCGGATCGTGAACCTTGGTGTCATAACCCAATGGCGTGGCGACGAAGGGCGGGTCTTCATTGAACAGGTTGAGCGCGCCGATGCTAAGCCGCGCCGGCGCCAGTTGCAGCCCGGCCTGCAGGTCGAACACCGTCCACGCATCCACGTCAGCCCCGCCATTCTCATCGTCGTTATAGGATGAGGTGTGACGAACACCGAGGCTGGCGAAGACCGGCCCGTGATCCCAGCGCGCCTCGGCATTCGCGCGCCATTGAGGCAGGGAGCGGGCGAAATTGGTGAAGTTGCGCTGGCCCTCGGCGCTGACTTCCTGGTTAAGCACCGGATCAACCAGAGTGAATTCATCGACATAGGCGCTGGCGGCCGTCAGGTTGAGCGCGCCGTAGCGGCCCAGCGAGAACGGTCCGGCTTCCATCGAGAGGTCGAGGCCCTGGGCTTCAACGCGCGGCGCATTCACGAAGCGCGCGCGCACCAGCGTCACATCGCCGGCGGGCGAGACATCAATGCGCGGATCGTCAATCATTCCGTCGGCGAGATCGGCGGCGATGATGGCCTGTGCGTTCTCTTCAACGATGAGATCCTCATACTCGATCCGCCACAGATCAAGGCTGGCGCGCACAAGCCGGCCTTCCCAGACCGCGCCGGCGGTGAAGACGTCGGCGGTCTCAGGATCAAGCGTCAGATCGCCCACCGTGCGCACCGGCCGGAACAGGCTCTGCGCGCCGATGGTGAGGCTTTGCAGCGTGGTCGTGGCCGACACCTGCTGATGCAGGGACGGGGCGCGGAAAGCGCGCGAATAGCTGGCGCGCAGCACCAGCGGGCTGTTGGTGCGATAGACCGCCGACAGCTTCGGGTCGGTGGAGGAGAACCCGTCCAGGTCCTCATGACGCAGCGCCGCTTGCAGCTGCAGCCGCTCGGTCACCGGGATGACGGCATCGGCGAAGACGGCCCGCGCATCGCGTGCTCCGGAATAGTCCGGCGCGCCGACAATGAAGAGAAACGCATCCGCATTGAAGGCTTCGCCATGATCGACGCGCAGCGTCTCGCGCCGGGTCTGGATCCCGAAAGCCGCAGACACATCGCCCGCCGGCAGGGAGAACAGCGTCGGCGTGGTCAGGCCGGCTTCGAACACTGTGAGGTCGGCGCGCGAGCGGCGGGTGTTCTCACCAATGATAAAGTCGATGACCTCCGGGGCGTTGAAGCGGGCGTCGCTCGGGTCGGTGACGAGCTGGCCGGAGCCGAACGGGTTAAAGAAGAAGCACCCTGCGGCGGTGTCGCCCGGAGTCGCACCGGTGCAGGTCTCGCCGCCGAACCCGGCGAGCGCCAGATTGAAATTGTCCGCCAGCGTGTCGGTGATGGTCGCTTCCAGCCGGTTGCGGCTGAAGCTCAGCGCGGCGCTTGCGGTCCAGTCGCGCCCGGCAAACACCAGATCGCGCTCTAGGTGCGCGTCGATGCGCCAGGTGTCATGGTCAAAGCTGCGCCGCGCCGCACCGCCGGCTTCGCCCACGGGCCGTCCAAGCCAGACCACGTCGCGGCCGAAATAATTACCCGGATGGCTGGCCGGAATGGTCGGAAACTGAAGATTGGGCAGGGAGGGCGAGTTGCCGCGCTCCAGAAGCTGGTCAGAACCCGCCGCGCGCAGGGTGAAACGGGTCGCGCCGATCTCGCCGCTGGCTGCAAGAAAGCCCTGCAGGCGTTCTTCTTCCGGCACGATGGAGAAGAATTGCCCGAAATCGAGCCGGCAGAAGCCCGGTGTTCCAAACGCGGTGTCCGATCCCAGCACGAGCGGGCGACCGCCCGCCGCCGCGCAATCACGGTCAATAATGCCTTGGGGCCCGCCTGACGGCGTCGTCACCTCAAACCCGCCGCCCGGCGCGACCACGTAGTAGGCGCCCGGCTGGCCCAGCGCGGACAATCCGGTGCCGGGCGTGAACTCGGTCTCGAAGCCTTCCAGCCCTTCAGCCGTTAAGTAGGAGAACGCCGCGACGAGGTGCACGCCGGCCCGCTCGCCGCCGGCGATAAGGCTCGCCTCATAGCCGGCGCCGGAGCCGTCATATTCGGTCGGCGCGCGCCATTCGACTTCGGCTTCGAACCCGTCAAACCGGTCGCGTGTGACGACATTGATGACGCCGGCCACCGCGTCGGAGCCATGGATCGGCGAGGCGCCGTCCTTGAGCACTTCCACCCGCTCGATCGCGATGCCGGGGATGAGCGCGTTCAGATCGACAAAGCTCGCCCCGTCATCAGCCGCCACGCTGGCCTGGGTCTGGCGCTGGCCGTTGAGCAGGACCAGCGTCGCGCCGAGCCCCAGCCCGCGCAGATTGACGCTGGACGTGCCGGATGTGTCGTTCTGCGTGCCGGAATCCTCATTGAACTCAGACCCGATAATGGCCGGCTGGAAGGCCAGGGCGTCACCGAGGTCATCAAGTCCGCCGCGCTGCAACGCCTCACGCTCCAGCACGGTGACCGGGCGTGCGGCGATATCCGCGCCCGGCGCGCGCCCGGCGATGATGGTGATCACGTCCTCGCTTGCGCGATCCGCTTCACGATCCTGGGCCAGAGCGCCGGCGTTCAGCGCGGCCGCGCAGCTCGCGGCAAGCAGGCTGGCTGTGAAGGCGGCGGCGGGACGGGAAACGCGCATGGGAAAGGCTCTGTCGTCAGCAAACGGAAGGAGTGCAGGGGCGGTTACCAGCACGGCTCGCGCGCAGCAAGACGCAAGCCCAGCCGCTCGCCCTCATGGCGGGCAGATCAGCCGCAGAACGGGCATGGACAGGCCCGAAGCCTTGCGTCTATAACCCGCCTCTCGCCGCGCGGGCCCGCCCGCAAACCCGGCGCGCCCAGGTAGCTCAGTTGGTAGAGCAGCGGATTGAAAATCCGCGTGTCGGTGGTTCGAATCCGCCCCTGGGCACCATTTTTCCAGTGCTCAAGCCCGTCCGGGCTTTCGCTCCTCGCTGACGCTGCGGGCGCGCGGTCGCGCTCTGCGAACCCTTCCGGGTTTGGGATTCTGGCCATGCGTCCGCGAAGCGGGCGGGTGGAAGTGTTTCGCCCTAAGCCGCACTCGGCTCCGCCGCCGGTCTCACAATCGGCTTGCCTCTCAGCGCGACGGTGAAGCCGGCCCAGATGAAGAGCAGGCCGACGAATTCGCCGACATAGAGCGCTTCCACGATGCCCGCCTTGGCCATGGTGCCGCCAATGCCCGGCAGGATGCCGCCAATGGCGATGAGCGTGTTGCCGATGGCGCGATGGCTGTGACCGTCGCCCGGCTGACGGAAATAGCGCCATGCGCTCAGGATCGCGCCGCCGACCAGGAAGATCACCGCATAGATGTTGATGAAGGGCGTCATCAGCCGCACCCAGGACCAGCCGAGCACCGAGCCGGTGGGTCGGATCGCTTCCAGCGCGTCCGCATTGACCGGCGACAGGATCACCAGAATCGCCGTGACGAGGATGAAGGGCAGGGTGATGGCGGTCAGGATGTGCGCGGTGCGCCGCTTCAGCAACAGATAGACCGTGCCCTGAGCCAGCGGATAACCGCCGAACAGCGCGCCGGCGATATACCAGGCTTTGGTCAGGGTGAAGCTGTTGCCGAACAGGGTGATGGCGCTTTCCAGCCCGGTGCCGATCCCGTAGGCGACAATGCCCATGCCCCACCACAGAAGATGCAGGCCGGACCGCTTCGTAAAATAGCGCCGTAGCAGAATGGTCGCGAAGATCGCCGCCAGAACCGTCGTGGCGATGGGCAGGTAATGCACCGGGTGCAGGGCGGCGTGATCGACCATGGGGTCATCCATCAGAAGCTGGCGTGAGCGCGAAATAGCGCGGTGGGAAGCTAGAAAGGCGCGCCTGCGCCATCAAGCGTTCCGCTGAGCGGCGCGCCTGCGTTAGACCGACGCACCTTTGTGCGGTTCCGCGGTCGGCCTTGCCACGAGCGGCCTTGCTGGCTTACACCGGCGACAGACGGTGCTCTTGCGAAAGAGCTAAGAGGGAACACCGGTGAGAGCGGTTCATACCGCTCAGGTCCGGGGCTGTGCCCGCAACTGTGAGCGGTGAGCCGCGCGTCAACACGCCACTGGACAGCCCTGTCCGGGAAGGCGGCGCAAAGGCGACGACCCGCAAGCCAGGAGACCTGCCGTCGCGTCGCTCGTCCGCCGAAGCGGGGTCACTTCGGATATGGACGCGGCCAGCCCGTGTGCAGCGACACTGACGGGGCGTGCGAGCGTCGCCGGTCCAGGCTGCTGATCCGGCCCGGGCGGCGAAATCCCCATGTGATCGTTTCAACGACGCGGCGGCGGCTCGACCCGGCGCGTCCGGCACAAGGGGTTTTGTCTGATGGACACCCGAACACGCATCACGCGCTGCGGCGCGCTTTTCGGCGCGATCACCGCGCTTGCCGCGCCGGCATGGGCGCAGGAGCCGACCTCAGAAGAGGTCATCATCGTCACCAGCCTGCGCACCGAGACCGAACAGGACCGCCAGCCGGCGCGGGTCGACATCATCGAGCGCGAGGAGATCGAGCTGTCCGGCGCGGCGAGCCTCGCCGACGCCTTGCGCGCGCTGCCCGGCCTGTCTCTGGTGCAGTCCGGTCCGACCGGTTCGCAGACCAGCGTCTTCCTGCGCGGAACCAACTCAAAGCACGCCCTGGCGCTGTTTGACGGCTTGCGTCTGAATGATCCGTCGAGCGCCAGCGGCGGGTTTGATTTCGGTGCGGACCTGATTGGCGACGTTGAGCGGGTGGAGCTGGTGCGCGGACCCCTGTCCTCGCTTTACGGGTCTGATGCGATTGGTGGGGTGATCAATATCCTGCCGCGCCGCGGATCGGGCCCGGCGCGCGCCTATGGCGAGCTGGCGCTCGGCGATTTTGAGACCACGCGTCTTCTTCTTGGACTGTCCGGTGGAAACGAAAGGGGTGATCTGAATCTGTCGTTGGAAAGCCTGCGAACGGACGGCTTTAACGTCACGCCTGAGCGCATGGCTTTCGCCGGGTCGGAAGACGATGGCGCTGAGTTCATCACCCTGTCGGCCAATGGCGCGCGCGCGCTTGGCGGCGGATGGAGCGTGGACGTGCTGGCGCGGCTGCGCGCGTCCGAGGTTGAGTTCGACACGTTTTCAGGCGGCGCCAGCGGGTTCCAGCGCGCCGATGATCCTGACCTGCGCACGAAGAGCGGTCAGTCGGTATTGGCGCTCGGGGTGACGCGCGAAGCGGGGGCGCTGCGCTCGCGCCTGCGCGTGACTCAGGTGGACAGCGAACTGGAGGCGTTCAATGCCGGCGGGCTGACCGACAACTATGAGGGCGAGCGGCGCATCGTGCAGCTGCTCAATAGCTGGCGTCCCGCGGCGCCCGGCGTACTGGCTGACCCGGTGATCAGCTTCGGCGCCGAGTTTCAGAATGAGGACATCCTCACCGACACCGCCTTCAACGCGCCGCTCAGTGTGGATGAGCACGCTTCAGCGGTGTTCGCGGCGGGACAGGCCCGGCTGTCTGATCAGTTGGATCTGAGCGGGTCGCTTCGGCTCGACGCGTATGACGCCTTTGGGTCCAGCCTGACCGGGCATATCGGCGCGGTCTATCGTTTGCCGGTTCTCGATGCACGGCTGACGGCCTCCTACGGGACGGCGTTCAAGGCGCCGAGCCTGTCGGAACGCTTTGCGTCGTCCGCCTCCACCCTTCCCAACCCGGATCTGGAGCCGGAACAAAGCCGAACGTTCGAGCTGGGTCTTGATGCGAGGCTTCCGGTCGCCGGCGGCGAGGGCGTGCAGGCCGGCGTTCGCGTCTTCCGCACCGAGATCGATGATCTGATCGAGAATGTGTTCGACTTCACCAGCTCCACCGGAACCAATCGCAATATCGGAGAGGCGGAGATTGATGGGGTGGAGCTGTTCGCCAGTTGGACGGTGACGGCGCAGCTCACCCTGTCGGCGGACTACGCCTATATCGACGCGGTGAACGCCTTGACCGGCGACCGGCTTCTGCGTCGTCCGGAGCATAGCTGGGCGGCTCGGGCTGAGTGGCGTCCCACGGACCGCACGGCGCTGAGGCTTGCCTGGCGTTCCATCGGCGAGCGCCGCGACGTGTTGTATGACGATGCAGGCTTTTTCGACACGGCCGATGGGGTTCTGGGAAGCCATGACATCGTGGACCTCGGCGGCTCCATTGATGCGACCGAGCGGCTGCAGCTCTTCGCTTCGCTCAGCAATCTGTTTGATCAGACCTATGAGCAGCCGGCCGCCTTCGCCGGCGCGCCGCGCGCGCTCATGGTCGGGCTGAGGCTGCGTTGATGGTCAAGCGGGCGCGCCTTCTGCTGCTTGGCCTCGCCGTTGCGCTGGGCTCTCAGGCCTGGGCGGATGAGGCGCGTCCGCGCGTCGTGTCTCTGGATTACTGCGCCGATCAATACGTTCTGGCTCTGGCTGACCGTGATCAGATCGCGGCCATATCGTCCGGTCCGGATGATGCGTGGAGCCATTTTCGCAGCCGCGCCGAGGGCCTGCCCCTCGTTCGCGCAGCGGCGGAGGATGTGATCGCGCTTCAGCCGGACCTGATCTTGCGCAGCTATGGCGGCGGTCCGCGCGCGCTTGGATTCTACGAACGTCTGGGGCTTGAGGTGCATCAGATCGGCTATGAGCCGGGTCTGGATGCGGCGCGTGCACGCGTCCGCGAAATCGGCGCGGCGCTCGGCCAGGCGGCTCGCGCTGACGTCCTGATCGCCCGGATGGACGCAACGCTGTTGGAGGCGGGCGCCGAGGCTTCAAATCTTGGTGCGCTCTATGTCACGCCGGGTGGGGTCACGGCGGGCGCCGGGGTGATTGTCGATGACATGCTCACCGCAGCCGGGGTTCGCAATCTGGCGGCGGAGCGCGGCGAGACCGGATGGCCGTCTCTTTCGCTTGAAGCGCTGATGCTGGAGAGGCCCGAACTTGTGGTGACCGGTTTCTTCAACATGCCGCGTGAACAGCTCGACCCGTGGAGCGCGAGCCGGCATCCGCTGATGCGCCGTCGTCTCGACGAGCTGACGACTATCCAGCTGGATGGCGCGCTCCTGTCCTGCTCGGCCTGGTTCATCGCGGAGGCCGCGTTAAAGGTCAGCGAGGCGGCCCGTGATCTGTCGGGCGCGCCATGAGCCGGACCCCGCTCATCCTCGCGCTCGGCCTTGCTGGCCTTCTGGCGCTCTTCATCGCAGTGTTGACCGGCAGTGCGCCGATCACGCTCGGCGAGACGCTGGCGGCGGTGTTGGGCGGCGCCAGCGAGCCTGTGCGCCTCATCATCTGGGAGATCCGCCTGCCTCGCGCGCTGACCGCCTTCCTTGTCGGCGCCAGCCTTGGCGCGAGCGGGGCCGTGCTTCAGGGGCTTTTGCGAAACCCGCTGGCTGACCCCGGTGTTCTCGGCGTATCGGCCATGTCCGCGCTCGGCGCGGTTATCGTGATCTATTTCGGGTTTGCGAGCCTGCATCCGCTCATCACGCCGGTCGCGGCGATCCTGGGCGCTGTGGTCAGCGTGGCGGTCTTGTATGCGCTTGGCGGCGGTCGCGTGGGCGTCACCCAGCTCATCCTGGTGGGGGTCGGGTTGTCCAGCTTCGCCGGCGCCCTGACGGCTTTGGCCATGAATCTCGCGCCGAACCCGTTCTCGCTCTCTGATCTGGTCAACTGGCTGCTTGGGTCTGTGGCGAACCGCTCCTGGATTGATATCGGCTTTGCCGCGCCGTTCTGGATTGTCGGCGGGGCGCTCGCCCTGCTCGCCGCGCCGGGGCTGCGCGCGCTGAGCCTTGGCGAAGACGCGGCGCTGAGCCTTGGCGCGGATCTGAAACGCACCCGGCTCTTCGCCGTGCTGGGCGCGGCTCTGCTGACCGGCGCGGCGGTGGCCGTGGCCGGCGTGATCGGGTTCGTCGGCATTGTCGCTCCGCACCTGGTGCGCCCGCTGGTGCGCCACGATCCGGGCGATCTGATTATACCCAGCGCATTGGCCGCCGGCGCCATGCTGGTGCTGGCGGATATTGCAGTGCGGCTGGCGCCGTTCAGCCCGGAGCTGAAAATTGGGGTCGCCGCGGCGCTCGTCGGGGCGCCGGCCTTTGTCTGGATCGCGGCGACCACCAGGGGGTTTGGGCGATGAGCGTCGCGAGCCTCACAAACGCCAGTATCCGGCTTGGCGAACGCACCGCGCTGGACCGTGTCAGCTTCGCGATTTCGAGCGGCGAGACAATTGCGATGGTCGGGCCGAACGGGGCTGGCAAATCCACCGCTCTGCGCGCGCTGATCGGCCTGGCCGCGCTTGATGCCGGCGAAGCGCGCCTGGCCGGTTCACACCCCTCAGCCCTGAAGCCATCCCAGCGAGGCCGGCTCGCCAGCTATCTGCCCCAGGAGCGCATCAGCGCCTGGTCGATCAGCGCGCGCGATCTTGTGGCGCTCGGGCTTTTCGCCTGGGGCGTGGGCCGGGTGTTTGCGCGGCTTGATGACGACCATCGCGGCGCGGTCGCGCACGCGCTCGCCAAGGCGGATGCGGCGCATCTGGCCGATCGGCCCGTCCACGCATTGTCCGGCGGCGAGCAGGCGCGCGTCCATCTGGCGCGCGCGCTGGTCGCGCCGACGCCGTTGCTCGTGGCCGATGAGCCGGCCGCCTCGCTTGATCTGCGCCATCAGCTGGAGACGATGCAGGTGCTCGCGCGCGAAGCCCAGACCGGCCGCGCCGTCCTGATCGCCACGCATGATCTGGCGGCGGCGGCGCGTTGGGCGGATCGGATTCTGGTGCTGGATGGCGGTATGCTGATCGCCGACGGACCGCCGGGTGTGGCCTTGAGCGAGGATGTTCTCGCCCGAGTGTTCGGGTTGGCCGCCGATGGCCGGGGCGGGTATGCGGCCCTGGAGCCCTATCCGAAGACCTGACGCCAGATGAGTATGGCGATCGCGCCCTGGAACCAAAGTGTCAGCGCCGTGCCCGTTGCACCGATCACCGAGGCGAGGATCAGCAAGGCGACCCGGCCCGGCATGCGCATCCAGGCATTGGCCCGTTCGCCTGATGTGGCGTAGCGCGAGCGCACGATATCGAGAATGTCGTCAAATCCGCCGCGCAGAAGCAGGGCCGCGATCCAGAAGATGGAAAGGGCCCAGACCCAGACCATGATGCGGATCCAGATCCGCATCGCTTCGCCTTGCAGCAATTGTGCGATCTCGAAGTCCAAGCCGTCGCTCCGATGCGGACCCTGTTTGCCGTCGCGACGCTAGGCCTGCGCAGCGGCGCTGGCCAGCCCTCAGGACTGCCCCCCGGCCAACAAATCGCGCAGCGTGTCGAAATAGGCGCCCATATCCAGCGGACGGGCATGCTCGCCCTTCAAGAGCCGCTGGTGGAGAATGGCGAAAATGACTGAGGAGTAGAGGCTGAGCGCGGTGTGGCGGATGTCGTCCGCGCTGCGCCCGTTTGCTTCCATGGACGCCGTCAGCCGCGCTTCCAGAGCTTTCAGCGAGGGCTCGACGATGATGTCGAGATAGGCGCGCGCCACCACCGGGTCATGGATGGCTTCAACCAGCGCAAAGCTGTGCGCCTGGATGAAGAGCGGGTTCTCCACCCCCTTCATAGCCAGATCGAGATATCCGTGCACGGCTGTATCCAGATCCGGGTCTGCGATGGCGCTGAGCGCAAGGAAGTCCGCCGCCTGCGTCGCGAAATACTCAAGAATGGCGATGACCACAGCCTGCCGGTCGCCGAAATGATGGCGCAACGTGGGTTCTGAAACGCCGGCCTTGATGGCGAACTGGCGAAGACTGACCGGGCCGGAGCGATCCGCAACAGCGGTCGCGGCGAGCTGATCCAGCAACTCAGTCTTTCGATCCGGACGGATTTCAGAATCCATTATTCCCGCCAGCACAATTCAACCTTGACATCCCTTACGCCCAATAAAGGCGACCGCCAACCCGCCCGCGGTTCGCCCAACGCGTTCAAAGCGATGGACGGCTTTGATCGCGACTGACTTCAACATACCGCGCCGATTGCCTTAGCGAGCGGCTTGAACTGAATATGTTATATCGTATATACGATAATCGATCCTTGAGGGTCGAGTTCTGAAACCAGGAGGGTGAAATGACCAACCGCACATTCATCGCCGTCGCGGCCCTGTCCGGGCTTGCAGCCTTTGCGCCGGCTCCGGCCATGGCTCAGCAATATGTCTCCGGCTCGGCCGGCTTCAATTTCCAGGCCGAGAGCGACAATTCCGGCGCGTTCTCATCTGACTTCACCACCGGCGATGGCGTCGCCGTCCCGGCCGGCACGGTTCTGCCTGCAGGAACCAGCCTTGAATGGACGAGCGAGTTCGATAGCGGGCAGTTTCTGGCCGGCGCTTATGGCTGGCGGCTGAATGATGCGGTCCGTGTCGAGGGTGAAATTTCCTATCGCCAGAGCGATGTCGACACCCACACCGATGTCGCTGCTGGCGGCGGCGCGATCGGTGCGGCGGATGCTGCGGTGCTGATCACCGGCGCGGCGCCGCTCGGCGTAACCGTTGCTGATCTCGTGGCTGACGGGCAGGGCGAGCTGACCTCGCTCGGCTTTGCGGTCAACGCCTATTACGATTTTCCGACCAGCGGGGCGTTCGGCTTTTACGTGGGCGGGGGTCTCGGGCTTGAGAACATCGAAATCGACTTCTCACCGAGCGCCACCTCCATCATTGATGACGATCAGCTGGTGCTGTTCGGCCAGGTGATGGCCGGCGGCGCCTTCGCCATCAGCGAGACGACCTCGCTTTATGGCGGCTATCGCTACCGTCTCAGCGAAGATGTAGAGACCGATGTCGCGCTCGTTCCAGCCGCGCTGGATATCGAAAACCGCGCCCACATTCTCGAGTTCGGACTTCGCTACAGCTTCTAGGCATGTGCGCTGAAATCAGGCCTGCACGGCGCCCGTCCGGTTTCATCCGGGCGGGCGCCGTCGTATGACCGTGTGAAAACGGCGCGCCGGCGCGCCGAATCCGCTGTCTGATTCATGGAGCTGTCCGTCATGCGCGCCCTCGTCTGCAAAGAATTCGCCCCCTACGACCAGCTGACCGTTGAGGAGGTGCCCGAACCTGCGCTGGTCGACGGCATGGTGATGATCGATGTCAAAGCCGCCGGTGTGAACTTCCCCGACATCCTGCTGGTCGAGGGCAAGTACCAGATGCGCCCGGAAACCCCCTTTGTGCCGGGCATGGAAGCCGCCGGCATCGTGTCCGAAGTCGCCGATGGCGTGCAGGGCGTGAATGTGGGCGACCGGGTGATCGTCGCGACCATGCTGGGCGCTTTCGCCGAGAAAGTCCCCGCGCCGGCCATGCAGCTGGTTCCGATGCCGGACTCCATGAGCTTTGAGGAAGGCGCGGCGCTGACCACGATTTACGGCACAAGCTATCATGCGCTGAAGCAGCGCGCGGCGCTGAAGGAAGGCGAAACCCTGGTCGTGCTCGGCGCGGCGGGCGGGGTGGGGCTTGCAGCGGTTCAGCTGGGCAAGGCGATGGGCGCGAAGGTCATCGCGGCGGCCAGCTCAGCGGAGAAGCTGAAAGTCGCACAAGAGGCCGGCGCTGATGCGCTGATCGACTATTCCGGCGAGGACCTGAAAGCGCGCATCAAGGAACTGACCGGCGGGCAGGGCGCTGATGTCGTCTATGATCCGGTGGGCGGGGATTATGCAGAGCCGGCGCTGCGGGCGCTTGGCTGGGGCGGTCGTTTCTTGGTGATCGGGTTCGCGTCCGGTCCGATCCCGAAAATCCCGCTCAATCTCGCGCTCTTGAACAGCCGCGACATTCAAGGCGTGTTCTGGGGCGCCTGGGTGGGCCGAAACCCGCGCGAGAACGCTCAGAACATCAAGGATCTGTTCGACATGTATGAGGCGGGCCAGATCGCGCCGCGCATCTCAGCTTCCTACGCTCTGGAAGATTATGCCGGCGCCTTCGCCGACATTATGGAGCGCCGGGTGAAGGGCAAGGTGGTGCTGACGCCGTAAGGCGCGGCGCTACACCAGGCGCGGCTTGGGGTGCTCGCCGCGGATATGCACGGTGCGCACCTTGGAGAAATCAGCCGGCGCGACATAATCCTTGCGGAACCAGGGATAGCGCGCGCTGTCGAAGATCTCGCGCAGCCATTCCAGCACTTTGCGCACGCGTGTCACACGGCGCAGATCGGGGTGGTAAACCATCCAGAGTTTCAGCGTCACCCGCAGGTCCAGATCCAGATGGACAAGCTGCTCATCGAGGCACGCGGCATAAGTCGGCGCCATCGCGATGGTGGAGCCTGAGCGCAGCGCCTCAAACAGAACCGCAGAACTGTCAGTGGTCAGCGACGGCTTCATCATCTGCTTGATGGCCTGGGCCTCATCCGGCCAGTCGTCGCGCTGGTGGCGATAGCTGACGAGATCGGTCAGACGGTGATTCAGCACATCAGCCAGGCCCTCAGGCGCGCCATACGTGTCCAGATAGGCGCGTGAGGTGAACGGCACGTAGTGCAGGGAGGCCAGTTCGCCGGCCACCAGATGCATTTTCTTCGTCTCTTCGGTTTGCAGTAAGATATCGGCGCTGGCGATCTGCTCGCTCTCGGTCTCCAGCTTGGTCATGATTTCCAACCGGATACGCGGGTTGGCCTCAACGAAGCCGGGCAGATGCCGGCCAAGCCAGTGCGCGGCCAGACCATCGGGTGCGGCGATGCGCACCGTGCCCACCTCGGCCTTGTCGGCCTGGTGGGCGAGGCGGCCAATGTCGTCGGCGGTGTTCTGCATGGTCTGGACCAGCGTCCAGATCCGCTCGCCGACATCGGTCAGTTCCACTCCATCAGCGCCGCGCGTCACCAGACGGGCGCCGATGCGGGTCTCCAGCGCTTCCAGGCGCCGGCTGACCGTGGGCTGACCGATGCTGAGGCGGCGCGCAGCCTTGTTCATCGACCCGGCCGAAACCAGAGCGTGAAACACCCGCAGATCATCCCAATCGAACACAGCTCACCTCAGAGTTGGCCCTCAACATCTCTGTATAGGGTCCATTCGTAATTCGCCGGATGCGGCGATTGCCCAAATCGTTAAGTTTTCATTAACGCAACAAATTGATTAGCCATGAATTACCACACGGCACAGCCCTTCGCGACTGCCAGTGAGCAGGCGCGAAACAGCAAATTGCGCGCTCTTTTCGCCCGTCGAGGTTTTGTCCCGGCGTCCGATCCGGCCTCGATTGAGGCCGCCCTTCAAGTCGCTGAAGACACGCTCGGCGGGGAGCTGGTTCCCGCTTCCATCGTAGCCGAATGCGAGGCGCGCACAGGGCGCTGCTTCTATGTGCGCCTCGACGAAACGGGCGCGGTGGAGGGCTTTATCGCGCTGCTTTTCCTGTCGGAGACCGGTTTCTACGCGCTGATGCGCGGCGCCTTCGATCCGGCTTCGCCGCGCATGCATCATTTAACGGACGGCCCAGATGAGCGGGCTTCCGCGATCTACGTGTGGTGCCTGGCTGCGCGCAGCGACGAAGGACGCCGCGCGCTGGTTCGCGCGGTCACCGAGGCGCGCCGTCGTGCTTTCGCCGACATCGCCCTGTTCGCCCGGCCGGTGAGCCGGGAAGGGCGCATGATGACCGCTGCGCTGGATGCGCCGAACGGGCCGGCGGCTTTCCTCGGCTGGGTTCCGACTGCGCCGGGTGTTTCAGATCAAGAAGAGGAGGACCAATCCGATGGACGGCTCAAGGCCTGAAGACTTCGGCGCGGACGCCGCGCCGATCACGATCCGGGTCGCGCGCACGCTTGACGACTTTCACAAGGTCACGGTGGTGCGCACCCTCGTCTACATGCAGGAGCAGGATTGCCCGTATGATGAGGAGTTCGACGGCAATGACCTGTCCGGCGCCACGCACCTGATCGCCGAAGCCGGATCACAGCCCATCGCCTGTCTGCGCATTCGCTGGTTCAACGGGTTTGCGAAGATCGAACGCATCTGCGTGCTGGCCGCCTATCGCAAGACCAAGCTGGGCGTCGATCTGCTCTACGAAGCCGTCGAGCTGATCCGGCGCAAGGGCTATACCCGGCTCATGGGCCAGATTCAGGAGCACTTGCTTAAACACTGGACTCGCTTTGCTAATCTGAAAAAGCGCGAACATCGTCCACGTTTCGTATTCTCCGACCGCGTATACATCGAGGTTGAAGGTTGCTACGATATACATCCTGAGGCGGTGACGATGGAGAGCGATCCGCTGGTTCTGGACCGGCCTGAAGGCGAATGGGACCGCCCCGGACCGCTGGATCGTTCGGTCGCACGCGGCGCCGAGCCGGCGACGGCCGCCTGACGCGGGTCCAATAAGCGGGTCCGGGCTGCGGCTTGGGCGCCTGGCGTTAACGTATCATGGGGTTCAGTGTCTCTGACGGGACGCTGAAAACGGAAACAGCAGGAGGGCCGGTCATGGTTCTGGGTACGCCGCTATTGCTCTGCGTCGATCTTCAGATGGAATTCATCGCGCCGGGTCGGCCCTGGGCCGATCCCGATGGCGAGGAGCTGGCGCAGAGCTGCATCAGCGTTCTCGACCATGCGCGCCGGTCAGGATGGACCATCGTGCATACTCAGCTGCACCAGGGCGGGCCCATGCTGGAAGGCGGCGGCGCCATGCCGCGATCCATTCCTGGCTGTGCGCCTCGGCGCGAGGAGGTGCTGCTCAAACGCGCCGGCATCTCCGCGTTCGCCCATCCCGATCTCGACGGGGTGCTGGCGGCGTGCCAGGAGGAAGGTTCGGTCATGATCGGCTTCACCGCGCCCATGTCGCTCACCACCACGCTTTACGACGCTGCCGACCGCGGCCACAGCCTGAAGCTTCTGGAAGAAGCGTGCGGCGCGGCCCATGTCGGCGAATGGGGCGCGGAGCATACGCGCGCTCTGTGCCTAGCCACCGCAGAGAAGCTGGGACGTCTGACCTCGCTGGCCGATTATGACGGCGCGCTGGGTCAACTGGCGACGCTGCGCCGCGCGCTGGCTTAGGCGCGGACCTTCGCATTCATTTCCGGACCCGAAAACGGCGCGCGTACACGCTTTCTTCGCTGTGTTTCAGCCGCGTGTGTTCGGCCTCCTCCCCCGCCTCCTCAGGCCGGGCGGCGCGCACCTGCGCGTCGAGCGAGAGCGTCTTGCGCGACAGGGGTACGATCTGAACGATGGGCGTGCCCGCCGGCAGGGTGATTGAACCCGGTCCGCGCGCCCAGACGAAGGGCGCGTTCACGCGCGCGCCGAACCGGTCAGCGTCGACAAGGCCGGTGAAATTGAAAAAGGGCAGCTCGAAATGATTCAGCGGCTGGGTGTAGAGCAGCGAGACGCCTTCTGGCGCACGCACCCGCCAGGGCAGCATCCATTTCAGCGGTATGGCCTGCCCGAAAGGCGGGTTCGGCGCGCCGACCTGGGCCGGAGCGTGGGCGGTGATCTGCTGAAAGGGCGCGTCCTCAGCCTCATAGATCGCCATGGAACCGTCCGGGCGCACTTCAATCGTAACGTCAGCGGCCAGCGGGATGATCCAGCCTGCGGCGAAGGCGTCGGTCACCGGCAGGCAGGCCTTAACCGTTAGACCCGGCAGTCCGTCGGCCATCGGCACGCCCAGCTTTCTTTCCATCTGGCGAAACCAGTCCGGCGTGAAGCGGCCGGCCGGCTCAGGCTTCGGCAGGCGCGCCTCCAGCTCCGGTGAACACAAAAAGGCCACGCTGTCCGGGTTTTCGGTCTCAGCCATGGGCGCGCCTCTTTTGCTTGCCGCGCCTTGGCGCAGCGTGCTTGTGTCGTATCCGTCACCGATCAAGACTCAATCATATGGGGAGCGCAAGGCATGCTGAAGGTTTTATTGGGAGTAGCCGCGGCGCTGTCGCTGACGGCGGCTTCAGGCGCTCAGGATGCGGTCGAAGCCGGATCCGCGCCGGCTGACGGCGGCTGGGCGGTCGTTCTTCATGGCGGCGCCGGGGTGATTGAGCGTGGAGACATGGACGAAGAGACCGAGGCGGCCTATCGCGCGGCGCTCGACAGCGCGCTGCGTCTGGCCGGGACAATTCTCGCCGACGGCGGATCGGCGCTCGATGCGGTGGAAGCGGCCACGCGTGAACTTGAAGATGACCCCAAATTCAACGCCGGGCGCGGCGCGGTCTTCACCTCTGAGGGCGCGAATGAGCTCGACGCCTCCATCATGCGTGGATCCGATCTCCAGGGCGGGGCGGTGGCCAGCGTCACGAGTGTCCGCCATCCGATCTCGCTGGCGCGCGCCATCATGGAAGATAACCCGCATGTCATGCTGATGGGTGAGGGCGCGGAGCGCTTCGCATCCGAGCAGGAGCTGGAGTTCGTCGATCCGGCCTTCTTCTTCACCGAACGGCGCTGGGCCTCGATGCTTCGCCGCAACGCCGAACGGGGGATGGCCGCGCCGCCGCGTCCTGATGGCGCGCCGGAGGCGGAGCCGATCGAGGAAGGCGCGCTGGATCTCATGGAGCGTGAGCACGCCTTCGGCACGGTCGGCGTCGTAGCGCTTGATATGTCCGGCGAAGTCGTCGCCGGCACCTCTACCGGCGGCACGACGGCCAAGCGCTGGGGCCGGGTCGGCGATAGTCCCATCCTGGGCGCCGGCAATTACGCGGCGGGCGAATGCGGCGTATCCGCGACCGGAACCGGCGAGTATTTCATCCGCCGGGCGGTCGCCTCGCGCATCTGCATGCTGATCGATATCGGCGGGCTGGACGCCCAGGCCGCCGCTGACCAGGTCGTCATGGATGAACTCGTCGAGATGGGCGGCGGCGGCGGCATCGTCATGCTGGACGGCATGGAGCCGGTCTGGAGCTTCAACACCGCCGGCATGTATCGCGCCGCCTGGACCAGTGAAACCGAGCCGGTCGTTGCGATCTACAAGGATGAGGGCTGAGCGGGCCGCCGCCTCGCCGCTGACCCCGCTTCTTGCGGGGGCGGTCTATTTCGCCCTCGTGTTCGTGGCTGGATTCGTGCTGGGCGCGGTTCGCGTTCTGGCTTTGGAGCCGGCGTTTGGCGAGTTTCGCGCCGTAGCGGCGGAAACACCTGTGATGCTCGCCATCTGCTGGTTCGTCAGCGGATTGGTCGTACGCCGCTTTGCGGTGGCGCCGGAGCCTCCGGCGCGGTTGATTATGGGCGTGTCAGCGTTTGCGATGCTTATTCTTGCTGAGCTGGCGCTCTTCATGCTCGCCTTCGGCGGCGCGCCATCGCAGTTCATTGCGGGAATGACTGCGCCTGCCGGCCTCTTGGGGCTTGCCGGCCAGCTTCTGTTCGCAGGGTTTCCAGCGCTTCGACTTCTAGGCCGCACGAATCTCTAGGACGGTTTCGAGAGGCTTTGAGCGGCCTGTGCGCCAGCGCCGAATACCAATCCGGCGATGAGGGCGAGCGCGAAATTGTCGAATACGATCCAGACAAATCCCAGCACCACCACGAAGGCGCCCACGCTGAATCCAGCGCGTTTCGCACCCCCGGAAGCCGGCTCTTTCTTCGCGTCGCCCATGACGTCCTCCTGGATATCGGATTAGGCTACGCCTTGCGCCAAGGTAGGGCAATTGGTGCTGCGGCAACCGAAGCGCCGCGAACGCTTCCAATTAGTTACAAATGTAACTATCTTCTCGCCTGACACCGTATCGCCCGAACGGAGACCTCTCATGGCCCGCAAATGGATCTACTCCTCCCGCGTTGAGGGCGAAGCCTCGCGCCAGGCCCATGCCGACATGCCCGAAGGCACGTTTGAGCGGGAGATGAGCAAGGAGGGGTTTTTCGGTCCCGCCGCCTTCCTGCATCACAAGCGCCCGCCGACCGGATGGAGCGCGTTTGAAGGCCCGCTGCAGCCGCGCGCCTTTGATCTGACGCGGCTCGACCGCGCGTCCGCCTCGCCGTGGGCCTCGCCATCGGTGCTGTTCAACGCGGCGACCGATATCCGCTTCTGGACGCTGGATGCGCCGATGGACCGGCTGGTGCGCAATGGCGATGGCGATCAACTGCTCTTCATCCACACCGGCGAGGGCGAGCTGTTCTGCGATTTCGGCCATCTCAGCTATGAGGCCGGCGATTACATCGTGCTGCCGCGCGGGACGATGTGGCGGCTGTCCCCGTCAACGCCGAATGCGGTGCTCATGGTCGAGGCGACGAACACCCACTACACCCTGCCGGAGAAGGGGCTGGTCGGCCCGCACGCCGTGTTCGATCCGGCCATGCTGGACGTGCCCGCCATGGACGAGCCGTTTCGCGCCCAGCAGGCCGATGAAGACCATGAATGGGTGGTCGAGGTGAAAAAGCGCGGCCAGGTCAGCCGCATCACCTATCCGTTCAACCCGCTCGATGCGGTCGGCTGGCATGGCGAGCTGCACCCGGTGCGGATCAATGTGCGCCATCTGCGTCCGCTGATGAGCCATCGCTATCACCTGCCGCCGAGCGCGCACACCACCTTCCTGTCGGACCGTTTCGTGGTCTGCACCTTCGCCCCGCGCCCGTTCGAGACCGATCCCGGCGCGCTGAAAGTGCCGTTCTTCCATAATAATGACGATTATGACGAGGTGCTTTTCTACCACGCCGGCGACTTCTTCAGCCGGGACAATATCGATGCGGGGATGATGACCTTCCACCCGTCCGGCTTCACGCACGGCCCGCACCCGAAAGCGCTCGCCAACATGCTGCAGCAGAAAAAGCCCGGCACGGATGAATACGCCGTCATGATCGACACGCGCGACCCGCTGGAAGTCGGCGAGGGCGCGGCGAGCGTTGAGAACACCGACTATGTGAACAGCTGGAAACCGAAGGCGGCGGAGTAGACGCGCCTGCTCCGGTGTTCCCCGGCGAAGGCCGGGGCCCAGGAGAAGAGCTAACGACAGCCTGCTTTAGCGGTTATATCCCATGATCTCTGGATCCCGGCCTTCGCCGGGAAACGCCGAAGCTTCGATATCAGGACAACGCCTCAATGAAACTCGCCACGCTGAACAACAACACTCGCGACGGCCGCCTGGTGGTGGTCTCCAAGGATCTCGCCTGGTGTGCGGACGCGTCCCATATCGCGCCGACCCTGCAGGCCGCGCTGGACGCGTGGGAGACCGCCGAGCCGGCGCTTCGCACCCTGGCCGACGAGTTGGAGCGCGAGACCATTCCGCGTGAGCGCTTCCATGAACATGAGGCGCTCAGCCCCTTGCCGCGCGCCTTTCAGTGGGCGGATGGCTCGGCCTACGTCAATCATGTGGAGCTGGTCCGCAAAGCCCGTGGCGCGGAACTGCCCGAGAGCTTCTGGACCGATCCGCTGATGTATCAGGGCGGCTCGGATAAATTCCTCAGCCCCCGTGAACCCATTCCGCTGGCCGATGACAGCTGGGGCTGTGATTTCGAGGCTGAAGTGGCCGTGATCACCGGTGACGGCCCGCAAGGGCTGAGCGCGCAGGAGGGGCGCGGGGCGATCCGCCTCGTCATGCTGGTCAACGATGTTTCAATGCGCGGGCTGATCCCGGCTGAGCTCGCCAAGGGCTTCGGCTTCTTCCAGTCAAAACCGCCGAGCGCGTTTTCACCGGTCGCCGTGACGCCTGATGAGCTGGGCGAAGCCTGGGATGGCGGCAAGGTGCATCTGCCGCTGCATTCCTGGCTGAACGGATCCAAGTTCGGCGAGCCGGAATGCGCCGTCGACATGACATTCGATTTCGGCCAGCTCGTCGCCCACGTCGCCAAGTCCCGGCCGCTGAGCGCCGGCACGATCGTCGGCTCGGGCACCGTGTCCAACAAGATGGGCAATGGTCCGGGCAAGCCTGTGGCCGAAGGCGGCAAAGGCTATTCCTGCATCGCAGAGATACGCATGATCGAGACGATCTATGACGGCGCGCCGAAAACGCCCTTCATGACGCCGGGCGATCAGGTCCGCATCGAGATGCTGGACGCGGACGGCAAATCCATCTTCGGCGCCATCGAGCAGAACGTGGTGCGCTACGGGGCCTAGCGGTCGCATTGCACCCTGCTTCGACCCATGGTCTGCTCCTGTCCTGAGCTTTCAGGAGCAAGGCCTTGGCGGACAAGCAGGTTTATGAACGTGTCGCGATCATTGGCGCCGGGTTGATCGGGTCTTCTCTGGCGCGCGCGATCAGGCGCGCCGGGGCGGCGGGTGAGATCATCGCGTTCGACATCTCCCCTGAGGTTCGCAAGTCAGCGCTTGATCTCGGCTTTGCCGACGCCGCGCCCGACAGCTTGCAGGATGCGGTGACCGAAGCGGACCTCGTCGTCATCGCCACGCCCGTGGGCGTGATCTCAGCGGTTGTTGAAGCCATTGCGCCTGTTTTGAAGCCGGGCGCGACGATCACCGATGTCGGTTCGGTAAAAGCGCCGGTTGCGGCGCTGGCTGATCATCTGTTCGGCGAGGTGTATTTCGTGCCCGGCCACCCGGTGGCGGGCACCGAGCTGTCCGGCCCTGAAGCCGGGTTCGCCGAGTTGTTCGATGGGCGCTGGTGCATCCTGACCCCGTTTGAGTATCTCGACAGCGATTATGAGGCGGCCGTTGAGCGGTTGAGCGCGCTGTGGCGGGCCTGCGGGGCCGAGGTGGAGACGATGAAGCCGGATCATCACGATCTGGCCCTGGCCGTCACCAGCCATATTCCCCACCTGCTCGCCTTCACGCTTGTGGGCGCGGCTGATGATCTGGAGGCGGTGACGGAGGGCGAGATCGTCAAATACGCCGCCGGCGGGTTTCGTGACTACACGCGCATCGCGGCTTCAGACCCCACCATGTGGCGCGACATCTTCCTGAATAATCGCGAAGCGGTGCTGGAGGTGCTCGGCCGGTTCACCGAAGACATGATCTCATTGCAGAGCGCCATCCGTCGCGGCGAGGGCGATCGGCTGTTCGACGCGTTCGAGCGCGCCCGTCGCCTGCGCGCCGCGGTCAAGGCCGCCGGACAGAGCTAGGCGTCCTCTGTCCGGGCTCAATTCGCCGTTCGGACCTGCGCCTTCAGCGCATAGCGTTCGCCGTCAAAGCCTTCGAACAGTTTTACCGCATCAGGATGGCCGACCGCGCCGTTATGGGCGTCGGCCAGCAGATTCTGCTCCGACACATAGGCGGTGTAGAAGCTCTGCTCGTTCTCCGCGAGCAAATGATAAAAGGGCTGATCCTTGCGCGGGCGCATTTGTTCGGGGATTGCCAGCCACCATTCTTCGGTGTTCGCAAACTGCGGGTCGACATCGAACACCACCCCGCGAAAGTCGAACACTCGGTGGCGCACCACATCGCCCAGGGCGAATTTCGCTTTCGGTATCGTCATGCCCTGCCTCTTCTGACTTTCCAATCACATAGCGTGATCCGCCGCATTCGCCAGCACGCCCGTGGTTTCGCGCGCAGGTGAACGTGTTATGGTGACCAGGAAGCAAGACCCGCGCCCTCGCGGTGATCTGCGCGAACGGCACTGGCGCATGCCCGCCGGCCTGACGCAGCGGATTTCACTTTGACGGACGCAGAACAAGGATAGCACGTCATGGCGAAGGACGCCGTCGACGAGCCTGCCATCGGCCCCGCCGCGCCTTCCAGGGCGATGACGGGCGACCCGCCTGCACCCGCCTCGGCTCGAGGCGGACGCAAGGCCGCCAAGCGCCGCGAACCCCTGTTCGCGGCGGTCGATCTGGGCACGAATAATTGCCGAATGCTGGTCGCCCGCCGCTGCGGGAGCGGGTTTCGCGTGGTCGATGCGTATTCGCGCATTGTCCGCCTGGGCGCCGGGCTGGCGGCCACGGGGGAGCTGTCGGACGAGTCCATGGACAAGGCGGTTGAGGCGCTGGGCGTCTGCGCTGAGCGCATGCGCCGCAAGGGCGTGTCCAATGCGCGCTGCGTGGCGACCGAAGCGTGCCGCGCCGCCTCCAACGGAGAGGCTTTCCTGGCCCGCGTGCGTGACGAGACCGGCATTGATCTGGAAGTCATCACCGCGGAAGAAGAAGCCCGGCTCGCCGTCCACGGCAGCGTGGACCTGCTCGATCCGGACATGGATGCGGCGGTGGTGGTCGATATCGGCGGAGGGTCCACCGAGCTGTGCTGGGTCGATGTCGCCGAATGGCGTCGGCGCGGGGGGCGCGAAAGCGGCGGACGTCCGCCCTTGCGCGGCTGGAGCTCCATGGCCGTTGGCGTCGTCACGCTGGCTGAACGTTTTCCCGAACCGAGACAGGGCGATAGCGAGGATCGCGCCGCCTGGTACGCCGCCATGCGCGGCTATGCGGCGGATTTATTGACCGCCCCGCGGGGCGCCCGCCGGCTTCGCCCGCTGTTTGACGCCGGACGCGCGCACATGATCGGCACGTCCGGCACGGTCACCTCGGTGGCCGGGGTTCACCTCAATCTTCCGCGCTATGACCGCAATCAGGTGGACGGGTTGTGGATGAGCCATGATCATGCCCGCGCCGCCTGCGCGCGCCTGGCCTCCAAGGACTATGACGGCCGCGCCGCCGAGCCCTGCATTGGAACTGAACGCGCCGATCTGGTGCTGGCCGGCTGCGCCATTCTGGAAGCGGTGATGGACGCCTGGCCGACGCCGAGCCTGCGCGTCGGCGACCGGGGTCTGCGCGAAGGCATGCTGCTCAACCTGATGCGCCCGCGCCGACGGCGCGGCCGGCGCGCCTCAAGGCCTGCGGGAAAGCCATGAGCAGCGATGATGAAGACGCCCCGGAGCGTCGCCGCCGCCGCCGCACGACCGGTCCAAAAAAAGCGGGCGATGCGCGCGCCGCCAAGCAGCTCTATGAGCGTGTGAAAACCGCGCGCGGACGCAAGCTCTCGTCGAAACTCTGGCTGGAACGCCAGCTGAACGACCCTTATGTGCGCCGCGCCAGGACTGAGGGGTATCGCTCGCGCGCCGCGTTCAAGCTGACTGAGCTGGACGACAAGTATAAAATCCTGAAACCCGGCGCGCGCGTGGTCGATCTGGGCGCGGCGCCGGGCGGCTGGGTGCAGGTGGCGCTGCAGCGCGGGGCGAGCCACGTGGTCGGCGTCGATCTGCTTGAGATGGAGCCGATCGCCGGCGCCATCATGATGACGCTGGACTTCACCGAGGAGGACGCCCCCGATCAGGTCAAGGCCGCGCTCGGCGGACCGGCGGACGCCGTCATTTCCGATCTCGCCCCCTGGACCACCGGCCACAAGGGCACCGACCACGCCCGCATCGTCGCCCTCGTTGAACTGGCCGGCGAATTCGCGCTGGAAACCCTGAAACCCGGCGGCGCCTTTGTGGCGAAAGTCTTCCAGGGCGGAACCGAAAACGCCCTGTTGGAAAAGCTCAAATCCCGCTTTACCAAAGTCCGCCACGCCAAACCGGACGCCAGCCGTTCAGAAAGCGCGGAGACCTATCTGGTGGCGCTTGGGTTTAAGGGCTAGGCGCGCCGTCCGCTCCCTCTCTTCGCCGCCGCCGGGGCCATGCGTGAACCTGAAGCTAGATACCGGACCCACTAAGATTGACGAGCAAGCCGAGAACTGAGCGCCAATCCTTCGCCGTAAGCGGTCATCAGGTTAACCCGCACGAGCGGCTTAGCTGGGCGAGTTTAGGGCGCTCCTAGAACGCGGTGATTGACCGGGGTTGGCCCGTTGCAACAGTTCGATACAAGAAAACCCGATGGCTGCTTTGCGGACGGATCAGTCGTTGCTTCGCTCTGGATCAATGGCAGCTATTGGTTAAATTCTGACAGCCATGGTCGTTTTGACTCAAGCTAACTCTACCCGCGTTCATCGTTGGACCTACGCTGTTGAGGCCGAAGAAGTGTCGGTCGTTGTTCCGGATGGGTGTATCGATCTGATAGTCGTGTCCTGCGGCAGTACGGGGCGCGAAGCTCTTCACGTCACTGACTGGGACTTCGCGCCAAGGCTCGTCAGGCTCGCTGCAGGAAGCAGTCTGACCGGATATCGGCTGCGTCCAGGCGCCATCATCAACCGTGCCGAGTTCGACATTGCGGGCCGAGACGTGTCGGCTCTGGAAACAGAAATCGAAGACCTCACGTGGCATGATCGGGAGATTTCGGAGATCATCGACGCTCTCTGTCTGTCGGGCAACAGCGTTCATGGCCTGGCCCGGCAGCAGGGCGTATCGGAAAGAACCCTGCAACGTCGCTTCAAGGACCTGTCGCTTCCGACACCGGGATTCTGGCGTCAGTTGGGGCGGGCCAGACGGGCGGTTCAGGCTCTGCGGTGTCGCGTCCCGCTTGCCGAGATCGCATTGGAATACGGCTACAGCGACCAGGCCCACATGACACGGGAGTTCGTGCGGTGGTTTGGTCGAACGCCCGTCAAAATCCGCCGGAATCCCAGTGCCATGAAAGTTCTGATGCAATCCGGTCTTGGCAACTGGTCAGAGGAAATCGGCCTGAAAAGCGAGGGCCTGACGTAGGAAGTCCTCGCATCGCTTTTCAATGATGTCCGCCGGACTGGAGAGCTTGATGTGACGCCGGTGCTTTCCTCCGCCTTCGAGCACCTGCTCCGGATCGTCCAGTTGCGCGCCGTTAGTGAACTCCAGGGAAACGTGGTCCTTGTACGCGAAAATCCCGCAGAACTGCGATTTGGGCTGCCCAGGAACGCTCTCGACCACGGTTCCCCCGTATTTCGCTACGAAGGCTGCCTCCGGCTCGACCGTTGCGACAACAGCTTTCAATCGTGCAACGATTTTGGCTTTGTCTGACCCCTCCATCATGGCCTCAACCCGGCAACTGTACTGCTGTGCAGATTTCAATCAGATACCCATTCGGGTCCGCCACATAAGACGTTGTCTGCCCCCATGGCTCATCGCGCGCGTCCTGAATGAGGGTGGCCCCCTCGTCGAGCGCCCTTTGCAGGGCGCCAGCCACATCGTCCGTCTCGAATGCGATCTCGAACGTTGGGGCGTCGGGTCTCGGCAGTGCCGGGTTCTTGCCCAACTGGCGCATGAGCGCTCTTGAGGAGAAAGCCAGTTTGGTTTCCCCTGTTACGAGCTCGCCGTAGTCGCCGCTTTCGTGAAGAAAGCCGCGTTCGAACCCGAAAGCCTTTTCGAAGAAGTCCAGCGACGACGAGACGTCATCCACATAGAGAATCGTGTAGCGAAAGATCATGTTAGGCGCCTTCTGTAATGAAGCCACAACGATGGGCCACGATGGCATGGCGGTCTTGAAGAAAGCCGACATTCATCTGCTGCGCATCATTGCTCACTCTGGGCTCCAACCCGCCGTTAGCTGGGCAGCCAATGAACGGCAGCCTTTGGCAAGTTTCGTCAAGGTCCGAGCGTCCTGTTTGGGGGCGTCTGTGGTCACTGGTGACGGCCATAGAAACCGCGATGGGCCGGTCGTGGTCCTTGGGAAGCTGCGCAAGCCATTGCGCGGAGAAAACCCAGCGCAGCTGGATGCGCTTCGCGGGCTTGGCGGCGAGGATGATCCCGCCGCCTGAGCCCCCGCCCTCTTGCCACATCGCTGAAACCTGTTAGAGCGGGCCCGCAAGAGATGAGGAGGCTCCCCCATGGAGATTCGCGAGGGGTTGACCTTTGACGACGTGCTCTTGCAGCCCGGACCGTCTGAGGTTCTTCCCGCCGACGCTGATGTACGCACCCGGGTCACCGGCTCGGTGCAGTTGAACATCCCGATCCTGTCCGCCGCCATGGACACGGTGACCGAAGCGAATCTGGCCATCGCCATGGCGCAGGCCGGCGGGATGGGCGTGATCCACCGCAACCTCTCCAATGAGGAGCAGGCCGAAGAGGTCCGCCGGGTCAAGCGCTATGAGAGCGGCATGGTGGTCAATCCGGTCACCATCGCCCCGGATGCGAGCCTGGCTGATCTGAAAGCCCTGATGGACCATCACAAGATTTCCGGCATTCCGGTGGTGGACGGCTCAGGCGGGACGGTGAACGGTCGGCTGGTTGGCATCATCACCAACCGGGATGTGCGCTTCGCCGATGATCTTAATCAGTCGGTGGCGAGCCTGATGACCCGCGATGAGCTGGTCACTGTCAGCCCCGGCGTCAGCCAGGACGAGGCGCGCCGGCTTCTGCACAAGCACCGCATCGAGCGCCTGCTTGTGGTGGATGAGGACCATCGCTGCGTCGGTCTGATGACCGTCAAGGACATGGAAAAGGCCCAGGCCCACCCCAACGCCGCCAAGGACGAGCAGGGGCGGCTGCGCGTCGCGGCGGCCACCACGGTCGGCGATGCGGGGTTCGAACGGGCCGAAGCGCTGATGGATGCCGGCGTGGACGTGGTGGTGATCGACACCGCCCACGGCATGTCGCGCTCCGTGATCGATCAGGTGCTGCGCATCAAGAAGGCGTCCAACCGCACCCAGGTCGTAGCCGGCAATGTGGCGAGCTATGACGGGGCGAAAGCGCTTTACGATGTCGGCGCGGACTGCGTGAAGGTCGGCATCGGGCCGGGTTCGATATGCACCACGCGCATAGTGGCGGGCGTCGGAGTACCCCAGCTGACCGCCATCATGGACGCCAAGCGCGCCAGCGAAGGCTATGACGGCGCGGTGATCGCCGATGGCGGCATCAAGTATTCCGGCGATATCGCCAAGGCGATGGCCGCCGGCGCGGACTGCGTGATGATGGGCTCCATGCTGGCCGGCACCGAGGAAAGCCCCGGCGAGGTCTTCCTGTATCAGGGTCGGTCCTACAAATCCTATCGCGGCATGGGCTCGGTCGGCGCGATGGCGCGCGGCTCGGCGGATCGCTACTTCCAGAAGGAGGTGCGCGATTCCATGAAGCTGGTGCCGGAAGGCATTGAGGGTCAGGTGCCCTATAAGGGACCGGTCGGCCCGATCCTGCACCAGATGGTCGGCGGGCTGCGCGCGGCCATGGGCTATACCGGCGCGCGCGACGTGGCTGATTTCCAGGACAAGGCGGTCTTCGTGCGCATCACCAATGCGGGGCTGAAGGAAAGCCATGTCCATGATGTCGCGATCACCCGCGAGGCGCCGAACTATCCCACGCCGCGGTAAGGGTGAACAGGCGGGCGTCCGCTTAGCGGTCGCTCGCATAGACCCCTTGCGCACGCTCGGTCAGCGCCGCCATAACGGCGCGGTATGGACCCGGTCCTGAACTGATGCGAGCCACGCCCGCCTCGGCCAGCATCGCGCGATCGGCGACCGGATCATACGCCATGGCGTTCACCGGCGCGGGGCAGGCGGCGCAGACCCGAGCGAGCATACCACGGTCTGACAATCCAGGCACGAATACCCCGTCTGCGCCGGCGTCGACGAACGCGCGGGCGCGGGCGATCGCCTGGTCCAGCAGATCCTCATGGCGGTCTTTGTCGTTGGCCAGGAATACGTCCAGCCGGGCGTTGATGAAGATTGGCGCGGCGGCGCGTGCGGCTCGGACCCGCGCGACGGCCTGATCCAGCGCCAAAGGCTGATCCGCGCCGGGCAGGCGGTCCTCCAGATTAACCCCGGCGATGCCGGTTTGCGACGCCCTCTGCACGTTCTCGGCGACGCCGTCATGATCTGAGGCGTAACCGGATTCAAAGTCGAGACTGACCGCCAGCTCAACGGCCTCAACGATCCGGCGGGCGTTGATGAGGGCTTCGTCCAGCGGCAGGCTTTGATCATCCTTGAACCCGCGCGAAGCGGCGCAGGCCCAACTCGCCGTGGCGAGCGCGGGCGCGCCGGCTTCAGCGACGGCGTTCGCGCTGCCAACATCCCAAACATTGACCAGCACGAGCGGGTCTCCCGGTCGATGCAGGGCTCTGAACCGTGTGATCTTGTCGGCTTGGGTCATCAGCTCATCTCCGCAGTCTGGCGCTCGAGAGCGATGAGCGCGCGTTTTCGATGCAGGCCGCCGCCATAACCGGTCAGCGAACCGTCCGCTCCGATCACCCGGTGACATGGGACCACAAGGGCGATCTGGTTTTGACCATTGGCGCGCGCCACGGCGCGTACGGCGCTTGGCCGTCCGATCTGGGCGGCGATTTCACCGTAGCTGCGCGTTTCGCCAGCAGGAATGGTGCGAAGCGCCGCCCAGACCTGACGCGCGAACGGGCCGCCATGCAGGCTCAGCGGGGTTTGAAACACCACCGGCTCACCCGCGAAGTAGCGCTGCAGTTCGGCTTCAATTTGGTCATGGGACGCGAACCGCCCAAATCCCAGCCTGCCCGGCGTGTCCTGAGCAAGCCTTTTCAATTCGCCGGCCAGCGCCTTGCGATCCATGAATTCAAGCAGATGGAGGCTGTGCGGGTCCGCAACCGCCGCCATGAGCCCGAGCGGCGTTTCGATCGGCGCGACCTTCAGGGGCGCATCGTCCCGAAACGCTGCCGGCGCCAGGCCCAACAGCCGGACCATGGCGGCGCGAAACCCGCTTCCGGATTCAAAGCTTGAGGTCAGCTGGGCTTCGATCACCGGCTCACCTTGGCTGAGCGCCGTAAAGCCTTCTTGCACACGGCGTAGACGCGCCAGCTCCAGAAACGTGATCCCAAGCTGGCGCTTGAATGCGCGGCGCACGGTGGACGGATCATGTCCGAGCTGGACCAGATCCGCTTCGCGCCAGCGTCGAGCCGGATCGGCGCTGAGCGCCGCGACCAGCTCGGCAACCACCGGCTCCATGCCGTGCTGGAGCGGTTTGCAGCGCTTGCACGGGCGGAAGCCGGCTTCTAAGCAGGCCGCAACACTGTCGTGAAATCGGCAATTTTCCCGCTTCGGTTTGCGCGCCGGGCAGCTTAATCGACAGAACACACCGGTCGTGGTCACGCCGACAAAGGCCCGACCATCCCAATCGGCGTCACGGTCCAGCAGCGCGGCGTACAGCACGTCATCAGATGGAAGATCAAACAGCATGGCTCATGTCTAACAGAACCGAACACGGCGCAGCGCCGAAAATCGGGCGCTTATTGTCCAAGGTGTGGCGCCATGCGTGACGCCGGACGCATCGCCGCCGCGATCGAGGTGCTTGAAGCGGTGGTGAACCGCCACGCGCCGGTAAAGACCGCGCTGCGCGAGTGGGCCAAGGCCCATCGTTTCGCCGGCTCTGGGGATCGAGCCTGGATTTCCGGCCTGGTGCTGGATGGGCTGCGTCGCCGGGCTGGCGCGGGCTTCCTCTTCGGTGAAGACACGCCGCGCGCGATGGCGCTGGGCGGGTTGAAGCTCGCCTGGGGTTGGGATGCGGCGGCGGTCGATGCGGCGTTCGAGGGCGATGAACACGCGCCGACGGCTTTGAGCGAGGCTGAACGCGCCGGCTTTGAGCGCACGCTGGACGATGCGCCGCTGCATGTGCGCGCCGATATTCCCGACTGGCTGGAAGACAGCTTTCAGCGCGCTTTCGGCGACGCGGCGGCTGAGGAAGGCGCGGGGATGGCCGCGCGCGCGCCGGTGGATCTGCGCGTCAACCGGATCAAGACCGATCCAGACAAGGCGCTCGCCGCCGTGACCGCCAAGCTGAAGGCCGAACCGAACGCCTTGCTGACCGGCGCTATACGCCTGCCTGACACCGATCCGCGCGCCAAGGCGCCGCCGGCTGACGCCATCCCGGCCTATGGCAAGGGCTGGGTGGAGGTGCAGGATCTCGGCTCCCAGCTCGCCGCGCTCGCAGCCGCCCCCGCCTCGGGCCTGCAGGTGCTGGACTATTGCGCCGGGGCGGGTGGCAAGACGCTGGCGCTGGCGAGCCTGATGGAGAATTCAGGCCAGATCTACGCCTGGGATTATGACTGGCGCCGGCTGCGCGCCATCTGGCCGCGTCTGAAACGGGCCGGCGCGCGCAATGTCCAGGTCCGCGACGGCAAGCGGGACGAGGCGCTGGGCGATCTTAAGACCAAGTGCGACGTCGTCTTCTGCGATGCGCCGTGCTCAGGCTCCGGCACCTGGCGACGCCGCCCGGACTCCAAATGGCGGCTACGCGCCGAAGCGCTGAAACGGCGCATGGCCGAACAGGACGACGTGCTCGCCAAAGCCTCCGCCTATGTCAAACCGGGCGGCAGGCTCATCTATGTGACGTGCTCGGTCCTGCCGGAAGAAAACGAGGATCGCGTAGCGGCGTTTCTCGAAGGCGGAGCGCCGTTTGAGCCGCGCCCGGTGCTGGATGCGATCAAGGCCTCCGACCATCTCACCGACGCCGGCGAAGCGGCGCTGAAGACGTGCGAGGGCCGGTTCGGAGCTGTGCAGCTGACCCCGCATCGCGCCGGCACGGACGGGTTTTACGTCTGTGTGTTGGAGAAGGTCTAGGGCGGTGCGGCGTCAGGCGACCAGGCGTCCAGCATGACCGGAAGGCAGGACAGAAAGTCCGCATTCGGCGTTCTGCTCCGGCAATCGTCGTCGGCGCGTTCAAGCACCGGCAGGTAGATGAAACCGTCTTCGAAGGCGTAGGCGAGCCGCAACCTGTCTGCGCGAGCGGTTTCGCCCAGCGCCTCGGCGATCTGGATCTCGCCCAGCCGCACGAAGTGCTCCGCCACCACCGACGTCCATGATGAGTAACCCACGCGCGCCGCCATCGGGCGCATCGGAGCGTGGAGGGGTTCCATCGCCGCAAGCGTCTCCGGCGCCAGCGCGTCGACTTGAGGATTGACGAAGCTGTGCCCGAACTCGTGCCGGGATAGTTCGGTGACCATTTGCTGGTCGTCATAGCCGCATCCGTACTCCGCAGCGGTCTCAGCGCTTATGAACGGGGTGGCGACGTTGTAGGCGTGCAAGCCGCCGGGTCTGGGCGCGCTCGGGCCGAAGCCCATGCCGGGAAACATGATCGGTGCGACGACGATGGAATAGCCCGACCGCGTTTCGCCGTAATAGGTTTCCATGGCGTCCACGAAACCTGGCGCGGGTAGATGCGTGGTGACTTCGGCGCGCGCGCAAGCGAACGACGCGGCGTGCTGGTGAAGAAAGTCGGCGACGCCTGCCTCGCGGTGGAACGCCGCCAGCGCCTGCAGGAAGGCGACGATTCGATTTCGGCCCAAAGCCTCATCGCCCTGGCCGGCGGCTCTCGCGAGCACTGCGGGAATGTCGTCTGCCTCGGCCGGGCGCTCCAACGCGTCAGGCGCAATCAGGGTCGCCATGATGAGGCGGTCGAACCAAAACCCGTCGCTGATCAGTTCATCGGCGAGGGCGACGGCGGGATGCGCGGCGTCGTCGGCGAATCGGGTCCTGGCTTGCGCGGCCAGAGGCCGGTGAACCGCGTCGTCCCAGCGCGCCGGGCCGTTCTCCGCCAATTCCAGCACGATGGAAAGCGTGTCGACGGCCGGTTCGGAGACGACCTCGATCCGGCTTTGCGCCGCAGTCGGAGGCGCGTTGAGCATCGCGGCGGCGAGCAGCGCGGTCGAGGCGAGCTGGCTTGACGGCATGCGGTTAACCTCCAGCGGACCAGGTTGGTGCGAACTATTGAACAGAGGCGCTGGACGACAGGTCAAGCCCGCGCTCCAAAGCGGTCGGCCTGCGATGTCGGCTTCATGCCCTCTGGCGAGGCGGCCTGAACCGCGCTAAAGCGCGGTCATGACAGACCTCAGCATCCATCATGAGAAAGTGCTGGTGATCGACTTTGGCAGTCAGGTCACCCAGCTCATCGCCCGCCGGCTTCGCGAGAGCGGTGTGTATTGCGAGATTCACCCGTTCAACCGCGTCGATGACGCCTTTCTTGACCGCTACGATCCGAAGGCGGTGATCCTGTCCGGCGGTCCGGCGAGCGTGCATGGCGAGGGCACGCCGCGCGCGCCGCAGCGTGTGTTCGAGATGGGCGTTCCGGTTCTGGGCATCTGCTATGGCGAACAGACGATGTGCGCCCAGCTCGGCGGCTCGGTGGAGCCGGCTCATGAACGCGAGTTCGGTCGCGCCGATATCGAGATCACCGCTGAAAGCCCGCTGTTTGAAGGTATTGGCGGGGTCGGTCATCCCGAGCGCGTCTGGATGAGCCATGGCGACCGGGTCGACGCCATCCCGACCGGGTTTCACCCAATCGCGGCGAGCAGGAACGCGCCGTTCGCGGCCATCGCGGACGAGGCGCGGCGCTTCTACGGGGTGCAGTTCCACCCTGAAGTCGTCAACACGCCGCGCGGCGCGCAGATTCTACGCAATTTCACCCATACGATCGCCGGCCTGTCCGGGGACTGGACCATGGCGGCCTTCAAGGATGAGGCGATCGCGAAAATCCGCGAGCAGGTCGGCTCAGGTCGCGTCATCTGCGGGCTGTCGGGCGGGGTGGACTCCTCGGTTGCCGCGGTGTTGATCCATGAGGCGATCGGCGATCAGCTCGTCTGCGTCTTCGTCGATACCGGGCTGATGCGCGCCGGCGAGGCTGATCAGGTCGTTTCGCTGTTTCGCGAGCACTACAACATCCCGCTCGTCGCCGCCGATGAGGAGGAGCGCTTCCTGACCGCGCTTGACGGGATCAGCGACCCGGAAGCGAAGCGCAAGACCATCGGCAGGCTCTTCATCGATGTCTTCGAGGAGAAGGCCAAAGCCGCCGGCGGCGCGGATTTCCTGGCCCAGGGCACGCTCTATCCCGATGTGATCGAAAGCGTCAGCTTTGATGGCGGCCCGTCGGTGACGATCAAGTCTCACCATAATGTGGGCGGCCTTCCAGAACGCATGAATATGGCGCTCGTCGAACCGCTGCGTGAATTGTTCAAGGATGAGGTGCGCGCGCTCGGACGCGAGCTGGGCCTGCCGGAAAGCTTTATCGGGCGGCACCCCTTTCCGGGGCCGGGCCTGGGCATCCGCATTCCCGGCGCCGTGACCAAGGACAAGGCCGATATCCTGCGTAAGGCGGACGCCATCTATATCGAGGAAATCCGCAAGTCCGGGCTCTATGACAGCATCTGGCAGGCTTTTGCGGTGCTGCTGCCGGTCCAGACCGTCGGCGTGATGGGCGATGCGCGCACCTATGACAATGTGCTGGCCCTGCGCGCCGTGACGTCCACGGACGGCATGACGGCGGACTATTTCCCATTCGACCACGACTTCCTTGGCCGCACCGCCACGCGCATTATCAATGAAGTGCGGGGCGTCAACCGGGTGGTCTACGATGTCACCAGCAAACCGCCGGGCACCATTGAGTGGGAGTAGGGGCGCACCCGGCTCACGAAAGGCCTGCGCATGCGACTGGGCGTTCTTAAAGGGTTCCGCGCAAGTATCGCTGCGCTCGGGCTGCTCGCCTTGGCCGCGTGCGCGGGCTCGCCTGAACCGGTTGCCCCTGAAGACGGCTGCGTTCAGGCGGGGCTTGGTTCGAACGGCTGGCACGCCAATCTCTATCTGCCGGCCGAAGCCTTCGACCCGGACGGGCCTCTGAGGCGCTGGCGCCCGGATGCGGACTGGTTCGCCATTGGCTGGGGCGATGCGCGCGCCTATCGCCGGCTCGGGCCCGTTTCCGGGGCGAGCGCGATCCTGTGGCCTACGCCCTCACTCATGCATGCGGCATGGTTTGAGCGCGATCCGCGCGAGGCCTATGCCGGTCGCGAGATCGGTCTGGCGCTGTCACGCGCTGAGGCCCGCGCGCTCGCCGACGCGATTGAGCAGGACCTAGCCCTGGGCCAGGACGGGGCGGTGCAGGTCGAAGGGCCGGGTCTGGATCGTCGTGGATCGGCCTTCCTGGCTGCTCGGCCGCGCTATCATCTGTTTCGCACGTGTAATGTCTGGCTGGCGCGCCGGCTTGAGCAGGCGGGGCTGGAAGCGGGCTGGACGGATGGCCATCTTCTTCCCGGCTCGCTGCTGCGCGAGACGCGCCGCCACACCGCAGCAGACTGTGGAAGTTGAAGGCTGGACCGCACCGGCGGCGCTATAGCCGGTTCAGCAGGCTTTCAGGCTGCGCTATTTCGTCTATCGGGGAAGCAGTCCGTCCGCGATTTTCAATACTGGCTTCTGCCACGCCGCCGAAACGGGCGCAGCTTTGCAGCGATCAGGCCCGGGGAGGCCGGATGAATGGACATTGATCGTATCGACCAGCTGGAGATGCGGGTCGCGGAGCAGGATCGGATGCTGGAGGAGCTGTCTGAGGTGATGGCGAGCCAGCAGAAGGATATTGAGCGCTTGCGCGCACGCCTGACGCGCTCTGATGATCGCATAGCGGAACTGGAAGCCGGCCTGCCGAACGCCGCGAGTGAAAAGCCGCCGCACTACTGAGCTGAGCCTCAACCTTGCTGGTGGTGGCTCTATCCTCACGCCAGCCGACATCACCGCCCTGCATCCAAACCGGTCATCCGCGGCGACTAAGGGGTGAAGCGGGCGAGTTGGACCGGCCCGTACAGCGAGGAGGATTTACGCTCATGGACAATGATTTCGTCAGCCTTTTCAGCTCCTACTGGTGGCTGTTATTCCCACTCGCCTTCTTCATCGCAGCTGGGTGGAGCAGCTTCATGCGCTATAAGCGCACCCAGGCGAAGATCGAGCTTCTGAAGAGTTATGCGGCCAGCGGCCAGGAGCCGCCCAAAGAGCTCCTGGCCAATCTCGACAGCAAGGAACACGTCTATGACGACGAAGCCGACGACGGTTCCAACAGCGGAGCGGGGACGACCTCCTTTCTGTTCATCCTATTCGCAGGCCTGGCTGGCGTATTCGCCTTCGCCGGCTATAGCGACTTGCTCGGGGATATGGACCAGGAGCTCTATTTCGTCGCCATGATTCTCGGCGTGCTCGCTCTGGCCTTCCTGGTGGGCGGCCTTTTTGGGCGCCGTCGCTAGAGCGGGTCCGCCATGAGCGGTCCGCCGCCATCCGATGCGGATCTGGTCAAGCGCGCCCGTTCAGGCTCGGACGCCGCCTTCGCCGCCCTGGTGCGCCGCCACGAGGCGGCGGTGCGTCGCTTTGCGGTGCGCATTCTGGCCGATGCCAGCGAGGCGGATGATCTGGCTCAGGATGCGTTTGTTCACGCCTGGAGCCGGTTGGGCGCCCTGCGCGATCCGTCCCGCTTCAGGAGCTGGGTCATGGGCATCGCCTACAGCAAGGCCGCCTCGCGCACGCGCAGCCTGTTCAGGCGCATGCGCCGCCAGCGCGCCTGGCTGGACACCCGAGCGGACACGGTGGCCGCGACGGGTGAGGCGCGGGCGACGGCGCTGCAGCTGCTCGGCCGGCTTTCGGTCGATCAGCGCGCCGCGCTCGCCCTGTGCGATGGGGCGGGCTTTTCCCATGGCGAGGCGGCCGGTATTCTCGGCCAGCCCCTCGGTACGGTGAAATCAAATATCGCCCGGGCGAAGACGCGCTTGCGCGCGCTGGCAGGAGATGACGATGAACAAGGTTGAAACCGTTCTGGAGCAGGTCTGGGCCGACACTCAGGCGCCCCTCGATAACGCGTCGTCATCGCGCAGCTTTGAGCTCGCCGTCATGGAGAAGATCGCATCGCGCCGCCTCCTTCTGGATTTCGCTTTCAGGGCCGTGCTGGTTGCGGCGCTCCTCTTGACCGCCTGGGCGTTGAGCCCTGCCCTGTCCGGGTTGAGTGAGGCGCTCGCCGTCTCAGGCCTTAGCTCCGTGCTGACCTCTGGCGGGCTGGTGCTCGCCGCTGCGCTCGCCATCGGCGCCGGAGCTCAGCGCTGGACCGGCTTGCGGCTTCGTTTCTAGATCAATCAGCGACCGAAGTTCGAAACCCTGCTGAGCCGGTTAGCCGCGTGAGCCGGGACGCGGCGTACTTGACCGCCTTCACCCCGCCACCTAAACGCAACATTATAACATATGATCGGCGGGCCGGTCTGGTGGAGACGAAGAATGCAAGCGCGTCAAACCTCATCCTTTGCTGATGTCATGGGCGTTAGCGCGTCCGGGCTTTGTATTCTGCACTGTCTGGCTCTGCCGCTCGCGGCGGCGGCGTTGCCGCTCGCAGGCGCTCTGGCCGAAGCGGAGTGGATTCACAGATTGCTCGTCATCATGGCCGCGCTTGTCGCCGCCTTCGCCTTCTTCACCGATCGGACTGGAACGGGCCGGGCTCAGTTCGCGCTTCTTGCCGGGGGCGGCGTCGCGCTCCTCGTGGCGGGTGCCTTCGTTGAAGTGCTGCATGACTGGGAAACGCCGTTGACGGTCGCCGGTGCTGTGCTGCTGTCCATCGCTCATATTCTGCGCTGGCGAGGCCATAGGCCCCACCGAACCGGCTAAGGCGGGGCGATTCTGGTCCAAAATATTGGGCTGGTCTGAGCTAGTTTTGCTTTTGGCTGCCTCTGCAAATCCTGTGAGCCAGCCTTTCCGATCTCGGCCGCGAGGCAGGCTTCTCCGCGACTGACGTGAACACTACGACGCCCTAAGCCTTCAGCGCCCAACCCAGCCGCTCGCCGGCGTGAAACGGGGTCAAATCCTGGCCGCCCGGGTCGATGCTTTGGGGAAGATCAAGCCCGCAGCGTTCCAGCGTCACTCGGTCTTCGTTCAACGGCAGGCCGTAGAAGCGCGGGCCGTATTCGCTGGCGAAGCCTTCCAGCCTGTCCAGGCAATCAAGCTCTTCAAACGTTTCGGCGTAGCTCTCCAGCGCGCAGGGCGCGGAGAAAATGCCCGCGCAACCGCAGGCGCTCTCCTTGGCGTGGCGTTCATGCGGGGCGGAGTCGGTGCCCAGGAAGAAGCGTGAATGACCAGTCGCCACGATCCGGCGCAGCGCCTCCTTGTGCTTGGCGCGCTTGGCCACGGGCAGGCAGTACATGTGCGGACGGATGCCCCCGACCAGCATGTCATTGCGGTCAATCCGCAGATGATGGGCGGTGATGGTCGCGGCCATGCGCTCGTCGGCGTCGAGCACGAACTGCACCGAGTCCTCGGTGGTGATGTGCTCCAGCACGACTTTCAGACCGGAGAAGGTCTTCAGGATCGGGCTGAGAATCTGATCCAGGAAGACCTTCTCGCGGTCAAAGATATCAATCTCCGGGCTGACCACCTCGCCATGGACGAGAAGCGGCATGCCGATCTTTTCCAGCCGCTCCAGCACCGGGTAGATGCGTTTCACATCGGTCACGCCGCTGTCTGAGTTGGTGGTGGCGCCGGCCGGGTAGAGTTTCACAGCGGTGAACACGCCTTCGCCATGCCCGCGTTCCAGCTCGTCCGGATCGATCGTATCGGTCAGATAGGCGGTCATCAGCGGGATGAAGTCGGCGCCCGCCGGCAGCGCCGCCATGATCCGGTCGCGATAGGCCGCCGCCATGGCTGTGGTGGTGATCGGCGGAACCAGGTTCGGCATGACGATGGCCCGACGGAACTGCGCGGCGGTGAAGGGCGCGGCGATTTTCAGCATTTCGCCGTCACGCAGATGCACGTGCCAGTCGTCGGGACGGCGAAGGGTGAGAGTGGCGGGCGCGCTCATCGATGAACCTCACGGGGCTGGTTGGCCTGCACGGTTTAGCAAGTGCGGGGGTCCGCGCCATGGGGCCTGATGTAGCAGGCTCAGCCTCACTCCTCATCCTTGCGCGCGCCTTCGGTCCAGATGGCGTAGCCCATCTGAACGCTGGCGAAGGTCAGGCCGATGAAGAGGGCGAGCAGGAGGATGGCGAGCAGGCCGGCGCTCGATTGGCTGGCCAGCGTGCGCAGATTGGCGAAGTCGAATACCAGAATGGCGGCGACGAAGAGGATCGCGACGATGAAGCCGATCAGGGCGTGTCGGATGAGGAAGCGGACAAGGTCGGGCATGGCGGCGCCTTTCAGGGTCTCTGACCGAAGCTAGCGCGTGCTCGGCGGAGGGCCATGCGCGCCTCACTTTTGACGGGCCTCGCCGCAGGGCGGGGAGTCAGCCTAGTCTGATTTCAACAACCCAGCGGGAGGCGGATATGGGCGTGTTGATCGCCGGACTGGTGCTTTTTCTCGGCATTCATTCGGTTCGGATATTCAGGCTGCGCGAGCCGTTCAATCGGGCGCTGGGCGCGCAGGTCTACATGGTCGTCTATGCCTTGATCAGCGCGGCGGGGCTCGCCCTGATCATCTACGGCAAGATACTCGCTCATCCGTCTGCCGCGCTGTGGGCGCCGCCCGGCTGGACGCGCTTTGCGCCGCTCATCGTCACACCCATTGCGCTTGTGCTCATCGCGTCCGCCTATCTGCCAGGCCGACTGCGTTCGCTCATCCGGCATCCGATGACGCTGGGGCTGGCGCTGTGGTCGGGTTCCCATCTCATGGCCAATGGCGACACGGCCTCCGTGGTCATGTTCGCCGCCATCTTGGTCTGGTCTGTTCTGCTGGCTGTGACGGTGTTCGCTGAGGGCGGCGGGTATGACAGGCCGGGCTCGCTCGGCGGGGATGCGGTCGCGCTGGGCGCCGGTCTGACGGTCGCTGCGCTAACGGCGGTCTTCCACATGCAGCTTTTCGGCGTCGCGGTGATCGAGCTTGCATCCGATCAACCGCCGTCAGGCATCTGATGATCAGGCCGCCCCGCTCAGTCCGGGCGCAGACACGGAAGACCAGGAGGTCGATATGGAAGCCATCCTCATCCCGCTTGCCCCGTTCGTCATGGTGGTGCTGATTGTCGGCATCATCTTCTACTTCAATTCGAAGAACCGGCGCGCCGTGCTGGAAACCGTTCGTGAAGCCACGCGCAATGGCCAGCAGCTGGATTCCCAGACCATCCAGGCGTTGGGCATGCCGCAAAGGAACAACCGTGGCGGCGATCTGAAGGCCGGTGCGATCTTGCTCGCCATTGCGGCGGCCTTTGTCACCCTGGGCCTGGCGATCGGCCGGATCGATAGTGGTGACGCCAGTGAGGCCGTGCCGGTCCTGGTCGCGCTCGCCTCCTTTCCCGGCTTCATCGGTCTGGTGCTCTTGCTGTTCGGCCTCGCCCATTCCCGCCGGGGCCGGAACGAGGACGAACTCAGCGACTGATCGCGAGCGCCGCGCAAGGACTCCTGATGGCTGAACCCAGCGATGACGAGCTGGTCGCTCTGGTGATGGCGGGCCGGGACAAGCGCGCCTTTGGCGTGCTTGTGCGTCGCCATGAGGTCGTGGTGCGTGGACTGTTGATGCGCCTGTGCCGCAATCACGCCCTGGCTGAAGACCTGGCACAGGACGCCTTCGTGCGAGCCTATACCCGGATTGACAGCTATCGGGCGACGGGCAGTTTCAAGTCCTGGCTCTGCCGCATCGCCTATACCGAGTTTTTGAAGTCGGCCCGCAAGCGCAAATCGGCTGACCGCGCATTGGACCGGCTTCAGAACGACGCCGTCGAAGACAGCGCCCCGCCTGCGGATGGCGGCGCGCGGGTGGATCTTGATCGCGCGCTGGCGACGTTGAAGCCGGATGAACGGGTCTGCGTCGTGCTGTGTTATGCAGGCGGTCTCAGCCATTCAGAGGCGGCGGGCGTGACCGGCTTTGCGCTTGGCACCGTTAAGAGTCACGTCAAGCGCGGCCGGGACAAGCTCAAAGCCTGGTTTGAAAGAAAGGTCGAGGCGGCATGAATGACAACGCCGATACCGCACGGAACGAGGAAGACGCCTTCCACACTGAGTTGGAGGAGCTGTTCCGCCGCAATGAACCCCAGCCTCAGCCTGGCTATGCCGGGCGGATACTGCAGCGGGTAAGCCGGCCTGAGCGCGTACGCTATGCCGCCATCGGCGGAGCTGGCGCGCTGGGCGCGGCGGTGAGCGGATTCCAGCTGCGTCAGCTTCTGGAAAACCAGACCCTTCAGTTCAGCGGAATGCTGGGTGAAGTCATCGCCTTCGCCGGTCCGCAATCGATCAGCGTTGCGCTGATGGCGGCGAGCGGGCTCGTGCTGGCCTGGGTGCTGCCGCGCCGCGGGTTTTGACGCGGGCCCGACGCCTCAACTCACATCGGCTTTTGTGCAGCCGCGAAGCCTCGACTAACGTGGCGCTGTTTTCGTCGCGTGAGGAACGCCCATGTCCGCCCAACCCAAGCCGTCTTCTGCGCCCGCCGGCGCCCCCAAGCGCCTCAGCCCGCCCGCGATCAAGGCGCGCAAGGGCGGCGATCCGCTGGTCTGCCTGACGGCTTATGATGCGCCGACCGCTCGGCTGCTGGACCCCCATTGCGATGTGATCCTGGTGGGCGATTCCGTCGGCATGGTCGTTCACGGCCTGCCCAACACGATCGCGGTCACGCTGGACATGATGATCCTTCACGGGCAGGCGGTCATGCGCGGCTCCAGCCAGGCCCTCGTGGTGGTGGATATGCCGTTCTCCAGCTATGAGCGCTCGCCTGAACAGGCCTTCGACAACGCCGCGCGCGTTCTGCGCGAAACCGGCGCGCAGGCGGTCAAGGTGGAGAGCGGCGTCTACGTCGCCGAGACCATCGCCTTTCTGGTGGAACGCGGCCTGCCGGTCATGGGCCATGTCGGTCTACGCCCTCAGGCTTCGCTGGTGGAGGGCGGGTTCAAGGCCAAGGGGCGCGACCAGACCGAACGCGAGCGTGTGCTGGCCGAGGCGCGCGCCGCCGATGAGGCCGGCGCCTTCGCGATCGTGGTTGAAGGCGTGGCTGAAGATCTCGCCGAGGAGATCACCCGGTCGGTGTCCGCGCCAACCATCGGGATTGGCGCTTCAGCGCGGTGTGACGGACAGATTCTCGTCACCAATGACATGCTCGGCCAGTTCGACTGGACGCCGCGTTTTGTGAAGCGGTATGCAGATCTGAAGTCTGCGACCGAGCAGGCTGTGAAGGCCTATCGTGAAGATGTGCGCGCGCGCGCCTTCCCCGGCGCCGATCATGTCTATATGGCCAGGAAGGGCTGACCGCGCCGCGCAGCAGCGGTGCAAGGCGTATTGCCGCTTGACCGGCGCGCCGTTAGGGTCCGCCGCAATCAGTTGAAACTAACTTTCGGAGGCCTCGTTGGTCGACGTTTTCGACGAAGTTGAAGAAGAGCTTCGCAAGGAGCGCTATCAGACGCTGCTGCGTCAATACGGCCCCTGGGTTGGCGGCGTCGCTGTGGCGGTCGTTGTCGGTGTGGCCGGTTATGAGGGCTGGAAAGCCTGGCGCACCAATGAGGCCGCCCAGGCGTCCGATCGCTATGTCCAGGCGCTCGACGCTCTGGCGGATGGCGATGATGAGGCCGCTGATGCGCGCCTTGCCGAGCTTGCCGCTGACGGGCCGCGCGGTTACGGCGCGCTTGCGACGATGCAGCGCGCGGCGCTGGCGCTGGAGGCCGGCGAGACCTCGCAGGCCGCACGTCTCTATGAAGAAGCCGCCCAGCGTTCACCCGATCCGATGCTGCGCGATCTGGCGACCTATCAGGCCGTCCTGTCAGACTTCGACGCGCTGTCCTTTGACGATATCGCCCTGCGTCTTGAGCCGGTGGCTGATAGCGGCGGGGCTCTGGCGCTGCTGGCGCGCGAGCTGATGGCTGCGGCTGCAGTGAAGGATGAGCGCTGGGATGAGGCGCGCGGACGCTACGACACGCTGTCCTTCGCGCTGGATACCCCGCCGGGCATGCAACGACGCGTGCTCGAGGCGCTGGCCTTTATCCAGCAGAATGCTCCGGCTCCGGCTGACGCCCCGCTTGAGGCGGACCCGATTGAAGCCGAGCTTGAACAGGCCGCGGGTGAACCGGAAGCCGCGCCGCAAGACGATGAGGGCGATGACGCGTCCTCCCAAACCCCTGAGGAGGACGGCGCGTGATCCAGCTTCACAGCATTCTCAAGCGGATCGCGATGACCGCTTTGGTCGCCGGCTCGATTGGTCTGGCCGGCTGCGGCGCCGGTGAGCGGCTCAGCCAGCTCAACCCGTTCGGCGGCGAGGAAACCGATGACCCGAACGCACCGGCGCAAAGCGAGCGCATCCCGATCCTGGCCATCGAAGACCAGCTTGCCCGTGCGGACGCGTTTGGAACGCCGGTCGATCTGCCCCCGGCCTATGTCAATGATCGCTGGCCGCAGCCGGACGGGTTCCCGACCCATGCCATGCAGCACACCCAGGCGAGCGGTCCGCTGACTCGCCTTTGGCGCGTGGATATCGGCGAGGGCTCCTCGCGCAGCACCCGCCTGAATGCGCGTCCGGTCGTCGCTGACGGCGCGGTCTACGCCATTGACGGGTCCGGCCGGGTCAGCGCCCATGACGCCGAGACCGGCGCTCGGCGCTGGGTGACCCGTCTGTCGGCCGAGGCTGAAGCGGAATCGGGCGGACGCCTGGCCATCCTGCCTTTCGTGGGCGGCGCCGATGAACGTCTGAGCTTCGGCGGCGGGCTGGCGCTCGATGGCGGACGTTTGTTCGTGCACGCTGGATTTGAGTACATCGTCGCGCTGGATGTCGCCACCGGCGAGGAAATCTGGCGTCAGACCGCTTTCACCCCCTTCCATTCTGCGCCCACGGCGGTGGACGGGCGCGTTTTCGTTGCGACCGACGACAATGAGCTGATGGCGCTTGATGCAGCCAATGGCGAGGTGTTGTGGACCCATCGCGGCATCTCTGAAACCGCGCGCCTGATAACCTCCCCGAGCCCGGCGGTTCTGGGCGAGGTTGTGATCGCACCCTACACCTCCGGCGAGCTCGTCGCCCTTCGTGTGCAGAACGGGTCCGTGCTGTGGTCGGATTCGCTGACGCGCGCTGGCGGATTCACGCCCATGTCGACCATTAATGACATCGCCGCCAGTCCGGTCATCGTGAATGATCAGGTCTATGCGATGAGCCATTCCGGCGTCATGGCCGCGTTCGACATGCGCTCTGGCGAGCGGGTCTGGACCCAGCCTGCCGGCAGCCTGCATGCGCCATCTGCGGCGGGCGATTTCCTGTTCTTCGTCACCACCGATGGGGATGTCGTGGCGATGGAGCGCGGGACAGGCGCGGCGCGCTGGATCACCGAGCTGCCGGCCTTCGAAAACGAACGCCGCCGGCGCGACCGGATCGCCTATGCCGGCCCGATTCTGGCCGGCGACCGGCTCCTGGTGGCGTCCTCGCGCGGCCGGTTGCACGTGTTGAACCCGACCAATGGCGCGCTCATCGGCGAACGCGATCTGGATGATCCGGTCTTCATCGCGCCGGTGATCGCCAATGAGACCGTCTACATCCTCACCGATGATGCGCGTCTCATCGCGCTGCGCTGAGGCGGCGTTACAGGAAGGAATGTAGGATTTGACCCGGCCTGTTCTGGCTGTGGTCGGCCGGCCCAATGTGGGCAAGTCGACGCTGTTCAACCGTCTCGCCGGCAAGCCGCTGGCGATTGTCGATGATCGCCCCGGGGTGACGCGCGATCGCCGCGAAGCGGATGCGCGCCTGGGCGATCTGAAATTGCGCCTGATCGACACCGCCGGATTTGAAGACGCCGATGGCGGCATTGAGGCGCGCATGCGCGCCCAGAGCGAAGCCGCCGTCGCGGTCGCGGACGCCTGCGTCTTCGTCATTGACGGGCGGGAAGGCGTAACGGCGCTGGATCAGGTCTTCGCTGAGCATCTTCGTGAAAGCGGCAAGCCGGTCATTCTGGCGGTGAACAAGGCTGAAGGGCGCAAGGGCGAGGTCGGCGAGATGGATGCCTGGGCGCTGGGTCTGGGCCAGCCCATCCCGATCTCCGCAGCCCACGGCGAGGGCATGGCCGACCTCTATCAGGCGGTTCGCGAGGCGCTGGAGAGCGATGCCGGGTCGCACGCGGCGGATGATGACGGGGTTCATGACGGCGACAAGCCGCCGCTTCGCATCGCGGTGGTCGGCCGTCCCAATGTGGGCAAGTCCACCCTCATCAACGCGCTGATCGGTCAGGAACGCCTCATCACCGGTCCTGAAGCCGGGCTGACGCGCGACGCCATCGCCGTGCCCTGGGAGTGGGACGGACGGCGGGTGCGCCTTCATGACACGGCGGGTCTGAGAAAGCGCGGCAAGGTGGCTGATCGGCTCGAGCGGATGAGCGCCGCGGATACGCTGCGCGCGGTGAAATTCGCTGAAATGGTCCTGCTGCTCGTGGATGCCGAACGCCCGTTTGAAAAACAGGACCTGACCATCGCCGACCGCGTTGTGACCGAGGGGCGCGGCCTGGTCGTGCTCGTGTCCAAATGGGATCTGGTCAAGGACAAGCCGGCGAAGCTGCGCGAGCTGCGCGAGGAGTTTGAACGCCTCCTGCCGCAAGTGCGCGGCGCGCCCATCCTGCCCATCTCCGCGCTTACCGGGTTTGGTCTGGACAAGATCATGCCGGCGGTGTCCGCCCTGCACGAGCATTGGTCGGCGAAGGTGAAGACGCGCGATCTCAATGACTGGCTGCGCGAGATGACCGAGCGCCACCCGCCGCCCGCGGTCGATGGCCGCCGTGTGCGTCCCAAATACATGGCCCAGACCAAGGGCCGCCCACCCACCTTCGTTCTAATGTGCTCACGCGCCTCCCACCTGCCGGAGAGCTATAAGCGCTATCTCATCAACGGCCTGCGCGAAGCCTTCGAACTGCCCGGCGTGCCCATCCGCCTGATCGTAAAATCGGGCAAGAACCCCTTCGTGAAGGAGGAGGGGTAGGGCGCAGTCTATCATCGTCACACCGTTCCGGCGCTGAGCGTATAGGCGAGCCATCTTGCCTGGCGCTTCTTCGGCAGACGCGTCCGCGCTTGGCTCGACGGATGGCGCGTCTATGCTGGGCGAATAGGCTTGTGCCCGTCATCGCTCGGTTCTCATGGTCTCCAACGCATTACGCTTCTTGCTGATTACAGGTCTTGCTATTGGCTGCCTCGGCCTGGCCATCCTGGGATACCGGGCCGCTATGCCGTCGCTGGAGCCGGAAGCTGATCGCTCCGGGATGGGGCAGCTTGCGGCGTTTTCCTGCCATCAAGCCGAGGAGCCGGTCCTGGTCCTGCGTGGGCGGGAGGACGGTTTTTCTCCGCTCGGCGAGGAGCCGGGGCAGCTGAGCGATCGCCTCCTAGGAACAGCGTTCGAGCGCATCAACGCAGCGGGCTATGACAATCTGCAGCGCGACCAGTTCTTCATCGATCATCTGTCTGTGCCCAGCGATATCACTGACGGGCTTTTTGTCTTGGGGCTGCGCGCCACCGCCAGAAACTGGAACGACACGTTGCAGGTGGGCGAGCTGGCCGATGCTCACAAACTTCCAGGCGCCGCCGACTATGAAATTTTTTCGGTTCTGGTGAGAGATATGGAAGCGTTGGAAGGCTGGTCGCGGCATGGCGAAGTTTACAGCGCACGGCTGAGCGATATGCCGCTTCAATGGTTGGACATCAGCGCCGAGGGAGCGTCGCTCTACCTTCCCGTGGTGGATGCGCTCAGAGGCGAGCCGCGAACCCTGCTGGATTATATCCGAGAAGCCGGTCCTGAGACGGTTATCGACATTCATCTCGTCGATGACACCGCTGTCGATTTCATCGGCGTCGCCGGCTGCCGCGAGCCGCAAACCCACCGCGGTCTCACCATGGGCGTTCGACCGCAATGGCGTGGAGCGCGCGATGGCGTTGTTGCTTTCTCCATCGGTTCCGCATCGGTCGGGGAGCTGGACGGCGATCCGTATCGCGGGGACACGGATTGCAGTGAGGCCTTGCCTTTGCTCTGTTTCCAACCGCTCGAGGCGCCCGCGCCATTCGAGCTTACCCCGCCAGACCGGACCGCGAGCGCCGCTATCGCCGCCTGGTCAGGCGGATCGGTTGCGCTCAGTCGCCCGGTTCGCGCCGCCACGCTCCAAACGCTTGAGGAGGCGAACAGCGTCTGCGCCGCCCAGTTCGGTGAAGAGTGGCGCATGGCTACGTTTCATGAAGGCCTGACAGGCCATACTTTCACGGCGTTTTCTGAGCCCCTTGACCCGTATACGCGGGCTTGGGTCGATATCCGTGATCAGCCCTATGGCGTATGCTGGCGACCATGACCTCGTTGCACGAAAATGATGCGCCGCGCGACCAGCCCGTCGGACCGAAAAGCGTGGTGATTGGCATTGTTGAGGATGATGAGGCGCTCGCTGGCCGGCTGTGCGACGTGATCAACGACAGCCCGGTCTGCCGGCTCGGGTTTTGCGCCAATTCGTTCGCTGACGCTCTCTCCGCCATCCAGCACTCGGCGCCGGATCTGTGCCTGATCGACCTTGATCTTCCAGACGGAACCGGCATGGACCTCGTCCGGCCCCTGCATGAGGTTCGACCGGAAGCTAAAATTCTTGTGCTGACGGTTCTGGGTGATCGCAACAGCGTTCTCACCGCCCTTAGGGGCGGGGCGGATGGATATCTGCTGAAGGATGCTCCGCCGGCCCAGCTGATCTCTCATATTACTGCGACCCTGGCCGGCGAAACCCCGATCAGTCCGCGCGCGGCGAGCCACGTTCTCAAAGCGCTTCGTCCGGATACGCTGACCCGGGCCGGTGCAACGGAGGCCGGTGAGACCTTGCCGGCGCGAGACCTTGAAGTGCTCCGTCTTTTCTCGCGCGGGTTGACCTATAAGGAAGTGGCCGAAGTGCTGGGCCTGTCTCCACACACGGTTGGCGACCGGGTTAAGGCGATCTATTCGGCGCTTCGGGTTCATACCCGGGCCGAAGCCGTTTTCGAAGCGCGCCAGCTCGGGCTGATCGACCCGTTCGACTAATCGCCGGCGCCCGCCAAACCGTCAGGCAGGACCAGGGCAACCCTGGCGCCAGCTCCATCCAGACCTTTGGTGAACTCAAGCCGGCCGCCAAGACGTTCGGCGCGCTTTGCCATATTGGCGAGGCCTTTACCGGGCTTGCCAGGCTCTGACGGGTTGAATCCGCGGCCATCATCACGCACCGATATGACGAGCCCTTCACTCGACGCATCCAAAACAGAGATGTCGATTTCAATACGTCGCGCTTCCGCGTGACGCAGCACGTTTGCGACCGCCTCCTGAAGCCAGCGGTAGACTGACAGAACAGCCGCCGGATCGGTGACTGTGCGATCCAGCCCATCGGTCTGACGCCAGGCGAGCGTGAGGCCGGCGGCTTCGATCTGTGGACGCGCGCGGTCTTCAAACGCCAGCAGCGCGTCGCCCAGCTGGTCGCCGGCGCTGTCGAGCGAGTCAACGATCAGTCTTAAATCACGCAGGCCGTTCTGAACCGCGCGTTCAATGGCCGGCGGGTCGACCCTGCCGCCTTGCAGCTGCGCCAGGAGCGAAGCGAGCTGACCGCCAATACCGTCATGCATGTCGCGAGCGAGCCGCTCACGTTCCTGCAGAATGGCGCGTTCGCGCGCTTGCTCGGCGAGCGCGGCCTGCGCCTCGCTCAAAGCCAGGCTCTGGCGCTGAACGAGGCGTCTCAGGTCCAGACCTTCCCGCAAGGCTGAGACAAGCAGCCGGCCAAGGTAGGCTGCTGACTGAAAAATGAGCCAGATCATGCCCAGCCCGGTGATGATCGTGAGCGCCCGCTCGCCGGACGCCGCTCCAGCCGGCATCGTCAAGCCAAGCGCGCCGGCAAGGGCGAGGGCGGCGAACACAACGAAACCGATCAGCACGGCCCAACGAAGCTCAGCCAAGGAGCCCCGCCGCGCGTGCAACAGAATGATGCCCGCCGCACCGGCAATCCCAAACCCCAGTGCAACTGCCTTGGCTGGGCCCGCCCAGGTCGGGTTCGCTGCAGCGATGAAGAGGCAAAGCAGAAGGTTCGCAACACACACCGCTTCCACCACTCCGGCGCGGCGCGGTGCGGGGCCGTCTCGATCGAGGCGTACAAAGACCGCCGCCAGTCCAATCAGCAGCGCACCGACCAGCACGCCGTCAACCGCAGGCAGGATATCGCCTGGAAGCCCGGCCCAGCCTGGCGAGGCGGTCACGGCTAAAGCGAAAACCGTGAAGGCAAGCCCGCCTGCGCTGATCATGAAGCCGCGGCGGACCCGGGAGACGACAGCTCGCGCCAGGACCAGAAACACAAGCAGAGCCGTCAGAATGGGAAGGCTGGCCCGGCTGACCTGATTCCAGTCTGATTGGGCCCGCGCCGCCGCCGAAAGCCGGACCTCAGGGCCGATATGAAGGGCTCCGCGCAGTGCGCCTGCGCGCGGGTGCTCGACAATAATGTCGATCCGGTTCGGTCCCGGATGCAGGTAACGCTTCTCAATCGCGCGATAGAAAGGCTCCGCACCGCGTTGAAACACTGCCGCAGACACCGGCTCATCCGGTGCTGGCAGCAATACCCCGTTCACCAGCGCCCAGGCCCGATTGCCGTCGAGCCCGGGAATGTAGAGCGCGGTGTCCGTCGCGATGATCTCGCTTCTGTCAAACCGATACGTGAACTGTAGCGATCCGGAACCCAGCGGGGCGGAGTCCAACCGGCCTGGCGTCTCTCCGGCCAGGGGCCGTCTCGGCAGCAATCGATAGTCAGCTGCGATCCACTCTACGGCGCTCAACGGCTTGGCGTAGCGACCGACGGGCGGCGTTGTGAGCGCAGCAAGAGCGGCCGCGATCAGGACAAGCCAGAGCGCAACGGCACCGCTGCGTCTCAGCGCCAGTGCGAACACGCGCGCGATGATGTGAGGCTTCTTCGCCAAGGCTCTGAACTCAATAGGCTTAGACGCAGGTCGCATCCTGTCGAACGGAGGTATCGCGCTCGGCTTCCGATCACGATGTCAACCCATGAGTTCGGGGTTGGCGCGCCGGTCGGGCTGTCGTCAGGGTGCGAGCAGGGGCTCGTAGTGCGCAAGCCGCTTCTTACCAACATGGGGACTCAGGATGAGTGTTTTTCTCGGTTCGGGCCTGACCAGCACATTCAACGCGAACGATGCGGATGATCCCACTTATCTGCTCAACAACCCGCTCAACCTGACAAGCGTCGAGGTCAACGGCGTCACCTATCTTTACAGCACGGACGTCAATGATGACGGGATTGGCGTGTGGCGGCTCAACTCCGACGGGACGCTCACCGTCGTTCAGATGCTGACCAGCGACGATATCGTCGGCACATTGACCTCGCCGCGCGGAATGACGACGGCGGAGTTTGGCGGCGTCACCTATCTGTATGTCGGTGACAGTGATGCCGACGGTCTTGTTGTGTTTTCGATCAATTCAGCGACCGGTGCGCTAACCTATCAGAGCACGATCAGCGAAGCGGACAACGCCGCCTTCAACCTGACCAACCCGTTTGATGAGCTTGCCACGGCGACGGTCGGTTCAACACAGTTCGTAATCGCCTCAGGCGGTTCCGACGACGGCTTCTCCGTGTTCAGCGTGGGCGCGAATGGAGCGTTGACCAATACCGACAACATCACAAATGGCGATGATGCCGGGGCGGGACTCGACTTCGCGCGTGAAGTGAAAACAGCCGTCGTTGGGGGCAACACCTTCGTCTTTGTCACCGCTTCGGTATCTGACGCGCTGAATGTCTACCAGCTCGACGCCAGCGGAAACGCCACCTTCGCCGACGCGGTACTCGACACTGACGACGCCAACTACGAGCTCGACGGCGCACGTGCGCTGGAAGTGGTCGAAGTCGGGGGAACCACATACGCCATCGTCGGCGGTCTGCTCGATGACGGGATCAGTGTTTTCTCCGTCGCGAGCAATGGCGTGCTCACCAATGTGTTCAATCTGGCTGACGACGCCACGCTTTCACTAGACGGCGTGCGCGCGTTTCACATCCTCGATATCGGCGGCGAACCACTCCTCGCAGCCTCCAGCTTCGAAGATGCGGTTACGATCTTCCGGGTCAACACCGACGGTTCATTGACCGAGGTTACGACGATCGTAGATGACGCCACGATCAATATGCAGAATCCTGAGGGCGTGCGTTTAGCCACGGTCGATGGGCGCACCTTCGTGATCAATATCTCTCACATCGACGACGGCATCTCCGTCCACGAACTCGGCGGGGGTGTTGATAACTTTGTCGGCACTCCGGATGCGGACCAGTTTTTCGGTCTTGGCGGCGCTGACGTCATGTCTGGCGCAGGCGGGGATGATTTTCTCGATGGCGGGGCGGGTTCGGACACGATGTCGGGCGGGACCGGCAATGACGCCTATGTGGTCGATGATCTGGGCGATGTCGTCACGGAAGTCGCCGGCGAGGGACGCGACCGCGTGTTTGTGGAGGTGTCCGGCTATACGCTCAGCGCCAACGTGGAGATCGGCGCGCTGACCGAGGCGGCCGGGGCTGCGTCTCTGACCGGCAATAGCGGGGCCAACACGCTGTTCGGCAACTCGCAGGTCAACACCCTGACCGGCGGGGACGGCGACGACATCTACCGTGTGGGCAATAGCGCCGACACCATCGTTGAGAATAGCGGCGAGGGCCGCGACATGGTGCTCTCTGATCTATCCAGCTACACGCTGGGCGACAATATCGAGGTGGGCATTCTGCTCGACGGTGCCGGGGCTGGTTCGCTGACCGGCAATGCTGAGGCCAACTGGCTGTACGGCAATTCGGATGTGAACACGCTGACCGGCGGGGACGGGGACGATGTCTACTATGTCGGTAATGTCGGCGACGTGGTGGTCGAGAACGCCAATGAGGGACGCGATCGGGTGTATTCCGATCTGTCCAGCTACACGCTGGGGGACAATATCGAGATCGGCTACATTCTCGCCGGCGGCGGGGACATCACCGGCAATAGCGCTGACAACATCCTGCGCGGCAACGACGATGCGAACGTGATCGCGGGCGCGGACGGGGTTGATGTGATCGTGACCGGCGGCGGTGCGGACACGATCGCCTTCCGGGCGGTGTCGGAGCTGGGCGACAGCTTCACTGACTGGTCCTCGGCCAATGACACGCTGCAGTTCGAAGCCAGCGCGTTCGGCTTCGGCGTGGGGGCGAGCCTGACCAACGGGGTGAACTTCATCGCCAGCGCTGATCCCAGCGCCGTCGCCGCGCAGGCGAGCTTTCTGTGGGATGATGACGACTTCATCCTTTACTACGACGTAGACGGGACCGGATCGGGCGCTGCGGTGCGCGTGGCCTGGTTCCAGGACGGGGCGAGCCTGAGCGCGGACGACTTCACCTTCGTGGACGACCCCGCCTTCAATGAAGGGCTCAGCGAGAAGGAGCTTCTGGCCGATGTCAGCGACCGGCCCGATCCCTTCCTGATGGAGCTGGAAGACGGGCTCGATCCCGAGACGCCCCAGCCGGAGCCGGTCGCGCTGGCCCTGTCTCATTACGAAGACGACACGATCTGGACCCCGGACCCCATCCACGGATACATCGCACCCCTCAGCGAAGACGACGCCTGGGCATAGACCCCAGCCTAGCCGGAGCGGTAATGACGCCGAAACCGTGAGCCGAGCCGGGTGAGGAGTTCATAGCCGAGCGTGCCGGCGTTGGCGGCGAGCGCGTCCAGCTGGTCACCCAGCAGGCTGGCTCGGTCGCCGGGGCGCACTTCGCCGCGCAGCCCGGTCACATCGATCACCGTCAGATCCATGGACACGCGCCCGAGAATGCGCGCTGCTCGCCCGCGGACCTCAACCTCGCCCTGGTTGGACGCGGCGCGTAAAAGCCCGTCTGCATATCCGACCGGAATTGTCGCGGCCAGCATCGGTGCATCAGCGGTGAAGCTGGCCCCGTATCCAACCGTATCGCCGGGCGCCAGCTCGCGCAGCTGCAGGATTGGCGCTTCGATGCGAACAACCGGCTCGAACGGATGCGCGCCCTGACCGGGGGCGCAGCCATAAAGCCCGATCCCGGGGCGGGTCAGGTCATGCAGATAGCCTGACCCCAACAGTATGCCGGCTGAGTTGGCCAGGCTCGCAGGCGTATCCGGCAGGCGGGCGCGCACCGCATCGAACCGTTCTTGCTGGAGGGCGTTCATGGCGTGACCCGGCTCGTCGGCGCAGGCCAGATGGCTCATCACAAGGCGCAGATCGAGACCATCCAGCGCGCCGTTGGCCGCCATCGCATTGTAAGCGCCTTGCGGCAGCCCCAGACGGTTCATGCCGGTATCGACATGCAGCGAGCAGGGCCCGCCCCACTGGCTGGCCGCTGCAATCTCTTCAGCCGTGTTCAGGACGGGGATGAGAGCCGCCTCGTCATAGAGCCGGCGCTTGGCGAGCCAAAAGCCGTTCAGCACGAAGATGGAGTCGCCGGTCAGGCCGATCGCGGCGCGCACTTGCGCGCCTTCTTCCGGCGTGGCGACGAAAAACTCGCGGCAGCCGGCTTTAGACAGTTGCGCCGCGATGGCCGCAGCGCCCAGCCCGTAAGCGTCCGCCTTGACCGCCGCGCCGGTGCGCGCCGCGCCTGAGGCCGCCTGAAGGCGGGCGTAATTGCGCGCCAGCGCGTCCAGATCGATGAGCAGGCGCGGCGTCAGATCAGCTTCAACGGGCGTGTTGGGAGACTGGGTCATGATGACGAGAAAGACAGCCCGACCATGGCGAGCCTATGACGCGCACGCGGCGGTGTTCGGTGACCGGGCAGGGCGCGCGCGCCTAATCCTCATAGCGGCCGGTCAGGTCCAGGTCGGAGAATTTCACCCGCTCCGGATCGAAGGCGACTTTCACCGAGCCGATCGGACCATGGCGTTGCTTGCCGATGATGATCTCCGCCTTGTTGCGGATTTCGCGCAGCTCATCCTCCCAGGCCAGATGCTCTTCGGTGCCTTCCTTGGGCTCCAGGCGCTCATGGTAATAGGCCTCGCGGTAGACGAACATGACCACGTCGGCATCCTGCTCGATCGAGCCGGATTCGCGCAGATCGGCGAGCTGAGGCTTTTTGTCGTCGCGCTGTTCGACCTGACGGGAGAGCTGGGACAGGGCGATAACCGGAATGTTGAGCTCCTTGGCCAGGGCCTTCAGCTGCTGGGTGATCTCGCTGACTTCCTGCACGCGGCTGTCTGATCGCCGAGCGCCGGACGAGGTGATGAGCTGCAGATAGTCGATCACCAGAAGATCCAGCCCGTACATGCGCTTCAAACGCCGGGCCCGGGCCGTCAGTGCGCCGATGGAGATGCCGCCGGTGTCGTCGATATGCAGCGGCACGCTGGAAATATCGTGCACCGCGTCGGCGATGTCCTGGAACTGGACCTGATCGATCTTGCCCTGACGGATATGGTAGCTGGAAATGCCGGTGTAGTCGGCGAGCAGACGCGTGGCGAGCTGCTCACGCGACATCTCCAGCGAGAAGAAGCCGACCACCCCGCCTTCCACCGTCTTGCGCACGCCGTCCGGGGCTTCTTCAGCCTTGTAGGCGCGCGCCACGGCGAAGGCGATATTGGTCGCCAGCGCGGTTTTGCCCATTGAAGGACGACCGGCCAGGATGAGAAGATCGGACGGGTGCAGCCCGCCAAGCTTGGCGTCGAGACTCTTCAGACCGGATGAAACCCCAGACAGACCGCCGCCGCGCTTGTAGGCGGCATGGGCCATTTCCAGCGACTCGTTCAGCGCCAGAGAAAATCGCTCAAAGCCCTTGGAAACCGAGCCGGTTTCGGCCAGCGCGAACAGGCCGCGTTCGGCCTCCTCGATCAATTCGCGGCCATGGGTCTGCAGATCGGCCTCGCCGGCGCGCCGGGCGATATCGCCGCTCAGCCCGATCAGGGCGCGGCGCATCGCCAGATCAAAGATGAGACGCGCATACTCGGTCGCCGAGCTGGCTTCGGGCGCCTCGCGCATCAGCTCGGCCAGATAAACCGGACCGCCGATCTCGCGCAGGCCCTCATCGCGTTCAAAGCGTGACTTCAACACTACCGCATCGGCCAGCGCGCCAGCACTGATCAGTTGGGCGGCGGCCTCATAGATGCGCGCGTGGACCGGATCGTAGAAATGCAACGGACGCAGCCAGTCATCGACGCGCTGCTGCACGTCATTGTCGTACAGAAGCGCGCCCAGGAAGGCCTGTTCAGCTTCGATATTGTGCGGCGGGGCAGCGCCCGCTTCGTCAGCGCGGGGCGCGTGTAGCATCGTTTCAGCAGTCATGAGACCGGTTCTAGACGAGGTGGAGGTGTGATTCGAGGCTTGAAATCGCGTGCTCCACAGCAAAGCGCCGCGATGTGGAAAACTTCGCTCTCCATTAACGCGTTAACCATCCAACTCCATGGCCATCAAGTGATTTTCCAGGCTGATGCCGTCACGCTCAATCGTCTGGCTGCGCTCCAAGGTCCAGCCGCGCCTCTCAAAGAAGGGTCTGGCGAGATGGCTCGCCTCGACCGTGAGCCTGCTGAAGCCTTCCTGCCTGGCGGTAACCAGCAAGGCTTCGTACAGGGCGCCGGCCAGACCTGAGCCCATCCGGTCCGGTCGCACGAAGGCGAGATCGATCCGGCCTTCAGCGGTGAGCGTCATGAAACCGGCTGCGCCACTGGCATCGACCCCCACCCGGCAATGCTGACCGGCGATACGCTGGCTGAAGCGAGCGTCCGGCCAGGGCGCGGGCGACCAAGCCTGCCGTTGGGCTTTGTCATAAGCGCCGGCCGCGCCCTCATGAATGGCCTGATGCATTAGATGGCTGAGCGCTTCAGCATCGCTTTGCCGGTAGGGGCGGATCGTCCAGCGTGTCATGAGGACCAGGCTCTGCTGCAAGCAAAACGGGCGGCCCCTCGTGATGAGACGCCGCCCGTTTCAGTGTCGGTGACCGTGAAGTGTAGCCTATTCAGCTTCGCTCTTGGTCTCTTCGGCGTCGCCAGCCTCGCCCTCAGCCGGGGCGGCGCCGCTTTCTTCCGCCTCGCGCTCGGCGCCGGCTTCGAACAGCGCGGCCGCCTGGGCTTCCGCGATGGCGCGATCCTCGTCCGCGGCGGACGCGATCACGTCTTCGCCGCTCGCCTGACGCTCAGCCTCCTCGGGCGTGCGGGCCACGTTGATGGTCACGGTGATCGAGACTTCCGCGTGCAGGGCGATGCGCACATCGTGCAGACCCAGCGTCTTGATCGGCATGTTCAGGTCCACCTTGTTGCGACCGACCGTGTAGTCGTCGCTGGACACCGCTTCGGCGATGTCGCGGGTGGAGACCGAACCGTACAGCTGGCCGGTTTCGGAGGCCTGACGGATCAGCACGAAGGACTGGCCATCCAGGTGCTGGCCCTCTGAACGTGCAGCTTCGGCGCGTTCAGCGTTCAGCTTCTCGATGGCTTCGCGCTCGCGCTCGAAACGATCCATGTTGGCCTTGGTTGCACGCAGGGCTTTGGACTGCGGCAGCAGGAAGTTGCGGGCGAAACCGGGGCGGACATCGACGACATCGCCGATCGCGCCCAGCTTTTCCACGCGCTCAAGAAGAACGACTCGCATATCAGATCGCTCCTCTTACTGAACTGCGTAGGGCAAGAGGCCCAGAACGCGCGCGCGCTTGATCGCCTTGGCGAGTTCACGCTGTTTCTTCTGAGACACGGCGGTGATGCGCGAAGGCACGATCTTGCCGCGTTCGGACATGTAGCGCTGCAACAGCTTGATGTCCTTGTAGTCGATCTTCGGCGAGTTCTCGCCGGAGAACGGGCACACCTTGCGCCGGCGCGTGAAAGCGCGGCGGGCCGGCAGGTTGGAAATTGCGTCAGCCATTCTTGTCTTTCCTCCTAGCGGCGTTCGCGACGTTTGCGGTCGTCGCCTTTGCGCAGGATCGCGCTGGGCTCTTCTGAGAGCTCGTCGATACGGATCGTGACATAGCGAATGATGTCTTCGGCATAGCGCTGGCGCGCGTCGATCGCTTCGAGGATCTCAGCGCCCGCTTCCATGTCGATCAGGCCGTAATGGCCCTTGCGGTTTTTCTTGATCCGATAGGCGAGGGTGCGCAAACCCCAATACTCGGTCTTACCGACCGTGCCGCCCTTTTCCTCAACGAGGCCCTTGAGCTCTTCAAGGAGGGATTCCACCTGCGCCGGAGACACGTCCGGACGCGCGATGAACACGTGTTCGTAATAGTTGGCCATTTCTGGTCCCTTCGAAAGAGGCTGCGGCGCTTGAACGACCCGAAGGGCGGACCGTCAGGCGATGGCTCCGCTTCAGACCCGCTCCGCCTCATGCGGACCGGGAAGGACCTGAAAACAGACCGCAGCCGGTGAAGGCGCGGGACATACACGTATGGAGCGGGCAGGGCAAGGCGATCCTGCCGCTTGCACGTACCCGGCCAGGCTTCAATAGTGTCGCCCATGACCCATTGGCCCGACATTCCCTACACGCGCTGGCAAGCGACTGGCGCGTCCCTTCACATGTGGACTCAGATCGTAGGCAAGCTGCGCCTGGCGCTCTCGCCCTGGCTGAACCATTCCTGGCATGCGACGTTTTATGTCAATGCGCGCGGCGTCACGACCGGGCTGATCCCGGGCGCTGACTGCGGTCACGAGGTGGTGTTCGACTTCCTCGACCATCGCCTGGATGTGCGTTCCACCAATGGGAAACGCAGCGGCTTTGCGCTGGAGTCGATGTCGGTAGCGGAGTTTCATCGGCGATTTCTCGAGGCGCTCTTACCCCATTGCGGCTTGGTGGACATGCATGGCGCCCCCAATGAAGTGCCGGACCCTGTCCCGTTCGCGCAGCAGACCGAGCCGGGCGAGTACGATCCGCAGGCCGCAGAGGATTACTGGCGCGCACTGGCGGCGATCACACCGGTGTTTGAGCGCTTCCGTTCTGGCTTTCTGGGCAAGGTCAGCCCCGTTCATCTGTTCTGGGGCAGTCTCGATCTTGCCGTGACGCGGTTTTCCGGGCGCGGCGCTCCGCTGCATCCGGGCGGCTTCCCGGCCCTGCCGGACAGCGTGACCCGAGAAGCCTATTCCCATGAGGTGAGCTCCGCCGGCTTCTGGGCCGGCGGCGGCGGCATTGATGAACCGGCGTTCTACAGCTACGCCTATCCCTCGCCGGACGGGTTCGGCTCCGTGGCTGTGAAACCGGACGCGGCCTATTATTTCGAGCCGCTGGGCGAATTCGTGTTGCCTTATGAAGCGGTAAGAAGCGCCCCCGATCCGTCAGCAAGGCTGCTTGAGTTCCTGCAATCGACCTATGCCGCTGCGGCCGATCTGGCCGGCTGGGATCGTGAGACACTGGAATGCCCTCTGGGCGCGCCTCGCGTGCCTCGGTCCTTAGGGTTTTGAAGCTCAGGCTCTGAAACGAAACCCCCTTATCCGACAGCCCATCGTGAAAGCCCTCGACCATGGCCAAGTCCCGACCGCCCGTTAAACTCACCCATGCCGGTCTTACCGATTGGCGCCTGAGCCAGCTGCCCGATCTGACCGGGCGAAGCTACATCATCACCGGCGGCAATTCGGGCATCGGGTTTGAAGCTGCGCGCATGCTCGGCGAGGCTGGCGGCGATATCGTCATCGCCTGCCGCAATCTGGATAAGGCTAAAGCCGCCGAGCGCGAGCTTGAAAACTCGGTGAAGGGGAGCGTGTCTTCGGTCCAGCTGGATCTGGCTGATCTAAGCTCTGTGCGGGCTGCCGCCAGCGAGCTGACGGACCGGATGCCGCGGATCGACGCGCTCATCAATAATGCCGGCATCATGCAGACCCCGCCCTTGAAGACGGCTGACGGGTTCGAGATGCAGATTGGGACCAATCATCTCGGTCACTTCCTGTTGTCCGGGCTGCTGTTTGAACGGATCGAAGCCAGCGCTGGCCGCATCGTCTCGGTAGCAAGCCTGGCGCATAAATACGGGCGCATTCATCTCGACGATCTGATGTTGGAGAACGATTACACGCCAACGCGCGCCTATTGTCAGAGCAAGCTGGCCAATCTGATGAGCGCCATTGAGCTGCAGCGCCGGCTCTCCGCCAGGGGCGCCAAGACGATGAGCATCGCCTGCCACCCAGGCTATTCCGGCACGCAGCTGCAATCGACCGGCCCGACCGGCTGGCTGAACGCGATCTACAAGCTGACCAACGCGCTTCTCGCCCAGCCGGCGCGGGCCGGGGCTCTGCCCACCGTGCTGGCTGCTGCTGGCGATGAGGCGCTGGCCGGCGGATATTACGGTCCGCAAGGCTTTCGCGAGCTGCGCGGCAAGGTAGGCGAGGCGACCGTTGCGCGCCGCGCCCTGGACGAGGCGGTCGCGGCAGAGCTGTGGCGGCGCAGCGAGGCGCTTACTGGTTTCAGCTGGGCATTCAAAGGAGCCGGTTGATATCAAAGCATGCTGCCTAACCCCAGGGCCTATGCACTCTCAACCATCAGCGCGAACTTTGCACGGAACGGCGGGTTACGCTGAGGCGGCGCCTGAACTCGCCGTTCATTGGGGGAAACTCACCTTTGAAAACGTCCATGCCGGCTTTCTGGACCTGCTGCCGGAAACGCCGAAACGCGTGCTGGATGTCGGTTCGGGAACCGGCCGGGATGCGATTCACCTCGCTCGGTCAGGGCATCATGTAACGGCCTGCGAGCCGGTCGATGCGCTTCGCGAAATCGGATGCGCATCAGGCGCAGGGCTCGACATTCGGTGGCTCGATGATGGACTTCCGGACCTCAAGGCCGTCTTCGAACTCGATGAGACTTATGATGTCGTCATCATCTGCGGCGTTTGGCATCATCTTAATCTGGACGAGCGCAGCGAGGGGTTGCCGCGCATTGCTCAGCTAATGCGGCCAAACGCTCTGCTGCTTCTATCGCTCCGTCATGGTCCGGTTCCGTCCGGTCGTGTCGCGTTTCCGGTCTCGATACCGACCGCGTTGGAGCAGGCGGAGCGTGCAGGGCTCAGCTTGGTGCGACGCCATGACGGCGACTCGATTCAGCAGGCCAATCGCAAGGCCGGTGTCACGTGGACCCGCTTCGCTTTCAGAAAACGAGTTTAAGGCTGCAGCTCAGCGTGTGCGGTCTTCCACCAGCTCGAACGCCTCTGTGCTTTCCAGCGTGGCGATCTCGTGCATGGCTCGCATCTGATCACCGCGTGCGGTCCTGACGAAGGCTCGCCATTGGTCAAGGTCGTCCCAGACCGCCTGTGTTATGAAGCGCCCGCTGTCTTCTGCGGCTCTCAGGCAGAGGCTGCCGCGCGCGCCGGGTGTGGCTGCGTGGATTGCATCGGTCGTGCGAGCCCAGGCGGCGAGGAACTCGTCTTTGCGACCCATCGGGACGCGCCAGGAATATTGAATGCGATAGGTCATGGGCCCTCCCGTCCGCTCGAACTTCGTCTGACAGCTTGCCTCTTCGCCCTTCACCGGTCTATCCGGTCGCCAACGATAACGCGGGAGGAGGACGCCGATGGCGCTCGCATTCACCTTTCCAGGTCAGGGCAGTCAGGCTGTCGGCATGGGCCAGGCGCTGGCGGACGCCTTCGCGTCGGCGCGGGACGTGTTCGGCGAAGTCGATGAGGCGCTGGGGCAGAATCTGCGTCGGTTGATGAGCGAGGGTCCGATTGAGGACCTGACCCTGACCGAGAACGCGCAGCCGGCCATCATGGCCTGCTCCATCGCCGCTATGCGCGTGTTGAAGGACGAGTTCGATGTTGATGTGTCCGCTGCGAAGTTCGTCGCCGGTCACTCGCTGGGCGAATACTCCGCCTTGTGCGCGACCGGCGCGCTGGCGCTGCCTGATGCGGCCAGGCTGTTGAAGCTGCGCGGCCAGTCCATGCAGAAGGCCGTGCCGGTGGGCGAAGGCGCGATGGCGGCCCTGCTCGGCGCGGATCAGGCCCAGGCCGAAGCCGCCGTCACGGCCGGCTCTGCGCACGGCGTTGTCACCATCGCCAACGATAATGCGCCTGGTCAGATTGTGATCTCCGGCGCGAAGGCCGCCGTGGAAGCCGCGCTTGAAGCGGCCAAGGCCGAAGGTGTGCGCAAGGCGATGCTGCTGCCGGTGTCTGCGCCTTTCCACTGCCCGATGATGCAGCCGGCCGCCGACGCCATGGCCGCCGCATTGCAGGATGCGTCCATCGCCGCGCCGTCGGTTCCCGTTGTCACCAATGTCAGCGCTGAGGCTGTCACCGACCCTGAAGCCATCCGCTCCCAGCTCGTGGAGCAGGTGACCGGCAAGGTGCGCTGGCGCGAAAGCGTCGACTGGATGCATGCTGAGGGCGTTGAGCGCTTCGCCGAGGCTGGCGCCAAGGTGCTCGTCACCATGCTTAAACGTCATATTCGCGAAGCTGAAGGCGTGGCGCTGGTTGCGCCAGCTGACCTGGAAGCCTTCGCAGCCACGGTTAAAGGATAAAGGCCCATGTTCGATCTTTCAGGCAAGAAAGCCCTAGTGACCGGCGCGACCGGCGGGCTCGGCGGCGACATCGCCCGCGCGCTGCATGCCCAGGGCGCGTCCGTCGCCCTGTCCGGCACGCGCGAGGAAAAGCTGAACGCGCTGGCTAGCGAGCTCGGCGAGCGGACGGCGGTCACGCCGTGCAATCTGTCGGACTCCGATGCCGTCGACGCGCTCCCCAAGCAGGCGGCTGAAGCGCTTGGCGGGCTGGACATCCTCATCTCCAACGCCGGCGTGACGCGCGATCAACTGCTCATGCGCATGAAGGACGATGACTGGGACACCGTCATCAAGGTCAATCTGGAAGCCCATTACCGACTCTGCAAAGGCGTGATGCGCACCATGATGAAGGCCCGCTGGGGGCGTATCGTGGGCATTACTTCCGTCGTCGGCGTCACCGGCAATCCCGGTCAGGCCAATTACGCCGCCTCCAAGGCCGGCATGATCGGCTTCACCAAGGCGATGGCGCAGGAAGTCGCCTCGCGCGGGGTGACCGCCAACTGCGTCGCGCCGGGCTTCATCGAAAGCCCGATGACCGATGCGCTCAATGACGAGCAACGCGCTGCAATCATGACGAAAATTCCGGCGCAGCGCCTGGGCTCGGGTGCTGAGATCGCATCCGCCTGCGTGTATCTGGCGAGCGAGGAAGCCGCTTACGTGACGGGCCAGACATTGCACGTGAACGGCGGCATGGCCATGATCTAGACACGGCGAGTCGCTTTCCGGGCCTGATTGGGCTGGAATGCGTCGCATCCGGGCTGCTGGCGTCCCTGCAAAAAGGGTGTTATCAGCCCGCCACCTTATCTGGACGAGCCCGGCTGACCGGTGAACTCGTTCCGGTGCGCACATCCTGCAAGCAGCGCCAGGCGCTGCCAGAATTAAAAAGGGTTCGACATGTCTGACGTTTTGGATCGCGTGAAAAAAATCGTTGTTGAGCACCTCGACGTCGAAGAAGAGAAGGTGACCGATAAGGCCAGCTTCATCGACGATCTGGGCGCGGACTCCCTCGACAATGTCGAGCTGGTCATGGCGTTTGAAGAAGAGTTCGACATCGAGATTCCCGACGATGCCGCCGAGCACATTCAGACGGTTGGCGACGCTGTGAAGTTCATCTCCGAAAAAGCCTCCTGATTGGGGTCTGCCCGGCATGACAAAGCGCCGCGTCGCCGTCACCGGTCTTGGTCTCGTCACTCCGCTGGGATGCGGCGTCTCCACTGTGTGGCGCCGCCTTCTGGCCGGTGAATCGGGACTGGCTCATATCGAGCATTTCCAGACCGATGATCTGTCGTGCCGGATCGGCGGCGTCGTGCCGCGCGTTGACGGACGCAATGGCGGCGGTCCGGACATCGAAGGGGCGTTTGATCCTGACGCCGTCATGCCGGCGCGCGAGCGCAAGCGCATTGACGAGTTCATCGTCTACGCCATCGCGGCGGCGGACGAAGCGCTGGCCAATTCAGGCTGGGATGCTGGCGATGATGACGCGGTGCGTGAGCGCGCCGGTGTTCTCATCGGGTCCGGCATTGGCGGTCTTCAGACCATCTATGATGCGTCCGTGACCCTGCATGAACGCGGCCCGCGCAAGCTTTCCCCCTTCGTCATTCCCGCCATGCTGATCAATCTGGCTTCCGGTCAGGTCTCGATCCGCCATGGTCTGAAGGGGCCGAACCATGCGGTTGTCACCGCCTGTTCGACCGGCGCTCACGCGATTGGCGATGCGGCCCGTCTCATCGCCTATGGCGATGCGGACATGATGCTCGCCGGCGGGGCTGAGAGCGCCATCACAAGACTGGGCTATGGCGGCTTCGGCGCCTCGCGGGCGCTATCCACCGGTTTCAACGACGAGCCTCAGCGCGGGTCCCGCCCCTGGGACAAGGACCGCGACGGCTTCGTTATGGGCGAGGGCGCAGGCTGCGTCGTGCTGGAAGAGTATGAGAGCGCGAAGGCGCGCGGCGCGAACATCCTGGCTGAAGTGGTCGGGTACGGGCTGTCCGGCGACGCCTTCCATATCACGGCTCCGGCTGAAGATGGCGATGGTGGTTTCCGCTCCATGTCTGCGGCGCTGAAGTCATCCGGGCTCTCGGCGTCTGACATCGATTATGTCAACGCGCACGGCACCTCTACACCGAAGGGTGATGAGATTGAGCTGCGCGCCGTCGAGCGCCTGTTCGGCGATGCTGTCGACGGGCTGGTGATGTCCTCGACAAAGTCGGCTATCGGCCATCTGCTGGGTGCGGCCGGCGCGGTGGAGGCCATCTTCTCCATCCTGGCCATGCGTGACGGGATTTGTCCGCCAACGCTCAATCTCGACAATCCGTCTGTGCAGTCGCCGATCAATCTGGCGCCGCACGAACCGGTGAAGAAAGAGATCAAGGCGGTCCTGTCCAACTCCTTTGGCTTCGGCGGCACCAACGCCTCGGTGATTTTCGCCGCGCCGTCCTAAGCGCTGGGGACGCCAATGAGCGCCGCTGCAGACTCATCCGGGCCTGACGCGCCAAAGCGCAAGGGCGGCGGCCTGCGCATCTTCCTCATCCTCTTGACCGTCGCGGGCGTGCTTGCGCTCGCTGCCGGCGCTGCGCTGGTCGGCGGCTATTACTGGCTTCAGAACGAATTCACGCGTGAAGGTCCGGCCAGCACCGAAACGGCTCTGCTTCTGCCGCGTGGCGCCGGGCTCATCGCCATTGCGGGTCAGCTGGAGCGCGAGGGGCTTGTCAGCGATGCGCGCATCTTCCGCGCCATGGTCACGCTCGATGGAGGTGATCGCAGCCTGCGGGCCGGCGAGTTCGCGATTCCCGCTGGCGCATCCATGACTGAAATCTATGAGATTCTGCGCTTTGGCGAGTTCGTCCAGCATCCGGTGACGGCCGCTGAAGGCCTGACCAGCGCCATGATCGTTCGCATTGTCGAGGCGTCTGAGATGCTCGCCGGGGCCATCGAGGCGGTCCCGCCGGAGGGCTCGCTCCTGCCGGAGACCTATCTGGTCACGCGCGGAACTTCGCGCCAGGCCGTGCTGGACCGGATGGCGCGCGATCAGGACGCGCTGATGGATTCGCTCTGGTCGGCGCGGGCGCCGAACCTGCCTTTCTCAACGAGAGAAGAAGCGATCATCCTGGCGTCCATCGTGGAGAAAGAAACCAGCGTGGCCGAAGAGCGGCCGCTGGTGGCCTCGGTGTTCGTCAACCGGCTGCGCCGCGGCATGCGCCTGCAGAGCGATCCGACCATCATATACGGCATATCCCAGGGCGAGCCGCTCGGTCGGGGCATTCGCCGATCCGAACTGGACAATGCAGATAACCCATACAACACCTACCAGATCGACGGGTTGCCGCCGACGCCCATCGCCAATCCAGGCCGCGCCTCGCTGGAAGCGATCCTGAACCCGCCTGAGACCGAATACCTTTTCTTCGTGGCTGACGGGACCGGCGAGCATGCCTTCTCGCGCACCTATGCTGAGCATAATCGCAATGTTCAACGCTGGCGGCGCCTTGAACGCGAACGCCGCAATGCCGGTCGCTAGGAGCAACTGACATGACCTCGCCGCTCTATGGGATGACGGGGTTCGCCCGTGCTGAAGCCGCTCATGGCGAGACGGTGCTTCGCTGGGAGCTGCGATCGGTCAACGGGCGCGGGCTGGATACCCGGCTGCGCCTGTCTTCGGGTTGGGACGGGCTGGAGCCGCAAGTGCGCGCCCGCCTCAAGGCGGCCTTTGCGCGCGGCTCGATCAGCGCGTCGCTGAGCGTGGAGCATTCCGGCGCCTCCACTGCTGTCTCGATCGATGAGACGCGCCTTAAGGCCTATGCTGAAGCGGCGCGTAAGCTGATGCTGGCAGACCTCGCCGAACCGGCGCGCGCGGATGGTCTTCTGGGGCTGCGCGGTGTGATCAATGGCGAGGAAGGGTCGGGGCTGACCGCGGACGATGAGGCGGGGAGCGCTGCCGCGCTTGTGTGCCTGGATGCCGCGATTGAAGAGCTGACCGCCGCCCGCGCGCAGGAAGGCGCGGCGATGGGCGCGGTTCTCGGCGCGGTGATCGACGAGATCGAGGCGTTGACCGCACAGGCGAGCGAACACGCTTCCACACAACCCGCCGCCTTGCGGGATCGTTTGAAGGCGCGTCTGGCTGAACTCATTGAAGGCGGGATTGACGAAGACCGTCTCGCCCAGGAGGCTGCCATGCTAGCCGCCAAGGCCGATGTTCGCGAGGAGCTGGATCGGCTGCGCGCGCATATCGATGCCGCGCGCGCCTTGCTTGCGGCGGGCAGCCCCGCTGGCCGAAAACTCGATTTTCTGTCCCAGGAGTTTAACCGGGAAGCCAACACGCTGTGTTCAAAGTCGACCGACCGGACCTTGACCGAGATCGGTCTGGCCTTGAAAACGGCCATCGATCAGCTGCGCGAGCAGGTGCAAAACGTTGAATAGTCACGGACATGGGGGAGAGCAGGCATGACCGGAGACGGACTTTCAGGGCCGGTCTTTCGTGGCGGGCGGCGCGGGATGATGCTGGTCCTGTCCAGCCCGTCAGGAGCCGGCAAGACCACGCTGTCGAAACGCCTCATCGCCATGAATCCCGATGTGGTGCTGTCGGTGTCGTCGACCACGCGCGCGCCGCGTCCGGGCGAAGAGCACGGGCAGGATTATTATTTCGTCAGTGAAGAAGGTTTCCTGCGAGACGCTGAGGCCGGCGAGTTCTTTGAGTGGGCGAAGGTGTTCGACCACCATTACGGAACCCCGAAAGCGCCCATTGAGGAGGCGTTGTCGGAAGGTCGCGATGTCGTGTTCGACATTGACTGGCAGGGCGCTCAGGCGCTGGCGGCTGAGTGCCCGGACGATGTGGTGCGCGTCTTCATCATGCCGCCTTCGATGAAGCTCTTGCGCGAGCGCCTCATCAAGCGCGGTCAGGATGGCCCGGACGTGATCGAGGGCCGCATGGCGCGCGCCAAGGCGGAGATCGAGCACTGGCATGAATATGACTATGTCGTGCTCAACGACGACTTCTCACGCGCGCTGGAGAAGCTGACCCAGATCCTTCAGGCCGAACGCATCAAGCGCATCCGCCACCCGTGGGTGGAAGGGTTTGTTGCCGCGCTGATGGAAGAAGACGAGTCGGGTTAACTCCGCGCCGTGCGCCAGGCTGACGCCAGCGCCTGAAAGCCCTTGATCGATATGGTTTCCGCCCGTGCGCCAGGATCCAGACCGGCTGCGTGGAGCAGGGCATCGGCGGTTGATGCGGTTTGTGAGGCGGCCTGAGCCAGCGAACGCCGCAGCGTCTTCCGGCGTTGACCGAACGCGCTGGCGGTGACGATTTCCAGCGCGTGGACATCTTTGAACCGAGCGTCCTCGGGCAGGGGCTCAAGCACTACGACCGCGCTGTCCACCTTTGGCGGCGGGGTGAAAGCGCGCGCCGGCAGGGTGAAGGCGAGCCGGCATGCCGCGCGCGACTGCGCCATTACGGCGAGCCGTCCGTAGGCGCTGGAGCCGGGTTCGGCCACGATGCGTTCGGCGACTTCCTTCTGGAACATCAGCACAGCGCGCCGCCACCAGACCGGTTCGGCCTGCAGCCATTTCAGCACCAGAGGCGTGCCGACATTGTAGGGCAGGTTGGAGGCAATGATGAAAGGGCCGGCCGATCCCGCCGCTCGCGCCAGCTCTGCCTCATCGGCGCTGAGCGCATCGGCCTCGATCGCGGTGAAACGCTCGCGGTAGGCCTCGCGCAGATGATCCAGCGCGGTGATGAAGCGGGGATCTTTCTCGATAGCGACCAGCCGGCGCGCGCCTTCAGCGAGCAGCGCCCGCGTCAACCCGCCGGGCCCGGGGCCGATCTCGATGATGTCGGCGCCGGACATGTCTCCGCACAGCCGGGCGATCTTGGTGGTGAGGTTCAGATCGAACAGGAAATGCTGGCCAAAGCGCTTGTCCGCCCCTAGGCCGTGACTCGCCACCACGTCTCGCAGGGCCGGCAGGTTTGGCCCTGTGCTCATAGGCCGTTCGCCTGTCTGTCGAACGCCGCCCGTTTCGCAGCCAGATCTCCGGCAAGACAGAGCGCCTCGATCAGGCTGTCGGCGCGCGCCTCGCCCTTGCCGGCGATGGCGAAGGCGGTGCCGTGATCGGGCGATGTGCGGATGATGGGCAGGCCCAGCGTGATGTTCACGCCGCGGTGGAAGTCCAGCGTCTTGACCGGAATCAGACCCTGGTCGTGATAAAGGCAGATCGCTGCGTCATACTGCGCTCGCGCCTCTTCGTGGAACATGGTGTCCGGCGGCATGGGCCCGGCGGCCTCAAGACCGAGATCGCGCAGCGCCATAACCGCCGGTTCGACCACATCGATGTCTTCTCGACCGAGCGCGCCGCCTTCACCGGCGTGCGGATTGAGCCCGGCCACAGCCAGACGCGGTTCTTCCACCCCGAAATCGCGCCGGAGCGCCGCGTCCACGATGTGCGCCGTGCTGATGATGCGCGCTGTGGTCACGTCTGCGATCGCTTCACGCAGAGGCTGGTGAATGGTCACCAGCGCTGCGCGAAGACCGGGGCGGGTCTGGCTCGCCGGCGCGGCCAGCATCATGACCGGCCCGCGCGGTTCGGGCGCGGGGACAGGCTTGCACAGCTCGGCGATGAACTCGGTATGCCCGGCAAAAGGAAAGCCGGCCTGATAGAGCACCGATTTCGAGATCGGGTTTGTCACCACCGCATCGACCTCGCCGCCCAGCGCCGCGGTCACCGCCTGGGTGATGGACTGAATAACATCCGGGGCATGTGCTGGATCGGGCTGGCCGGCCTCTGCCGGGTTTGCCGATGGAATATCGATCACCGGCAGGGCGTCAGGCCCTATGCGGCGCGCTTCCTCCGGACTGCTGACAGCGATGGGAGTTGGAGCGCGCGCCGCTCGCGCGGCATCGGCCAGAACGCTCAGCGTGGCGTAAGCCAGCATGGGCGCGCCGGATGTTCGCAGCGCCGCCCAGGCTTTCAGCGTGATTTCAGGGCCGATCCCGGCCGGGTCGCCCATGGTCAGGGCAATGAGCGGTCGCCCGCTCATCCCTGTCACCGGTATTCGACGGTCGCGTCGCGGCGCAGATCGCGCAGCCAGCGCCGCGCCAGAAGATTGAGCTGCTGGCCAATAAGCTGGTTTTCCACCTGATCGCTGGTGGGCACGCCCGGCCCGGTGACCGCGCGATCACAGACCACGAACACCTGTAGCCCGGCGGCGGTTTCGAGAACGGCGCTGGCCTGACCGGCTTCAACGCCGGTCAAGGCGTTGCGGATATCCTCCACCAGCGCGTTGGCGCTGACCGAGCCCAGATTGGTTGCGAAAGCCCCTTCGATCTCGCCAAACAGGGCTTCCACGCCGTCACAGCCATTGATGCGCGCTGCGGCGTCTTCGAAATCGGAGCGGCGCTCATCACTGATTTGAGAGGTCAGCAGTGTGGCCTGAACGAGCTCAAGCTGTTCCACCGCTGCGCCATCGCGCCGGTCGATCACGGCGATGATCATGTATCCGCCCGGCACCCGGATCGGATTGGAGATCTGGCCTGGCTGCAGTTGCGCTGCGATCTCGGCGACCTGCGGGCGCATCTGCGAAAGCGCGAGGTAACCGGCGCGACCGCCATTCGCCGCTGAGGGCGCGTCGGAAAACTGTTGAGCAATGAGCGCGAAGGAGGCCTGCTGGCCCAGCTGGGCGTAAATCGTCTGAATGGTGGCCTGAGCCTCCGCCTCGTCGCCACTGGCGGGCAGCTCAACGAAGATTTCGCCCAGATCGACCTGGGGCTGGGTCGCGCCGCGAATGATACGATCGATCGCGGTTTGGATCTGTGCGTCGGAAATACGAATCCGGCTGCGATAGCGCCCGCTCACGAGAATTTGCCAGGCCATTTCAGCGCGGATCTGCTGGCGCAGCGTCTCGATGGAAATACCTGATGCGGCGAGTTCTGTAACGATCTGATCGAAGGTGGATCCGTTGCGCATGGCCGTGTCATTCAGGGAGGCATCGACCTCTTCATCGGTGACATCGACTTCGAACTCGGCGGCGGCCTGCAATTGGAGCCTTTCGTCCACCAGCCCGCGTAGCGCCTGACTTTGCATGAGCTCCAACGCTTCAGGGGTCGGCTGAACGCCTCCCGATGAAATGATCAACCTCATGCGATCACGCACGTCTAGCGTGGTGATGGGCTCGTCGTTGACGACGGCAACGATGCCTTCAACCCGCTGAGCGATTGCGGCGGGCGCGATCGGGGTCGAGAGGACGAGAAGGGCGGTAATGATGAGTCGCAACGCCATGAAGCGAATAGGTCCTGTGCGCGTTCAGCCGGCAACATACCCAACCGGCGCTCGCGTGCAATCACGCGGCGCCGCAAGGGGGCGGTTACCGGTCAGTCTTCATTCAAGGCGCCGAGCGTGTACAGCGTCAAACGGAACTTGATCGACTCGTTCGGCCCGAGATCGCCGATCTGGAAGTCTTCGCGCTGGTAGATGATCCGCATATCGGTGCATTCATCGCGATAGATCAGCGCCAGCTCTTCGCGGCGCGTTATATCGTCATCGATATCGCGCAGGAAGGTGTAACCGACCGCCCAGCGCTTGTTCACCGCGTACTCGAACTGCCCGGAGAGCTGTTCGGTGACCGCGCGCGCAATCTCGGTGTCGTCGAAGAAGGTGTAGCGAAGCCCGGCGGTCACGCGCCAGGCGTCCAGGCGCGCAGCTGCGTCCAGCCGGTTCAACCCGCCATCGGCGCTATCCAAACGCGAACGCGCCATGACATCCAGCGCGCCGAAATTGACCTCGATATCCGCAATCCAGTCCGATTCGTCCTCATCCAGACCGGAGCCGGGGCCGAAGACGGCGTCTCCATCGAGCCGCCAGCTGCGGCCGATAAAGGCCTCCGCCTCAATCCCGCCCAGCGCGCGCTGGGCCACCGCAGCGGTCAGTCCGGCATCCAGCCGCGTGCCGTCTTCCCAGATGTCGTAGCCGGCCGCGCGCACGCGATCCATCAGCACTGAGCGGTTCAGCTCGGTGGCCAGGCTGTCCTCGTTCTGCGGAATTTCGTCCGCGTCCAGGCCCGTAGCGCTGGACAATTGAAGACGCGGAGCCAGGATGGTGCTGCCCCAATCGGTGGGGCGGATGAAGGGCCAGGATACATCCACGCCGCCAAGCCCCAGAAAACGCGATACATCGTTCTCGGTGCTGGTTGCGTCATCTTCAGTCCAATAAGCGTCGGCGCGGGCCTCGGCGAAGGGTTCCACGCGCACGCCGCCGGTCAGGATGGTCGGTCGCTCCCAGTTCAGTCCGGCGCTGACGCGGGCGTAATCATCGCCGTCTTCACGGTTCAGGACCGCAGTGGAGAGCGTCGTGCTCACCCGGCCAAACTCGCGCGGCGTGTTGAAGCCGTAGCGAAATTCCGCCAGCGGTGCGATCAGCGGGATGGTGTCGTCATTCACGCTCGAGATCAGGCTCTGCAGCCGCGCGGTCGCTACATCGGCGTAGAAACGTTCAGAGCGGCCCTGGATGAAGAGCTGCGAGATCAGCTGGCGGCGGTCAGCCTCCAGCAGGCGACCGGTCTCGTCCGGCTGTTCATTATAATCGTAGCGACGCAGATAGAGATCGCCGGATGTCGCCTGCACGCCAAAACCCCAGCGCCAGGTTTCGTTGATATCAAACAGCCCGTCGGCGAAGGCATGCCAGCGAAACTCTTCTTCGCCGAAGAAGCCGTCCGAATCGAACTCCTGCTCGTAGGTGGCGCTGCCTTCCAGGCTGAGCGAGCCGGAATGAAAACGGCGGCGATAGTCCAGCTCGACGCCGGGATTGACCTCTGTCATCAGTCGCGGCGCGATGGAAAGATCCTGATAGGGCGAAATCACCCACAAATAGGGCTGCGCGTAGGACAGCCCGAGCCGGTCGGACACGTCCACGCGTGGCATCAGGAAGCCGGATTTGCGTTCAGCGGACGGGTCGGGGTGGGCGAAGACCGGTGAGTAAAGCACCGGCGCGCCAAGGATCTCCAGCCGCGCATTGCGGTAGTAGATCATGTCGTCATCGGTGCTGCGCACGACGCGCTCGGCCCGAAGCCGCCAGGTCGGGTTGCCGGTCCCGTCCTCGCATAGATCACAGGCGGTGTAGTAGGCGTCCGAGAGGGTGACGGATCCGTCTTCGCGGCGCACGGCGGTCGCGGCGGCGGCCTTGCCGTTGTTTTCCAGCAATGTGGAGAAGCCGCTCGCGACGCCTTCGCGGAGGTCTTCATCAAGCTCGATTTCTTCGGCAAGCTGCGCCGGCTCATCGCCGTCATAAAATTCCACGGCTCCACGCGCGACCACGCGTCCCGTCTGGCGATCATAGACCAGTTCGTCAGCATGCAGGATGCGCGCACCTGCGCGCATGCGCACTGAGCCGCGCGCGGTCACGGTCGCGGCCTGGCGATCCTCCACAACGCTGTCGGCTTCCAGATAAACCGGTTCGCCGCTCGCGGTTTGGGTCGTCTGCGCGTGAGCGGTCGCGCCGAGCGCCGCTGCAAGCGCGATCACCGCACAAGCCGATTTCAACATGGTGAGCATGGCCGCCCTCAATCCTGTTCGTCGCGTCGCCCCATGGCGAAAACGTTTAGTCGATGGCGCGCAGTGCGTCCATGCGCCGATCAGCCGTCCTCGGTCTGTGCGATATAGGCGAGCCCCGCCAGGACGAAGAGCGCCGGCGCGGTCCAGGCTGCCGTGATCGGCTCCATCGCGCCGGCTGACCCCAACGACAGAAAGAGCTGCTGGGTGAAGTAGAGAAGAAAGCCGGACAGCCCGCCCGCCAGCGCAAAGCCCGCCGCTCCGCCCAGACGCGCCAGGCGAAGCGTGGCGGCGACCGCGACAAGTGCGGCGGCGGCCAGCATGAGCGGTAAGGCCAGCATGCCTTGCCAGCGCAACTCATAAGCTCGTGTCGACAAGCCGGCTTCGCGTGCTGACGTGATCACTTCGGGCATGCGCCAGAAGGAAACGCCGATCGGGGATCGGGCGCGTTCAAACAAGGCCTGCCGACCGATCTGGGTCGGCACCGAGACTTGTCCAAGCTGTATCGCTTCGGCCCCGGCGCGGCGCTCAAGCGCGTTTGCAAGCGTCCAGAACCCGCTGCTGAGCACCGCACGGTCCGCATCAATGCGCCGGTCCATCTGCGGCGAACCCTGGGTCGTGGAGTAGACGCGGAAGGTCGGTCGGTCGAGCGCATTGCCATCTGCGTCCAGGCCCTCCGCCGTGATCAGCACATAGCCGTCAGAGCGTCCTTCACGCAGCCAGACCGGGCCCTCGGCGCGGGTCTCCTGGCCGGTGCGCCCTTCCAGCAATCGCTCACGCTCACGTTCGAATGCGGCATTGCTGGCCGCGCCAAGCGGGTTAAGGGCCAGCGCTCCGAACGCGCCGATCACGACGGCCAGAGTGACCGGCGCGGCCGCCATGCCCCAGGCTGAAAACCCTGAGGCGCGCATGACGATGAACTCGCTTCGGCGGTTCAGCCTGAAAAACGCCCACAGCACACCGAACAGCATGATGAAGGGAAGGGTGTCCTGAACCAGAAGCGGCGCGCGCATCAGTGTCAGGGCAAAGACGCGCGGGGCTGAAATATCGGCCCGCGTGGCGATGTCGCGCGAGGTCTCCACAAAGTCGATCAGCAGGATGACCGCCAGCACCACCGCCGCAGCACCCACCACCCCGATCAGCGTCTGAAAGAAGAGATATCGGTTCAGCCGGTTCATGGCGCGACCCCCGCTGCACGCGGCGCGTCGAGCGCGGAAGCGCCGGTTGGCGGCCTGGTCAGGGCGCGTGAGGGACGGGCGATGACCAAAAGGGCGAGGATGATGCCGATCATCGGAATGGCGTACTGCAACGCATTCATCCCGGCGTCGTCGGTAGCTGCGGCCTGAACCGCAAAGCCCAGCAGGCGCAGCACCAGGGCGGCGGCTCCGGCGATAATGATCGAGCCGCCATAGCCCGTGCGGCGATGCTGCACGCCCATGAAGGCGGCGGCCGCGATGAGGGCGAAGGCGATGCTGTAGAGCGGGGCTGACAGCCGGTAATGGCCTTCGGCCAGCAAATCCTCGCGCCCTCGCGCCCGGGCGATGTCGCTGATGGACGGGTCCAGCAGCTCAGGCAGATATTTGTCGCTCTCCTTGAAGAAGAAGGAGGCTTCAGCATCGACGAAAGCGGAGAGCTCGAACTCATAGCGCTGGAAGGTCAGGCTGGTGAGTTCCGCATTTTCATCCAGTGCCGTGCGCGAGCCCGATTCAAGGAGCATCACCGGTCCGCGCTCTGTGCGGGTGATCAACCCGCGGGCGGCGACATAGGCGGCCCCTTCGCCGGGCCGGCCATCCTCGATGAAAACGTCGGTCATCACCCCGGAATTGCTGACATCGCGCGCATAGAAGGTGACGTCGCCGCCCAGCGGAACGAACTCTCCCGCGCGCATGAAGCTGGTGGCGATGTCGGTGCGAACCTCATAGAGCGCCTGGCGCATTTCCCGGAAGGCGGCGGGCTGGACGAACAGGTTGATGAGCAGGTTCAGAAGCACCGCATAGACGGCCAGACGCACGAAGGGCGACAGGCGCTGGCGACGGCTCATGCCGGCGGAGGCGGCCACGGTGAATTCGGAATCCGACATCAGCCGGTTGAGCGCCGCCGCGCAGGCCAGAAAGACCGCGATCGGGATCAAAAGCGCGATGACCTGGGGCAGGGCGAGCGTCGTGATCCAGATGAAGATCAGCGCGGTGCCACCCTCGTCTGCGATCAGATCGACATTCGAGAGCGATTGGGTGAGGATCGCCAGCCCCGTGAGCGCCGCCATGGCCGTCAGGAACGGCCACAGAGCCTGTCGAAAAGCATAGCGTTGGAAAAGCGTCATCGGCTCGTCTTCAGGCCAGAGAAAGCGCGCGGGTCTGAGTCCTCCGTCTTCTAACGTGGCGCTGGATCGGATACCACAGCCAAACGCCGATGCTTGCGTTACGCGTTCATGCAGGTGAAACCCTGCCGGGATGCCTAAAGCGCCGCCATCCATCCGATTGAGAGGATCCAGCATGAAGATCAAGTTCGCCGCCACCGCCACTGGTGACGCCATCGCCGCTCCCGCCTTTGCCGGCGCGAAGCTGTCCGATGCAGCCGCCGCGCTCGACAAGGCCAGCGGCGGAGCCGTGGCCCGCGCGATCAAGGCCGCCCGCTTTGAAGGCAAGCCGGGCCAGATTGTGGAGCTGGTTGCGCCGTCCGGCGTCGACGCGGACCGCATTCTGATCTTCGGCCTTGGCGAGGCGAAGAAGGTCGAGGGCAACGGGTTTGAGAAGGCGGCGGCTGGGCTCGTCCGCAAGCTTTTGAGCTCCGGCGCGAAATCCTTGTCGATCCATGTCGATGACGATCACGAGAACGCCGCCCGCGCCGCGCTCGGCGCCGGGTTTGCGGCCTATCGCTTTGATGGCTACCGCACCAAGCTGAAGGCGGAAGACAAGCCGACGCTGAAAACCACCGAGATCGTCACGGGAGACGAAAAAGGCGCACGCAAGGTCTGGAAGGACTGGGCCTCTGTCGCGGACGGCGTGACGCTGGCGCGCGATCTTGTGATGGAGCCGCCGAACGTCCTGCACCCGGAAAGCTATGCAGAGCTCATCGTCAAGGAAATGGAACCGCTTGGGGTTGAGGTGGAAATCCTTGGCGAAGCGGAGATGGCCAAGCTGGGCATGGGCTCGCTGCTCGGAGTCGGGCAGGGTTCGGTGCGCGAATCAAAAATGGTCATCATGCGCTGGGATGGCGGCAAGACGGGCGATGCCCCGCTCGCTTTCGTCGGCAAGGGCGTGTGCTTCGACACCGGCGGCATCTCGCTGAAGCCGGGGCCCGGCATGGAGGAAATGAAGGGCGATATGGGCGGCTCCGCTTCCGTTGTCGGCCTGATGAAGACACTGGCCGGCCGCAAGGCGAAGGCCAATGTGATCGGAGTGGTCGGCCTGGTTGAGAACATGCCGGACGGCAACGCCCAGCGCCCCGGCGACATCGTCACCTCCATGTCCGGTCAGACGATCGAGATCCTGAACACCGATGCTGAAGGCCGGCTCGTTCTGGCCGATGCGCTCTGGTACACGCAGGAAAAATACGACCCCAAATTCATCATCAACCTGGCCACGCTGACCGGCGCGATCCTGATCGCGCTCGGACATGAACACGCCGGCATCTTCTCCAATAATGACGAGCTGGCGGAGAATATCGCAGCCGCCGGCAAGGCGTCAGACGAGACCGTCTGGCGTCTGCCGGTCGGGCCGGAATACGATCGTCAGATCGATTCCACCGTCGCTGACATGAAAAATCTCGGTGAAGGCCGCAATGCCGGCTCCATCGCCGCGGCGGTCTTCCTGCAGCGTTTCGTCAACGACAAGCCATGGTGCCATATCGATATCGCGGGCACGGGCATGCATTCCGGCTCGAAGGACCCGCGCCTTCCTGCCTTCGGCACCGGCTATGGCGTGCGCCTGCTCGACCGGCTGGTGCGCGACAGCTACGAGGGTTGAGGCGCTTTGATACCGTCAAACGGTGCGCCTAAGCGCACCGTTTGACATGCTTCAGCCGTCCGACAGCACGTGCTGCAACCGGCGTTCTCGCTCGACCGGATCTGACGGATTTGACGCAAACGCATTGATGCGCGCCCGTCCCGCATCGCTTTGAACCGCTTCGACAAAGCGGGCGAATTCGATCTGAAGCCGGGCGTGGCGCTCCTCCGTATCATCAAACCCGGCAACCGCATTGTAGGTGCGTTTGGCGCGGGTCAGAGCGGCGTGATCCCAGCGCGCAATCTGGCCGGCCAAAACGCGTGTTGCGTCTGCCAGCTCAGCATGCGGCATAGAACGATTGACCCAGCCATAGGCTGCGGCTTCGGCGCCGCTGAGATCGCGACCGGAGACGATGATTTCGAGCGCGCGACTGCGACCGACATTCTCAGACAGCCGATGGAACGCTCCGCCACCTGGCTGGAGTGCGAAACCGATTTCAGGCTGGCTGAATACCGCATCATCGCAGGCGATTCGAATATCCAGGGCCAGCACAAACTCGCTGCCTGCCCCTCGGGTAATTCCGCAAACCTCCGCAATGGTTATCTGCGGCAAAGCGCGATACGCCTCGGTCAGCTGATGAAAGGGAGAGAGCCCGGCGGGCGGCTCGGTGATCGCCTCAAGGCGTGCCAAAAGCGCCAAATCGGCGCGCGCCAGGAAGAACTCCGGGTTGGCTGAACCGAACACCACGACTTTCGCGTCGGTGTCCGCCGCCAAAACAGCCGCCAGCCGGGCCAGGTCGGCGAGCATTGGCCCGTCGACGAGGTTAAGCGGTCCATTGTCAAAATCGACCCGAACGATCGCGCCGCCGCGGGTCAGTGACAGGGTTTCGAAGGCCTCAGGAGGATTGTTCGATTGCGCGCCGCCTTGGGCTGTTGTCGCCAGCATCAATACGAAGGTTATCACCACGACGCTAAGGCGTTTGAAGGTCAACATGGCGGTCTCCTCTAGACTTGGAAAATGGCGCAGGTGGTTGTCGCGAAGGCCAGAATGCGCCCGTCTTCGTCGACCAGACGCCCCTCAGCGGTGGCCAGAGACCGACCGGTGTGAATGGAATGGGCGCTCGCGAGCACGCGTCCATCGCTCGGCGAAATCGGTCGGACCAGGTTCGTTTTCAGCTCGATCGTGGCGTAGGCTTGGCCGGCTTCGAGCCTCGAATGGACCGCCCCTGAAAGACAGCTGTCGAGCACGGTCATGGCGAAGCCGCCATGGACGGTCCCCATTGGGTTGAGATGGTCGTCATTGGAGCCGGCCTCCATACGGACATGGCCAGGTTCGGCGTGCAGTATGCGCATCGGAATCACCCGGCACATCGGCGGGGAGGGCAGTTCGCCGGCCAGATGACGTTCGAAAAACTCCATTCCGGACATCGACGTGAGGGCCTGGTGATCGATAAGCCCTGTTGCGTCTTCTTTCAGCGGTTCAAAAGGGGGCATGGGTGTCGCTTGCTGGTGTCGGGTCGCGCCAGACGGCGCTGATCGAATGACGATGAGGTGAGATCGCCGCGCAATCAATTGACTTATTGTGAATACTGATCATTCATATTCGAATGATCTCTTGGTCTGATATTCAGCTTGTTCTGGCGATCCATGAGGAGGGCGGCCATTCCGCCGCCGCCGATCGTCTGGGGTCGAGCCAGCCCACGGTGAGCCGTCGTCTGCGCGCACTGGAAACGCGCATGGGCCAGCCCGTTTTCGTCGGTGCAAAGCGCAGCGCCGAGCTGACCCCGCTCGGCGCCTTGATCGTCGCCAATGCGCGCGGAATGCAAAACGGCGCGGCGTCCATCCAGCGCGCCATCGAGGACAGCGGCCATGGGGTGGCCGGTGAGGTGCGGATCGCGGCAAGCGACGGCGTCGGTTCCGATTGGTTGCCGGCGGCGCTGGCCCCGCTGCTGCTTGATCATCCCGCGCTGAGCGTTTCAGTTGAGCTCGGCCTCGCAGCGGCGAACATTCTGTCGGGTGAGGCCGATCTCGCATTGCGCTGGCGTCGTCCCGGCGCCCAGCAGAGCCTCATTGCGCGCCGCGTCGCGCGGGTCGGCGCAGGCATTTACGCTGCGCCCAGCTATTTAGAGCGGGCCGGGCGACCGGTGTCCTGCGAGGGGCTGGCTGACCATACCGCGGTTGACTGGAATGTGACGGTCGGCATGCGCTGGCCTCAGGGTGCTGATGGCGCGACGTTCAAGCCAGGGCGGGCTGCGGTGAAGTTCGGCACGCCCGTCGGACATCTCAAGGCAATTGAGCTTGGCTTAGGCCTGGGGGTGACAACGCACAGGCTCGCGCAACGTGCGACGGTCGCGCTGACACGGGTGCTCCCCGACCATGAGGCCTTCCTCGATCTCTGGCTCGTCAGCCATGAGGGACTTAAGCGCAGCCGGGCATTGAGAACCGTTTTCGATCATTTGGCCGATGCCGTCGCCAGGGATCGCAAGCATCTCGAACAGGGAGCGCCATCGGTGTTTCTGGATCGTGGCGGGATGTCGGCGATTTCGCAGGGTCCGGGCTGATGCTGCGTCTTGCCTGCAGGAGCCAGCGTCGAGCAGGATGCCGCTTATGGCTGAGCTCTGGTTCTATCATCTGGAACGCACCGGCGTTGACGAGGCGTTGCCGGAGCTTTTGACCAAGCTCACGGAGCGCGGCGGGCGAGCCCTGATCGTGTCGCCGGATCCTGAACAGGTCGAGCGCCTCGACGGTCTGCTCTGGACGTTTCGCGATGAGGCTTTCCTGGCGCATGGCCGCGCTGATGCGCCCGACGCGGACCGTCAGCCCATCCTTCTGAGCACCGAAGAGACCAATCTGAACCAGGCCGGCATGCTGTTCTGCCTGGATGGTCATGCGCCTGAAGACGCCAGCGCCTTTGAGCGCAGCATCGTGATGTTCGACGGCGGCGACGAGACCCGCGTCCGGTCCGCCCGCGATCTGTGGCGCAAGGCGAAAGCCGACGGTCTGTCCGTCTCCTACTGGAAGCAGACGCCTGAAGGGCGCTGGGAGAAGAAGGCTTAAGTGATCTAAAGCCCCGCCTCGACCCGCGCCGCCTCTAGCGCTTCATCGGCTTCCAGCCATGCCATCTCCGCCTCGTCGATCAGCTCAACCGCGCGGGCGCGTTTCTTCGTCAGTTCAGCAGCGGTCGCCGGGTCTTTCTCCCACAGGCCGGGCACAGCGAGGCCGGCGTCGATTTTGTCAACGACGCCTTTCAGCCGTTCGGCTTCCTTTTCCCATTTGCGCGCCTCAGCCTGCAAGGGCTTGAGCGTGGCGCGCGCCGCCGCCGCGTCGCGGCGGCGCTCGGTTTTCTGGCCGCCGGATTTCGCGCTGGGTTTCGCATCCTCTTCGCCGCGCAGGATGAGGCGGCGATACTCGTCCATGTCGCCGTTATAGGGTGCGATGGAGCCGCCTTCGCACAGCCAGAGCCGATCCACGCAGGTCTCGATCAGATGCCGGTCATGGCTGATGATGATCACCGCGCCCTCAAAGGCGTTGATCGCATCGGTCAGCGCGGCGCGGCTGTCCATATCCAGATGGTTGGTCGGTTCATCCAGGATCACCAGATGCGCGCCCTCAAACGTGATGAGATTCATCAACAGGCGCGCCTTCTCCCCGCCGGACAGGTCTTTCGCCGGGGTCTCCTGCCGGTCGCCGGGAAGGCCGAAGCGGGCCAGGCGCGCGCGGCGCTGGGCCTCGGTGGCGTCCTCCATGCGCTCCAGCACGTGATCGTAGGCCGAGGCTTTGGGCTCCAGCATGTCGATCTGGTGCTGGGCGAAATGGGCGACCTGTACCTTCTTGTGCATGCGCATCGCCCCGCCGGTAACGTCGAGCGCGCCAGTCAGGAGCTTGGCGAAGGTGGACTTGCCCGATCCGTTGCGACCGAGCAGCCCGATCCGGTCATCGGCATCCAGGCGCATATTCAGGCCGGACAGAACCGGCCTATCCTGGGAGTAGCCGGTCGCGGTCTCGTCAAAGCGAACCAGCGGATTGCCCATGGCGCGCGCAGGGAAGGGAAATTCGAACGGGGCGACCGGGTCTTCGACCATGGTGGCGACCGGCTGCATTTTCTCCAGCCGTTTCACCCGGCTCTGCGCCTGACGCGCCTTGGACGCCTTGGCCTTGAAGCGATCAACAAAAGCCTGAAGCCGCCGGCGCTCATCCTCTTGGCGCTCGACCATTTTCATCTGCAGGCGCTGGCGTTCGGCGAGCTGGCGTTCAAACTGATCATACCCGCCTTCCCAGGCGGTCAGCTTGCCGTCTTTGAGATGCGCGATCCGGTCCACGGCGGTGTTCAGCAAGTCCCGGTCATGGCTGATCAGGATGACCGCTCCGGGGAATTTCTTCACATGGGCTTCCAGCCACACCGCGCCTTCCAGATCGAGATAGTTGGTCGGTTCATCCAGAAGCAGCAGGTCAGGCCGCGCGAACAGCGTGGCGGCCAGCGCCGCGCGCATCCGCCAGCCGCCGGAGAACTCAGAACAGGCGCGGGCCTGGGCCGCCTCGTCAAAACCGAGCCCGGACAGGATGGAGGCCGCGCGCGCTTCGGCGGAATGGGCTTCGATATCGGCCAGCCGGGTCTGGATGTCCGCGATGCGGTGCGGATCGCTCGCGGTTTCCGCCTCGCTCAGGAGTGCGTCCCGCTCGCTATCGGCCTGCAACACAAAGTCCAGAATGGTGGTCGGTCCGCCCGGCGCTTCCTGCTCCACCGAGCCGACGCGCGCGGACGGGTGGACGCGAATCGCGCCGTCCTCCGGCGTCGTTTCGCCCCGTATCAGACGAAAGAGCGTGGACTTGCCCGTGCCGTTGCGACCCACCAGCCCGACCTTGGCGCGGTCGGGCACGTAGAGCGTGGCCTGATCGAAAAGCATCCGGCCTTCGATCCGGTAGGTGAGGTCGTTGATGTGGAGCATGGCGCGCGAGCGCCTAGCACGCCTTCACAGCCGATAGAAGCACGGCTATAAGCCGCCGCGATTTTCCACCCTTCCTCCCCAGCCTGACCAAGGACCGAAATCATGGCGCTGCAACGCACCTTCTCCATCATCAAACCTGACGCCACTGCGCGGAACCTGACCGGCAAGATCAACGCCATGATCGAAGACGCCGGCCTGCGCATCATCGGGCAAAAGCGCATCCATCTGACCCGCGAACAGGCCGAAGGCTTCTACGCGGTGCACAAGGAGCGCCCCTTCTTCAACGATCTGGTCAGCTTCATGATCTCCGGCCCCGTCGTGGTCCAGGTGCTCGAAGGCGAAGACGCCATCGCAACCTACCGCAAGGTGATGGGCGCCACGAACCCGGAGCAGGCCGACGAAGGCACCATCCGCAAGGCGTTTGCTGAATCCATTGAAGCCAACTCCGTGCACGGCTCCGACGCCCCGGAAACCGCCGCCGAAGAAATCCCCTTCTTCTTCTCCGAAGACGAGATCGTCGGGTAAGGTGCCGCCTTCACTCTCTTGTGTCATCCCGGAAGCGGCGCAGCCGCTATCCGGGACCCATTCCGGTTGGTTTTAACAGCGGGGCGCCCGCATTGAGTGCAGGGACTGGATCCCGGCTCGGCGCGATAGCGCTTCCCGGGATGACAAAGGACTTAATCCTCACCCTTCGGCCTGCCCCTTAGCGCCTTCACCTGACCGCGCCGCGCCTTGGCGGTCTTGGCCTTGCGGATCGAACTGAGCGAGGGGCGCGTTTTCTTACGGGGCTTGGGCGCGACCAGCGCCCGTGCGATCAGCCCGCGCAGACGTTCGCGCGCCTCGGCGCGATTGCGCTCCTGGCTGCGCGAACTGTCCGCTTGAATGATGATCACGCCTTCCCGGCTCAGCCGTGCGCCGGCGAGCTTGACCAGCCGCGCCTTCACCGGGCCGGGCAGGGCGCTCGCAGCCAGATCAAAGCGCAGCTGAACCGCGCTCGCGGTCGTGTTGACATGCTGGCCGCCCGGCCCGGACGCGCGCACGAAACGCTCGGTCAGAAGGCTGTCATCAATGGATAGATCATCAGTGATGCGCATGGCGCGCAGCCAAACCCAAGCCGCCGGGCGCGGCAAGGGCCACGCTCCACAAACCGGCTTTCAGCCTGGTCATACCGCCTTCCGCGCATAGCGAAGAGCACGTCAACACGCGTCAACCGCCAGCACGCCAGCGCCCAACCCAGATACCTTATAAGGGAAGATGTACTTATAAGGTTCATAAGCCAGAAGGCTGAGCCCCATAGGAGCCGGTACAGGCTCTGGGATCAGTAAAGCCGAACCGGTACGGTTCCAAAGCGCGAACGCGCGTCCGGAGCGTCAGCGAGGAGCGAAAGCCCGGACGGGCTTGAGCATCAGGAAAAACCGTTCCAAAGCGCGATCGCGCGCCCGCACCCCGGACCTGATCCGGGGGAGGACCGACTGAGCGGACGCGAAGAAGTATGAGAAAAAATGGTGCCGGTTGAGGGAGTCGAACCCCCGACCTTCGGTTTACAAAACCGCTGCTCTACCAGCTGAGCTAAACCGGCCGCCCTGCGCGTCCTAATAGGGCGAGCAGGGTGGATTGCGCAAGGCGGCCGGCTGCTTGTCTATTTTCGCGAGCCGAGCACGGCGCCGGCTGCGGCGAAGGCGAGTACCTGGTGAACCGCGTCCAGGCCGAAGGCCTCAAAGCTGTAATGCGGCCCGTAGACCGCGATATACATCAGGCCCATGCAGGCGATGGCGACCGCCAGCACGATGCCGGTTGTGACATAGGCGGTGATGGAGCCCTTGCCGGCCTTGTTCATGATCCAGGCGAAGCCGAGCGTTGATACGATCGGCATGATCAGCCCCATCGCCATGCTGGTTGACGAGACGACATAACCTGCAGGCACGTTGTTGATCTGCTGATAGTATTCGCCGAACACCATCCCGTAGATCAGGAAGCCGACGAGATAGAAGGCGAGCGCGCCGAGCGCGACGCCAAGAAGATCGTGTCCGAATATGCGCGGCATGTGTTTTCCTCCCCAGCCGGGGCGGGTATCAGTCCGCCCAGCCTGTTTTTGCTTTTGGTCGTTTTGCGCGAGGCGCGCCCAAGACCATAAGCGTGGTATGGATATATGTCATGGCCCGTTACCTCATCACCAGTGCGCTGCCCTATATCAACGGGGTGAAGCATCTGGGCAATCTGGCCGGTTCGATGCTGCCGGCCGATGTGTTCGCGCGCTTCCAGCGTCTGCGCGGCCACGAGGTGTTGTCGATCTGCGCAACCGATGAGCACGGCACGCCGGCAGAACTCGCCGCCGCAGAGGCCGGACAGGATGTGAAAGCCTATTGCGACGAACAGCATGCGATCCAGAGCGCGATCGGAGACCAGTTCGCGCTCGGCTGGGACCATTTCGGGCGGACGTCGTCGGCTGAGAACGCCGAACTGACCCAGCATTTCGCCGCTGTTCTGGAGGATAACGACCTCATCGAGGAGGTCGTTGAAAAACAGGTCTACTCCATCGATGACGGTCGCTTCCTGCCGGACCGCTATGTGGAAGGGACCTGTCCAAATTGCGGGTTTGAGCGCGCCCGCGGCGATCAGTGCGATAATTGCGGCAAGCTGCTCGATCCGGTCGATCTGATCGATCCCTACTCGACGGTGTCCGGTTCGCGTAATCTGGAGGTGCGCGATACGCGTCATCTGCGGCTGAAGCAGTCGGCGATGGAGGCGCGGCTGCGCGCCTGGGTCGATGCGGCCGAGGGCTGGCCGTCGCTGGCCAAATCCATCGCCTATAAGTGGCTGGATGAGGGGCTGCGCGATCGCACCATCACGCGGGATTTGAGCTGGGGCGTGCCGGTGGCGCGCGACGGGAATGTGCGCAAGAGCTTTGAAGACAAGGTCTTCTATGTCTGGTTCGACGCGCCCATCGGCTACATCGCCGCCACGGTGGAGTGGGCCAAGAAGACCGGCGCCGACTGGGAACGCTGGTGGCGATCCGACAGGGGTGCGGACGATGTCAGCTATGTCCAGTTCATGGGTAAGGACAATGTCGCCTTCCACACGGTCAGCTTCCCCGCGACGATATTGGGATCGGGCGAGCCCTGGAAGACGGTGGACCGGCTGAAGGCCTTCAACTGGCTGACCTGGTATGGCGGCAAGTTCTCCACCAGCGAAAAGCGCGGCGTCTTCATGGATCAGGCGCTGGAGCTTTTGCCGGCGGACTACTGGCGCTGGTATCTGACCGCCTATGCGCCGGAGGGCGCCGACGCGCAGTTCACCTGGGAGCATTTTCAAGGCGCGGTGAACACCGATCTCGCCAACGTGCTGGGCAATTTCGTCAACCGGATCCTGAAATTCACTGTGTCGCGTTTTGACGGCGTCATTCCTGATGGCGGCGAGCCGGGCGAGCATGAAGCCTGGCTGGAAACCGAGCTTGATCAGCGCCTCAGCGCCATCGTCGAGCACTATGACGCGATGGAGTTCCGCAAGGCCGCCGCCGAGACCCGCGCGCTCTGGGCGGCCGGTAATGAGTATCTCACCCGCGCCCAGCCCTGGACCCATTTCAAGACCGACCCGGCCCAGGCGGCCGTGGGGGTTCGCTATGGACTCAATCTTTGCCGGGTGATGGCCCTGGTCGCTCAACCCATCATTCCGGGTGCGGCGGCGAAAATTCTTGTGGCGCTGGGCGCGCCTGAGGATCAGCGCGACTGGCCGGCGGGCTCCGCCGCTGACCTGCTCGCCGCTCTGGCGCCTGGTTCGCCGGTCACCGCGCCCGAGGTGCTGTTCGCCAAGGTCGAGGACGAGCAGGTGGCTGAGTGGACTGAACGCTTCGGCGGTTCGGCTGAACACGGTTAGCGCTTCATAAACCGCTCGCGGCGAAGTTGGCCCGATGCGGGCGAGGCGGGCATGAGCAAGACCGGTGAAGTTCTGGGGCAGGGGGCGCTGTCAGCCGATCGGCTGAGGGCGGCCAATATCCATCCGGAAACCGGGCTGGCTACCGACTATCTCAATCATTTCAACGAAGTGGTGATGCTGCTGGAAATGCTCGCCGACGTGCCCGATTGCGCCGAAGACGTGCTGGACTGGTCGCCGGCGAGCTATTCAGAGCATTTCGAGCGTTCCGGCTTCGCCGACAAGGAGTTGGCCGTGCAGGCTTATGAGGCCGCGCCAAAGGCGCTGCGCGCGCATTTTGAAACCGTGATCGAAGCCCTCAATGAAGAGCTGATTGCAGCCCAGCAGACGCTGCGCGCCGGGGATGCCGCAGCCGCGTCAGAGCGCGCCAATGGCGATATCAAGCTCTTGCTGGCCGCCGCCGGCGCGGCCATTCACGGCCGGATCGAAGGCGAGGAGCTCGACGACGCAACCGCTGCTCAAGCCGGCGTCGACGCCCTTTTCGGCTAGGCGAAATTACTCCGCTTTCACTTGCATGCGGCGGTCAGTTTGCGCACCCTTCCGCTTGATCCTGATGGAGGCGGACATGGAGTATGATCGCGACCGGTTCACGGTGTGGAAGCTGCCGCATTGGGCGCTTGTCCACTGGGTCGTCAATCCGGGGCTGGCGATCAATGAGCTGATCTTCGGCCAGCGCATTCCGAAAGTGACGCTTGTGGAGCGCAACCCGGACAAGGCGCTGAATGATCGTCAGTTCGCGCCGTGCCCATCCTGTGGCGCGATCAATGACGGGCGCGTCTACGGCGCGAGCGCGTTCGGCAATTACGCCGGCCTTGCGTGCATTGAATGCGGTGAGAAGATTCCGACCCTGAAAAACGCGCTGACCTGGCTTTTGCTGATGGTCACCTGGCCCGTCTGGAAGCCGCTCGAGCGCCGCTACGGGCCGGCGATGCTGGCGCGTCAGCATGAAAGGCTCAAGGCCGTTCAGGCCGAGGGGCTGCCGGAGAAGACCAAGGTGTCGGGCCTGTCCATGGGGCTCTTTTTCGGCCTGGCCATGGGCGTCTTCTTTTTCTTCCAGCAGTTCTTGTTCACCGGCGACCCGATGCGCGCACTCACCATCGCGCTGGGCTCCGCGCTGGCCTGCGGATTGTTCTTCGGACTGGTCATGAAGCTGTGGCTTTCAATGCGCAGCCCCAAACCGAGCGACGCGCGGCGTTGACTGTGCGCTGCGGGCGCGTTCAGCTGGCCACCCGTCAGCTGGAGGCTCGCAATGATGAGACCTGTCCACATTGAATGCCTGGCCGATAGCCGCAGAGGCATTTCATGACCCGCCCAACCTTGCGAATTTCCTCCGGCGCGCCGTGGGAGGACAAGGTCGGGTATCGCCGCGCCGTACGCGTGGGCGATCAGATCTGGGTGGCGGGCACTGTGGCGGTCGATGGCGGCGGAAAACCGTTTGCGCCGGATGACGCCGGTGCGCAGACCGCGCGCTGCATCGAGATCATCGCCGAGGCGCTCAAAGCGGCGGGGGCGGACCTGTCGAACGTGGTGCGCACGCGCGTCTTCGTCACCGATATGAGCTCGCAAACCCAGGCCACCGTCGGCGCGGCGCACCTGGCGGCCTTCAAGGATCACCCGCCGGCCAGCTCAATGATCGGCGTGGCGGCGCTCGCGGACCCGGCCTTCATCGTGGAGATCGAGGCTGATGCCGTCATTGCTTAAGGCGCTGATCTGTTTCATCGGCTGGGTTCTCATTGCAGCGCCGGGCTTCGCTCAGGAGCCGGACCTTGCTGACAGCGTCTGGCGCAACCAATCGGGCTCCTACCTGCTCATCACCGAGATTGACGAGACCGGTCGCTTCTCAGGCGCCTACTTCAACCAGGCCTCCGGCTATCGCTGTCAGGGACTGGCCTATGAGACAGAGGGCCGGGTTCATGCCGGCATGATCGGGTTTCAGGTCGCCTGGGAGCACCCGGCGGAGCGCTGCGACAGCCTGACGGTCTGGGCGGGACGCATTCAAGGGGATGTGATCACCACACGTTGGTTGCTCGCCCGCGCCGGAAATGGCGAGCTGCTGGAAGGCGAAAGCCGGTTCGAGCGTCTGGAAGGGCGCTCGGCGGGCGAGCTTCATGCTGAATGGCGAGCAAACGAGATGACGGAGACCCCGCGATGAGCCTCATTCCCGCAGACCAGCCGCTGGCCGTTATGGCCGGGCTGTTCGCCATCGCCGCTGCCGGTTTCCTGCTAGAGAAGACGAAGTTCGGGGCTTTGCTGACCGGTACGGTCTGGGCGATCCTGTTCGCCATCCTGGCGTCTAATCTGCGCATTCTGCCGTTTGAGTCCGGCGCGTATGATTTCGTCTTCGCCTATGCCGTGCCGGTGCTCATCCCGCTCTTCCTGATGAAGGCGGATCTGCGCCGCATACTGTTTGAGACGACGCGCGTCACCGGAGCCTTCCTGATCGCATCCTTCGCCACCGTCGTCGGCGTCGCTGCAGCGGTGATGCTGATTGATCTGGGCGCGCGGGAGCCGGCCATCGCCGGTTCGCTCACCGCATCCTATGTGGGCGGCTCGGTGAATTTCGCCGCGCTGATCCAGACCACAGGGCTTGAGGGCGATGGCGGGCTGATCTCGGCGATCGTGGCCGCCGATCATCTGGCCAGCGCCGCCTGGCTGGCGGTCATCGCCGTCATTCCGGGCGTCAGCTGGGTGGCCAGCCGCTTCGTCAGCCGCGACCACTCCAAGGGCGATATCGCCGAGCAGGACACGGCCAGTCGGGAGCGTGCGACCGCGCTCAGCCTGGCGCTGACGCTCACCTACGCGCTGGTCATCGTGGCGGTCGCCGACGCTGTCGTGAGAGCGGGCGATGCGATGGTTGATCCTGAAGCGCTGCGCGGCGTCATCGGCGTGTCCATCGGCGATCTGCGCTATGTCATCATCACCGCGCTGGCGCTGATCCTGCCCACAGCGGCGCCGAAACAGATGGCGCAGCTGCATGGCGGATTCGAGCTGGGCGTGGTCTTCGCCTTCGTGTTCTTCGCCGCCATCGCCGCTGGCGCCAACATCGCCCAGCTGCTCGGCGACGCACCGCTCCTCATGGCTTTCATCGCTGTGCTGATCAGCATTCATGGCGTGGTGGCGCTGGTGCTGGCGAAATTCGCCAGGTTCTCCCTGCCGGAGATCATCATCGCCTCCAACGCCGCCATTCTGGGCGCAACGACCGCCCCGGCGCTCGCCGCAGCGAAGGGCTGGCGCGATCTGGTCACGCCAGGCGTTCTGGTCGGCGTTCTGGGCTATGCGCTGGGAACCATGCTCGGCACGACGGTGTTCGCGGTGCTGAGTTAACGGGTTCAGAGCCAGTCGCGTCGAGCCAGCCACCAGCAGGTGAGCGCGAACACCAGCACCCCGCCAATTCCCCCGGTCAGCACTGCCTGCAGGGCGCGTTCAGGCGTTGAGGCCAGCACATTCACCGCCAAGAGCCAGGGAAAGTAGATGCCGGCCTTGGCCGAAGTCGCCACGACCGAGACAAACACGCCCAGCATTCCCAGCACGACCGGTGCGGCGAAGCTGGAGAACGCCATGGCGACGGCGAACTGGATCGCCAGGGCCAGAAGCCCGGCAAGCCACATTCGCGACAGCAGCGAGGCGATAAGGCCGGCCGGAGGCGCGCCGTCCAGCGCATTGGTCGGCGCGATCAGCGCACCCGCCCAGGCGCCGAGCGGCAGGGCGAGCGCGATCAGCACGCAGATCAGCGCCATGATGCAGGCCGCCAGCAGCGCCTTGGCGGCGAACACGCTCCATTTCGGCGCAGGCAGGGCCAGCATGAAGGACCAGCCCTTCGGCCCGTGCTCCAGATGCGCCATGAGGGCGGTCAGCGCCGTGGCCGCCAGCGGCATCAGCAAATAGGCCCACACGGCGGTGAAGCTCATCGTCAGGCGGGTCCAGTCATCCGGCGCATTGTCGGTCGCGACCGCCGCAGCGAGCATGATCGCCATCATCAGCGGGATGCTGATGATCAAGAGCAGCACCAGCGAACGGCGCAGTTTGATCATTTCGGCCAGGAAAACCGCAGTGAAGCTCATGACAGGCGCCGCCCCTCGCCGGTGAGCGCGAGGAAGGCGTCTTCAAGCGTGGGGCATGCGACGCTGAGAGCGCTCACCGCGAAGCCGGCTCCGACCAGTTCGAGGACCAGGCTCGCGCGCGCCGGCGCGTCGAGATCAAGGTGCGCCCGCACCGTGTCGCCCTCGGCTTCAGCCATGACGTTCTGCTCCAGAAAGCGCTTTACGAGGGCGGCAGGCCGGTCGGTCTCAACTAAAACCACCGGCGGGGTCCTGGCCTGCAGGGCGCTCACTGCGCCTTGAAACACGATCGAGCCGTGATCGATCAGCACGCATTGCGTCGCGGTCTGCTCCACCTCGCTCAACAGATGGCTGGACACCAGAACGCTTGCCCCGAAGCGGCCAGGCAGCTCGGAGATCAGCGCGCGCATCTGGGCGATGCCGCCAGGGTCGAGACCGTTTGTCGGTTCGTCCAGAATCAACAGCTTGGGTCGACCCATCAGAGCGCGCGCGAGCGCCAGGCGTTGGCGCATGCCGAGCGAGTACTGACCCACCTGCCGGTCCGCTGCGGTTGTCAGATCCAAAAGTCCCAGAAGTTCGTCCACATCAGAACGCGTCGCTCCCAGAAGCCGCGCGGCCATGGTCAGGGTCTCGCGCCCGGTCAGGTTGGGGTAAAGCGCAGGTGTTTCAACGATTGCGCCGACGCCGGCCAGCGCCGCGCCGCGCTGGGTCGCAAGGTCGAACCCGTTGATCATCACACGTCCGGCGCTCGGACGGATCAGGCCCAGCAGCATGCGGATCGTCGTGGTCTTGCCCGCGCCGTTCGGCCCGAGAAAGCCGACGACCTCGCCTTGGGGGACGGCAAGGTCGATCTGATGCACCGCCGTAAAATCGCCGAAGCTTCGGCTCAGGCCCGAGGTTTCAACAGCTGCTCCCATGCGTGCAAGAGTAGAGGGCGACGCGGCTGGAGGGCTCGTTAAAATTCGGACAGGTAAGCGGCGCCTCAGGCCTGAAGGCGAGCCCGGTCGATCAGCGCGGCTTCATCAATCGGCGCTGAGCCCGCGCCCAGCGTCGTGGCTTGCTCGGCCAGGTTGACCGGGACTGGCCGGAACCGGTCATTCGTTAAAGGAAATTCGATGGACTGCTAGATCCCCGGGAGCGGACATTAGCGATCCGCAACATGACCTCCGCCCGTTAAGATGCACTTTGATTGAAAAGCTGTTAGGGACCCAAGCCGTCGGACCTTGCATTTCGCATGCCCGAGTCCCATTATCGATAAGTGATCTTGGAGAGTTCATGTCCCGGTAAGGCGGGGAAGCCAGAGGCTTCCCACTGCAAATTCAACAGATGAAATACGCGGCGAAGCCCTAGCTCCGCCCGTCCGTTGAATTGCCCATTCACCTAATACCGACATTTGTGCCCGAGCTCCGCTCGCGGCAGAGACATGAAAGCTCGATCCCAATGATACGGGACTATTCCAAGTTCCTTCCGCATGCGTTGCATCGCGGAGGATCAGATCACCATACGACACCTCTCGAACGCCTCGGTTGGCAACCCTTCTTTGCGAAACAGGCAAGCGTTGAAGAGTTAGCTGAAACGCCACCGGCTCGGATCGTCGAGGTGCATAGAAACGCCGTGCATGTCACAGGCGAAAACGTGGATGAGACAATACCGCCCCTTCCCGATGCGACAATCGGGGATTGGGTTTTGATCAATCGAACCCGCCCGCAATCGAGCCGTGTTCTGGAGCGCAAGAGCCTCGTCAAACGACGCGCCCCGGGTACAGATCGGCAGGTACAATTGATTGCAGCCAACATTGATGCGGCGTTGATCGTTTCATCCTGCAACCAGGACTTCAACATCGCAAGATTGGAACGCTACATCGCGCTGGCGTTTGAAGCGGGCATAAAGCCGATGATCGTTCTCACTAAAGCCGATCTTGTGACCGACACAGAAGACTTCGTTGATCGCGCCCGAACCATCTCTGATCTCGTGCCGGTTGTCGCGCTCGACGCGCGAGGAGATGAGCCCAACGAGAAGCTGAAAGACTGGTGCAGACCGGGCCAGACCATTGTGTTGCTCGGCTCCTCCGGCGTTGGCAAATCAACGCTGGCGAATGCGTTGCTCGGCGTAGATCTCATCGACACTCAAGGCATTCGGGAGGACGACGCCAAAGGCCGTCACACGACTACGCGCCGACAACTGCACCTCGTTCCCGGCGGCTGTATTGTGTTGGATACGCCCGGCATGCGCGAATTGCAGCTCACCGACGCGGCCTCGGGGATTGACGACGTCTTCTCGGACATTCGAGACCTATCAGCGGGCTGTCGCTTCAAAGATTGTCAGCATCAGTCAGAACCAGACTGCTCTGTGCGACAAGCGATCGAAAGCGGCGAGGTCGACGAGAGGCGCCTTGCCCGTTGGCGCAAGCTCAACGCAGAGGAAGCCTTCAACTCCGCAAGTCTTGCTGAAAGACGAAAAGAGGACAAGGCTTTTGGAAAAATGGTGCGCCAGATCAAGAAGCAGAAAACACGGAAGGACTGGTCATGAACAGGGACAAATTTGGCCAGGTCATATGGCACGATCTTTTCACAGACGATCTTGAAGCCTCAATGCTGTTTTACAAGCGGGTTGCAGGCTGGACCTACAGAACCGAGCATGCGACGGATTTCGCCTGGGGCGGCGGGGAAAAGGACTTTGTCCTTGCGCTCCTGGAGGATGAAGCAGGCGCTGGATTTACGGAAACGCCAACCGAGCTGACGCATGGTTGGATCGCCTATATCGAAGTTCGCGATGTCAATACGACCGCAGCCCTTGCAAAACAATTCGGCGGGGCGATTGTCCGCCCGCCTTTCGAGGTTCCCGGTGTCGGCCGCAACGCACTCCTGCGCGATCCGCTCGGCGCGCTGATTGGCATTTCCCAGTCGCGTCACAGCTTTCCTGCGCCGACAACACAATTCGAGAATGAACTCTACGCAAGCCGTACGGAAGATTTCCCGTCAGCCTTCTATGGTGCTCTTTTCGGCTGGGAGACACAGGCTGCCCCTAATGAAGCGCTGGGCAAGGCTGTGGTTGGACCGTCTGGAGGCGCGATCGCAGGAGTGTTCGCGGTTGCATCACTGCCAGGCTCAGAACCGCGCTGGATTCCGAGCCTCAAAACGGCTCATTTCGACGCTTCACTCAAAGCGGCTCATGACTTGAGTGCTGAAGTTCTGTCCAAGCCCCTTTATGCGAGGGGCCATTCAGACGGCATTGTGTTGCGTGATTGCTGTGGCGCTGTCTTGCGTTTGCAGCGCTCTGCTTGACCGTGAACACACGACGCTGCTTGGGCAAAAACCTGGGTCGACAAGAGCCTTACACTTCAGTGTCCATTCCAGGGCGCTGTAAGCCACTCGTGCCGGCTTTCTCTATCGTCTGAATAGAGCCAATCCCTGTCATCCATGTGATGAACTTCTTTCGTCCCCTCCTGCGCCCTTACCGACGTTCGAGCGGTCACGTTCGAATTTCCGCTCTAGGCGAATTTCAGCCTTTTGGATCAAGTATGGAGCCTTGGGGCAGTCGCGGCGCCCAGCTGAAAGGCTCGATTTAATTCGGACAGGTCACCGGGCCTCAGGCCTGAAGGCGAGCCCGGTCGATCAGGGCGGCTTCATCGATCGGCGCTGAGCCCGCGCCCAGCGTCGTGGCCTGCTCGGCCAGGCGTCGGGCGATGAAGGCGTCGGCGGCGGGCTCCAGGCCGGCGCGCAGAAGCGTTGAGGCCGACAGGGCGAGCGCCGCGGTTTCTGCAAAGCGCCGCGCATCGGCTTCGCCTACGCCCCGGTTCAACATGTTCTCAAGCGCGGCGATGCGCGCATCCAGCGCCGGGTGGCGCCCGCTGGCGTCGGCGAGCTCGCTGCGCAGGGCCTCCCGCGCGGCTTCATCGCGCTGCAGGGCGCGCAACACATCCAGCGCGATGACATTGCCGGAGCCTTCCCAGATGGCGTTGAGCGGGCTCTGCCGGAACATGCGGGGCAGAGGGTGCTCCTCCACATAGCCCGCCCCGCCATGGGCCTCCATCGCTTCATAGACGAGGTAAGGCGCGCGCTTGCAGATCCAGTATTTGGCGATCGGCGTCATGATGCGCGCCAGGGCCGCCTCGTGCGCGTCCGCTCCGGCGCGGTCAAAGCTCTCCGCGACACGGAAGGCCAGGGCGAGGGCGGCTTCGGCTTCCATCGACAGCTCAGCCAGAACCTGGCGCATGAGCGGTTGATCGATCAGCCTGCGTTGAAAGGCGCTGCGCCGGTCGGCATGCCAGATCGCATGTGCGCTCGCATTGCGGATCAGGCCCGCCGACCCGGCCAGGCAATCCAGCCGGGTATGGTTCACCATCTCGATAATGGTGCGGACGCCGCGGCCCGGCTCGCCGATCCGGCGCGCCCAGGCGCGCTTGTACTCGATCTCGGATGAGGCGTTGGAGCGGTCGCCGAGCTTGTCTTTCAGGCGCTGAATCTCGATTGCGTTGCGCGTCCCGTCCGGTCGCCAGCGCGGGACGAGGAAGCAGCTCATGGCCCGCGTCTCGCCTTCGCCCTCATAGGCCAGCGTCAGGAAAGCGTCTGACATTGGCGCGGAACAGAACCATTTATGCCCGGTCAACAGAACCTCGCCGTGAGACCCGATGGTTTCGGCGCGAGTCTCATTGGCGCGCACATCCGAACCGCCCTGCTTCTCCGTCATCGCCATGCCCAGGGTCAGCCCGCGTTTCTCATGGGCGGGAATAAAGCGCCGGTCATACGCCCCCGCCGTTGCGCCCGCGATCCAGTCTTCGGTCCAGTCGCCATGGCGCAGCGCCGGCACGCAGGCATAGGTCATCGACATCGGACAGCACACGCCTGCATCGGCCGCGCCCATGAGGATGAGCAAGGCCGCGTGCAGAGAATGGCCGGCGCGCTCCGTCGTCCAGGCTGCGCTGGCCACGCCATGTTCAAGACCCAGCGCCATCAGCGCGTGATAGCTGGGGTGAAACTCCGCCTCATCCAGCCGATGGCCGTAACGGTCAAAGGGTTTGAAGCGCGGCGGGTTCTCATTGGCGAGCCGCCCGTGCTCCTGCATGTCGCTTGAGCCGACCTGTGAGCCGAAACGATTAAGAGCCTCGCGGTGGCCGGTCGCCGGTCCGCGCGCGATTGCGCCGGCGAGCATGGCGTCGGCGCTGAACAGGTTCACGTCCTGCAAGGGTTCGGACTGGTTGAACACCGAATGGGTCTGGAGTTCGCAGCTTGTGGGTTGATCTCTCATGGCTGCAAGATAAGCGCGTGCGCCCTGCCTGTGTCGAGAGCCGAGGCGCGGCCCGCCTTATGGACGAAGAATGAACGCAGCATGGACAGGGTTTAACTCGCCGCGCTCGACATGCCGGGCGATCCTGCCGGTCATTGCATCCGCTTCGGGGCCGGCGCGCATCACAGGATCAACACCGACGCGTCCCGAACCCCGCCCAGGAGATTTGTCATGCTCATGATCATCGTCCCACCGCTCTTCTCCGCGCTCATCGCGATTCAGTCCGCCGACACGCCAAGGCTGGACGGCGGGCAATCGGATCGGTCCGAACCGGCGCGGGTATCGGTCACGGACTTCGCCGGCGAGATCCGCATTCAAAGCGGCCCGCAGCTGCGCGCGCGGGTGGAGCGCCCGGATACGGCGGTTGAACTGGTCATTGAGCAAAGCGCCGGCGGGATCTCAATCGATGGCGGCCGCAATCTTCGTCGCTTGGGCTGTTATGGCGGCCTCAATGAAGCGCGCGTGGGTCCGAACCGCCGCGAGGCTGAACCTTTCAGCGCGCTGCCGCTGTTGATCATCACCAGCCCGGATCCGGTGGCTCTTGAAATCGACGACAGCATTTTTCGGGCCGAAGCCGGCGATCTCGCCGCGCTCGATCTTTCCGCCTCCAGGTGCGGGGACTTCGCCGCTGCAGATGTGGATGGCCCGGCTCGCATAGCGCTGAGTGGTTCAACCGATGTGGTTCTTGGCGATGTGGCCGAAGCCGCCCGGATCGCGATTTCCGGTTCCGGCGATGTCGAGCTGGGCTCGGCGCGCTCGCTGGATGCGCGCATTTCAGGCTCTGGCGACGTGGCGGCCGGTGAAATCTACGGCCCTGTCAACGCATCCCATTCAGGTTCAGGCGGCCTGAGATCGGGCGATGCGGCGTCCGCCGAAGTGCGCATCAGCGGCTCGGCTGATATCGAGCTTGGCGATCTGGTTGGCGCGCTGGACGTGCGCATCTCCGGGGCCGGGGACGTGTCAGCCGGTGATGTCGGCGCCCTCAGCGCTCAGACCTCTGGTTCGGGCGGGGTGCAAGTGCGCGACGTCGATGGCCGGGTCGAGTTCAGCGCCAGCGGGCGCGGCGGGCTTGAGGCAGGGCGAATCGGCGGTCTGGACGCCCGCATAGGCGGATCAGCCGATATCGAGGCCGGCGCGGTCGATGGACCGGTGACGGTATCCATTTCCGGCTCTGGCGATGTGGAGATCGGCGGCGGGCGCGCCGAGCCGTTCGAAGTACGCCTGACCAGCTCTGGCGGGGTGCGCTTTGAAGGGCTCGCGGTCAATCCGCAGATCCAGATCAGCGGCGGCGGCGATGTACGGGTGGATGCGGTTGAAGGCGCACCCTCGGTTCGCCGCACCGGCAGCGGACGCTTTGAAATCGCCGACTAGTCCGCCGGATTGATGCGCGGGTCCATGCGCGAGGCCTCGTAAAGCGCGATCGCAGCCGCGTTGGACACATTCAGGCTTTCCACATCGGCGCGCATCGGAATGCGGGCCAGAACGTCGCAGGATTTGGCCACGCGTTCGCGCAGCCCCTTGTCTTCTGCACCCATGACCAGCACCAGGCCCGGCCCGGAATGGCGTGCGACCGCGTCCGCCAGGCTGGTTTCAGAGTCGCCGGCGAGCCCGATCGCAGTGCGACCGGCCTCGCGCAGTTTGAGCAGCGTGTCGGCGATATTGGTCACCCTGACATGGGCCAGGCTCTCAGCCGTGCCGACAGCCGCCTTGCACAGCGCACCGAACAGGGGCGGGGATTTGCGATCCTGCATGACCACCGCGCGCGCGCCGAAGGCTGAAGCGGACCGGAACAGCGCGCCGACATTCTGCGGATCGGTGATCTGATCCAGCACCACGAGCAGGCCATGGGTGGGATCGGTTACGGCGCTGAGCGGCTCCGCCTCCAGCGCGCTCACACGCGCAGCGAAGCCCTGATGAACCGCGCTGTCGGGCAGGCGTGAGGCGATCTGATGCGGCGGCTCATGACGGGCCTCTGCGCCGTCGGGCAACTCAGCGGACGCATTGCGCGTGACATGCAGCGAGAAGAGCGTGCGGCGCGGGTTGGCCAATGCCGCGAGCACCGCGTGCCGGCCCCAAATCCATCCGTCTTCGGCAGGCGTTCGGCTGCGATTTTCACCGCGCTGAAAACCGGCTGCAGAACGCGCCTTGGCGTGGTTGCGTGGGGTAGGGGCCATCAGTATAGTCCGCGCTCCAAATCGGGGGGGCTTGGTAGGACGGCCTGCGCGCTTGCGCAACGCCGCTTCACTGCAGGGCTGTTCTGATCTGGGCCTCCCGGCGCGCTTCCGCCTCCCACGCGGCGCCGGGCGCATCGCCGATACGCGATCTGGAGGGGTGGGAGAGTGGTTAAATCCACCAGACTGTAAATCTGGCCGCGCAAGCGTACGCTGGTTCGAATCCAGCCCCCTCCACCATCTTGCTTTTTTCGGTACTCGAAGACCCCAAAAGCCTGAAAATCATTGGCGTTTCGGCGGTTCGAAATCCATGCTCACGGCAATAGGTCAGGCCCTTAGGGAACACTAATTTCAGCAGCATTCTACGGTGCTCAAAAACGCCGGAATCCCAGAGTTTCCATGGGTTTGATAGGAACCCCATAGCGGTTCGAAAAACTTCATCAAAGGGTCTGATCTGTTGGCCTCGTTTGGTGCTTAATTCGCGGAGTTCGGCCTTCTGATCTTCCAAAGATTCAAGTTGGCGCTCATACGTGCGAATGACGGCTGCGCTATCGGCGGCAAGGAGCCTGTCTGCAACGGTCGCGATCTTTCGCTCAAGAGCCACCAGCTCGCGTTTGGCGTCCTCACGGCGAGCATCCGCCCCGTCGAGCCGCATCTCCCACAGATCGGCCAGCATGGCGCGTCCAGCGGCGAACAGTGCGGGCAGGGGGCGAAGATCACGCAGAAGAGTCTCAAACTCACCTTCGATCTTTTCTTTGCGGATCGACTTGCGATGTAGAGAGCACTCCTTGTTGAAGCACCAATAGTAGACATACCGATTGACCCGGCCCTTCGCCCAGGCGGCGGTGAGATTGTTGCCGCAGCTCGAGCAGGCGATTGCGCCACGAAGAGGGAAGTCCGCGTTTAGGTCTTCGCGGGCAGGGGCGTACGCCTTGCCTTCCAGACGATCCTGAATACGTCGCCACGTCGCTACTGAAATGAAGGCCTCATGCGTGCCCTGGTACAGCTCAGGCCCCCATTTCGGAACCCGAATTAGGCCCGCATAGAGGGGGCGCATGAGCATATTTCGAACCGTGTTGATACACACCTTCCCCTTTGCATTCTTCTTGATGCAGGCAAAGGTCTCCATGTGGCGCTGCACGTCCGCTATCGAGTTGAACCGTCCATTTGCGTAGCCTTCCAAGCATTCACGAACAACAGAGGCGCGAGGTCCATCTGGGACGAGAACCTTAGTCTTATTGATTTCGACGAACTTGTAGCCGACAGGCGGAGCGAAAATGTAGCGTCCGCCCTCGACACACGCGGTCATGCGCTGAATCACTGTGCGGCGATTTTGTTCGCGTTCGAGCTGACTTTGGGCCGCAAAAACAGCCTCGACGAACTCACCTTCTGGCGTGTCATCAAAACGAAAGTTCAGGCACTCAGGGCGTGCACCTCGTTCGGCGAGCGCACGCTTGAGCGCGAAGTGGAAATCACGGTCGCGGGCAAAACGTTTAAGGTCATCGAAGATGATGACAAAATTCTCGTTTGGTTTTGCGTCGAGATAAGAGAGCAGCGCCACCATGCCAGGGCGGTTCATGAAGTCGCCGCCGCCTGAGGCATCGTCCGGGAAGACAGCTTCGACCTCATAGCCATGCAATGCCGCGTATTGGCGGCAACGGTGTTCCTGGCTTTCTAGGCCGTGGCCTTCTTCCTTCTGCTGTGTGGATGACACGCGGCAATAGATCAATGAGCGTTGAATGGGTTTTGATTGTTGCGCTAGCTTCATTCGCAATTCTCCTGTCTGCCCGGCTTAAATTTCCCGGCGGCGTTAAATCGTTTTGATGTTGGTTTATCGCTTGATTGTACCACATCGTCGGGCGCATCGGCGCCGTCAGCTTGGCTTTGCTCAATCCATCCACAGATCAATTGCGTTGGCTCCAATCCGAACCCGGCATCGGCAAATGCCGTCATGATCTTCCAGAGAACAGCCAGCAGCTCTTGCTTCTGCTCCGACGAAATCGAAAGCCCATCAAGATAGGGCTCATATTTGGAGAGGTTTGGCAGGCCGCTCAATTCATCTAACTGTTCAATCTGTCCATCCACGCGGTCTCTCCTTTCGTCTGTGTTCGCGTTCGCTCTTCTCCTTTGCATCAAAAGAACATATAGCGAACATGCTTGATCAAATTCCCCAATCCGTAAAGGCGGAATCTTCCCTTTGATTTGATCTCAACGGCTCCGGTCGAAGTCAGCCCGAGCGTGTCCGGTCAGCCGGGCTTTGGCATGGTTGCGATTGAGGCCGTCGCGGGCGGCTTCGAGCCGTTCGCGCAACTCGCGGATACGGGCCTCGTTCGCGGCGCGTACCTGTGTATGCACGTCAGTTTCGAGAGCGCCGCCGGGGGTGAGGCTAGGCCTCACTTCTGGCGCTTTGCGTTCCGCGATGCGCGCTTTGAGTTCCGCCGATGTCGTCAGCGGGCGGGCGGGAGCCGCAGAATTGCAGCTCCCCGGTCCAGCGTTTGTCGTCAACGGCTTTGGTCAGGGTCTTCGCGTTCGGTTTGGCTATTCGGCGCTCGTTGCTCTTCCAAGCGCTGTCGCGGCGTGCGGAGAACGACCTTGCCGTTGGTTGGAAAGGCTTCGAGATCGATATTAAAGCCTTGACCGTCCTTGTGGGGAAAGGCTGCGCCCACACGGTTGAAGTAGCTATCACCCTTGCCGTTTTCGCGGACGCTGTAGGCGACATGGCTTGGCGGGTTTGCCGTCTTTTCAGGGGCGCTTGCAGCCTGCGAAGTCACGTCGCGCGGTTCCTGCTCTTCGCTCATGATCGAGCCTCCTTTTGCTAATCTGGAAACCCGTCAATCATAGGCCACCGGCCATCGCGGTGCTGGGGGAGGTGGGCGTATTTCGCTGGTACGCGCCCCCATGTGACGCGGGCGCGCCGGGAGCCGAAACGCCCCACGACCGGAACGCTATCGAGCGGCGGGTGGTAGGGGTTTGGCAGATACTTGCCCGCCATCGCCCTTTCCGAGGCGAAGTAGGGCAGCTTACCGACCATGGCCGGGCGAAGGTTTTTCCCGGAGATGAAGACCAGAGCCCGATCTTCGCGCATCGCCAGCGCTTCATCGAGCGCCAGTAAGGGCCGGGCCTGCTTGGTGCGGTGCTCTGAGGCGCGGGCATATTGGGCGTACTCGCTGGCGAGCGTGAATGGATTTTCACCCTGCAAGACACGCTGGGCCATTTCTGAGCGTCGTCGCTGTGCATCGTCCTGGGCCAGATAATCGTCGTAAGCCAGGGTCTCCGTGCCAGCCATTCGGCTGACAAGCTCCGCTGTGCGGCTATCGCGGATGCCGAACCAGATACGGGTCTGCGCTGAGCCGATCAGGGTTTGGAGCCCGGCTTCGCCATAGTGGGCCACCACCTGTCCGGCGTCTTGGAACAAGGCGAGCATTCTCACGCCAGCCCCGCGCGCGAAGGTGAAGCCGCGCAAAATGAACTCGGCTTTGCCGAGCTGACCCGCCTCATCGACGACGAGCAGAACGCGGCGTGCTTGCGGGGCTCGCGCCTTGTAGAGCATCGCCGTCGTGAACATGACACGGAGGATCGGCGACCAAATTTGAAGATATTCCGCTGGGACGTTGAGAAATATCTTGGAGACGCGATGGGGGTCCACGAGCGCCTTAAATGAGAAGTCGCCACCTTTGAGTGACGCCAGCAGAGCCGGATCGGAGGCCCACCCCATATTCGCGTAGAGCGAGCCCATAATGCTCCCCCATTCGCGGGGGCTGTCTTGCTGTTTCACCAGCGCTTCGCTGGCTGTCCGCCGAACATCATCAAAACGGGAAGCCAGCATCGCTTCGAGATGATCCGCCCAGGCGTTTGGATCGCCTTCGATAGTGTTGATAATGTGAGCGAGTTTGGGGAAGGAGACCGAGCCGAAGCGTTCCACAGCCGACTTCATCAATGCTTCGATTAGATCTCGCGCGCGCTGGTCGAAATAGCGGCCTTCTCCGCTCGTCATCGTCACCAGACCTTCGGCGATGAACTTGGCATCGGCATGGAAGGTGGGCGCGCCTATGTCGAGTATGTCTAGGGGATTGACGCTTTGGTGTTTTGGGAGCCACGCGCCAATCCCCATCGGATTCCAGAACCAGGCGGCCTCGTTATGAAGCGCATGAGCCCGGAAGGAAATCGCGCCCAACTCTCCACGCGGATCGAGGATCAAGGCCGGAACACCGGGCGAGTCGCAGCAGACAAACCCTAAGTAATCCCTCGTTTTGCCCGCTCCACTCCCGCCGAACAGGATCGCTGGAGCATCGCTTTCCAGGCGCAAACGCCGTTTGCCCCAAAAGCCGAGATGAAGTCCAGACGAGCTAAACAGTCCGGCCCGGCGTAGGTCATCCTCTTGCGCCCACGACGCGCTTCCAAAGCGGTTTTCAGATCGGTTGAAGTCGCTTTCGTACATATGATCTCCAAAGGAAAAGGGCGGCCCGCTGGACCGCCCTGGTTGGTGTTGATGTGGGCCCTGCAATCAGGCGCAGGAGCCGATGAGGAAGAGGATGCCGATCACGCCGAGGACGATCCAAATCCAGCCGTTATCGTTCTTCTGCGCACGCTTGCGGTAAATGTCGTAGCGTCCACCGCCAACGCGGTCGTACTCAGGCTTCTTAGCCATGGGGAACTCCCTAGTTATTGATCAGAATAGACGTGCGGCGATGGCGAGACCGCCGAGCGTGATGGCCGTTGCGAGGCTTGCGCGGGCGAAGGCGAAGACAGTCACCGCCACAATCAGGCCCCATAGGATCGAGCCCAGATCGCCCATCACCGCGCCGTACTGGCTCGCCAGGTAGCCCGATATGAAGGGGTTGGTGGCGTTGTAGGCGGGGCCGGTGAGCAGTAGCGCAACCGCAAAGGCCAGCGCATTGGCCAGCAGTGCGACCGAGCCCGTGAACACATCGCGGGCGGCCTCACGCTGGCCTTTGGGTGGTTTGAACATCGCACCTCCTTTGGTTTGAGTTCGGTTGCTCCGATGAGCACCGAAGCCACGTTAGGAGATGCAATCCGGATACTTGGGGGGGTAGCGCTAGAACTTCCCGCCCACGACGATCTGAGCGGGGTCCATTCATGGGCTGGTTGGCTGCTAAGAGATCGTTAGGCAGAAATTAATATATTATCGGTATACTGATTAAATTATGGGTGAGCGATTTGAGGGGCGTGATGAGCGCCAGAAATTGGACGATTTAAACAACGAGGCGGCGGGACGAGAGACTGGCCGCATCAAGCGCTTTCATCCAGATCGAGACCCAGCAACCCTTGAGGCCAAGAAACAAGAAGACGAGCGCCGGATTTCGGCGCTTTTGCGCTTGTTGGACGATCCTGCTTATCGCGCGGCGTACGATGCGGCCTGGGGCGCTCTTGAAGATGCGCAGACCGCCGTTGATGAGGCTCTGATTGACGCCGCGAATGCGGTTGAGCGACTAACCGCATATACCGATGAGATGGATGCCCGCGCTCACAAACTGGGCAATGAAGCTGTCTTTCAAGATGAAACCGGACGCTTCTTTCGGGCAGATGGCTCCGCGCTCAGCGATGAGGAAACGGCTCGCGTTGAGCGCAGCGCCGATGCACCGAGCTTTGAGGCCCGCCGGCAGGCCGGGGACGCGCTCGAAGCCGCCCAAGCCCGCAGGGCGCACATCCTTGAGATTCAGGCGACCGTCCTTAATCCAGCCCGCGCAAGGTTGGAGGACCAGGATAATCCAATGAGCCGTGATGAGTTGGAGACGTTAGAGGAGGAACTGACCAAAATTCCGCATCAAGTGGGTTCACCATCACTTGGTGGGCGGTTCACCGCAGCGACCGCATCAATACCACAAGACGTGTCCCGACCGCCGCAAGAGCTGTCACTGGAAGAGCTTGGATTGCCAGCAGCTCCTTAGAACTAGTCCCGATAGGCCGCTAGAGAGGGGCAGGCTCGACGAGCCAGCGCAAGGACGACAACACCAGGCAGGTGATCTGGGAACCGCTCCATATTGGCCTGCACGTCAACGAACACCTGATTTTCGTCATCGAAATACCAAGCGGCGACACATTCGCCAGCATCGGTATCAATGCTTCCAACACCGACCGCCATTCCAACAACAATCCCGCTTAACCATAGCCTTTGGTCTCTCTCCGATTGTTCGAGCAAATCTCGGTTAGTGAAGCGATCCGACCGATCAAAATCGCTCGATTGTTGGTAAGCGAAAGCGGAAGCGGAACAAGCCAGTACGAGGCTCGAAGCGCCGCATGCGATAGCGTGTAAGTGTCTCAAAAACCTTCCGAAAAGAGACTCTAGCTGATAGGCTTAACGCATCATTGAGAGGTGAGGCTGGCTGCGGGATTAGCCATGGCCGACGCTGCCCGAAACACGAGTCCCACAGGGGAAGGGTTTTGGGACGGCAAAAGTGGCTCTCAGTGCGATTTAACGCAGACATTAGGAGAGAGCCCATGCGTATTGGCTATGCGAGGGTCAGCACGTCTGACCAATGCCTGGATCTTCAACGAGACGCCCTTGAAGAGGCAGGTTGCACAGAAATCTATGAAGATCACGGCGTCAGCGGGATCGCGAAGGAACGACCGGAACTCACCAAGGCCATCGACCAATTAGAGCCGGGCGACGTGCTGGTGGTCTGGCGTTTGGATCGGCTTGCCCGCTCCATGCACGAGCTTTGCGATCTCGTGAAGATGTTGCATGAGCGCCAGATCGGCTTCCAATCACTCTGCGAGTATATCGATATCGGTTCAGCCTTTGGCGAGCTGATCGTCCACATCATCAGCGCGATCATTCACTTTGAGCGGCGGCTGATCATTGAGCGAACCGAAGCGGGGATGCAGGCCGCGCGCGAACGAGGGGCGAAGTTTGGACGCAAGCGGGCGCTTGAGCCGGTGGCGTTGGAGCGCGCGCTTGCGCAGCGGCGGATGGGGATGCCTGTCGGTGAGATCGCAACAGATATCGGCGTCGGACGATCAACGCTCTATCGATACCTCCAGCGCATTTAGGTCGCCGCCAAGCCAATTTCTTAGCTTGGCGGCTCTCTAAATGCTGCTCAACCCTGGAAAGGGTTCTTCCAGCCTTCAATGCGGGGCGTGTAGAGGCCGCTAATCAGAAAGGCGGCAGTAATCAGCTCTACGCGCCATTGAATGCGGTGGAGATGATTCCTGGTGGGCGGCGTGACTGCAATGTTTGCAAAGTCAGTTACCCAGCGGAATGAAGGATCATCGTTGAAGGCGCGATCAACGGTCATGGTTTTGGAGCCTTCACCCATGAAGTCACTCTGTGGGCTCAAATTGTCCCAGACTATCTTCCGCCTATCGTTCTCGATGTTGCCATCGACACTCGTAAGCTGGTCTGTCATCCAGTTCGGAAATTCACGCCTCCCGAACTCGTAGCCTTCTTTCTCTCCAGTCTTCGCGAGGAGATAGTACAACCGCGACATGCGCACGATGTTTGTTGTGCTCAGAACATAGTCACGAGGCGGTAGTCGAAAAGTTGCGTCTTCCAAGATGCTCGTCCCTCGGAGAGAGGAATGAGCGACGTCACTCTAAGGGGGCGGCCCCCTCTAAGAGGGATGCATCTGGGCCTAGGTGCAGGTCTCCGTTGCCCGCTCCATACGCAGACACAAGCATCCAAAAATTTTAGGTGCACCAAAGAAAAGATGATAAAAATAGATCAATAAAATCAATAAATAAGTGGATTTTCTTAGGTTGATTGTGATACGATAAAGTATGTCAGTTGCGAGGTATTTATTTCACGATGGTCGTCATAGTTTGGTGCTAGAAGTTGGTCGATTAGCCGATATCAGTCCGAACAATGAGATATGGCACTTTATGCAAGGAAAGTTCAAAGACGAGCGTCCTGAACTTGCGGATATTGATTTAGAAATGTGCCTTGTCCGTCGCATTTCATTTGCTGCGGATCGTTCAACTGCCCACTGCGAAAATGGTCCAGCTTTTCAGATAGAGCATGCGATAACGGGTGAGGTATACGTATCAGAGTATATTTTTGAGGGTCGCCTGTTCGACCCCAACGACCCAAACTCATCAGACTATCCTGATTATCTCCGGCAAAAAGCAGCGGATGCGTTGGGCCTTGCACCGTCTGTTTAACTTCTAAAAAAAATCTCCCTCACTTTCTCTTCAAGTTGTATCGTGCGCATCCAATTTTTTACCTCGGCGCTCGTTTGGATTGAGCGTTTTTGCTTTCCAAGGTGGTGCAATGGCGAGGCAACTCGAGCAGTGGGGGCAAAGCCTGATTCCAAGCTGGAAGGCGCTACCTCTAAAACAACAAGAAAAGTTTCTTGGCGCTATCGATCAGGCGTTTAAAGCTGAAAAGATCACCTTCGTTGACAACAACCATCTGTATGATGCGGTTTATGAGGTGATCACGGGATATCCAACCGGTGCTGATCGAGAGAACAATGACCGCCTAAGGCGACAGTTCCTCGCTACAGTAATCCCCAACGAAGTATCTGATCCGGAAGAGCGCAAAAAGACAAAACGAGATTCGCTGCGGCCAACTCTATTTTGGTTGGCTTACTACTATCCGGTCATCACTAGGGAGTGCCTTCAAACCGTAAACTTGCAGTTTGAAGCAGCCCCTCTTCATCCTAATTTGCCGGAACCGAACCCGAAGTACGCGATCCCAACCCTTGGACTTGTTGATCCAACAGATCGAGAAGATGAGGCGCAGCCGCATCTGCTGATGCAATTCTGGGCACGGAAGACGCGCCATGTCGGCCATAGAGACAAACTTGAGGAACTCCAGAGGTTCTTGGAACCAGAGCCAGACCGGGCTTTTAAGTGGTGGCAGATCGCGGGCGAAGCCGGACAAGGTAAGAGTCGATTAGCTGTCGAGCTCTTCCGTGATTTACCTAAAGAGAGCATCTGGGAATACGGGTTCGTGTCCCGGCTTGATGACGATTTTTTGTCGCGGGTCCGAGCCTACCGACCTTCGTCAAACCTCCTAATCGTGATCGATTATGCTTCAGCACCAGTCAAAGTACGCCGTCTGCTTGACCTGATTGAGACCTTAGAGGCTCTCGGGAACTCTACAGGCGGAAAGGCGCGGATAATCCGTCTGCTTCTTATCGACCGGCAGCCCTATCTGATCAGATTGGAAGCGGAGCGTGGGAAGGGCATTTGGGAGCTCCCTGGCATTTGGCAATCTGAGCTGTCTTATGCCAGTGAGTGGCATGTTGGCCGTTCGACGCTTCACGGTAGGCGAGAACTCCCGCCCGTGCTGCTCGGTGGCTTAGAATCCAATGATCTAATTAGTATTGCGTTTGACTGGGTTGCCGCGAGGCATAAGACGCTCACGGCGGAAGTCGAGAACAGAATTCGGTACTTTCTGAAGGTGCCAGCGGAAGATGAGCGGGTTGAGCCGGAAACAAGTGCCAATGACCTTCAGCTCCCACAGAGAGCAAAACGCCCACTAACCGCGATACTAGCGGCAGAAATTGCGCTCAATGACGTTGATCCTCCGCTAGATGAAATCACCGACCCGTTTGAGTATCTGTTAGGTGCTGTCTTAGACGATGAAGCCAAACAGCTTATGCGTCCCGAGGGTATGAGGGGCCTAAGTGCGGCTGCTATTCAGAATCAGGAGACAAGTAAGATCCAAAACATAATGGCCTGTTACGCTAATATTGTTGGGTCGTATAATGTTTTTGATGAAGATTACTTCACGCCTGAAGGCACGCCATTGTTTTCGAGTGACGAACGCGACATTGAGCGGGCTCGAATTCTCTTAGGCTTTAACGTACCCTTGGAAGCTCACCGGCTAGAGCAGGGGCGCGCAGATTTGATAGCGCGGGAGCCTGATCTGCTGGCGGAGTATCAGGTGCTGCGCCAAGTGATGAAACCTAGCCTTCGCCCGACGTTGTTGGCCGCTACCAGCTACGCATGGTCTCGAAATCCGCAAGCCGCTTTTGAATTTATATTGCGATTAGTCCAGGACTTCCCGCGACATGCTGGGACAACACAATTGCTGTCCATTAGGCCGGAGCCACAATATCTAAATGATTGGCTTTTGTTGGTTATCCTAGCCACGCGAGAGGCCGACATCGATGCTGTGATCGAAATCGTGGATGACTTTTGCAAAGATAAGGCTCGAAAGCTTAGCTATGCGGCTCTGCTTGCCGACATAATGCTTGGCATCATCTGGCGAGGCGGTAAAACCGAGAATGCGTTTCTTGCTTTTCAGGCATTTGAGCAGACCCGTCAGTACCTGCCGCAGATTGAAAGGCGCACTGCTTCCCGCATACGGGCGAACGCGCTCTCGATGGTGGTCGAAATCGCATTCGCTGAAGGTGAATTTGAGAAGCTGACTGACCTCTGCATGCTCGCCGAAGATGACACGGACGAGAACTCCGACCCGCTTGTAGCGCTTTTCAAAGCACAGTTCTACTTCAGCTTTATCAAGTATGGTGTTGCATATATTCAGCTTAAATACGCATCATATGGAAATGAAAAGCTAGGAGAGCTATCCGGAAAATATGACCCTGAAGTCGAATTTGACTTGGCTTTTCGTACTCACGCATTGTTTTTTCAATGTTACTTACACGGCGGGGAAATTGATATGGCGATTATTTGGCTCGATCGTATGCACAAAATGTGTGTGGCTGTCCGCGAAGCTCAGTACACGGGGGTTTTCCTTGATAACTCAAAGCTCCTTATGGACAAGCTTCGAGAAAAGGGGCGTCAGGAAGACGCAGAGCAGGTAAAGGCTGCCGCAACAGAGATATACTCGCGAGACCATGATCTGTTTAAGTCTCAGGGCGCTAAACCGTAGTGATTCACGAAGGGTGATCTTTTTTGCCGTGCGCCTCGGATAAAGAGCATCGTACTTGTCATGAGTTGAGGTGCTCGTATTAAGCATTTCAGTCACGCTCAAGCGCTCGGGTGTTCCCATAGAGGATGTTGCGGCAGATATCAGAGCCGGGCAGTCGACTTTGGATCGCTACATGGCAGCGTTCGATGTTTCACCCACGACGTTCGCGGGCGAGACGCTTGTGGCGCATTAGTGGTTCAGTGAGCCATTGCTAACTGATTTAAGTTTGACCGATTTTGTGACCCGCAAGATGTGCGTTGTAGTACAACGCATCTTGCCAGGGAGGCCCGCTGCGCGCCTCCCGTGGACCCTCCCGGCTGTGGTGCTGAATAGGCATCGAACCATCCAGCACCACGCAAACAGACGCCCGTTTGATCTGCGCTTAGGGGAGCCTCCAAGCTGCCCCTAAGAACCCCATGGCAATCGCGCCGCCGATTGATCCCTCGTCAGAGCGGGAGAATGACCTCTCCCCTCCGACACCTCCCCATGTCCAAACGTGCAGCCGTTCGATCACAGATCAGGAGAGCGCCCATGCTCCCCCGATACCCCCATGGCCATGTAATTGAGATCAATCATGCGACAACTGCTAAAAGACGACCTGTTAAGGCGAACCAATTCGGCGTAGCAACTCAACTTTCAAAGACTTGAAGTTTGGGAGGCTATTGCACTCAATCGCTCTTCTTAGGCCAATCAGGTCCACCACGAAGTCACACTGATCCGGTTGGATTCGCATATTTGCTTCGCGCAGCGCCAAGTAAACCGCATCAGCAATGTTTTCATTGCCGATCTCTGCAACTGCGCCATCGTTACAAAAAAGATCGAGGCTGTTCGGTGGCGTCGGTTGCGAACGGTATTGAACAAGTTCGCGCCGTGCTTTGCGTTCGTCGATCACTGGTACGTATTCATTGGCGAGAGCAACCGCCAACGTTGAGGCTTCTCCGTCGTCAAGTGATCTTGGGTCTGACACTAGATCAAAATAAAGGCCCTGCGCCCGCCCCGATATCGCGTTTAAGTTAAGTACCCCATCACGAATCAATCTGTCGGCAAACTCGCGTTCTTTCGGTTCTCCATCAGAGCCCTCACGCAGCTCGCCCAACACCTCTTCCGTGATGATTGCCGGATTGGTAAGCGTAGAAAGAATTCCAGTTCCGAGCCCGCTCGCGTGAAGATTTATAATCACGCTGGCATCAAGAACGAATTGTCGATCAGTTTCACGGATCAAGCTTGAACAGATCATCCGTGACGCGCTCTTCTTCTTGTAGCTGATCGAAGTATTTGCGGATATCAATCCGGTTCACGTCGAACATCCGTGCGACCTGACCTTCACTTATCAGCTCGCGCTGCCACGCTTCGTACGCCATTAGCCCCACTCGCATAGGAAATGGATTGTCGGCGTCCAGCTTGGCATCATCATTGGTATCAAAATCTGCGCCCAGAACCTCGCGTGCTTGCGCGTCCGTAATCTGCCCGTTCGAAACAAACCAAGCCCAAGTTCCAGTTGGTGCCAATTGCAGCTCCTCCAACCTTCGGATCATTGCTTCGCGAGACACGCCAAAGTGGTGGGACAGTAGAATTATATGACGTCGAGTGAGTTTGGAAGCGCCTCTAGTAAGTTCCCCAAACTTACTTCTGAGGTCATCCTCAGGAGTCAGGAATGCGTAGGAGAACGCATTCGCGTATTTTTCTTCTCTCGAAAGAAAGCGCTCGCCAAGTTCGAGTACTTCAGGAGCTTGGCGAGTTCCTATAAAGTGACCAAGCTCATGGGCAGCCGTCAGAGTTCTTCTAGGTAGCGGGTGATCCGCATTTATCAGAATGCAGGCTCCCATCGCAGTGTCGTAGGAGAACAACCCAGAAACCTTTGGGCTGGATCTAAGTCGCCTTTGGTAGACACGGATCCCAAGTTGTTCTTCTAGAAGTCTGAAAATATTGCCAACTGGACCTGGACCAATACCCAACTCTGCTCTGAGGCTGGCCGCATGCTCCTTCGCCTGAGCAACTACATTTCCGGACTTTAGAGGGCGTTCAATTGGGTACCGATTTACGCGCGGGACTCCAAGCGCATTCTCAAGCTCGACCTCAGCACTGACCAATCTGTTCAGCAGCCGAACTGCCTCCAAAACGGTCTCGTTTTCGCTTTCGTTGAGCTTTCGAAACCGCGGTAAAAGGTCAGAATAGACTGCTTCTCTCCGAAGAAGTGAATTGACCGAAACGGAGTAAAGCTTCGCCAGCAATTGTAACTCAGTCACACGCAGCCGCCGCTCGCCTTTTTCGATCGCTGCAATCGTCGGGCGTGAGACGTCGATTGCTTCTGCCGCTTCGATTTGCGTAATCCGCGCAGCATCTCGCGAAATTCGCAGACGCTTACCCAATTCAATTGGACTGACCTCTTGAACTTTCGTCATCCCAACCCCCGGATTAAATCTTTGATAAAGCTTCTCTCGTCCAATCCGTCCAAGAAGCTCTGCCACTCCGCTGAGTGCCGCTCGCTTAGTTCAACAAGCCGCTTCTCGACCTCATCCGCTTGAGCCCCAGTCGCCCTTGCAATCTCGGATGCGTGGCCGCGAAACCCGAACCTCTCTCCAAGGTTCGATTTGAGTTGTCCGAATTGGTGCATATGCCGACAAGCGGCATACGCGTGCGGCTCGATACCTCGTGGATTCCTCACGTTCAATTCGGGTTTTGCGGCTTCGATAACCGTAGGCGCACTTAGGTTCGCAAAGGTGTAGTGCTCGTCATCTTCGGGGATGCCCGCTGCTGCTAAACTTACACGTCTCAGCAAACAGGCCGCGCAAACACCACATTGATGGAACCGGCCATTGAAGTTCACGTAATTGCGTTTTTGCCAACAAGATCGGGTTTTGGTGATCTCGTTGACGCTTAGTCCCGCAACGTTATGCGCCTCTCGAATGGTTTCCGCCTTCGTTGACCAAAGCCTTGGTTGCTCAAAGCTGACCGTATGTTCAAGGACAGCGCCAATGAAGCGCTCCATGGCTCTGAAAAAACGTGGATGGTTACGATAGTCGGGAGAAGTTGGTCTCAAATTCAAGATTGCCGGTCCAAGAGCACCTTGGCCACTTTCAGGAACGATGATGCGGTTGACGTTGCCAAGCTTGGCAGCGACAGCGCTGATAGCCGCAAATTTGAAGCCGCGTGAGCGAAAGCTCGCTTCTTTGCGGCTTGCTTTTACGCGAAAAGGAACAGGGATGAACGCTCGTCTATTGATGACATCTTTGCCGGTTTGACCGACACGAATTCGCAAAGCGGCGTCCGGGCCGAATTCTTCAATTAAAAGCTCAGCGACGGCCTTGGAATCGAGACCGTCACTATAAGCAATGGTGTAGCTTACACCGTTGGGCAGTGGGAGCGGCTGGGTAGGTGGTATAGCGAGTGCTTCTTGCCTGCGAACAAACTCGAACTGCCAAGTGTCGCTCGTTACAATCCTGGCTGCCGCCTCAAGGGTATCGACAACAGAAGGCGAATTCCAAAGCGCCGGATCATGTACAGGGATGCGCACCTGGAAGGTGCGTGGCCAATGCACGGTGCTTCGCCGCTTGCTCAGGTCGCAGTACTCAATGACACCCGCGACCAGCAAGAGATCATATGCAGTAGGATTCCAACCGGCGAAGAAGTACCGACCTAACGCTTCAGTAGAGAAGGAAATTTGGTCTCCGATGTAGCAGTGCGCTCGCCCTTCGCGAGGGCGCTGCCCATACTCAAGTACATCCAGAGCCATCGAAATCTGACTTGCTGAAGGAAGGGCTGAGGTCATCGCAACGCTACCCCGTCATCCAGACCTTCGCGCTTGGGCGGGGTTGCGACGGGCGAAGCGCCGCGGTCTAAAATGCGATCAGTCACGGCTTGGTACCCAAGCTCATTGCGTGCTTGTTCGATGCCGCTTGCGAGCCGGCTTCGTTCACCAGAAGTAGCGTGGGTTTGATAATGATCCGCCATATCAGCGTAAGCCGACTCTGCAGTCTCTCGCGCTGAACTCTCAACGACTCCCCTGAGCGCGGGGAGGCCGGATTCACCACGCTCTAATGCTGCCGCTGCGTTACGGATAAGTCGCGAATTTAAATCACTGAATGGGTGGGTTGAGCTAAGTCGCGCAATCAGTTGCTCAGGGGTCTCCTGGATCAGAAGAGGACCCCGTTCATCCCCGAGAAACGCACGCTTCAGGTCTTCAACCAATCCAGGGCACCCATCGTCACGAAACGTGCGAACGACGGCGTGCTCGATCCGATCCTGAGCCTCTGAACTCGAGAAGGCGTTGAGAGTCAGCGCTTCGGCAGAATCTCGCCAAGGCTTCTTCAAAGGAAGCGTTCTGTAAGGGCCATCAGTCATAAGAATCTCCTGATGGTTAAGGTGCGCCATGATTCTGACATTGTCAAGTTTTTTAAAAAAATACCTGACACCATCCGCTAAAACACGTTCCACTTTACGGAGCCCTACCTCGGCCCGCGTAAGTCATCCAAGCGCCTCCAGGACGAATAGAGGGGCGCACCTTCGTTTGGAGTCTCCCCACCCACGCTCCCCGGCATATTCTGGCGTAGCGAATTCGGTTGACTTCCCCCCGGAGCCACTTCTGAAGTGTGCGCAGGATTGCTCTCATTCAGTTTCTTGAGGAGAGCGCGAGTCATGAACCCGCAATCCATTTTATTGTTTGTTCCGATGATCGGCTTGTTTGTCGCCGGAGCGACCTTGTTGCGCCTCTACGCCCACAGCGATCACTGGCCGACGCTGGGGGCGAGCCTGCTGTCCTACGGGATGGGCTCGTATCTGATGACGCGTCTGATGAAGGGCGAGAACTTCGCCGTCCTCATGAGCGTGAACAACGCCACCCAGCTCGCAATTATCGTGCTGATTGGCGTATTCCTTTTCAATGAGCCGCTGACCCGGCTTCAAATGGTCGGCTTTGCTCTTGCGCTGATCGCGGTCACCCTTATGGCGATCCCGCCGCGTGCGTCATGAGGGGCTTCGCCCCAGCGCCCGCAAGGGTGCGGTCTCCCGAGGCTCGGGCATTCGCCCTGCGCCCGCCGTACTTAGTCCTTGCAGACGCCTCCCCACTTTTACATTGCTTGTCAGGGCTGCAAGCGAAGTTGCAGCCATTTAGCGTATTTGTGAGTCATTGCTTGAAATCCCGCACCTATGGGTGGAATGCTCTACTTGCAACCCAATTTGGAAGGCTAGTCGATGACTGAAAAAGGTAGATCTGAGTTAGACGATGAAGAGCGCCGATTTTGGGAGCAGCGTGGTCCGGTCATCCTGTTTAGCTCATTCATTGCTCTTTTATGCCTCTACGTTGTCGCCATCATCGGTCAAGATGAAGCGAGAGCAGATAATCAAAACTGGCAATTCTTATCGTCAATACTGCTCTCTGTTTCGTCAGCGATCATAGTCGTCTTGATCGTCGATTTCCTCTTTCTTCGCCGTACCATGCGTTACCTTCGCCGTTATATTGGCGATGAATTTGCTGACAAATTGAAAGAAAGCGGCCTCAGCATGCACGGGATCATTAGTGTCCATGACGGTATGCCGAGAGATAAATTTCGAAGTTATATTCGTGAATCTAGCGAGCTGCTCGTACTTCAAACATTCATTGCAAATATGCCAAACATTGAGATTGACCTGCGTTTATTCTTCGAGAATGGAGGAAAAGCGAGAGTGTTGCTGCTTGACCCCAGATCCGATCTTGTGGCCATCAGAAGCCGGGAATTGACCGCTGTCTCAGAGCGTAAATTTAGAGCTGAAATTATCAGTAATATCATGCTCTTAAGGCACCTTGGAGATGAAAATTGCGAAATTCACCTCTATGAGGCGTCACCTGCGGCGTCAATTTACATGGCGGACAAACATCTGCTCGTTGGACATTTTCTTTTCAAGAAGCATGCAGTTCAGGGTCCAATTATTGAAGCGCGTGATGGGCATTATAAAAAAGAAATGATTGAACATTTTGAGAATTTGTGGGATAATTCAACTAAATTAGACAATAAATTATTTGAATAATTAAGTAATGAGTTTGGTTGATTCATTTCGATCTATTGATATGGAATTGTTGCGCGATGCTGGTCTATCCTTGGTGGTGTTGGCCGGAGGGGCTGGAGCTGCATATGTAATTCCGAACCATCTTGTGCCACCGGAGAGTGCTAGTGTGCATCTCATGGAGGACTTAAGTAAGCCAGCGTGCGAAACGCCTGCGCAAAGTGAGGAACTTTCCCTAAAAGATATCGGGTAGTTTTTGCCCTCATTTTTGAAAGTCCGTTCGCCTGGGCTCCTTATTGCAAAGCCGCATTGTTATGCCTGCAAGGTAACTTGCAGCCGTTTTTCTATCGGCTGTGGTCGGGACCGGGGCGGGTCCGTTGGCGGTCGTGTGGCTTGAGCGTGCGTTGTCTGAGCGCCCTGAGCCTCTCCGTTCGATCATCCCTGGATGGTGCTTCCTGACGGTTAGCGGTTTTGGGGCGCGTTGGTTCCGGCTTTGGCTTCGCTTGCGTGACGGACGACTCAGTGCGGAGCGGGGCTTTGCGTGCCGCCTCAAACGCTGGCTTGGGAGAAGGCCGCTCCATAGTCTTGTAGCGAGCGCGGTCAGCCGCCAGCTCCTCGCGCTTCTGGATTGCTGCTTGCTGCTGGCGCTTCCGGTCCGCATCCAACGCGCGGCGTTCGCCAAGGTGGCGCAATATGAGGGCGTCTGTCTGTTCCCGGTCGCGGATCATGGCCGTGTAGGCCGCGCGTTCATTCTCTAGCTTGATGCGCAGATATTCACCGCGCAGCCGATCCCAAAGCCCGCCTAATCCAGGACGGAACCTCGCCTGGCGCTCGCGGGCTTCCTGCCAGCGCCTTTCTTCCATCAGTTTCGTCTGGCGCGCGCGTTGCTCGCGTTGTTGGGAGACTAAGGCTTGGCGCTTTCGCTCTTGCTCTGCCTTGGCGGACTCGTCGCGTGCATCCACTTCCCGGCGCATCCGATTCAGCGCCGGGATCATGCCGCTGGCGATCCTGTGTTGGGCTTCCAGCATTGAAGGGAGCGCGGTATCGCCCAACCGGGCTTTCACCTCACGCGCTTTTACCCCGGCATAGGTCGCGAGACTGTAGGGCTTGCCGTTATGGTCCAGCACCACAGCGCTGCGCCGATCACCTTTGGCCAGTACCAGCCCGCGCTCCCGCAGGGCATGAGTGAGGGCTGCTGGAGAATCTGAAATCGACCAGGCATCTTGAACCGCGCCTTTGATCGCGCGCGGATCAACACCCCGTCGTTTACATTCCTGCCATTCCTCCAAAGAGAAATTGCGCGGGTCGCGCTTTGACTTTGCCGCAAGACCTTCGGGCATTTTCCAGCCATGCTCGCGATAGAGATCGCGCGAGAGGTCTTGCATCTTGGTTTTGGTGAAGGAGAGCTGGACCGCCTTCATCTCGTCGATCTTGATGCGGCTCCACACCGCATGGGCGTGGCGGCGACCTTCTTTTTCATGAAACACCACGGCACGGGGCTGGCCTGACAAACCGAGGCGACGCTCCGCCTCATTGATGGCCGTTTCAAAGCTCTCGATCTTCACGGCTTCATTGGCGGGCGGATTGAAGCTCATGGAGAAGAGGAATTGGCGGCATCGCGTGCCTTTGCTAATCGCCTCGGCTTCAGCCAGTGCGCCATGCAAATCATTGGATGTGAAACCGCGCAGCTCGTGAACCGAGACATGCTCGTTTTCGTCCTTGAGCAGATGCGCCGCCAGATCAGCCGCACCGCCGCGCTGGTTGCCGACCAGGATCATGCTTTGGTTTTGCCCAAGGCGCGGAGCAGCAATTGACGCATCAAGCGGATGTCTGCGCAGGCCCTATCAAGCTCAGCGGCAAGGTCAGGCGTCACAGGCAGAGCGCCCATGTGCGCCGCTTTGGCGATCTGGTTTATGTTGGAAGCGAGCCGCGATTGTCCCAGCAGTCCGAGCGCCTGCGAGAGCAAGGCTTGATCGACGCCCGGTTTGCGCCGCTTTATGGCTCGCGGCGAGGCGGCATCTCCGAAGAGTTTCTCACGGATATACTGCGCGAGTGGTTTGTTGCCTGTTCGAACATTGAGGATCGCGCGCTCTTCATCGGTGAACCGCATCGAGAAGGGCGGGGGAGTTGTCTTGCGCTGGTTCATGGAGCCGGGCCCTCCGGCTCATGAATGATGTGTTCGATGGGTTTGAGTTGGGCTTCCCAGTCTTCGAGCGTTTGGAAAAGTTGGTTCGAACTTTTTTCGTCCAACTCCACCATTTTCCCTAATGCTTCTTCGCGTCCGCTCAGTCGCTTCCTCGGTCTCGCTGCGGGCTGGCGGTCGCCTTGCGAACCCGACGGGTTCGAGCCCGTGTTGTCGGACTCCACCCCTGGTTCGTGTGCGCCCGGGTGACCGGGTCGATCCTTACGCAATGGTCATGCGGCGCCGGCGCGTCGGTCTGTTCGCCTCGGCGTTATTGTTGAAAGGCGATTGCGACGATGCGGTTTTCACGCTGGCAGCTTCTAGCCGATTGGGATTAAGTGCGCGATGAAGTCAGGCGCGTGCTTACGCCGTCTCGACAAGCCGGCGCGCTCGGCGTTATCACTCACTCGAGCGCGGGTGTAGTTCAACGGTAGAACGTCAGCCTTCCAAGCTGAATATGTCGGTTCGATTCCGTCCACCCGCTCCATCTCTTCGATATGATGCTCAAGCCCGTTCGGGCTCTCGCTCCTCCCCCGGATCGGGTCCGGGGTGGGGGCGCGCGTTCGCGCTCTGCGAACCGTTCCGGTTCGGGGGCGGTAAATCGATGACGCACAGGATTGCGCTTTGGATGGCGGGGTTATACCGCTCCGGCCATGACGGACGCGCCTCTTCCTACTGATGTCGACGCGCTGGTGATCGGCGCCGGCGCGGCCGGTCTGTTTTATGGCGCGCAGTTCGGTGCGCGCGGGCGCTCGGTTCTGGTTCTGGATCACGCAAAAAAGCCGGCTGAGAAGGTGCGCATCTCCGGTGGCGGGCGATGCAATTTCACCAATATGGAGACTGAGCCCGAGCGCTTCATCAGCGAAAACCCGCACTTCGCCAGGTCAGCGCTGGCGCGCTACACGCCGTGGGATTTCTGCGATCTGATGAGCCGGCATGGGCTCAGCTGGCATGAAAAAACGCTCGGTCAGCTTTTCTGCGATCAACGCTCCGGCGCGGTCATCAAAGTGCTGGTCGACGAGCTGGAGGCCGTCGGAGGAGATTTGCGCCTGACGACCGCGATCACCGGGATTGAGAAGACAGAGGCCAGGTTTCGCGTATCGACCAGCGCCGGCGTGGTGAATGCAGGACGCCTGGTCATCGCCTCGGGCGGACTTTCAATCCCCAAAATGGGCGCTACCGGTCTCGCCTACGATATCGCCCGTCAGTTCGGCCTGAAGGTGATCGAGCCGCGCGCCGCGCTCGTGCCCTTCGTGTTCGACGGGGCGGACAAGGAGGCGTTCGCCGGCATTTCCGGGGTGGCCTGTCCGGTGCGCGCGGTCGCTGACGGGCCGGTGTTCGAGGAGGCGATGCTCTTCACCCATCGCGGCCTGTCCGGTCCGGCCATTCTGCAGATCTCCTCTTACTGGCGACCGGGAGAGGCGATCGAGCTTGATCTGTTTGCAGGCGCGGACGGTATGGCGGCGCTGAAATCACTTAAGGCCGCCCATCCGATGAAGTCGCTGGCCGGCGCGCTGGAAACGCTCTTGCCCAAGCGCCTGGCGGACATGCTGAGCGGGCGCGGCGTGATTCCGCCGCTCAAACGCCTGGCCGATGTCAGTCATGGTGCGCTGGACCAGATCGCCGCCGGACTCAGCGCCTGGCGCATCACGCCTTCCGGTACAGAAGGCTGGCGCACTGCAGAGGTGACGGCCGGCGGGATCGACACCGCTGAGCTATCGTCAAAGACGATGCAGGCGCGCACCGTGCCCGGGCTTTATTTCATTGGCGAATGCGTCGATGTGACCGGCTGGCTGGGCGGGTATAACTTCCAGTGGGCCTGGGCCAGCGCCCATGCCGCCGCCCAGGCCGAATAGGCTCAACCGGCGACCGCTTGCAGTCGGGAAAATCATCAAGGCTTGCTTTTTGATTAAGTGCGCGTGTATGTCGCGCGCTCGAAGCAGTCGGAAGCTTAAATCTCCGGCATCAATGGGATTGCCTCCCGCGGGTTGAGGAATTGGAAGAGAACGATGGCCAAGGAAAAGTTTGAGCGTACGAAGCCGCATGCGAACATCGGCACGATTGGTCATGTTGACCATGGCAAGACGACGTTGACGGCGGCGATTACGAAGTACTTCGGCGAGTTCCAGGCGTATGATCA
>JBCBSP010000005.1:0-294634 GCA_039819095.1 Pseudomonadota bacterium
CCCGCCGGCGCCGCCATTGAGCTCATCATCGCCGTCGTCGCCGCGAAGGCGATCCCGGCCCGTCCCGCCATTGAGCACATCATCACCGTCTCCGCCGATCAGGCCGTCCGCGCCGGACCCGCCATTGAGCTCATCATCGCCGCCAAATCCGCGAAGCGTGTCGTCGCCGTCAAGGCCGTTGATCCGGTCATTATCGACGGTCCCGTTGATGTCCTCGCCCGCCGAAGTGCCCTCAATCTCGTTGAAAACCGGCTGCGGCAGAACGGCGCCGCTAATCTGCAGCTGGAAGGTTTCACCGCTGACAAGCTGAACCCCGCCCACCGAAGCGCCCAGTTGGATCGTCAGATTCGCAAGGCCATTTCCATTAGTGTCGACTTCGATTGTCGCGCCCTGACTGTTGGAGCCGAACCGCACCTCGCCGCCGGCGCCGGAGAAGGCTGCATCGCCAACGAAGCTCAGCCCCAGTCCGCTGGTGACGATCTCGTTGAAGTCAATGACGTCACCATCTGCAAAGTCGGTGATCGTGTCCACGCCGGCCAGATGACCCACCGCCCTGTATGAGAAGACATCACCGCCAAGGCCGCCGGTAAGCGTGTCATTGCCTGCGCCGCCAACCAGCACATTGGCTACTGCGTTGCCGATCAGGGTGTCGTTCCCGCCGCCAAGCACTGCATTCTCGATAATGGTGTTCAGCGCGATCTGCACATTGCCGACCTCATTGCCAATATTGGAAATCGAGCCTGCGTTGAGGTTGATAAGCTGGTTTACCGAGAAGCCGGAGTAATCCAGCGTATCGACGCCATCGGAGTCGAAGATCGTAAATGACGGGAACGGACCGCCGGCGAATGTGGTCGCCTCGTAAATGATGTTGTCAGCTGTCGAGCCGAACCCGTACACGGTGTCGCCCGCTCGCAGATCGGTGGGGGCGCCATAGAGTTGCTGAATGGCCAGAATGTCGGCGAGTTGCGGCGTCACCACCAAAGCGAAGGTCGCATTAATGAAGTTGTTCTGCGTCTGGCTGAAGTAGGACATGATCGAGGCTTGCCAGGAATCGTTGGGATAGGCGGCGTCGCCGGGAAAATCGGCGGAGGTGTTATAAGGCCCGCTATGACCCAGACCGAGCGCATGCCCCACCTCGTGGATATAGGTCTGCAGCGAGTAGGAATAGAGACCGGTCCCATAGGTATCCAGCCAGTCGGTCGAAACGTTGACGTCCACGCTGACGATCTGGTCGCCGATCGTTGAAGTGCTTGCAAACGCCCCCTCAGCTTCATCGTCAAACGTAATGTCCGCCCCGGTGAGCACTTCCGTGAACATAATGCCGGTAATCTCCGACCATAGGTCCAGAGCGATACGAGCCAGGTTCGCGCCATCAGCGGTCAAGCCGGTAATATCAACGGTGATCGTGCCGTCATCGCTGACGTCCCAAGCCCGCGCCGAGCGGTTTGTGGATTCCCAGTAGCCGTTGATCAGAAAATCGGCGATATCGTCATTGCTGGCGGGCAAGAACGCCCCTGTCGTGGCGCTCAGCGTGTAACCGCCTGCGACGCTGTCATCCCACGCCGCAGCTTCCAGATAATAGGTACCCGGCGCATCAGCGATGAAGCGCAAGAGCGAGTTCAGACCTTCGCCGCCATCATCATTCGTCGCGACCAGCGTTCCGGACGCATCGTAAAGGCGCAGAAGCGGGTCGGAGAGCGGGGGGACGCCCGAGCCGGTCAGACTGAACTCGTACGCCTCGCCATCCGCCGACGCGGCAAGCTCGATCCGGATCCAGTCCCGGTCGCCAACGGTTTCAAGTCTACCCTCATAGCTGCCGCCAAGCGTCAGTTCGACGGTGGTGGAGGTGTCAGCAGGAACCTCGTCGTCGTTGAACACGTCGAGCGGCTTTGACACATCGACGGTAAGCGGCTCTTTCTCTTTCGGCTTCTCCCAGACCGCACCTGCGTGCAGGCCTTCAAAGACCGGAAACAGCGCAACGTCGCGCGCAAGCATATCGCAATGGGTGCACATGGAATTTCCTCCCGCTAGATCGTGCGCGTGCGTCTGTTCAACGCCTCAGTTCTCGAACTCCTGCGCCAGGACGCGGGCGATTCCGCTTCCCAGCTGACGCGCTGCGCTGATGTCCAGCGGCGCGTCCATCATCATTGTCTCAACTGGTCCGGCGAGAACGCGTTCTCCGCCGGGACTTGTTTGCACCAGATCGGCGAGCAGGGACTCGCCGGCCTGGCGCATCCGAATTTCGACCTGAATATCGCCAGCATGATCTTCGCCCCCCGCGCCCCGCCCTGTTCGTGTCGCACGCCCGGTCAGCTCCGCGAAGTCTTGAGCGGCGCTGAGACAGGCTTGCTCCGGCGCAGCGCTGAGCGAGACGAGCTTGGGCGCTTCAGTCCAGACGCAGACAAATGTCACCGCGCTGTCAGTCGCCGCCAATTCGCGCTCCTCAACCCAGGCTGCAGACGCGCGGCCGGCCAGGGCGATCATGGCGCAGGCCGCAATGCCCAAAGCTACCGCCCGACTGATCACGTTCACTAACGTCACATCCACAACTTTCCAGTCAAACGCGAGTTATGGCAAGCCTGCACTCAGTACCGCATCTAATGAGCAATAAAGTATAAACACGAAAGCGCCATCGCCTTCACCCAAAGGCAAATATCCCTATACTGATCAGGGTTGAGATTGTCGGCGGCATGGCTAACTTCGCCGCCAACCACAATGTTACAGGATAACGCCTGACGGCCGGACAATCGCGCCGACGGGAAAATCAGGGGAGACGCGAGTCATGAAATCGCACCTGCTGCTCAGCGCCGCGAGCGCCGCACTTATTCTTTCAGCCTGCAGCGCGCCCAGCGCAACGGACGCCGAGCCCGAAGCGCCCGCGGCATCCGAAACGTCCAACGAGACCGCCGCCCCGGCGGGCGAGGCTGAGGCCTCTGCTGATGCGGCCGGCGCCGATCTCGCCGATAACCCTCTGATGGCGGAGTGGGATACGCCGTTCGGTACCCCGCCCTTTGATCTGATCGAGCCGGCCCACTTCATCCCGGCGTTTGAAGCCGCGATGGCGAGCCATCTGGAAGAGATCGACGCCATCGCGTCAAACGAGGCGGCGCCAACCTTCGAGAACACCCTGCTGGCCATGGAGAATGCGGGCGCCGATCTGTCGCGCATCTGGCGCGTGTTCGGCAATCTGTCGAGCTCGGCTTCCAATGATGATATCCGGGCCATCCAGCGCGAGATGAACCCCCGCCTCGCCGGCCACACCGCTTCCATCACGCTGAACGCTGATCTGTTCGCCCGTATCGATACGCTGATGGAGAACCGCGACGCGCTGGAGCTTTCCGCACAAGAGGCTCGCCTTCTGGAGGTGACGCATCACAACTTCGAGCGCGCCGGCGCTCAGCTGGAAGGCGCCGACCGCGAACGCTTCGCGGAAATCCGCGCCGCCCTGGCCGGCGTCTACACCCGCTTTGCGCAGAATGAGCAGGCCGACCGTGAAGCCTGGACTCTGCCGCTGTCCCAGGACGATATCGCCGATCTGCCGGCCTACATCGTCTCCGCCGCCGCCGGCGCGGCGGGTGATCGCGATATGGACGGGCATGTCGTCACGCTTGCGCGCTCCAGCGTGGAGCCCTTCCTGCAGACCTCGCCCAATCGCGAGCAGCGCGAGACCGCCTGGCGCGCCTGGACGATGCGGGGCGATAATGAGAACGCCAACGACAACAAGGACACCATTCGCGAAATCCTCAGTCTTCGCCGGGAGATGGCCAACCTTCTGGGCTATGAGACCTTCGCCCACTACCGCACCGCCGGCACGATGGCTGGAACGCCGGACGCCGCCATCAGCCTGATGGAGCAGGTCTGGTGGCCGGCCCGCGAGCGCGCCCTGGAAGAAGCGCTCGACATCGAAGCGCGGATCACCGCGGCCGGGCTCGAGCACGAGCTGGAGCCGTGGGACTGGCGCTACTATACCGAGCAGGTCCGCGCTGAACGCTTCGATCTCGATGAGAGCGAGGTGAAGGCCTATCTGCAGCTCGACAACATGATCGAGGCGCAGTTCTACGTCGCTGAACGCCTGTTCGGCGTCAGCTTCACCGAGCGCACCGATGTGCCGGTCTACCATCCCGACGTGCGCGTCTGGGAGATGACCGACGCGAACGGAGAGACGCTGGGTCTGTTCTTTGGCGACTATTTTGCACGGCCCGGCAAGCGCGGCGGCGCCTGGATGTCGAGCTTCCGCCCGCAGAACGGCGTGAACGGCGATATCCCGATCATCATCAATAACTGCAATTACAACAAACCGGCCGAGGGCGAGCCTGCGCTCATCTCCTATACCGATGCGGTGACGCTCTTCCACGAGTTCGGCCACGGCCTGCACGGACTTCTGTCCTCCACCGACTTCCCGTCCCTGGCCGGCACGGCGGTGGATCGCGACTTCGTGGAGTTCCCGGCGCAGATCTATGAGCACTGGCTGTCACAGCCGGAAGTGCTGGAGCGCTTCGCTCTGCATCATGAAACCGGCGAGCCGATGCCGCCGGAACTTCTGGAGCGCGTGCTTTCCGCCCGCACCTTCAACCAGGGCTTCGCCACGGTCGAGTTCCTGAATTCCGGCTTCGTGGACATGGCCTATCACCTGGCTGAAGACCCCACCGCCATCAATATTCGCGAATTTGAACAGGAGGTGCTCGGCGCGCGGGAGAATCTGGAAGACATCCCGATGCGCCACCGCTCCACGCACTTCCTGCACACCTTCGCAGGCGAGGGCTATTCAGCGGGCTATTACAGCTATCTGTGGGCTGGCGTGCTGGACAATGACGGCTTCGCCGCCTTCGAAGAGGCCGGCGACATCTTCGATCCGGAGCTGGCTCAGAAACTGCTCGACAGCGTCTTCGCCGCCGGCAATTCACAACCGGCCATGGACGCCTATGTCGGCTTCCGGGGCCGCGAACCGAATGTGGAGCCGCTCCTGCGCAATCGCGGCTTCATCGAGGCTGAGGGGTAGGCCTGAAGCCTCAGTGCCGAAATGAAACGGCCCCGGCGAGCGCTTCGCCGGGGCCGTTTGTTTGCGTCGGGAAGGCCTGGTCGCCTAACGCCCCTTCGCCTCCAGCACTCTGAGCGCGCGGGAATCCTCGGCCAGACCTTTCCACACGCTGATGCAGCAGGCCAGCAGGATGAAGGTGAAGGGAAGGCCGGCGGATATGGCGCCGGCCTGAAGCGCCTGCAGCGCCTGGGCCCCTCCGCCATACAGCAGGACGGTGGCGATGAGGCCCTCCACAGTCGCCCAGAAAACGCGCTGCGGGACCGGGGCGTGCATCTTGCCGCCGGCGGTGATGCTGTCCACGACGAGCGACCCGGAATCCGATGAGGTGACGAAGAAGATCAGCACCAGCACGATCGCTACGAAGGAGGCGATGGCGGCGAACGGGAAATGCTCCAGCATCTGGAACAGCACCAGCGAAGCCTCATCCACGCCGTTCGCCAGAGCGCCAACGCCGCTTTCGTTCTGAAGCAGAGCGATCTCGCCGAAGGTGGAAAACCAGACCACGGTCACCACAAGCGGCACGAAGATCACCGCGAACAGAAACTCGCGCACGGTGCGGCCCTTGGAGATGCGCGCGATGAACATGCCCACGAAGGGCGACCAGCTGATCCACCAGGCCCAGTAGAATACCGTCCACCCGTGGAACCAGCCCGTGTCCTCTCGCCCGACCCAGTTCGACAGGGGCAGGAAGTCCTGAACGTAGTTGACGGTGTTCTCGGCCATGCCGGTCAGGATGGCCAGGGTCGGTCCGGCGATCAGGACGAACACCAGGAAGCCGGCCGCGACGATCATGTTGATGTTGGAGAGCACCTTCACCCCGCCATCCAGGCCGCGCACGACCGAAATGATGGCGATGGAGGTGACGAAGGCGATGATGGCGATCTGCAGCCCGACGCCGGCCTGAATGCCGAACAGATCGTCAAGCCCGCTGGAGATCTGCTGCGCGCCGAGACCGAGCGAGGTCGCCAGGCCGAACAGGGTCGCGATCACGGCCAGAAGGTCGATCACATGGCCCGGCCAGCCCCAGACCCGCTCGCCCAGGAGCGGGTAGAAGGCCGACCGCACCGTCAGCGGCAATCCTTTTGAGAAGGCGAAATAGGCCAGCGCCAGACCGATCACCGCATAGACCGACCAGGCGTTCAACCCCCAGTGGAAGATGGTCGCGCTCAAGGCCAGGTCGCGCGCGGCCTCGGTGCCCGGCGCCACACCCAGCGGCGTGCCGGACCAGCCGGTGTAGTAAGCCAGAGGCTCGGCCGCGCCCCAGAACATCAAGCCAATGCCGATCCCGGCGGAAAACAGCATGGCGAGCCACGACTTGATCGAGAAGTCGGGCTTCGCCTCCCGACCGCCAATGCGCAGCCGGCCCATCGGCGAGAGCATCACGAAGAGGCAGAAGACGAACACCAGATTGACCGTCGAGACAAACAGCCAGTCGAACGTGTTCAGAACCCAGTTGCGGGCTGCAAACAGGATGGCGCTGGCCGCTTCCGGCGCCGCCAGCGTGCCGCCGATGAAGCCGATCAGCAGCACGGCGGCGACGAAGAAGACGGGGTTGTGCACGTCCAGCCCGAAGACGGAGACATTGTTTTCGCCGGTCTTGTGGTCGGTCTTGTATTCACGGCCTGGCATCAGCGCCCATCCCTTCGATAATCGGTCAGCACCGGACCGAGAGCGGTTTTCAGCGGATCCAGCCAGGGCTCGAACGGCTTCCACGCCGCCAGTCCCTTCGTGTTGATCGGCTGACGAACCTGTTCAGAGCTGGCGGTGCGGACCTCGCGCTCTGTCTTGTGGAATTCCACGCAGGCCGGCTCGAACGGCAGGCCGCAATACTCGAGAATGCGGCGCACCTGGTTTTCGGTTTCGTCGACCACGTCTTCGTAGATAACGCGCAGCACGGCGCCGGGCAGGACCGCGTCCCAGTGGTCCATCAGCTCCACATAGCCGCGATAGTAGCGACCGATCTCGTCCAGCCCGTAGGTGAATTCCTGACCCTCGGCAAAAAGCTGCTTGAAGCCGGAAAAGCAGCAGCCCATCGGATCGCGGCGCGCATCAATGATTTTCGCATTCGGCAGGATCAGCTTGATCAGGCCGATATGCCGGAAATTGTTCGGCATCTTGTCCGTGAAGAACGGCGCGCCCTTGCGGTGAATGGCGGTCTCTTCAAGATAACGCCGGCCCAGTTCAGCGAGCGTGTCCGCCTCCAGCTCCTGCAGCACGCGCGGATAGCGGGTGCGGTCCGACAGCCTGTCGCGGCCGCGCAGATGCTGGCTGATGGCGATGATGTTGGGCAGTTCCAGCGTGCCGTCCACCTGGCTGTGCGAAGCCAGGATCTGCTCCAGAAGCGTCGAGCCGGCCCGCGGCAGTCCGACGATGAAGATCGGGTCCGGAGACCGATCGCCCTTGCCGGCTTGGGTCTGGAACAGTTCCGGCGTGCAGAACTCGCGCTGGGTGGCGAGCTCGGCCTCCATCTGCTCGGACGTATAGCGGGTCTGGCGCTTTTTCAGCGCATTGCCGCGCTCATATTGGGCGAAGGCTTCAGCGTAGCCGCCCGCATCCTCGTGCGCCTTGGCGAGCGCGAAGCACAGATTGATGCGGTTCTGAAGCGTCTGTCCGGGCGCAGCCTCAGCCGCACGCATCGCCGCAAGCTCGTCTTCGGAAAAGCGATAGGTTTTCAGATTGGCCAGCGCATACCAGGCATCGCCATGGGCCGGCGCGGCGCGGCAGGCGGACTGATAGGACAGAACCGACTCGTCGGATTTGCCCCAGGTCTTCAGCGCATGTCCGCGAGAGGTAAGCGTGGCCGGATCGCCCGGCGCCGCCTCAAGCACGGCGTCGAACAGCGCCAGAGCGCCTTCATAGTCGGCGGTCTGCATGCGCTCGATGGCGAGCTGTGAGGTGAAGACCGGATTGTCCGGATCGCGCGCATGCAGCGCTTCGGCCTGCTTCAGCGCCGCATCGTATTTCTGCCGTTTGCGCAGGATGCGAATATAATCGATCCGCAACGCCGCATCGTCGGGCGCGAAGGCGACAGCGCTTTCCAGAAGAAACTCAGCGTCATCCAGCACGCCGAGCCGGTTGCCGATCTCGGCGAGGATGCGCATCGCGTCCACATCACGCGGATGGGCCTGCAAATGCGCGCGTACGATGTCTTCAGCCTTCAAAAGCCGATTTTCGTAGAGATGGTGGTTCGCCGCCTGCAGCGCTTTGGGCAGGCGTTTCAGCCGATCCGCCTGAGCGCGGGCCTGAGCCGCCTCGCCGGACCGGTTCAGACGGTCCAGCATATCGGCCTGGCTGCTCCAGGCCGCCGGCAGGGCCGGGTTGGCGCGCACTGCGGCCTGATACGCCGCGAGCGCCAGGCCGATCTCGCCGCGATCACGATGGACATGGCCTTCTTCCTGCAGCCCGCGTCCGAACTCAGGCGCGGCGGCTTTCAGCCGCTCCAGCGTTTCCAGCGCCGCATCATGGCGGCCCAGATAGCGCTGGCTGACCGCCGTCATGTAGAGCGCATCGACATGATCAGGCTCAGCGGCGAGGACCGGCTCAAGCCGCGCCACGGCGTCCTGAAAGGCGCCATCATACATCAGCCGTTGCGCCTGCTTGAGCACGTCTGACCCGTCTTCGGCCTGCCTCACGCCTCACCTCCGCTGCGCGAAACGCCCCGCCTCTTCAGGCGGGGCGCTGCGATAACGCGCTGGTTCGAACCGGACCGGCCCATGGCGCCGCTCCGTTCCGATCAAGCCGGCCCTAGTATGTGACGCCGACCCGGATGCCCCAGGTGCGCGGACGGCCCACCGTGACGCGTTCGACATCATTGATGAAGGTGTTGGACAGCTCCACCACCTCGTCGGTCACATTGTCCACGTAGAGCTCCACACTGTAGCGATCGCTCGTCAGACCGGTCCGCAGCCCAAGCGTGGCGTAACCGTCAACCTCAGCAGAGTTGATCTCGATGATGTCGGAACGGCTGTTGTCGGAATAGACCAGCTGGCCTTGAGCGTGAGCGGTCATGTCGCCGAATGCGTCCCACTCGTAACGCGCGCGGGCGTTCAGCTGCAGGCTCGGCGCAAAGGCGAGCTCGGCCCCAGCGACAACATCGTCCGTCGGGGTGAGGACCTCGGTGATCTCGGTGTCGAGGATGGAGAAGGCGCCCGCCACCGTCAGGCCTGGAATGTCCGCCGGCGCCCAGGTCAGATCGCCCTCAATACCGCGGATTTCCGCGTTCGCCGCATTATCGGAGAAGAACAGATTCACGATGCTCGGATCGAAGATCGTGGTCTGAAGATTCTCGATGTCTACAAAGAAGGCCGCGCCGTTGAAGCGGATATCGCCGCCTGCGAGATCCATCTTCCAGCCGAGCTCGTAATTGGTGACCTCGTCGGTCTCCAGAACGAAGGGCACGGTGTAGCCGGCCGGTCCCGGCGCACCGCCCGGACGGTTCAACAGACCCGGACGAAAGCCTTCCGAATACGTCGCGTAGAAGAGCATCAGATCGGTTGGCGTCCAGGTGGCGGTCAGCTTGTAGATCATGCCATCAGTCGCCGCGACGTCAGGCGCGCGGGTCGCGTTGAAGATGGCTTCAGCCTGAACCTGGGACAGCGCCGGATCAATCGCCAGGATGTCCGCGATGGATTGGGTGTCGTTATAGGTGATGTGGCGCGCGGTATTGCAGGTTCCGCGGAAGGTAAACTCGCCGTCCCCATTATAGAGATCGGAGATATCGGTGCCGAAGGCATTGGCGTCCGCGCCGCCTGAATTACAGAAGGAGGCGTTCGCGCTGCCGGCAAGATCGACCTCGATATCGTAATAGCGCGCGCCGAAGGTGACGGCGAAGCGGTCGGGAACCAGATCGTAGGTCGCCTCGCCGAACAGGCCCAGCTGCTCATCGGTGCGCTGCACGTCATTGCGGAAGATCACGCCCGCCGGGAAAGGCCCCGGATCGGAGATATAGCCGGTCGTGAAGGGGAAGTTCGGTGCAAACGGGCCGAACGGGTCGGCCTGTTCGGAGCCCCAATAGGTGAAGTCATTGCGCTCCTGCACCGTGGTGGAGGAGTAGAACACGCCCGCAGTCACGCGCCAGCGCTCATCCTGAGGCGTATTGAAGCGGAATTCGTGGCTCTCCACCTCGGTGGTGGTGTTGGAATCCACGATCGAGGCTGGCGTGAAGCACGCACCGCTGATCGGCTCGTCGCCGCTATTGGCGATGCCGTCCGGACCGTCGCCCGGATAAGTCACTGATCCTTCACAGGTATAGTACGGGAAGTACTGACCCACGAACATGTATTCGGTGTAGTCGACCACCTGATCGCTTTCGCGGTCGGTGTAAGCGCCGGTGTAGACCACATCGAGCATCGCCAGGCGGCCCTCCAGCGTCCAGGAGACGTTGGTGAACTCGTCAGTCAGCTTGTCGGGCTGGTAGCGCTGAACTTCATAGTCGCCGAGATCGGGGTCCTGGAAGAACACGCCGTCAGTATCGAGGCCCTGCTGCATGACCGAAACGGTCGCGCGCCAGTCATCGTTGAACTCGTAACGTCCGCTCAGACGGTAGCCCTGATAACGGGTGTCGTTGAAATCATCCTCGACCAGCGGGGCGTTGTCCGCGTTCTCGAAGATTACGTTGGACAGATCGCCATTGGACTGGAAGCCGCCGCGGCGCGCGGAGACCGGCACGCCGTTGGCGCGCACCGTGCCCGGCGAGCGGAAACGCGCCGACCGGGACGTGTTCACCGTGCCCGGCACGTTGTCGATATAACCGCCCTGACGGTCGAAGAAGACGACGCCGCGCAGCGCAAACTGCTCGCTCACCGGCAGGTTCACAACCGCTTCGGCCGAATAGCTCTCTTCACCACCCTCGGTGAAGGCCAGACCGAAATTGGCGTAGGCTTCGTACTCGCCCAGAAGCGGCTTGTTGGTGATCATCCGCACCGTACCGGCCTGGGAGGAGGCGCCGAACAGCGTGCCCTGCGGCCCCGGCAGAACCTCCACGCGCTCAAGATCGACCGCGTAGACATCCAGATTGCGCCCCGGCTGAGCCAGCGGCTGTTCGTCCAGATAGAAGGCGACGTTCGGGGCCAGGCCGGCCACGCCGGCTGTGGTGAGGTTCGGCGTCGTGGAGGCCACGCCGCGGATATAGATCGTGTTCTGACCCGGCCCGCTGCCGCCGGCGGTCACGCCGGGCAGTTGCACGAGATAATCGGTAAACACGTCAACATCGAGCTCTTCAAGATCGCCCGCGCCCAGCGCGGAGACCGCCACCGGGATGCTCTGGGCGTCCTGTTCGGTCTTTGTGGCGGTCACCACGATGCGTTCAACCTGCGCGCTCGCGCCGCTGGCGGAGGCGGCAAAGGCGATGGCGGACATCATCGTGGTGGCGAGGGCGTTCTGCTTGAAGGACATAAGCGCAAGCATCTCCGTTTTGTGAAACTTGGGCTTCGTCTATTCGATCAACCCCCACTTGGCCAGATTTGCTTTGATCTGAAATGGGTTTTATGGATGCGCCTAACGCGCAACCCTTCCTGAAAATCATCTTATATTCTGTTTTTATTATATTTTTCGGCCTATGTCACAGATATGCAACATCCAAAAATGATATCAGTTGAAATCAATTTCCCTTGCGGTGAGGCTCAAATCGCTTTGCCCGAAACCCTGTGCGCCGGTGGAAATTCCCACTTCCAGCGGGTGAGAGCCGCGATAGGATCAGGTGCGGAGATTCGCTGCCATGACTGATCACGACGCCATCCTCATCGCGCTCAGGCGCATCACGCGCGCCATCGACATCCAGTCGAAACGCCTGGTCAAGCAGTCCGGCCTGACCGCCCCTCAGCTCGTGCTCATTCAAGTGCTGCGGCGCGAAGGCGAGCTGTCGTCCGGGACGATCGCACGCGCGGTGTCGCTCAGCCAGGCCACGGTCACCTCAATCCTGGAACGCCTGGAACGCGCGGGCCTGGTCCGCCGGCGCAAGAGCGACGCCGACCGTCGCGTGGTGCTGGTCGGGTTGACCGCCGAGGGGCGCGAAAAGGCGGAGACCGCGCCGGAGCTGCTGCAAGCCGGCTTCATCCGCGCCTTCGGGGATCTGGAACCCTGGGAGCAACACATGCTCATCGCTTCGGTCCAGCGCATCGCTGAACTGATGGACGCTGAAGACATCGACGCGTCGCCCATTCTGGAAGTGGGCGACATCCAGAGCGCCTAAGCCGGATGCACGCGCCCCAGCGGCGCAAAACGGGTGGGGTCGGACGACACGTCAGTTCCGAGACCGTCGCTAAAAAGGAGCAACTTGGCGCAAGTCACAGGAGCAAACCGGCAACAGCCGTCAGCGCAGCCAGTCATGATCGACGCGCGGACCGGTATTGTCGTAACTGCGCGGATCACCGAAGGCCGCCTCGCCGTTGGTGAGCACTAAGCGTCCGTCAATCTGCTCCAGCGTGAAGGCGTCATAAGCGTCGCCCAATGCGGTGTAGGCTGTGTAGCGAAGTTCCGGACCGTCAATCTCGACATGCTGATAGGTCGGCGTGTTATGGCCCCAGCGCTCCAGCGCCAGATCATCACCGAAATCGGCGTTGCCGCGTGCAAAGCGCTCCGCATCCAGCCGGCCGCTCATGCCGCCGGACGCTGAAATCACCACCGCCATCTCCACTTCACGGGGGTCGCCCAGGATTAGGCGCGCGCCATTGTCCTGAAGCCCGGGCCCCGCATCCCGGCCATAGCTGGACCGTGAATAAGAGTGGTTGTGACCGGCCAGCACCATGTCGATACCCGCCCGGCGCGCCGCGCGAAGGAAAAGCTGCTGGCGGCGTTCATGATACGCGCGACCGGCAATGCCGGGACGGAAAGGAGAATGGTGCAGCGCCACGATCTTCCATGTCGCGTCCGAGGCTCGGCTCGTCTCCACCAGCCAGTCCATCTGGACCTCCCAGTCGACGTGGGAGCTGTCGAGGACAAAGACATGAAGGCCGCTGGGGTAGCGGATGTCATAGGTCGCTTCGTGCAAGGCATCCGGCAGTTCCTCTTCCACCGGCAGAGTGAAATGCGGCCGCCAGAGTTCGGTCAATTCCGACTGCCCGCCGCGCGATCCTTCAGGACCGGTGGAGATATGCTCGTGATTGCCCGCAACCGGGATGGTCGGAAACATGGCGTGGATGAAGTCACCGGCGTCAAACCATTCCGCCCATTCGGTATCGCGGTGACCGCGATTGATCAGATCACCCGCGTGCAGGATGAAGTCCGCCTCAGGCGCTGTGAGCACCCCCTGCCGGATCATGCGGCTCCAATGGGAATGCACCCCGCGCTGGGCGTCGCCGAAATAGAGAAAGTCCAGCGGGCCCGTAGCGGGCGCCGTGCGCGTGTGGAACCATTCGCTCCAATGCCCGCGCGCGCCCCGCACCCGGTAGGCGTAGGTTGTCGACGGCTCGAGGTCGGCAAACGTGCGCGAGAAGGAGTGCACCATGCCGCGACCATGATTAGGGGCGATGGTCTGGCCATAAGGCGTGCGCACCCCTTCCAGGTCGACCCGTTCGACCCGGGCATTGTCGATCATGGAGCCATAGTCGAAAGCCGCGTCTGCATTGGCCTTGGTGAACTGGATGACCGCCTCGTCCACCGTCGCGTCCGTGCGCCAGGTGACTGAGAAGCTGGTGGAGGGGTCTTCGCCCGGCGTCACCACGATGCGGTCCGGCCAGCGGCTGGCCTGATCCCACGGGGCCGCGTGATCGTGGCCCGGATGGGCTCCTGCGGTTGCAATCAGCAGAGGCGCTGCACAAAGGGCGGCGGCGATGGATCGAAGCATCATCTCGAACTCCCGGACAGTTTGAGCGCCTAGCGCAGATCCCACCAGTCGCGATACGGTCCGGTGTTGGAAAATAGCCGCGTTTCACCAAAGGCGGCCTCACCCTCGCTCAGCACCTTCACGCCGTCCGCCTGACGCTCCAGGGTGAAGCTGTCATAGAGCTCGCCGGTCGCCATGCGCGCTTCATAGGTCAGGCGGTCGCCATCAATCTCGATCACCTGAAAGAGGGGAGTGTTGCCGGCCACACGGTCGAGGCTGAGATCACCCAGATCCGCTTCACCATCGCCGATGAAGCGATCCACATCCTGGCCTTCATAAAGAGGGCTCATCTTGGCTCCCGAGGATGAGATCACAAAGACGGTATCCACCGCCCGAGCGTTCTCACCCTGGACAGCCCGAGAGGCGCGTCTGTCGTCTATAGCCAGGGTGGCGCGGTTGTAATGGTGGATATGTCCGGTGAGCACCATGTCGACGCCATGGCGGGCGATAACAGGCGCGAGCGCGCGCCGGCGCTCGCCGTCGCGCGCATTCCGGTCAAATTCGGGCGGGGTAAAATAGGGATGGTGCATCGTGACGATTTTCCAGCGCGCCTCAGACGCGCTCAGCGCCCGGTCCAGCCAGCGCGCCTGTTCGCGATACTCGAACTCGGCGGAGTCCACCACGAAGATGTGGAGATCGTCAGAATACTCCACAATGTAGGCGTCTTCGTGCAGGCGATCCGGCAGCCCCTCTTCGCGCGGCAGCGTGAATTGCATGCGCCAGATCGGTGAGCGGACGCGCACCCTCTCGCCCACTGCTGTATCGCGATTGAAAGCGGCGTCAGGGTCTTCCGGCCAGACCGGCACATTCTCGTGGTTGCCGGGCACCGGGATCGACGGAATGCGGGCGTGGATGAAGCCGCCGGCGTGGAACCACTCGGCCCAGTTTTCGTCGCTATCGCCCTTATCGACCAGATCGCCCGCGTGCAGGAAGAAATCCGCGTCCGGGGCATGTTCATGCGCCATGCGAATGACGCGCGACCAGTGGGAGTAAATCCCGTTCTGGGCGTCGCCGAAATAGACAAAGCGGATCGGCCCGGTACGCGCAGCCGTGCGGGTCTGGAACCACTCGCTCCATCTGCCGAATTCACCTTGGACGCGCCATGCATAGAGCGTGTCCGGCTCAAGATCGGCAAAGGTTACAGAGTGATAGGCCGTGCGCCCAAGACCGATATTGAAGGGCGAATGACGCAGACCCGCATCTGTGTCCATCACTTCCAGATCAAGGATCTGAGTACGCGCGCGCTCGGACCGTGCGTTGAGCTCAAACCGCGCATCGGGCGTGGCTTCAACGATCTGAGCAATGGTGTCGCCCACGCTGGCGTCCGTGCGCCACGTCACGGCGAGGCGCGTGGCTGGATCACCATTGAAGGTGGTGATGATCCGGTCCGGCCAGCCGGTGGCCTCCTGCCAGGGCGGAACCTCTTCTGCGGCATGGTTGGGATGAAAGCCGGTGAGCAAAGAGACGCTGGCGATCGCCAGAACCAGGATGCGGGTCGTGCTCATATGCGTCTCCATTAGGAATCGGAGTTAAGAGAGCGCCGGCCGCGTAAGGGGCGCAGCCGGCGCTCGGGCAGATCGGCTCAGTAAATGAAGCCGATGCTGAAGGAATAGATGCGGCCTTCGAACTCGAGGTCTTCGAGACGGCTCACATCATCGTAATAACGGTACTGCTGCTCCTCGGTGATGTTCAGAACATCGAAGGAGACGCGTACTCCGTTCTCGAAGCGATAGCGCGCAGCGAAATCGAGACGGCCCTGTTCTTCGCCGAACTCAGCGTTCGATCCATCCTGAGCAGAGGACGGCACGATCAGGTAATCGTCACGATAGTTGTAAGCCAGTCGCGAGGAAAAACCGCCCCGCTCATAATAGCCGACCAGGTTATAGGTGGTCTCAGACGCGCCGGGGAAGGTGAAGCTGTTGCCGAATGCATCGGTGAATTCAGAGTCGGTATAGGTGTAGTTAGCGAATACACCGAAATCATTGAACGGTTCAGGCAGGAAGGAGAAGGGCGTTTGGAAGCTGACTTCCACGCCGGAGATGCTCGCTTCACCGCCATTGCGGAAGGTTTCGACGTCATAGACCTGCGAGGGTACGCCGACGCTTGAGAAGTCGCGGGTTTCCTCAAACGTGTCTGCGACAATGAAGTTTTCTACGTCTTTGTAGAAAGCCGCCACAGAGAACAGGCCTTCGCCGGTCTCACCGAAATAATACTCGATGCCCAGGTCATACTGCCAGGCGCGGAACGGCTCGAGCTCGGGATTGCCGCGGATGATTTCCTGGTCGGGAACGATGACGTCTTCACCAGGGTTGATCTCGTTGATCGTCGGGCGTGTCAGCGCACGGGTGACGGCGCCGCGGATCTGGAAGGGTGCATCTTCACCTTTGGAGATCACGAAGTTGAACGCGGGAAGCGTGTCGGTGTAGTCGCGTTCCAGAGCGGCCGCATCGTCGATTAGGAACTCATCGCTCGCGGTATCGATGTCGATGCGGCCCTGACCTGTATAGTTGGTCTGCACCACACGCACACCGAGATTGCCGCGCATATTCCAGCCCTGGGTGTTCGCGGTGTCGAAATTGACCATGCCGTACGCAGCGGTGGTGGCTTCTTCGATGGTCCACAAGTTCTCGTCATTGAACGTAAAGGCTTCGGCCGGCGGGTTGGCTTCATAAAAGCTGCGAGGCTCGATCATCGGCCAGATGGCCAGCAGGTTTTCGCCAAAGCCCTGACCAAATGTGCCATCGAGAACAAACTCGTTATTGCCATCGGCATAGGTCAGACCGCCAGTCTGGCCATTGATGGAGCCTTGCTTGCGGTCATACTCAGCCTGCGCCCAGCGGAAGCCGAACTGGTAGGAGGTGAAGATGCCGTGGTTCCATTCACGCTCGGCGTCCAGCTCGAAGTCGGTGTCTTCCAGGGTGATGATGCGCTGCTGGAAGTTGGCGCTGCGGACGTCTACGTCAGCCGGCGCCAAGCCTGCCGCTTCGGTGAAGATGGACGGGTAGCGGGGGTCGTTGGCCAACGAGTAGCCGCCCAGACCGTCACGGTTGGTACGGTGGTCGACACGCCATTCATCGAAATCCTCTTCCGAGGAGAAGGTGGAAACCTCCGCATCAATCGACCACAGGCCCGGCGTCCATTCGGCGGCGCCGGTAATGCCGTAAGTGGTGATATCAGCGATGCGGGTGAAGTCGCGAAATTCGGTGCGGTGTCGCGTGAAGGTCGCTTCAGTAATCGTCCCGGTTGAAGCATCCAGAACACCGCTCTCCAGCTGACCCCGGCGCCATTGAATCTGGGCGCGGGAGCGATCTTCTTCACGTTCATCGGTGGTGTAGAGACCATCCAGGGACAGAAGCAGTTCCGGGCTCGCCTGGAACTGGAACTTGGCGTTCAGGTTCAGGCGTTGGCGCTCACCCACGCGCTGTTCAATGCGATTGCGGCCGGGGAACCATCCACCGATCAGCGGGGTCAGCGCCGGGTCGCTGGAGTCGGCCAGAAAGCCGGCGTCGACCTGACGCCAGTCATCATTGTTCTGGATCTTGTCGATGCGGCGATCGAGATCCTCATAAGTGCCCGAGATCAGGAAACCGAAACGGCCATCGGGGGTGGCGTTGGTATAGAAGCCGGTGATCGCCGGCTCGGTCTCATCGCGTAGATCCGCATCGGTGATGGACGCATCCAGACCCCAGCGCAGCTCGCCGACGTCTAAGGGTTCCGGCGTGTTCAGACGCACAATGCCGCCAATACCGCCCTCGACGTCAGCGGCGGTTGGCGATTTGATGACTTCAATGGAGTTGTAAAGGTCGGACGCGAAGACGTTGAGCACGCTCTGGCGTTCCGGGTTGGCGCTGTCGGAGGTCACGGTGGTGGTCCGGCCATCGACTTCCACACGGGTAAAGGTCGGCGAAAGGCCGCGAATGGTGACCGCTTCACCCTCGCCATTGGTGCGGGTGATCGACACGCCGGAAATACGCTGGATCGCTTCGGCGATATTCTGGTCAGGGAACTGACCGATTTCTTCTGCCGTGATGGTGTCAATCACCTGATTGGCGTCACGCTTCTGGGTCAGGCTGTCCGCGAAAGACGAGCGGAAACCGCGGACCGTGATCACATCGGTCGTTGCAGCGGCTTGTTCTTGCGCGACGGCTTCGTCTTCACGCTCATTCGCGTCCTGACCAAAGGCCGGAGCCGCCAGAGCGGCGGTGAAGGCGCTCAGCGCGATTGTGCTTTTCAGGAAATGTCTCATCGGTCCAGGTCCCCCGTTTTCGACCAAGCGCCACGTGGCGCGTTCGGCGGTCGACGGATCAGGACGGGCGAACCGGACAGGAATTTTTGTAAAAGTTTTGTTTAGGTTTTAAGGCCTCAGGATTAAGGCGCGCGCACATAAAGCGCGCTGGCGCTTTCATCGACCATCAGGCCTTGCGTCTCGGCCAGCCGGAGCAATGCCGTTTCTGCATCCTCAAGCTGGAAGCGGCCCGCCACGGACCGAGCTTCAAGGCCGGGCTCCAGCAAAATCGTGCGCTCGCTATAGCGCTGCAATTCCTCCATGACCTCTCCCAGGGGCAGGCCTCGGGCCTCCAGCCAGCCCCGCCTCCAGTCAGCCGCCTCACTGGGATCGAAGGAGAAGGCGACCGCAGTATCGCCCCCATACCGCGCGCCCTCGCCCGCGCCATATCGGTCGGACGGACCGGCCACTTCGCCCTCGAACACGCTGAGTTCCACCGTGCGTCCGCGCCGATCGACATTGAAAACCGTACCGAGCACCGTGAACGTCGTTTCGCCTGCCTCAACCGTGAAAGATCGTTCCGGATCGCTGAAGACTTCAAACAGCGCTTCGCCTTGGACCAGCTGCACCCGGCGCGTGTCTGGTCCATAGGTCACGCGAACCTGGCTTGCAGCGTTAAGATGTATCGCCCCGCCATCAGCAAGCGTGATCGATTGAGGCGCGCCGGTTCCTGCGATATGGACCTGCGTTTCCAGACGGGGCGCGACAGCCCGGTCGGTGAGGAAGACCGGCGCGAGCCATGCCGCGATCACCACCGCCAACAAGGATCCCGCCACAGCCAGCCCTGGTCCACCGAAGAGCCTGTTTCGAAGGCTCTCCCACATCCCCGCCATCAGCGGGCCTTTGTCCGCAGACACCCCTGCGGGAGCCGACCGAAGGGCCGCTTCAAGCTCCGGTCCCAGGAGCAGGTCTTCAGCCAATTCAAGCTCAAGGCGATGACGCGGATCCTCATCCAACCAGACCTGAACAGCCTCCGCCTCCTCAGGGCCGAACCCCTTCAGACCAGCCAGCGCGATGTGCGCAGCTTGCGTTTGGATGTCGAGCGCCGTGTTGATCAGGGTTGGCTTCATGACGCGCTACGCTCCCGACTGGCGCGGACAAGCTCAGCCTCCACCTCGCTGCGCAACTGAGCCAGGGCGCGTACGAGATTCTTCTCCACCGCCGCCGGGCTCAGATTCATAGCCTCTGCGATCTGCTCCAGGCTCTCATTATGAATACGGCGGCGGGTCAGCACCTCGCGGCGTTTGGCGGGCATGTCCGCGATGACGCGCTCCACCAGAGCAAGACGCTGGCGATCCATAAGCTGGGTCTCGGCGCCGGGGGTTGTATCGCGCAGGTCATCATTCAACAGAACATAAGGCTTGTTGCGCGGGCCACGGAAATGGTCCCGCACAAGGTTTTCGGCGACGCGGAAGGCCAGAGCCCCCGGGTCTGCAATCACTGCGCGCTCTGCGTATTCGATCATCTTCACGACCGTATCCTGCACCACATCTTCGGCCAGCGCCCAATCGCCGGTTCTTCGGGCGACAAAGCGCAGCAAGGCCTCGCGATCAATCGCCGCGGCGGAACCGCCCGGCGCCCCATGGCGCGCGTCATCCGTCACTGCCACCTCGCCAACCGGCTGTTTTCACCCTTGGAAGATGCGCGAGATGGTGAAAACCGGACATTGATTTTCACCTCAAGGCGTTAAAATCGCCAACCCAGCCCGACCGTCACGGTGCGGTCTTCCAGGTAAACCGCCTGCAAGCGGCCGGGCTCGTCCCAATAACTGACTTCGTCAACACCGTTGAGATTAAAGGCGTCGAGCGAAAGCTGGAGCCCGGATTCGAAGCGGTGGCGCACCGCCAAATCCAGCCGCCCTGCGCCGGCGCCGTAGCTGGCGTTTAATCCGGCCCGGTCAGGCCTTTCCAAAAGGAATCGCGAACGCGACGCCCAGGCCAATCGGGTGGAAAAGCCGGCGCGTTCGTACCAAAGAGCGAGATTCCAGCTTTGCCGGGAGGCGCCGGGGAAGGTGTAAGCCCGGCCGTTATCGTCGGAGAATTCCGAATCGGTAAAGGTCGCGTTGGCGTAAACACCAAAGCCGGACAAGGGCCGCCAGATGGTATCGAGCGGAGTTTGAAAAACCCATTCAACGCCGGAAATCTGCGCTGCGCCGCCATTGCGCCAGCTCTCCACCTGATAGACGGCCTCGCTCAAGCCAATCTCGGGAAAGGCCACGACCTCCTGGGTTCTCGTCGGGACCACGAAGCTGTCCGCATCCTTGTGAAACAGACCGATCGAGATCACGCCGGACGTCCCGAAATAGTGCTCCAGCGTTAGATCATAGCTCCAGGCGCCAAAGGGTTGCAGGTCAGGGCGCCCCCGGACGATATCGCCGTCTTCAGTATTCACTTCTACGCCGGGCTGGATTTGTGAAAGCGTTGGCCGCGACAGACCGCGACCGACAGCCGCCCGTACGACCCAGCCGTCGTCCCGGTCCGCACGCAGCCGTAAGGAAGGCAAGGCTTGTGTATAGGCGTTACGCTCGGCCGGTCGGTCATCAATGCGATATTCGGTTTCGGTCTCCGTAACTTGAATGTTTAGCCTGCCGCGGCCCCTATACCGCGTATGGACGAGGCGAAGTCCTGCATCGCCTTCCAGACTCCAACCTGCAACTTTTGGTGCAGCGAACTCAAGAAGGCCATAGACGGCGACGCTTCCCTCTTCGATTGTCCAGGTATTCTCATCGTCGAACTCAAAGGTCGCTTGCGTCGCGTAAGCACTGTAGAAGCTGACAGGGTCTGCGCCTGGCCAACCGGTCACACCGGCATAGGCGCTATCGGGTGCGAAATCGGACGCCGCGACCAATGGGTCAGGCGCGTCGAGCAAGCTTAAGCCGATAAAATCCGCATCCAGCGCGCCTTGGCGGCGCTGGTATCGAGCACCGGCGATCCGGGTCCCGCTGCGCCAATGCGTGAAAAATTCACGATCCAGACTGCCGTCCGCGTCTATGCCCGCCTGGGCCTCCTGCAGCGTCAGAATGCGGCGGCGAAACTCGAGATCCGTCACCTGCAACTCGCCGGGATCAGCGCTCGAAATATCTGCGAACAAAGAGATGGGCTCACCATCGCCAGCCAGGCGAAATCCAGCCTGTGCAGGCGTTTCCAGGGCCAGGCGCACGACATGTTCCCGCCAACGCTCCTCAGAGGACTGACCGCCTGCATAGAACCGGGCCGTCGCGTCTCCCGGTCCGCTCAATCGCGCCTCGAGCCCTCCCCCGTAGGTCTCAATAATCGTATCGCGGCGGAACTCCCTTAGATCGGTTAGAGCCTGATCAAATTGCGCGGCTGAGGTGAGGCCGCGCTCGTCCGCCTCTCGCGTGACCAGAGCCGCATCATTGAAACGGGCTTCCAGGCGGGAGCGCGCCTCATCACGGTCGTCTCGTGCGTAAAGCGCGCTCGCTTCCAGTTGCGTACCGGACTCGGTCCGCCACTGCGCCTTGGCGCTGAAATTACTGCGCATGCGCTCCCCGGCGCGCTGCTGCGCCCGCAGACGCTCAGGCGCGGCCAAACCCTGAAGGTTCATCCAGCCGCGTGTGGCTTGAATGGAGTCCACGCGGCGGTCCAACTGCTCGATCGCGCCAGCGACATAGACCCCGCGCTCGCCGGCTGCGCCGCGCGTGGAGAGAAAGCCGGAAACGCCCCAATCCCCGTCATCGCGCCGCGGCGCCGCGCCTGCACGCAGCTCAAGCCGGCCGGCGCGCTCCGGCAAGTCAAGAGGGTCAGGTGTTATCAACCGGACAATGCCGCCCAGCCCGCCCTCGCTATCGGCAGCGCCGGGTGTCTTGACGACCTCAATGCGGGCGTAAAGGTCGGGATTGAACACCGACAGAAGGCTCGCCCGCTCCGGGTCAGACGTTTCCGCGTTGACGATCGTGGTTCGCCCGTCGATTTCGATACGCGTGAATTCGGGCGACAGGCCGCGGATCGACACCGCCTCGCCTTCGCCATTGCGCCGGATCATCGAAAGACCCGGCAATCGCTGGACGGACTCGGCCAGATTCTGGTCCGGGAAACGCCCCGCTTCCTCCGAGTTAATCGTTTCAATAACGCCCAAAGCGTCCCGCTTGCGCGCAAGGGCGCTGGCGTAACCGAAAGCAAAACCGCGTACGAGGATGACATCCGTCACGAGGGCTTCTTCGACCCCGGTCGTCCCGCTCCGCGCCGACGCGCTATTCGTCGTTCGCGAGCGCGTATCCGGCCGCGCACTCACCAGGATTGTACCGTCATCCGCAGCGCGCACCTGCACTGGCGCAGCGACGGCGAGACGCGCTGCGATCTCCGCCGCCTGCGCGTCAATACGAACTTGTGGGGCTTGATAGTCCTCCAGCGCGGCGGCATCGGCGAAGACAGCGGCTCCACTGATCCGTGACAAGCATACTAGCGCATCGGCCAGCGGCTGCGTGGCGATCACCGTCGCCCCGGGGCCGCAAGCGGGGTCGCGCTCAGCCGCCGCCGGACTGGCGAACACAGCCGCGACCATCGCCGCGGTGGAAGCCATCCGCGCCCACTGCCGTCCCATTCTGACCCCACATTCAACTCAGCGGGCGAGTCTCCGCAGTGATATGACAAAGGCGCGACATCAACGCGAATGTTCGGCGACAAGGCGGCGTAACGCACCAACTAGCGCATCCGGACATAGTCGCCCGGGGCCTCCGGCAGTGTCCCTTTTGCTGCGAGCTGGTTATTCAGCGGATGGCGCGCGCGTTTCGGCTTCACGGCGTCGATCATGGTGTGCGTTCCGCGCGCCAGGAGCCAGTTTCGCCAGCTTTCCCACCAGCTGCCGTCTTGCGCCGGAGCGCGTTCAACCCATTCATCAGGGCTCTCAAACCGATCGAGATCCTGATGGGTTGCGACCCGGTGGCGGCGGCGCGGGTGACCCGGTTCGGATACGATGCCTCCATTATGTCCGCCATTCGTGAGCACGAAGGTGACTTCCGTATCCGCCAGCCGATGGAGCTTGTAGACCGAGCGCCAGGGTGCGACATGGTCTTTCTCCGTGCCGACCGCGAGGACGGGTATGCGCACGTCGGTGAAGCTCACCGGTCGTCCTTCCACCATCCAGCGCCCGTCGGCGAAGGCGTTCTCTAGATAGAACCCGCGCAGATATTCCGAATGCATGGCGGCGGGCATCCGTGTGGCGTCGGCGTTCCACGCCATCATGTCCACGCGTGCGCGCGGCAGGCCCAGAAAATATTCACGCACCATGCGTGACCAGATGAGATCGTTGGAGCGCAGCAAATTGAAGGCCCCGGCCATCTGCCGAGCGTCCAGATAGCCGGCCTCGTCCATGACGCTTTCCAACATGGCGAGCTCGCTCTCTCCTATAAAGAGCTGCAATTCGCCCGGCTCGGAAAAGTCCAGCTGGGCGGCCAGCAGTGTGAGGCTGGCCAGTCGCTCATCGCCATCGCGCGCCATTGCCGAGGCCGCCACCGACAACAAAGTCCCGCCAAGGCAATAGCCGACGGCATGAAGTTTCTGCGCGCCCGATACATCAAGAGCCGCAGTGATGGCTTTCATCACGCCATGCTGACGATAATCGTCAAAGCCGATATCGCGATCTTCGGCCCCGGGATTGCGCCAGGATATCATGAAGACCGTAAAACCCTGATCGGTCAGCCAGCGCACCATGGAGTTCTTCGGCGACAGATCGAGCACATAGTATTTCATGATCCAGGCAGGTGTGATCAGGATCGGCTCGGCCTGCACCTTGTCTGTGGTCGGCGCGTACTGAAGCAACTCAAAGAGGTGATTGCGATAAACGACGGAGCCCGTCGTGCAGGCGAGATCTTCGCCAAGCGTGAAACCCTCCGCTTCGCTGTCAGCGCTGACAGTGTGCTTATTGGCGATATCATTGACCCAGTTGACAAAACCCCGCCGCAGATTATCGCCATTCTCATTAAACGTGGCTTCGATGACCTCTGGATTGAGCGCTGGATTATTGGCCGGGCAGGCAGCGTCGAGCAGCTGGCGGGTGTGAAAGCGCGCCTTGGCTTTATGGTCGCCTTCCAGACCGGGCACGTCTGCGATCGCGCGATCCCACCAGTCTTCCGCCATCAAAAAGCCCTGCGCCATGACATTATAAGGCCAACGCGCCCAGGCTTCGCCCGCGAAACGTTTATCGTGGGCGCGGACTTGAGCCGGTGGCAGGGCCGCGTCAGGCGCAGCGAGCGCGCTGACCGAATACTGGACGAGCGACTGGGCCCTGACCATCGCCTCCGCCGCCAGATCAAGCCGCAAAGCCGGCGAGGCGGCGGCATGGAGCATCCAGTCGGTTCCGGCCACCCCCAGCGCGGCCGGCGATAGTCCGCCCGACATTCGCGCGCCCATGGCGCGGACATTCTGGTCCAGATTAATGCTCTTGGTGGTACGCCCTGTCCGGGCGCTTTCCGTTTCGTCGATGCGCGAGGGCTGGTCGGGCTGGATCGAGGTGCGGGCGTCCATGGTGGCTATCTCCTGGATCAGGCAAGCGCGAGCGTGCGCGTCAGACTGGCAAGCGCCAGACCAGCGGTGATTTCCAGACCGTCAGGATCATCACCAACGAGGGTTGAGAGGGATGCGCCCGGATCATGCCAGGCAAAAGCCGCCGCGCCGCCCAGATGGTCCAATGCATCCGCAAAGAGCAGCGCCTGGTCGGCGCCTGGCGCAATCAGCAGCGGCGCGTCGCCCGTGGCTGCGCACTTCATGGCGTCAGCGGTCAGGCGCGCGCGATGAGCGGCATCAAGATCAAGCGCGCGCGCGGCGGAGGCCCAGGCTGCAGGCGCGCCCCAGACGATCGCGATCAGCGCCTTTGCTGCGGGTGCGTCCAGCACTATCACGCCGGTCTGTCCGGGCCGGTCAATGCGGTCGGCAACCCGCAGCGAAGCGGTGTCGTCATGGCGCACAAGACCTTCTGCTTCGGCGCGTGCGATGCCGGCGCTGGCGTTCTGGCCGCCTTCCAGGCGGGCGATCAGCGGCGGATGACCAGTCGCTGTTTTGATAAGCGCGCGAAAGCGTGTCGGACGCTCAATGAGCACGGCTTCAAAACCGCTCTCCACCTCGCGGCGCTGCGCCGTGCGAGGCGCAAGCACCTCCGCTTCTCCAGCGATCGCGCCTTCGCCATTGGCCGTGACATCGCAAGCGAGCATCACCCGGCCTCGCGCCGCGTCCAGGCCGGCCACCCGCACGCGGGCCTCAACGGCGTCTCCAGGACGGATCGGGCGGGTAAACTTCAAGCTTTGGGAGAGATAAATCGTACCGGGCCCGGGCAATTTCATTCCGATGACCGCCGATATCAGCGACCCGCCCCAGAGGCCGTGGGCGATGACGCCTCGAAACGGGCTGGCCTCAGCATAGACATGATCAAGATGAGCAGGGTTGCAGTCGCCTGAAAGCGCTGCGAAGAGCGCAATATCCTCTTCGTTCAGGGTGCGGGTCAAAACCGCTTCCTGACCGAGGCGCAGCTGATTTGCAGGCAGGCTTTCCAGAACGATCATCGCCTCATCCCATGATGCTCGCGCCGGCATCGGCATAGTGGACACCGCCGGTGATGGCGCGAGCGCGGTCAGAGCTCAGGAAGCAGGCCACGTCGCCAATCTCGTTCACGGTGACGAGCCGGTGTTCAGGCGCCTTGGCGGCAGCGTCTTCCATCAGGGCGTCGAAATGCGCCAGGCCCGAGGCGGCGCGCGTGGGAACAGGACCGGGCGAAAGGGCGTTGACCCGTATCCCTTCTGGACCCAACTCGGCGGCGAGATAGCGCACGCTGGCCTCCAGCGCCGCTTTGACCGGCCCCATCAGGGCGTAATTCTCAATGACTTTTTCAGAGCCGTAATAGCTCATGGTCAGGATGGAGCCGCCCTGCGCCATCAACGGCCGGGCGCGGCGCGCCAGCTCAATCAGAGAGTGGCAGGATATGGTCATCGCCTGGGCGAACCCGGCGGCCGACGCGTTGATCAGTCCACCCTGAAGGTCCGCTTTGGGTGCAAAGGCGATGGAATGCACCAGTATATCCAACCGTCCGAAGCGCGATTGAACCTCGGCGAACACGCTATCGAGCTGAGTTGGGCTGGTAACGTCGAGCTGTAACAGCGCCTCGGCTTGAACCGCCTCGGCCACAGGACGGGCATAGTCTTCGGACTTGGCGTTCTGGCAGGTCAGAATCTGGCGCGCGCCGCCGCGGTGAAAGGCCTGTGCGCAACCCGAAGCGATAGACGCCGGATTGGCCACACCGACAACCAGTGCGGTCTTGCCCGCAAGCTCTGACATGATCGCGCCGCTCTGTTCGTTGTCACGGGTTCAATGGGTGTCGCGGACTATTCAGCCGGGCTGTGACGTGCGTTTGACACGTCCCTGTGTCGGGCGAATTTGTCGCGGCTCTGCAAGCGGCGGGTGACGAATTTGTGGACTTCTTCGACGACAAGAAAGGCGAGCGCTGCTCCGACCAGCCAGACGAAGATATCCAGCGGAATGGGCGCCAGCCCCAATACACCTGACAGGCCAGGCGTGTGCAGCGCAAGAATATGGATCAGGAAGGCGCCTGGAACCGCGATCGCCAGGAAGGGATTGCCCCAATATTTCATCGCGAAGATGGAGCGAGTCTCCGAGCGGCTCGAAAGCGCATGCACATTACCGAACAACACCATGAGCATCAGGGTGACATTTTGCGCCATGGCGTGTTCCAGCCCGAAAGTAAGCGCGCTGGCGTAAACCGTAAAAGCGATCAGACCCATTGTGCTGCCGGCCACCAGAACATGCTCAATCACCCGGAAGCCGAATATCGGCTCGGAAGGATCGCGCGGCGCTTTTTCAAGCTCATCACCTTCCTTTGGCTCGAAGGCGAGGGCCACATCCTGCATGCCGTTGGCCACCAGGTTCAGCCATAAAAGCTGAACAGCCGTGAGCGGCATGGGGAGGCCGAAGGCGACTGCGAGCAGGAAGAGAAGGATGGCGGAAAAGCCCGTCGCGGTGAGCAAGGCGATCACCTTGAGGATGTTGTTGTACACAATCCGGCCCTGTTCCACTCCAGACACGATGGACGCAAAATTATCATCGGTGATGATCAGATCGGCCGCTTCTTTGGCGACGTCGGTGCCGGTGCGACCCATGGCGACGCCGGCATTGGCCCGGCGCATGGCCGGCGCATCGTTGACGCCATCGCCCGTTACGGCGACGAAATTGCCGTCCTGCATGAAGGTCTGGACGATGAGTTCCTTCTGGATCGGTTCAATGCGAGCGAAGACGCGGGCGGGCAGCACCAGGGCGCGCACGGCCGCATCGCCCCTGGATTGCGCCTCGCGCAGCATCGGACCGGTGACCACCGCGTCGTCTTCTGAGCACAGCCCCAGCTCGGCGCCGATGGCGCGGGCGGTCGCCGGGTGATCACCGGTGACCATGGCCACAGAGATGCCGCCAGTGCGGCAGGCCTGGATCGCTGTTTTCGCTTCCGGGCGAACCGGGTCGATCATCGCGACGAGCCCCAGGAAGATCAGTTGATCGAGATCGGGTTCGCCGTCGCCATCTTCATCCACGGCTTCACGCCGCGCCAGCGCGATCACGCGATAGCCCTGGCGGGCAAGATCATTGAATTGGGCTTCGATATGCGCCCGATCAATGGGCAGGACGCCGCCATCTTCGGTGCGCATCAGGCTGGACGCAGCCAGGATTTTTTCCGGACTGCCCTTCACATAAAGGAATTCGCCAGCCTCATCGGCGTTGACGCTGCCGGAAAAGGCGCGTTCAGACTCATATGGGATCAGCTTCGTGCGACGATGCGCATCGCGCAGACCAGACAGCGAAAGGCCATATTTCTTGGCGAAGACCATGAAGGCGACATCAACGATATCGCCGTCCGCGTTCCAGTTTTCCCCTGCATAATCAAGCCAGCTTTCATTGGCGAGCACGCCGGTGACGCATAATTCGCGCAAGGCTTCGGGCGCTTCGCCGGTGATCGCGCCGGGGGCGATGCCGGCGCCGGAGGCGGTGAAACTCCGCCCGGACGGCAATAGCGCGGAATGGATGGTCAACTCATTGACAGTCAGCGTGCCGGTTTTGTCCGAGCAGATGAAGGTGCATGAGCCTAGCGCCTCAACCGCTACAAGCTTGCGGATGATCACATTATTCTGCGCCATGCGCCGCATGCCGATGGCCAGCGCGACGGTCAGGGCCGCTGGCAGGCCTTCCGGGATGGTGGAAACCGCCAGGCCGATCACCATCATGATAATGGCCAGCCATTCATACCCGCCGCGCAGCGCCATGAGCGCAACCAGCGCCAGGATGGCGATGCCGATGGCGCCGGCCACCTGGTAGGTGAAGCGGCGAATTCGGATCATCAAGGGCGGCTCGGACACCCGGCGGGCTGTGACTTTCTCCGCGATCTTGCCAATCTGGGTAGACAGGGCGGTGGCCGTCACCAGGCCGCGCGCGCGGCCGCGAGTCACGATCGAACCGGCGAAAAGCTCAGCCGTTCGTCCCGCGAGCGGGCCCTCATGGGGCGCGTCATCATCGGCCTGTTTGACAACCGCGACGCTTTCTCCGGTCAGCATGGATTCATCGACCTGAAGCGTGTCCGCTTCAATCAGGCGAATATCCGCCGGCGCCCGATCACCAGAGGCCAAGACCACAAGATCCCCAGGCACCAGCTCTTCGATGGGAATTTTTACCGCCCGGCCGCCCCGGATCACGTGGGCGACGCCCTTGACCATGGATCGCAGAGCCGCCGCCGAGCGCTCGGCGGAAACCTCCTGCACCGCACCAATCGTGGCGTTCAGCAGCAGCACCGCGAAAATGAAGATCGCGCTCGGCAACTGATCGACCGCCAAAGAGACAAGGGCGGCGGCCAGAAGGATGTAAATGAAGGGGGAAAGAAACTGGCGCAGAAAGACGGTGATCGGCCCGGCGCTCTTGGGCTCTGGCAGGCGATTTTCGCCATACCGGGTCAGCCGGTCCTGCGCTTCGGCGTCAGTGAGGCCGGATAGGGTATTGATGTTCTGGGTTTGCGTATCCACAGCTTTGACCCCTCGCCTTGCTGCAGCGCAATATGACCGCGGTGTTTGACAGAAAGACTGCAGCGGACCGGCCTAAATTGACGCACCTTTGCCCGGCCGCCGGCGGATGGTGTGAAGAACTAACCCTGTTCGCGGTTCAGCGCGTCATGGCCGAGATCGACGAAGTCTGTGATCAGCCCATCCGCGCCTATAGCCAAAAGGGCCCGCATTTCGATTGGGTCATTGATCGTCCAATACTGCACTCGCAGGCCCCGAGCACGGGCCGCGTCAAGGATACGAGGATGGGTCAGATCAATGCCATCAGCCGAAGGCGGCAACTGGACGGCGACCGCGGGCGAGCTGGTCCAACGCGACAGCCCTAGCCGGGCGGCGATGACAAACACACGCACTTCTCCAGATGACATGGACGTCGCGATGCCGGGACAATAGTCCCTAAAACGCGCCATCGACTTGTCATGGAAGGAGCCGACCAGAACGCGCTCGCCGGCGCCGGCCGACCGGATGGCCTCGCACATCGCTTGGGCGGCGGCATCGGTGTCATTTTTGATTTCAAGGACCCAGCGCGCCTCAGGAAAAGCGGCAAGGGCGTCTTCAAGCCGCGGAATTCCAATACCCTGGCCCCCGTAGTCCATATTATTGACGACGGTCCGAGCCCCGGCATCGGCGCTCATCAGGTCTGCCCAGCTATGGTCGGCAATCAGCCCGGCCCGGTCAGTGGTGCGATCCAGAGTATCGTCATGACGCAAAATCATGACGCCATCCCGGGTCTGCTGGACGTCCACTTCCAGAACATCAGCCCCCATCTCAACGGCCCGTTCCAGTGCAAGCAAGGTATTCGGAGGTGCATGACCCAGCCCGCCGCCATGGGCAATGATTTCGGCGCGGTCCTGAGGAGCGCCCTCAAAATAAATGTGGGATGCCGGTGGCGGCGCGGGCCTGAGATACAGCACCGCCAGGGCCAGAGCGATGAGGCCGACAAGGACCAGGGCAACCCGCCTCATTCCGCTGTCTCACCACCAGGGCGCGACCTACACGTGTTGTCTCGCCGAACCGGGTTGCACCGCGCAGCTGAACTGCCGGGAAGGGTGACCGCAAAATCGCTCCACTCGGTTCGCGGCGCATAATAGTCTGTGGAAATGTAGTGCGCGCCGGACGCGAAGGCAGCTTCGCGACGTGTGATGTCGCCGGTGCGCGCTTCTTCTGTACCGGCATCGGACCGCGTCCGAACCAGGAAACCCTGCGCCACGCGTGAGGCAATCATCTCGCCATCACGGATGGGATTGTTCATGGTGAAATAGGCAGCGTGATCATGGTCTTCCGACAGGGAGTTTACAAAGATCGGCAGACCTTCAAGCGAGGAGGTTCCACGCAGATAGGTGGTGACATTCTCAGACCCTGTATCAAGGACAAAGATCAAGCGGCCGCGAGCCGCCTTTAACGCTGGCCAGCCTCGTTCAAGCACCGCTTCGCGCAGCGTAGCCGAAGCGCCGCGCACCTCGTCTGGCGTGATCAGGTGCTCAGGTTCGAAGACACCAAGAATTTCCTCATCAAGAGCGTCGAAAGCCGCAGCGTCAAAATCCAGCGCGTCCACCGTTCCGGGAATGCCGAGGCTCCCGGTTTTCAGATTGACCATGATTAGCAATGGAATGTGATCGGGATTGGCCCGCGACCAGGCTTCGATCTCCTCAAGGCAACCGACGAAGGTCGGGCAATGCGAGCGCGGATCAATGTCCTGGGTGTGCTTCACTTTGAAGCCCGGAGCTAACATCTGTGAAGCGTCATAAGGGGCTGAACCGTCTTGCCCGGACGTCAACCTTGCAAGCGCCGGATCGGCATAACGCCCGCCTTCAGGATCATAAAACACGTCCAATTCGAGTTGGCGCATACCCAGGTCGAGCTGCTCTTGCAGCGGGATATGACCATAATCGAGCGACCGGGCCGCTTCAGGAGAGGTTGCCGCGATCAGGGCGAGTTCGGCCGCAGGAATGGCGATCTTATAGCTGTTATGGGACCCAACCGCTTGCAGGTCAGCCACGGTCAAATCATCAACCGCGGCAATGCACTCACCTTCCAGGTCCGTCGAGACGTTTGGGCAGGGGGCGTCCGCCTCCACACATCCTGCAAGGGCTAAGGCGACGAGCGCCGCGAACGCCCCGCCAACCTTGGGTTCGAACTTTAACATGCGCCATGCCTCATCATCACTGAAGCTTCGCTAGACCAGCTTCATGACACGTTGATGATGGCTTTCTTGCTCTTAAATCCCCTGTCAAAAAACCTTCTCTTGCTTGCCAATAGTCGACCCCTTTAGGCACCAGAAATGGTCGGAAACTGCACCGGTCGAATGGGGGACAGATCATGAAACAATCATTTTGGCTGAGTGCGAGCCTGGGTGCGCTAACGGCAGTGCTCAGCGCAGGCCAGGGTATCGCTCAAGATGCAACTGAGGCCGAGCAGTTAGTCACCGTCGATGTGATCACCGTCACAGGCGAAAAGATTGAACGGGATCTGCAAGACACTGTGACCTCCGTTGGAATCGTGACCGGAGACCAGCTGTCCAATGACGGCATTGTGACGCTGGGCGATGCTTTCGATTATATCGCGAACGTTAATCTGAACGCCTCAGAGCAGGGTTTCTCGATCCGCGGCATTCCCTTCGACAATCTGCTTGGAGCAGGCTCCTCGCCCTTGGCCCAGATATATGTCGATGACGTCACACTCGGCGATCAAACCACTCGCTTCAACGCCGATACGATCTGGGATATCGCACAAGTCGAAGTGCTGCGCGGCGCTCAGTCCACTGTCCAGGGCCGGAACGCCCTCGCCGGGGCTGTGATCATCCGCACCAACAATCCGAGCTATGAACCGGAAGGTCAGCTCCGCATTCTGGGCACCACATGGGATGGCGGCGACGCTTATACGATCGGCGCCGCCTATGGCGGTCCGATTATTGATGATCAGCTCGCTTTTCGAGTGTCAGCCGAGCGGCGCGAAAGCGATGGTTTCGTATCGAACCCGGTGCGGGGCGAAGACGGCGCCGATTTCAATGACCAGTGGCAATTGCGAGGCAAATTGCTCTGGGACATCACGCCGGACATTTCCAGCTTGCTCACGGTCGCGTGGAGCCAGGCCAAGGTTGCTGATGCGGTCTCTGATCGCCGCTCACGGGACGCCAACGGGTTCGTCAACCTCACCGAGGTGGAGCCCGGCAATGAATCCAACCGGCAGGCATTCAACAATGTCGCTGACTTCAATGAAAACACCAACTTCATGGCGTCTTTGAAGACAGACTGGACCGTGTCTGAGGCATGGACGCTCACGTCCATCACGGCATTCTCCGACGCGGAAAATGACGAAGAGATTGACACTGACGGGACAAATCTGAACCCGGCCATCTTCCCCCAGAATCCGTTTGAGATCCAAAATCCTTTCAATATCCCGGATATTCCATCGGGCACGATCACGTTCGAGCCCCAGGGCACACAGTTGGAAGAGCAATCCATTTTCACCCAGGAGTTTATCGCCAGCTATGATGCGGGCGGTCCCTGGCGCGGCCTGGCGGGGGCCTATTATGCCCGGTCCGAGGAACGGGAGTTCAACTACACGCCCGGTATCCAGGCAGGCATACTGGGCGTGGTCGAAGGGGCGACCCGGCCCGGCGTTGAGGCGACCCTGCGTGCAGAACTTGGCCCGCTGCGCGGCATTCCCGCACCCGGAAACCCCGTGGCCGGCATCCCGGCAGACGCCTCAGGCGACGCGTTCTTTGACGCATTCATCGCCGGGGCGACCGATGCCACAGTGGGCGTTATCCTCGCCAACTATTCAGACATTGGCAGCTTCCTCGCGCTGACAAGCGAGCCATTGGATGTGACCAATTACGCTTTTTACGCCAGCGGTGAGTATGACCTGACCAATAAGCTGACCGTTGGATTGGGCCTGCGTTATGATAACGAAGACCAGACTGAGGGATTGACCTTGAGCGGGTTTCCCCTGGGCATTCCAGATCCAGCGGCGCCGTTCATTCCGCCAGGCTTCGAGCCCGCCCTTGTCCCGGTTGTCCAAGGGTCCCTGGTACTTGTGAACGGCTTCTTTGATAGCAATCTCGCTGAAGCGAGCACATCAGCCGACCAGAGCTTTGAAGCTTGGCTGCCGTCTGGCTTTGTGCGCTACGACATTGATGAGGACCGCTCGGTTAGCTTCTCGGTGCGTCGAGGCTATCGCGCCGGCGGATCGGACCTCAACATTCCGCGCCAGTTCGTCTCGCAATTCGACCCCGAATACACCCTGAATTATGAGCTGGGTCTGCGCTCGTACTGGTTTGATCGGGCTCTAAGAGTCAACGCCAATCTCTTCTACACCGACTGGACGGACCAGCAGGTCGTTGTTGCTCTATCCACGCTGCAGCAGGACGAAGTGGGCTTCAATGTGGGTGAATCGACCCTCATGGGCTTTGAAATCGACTCCTATTGGCAGATCGACGCCAACTGGTCACTCCAAGGCGCCATTGGTTACACCGATACGGAGTTTGAGGATTTCGACCAGGCTTTGGCTGAGACGTTGATTGCGGCGCAGAACCAGACGGCGCCGATTGATCTGGAGCAAACATTGGCCGCGTTTGAAGGCCAGGAATTCAGCTTCGCCCCCGCCTGGTCTGGCGCAGCCCGTCTATCCTATGTCGGCGATAATGGTCTGTTCGGCACGCTCGGCATCACCTATCAGGGCGAGTCGTTTGTCAACAACGCCAATAGTGCAGCCGGCACGTTTTTGAACAACGATTCACGAACGCTGGTGAATTTGACCCTTGGTTATGATTTCGACTTCTCATCAGTATCTTTGATCGTAAGGAATGCTTTGGATGAGGAATATGTGTCATCCGGCGGCAATCAGCAGGTCCGTCTGGGCGCGCCTCGAACCATTGGATTACAAGTTCAGCGGACCTTCTAGGCGTTGGGACGATATGCACGCGGCGCGATGAGGATGGGATTGTTGACCTGAGACCCTGCGCTGGCGCCCTTTGCGATACAATAGTGAGCATCTGACGAGGTTTCGTGCAGCCCTCCTGAACTAAAACCGTCTCGCGAGGCTGATCGCTCCGAAGCGTTGAGGGTCAAGCTGGGTGTCGAACTCCTCAGTTCGGTAGACGGCCGTGAAACCAAGCTGGTAGCGGCCGTATTTGAGGACGAATCCAGCCTGCACCTCGGCCACCCAGGCCTCCCGGTCAACGCTCGGGCTGTCGCGAAACGTATTGCCGTCAAGGAAGATATTGCGCGCCACCGCGCGCCCTTCAACGCCAGCGAAGACATACCAATCAATCCCCTCGCCGCCGACCGCGAAATAGGACGCGCCGGCGGTCCCCGCACGCACGCGCGGCGGTCCGAAATCATTTTGCAGACGGTCGCCGATGCGCACCATCACGCCCGCGCCCGCTTGAGTCGACACCGTGCCCAGCGCGAGATTGAGCTCAGGGACCAGATCGACATCCAGTCCGATCGGCAACCGCCCCTGAAGCGCGCGGTACTGCCGGCTCAGAATTATTTCGAAGGCGAGCTCGTTTTGAAGCTGGTCGTCCCAGCCTTGAGCCTCATCCACCCCGATCAGGCTGTGAAAGTTGTTTTGTACCGCCTCGCCAAGCGCCGCAGGCCCGACGATGCCGATATTGATCTGTGCAGTCCGCACCGTGTTGCGGTCTTCAGATACGCCCAGCAGGCTGCCATACAGCCAGCCCGCATACGGGTGCTGACCTGCGCGCCAATTCGGCGCAGTGATGTCGCGAGGCGTAAACAGCGTATGCCCGACGCCCAGGCCGCGCCTGAGCGTGTGATCGTCCTCGATATTGGGAAGCTGACGCGCCAACCGGGCGAACCAGTCCGGCACGTCGCCGGGCGCGGACAACAGCGACGCGTACAGACCATTGGAATAGTTGCGGTCAGTCCCGCCAAACGAGTCATTCTCGACGACCAGGCTGAGCATGGGCGGGTCATCCGCCGCGCGGCCAGGCTCAACCGCATGAGACGCGCTTGCCGTCGCGATCATCAGGCCGAAGAACCAGGCGGGGCGGGCGATCATTTCATGTCTCCCAGCCAGCGTTGCATGACGACGGTGGCGGTCAGGTCCCCGGTCACGTTGAGCGCGGTCCGGCACATGTCCAGAATGCGGTCGACGCCAAGCAGGATCGCAACACCGGCCGGCGGCACGCCGAGGCCGGCGAGGATGGAGGCGAGAATGACGATCCCGACCCCCGGCGTGGAAGGGCTGCCGATCGAGGCCCCGACGACGGTGACGACCAGGAGCGCGAAGGCCGCAGGATCAAGATGGATCCCGAACGCCTGGGTGATGAAGAGCGCCGCCGTCACCTGATAGAGGGCGGTGCCATCCATGTTGATGGTGGCGCCCAGCGGTATGATGAAGCGCGCCAAAGACCGAGGCGCGCCAAGGCGGGTCTCCGCAATGCTGATGGAGAGCGGCATGGTCGCTGCGGAGCTGGAGGTGGAGAAGGCGAGCAGCTGCGCGTCAGCGATCTGGCTGAGAAAACGTATGACCGAACGCCCGGCGAGAAAGCGCACGATCAGAAGATAAATGCCAAGCAGAAGCGCCAGGCCCAGCAACACCGTCGCCATATAGGCGGTAAGTCCCGCCATGGCCGACAAACCCGCCTTCATCGCAAAGTCTGCAATCAAGCCGAACACGGCGATGGGCGCCAGGCGCATGGCCCAGCTGACGATCTTCATCGCCACTTCCTGCGACAAGCGTGCGAACTGCAAGAGAGGCGCGCATCGATCCACACCGATGGCGAGAATGGCCACGCCGATGAAGATCGCCGCCACGACGATTTGCAGCATGTTTTGATTCAAGCTGGCTTCGGCCGGATTGGCGGGAATGAGGGCCGCAATCTGCTCGGTGACGGACAGGCTTGGCGCAGCGACGATGTCCGGCATCTCAATCGGCCCGGCGAAGTCCGTCGGGTCGAGAAAACGCCCAGGCTGAATCACTGTGGAGCACGCCACGCCGATCAGAACCGCTATGGTCGTAGTCGCGATGAAATAGGGGCCGATGCGGGACGCTGTTCGGGCAAGCAGCGCGGGATCCCCAGCGGACGCCACACCCAGCACGATGGAGGTGAGGATCAGGGCCGTGACGACCATCTGGATCATGTTCAGGAAGATCGCGCCTGGAAGAACCAGCCAATCGCCAAGCGCCTCGACCGCGTCCGGCGAAAGCTGAGGTCCCATCGCCAATTCCGGCGACATCAAAAGCCCGAAGGCGAAACCGGTGACGAGCGCGATGAGGATTTGCGCCCAAAGTTTCGCACGGATCAGGGCGCGGGCCTCGCGGATTCGATATCCGTTGCGCCGCAGCAGACCCCTCATGGTCTCACCGGTAAGATCAACACCGCGCTCAACCCTCCACCCCTCCGGTTGGACAGACGCAGCGCGCCGCCATGAGCGGCGGCGATGGAGGTTGCGATCGACAAGCCCAGACCATGACCGCCTGTCTCCTTAGATCGCGAGGCTTCCAGTCGAACCAGGGGCTCTTTGACCCGCTCCAGATCAGCAGTTGGTATACCCGGCCCGCGGTCTTCGATGATAACCGCCCAACCACCGCCACGACGGCTCACATGAACCTCAGCGGAGCCCGCGTGCCGAAGGGCGTTCTCAACGAGATTTCGAACCGCTCGGATGAGACTTGCCGGCCAACCATCAACGAGCGCCTCCCGGTGCGGCGCTTCGCACATTACGTCCCTGCCCTGATCCACAAAGTCCGCGCACACTGCTTCGACCAGCGCGCCGAGATCAATCTCAACCCGCGGCTCTGCGTCGACATGTCCGGCGCCAGCGGCGAGCGCCGCCTCGGTCAAATGCTGCAATTCATCCAGCGAGCGGATGAAACGCTGTTTCTGGTCGCCGTCCTTCAGCAATTCCGCCCGCAGGCGCAGCGCGGTGATCGGGGTCCGCAGGTCGTGACCGATGGCGGCCAGCAATTCGCGTTGCCCCGTCATCGTCGCATCGATCCGCGCCGCCATGGTGTTGAAGGCGCCTTGGGCGCGGCGCACATCGCTGGGTCCCCACAAAATCAGCGGTTCATGGCGGTCGCCTGAAGACAATCGCTCGGCGCCGCGCGCCAAGTCACGGAAGGGACGCGCCACGCGGGTGCCGACAAGCGCGGCGGCGAAGATCACGGTCAGCAACGAGACGCCCAGGAAGATGAAGAGGGGCGATGGCGGCGGAGGCCAGAAGTCGACGCGCGGGCCGACCGCAAAATTGCTCCACTGGCCATCATCAAGGCGGCGCGACACCAGAAGAATGTCGAGCGCCCTTAAGACCTTTCCGTCCGCCTCGATCGGCGGCTCCTGAAACTCGGCTAAAACGGGAGCCCATGCCGCCTGGACGGCATCGCCCGACGCGCGCGTCAAGCGATCCGACAGCGCCGCATCGTGAACGCCCTCGGTTGCGATCGGCGCATTGCCAACCCAGACCCTGACATCGTCGACGGCTTGTCCCTGCATGACGCGTGCAGCCTCATTAGACTGGGAGAACCGGATATTCCAGGCGATGAGGCGTTCGAACCCGCCCTGCAGCAACACCGTAGTCGCGACATTGGAGATGATCAGCGCCGCGCTCATCACCAGGATGAAGCGCGTGGTCAGCGTGTCCCAACCTTTTCCGCTCACAAGCGACGCACCTGAGCCTGCAGGCTGTAGCCTCCGCCGCGCACCGTGACGATGAGCTTCGGACACCGGGGGTCGCGTTCCACCTTGCGTCTGAGCCGGCTGATCAACGTGTCAATGCTGCGATCGAAGACGTCACCGTCGTCCTGACCTATCAAATCCAGCAGCTGAGCTCTCGACAGAACGCGAGAGGGTCGCGCCGCAAAGGCCACCAAGGCCTGATGCTCACGCGTGCTTAACGGGGTCACCACGCCGGCGGGGTCGGTGAGGGCGCGTGCGGCGGCGTCGTAGACCCATCGATCGAAGGCGTAGACCGCATGCGAGGTCTCCGCCATGGGACGATCGCGCCTCAACACCGCTTCAATGCGAGCGGCCAGTTCGCGCGGGTTGAAGGGTTTGCAGACATAGTCGTCCGCTCCGAGCTCCAGTCCGAGGATTCGGGATTCCTCTTCGGTTCGGGCGGACACGAGGATGACCCGGACGCCGCCTTTGGCCGACAATGCGCGGCAGAGCGATAAACCATCTTCGCCCGGCATCATGACATCAAGCAACACAACCTCGCTCGGCGCCGCCTTCAACGCCGCGCGCGCTTCGGCCGCATCGGCGACGGCGCGCACCTCGTAGCCCCGCCCCGCCAGGAAATCCCGCAGCGACACGCGAATGTCCGGATCATCGTCAACGACCAGAACCCGCGCCCCCGTCTCAGCCATGTCCCGCACCGACCGCCTCCTGTCTGCGCGCCAATCCGGTTGTACGCCCGCAATCCTCCGCGATCAGCAGGAGCGCAGGCAGGAATATGATCAGCAAGAGGCCGGCAAACAGAATTCCAAATCCGAGGCTGATCGCCACCGGAATCAGAAACTGTGCCTGCAAACTCGTCTCGGTGAGCATCGGCACGAGCCCCAAAAACGTTGTGAGCGTGGTCAGCACGATCGGCCGGAATCGGCGCTGGGCCGCACTGATGACGGCGGCGTGGGCGTCCAAGCCGTTCTCAGCCCGCTCCTTATTATACCGATCCATCAAAACTACGCTGCCGTTAATGATCACGCCGCAAAGCGCGACGACGCCGAACAGCGAGGGGAAGGTCAAGTCAAAGCCCATGAGCAAGTGACCCAGAATGGCGCTGGCTGCGCCGAGCGGGATCGCCGCCATCACGATGAGCGGCTGGAGATAGGATCGCAGCACGCTAGCCAGCATGACATAGATGACGCCCAGAGCGATCATGAGATTGCCGCCAAGCGCCGCAACGTCCTCCTGCTGCTCGCGGGACTGGCCTTCAAAACTGGCGTCCAAACCCGGATGCGACTGCAACAGGTCCGGCAGGACCGTCTCTGCAATCAGACCATTGACCAGGTTGGGCGTCGTCACACCTTCATCGACATCGGCGGTCACGCTGACAACACGGCGACCATCGACCCGGTCAATGCTGGTGGGGCTGAGCGTTTCGGTGGTGTCGGCCACCACGCTCAGCGCAGCCTCCCGGCCATCAGGCAGACGGATGCGAAGGCGCTCCAGGTCCGCAAGGCTGCGCCGCTCGGCCTGGGGCAGGCGCACATAGACGGTCACCTCGGCGCGCCCGCGCTGAATGCGTTGAACCTCTTCGCCGAAAAAGGCCTGACGGACCTGGAGGGCGATGTCGCGACTGGTCAAGCCGGCCGCCGCGCCGGCGGGCGTCAGCGCGAACTCCAATTGCCGTTTGCCGGTATCAAGACCGGTCTCGATCTCTTCAACGCCGTCAATGGCGCGCAGCGTCTCGGCCAATCGCTCCACCGCCGCCGCCAGCATTGCGGCGTCGCGATGAGACAAGTCCAGGCTGACATCATCGCCGCCGCCGGCGAGTGAAGCACTGAAGCTGATGGATCGCACCCCGGGGATATCACCGGCAGCGTCGCGCCAGCGTCGCGCAATCTCTTCAGACCCCAGGGTGCGCTGGGAGGCCGTCGCCAGGGTCAGCGTCGCCTCTGCAATATTGCTCGACGTCGCACCGCCGTCACTGCCAAACGCCGCGCCCGGACCGCCGCCTGCGCTCAAGGACCCGCCAATGGTGACAGACAGACTTTCAAACTCGGTGGACTCCGGCCCGCCCACCGCGACATAGGCGGCTTCGACCAAGCGCTCCATGACCGCCTCGGTGCGTTCGAAAGCGACGCCTTCGGGCATTTCCAAAGACAGCTGGACCTGATCGGCTTCGATAGAGGGGAAGAAGACGAAGCGCAGCGCGCCGGACGCGGGGAAGGAGACCAGAATGATCACATAGGCAACCATGATGGAGGCTGACAGATAGCGCCAGCGCATCGAGGCGCGGATGACCGGCATGAAGATGCGATCACGCATGAAAGCGAGAGCCCCCTGCCCTGCTGCGCGGGCCCTGGCCATCAATCCGACACTCCAGTCGCGTCCATGGGAGAGGTGAGCCGGCAGGATGAAAAAGGCCTCGAGCAGAGACGCGGCCAAAACCGCGATGACGACTACAGGAACGGGGAAGAGAATCTGCGAAATCTGCCCGGTTGAAAACAGGAGCGGAGCAAAAGCCGCCATTGTCGTGAGGACCCCGATCGTCACCGGCGCCGCCACCCCCAGCACACCTTTGATCGCCGCCTCGCGACCATGCAGGCCCTTTTGCTGTTCCTCATAGATGTTTTCTCCCACGACGATGGCGTCATCCACCACCAGCCCGAGAACGATGATCAGACCAAACAGAGTGACCATATTGATGCTGACGAAGGAGTTGATGGCGATGAAGGCGCCCAAAAACGCCACAAGAATCCCAAGGCTGACCCAAAACGCCAGGCGCAGATCCAAGGTCAAAGCCAGAAAGATCACCACGAGCGCCAGACCCATCACGGAGTTCCGGATCAAAAGATTAAGTCGGTCGGCGATGACCGTGGTGCTGTCCGAGACGACCTCGATGGCGATACCCGGCGTCGGCGCATAGTCGTCCAGGAGCGCCGTCACCGCGCCTGACACGTCAAACGCATCCTGGTCATCGGCTTTATCGATGGCCAGGAAGACCGCCGGCGCACCGCGAAACGTGTTTAAAAGCTCTGCGTCCTCAAAAGCATCGGTGACGGTCGCGATATCGCCCAGGCGCAACTCGCGGCCCGTGGGATCGCTGGCGACCACGATGGTTTCAAACGCTTCGCCCGTGCGCCTTTCCTCATTCGTGCGCAACAAGATCTCCCCGCCGGAAGTGCGCAGCGTCCCGCCGGACAGATCGACGGACGCTGCACGAACTCTGTCGGCGACCCGTTGCAGAGTCAGGCCGTAGCGCCGCAGCGTCTCTTCAGACACTTCGATCGAAATCTCGCGTGCACGCGCGCCCAACAGGGAGACCTGGGCGACCTCGTCGACTTCGAGAATGTCCGCTTCGATTTGCTCGGCGGCTTCGCGCAGGTCGAGCTCGGATACATCGCCGAAAACCGCCAAGCGCATCACTTCAGCAGGTGGTTCCACGATCACGATGCGGGGCTGTTCGGCCTCGGCTGGCGGGAAGTCGACCAGGGAGTCCACCGCCGCCTCCACGTCATCCTTGATCAGCTGGCTGTCCACAAAGTCCTTAAGCTCGAGCGTCACCACGCCAGCACCCTCAGACGCGGACGATCGGACCCGGTCAACGCCATCAATCCCGATCACCGCCTCCTCGACGCGGCGCGTGATGGCGTCTTCCACTTCCTCAGGCGTCGCGCCGCGATAGGCCACCGTTACCGTAATCGTGCCCGGATCGATCTCAGGGAAGGCTTCAGCCTGCATGCGGCCGGCGACGGCCAATCCGCCGATCAGCATGAACAGCATCAACAGATTGGCGGTGACGGCGTTTCCGGCGAACCAGCCGATCAAGCCGCCGCCCGATGAAGACGGCGCGCCGCTCATGATCCGCTCTCCTGTGAGAGGCTGACCGCCAGTCCCTGTCGCGCGCCCGGCGGCGGGGTCGTCACAATCCCTTCGCCATAGTCGAACGGCCGCGCCAGAATACCGTCAGGATCGCGCCCAAGAATGGCGATGGGCGTTAAGGCCAGAGCGCCGTTGCGCACAGTCCAGACCTGATCGCCGGCGCCGATCACGTCAGCAGGCAAGCGTAGGGCGGCATCGAGCCGGTCACCGAGCAGGCGCACCGTAACGAAGGCGCCCGGCGGCAGATCAGGTTCGGAGTCGAACCCCACGATCAGACCCGCCAAACGCGTCGCATCGTCCAAATCCGCCTGCACTCGAATGACGGCCCCGGAATAGCGGGCGCCGGCGGGCGCGTCGATGATCTCCGCGCGCCGGCCCACGGCCGGTTCAAGTCGAGCCAGCGCCTCTCGCGCCAGCGGCACGGAGACTTCCAGGGCGTCGATCGCGTAGGCTTCGCCATAGGGCTGGTTGGCGATCAGGGTTTGACCAACCTCCACCCGTGAGGTGAGAACTCGACCGTCGAAGGGCAGGCTGTACACGGTGCGGTCGCGCTGGGTCTGCGCCGTGGCCAGGCGGGCCTGTGCGGAAGCGACGCTCGCCTGCGCCTGCGCCAATTGCGGCTCGCGCGCCACCAGGGCGGGAATGGGCTCATCGGGGTTGACCAGCGACCATTCGCGCCGCGCGGTCTCGGCTTCGGCGGTCTCAAGCTCCAGCGCGGACAACGCCGTCTGCAGATCCGCCTGCGCCTGCCGGACGGAGAGGTCTGCGTCCGTCGGGTCGATCTCCAACAGCGCTTCACCCGCGGAAAATACGCCGCCGGAGGCGAGATTCGGCGACACGCGCGCAACGCGTCCGCCAGCTTGCGGGGCCAGCGAAACGATGGTTCGCACCTGCACGGTCGCCGTTTCGGTCACGGTGAGCTGAGCCGCTTCGGACTCCGGACGAATAATGGAGACCACAGGCGTCGTCGCGCCGGCGCTGATCTGCCCTGGGCCTTGGGCCTGGTTGACCAGTAATCGGTTCACCAATAGCGCGGCAACCAGAACGGCGAGCACCAAAAGGACCTGCAATATGCCAGTCGCGCCGCCCAACCGGCGCACGCGGGAGGTTATGAAATCGGTCAAGTGGGAGATCCTTGATCATCGAATTGCGGCGCGCCCCAGCCGCCGCCCGCGGCGAGCGCTAAATCAATGCGGGCGTTCAACGCCGCCTCACGGGCGCTGATAAGATCGCGCTGCGCGGCGTTTAAGGCTCGGCGCGTCTCTAAGACGGCCAGGAGACTGGCCTGGCCCGACGCATAGCGTTCTGAGGCGATCTGATCGGAAAGCGCGGCGGCTGCGACCGAGTCTTCTCGCAGCGCGATTTCCTGGTCATAAGCCGCTGACAAGGCCAGAGCGCGCTCCAGATCGCTCGCGGCGCGTAGCGCGGATTGACCGTATGCGTTGGCCAGCTCGCTGGCCCGCGCAGCGGCGCGCTCTGCCTCGGCCTTCAAACGTCCGCCTTGGAAAATCGGGGCGGTCAGCCCAGCCGCCAAGTCGGTGATCAGCCGGTCGGCGTCGAACAGATCACCGATATCCGAGTTTTGAAGGGCTATGACGCCGGTCAGCGCAAGACTCGGTCGGCGAGCGGCCTCTGCAGCATCCAGGTCCGCAAGCGCGGCTTGAAACGCCAACGCCGTGGCGGCCACATCCGGTCGACGCAGCAAATAGTCCGCCGGCGCGCTTGTCGGGGTGGGGGGAAGCGCGCCGGCGGCGGGCGAAACCGAGGGGACAGTTGCGCCCGATCCCGGGGGTCGGCCAAGCAGCAAATCAATCCGTTGGAGCTGGACCGCGCGCAGCGCTTCCAGCTCCGGCAGAGCCGATCGCGCAGCGACCTCATTTTGCCGTGCGATCAGCGTGTCGAGGGCGCCCGCAGTCTGCGACCCGGTCCGGTAGCGCTGGTTCGTCAGCGCAGCGGTGTCTTCAAAGCTTTGCGCGAGCGCTTCGGCGATCCGAATTTGCTCGCCGAGCGCCCAGGCGCCGACATAGGCCTCGGCCAGTTGCGCAATGGCGGATTGAACGACGGCCTGGGCGTTCAGCTCCGCAGCGGCGGCGCTCAACGCCGCCGACCGGGCCGCGGCCCGCCGTCCGCCAAAGATATCGGTGTCCCAGCTCGCTGCGACGCTGACGCCGTAGCTCTCCGACCCGTCAAAACCGCCGACCGCATTGGGGCCGCGCCCGCCGCCCGCCGTGATCTCGCCCGAGACTTGGGGCAGCCTTACAGCGCCCACGCTCCTGGCCGCGGCTTCAGCCTGGCTGATGCGGTCGACCGCGGCGCGAACATCAAGATTTTTCGCTTGCAGTTCAGCGACCAAGCGATCCAGCGGCGCGCCTCCGATTTCGACCCACCAGGCGTCTTGGAAGATGAAGGATGACGGCGCCACGGCGTGCTGACCGCCCTCCAGGCGGTCGCTCGAAAGAGTGGCGATCACACCGGGCGGCTCAGGCGTCTCCGTCGTGGCGCATGCCGCCACAAGCAAAACGGCGGACACTAAAAGGATCCACAAAGGTCGTGCATATCGTGAGGCGCGTGGAGTCATGCCGCCTCACTGACGCAGCCATGTTACCTGAGTTTGTCAGCCAGACGCTTCCGGTCGACCAAAATCGAGGGGGAATTCGGTTCCCGAACCTTGGGGGTGTGAGTCCCAGCTCCGAGAGAATTGGGAACGAGCCGAAAAATTATTTATATTCAAGTGCTTATAGTATTCTTGGTGGGCCTGCAGAGGCATTTCTCGAACCTCGAAGCGCTGATAGAGGCGCTGGAGGAAATGGAGAAGGTGCTCAATCGTGGCAGGATAGCCGTTAAGACACCAACGCCCTAGCCAGAGCGCTTTGCGATTTTAACGAATTCCTGAATCTTTGCGGTGCGATGCAAATCCACATGGGTCACGATCCAGATCGGCTCTGAGAGATCTGGGAGATGTGTCGGAAGCTCAAGGAGCTCGGTGGATTGATCGCCTTGTATCTTGGGAAGAAACCCGATCCCAACACCTTTTACAACTGCCCCCCAAAGCGCTTCAATTGAGTTACTGGTGAAGCTCAGCCGGTCCGGGGCGAAGTGCGTCCTGATCCAGTTTACGAAAGGCGCAGACGGTGTGGCGGCGTTCGGTCCAACCATTTTCTGGCCGTGAAAGGGATCGTCCAACTTAGGCTCGCCATATCGGGCAACATAATCGCGCGAAACATAGAGCCCCATTTCCAAAGACCGAAGTGGAATGACCACATTGTCTGGAGCCTGTGGTTTTGACCCAACTCGGAAGGCGACATCGGCTTCACCATATTCAAGCTTATAGATGCGGTCGCTTGAGAAGAACTCGCACGGGACCGCGGGGTGCGCGGCCTGGAAGTCAGCAATGATTGGAAGCACAACCCCAGCCAGCGCATCCACCGCAGTGACTTTCAGAGGACCGGTAAGGGCTTGGCTCTGCCGGTTGGCGATCCGGGTTAGCTCACCAAACTGGGCCTCTGTCGCGTCCGCCACGCGTAGAAGCTCCAGACCCAACTCGGTCGCCGTGAAGCCTCGTGCGTGGCGTTGAAACAGCTTCGCGCCGAGCTGAGCCTCAAGCTGATCAATGTGACGCGTCACAGTTGCGCGATGAAGGCCCAAGGCCTCCGCAGCCGCGGTAATGGTCCCTGATCTCGCGACTTCCGCCGCAGTCTGTATTTCGTTCCAGTTTCTCATGTCACATAAATGCGCATTAAGTGCGCAATCGGATATCTTCTATCTAATCGTATAGCAAAGCTAGAAAGGCTCCAGCAAAACTTACGGAGCTTTCCATGACGTCTCACAGATACTCAGACAAACCCGTTGTTGTAGCCGGGGCGACGGGCAGCCAGGGCGGCGCGGTGGTTCGCCGACTGCTGGAACGCGGCCATACGGTCCGGGCCCTGACCCGGAACCGCACCCAGCCGGCTGCAATTGAGCTCGCCTCAGCGGGCGCTGAGGTCATTGAAGCGGACCTGATGCGACCGGATACGCTCATCCCCGCCCTTGAAGGCGCAGGCGGGGTCTTCTCGGTTCAGGACTTTCTTGAGGCCGGTGTCGACGCCGAAGTCGAGATGGGCCTCAACTTCACCGCAGCGATCGGACGCTCAGGAATCGATCATGTCGTCTACAGCGGCGCTTCGACCATGGACCGCAATACCGGCGTGCCGCACCTGGATAGTAAATGGCGTGTGGAACAGGCCGTGCGCCAGCTCGGACTTCCGTTCACGATTCTTCGCCCGGCCGCCTTCATGGACAATTGGGGCTGGGAGCACGAGCAGATCGTCAATGAGGGCGTGGTCTCCATGCCGCTGCGCCCGGACACCCCCTACCGCCAAGTCGCGGTCTGCGACATCGCAGCAATGGCGGTCATCGCCCTTGAGCACCCTGAGACATGGGCTAGCCGCATCGTGCCGCTCGCCGGCGAAATCTCGACGCCGATTGAAATCACGGCGACTTTCAGCCGCGTACTCGGCAAGCCGGTGCGGTACGAGCAGATGAGCTGGGAAGACTGCATCACGGCGCAAGGTGAGGAGCTGACCGAGATGTATCGCTCTTTCGATGTTTTCGGCATGGATGGCGACCCCATCTATTTGCGCCGCTGGCATCCAGGTGCGCTTACGCTTGAGGCTTTCCTCCTCAATAACGGATGGGGACAAGGCTAGTCGGGAGGTGCTTGGGCGCCGCGCGACCACGCGTCCTGCCGTGCACGCCGGCCAGGAGTGAACACCATCATGATTGGCCTTCCTTACGACCGCAACGCGCCCAAGCCGAGCCTCCTGAAATCAAGCATTCAGGAGGTTCCGGGCGTTTTGTCACTGGCCCTGCCGATCATCGTTGGATTGGCGTCCTCCACGCTGATCGGCGTGATCGACACGATCATGATCGCGCCCTTAGGCACCGCAGCCATGGCGGCGGCAGGCATCACGACCAGCGCGCTGATCATCTTCTACTCCGCTGTATTCGGATTGCTGTCGATCATCGGCATCAAAATCGCGCAGGCCAAAGGCGCTGAAGACGAGGCCGGCGTGTCCTCGTCACTCATCCATGGCCTGATCACCGCGCTCGGCGTTGGCGTCATCGCAGCCATAGTCATGATGTTCGCCTTCCCGGCGCTATCAGTCCTGGACCAGCCGGAGGAGGTAATGGCCGCCCTCCTGCCGTATTGGCTGGCAAAGAGCGGTGTGCTCGTCCTCTACGCGCTACTGACCGTATTTCGGGGCTTTCTCAATGCCGTTGATCGTCCATGGACAGCAAGCGCGGTTTCCTTCGGTGCGGTCTTGGCGAATATCCCGCTCAACTATGTGTTCATTGGCGGGCTGGGAGAGTGGAACGGGTTGGGCCTGTTCGGTGCTGGACTGGCCAGCCTATTGGCAAACCTGTTCGCGCTCGCCTTGTTTGCCCTGATCTGGCGTTTGGCAGCGGGACTTGAGAGGTATCACCAAAAGCCGAAGATCCGCTTTGGCGCAGTCTGGCGCAATGTTGCTGAAGGCGCGCCGGTATCACTCTCCTATGCCGGTGAAGGGGCCTCGTACGCGTTGGCGGGCTTGATGCTGGGTTTCTTCGGACCTGCAGCGCTGGCGGCCAACCAGGTGGTCCATTCCATCGCAGCGATCCTGTATATGCTGCCAATCGGCATGGCCTCTGCAGTAAGCGTGCGCGTCGGACAGGCCATTGGCGCGAAAGAAACCCAACGCCTTCGCTCTATCGGGACCGCAGCATCCGGGCTCCTGGTGAGCTGGCTCGGCGTCATCGCGATTGCCCTGCTCTTCGTGCGCGGCGATATCGCAGAGTCGCTTTCTCATGATCCCGAAGTGATTGCCATTGCAGTCAACCTGTTTCTCGCGACGGCCTTCATGCAGGTCGCCGATGGGCTCCAATCCACATCTGTAGGCGCGTTGCGCGGCATGCTGGATGTGCGTATCCCGGCCATTGTCTCGCTGATCGCATACTGGCTGTTTGCCTTGCCGGCGGGTTATGGGCTCGGCTTTGTGCTCGGCTATGGCCCCAGTGGCGTATGGATCGGTTACGGCCTTGGGATTTTCGCCGCAGCCGCTTTCCTACAACATCGCTTCTGGAAGCTGACGGCCCTTGAAAAGTGACCTCAGATCAAACGACGAGCGAGTTTCAAAGCGCCAAAGCCCTATCCCTCATCCGGCGAACAATTTGATGGATTGAGCGCCTTGGCGTGCGCCGCCTCCAGCAGGGGCGTGTAGCGGCTGAAGTCAAAATCGGAGACCTCGGCCTCCAGGAGCGTCTGGCCAACATCGCGCCACCACATCGAAAGCGCGGATGTGGTTTCAAGCAGCGTTAAGGCTTGGCGGGCCTCGTCAGCCTCAAAGTGGGCGAAGGGCCGGGTGCGATTATCACCATCATAATGCGAGAATCCCCAGGCGATCTCGGTATCGGTCCACAGCGAGCCCCCATCGCCCGCCAGCGCCATGTCGCCGAAGTAGAAATTGTCCCCCTCGATTTCCGGCTGCGGCATAACCAGGGAGACGCGCATCGGCGCGGCATCGAACGGACGTTGGCTGCGGCCCTCCCACCTCAGATCAACATGAGCCGGATAGCTGGACTGGGCGCCCAGGACCTGATCAGACATATTGTTATAGCGCATGACCGAGACGCCGTGGCTGCCGGTAATCGCGTCATCGCCAATGGCGATGCGCAACTCGGCGATGCTTTCGACCACTTGTCCGCGCTCAACATAAAGCCATACGCGGGCTGAGCTTTCCGCCAAGACACGTGACAGGCCGGTTTGATATTCACCCAGACCCTCCCGTCCGTAGCACGCCATGCGATTATTCATCCAAGGCTCGATCTCTGCGCGGCGGTCCGCACAGTTGCTGAGCGCGGTTTCAAACGGCCTGCGCATGGCTGCCTGTTGATCGGGTGCGGCCTGTGAGATCATGGGCAGGCTCTGGCCAACCGAGGCGATGTTGGCGCTTGCGGCCTCACCAACCTGTTCCGGTGTCGCATTGGCCGCTTCGCCCAGCCACTCAAGCCAGAAGGCCGCCGCAGCCTCGTATTCAGCCTCTCGCAATGGATCAAAACCGGCCTGGCGGTAAACCGGCTGTAGGACTTGCTGCGCCAGCCCCTTATTCACTGAATAGCATTGAAGGCCGAACTGGATCTGGGCTTGGGCGTTCGCCTGATCCTGAGCGGGGGACAGGCTTGCGGTCGCAAGAACAATCGCCACAGCGGACGACAAGGTTTTCATTTTTGCCCTCCAATCAGTCCGTGGCGTCTGTGGGGTCGACAAAGGCGACGGGGCCTTCATTCACCACGGCGCCATTGACGATCACGCGGTAGAATTCGTCGCGACCCACATAGGCGAGGCAGGAGCCGACCGGCTTGTCCACGAAGGTGACAGGATGGGCTTCGTCCATGTCCGCGCCGGAGATGGCTCCAAAGGCGAAGGCGAAGATCAATTCGGCCTCATTGAGCATTTGCACATCGCTTCGCGGTGCAAAGGTGACCGGGTCATCGCCGGTTGCTTCGATATGCTCGGACAGCGCTGCCGTGCAGGTCCCATATGCGGTGTCGAGCTCTGCTTCCGTCCAGGGCGTCGCCTCAAACGCAATGAGGCTGACGGCGGTAAAGAGCGGGATAATCATGGGATGGCCTTTCTAGGATAGATCGGGAGGGGGTTCGAAGACCCGCTCACACCGGAATGCCGGCATCTCCGAAACTGAGAACCCGGGCGATGATTTCGTTGGCGGAGCGCACATTCAGCTTGCGGCGGACGGATCGAAGCTGGCAGCGGATGGTCTCAAAGGAGACCGCGCGCCGCGCCGCGATCGCTTCGCGCGACAATCCTTCAGCGAGCAGGCAGGCGCACTCCGCCTCAGCCGGGGTCAAGCCATAGGTCCGGTTCAAGACCGCTTGGGTATGGGCGCCCGGGCGGATCGGTCGCACCCGCGCGGGCAAGGCCAGGATCAGACGGGTTGAAGGGTCATACTTGAACGCCACGCTCAGGGGAGCGCACTGGTCTGAATCCAGAAACAGCCGGGTTTCCCCCGCCTGGCCTGGCGCGCTGCGGCAGCGTTTCAGAAATGCGCTGAGGTCCCGGTTGGCGTTACGCAGGCAGAACACCATGTGGGGCGCCCGAACCAGCCCGTCATGATCGCAAACGAGACCGCCGAAGCGCGCATTTTGGTAGACGTAACGTCCGCCAAGATCGAGAAAGGCCAAGGCCATCGGCAAAGCGCCGACCAGCGCTTCAAAATCCGGTAGGAAGCCGAGCGCGGCGACACTCTGAAACTTGTCCGGATGCTGATGCTCCACCGACCGTCTCCCTCGTTCAAGCGATGAAGAGACTGTGCCTTACGATCCCGCAGAAGATGACTGACAAATCCTGTTAGGGAGGGGAATGGACGGTTCTAACGGCGATTGTCATGAAAACCGGGCCGGACCAAGCCCGTCCATAACCCTTTGTGTGGATGCAGGATAAAGAGGCTGACCTCATGCTGGCGGCTAGTTGGACACCAGCCGATAGCGAGCAGACCCATCTGCGAGATTGCGCACTTCAATGACATAGTCGGACGTCCAGATCGGCGTCCACTCACAGGTCACAGGACCGCTCTGGAGCGTCGGCTCACAGACGGTCGGCCCGCCATCGCTTTCCTGAATTCGCAGCTCAAGCGAAGCGCCGCGCGGCGCACCCAAAGTGATCCGCGCCACACGCCCAGCATAATAGGCGCGAGTCAGTTCAGCCAGCTCGCCGGACTCCAGCACCCCCCTATGAACGCCAGGCCCCTGAACCGCTCCGCGCACCGGCGGCGTATCCTCGCCCGTTTGTGCAGCAGCCGACCATGCCTCAGCAATCGTGCTGGGTTCGCCATCAAAGCCCTGAACGCCCAGCCGGTCCCATTGATTGAGCACATGGCGCAGTTCAGCGTGGCCGCCAGCCTCCATCGCCGCCTCGCCTTCACCCAACAAGGCCAACACTTCAAGATGCTCGATGGGCGTTTCTGGACCCTCTTGCATGTCCTGCGCCGCAACCGCGAAGGCGGCGGCAAAGACGCTAAGCGTCGTGGTGCTGATCATCTGTGTCCCTTCATAACCCGGCTCGAAGGCTTGCTATCACACACCATTTTTGCAGCAGTGTGGCAAAGGGCAGCGCTTTTGATCGGACCGTGGGCGGCGATGCGTATCTTACTGATCGAAGACGACGATGTAATCGCCGAGCAGATTCACGCCGCACTTGACGCTCTCAACGCCCGATTCACGCAGGCCTCATCATTGGGTGAACTAGGCGCCCGCCTGGCTGACGGCCCGTATGATCTGGTCATTTGCGATCGACGCTTGCCCGATGGCGACGGGCTAAGCGCGTTGCCAGACCTGACGCAGGCGCTTGGGTCCACGCCGATCCTGGTGCTTTCCGCGCTGGGCCGAACCCAGCACCGGACTGAGGGACTGAATGCCGGGGCCGATGACTATCTGTCCAAGCCGTTCAGCGGCGAAGAATTACTGGCGCGGGTCAACGCACTTTCCCGCCGCGCGGCTAAACAGGCCGAAGACGTGATGCGCTTGGGCGCGCTGGAACTCCACGTCAAAGCGCGCACCGCTCACCTGGACGGCGCCCACATCGCGCTCAGTCCCAAAGAGTTTGAGCTGCTGCACTATTTCGCCAGACACGCAGGCGATCTTGTGTCTCGCGAGATGCTGCTTCGCGATGTCTGGGGGCTGAATTTTGATCCCCAAACCAACGTGATCGACGTCAATATTGGTCGCCTGCGCCGCAAGCTGGATCGGGACGGCAAAGCCAATCCCATCGAAACTGAGCGCGGCCGCGGTTTTAAACTGGGACGCGTAGTTGAATGACCCGCGCGCAGCTCCACCCTCCTTCTTTGGTTCGGCGCACGCTGCTGGGCTTGCTGGTGGCGATGCTGAGCGCGGTATCGGTCATTCTGCTCGTGATTGCTGTCCTTGTCGGACAACAGACCCAGCAAGGGATGATACGGACCAATAACGCGGATATGGCCGCGCTTGTGGCCTTGTATGAAAGCCAGCCGCCCGAAGCGCTTCGCGATTATGTGGATCGCAGCCTGCAGTTCGCACCGGCGCGCGGCGGCGACCGTGTGATCGGACTTCAACTCAGCCGGGATGAGCCATTGATCGGCAATCTTGATGCGTGGCCGGCCGAGTTGGACGCGCAACGCTCCCCCGCGCAAACCGCCGCGCTGGCCGTTGACGGAGAGACCGGGCGCTGGGTCGTGCGCGCCACTGCGCTGCGCGGCGGGGCGCGAATCCTGGTCGGGCGAGAGGCGGGATATGTCGGCGAGACGGTCCAGCGCTTCCTGGCTGTGTCTGGGCTTGCGCTGCTGGCTCTGGGCGCTGTGAGTTTTGTCTATGCCGGTTTCGTTTCGCGCCGATTTCAGACACGCACCGACACCATTTTGAAGGCCTGCGACGCCATCGCCGCCGGTGATCTGGATCGACGGCTGGAGACGTCGAGCAGAGATGAGCTAGGCCGGATTTCTGATCATATCAATGTGATGGTCAACGCGCTGGGGCACGCTATTCATCATCATAAACAAAGCGCCGATCAAATGGCCCATGAGCTGCGCAATCCCCTGGCGCGCGCCAATGCCTTTCTGGAACGGATCGAGAGCAACCCGGGGAAAAGCCGCGATGATGCCGAGCGCGCCCGCAGCGAGCTTCGCCTGGTGGTGCAAACATTGGATGACATGCTCGACATCGCCGAGTTGGAAGTTGATGCACAGGGCAGGCAGCGGTTTGAAGCGGTTGATTTGGCAGCCCTCGCTGCGGACATCGTTGGCCTTTACCAACCCGCAGCCGAGGATCGCGGCATAACGCTCACCACCGATCTCGCCAGCTTGGGCGAGGTGCAAGCCGACCCCAGCCTTGTGCGCCGGGCCGTCGCAAACCTGATGGACAATGCGCTGAAGAACACGCCCGACAACGGACAGATCCGGGTAACGCTCGTGTCGGAAGCCAGAGGCTTTGACCTCAGCGTTGAGAATACTGGATCACGCGTGCCTGATGGCGATCTGAATCAGGTATTTGAGCGCTTCTATCGTCGCGGTGAGCAGGGCGGTCGGGGCCTCGGCCTGGCCTTTGTGGCGGCGATAGCCAAGCGGCACGGTTGGACGGCGAAAGCACAGAACACCGAAGACGGCGTGCGGATTGAGCTGACCGGTTTCAAGCCTAGTCAATCATAAGCGCCTTGACGCGATGCCATCTAACCGGCCGGATCATAAAGCGCCTGCCCATCGCACAGGGCTTTCAGAGCGATATCGAACTCGGAGCCCAGGACATGGTCTTCCCAGCGAACTTCGAGTGTGAACGGCGTAAGACCGACACGGTTTTCGCCAGCAACGTCAGCGAAATAGGTGCTGCCCATAAGTCCGATCCGCCACCCTTCGCAGTCTGCTCGGTATGTGGAGCGAACGCGGCGAAGAACCTGCCCGTCAGACTGGACCTGATCGCGAAAATAAATGCGGTACAGGCTCCCCATGATCACCGGGAAGCTGTCGGACAAGGCGCCGACATCGCTCGCCACCGTGTTCTGCATGGACGAGCGCTCAAGATAGTAAGCGCTCGCGATTTCGATGTCGGTTTCGAACTGATCTGGACGGATCAGCACCGCGCTTAAAGGATCGCCGGTCGCGTCGGAGTGGGCGACGAGCTGAGCGCGCAAGGCGTCCCAGCTGTCCGGCGTCCAAGGGTCGTTTTGGGCCGCGACTGCGCCGGGCACGACCAGCACCGCACCAGCGGCGCACAGGGCCTTGAAAGGACGTTTCATCATCAGTCTCCAGTTAATGGCAGAGTTTGAAATCCACGCCATGCCAGCGCGGGTCGTCTTCGACGCCTATGGCGGTGAAGTCCCGTCTCCAGGCGACCCAGGCGCGTTCCGGGTTGGCGCGATATTCGCGTTGGTGCAATCGCAGCAAAGGGCCATCGGGCCCATCGCCTAAAAAGAAAGTGTCGCGAAAGATCGTGAAGGGTTCCGCGCCGTCTCCAGAGTTGAGAATATAGCGCAGGCTCAGTCGCACCTGGGCTTCCGCCATCGTCTCGTCTGCTTCATCTGTGATGACATCACGGCCAATGATGACGCCGCTCGACACCACCTCTCCATCCCTGAAGACGGTCAGGTTCTCGTCCGCATTAATACGCAGAACAGCGGCGAGGTTCTGACACCCAGCGCCGCCGTCAAACCCCCAGTCGGCTGCGCCGCTCAGCGCGCCTTCATAGTCCGGACTCGCGCACGCAATCAGACCGCTCATACAGAGCAAAGCGGCAAGGGTTGGGCGAATTGCAGAATGGGCCAGCGGGCTCACTCCCGGCACGCGCCGACATATTGTGCGGAGACCGACATATTCACGTCCAGGAGCTGCCCATTCTCCAGCGGCATCTTCAGGTCTCCATTCATCGTGAAGGCTTCATCGGAAAGCCGGTTCATCACGATGCTGCCACTGTGAAAGTCGCCGGTGCACGTCATCGTGAATGAAACCTGGTTGCCGACCGTCTGACTGGTCTGAATCTCACAGTCTGAAGCACCGGCGAACTCGCGGCCCATGTTGGCAAGGCTCATTGTCGCTTCTCTGGGTCCCATGCAACTTTGGTAGGTTTCGTTGAAGTCTTGGCTGCCCCCAAACCGCATCACCATATCGGCGCTCCACTGGCCCGGCCGCAGGTTGGCCGATTGGGACTCAGCCGCTTGCGCAAAACCAGCAGTCGCCACCAGCGCTGACAAAGCGCCTGCATGCAGTGTCATCATCAAAATCGTTTTCATGGCGTGTCCTCCAGGGTTCTGCATGCGAGCGTGAAGTTCAGCGCACAGGCGCGCTCGCGATGGGCTTGCGACAGGACGGGGTCGGCGTTTGGGTTGTCGGTGAGGAGCGCCAGATCGGCCGCCATGTTGCAGACCCAGCCGCGAAAGCCTTCATCTCGATCGCAAGCGGATGCGAAATTCTCATAGGCCTCGCCGAGGCGGCCTTCTTCCGAGGCGATCTGGCCTCGGCGGAAGAAGAGGGTGTAGCAGCCGCGTTCAAAGCCGCCATTACAGGCGGTCTCAAAAAGGACCAACGCTTCGCCATGACGGTTCTCATTGTCGAAAAATCCACCCAAGGCCCAGCAGCCGCGCGCATCGCCTTGAGAGCAGGCCGTCCCCGCCAGTCGGCGCGCTGTTTCAAGGTCGTCCGGTCCGCCTATGCCCGTATACAGCTGGCCGGCCAGCCGGACACAGCCCTCACGATGTCGGCCCCGGCAAGCCGCGACAAGCGCGGCGCGCGAACCAAGCAGATCCCGCTCCCCGCCCTCAATGGAATCCAGCATGATGCCAAGCTGGGTGCAGGCGGGCGCCTGGCCTGCGTCGCAAGCTTGCGCATAGTAGGCGCGCGCGTCCGCTGGATCAGACGGCGCAGCCGCCAAAAGGCTGATTTCTTCGACTTCCATGCAGGCGATCTGAACGCCGCCGTCACACAGGGCGCTAAACCCGTCGAGCGCCTCATCGGCATGCGCATTGTCCAGCAAGACCGCTAAACGGCTGAGCGCGATGCGTGTGTCAGCGTCGTCCACGGCGAGGTCCGCCAAGCCCGCGACAAGCGCTTCAGTGTCTAGCTCCGCGATGGCTTCAGTTTGAGCAGAAGCGGGCATCGGCGCAACCAGTGCGATAATTGACAGCAGACATGCGTAAAACATGCGGCAAGCAAACGCTCTCATAGATTATCCTCCAATGCAATACAGGCGCGCCTAACACCAAGATCACAGGCACGTTGCATAAGCTGGCCGGAAATCTGCGGGTCCGCTGACGGATTTTCAGGATAGGTCGCGAACTGTGCAGCGCGATAGCAGGACAAACCTCGCGACCCCTCGTTCAGCGCGCAAGCCGCTGCATAATGCTGATAGGCATCCCCGAAGCGCTCCTCAGAGGCTGCCGCGCGGGCCTGGCGAACATATTGGGTCAGGCAAGCGCGCTCATATCCGCCCCGGCAGGCAAACATGTAGTGGATAAGCGCCTCATCGCGCTCGCCATCTCGCTCGCGCATGATGCCGTAGAAATAACAGCCCATGGGATCACCCAGGCGACAGGCCGCCGCCGTGAGCACGCCGGCGCCCTCACGATCGACGGGACCGCCAATGCCGCCGATCAGCATGTCGGCGAACCATACGCAGCCGGTTACGTCCTGACCTTCGCAGCCGGATCGGAAGGCCGCGCGTGCGCTTAACAACTCTCGCTCGCCGCCCTGGGCGGATTGCAGAAGCTCACCTAACCGGGTGCAGGCCGGGCCGATGCGGGCCTCACAGGCTTGCCTGTAGAATTCGCGCGCCTCCACCGGATCTTCGGGCGCTTCAGCGTCAAGACGCAGCGCTTCATAGCGCAGGCAGGCCAGCTGCACGGTCGGCCCGCACCAACTCAGAAAGCCCGCGCGCGCCTCTTCGAGGCGGCCTTCCTCCACCATGCGTTCAAGCCTTGGCAAGGCGACGATGGCGGGTCGGTTGATCGTCTCAAGCGCGGCGAGACCTTCAGCCATCGCTGTGATGTCAGGTTCAGGAGCCGCGCCGGGGTCAGCTTGTAAAACCCCGATCGCGAGCATCAGCGGGACAAGCATCAATCACGGCCTCCAGGAGTTCTGCTCGAGCATGTCGCAGGCATCAGCCTGACCGAGATCGCAAGCGCGTTGGAGATGGCCTTCAATCACATCCTCTGAGATATCGACGTCCGGCCTGGAGGCGGCCTGCGCGGCGCCCATGCAAAGAAGGGCAGAATAGGCGCCGCCATCGCGTTCGCAGCCTGAGACGAAGTGAAGATAGGCCTCGATGTGACTGCCCTCGGCTTGAGCGCTTGCGCCATAGACATATTCGGCAATGGCGCAGCTTTGCTGAAAGCCCAGGCGGCATCCCCTTTCTTGAAAGGCCAGCATGTCAGCACGGCGCCCTTCACGCTCTGCGATCAGACCCAGAAAGAAGCAGCCAACGGGATCTTCGCCATCGCACGCGATGGTTCCAACGCGTGCCGCTTCAACATAGTCCAAAGGGCCGCCGCGCCCGGAATACAATAGCTCGGCATACCCGCCGCAGGCGGCGACATGATCGCCTTCGCAGCCCAGCCGAAACGCGGCTCGGGCGCCGACGAGGTCTTCCGGGCCGCCGCGACTCATAAATAACAACAGGCCCTGCTCGTAGCAGGCCAACGCCATGTCTTGCGCGCAGGCCGCTGCGAAATGAGCGCGCGCCAGGCTGAGAGCCTCCGGCGTGCCCTCACGCTTCTTAATGTCGCCGGCAAGATGGCAGGCCGCCTCCATTCCACCGTCACACAAGGGCGCTGCTGTGCGATAGGCGTCTTCAAAACGCTCCTCCTGGTAGGCGATGACGGTTTCGATCATTTGCTGCTCGGCAGGCGTCAAGGATGACGACCGGTCGCCCGTCGTAGCCGCTGCGACCGGTTGCGCCGTACATTCAAACGTCTCGCGGGCGAAACGCATCGCCGTGGTTGGCGGGCGCTCATACATCATCCGCCCGAACACGTTGTTCGGAAAACCCGCGTTCAGATCATCATAGAGGCTTTGGCTGAGCGCTCCGTCCCGGCTTAGGCCGCACCGACCGCGCCCGATACAGGCTGCTATCGCGTTGACGACAAAGCCATCGCGCGCGACCGCATCGCGTCCTTTATGATGCCAGGACAGGATCGCGATTGCGCGCACCTGGGCCATGAAGGCCACGAGGTCGGCGGGTTCGGCCCCAGTCTGCAATTGAACACGAAGCGACTGATAGCGCACCTCGGCCAATGCGGGATCGCTGCATACATCCGCCTGCGCTGAGCCCTGAAAGCTCAGAGTCGCGGCCAACGCGGCCAGCAGCGTTTTGATCGGATGCATCGTCACTGACCTCCAGGCGAGATTCTCGTCGGCTCAACCTCACCCAACTGCGCCATCGGGCGCATCCCCGCAAAGGGGTATGCGCTCAGTTCTCAGTGCGACACGAGGGCAACCGACGCTCATCGCGGTTTTCACTGTCCGGCCTTACGATGTAGAGGACGGTTTCTCCGGTTTGCCGATCAATATCAGGAGACAGCAGGCGCGGACCCTCTAGGCCCATAAGCCCGTCAGGGGCCTCAAAAATGCGGTCGGACCAATGGCGCAGCTCTGTGAACTGAATGTCCGCTTCGGCTACAGCTTCGTGGACCCAACTCCTGACATCTGGATTGACCCACGCCGCGAAGACGCGGCCATCGGCCTCACCGGTCACGGCCCAAATGGTCAACTCCCCCACGGGTTCGGCGGGTAGCCAGGCCACAGGCTCGCTGAGCATCGTCTGATAGCACGTGCGGTCCCGCCAACCCGAACCAGCCCAGTTGCCGATGATGGGCGGGTTTCGGTCGGGTCGCAGCATTTGTTGTGCAAGACTGCTCAGTGTGTCCGCGCTGGTTTCAAAGCGGCTCTCCGACAAGATCCCGGTTGTGTAAACGGGTTGCAATCGGCGGGTTGGTGAAAAAGCAAAGACGGGCCCGTCAGCGACAATTTCGTAGCGCACTTCCAGATATCCAAGGTCGGTACAAACGCCCTGGCCTTCGGTAAGGCGTTGTTTGAACACCACCCGCTCCTCACTCGCCTCAAGGACAAACAGGTTGGCCGTACACCCCAGCTCCGGGATGGAGAAGGTCGAGGGCGAGTCTGGGTCGATCACCTCGGAGAATTGAAAACTCTTCGGCCAGCTTTGCCCATCAAACTGCAGACTGACAGAGTCAAAGCTCTTACCCGCGATGAAGGCGGGCATGGGTTCAGAGGCATGTGAAGCCGATGTGAAGATGGCGGCGCCAAGAGCGGCCATAACAAGTCTTGTGAACATCTATCCCCTCCCGCCGGTGAATTAAGTCTTATTTTACCGATCTGCTTACGCTCCGCTTCCCCGCAAAAGGGGATGAGCAAGGCGATCGCTCACTCGGTGAACGGCCCGATTAAAAAACAGGTCCTGGCCCGGCGAGCCGCATAGCGCTCCCGCAGGAGTGCTTCAGCGTTTTCAATCGCGGCGTCGCCAAAGTTCAGCTGGAGGCTGGCGTAAAGGCATTGGGCCTCATCGGCGCGGTCACAGATCCAGATTTCAAACGTATGATCGTCGATGATGACCTGCCGCGCGAAGCTGGACGGGAAATCATCACCTCGAAAATCGACCAATAGCCCGCGTTGATAGAAGGGAACGCCGGAGATGTTCTGGCCATTCAGGGCGATACGCGCCGTCATATCCACCGATTCAATCGTGCTTCCATCAGACCGTGTCATGCTGTTGACGTTCACCACAAAGCCAGTATTCGCCACGGTCTGCGCAGACGGGTCATACTCGTGCAGGAAGAAGACCGTGGCGGCGACGCCGTCACTCAGTGCGGCATCGGAAAGCCGGAGCCCCTGATCGACCCATGACGCATCAGGAATGTTGGCCATGATCGACAACCGGTTACGCCGCGAGGTCAGCTGGGGCCGAAGCGCATAGGCGTTTTCAGGATACTCAACTGGCGCGTTACAGCTGGGCGGGCTGGCTTGGCCCAGACTTGCGGCGAGCAGTAAAGCGGACAACATGGGCGGCCTCGATCAATGATTGGCCTCGCCTTTGTGCTTGCCCGCATCCATGGACGCATCCCCTAAAAGGGTGATGACCGCGTGCTTGCACCGGGGGAGGCTGCGGCCTGGAAAATTGTGCTCGAAGCCTTGATCAGGCTGGCTCGCAGGGCCTTACTTCCAACAGGGGGGATCGCCATGTTTCGACTCATCATTGCTGTGATCAGCGTATGTTTTTGGGCAGCGGCCTGCATGTCCGACGCGTCCCGTGAGGTGAGCATTCCGCCCGACGCCGCCGCCGAGATCGAAGCGCTGCGCGAAGCGGCCGACGCCATTGACGGATCGGCTGACCCTCAAGCCTCCATCGATGCCTGGATTGCAGCCCGCGACAAGGCGGCTGAATACTATCCTGAAGGCCATCCCGAAATCGCAGCGCTGACGCTGGAAACCACACTGGGGCACTTCTTTCTGGGCGATCTGGATCAGGCGGTGGCGATTACTGAATCGGTGATTCCGATTCTGCGCGGCGGCGGCGAGCCGCATCTCGACGCCTTGGCCGACGCCTACAATGCGCTTGTCGTGTTTCGCCAGTATCAGGGCCGGTTCGAGGACGCCTACCCGGTCGCGCGCGACCTGCTGGATTTGCGCCGGTTCGAATACGACGGCGTGCGTAACTCAGAACTCGCCGCCGCCTACTCCAACATGGCGAATTTGGAGTTCGAGTTCGGCAATGTGACCGAGGCGATTGATCTGATCGCCGAAGCGGTGTCCATCACCGAAGATCTGGAGACCATCCCGCCGAACGCGGCGCCCTATTATGGCAATCAGGTTGTCTATCTGCTCGCAGCGGGCTGGACAGAGCGAGCGCTCGACGCCAGTCGCCTGGCCGCTGAACGTCACCAGCAAATCCTGCCGCCGGGTCATCCCTATCAGGCGCAGAACCTGACCAATCTGGCCAACCTGCTGCTTGAAACAGGCCGTCCGTCCGAGGCTGAAGCCATTGCCCGCCGCGCGGTGGATATCGCCGCAGAAGGATTCGGCCGCGACAATCATCAGTCGCTCTATTACTTGAAAGTGCTGGCCGACACGCTCAAAGCGCAAGGCCGGTATGGGCCTGCCGAAACGCTTTATGCGGCCAGTGCTGAAGGTCTTACAAAGGCGCTGGGGCCAGAGGCCGATCGCACCCTGCAAGCGGCTGAAAACCTGGCCTTGCTGCGGCTGGATATCCGCGAAGATGCCGACGCGCTGCAAACCCTGCGCGATATCCAGGAGCGTCGACGTGAGTCTTTACCTGAGCTGCATCGCGAACGGTTGGGTGGAGCGTGGCGGTTGGCCCAGCGTGAATTGGCCGCGGGCAATCTGGATGCGGCCCGTGCGCTCGCCGAAGAGGCAAGCCGCGCTGAAGCACAGCTGTACGATGCGACCGACCCCCGTCGTCTGTCTTCGGGGGCGTTCAGCACGGCTCTGACGGCCATCGGTGGTGATCGCGAGGCGATCGAGCGCGGGATCGCACTCAACACTCAAGCCCGACGCAACGAAGTGGTGTTTTCAGCCGGTGGCACGTCCACTTTCCTGGATCGTGAAGCCCATGACATGACAGCCGGATGGCTGCTCGAAGCCGCCTTGGCGCACAATGATGTGGAAACGGCCCTGCTCGCGGCTCAACAGCTTCAAAGCGCAACGACGCGCCAGGCCGTTGCCCGCGCGCTGGAGCGCGACGCACTCGCTGACCCTGCTGAGCGGTCCCGATTAAGGGCCTGGCAGGACCAGGTGCTGCGCCGCCAACAGCTCTTCTTTGAATACGCCAGCGCAGTGCGGTCCGGCGCCGAACGACTTGATGCTGATCGCATTGATGAGCTGCGCGAAGATATCGCTATCGTGGAGCGGTCCTTCCAGAGCAGAGACCGAGCCACCACAGTAGCGGCGGCACGGCCCACATTGGCGCAACTGCAGAGCCATCTTGGCGAAGACGAAGCGCTTGTGCTTCTCGTGGATAGCCCGCTGCGCCCGGTGCGGATCATCGTGACCCGCGAAAGCGCAGATGCGCATGGCCTCGAGGTTTCGTCACAAACCCTGCAAGTTGATGTGGATCAGTTGCGTTCAACGCTCGATCCACAAAGGTTGAACCGGGCGTTTGATGATGAGACAGCTCAGCGCCTTTTCCGCATCCTGTTCGATGATGACACCTTGCGCCTTTTGGACGGTCGCGACCGGCTTCTGGTCGCAGCGAGCGGACCGCTCAGTGCGCTTCCGTTGCATGTGCTCAAGCGCTCTGATGAAAGCTGGCTGATGGAGCGGTTTGCGGTGGTGACACTGCCATCGACTGTGATACTGGCGCAGGCTCCGCCCGACGACACCCGCCCCATCGACGACATCGTTTTGATTGGCGCTCCCGCAGGCATGGACGCCATAGGTGAGAGCGCCGTGCGCTCCGGCGAGCCCGCGCAAAGCCTTGCGGCCCTTCCCGCACTCGCGTTTGCCGAGACGGAATTGCGGGCGCTCGCCGAAGCCCTGCCTTCGCAAAGCTCTGTGTTGCTAACCGGGCCAGACGCCACCAAGGGCCGACTGATCGAAGCCCTCACCGAAAATACCGATATGCTGGCCTTCGCCACACATGGGCTGGTGTCCGGCGAGTTTCACGGCGTTTCCGAACCCAGCCTTTTACTGACGCCACAAGACGGTGATGAGGGCCTTTTGTCTCTGACCGAGGTGACGGGGCTATCGCTCAATGGCCAATGGGTTGTCCTGTCGGCGTGTAATACCGCAGCCGGGGCTCAAGCCAGCGGCGATGGTCTGACCGGGCTTGTCAGCGCTTTTCTTTACGCCGGAGCTGATCGCGTGCTGGCAACCCACTGGCCGGTGCGCGATGACATGGCTGCGACGCTGACAACCGCCACGCTTTTGGGCACTGAAAATGACCCGGCAGAAAACCTGCAAACGGCGATGCAAGGCCTCGCTGCGAACCCTGATACCGCGCATCCCGCCTTGTGGTCTCCGATGATTTACGTGGGGCGTTAAAGCAGGCTGAGCCGATTGACGCTTTTGGGCCGGCGCCAGGGTAGCCATTCGGCCTTCCGTAGAAGCAGCGCGTGTCGATCAAGGACGTGAAGACCGTTTTCTAACACTCTTTGTAATTCGACTCGCCTGACCCTTAAGCTCATCGTTTCTACACTTGGTGATCGCAATACGGTCAACACCGCGAGCGCGTCGAAGGTGGAACTATGATCCTCATCTCCTTGCTGACCTTACTCGTCTCAAGTCAGCAGAACGCGCCCTCACCGGTCGAGTTGAATGCGGCTTATCAAGAAGGCGCGGATCATTATCAGGAGAGCATATCGCTATCGGCAGGCGCTGGTTCATCACCACCTTACTCAGACTATCAATGCCTCGCCGCATGGTCGCTGGCGGGCCGGGGCATCATCGTTGAACCCGCGTCCTGGAGCCGCGTCTCGGAGACTTTGACCGAGAGCCACGCCGAGCGTCAGTGGCGCCATTTTCTCGCTCGGCTGCTTTCCGACGAGGGAGCGCCGCCGCCAGACTTCAACACACGGATAATCGCGGAGTATTCCGCCTTGCGTGGGGACGTTCAACAAGGCGGTCACGCGGTCATGTTTCGGCGCGTGGGAGCCTGTGAGCGAACAAGCATCAGCGCCCCGCCCAGTGATATTCTGATGCGGAATTTCCTGGTTCAGGCCGGTGTTTTGCCGGCAGAGTCCGCCCTGTCTGACGAGGCGCGACTCCCGACTTTGCAAACTCTCATCGAACGCATTGATGCGTGCCACTCCGAAGACGTTTTCTTCGACGCAAATTGCGCCGCATCACCGCCCCTGGATCCACCCTTTTCGGTTCAGATGGACGCGGATGCGGCCCTATACGGCGCTTGCATCGAGCTGGACGGCATACCGCTGAGCCCATCCTTCGATATCTGCACCGTCGACCCAAGCGCGGCGGCGCAAGAGTGCGCCAATGCTTCGAACCCTTGGCAGGGCCGGCGCTTTTTCACCCAGGTCATGCGCTGTGAGATCAGACAGTAAGTGTTCGCAGAGCCCGAACGACATGTCATCACATCCGTGAAAACATCGGGAGCGTTCAAACGTCCATGAACCGGAGCCTTGATTTTAACCATCTTTCCCAGCGGATGATCCTTATGATGGTCTTATGCGTCAGCTGCGTTGCAGCTTGCGATGCACGAGGTCCGAACGCCATGCGCGAATACCTGCAACGCGACGGGCTTTGGGGCTGGGGCGGCGGCGCCGGCTGCATCGATCGCGCCAGCGCCTGGCTTGTCGAGGGGGACACCGTCGAGGTGTTTCGAAACAATCGTCTAATGGATCGCTACCGACTCGAGAAGCGTGTGCCCTTGTATGATAATCGCCTGCCGTCTGGAGAAGGCGCGCTCGCGTTCGTGGACTGGACTTTTATCGGGCGCAATCCGGACAATCTGGACCAGATGGGCCGCCAGGAGTTGATGTTCGCCATCCGTGGCGGACCCGGGCGACCTACCGCGCTCGTTCCGCGCAATCAGCGCACCTTCACTGATGCGCAAACCCGTGACCGAAGCCAGGTCGACGAACCTTATCAAGGTGATCGCCTCGTGCATTGCGATGAGTACGCGACTTTCCAAAACTAGCCGGCCTGAAGCCAAACCAATGAGTCGACTTCCGCTTGCAGAACGAAGCTGCTTTCGTAGATTTAAGCTGGGCGATAGGTATACGGCTTCGAGACCCTTTCGCGGGCTGGAGCTTGCGAAGCTTTGGCCAATGCGATTGCCACCTCGACGAGCTCGTGGGTATTCGCTGTCCAGTAAAGACACCATTGGATCAACATCCTGACCTGTGCAGCCGGGACTGGTGGCTCTTACCCTACCTTCGACCAGCAGGTCTGATCTCCGCGGCTTTGCTCCCATCGCCAAGCGTCTTCGATAATGGTGTCGAGGTCCCGACCTGGCGTCCAGCCAAGCGTGCGGTGCGCGAAGGCCGCATCGGCGATGAGACTCGGCGCGTCCCCAAATCGGCGCTCTGCAGCGATCTGTTTGATCGGTTGGCCGGTAACGCGCTCGCAGGCTTTAATCACCTCGCGCACGGTGTAACCGGTCTCAGAGCCAAGATTGGCAACAAAGCCGCGCTCGCCAGCCAGCAATGCTTCCAGCGCCAGAACATGGGCATCAGCCAGGTCACACACATGAACATAATCGCGCACAGCCGTGCCGTCGCGCGTGGAATAGCTGTTTCCGAACACGCTGATCGCGTCGCGTTGACCCGCTGCGACTTGGAGGATCAGCGGGATAAGATGGGTTTCCGGTTCATGGGCCTCGCCGATACGAGCCCGCGGGTCAGCCCCCGCCGCATTGAAATAGCGCAGGCGCGCGGACCTCAGACCGCCACGCATTTCCACCTCCTCCAGCATAGACTCCACGATGGCCTTGGATCGGCCATAGGGGCTGATCGGTCTGACCTGGTGACTTTCCCTGAGCGCCGGAGTTTGAGGGTCGCCATAGACCGCGCATGTGGAGGAAAAGACCATCGCCTTCACGCCGTGGCGGACGCAGGCATCAATCAGCGCCGCAGATCCACCCACATTCACATCGAAGCATTCAGCCGCATGGGTCATCGACCAACCCACCTCAATGCGCGCAGCAAAATGCATGACGGCATCGGGCTGGACCGTCTCAAACGCAGCGTTTAACCGCTCGCGATCACGAATATCCCCGCGAATGAAGGGGCCGCCCTGAACAAAGGCTAGGTGACCACTGGACAGGTCGTCATAAATGACAACCTCGTGGCCTTTTTCCCTCAGACGTAAACACGCATGCGCGCCGACATATCCGGCGCCGCCGGCAACGAGGACTTTAGCCATGATTATCTCCTTTCAGCGTCTTGAAAGGACTGTCGCAAGGCGGGGTCCAAAACCGGTCCAGCCCGCTTTGGACCGACGGGAAAGCTCAGCTTCAGCGCGGGTTGCTCGACCCAATGCCAGGACGCAAAAGCGATCATGGCCAGCGGCCCCATCGCCAGGCCAAACAAAACCAGGGCGGATGGCGTAAAGCCAAAGACCTGCATGCATGCCAGGACGACGACCTGCTGAACCGGCCAGCCATAAATATAGATGGCGTAGCTGAGATCGGCGCTCAGCCCGCATTCAGGCTTGCCGGCAAAGGCCAACAGCAAGGTCGAGTAACAAATAGCAATCAGAACAAGGTGGACGCTGAGGATCGATGGCAAAGTGATCAACGCAAGCGCGGCAAGCCCCCAAAGCCCAATAAGAATATCAGCCCTCAGGGCCATGTATCGCGCGGTGCGGTGGCAGATCACGCCCAACAGGAAGGAGGCCATCACCCAGCGACCCTCCGCAAAGATGAAAGCCAGACCCCCCGTTGCCTGGGGTGCGATCAGATGAGCGGCACTAATCCAAATCGCAACAAACAGGACGAACGCCAACACGCCCCAGCGCGTATGCAGCGCCCCCAAAGCTCCTGCACCACCAACCAGACCGTACACAATAAGCTCATGGCGCAGTGACCAAACCGACCCGTTGACGGCCTCTGGAAAAGGGTTGTCGGCAAAAAGGCCCGGGACGGTGAAGTCAACGAAGACAATGCTCATCAACCGAGCGGCGTAGGCCATCAAGGCGTCACCATCCTCTGATGTGGCTACCCCCAGGAGGGTTAGCACAGGCAGCAGCAATAGAGCGTGGACCCACAGGGCTGGAACAATGCGTTTGAGGCGTGCGAAGGCAAATCTAAGCGGTCGGCCCTGATGGCGCAGCGCGCTTTGCGTGATCAGAAGCCCCGAAAGAAAAAAGAAGACATGAACCGCCAGTTCATGGATGCCCAAGCCCAGCCAATGTTCCAACGGCGCAATCGCCTCCGGGCCGCGTGACAGGTGCCAGGAGTGCCCGAAAACCACAGCGACGGCCGCCCCAAGGCGGATTTGATCGATGCGATTAGTTCGCTGGCCCAGATGGTCTGCGACAGTGCTGTGCATTGCGCGCTCCTTCACGATGTCTCAGTCGACAGTCGCAAGTCAGGGTCCGCGCCAATAAACGCCCCCGTAAGAGCGCATTGCGCCGTTTGCCCACCGCGCTTGAGCGACGCGACTGGTCTGATTGGCCGGTGTTGCATCTTGCAAGTCCTGGCGTTTGCAATCCGCGCATTTTGCGAAACCAAACGTCGCACAGCTCAGCCAGATCAAATAAAAACAGAAGCTTAGCTATATGCGCCGACTGGCCGGACCTTTGCGCCAGCTCTCTTGTAAAGGAGAGCCGCCATGTTGCTTGTTGCCGAATACGAAATTGACCGCGCCCCACGCAGCTTCAGCCGCAAATTCTGTGAAGCCCTGCGCGACCTCAATTCGCAAAATGATGATGCGATGGTGTCGATCATTACTTCTTTGCGGGCCGGTCGCCCGGTTCGCCGGATTGAATGCAGCGACAGCGCCATCGCCGCACGGCTGAAGTCCGCCATTGAAGAGATTGCGCCGAACCTGATCGCGGGGTCCGCCTGATGCGCAGGCTTGTAGCCATTCTCTTTGGTCTTTGCGCTGCTGCGTGTGCAACGGCGTTTGAGACGCCGCGCAACAGCGTCGACTTGAGCGAGGACGGCTACACGCTCGCCCGTGCCCCCATGCAGTCAGCACGCGAACGGCGCATCACAGAGCTTCATCGTTATACCGAGGAAGGCCGGTGCGTAGACGCTGACCTGCCGCTGGCCCGCCCGCAGGCCCCGGCGCTCAGGATACAGACCCCTGTCGGTCCTCCCTTGTCCCCGGGTGACATGGTCCGTTTGGTCTTCACTCCCGACGAGGCATTCGACGGAGCCTACATCATCACGCCGGATGGAACACTGGACCTGCCAGGCCTGCGACCCTTCCCCGCCGCAGGTTTTGCCCCGGCAGAGGTGGCTACCTTCGTGGCCGGCCTGATGGTCGACGAGGGAATCTACCGCGCAAGCTACGCCCGGCCTGCCGTTAATATTATCCAGTGGGCCCCGGTTCAGATTCATGTGTCCGGTGCGGTGTTCCAACCCGGCGATGTCCTGATCAATTCCACCAATGCCGAGAGCGTGCAGGGCGCCCGCGTTGAAGCCTTCGGCGATGTCGCGGAAGGCCGCACGCTCAGCCGCGCGATTTCTGCCGCGGCAGGCGTACGCCCCGACGCCGACATTCGCCATGTGGTCGTCATCCGAGCAGGGCGTCGGTCGATTTATGACCTCAGCGGAGCGTTTACCGGCGCACATGTCGAAGATCCGATCCTGATCGCAGGCGATCAGGTCCATATTCCGTCCAGGTCTTGCTTCCAGGCCCAGTTGGCCCGTCCCTCACGGATCACTACGCCGGGCGTGCGGGTCTTCATGTCGAACCTGACTCAGCCTGCCTCCTCCAACGCTCAATCGGCCATTGGCAGGGACGCCACCAACCTGCCTTATGGAACGCGCCTGCTGCAGGGATTGGTCTCGGCCAACTGTGTGGGCGGTGTGCAGGCGACAAACGCAAATCGCTGGGCGGTTCTGATTTCACGCAATCCCGTCACCGGTGAGAGCGAGGTCATTGCCCGTTCCATCGAAGATCTGGTGCGCCGAGCAGACCGTGATCGGTTCAACCCGGTCCTGCTGCCGAACGACGCCATCGCTTGCTACGACAGCCATGCCACCAATCTGCGCGATGTGGTGCGCGCCTTCGGCGAAGTGCTGTCCCCGGGCGTCAGCCTGGCCATCACCCGCGAGGCGTTGAGATGACGGCGCCTCCCCCCTTTCCACCCCATCCTGACCGGATCCCCAAACCCCGGTCGGGGCAGCCCCGGCACGGTTCCCTGAACACCTCCGTGTCGGGGCGCTTTGTCCGCAAACTGGTTGCTGGCTTCGGCCGCGGTCGCGTCCTGCGCTACGCGCTGGTGTTGACGCTGGGGGCCCTGTTCATCGGCGGCGCATCCAGCGCCTACTATCTGATGAGCCCTCGCAGCTATACCAGCGGCTTCTCGCTGATCCTACCGGGCGCGGGGACGTCAGCGCGGGTCAATCTGGAAACGCTGGGCAGCACAGATGCCAGCGCGCCTTCGCCCTTCTCCAGCCCTTCACTCAGCCCAACAGTTCAATACAAACGCCTGATGGATTCCCACCGTATCCGCGGGGCTGTGGCGCGCCAGCTGGGTGTCGAGGTGGGCCAGCTGCCCAGCTTTAAAATCCGCCTGCAGGACCAGACACCGATGATCTTCGTTCAGATGAATGCGGGGTCTGCGGATCAGGCCTTCGTGTTGTCTGAAACTCTCCTGGCGGTGTTTCAGCGCGAGCTGGATGCCCTTCGACAGGAGGAACGCGCTGCGCGCGACGATGCATTCAAATCCGCCCTGGCGCAGTACGAAGCCGATGTTGCGACCGCGCGGACTGCGGTTCTGGTCCTGCAGAGTGAAACCGGCCTGATCTCGCGCGGGCAGTACGACACGCTGGTCACCGATGCCAATGGGCTGGAACAACAGCACGGCACGGCGCAGGACCGGGCAGCCCTGCTCACCGCGCAAAGCCGCAGGCTGTCACAGCTTATCGGTCTGGAGCCGGATGTTGCAGCCGCGATCCTGATCCTGCGCGGCGACCCTCAGTTCGAGGCGTTACGCATCGATCTGGGCGAAGCCGCCAACGAAATCGCCAGCCTGCGCGAGGTTTTGGGTTCCAATCACCCCGACATGCGCACCGCCACCGATCGCCATGCCGGTCTTTTGAATGAGATGGCGGCGCGCGGAGAAGCCCTATTGGGGGTCGCGCGCTATCGTGCCCTGCGACTGGCAGATATCAATCTGGACGACGAACGCGCCAACATGCTGCGCCAGATGGTGGAGCTGGCCGCCGAAGCCGCCGGTGAGAACGCGGCCGCAGCGGCCCTGGCCGAGCGCATTTCCGCGATCCGTACCCGCATCGCAGATCTATCACCCATCGTGGCCGACCTGGAAGCGCGGCTGCGCGCTCACAGAGTTTCCGAGACTGTGTTCGCCAGCGCTGTCGCGCGCTTGAGCACGGCCCAGACTGACCTGTTTTCGTCTTACCCCATGGTGCAGGTGCTGGAAGCGCCAGCTCGCCCGGACAGTCCCACCTCACCCTCGCTGAAAATCGCCGCTGGCGCTGCCATCGCCGGCTATCTGGTCTTTGTCATGGGAGTGCTGCTGTTATGGCTGCGCCTGCCGCTGATCCGTCTTCTGTGGAAGATCGTGTAGTCGCGCTCGCGCTGGTCGGCACCTGGCCGGTCTATGCGATAGGCGGACTATATGTGCTGGGCCCGGTGCTGGGGGTGATGTTGACCGTACTGTTCTGCGTGCGCGCCTATGTGCGTGCGCGAACGCCGGGCGCGGCACCGCCCATCCCCTTTGGTGTCTGGGTCTGGATCGCAGCCATGGCGGTGATGCTGCTGGCCCTATTGATGGGCCATTGGACACAAGGGTTGTCCACTGGCCAGACGATCAAATCCACCATCGGCTGGGCCAAAGGTTGGGCCCTGTTCGCCATGTTCCCGCTAGCCGGCGCCTGCCTGAACATCAAGGCCGAGACCGTTATCAAGGCCGCGTCAGTGACCGCGCTGATTTCGTTACTCCTGACACCTCTAATTTTCATGGCCCCCAAGGTCGGCCTGCCGCCCACCCTGTTCGTCTCACCCCTGAAAGCCGTCGGCGGGCCGGGCCCAGAATTCTTCGCGGTTCAGCTCTATTCCATCGACCCCGGTGATGGCTTGCCGCGTTGGCGATACTTCACGCCCTGGTCCCCGGCGGCAGCCATGATCGGCAACCTGTATTTGATCCTGGCTATCGAGGATAAGCGCAAAGTCTGGCGCTGGATCGGTATCATCTCCGCGCTCGCGATCATCGTTCTCTCGAAGTCGCGCCTTGGCCTGGTTGCAGCCATCAGCATCTGGCCTCTGGCCTGGGGGATCTCACGCCTGGGCCGGCCTGGCCTTTGGCTTACCGGTGCATTGCCCGCCTTCATGCTCTTGCTCTTCTCAGGCCCGATCCTGGACTTCATCGACAAGCTCTACATGGATATCCGGGGCATGCGCGTCGACAGCTCACGCGTGCGCGAAGCGCTGGGCCGCCTGGCTCTGGATCGCTGGCGCGATGAGGCGCCAATCTGGGGCCACGGCATCGTGGAAAGCGGCTCCCACTACGTGCAATTCATGCCTATTGGCAGCCACCACACCTGGTTTGGCTTGCTCTTTGTCAAAGGCGCGGTCGGTGCTGGCGCGCTCGGTATCGCGCTTGTGTGGAGCGCCATCGAGTTTGCCGCGCTGTCGCTGACCCGCCGGATCGGGCGCGCAGCGCTGGCCATCCTGCTTCTCATGATCCTGTTCACCATCGGCGAGAACCTGGAAATCCTCGCCTACCTGCTTTGGCCCGGTCTGCTCGTTCTGGGTATCGCCATGGGCGCATGTGCGCGCGGTCGCGAGCAGGTTCTGGTCCAAGGAGGCTCCTTTTGACTGCCATTCAACCTGCCATTCTTGTCCCACGATACTGGCCCGCCATGGGCGGCGCTGAACAGCATTCCCGCGCCCTGGTGCACGCCATGCCGGAGGATATCCAACCCATCGTGGCGAAGATTTGTTCGGACAGCCCCCATCCCACCGACACTGCTTATGCCTTTGGCACAGCTGGGCGCATGAAAGATAACGGGGTGGAAACCCATACCCTGGCCCCGTCAGCGGCCGCAGGCGTAGCGCTTCGCACGCTGGCGCGCCACGTGGAGGATAATCGCTACGGTCGCGGGGCGTTTCGAAAGATCGCGCAGTGGGCTCTGAGCGTGAATCTGCGTCGTGGCTTTGCGGAATCCGACCTGAATCATGTGATCTATAATGGCTGCACCCCGCTAGCGGATGCCGCCGCAAATAGCGCCAAGCCCTTCGTCTTCACGCCGCTGGCCCACACAACAAAGAGAGAAGGCACAGCCTGGTCCAGCCCCGGCTTCAAGCGCCTGTACAAACGCGCCAATGCCGTCATTGCGATGACCGAGTATGAACGCCAATGGCTGATCGATCGCGGTGCTCGTGAGGAGACGACGCACGTCGTGCCTATGGCCCCGCTGTTGGATGAGACAGTCACGCCAGACGAAGCAGACTTCCGGGCCCGGCATCAGATTGGCGACGCGCCCATCGTTCTTTTCCTGGGTCGGATGGCTGACAGCAAAGGCTATCAAGCAATCCTGGACGCCGGCCACGATGTCTGGCGTGAGCATCCTAATACCTGCTTCGTGTTCATTGGCCCCGGCACCGAAGAGTCGGAAGCCGCGTTCAAAGCCTCCGAGGACAATCCACGCGTGATCCATCTGGGTCTGGTGGACGAGCAGGAGAAGCAATCTGCGCTCGCAGCCGCGACCATGGTCTGCGTGCCCTCCACCGAGGAAAGCCTGGGCGTCGTCTATCTGGAAGCCTGGCGCTTTTCCAAGCCGGTCATCGCAGCGCGCACGCCGGTCATGTCCAGCGTGATCGATGAAGGCGATGATGGCCTGTTGACCGATCCGGTCGGCTGGAAGGTCGCCAAGGCGATTACCAGCCTACTCAACGCCCCCATCATGGCCGCCGCCATGGGAGAGCATGGCCACGCCAAGGTTCATGCGCGCTATACTTGGGAGGGGTCAGCAGCCAGGCTGGCGAAGATCTACAGGCAGGTGCTGGGGCGCTAGGCGCTCACCTTTTCAGCCCAACTGTCGCGCTTACGGTAGATCGTGGAGGGCGCAACACCCAGCTGCTTGGCCGCCAGTGAGATATTGCCATCGCATAGCGCAATGGCCGTCTCAATCGCCTTCTTTTCTGTTAACCACAAAGGCTCAAGGCCGGGCTTGGGCGCATCAATATCCACGCTAGGCGAACCGGCTGGCTCGCGCGCCGCAGCAAAGTTCTCAGCTGGAGCAGCAGCCGTGTTTGCCCTCGTCGCCGCCGGGACGGGTGTGGCGGCTTCAATCGGGGCGTCGAGGACTCCTCCATCCGGCGCACTCAGGATCACGCAGCGACGGACATAATTTTCCAGCTCACGCACATTGCCCGGCCAGGCATGGGCTAGCAGGCTGGCACGCATACCATCGCTCATGACCGGTGTAGATTTGCCTTCCTCCTTGCTGAAACGCTCCAGAAAACTTTCGGCCAGGGTGAGGATATCTTCGCCGCGCTCATGAAGAGCCGGCAACTCAATCGGAATCACGTTCAGGCGGAAGTACAAGTCCTCACGCAACAGGCCCGCACGCACCGCGCCTAGCGGATCGCGGTTGGTGGCCGCCACGAAGCGGATATTGGCATGCCGCGTCTTGGAATCGCCCACGCGCGTGTATTCACCGGTTTGAAGGAAGCGCAGCAATTTGGGCTGCAGCTCGATGGGCATTTCACCCAATTCATCCAAAAAGAGCGTGCCGCCATCGGCGCGTTCAGCGGCTCCCGACCGGTCACCGGTCGCACCCGTGAAGGCCCCTTTCACGTGGCCAAACAGCTCACTTTCGATCAGGTCTTTAGGGATGGCCCCACAGTTCAGTGATACCAGCGCCTTCTTCCGGCGACGCGAGTTCCGATGCACGGCCTGAGCGGTCAGCTCCTTACCTGTACCCGTCTCACCACTGATCAGCACGCTGGCATCAGACGGTGCGGCGGCCTCGATCATCCGATAAAGCGCCTGCATAGGCAGGGATTTGCCCACAAAGCCGGAAAACTCCACGCGCTGCGCCACCTTTTCATAGGTGGTCACAACCCGTTCCAGACGCGTCTTTTCCACCGCATTCTCAAGGGTGGTGAGCAAGCGCTCCGCCCCAAAGGGTTTGACAAGGAAGTCGGTTGCGCCCTCGCGCATGGCGCTAACCGCGATGGTCAGACTGCCATTGGCCGTGATCACGACGATGGGGCAGCCGATCCCCGCGCCGCGCCACTCCTGCAGCAGTTCCAGACCGTTGGCGTCTGGCAGTGACAAATCCAGCAGCATCGCATCTGGTGCGCCGGAGCTGGAGATATAGTCGCGAGCCGCCGCTCCGGTCTCGGTTATTGTGATATCGCTGACATCCTTTTTCAGAAAGGTCTCATAAGTGCGCGCCAGAGAGGGGCTGTCTTCAACGATCAGAACGCGGGCAATCGACATGGGTCTGGTCCTTAGTCAGCACTGATCGCGGTGCGCAGAGCTTCGGCAGTCTGCTCGGCAATTCGTTTCAAAACCTTGATGTCATGTGACTTGATGACGCCGCCCAGGGCCGCCTGTTCGACATTGCGAGCCGCCTGAAACAGAGGCTTGGCCGCTAAATTCTCTGCTGCGCCCTTGATGGCATGGGCATTCAGCTCAACGTTTTTAAGATCGCCATTTTCGATGGCAGCGACACGCTCAGACAGTTCGACCAGAAATACGCTGACAATTTCAGCATAGACCTCGTCCATATCCGCCCAGCGCTCAGCCTTGTCAGCCTCATTGATGAGGGGAGCCGTTGATCCGCCCAGCCAGGGTGCGAGGGCTTTTTTCAGCAATCCCATATTCAACGGCTTGGTCATGTAAGACGCCACCCCCGCCTCCAGCGCTTCATCACGCGATTGCGGTAAAGCGTGAGCTGTCAGTGCGATTATCGGGACAGTATACCCGGCCGCGCGCAAGTCATGGGTGGCCTCGAGCCCGTCTTTCGTGGGCATGGCCATGTCCATAAGGATGACGTCATAGCCGCCCGCCAGCGCCATTTTCACGGCCTCGTCGCCGTTATGAGCATGGTCACAAGTTAGACCCATCCGCTCTAACATAGCGCGCGCAACCGCAGCATTCGTTGCGCTGTCTTCAGCCAGCAGGACATGTCCCCTAAGTATCGTGTCTTCATCAGTGTCAGATTTGGTGTGATCGGCGCCCGCTTCGCCCAGGGTCAACGGTAGCCTGAACCAGGACTTGGCGCCGCCTTCAGGCCGGTTTTCCAGATTGATATCGCCGCCCATCAGCAACACCAGCTCTCGGCTGATGGCCAGGCCCAGACCCACGCCGCCGTGAAGACGCGACTTGGAGACATCAGCTTGCTGAAAGCGCTCGAACAGCGTCGCTCGCAGGTCCTCAGGAACCCCGGGGCCTGTGTCGGACACCTGAACCAGAAGTTCCACGTCCGGCCCCGATGTTATGGCTTGGAAGACCACATCAACCGATCCGGCTTCCGTGAACTTCACCGCATTGCCGACCAGATTGAACAGGACCTGGCGAATGCGCCCGGCATCGCCACACAGGGTTTCGGGCAGACTCTGTCCTGTGAAGGTCAGCTTCAAACCCTTGTCGCGAGCGGTCGGGCCGAACAATTCCCGCGTCTGCTCGAGCAAATCCTCGGTCTGGAATGTCGCGAACTCAATCACCATCTCCCCGGCCTCAATGCGGGAGATATCCAACAGATCGTTGACCAAGGTGACCGCACTGTCTGCGGATCGTTGCGCCGTCCTGACATGAGTGCGGTCTTCGCCCACGAGACTGTCCGCGTCGATCAGGGACAGTGAGCCGATCACGCCGTTTAGAGGCGTACGCATCTCATGACTCATATTCGCCAGGAAGGCAGTCTTGGCGCGGTTGGCCGCCTCGGCGGCATCGCGCGCGGCCTCCAGGGCATCCTGGGCGCGGCGGGCCTCGGTAACGTCCTGGATGGTGCCGAGCAGTCGGCGCACACCATCAGCTTTGTTGCGTGAGGTCTCGGTGACAGCAAGAGCTTTGACAATCACATCTTCGCCGTCAGGACGTTTGATCCGGTGCTCGATCTCATAGCCCTCACCGGTCTCGACAGCGCGCTGCACCTTGGCCTGCAATGCGTCCAGATCGTCAGGATGAATGCGGGCAGTATAGCTATCCAGCGAGACAGTCGCGTCGGGATCCATGCCGAAAATGTCGTAGGTGGTTTTGCTCCACAGAATCTCGCCGGTCTTGATGTCCCAACTCCAGCTGCCGAGACCCGCGATGGACTCCGCCGAAGACAACAGGCGCTGATAGCGCTCGCGCTCAGCCTTGGCCTGGGCCTGTTCGGTCTGATCGCGCACAATGCCCTGAACCAGTGTGCCCTCGGCGGTCTCGAACCGCTGGGCGTTGATCTCGGTGGGGATCACACGGCCTGAACTGTGTAGGAAGTTGATTTCCAGACGGGTCTGACCGGTTTCGGTAACTTCCTTGAACGCGGCCTTGGCCTTGGGGTGATCGCGCTCAGGGTGCAACGCAGGAAGCGGCGTGGCTAGCAGGACTTCGCGCGAGTGGCCCAAAAGCTTGATCGCTTGGGCGTTCACATCATGAATACGACCGTCCAGATCGTGAATAATGATTGCGTCGACGCTGTTGTGGAACAGCTCCGAATAGCGCGCCTCAGAGGCTTTCAGCGCCTCCTCCTGCTCGCGCCGCTGGGTAATGTCGCGGATATAGGCGGTGAAATAGTGCTGTTCCTCAAACGGGACCGGGGCCACGGTCAGCTCGACCCAGATTGTCTCACCACTGGCGTGGAGCGCTGGAACTTCAACCCGGTTGCCAATGACACGTTTCTCGCCCGTTTTCAGATACCGGTCCATTCCGCCATGGTGCGCGCCACGCATATCCTTGGGGATGATCAATTCGGCCATCGGCTTGCCGATGACGTCCTTGGCCTTATGACCAAAGAGGGCTTCTGCGGCGTCATTGAAGGCAACGAAGCTGCCTTGCTCGTCCACGACCACAATCGCGTCGAGTGCGGTGGAAATCACCGCCTCGCTGAGCAAATGGCTCAGATCACCGCTGCGACGCCCGGCACGGCTCGCGCGGGACTCACCCGGGGCGGGGAAAATCTGCACTTGGGTCGTGTCTTCAGACATGGGCGCGCCTCCTCAGATAACCTGAAGAGGCGCAAGTCTGACGCCAACGCGCACTGGGGGGGTAAAGCGTTGAAATCAGACTGTTTGAATGCCGGAAACCGCAGATCGCGAATTAGGCCTGTTGCAAAATGCAACATTTTTCGCAATTTGCGATAGCCCGCTAATAGGCGCCATCAGCGCCGAAAACGGCCCTCGGCGTCTTCAGCATGATGAGGATATCGCCCCAAAAACTGCGCGTGTTCAGATAGCGCCGGTCCAGTACGACCATATCTTCAAACCCAACTCTGGCGCGCCCGGACACCTGCCACAAACCGGTCAGGCCGGGTTTGCCTTTGAGGCGGTCGCGATGGTGGGGCGCATACTTCTGCACTTCCTCCGGCAGAGCTGGACGAGGCCCAACCAACGACATGTCGCCCTTGAGCACGTTGATCAGCTGGGGCAGCTCATCAATCGAGTAGCGGCGGATAAAGCGACCGACAGCGGTAATTCGCGGATCAGCCTTCATCTTAAAGGTTACGCCATCGCGATCACTTTGGCCCAGCAGCGCGGCGCGCCGGGCCTCGGCATCGACAACCATGGAGCGGAATTTCAACATTTCGAACGCTCCGCCGTCCTGACCGATCCGGCGCTGCTTAAACAGAACTGGGCCCTTGGAACCGAGCTTTACCGCGATTGCGGTGGTGGCGAGGATCGGGCTCAAGACCAAGAGCCCCCCCGCCGCACCAATCACATCAAGGCTGCGCTTCAAACCGAGGCTGATCCTCGGGCCCAGCGCTTTCACCTCACGCGTCACGCGGCGCGCGATGAGGTGGGAAACGAAACTGGCATTACCGAACACATAGCGACGCCATAGACGGCGCGGCTCACGGCTGAGGCGATAGGCCCATTCCATCCCCATCTTGCGCATCCATTGTGGCGCGCGCGGGATTCGACCCGACATGAAGTCGAACAAGCCGCCAACGCCCATGGCGACAGAGGCATTCAGACGCGGCGCAACACGGGCCAGCCAGACATCCTGATCTGGAACACCAAAGGCGACCAGGACAATGTCGGCGCCGCTAGCATTGACGGCGTCGATGACGGCGGCTTCGGCATTTGGCGCGAAATAGCCAGACTGGCACCCCGCAATGCGCAGCCCCGGATGCGCCTTGCGGGCACGTTCAGCAGCGCGCTTGGCAATACCGGGTCGTCCACCAAGCAGGTAGAGCGAAAGGCCGGCATCGGCCATCGCGGCGCAGAGCGGGTTAAACAGGTCTGTGCCGTTGAGATTGGCTGCGAGCTGCCGTCCCTCCATGCGCGCGGCGAAGTCTACGCCCGCTCCATCCGGAAACAGAGCGTCACAGGTTTTCAGCGCCAGGCGGTACCGCCAGTCTACACGCGAAACATTGGCGCAATGGGCATTGAGGAACCCGATCCGTGTTTGTGTGCGCGTTTTGGCGCGGTCGATTATCCAGTCAATGGCTGCAAGCTGCGTTGCGTCCGTGAGGTCAAAGTCGAGCACGGACTGGGTTGCAAGCGCGCGGCGGGTCGCCGGAACCACCGATGGGAAATCGCGCTGAACTGGCGATATGGTGTCTGGCAACTGGCGCCCCAGCGCGTCCATGACAAATGCAGTATCGAGCATGGTCATCTCCATATGATTGGACCTGACTGCTCGGGCTCATGGTGGGGACCACATGTGTTGTCCACTAAAATACCACATTAAATCAAATACTTAAGAAATTTTCTCTGTAGGACGCCCTCGCTTTTCGCATCTTGCAATTCGAAATACGCCTTGCGTTTTGAAAGCCTGCAAACTCAACAGCTGGAAGGCCCGAGGCGCCACTTTCCTTTATCTTTCAACACTCAAGCTGCAAGCTCGCTTTCGCCTCCGCAAACGGACCCTGGCCTGCGCCGTGTGACCTGACGAAACAGGAGCACGCCATGTTGGCCGCACAGATCGCAAAGATTGCCTCCCACGCTCGGCCCCTCCTCAGAGACCGTGTCGTTAGCGGTATGAGCTGGATGGCGGGCGCCGAACTGGCCATACGCCTCACGCGGCTCGCAACGACCGTACTGCTGGCGCGCCTGATGACGCCGGAAATCTTCGGCGTGGCCGCGCTGGCGCTGGCCATCTTCGAGATCATCCGCCTGTTCAATGAGAACGGCCTGGGCGCGGCCGTGATCCGCGCCCGGGCGACTGAGCTTGCCAGTGTGGCGGAAGCGGCCTATCGGCTGAGCTGGGTGATCGCCATCGCATTGACGGTGCTCCAGCTTGGCGCTGGCGGTCTGATCAGTGTCCTGTCAGGACGCCCGGAGTTGTTCTGGCTGATTAGCGCGCTGGCGGGTGTCTACCTGTTCATGCCAGCGGGTTGCGTCCATGCTTGGATGATCATGCGCCGTGAGGGCATGGCCCGCATGGCAAGCGTGAATGCCGTGCAACTCATCCTGGACAATGCGCTGACGATTGCACTGGCCTTGGCCGGTTTTGAAGTCTGGGCGATTGTCCTGCCCAAGCTTCTGACCGCGCCGGTCTGGCTGATCGGGATGGCTTGGGGTCGACCTTGGACGCGCCAGCGCGCCATCAAGCCTGCCTCCTATCCCAAACTTCTGCGGTTTTGCGGACCGGTTCTGATTTCCGAGCTGATTGGCGGGTTGCGTCTGCATGCCGACAAGCTGGTCGTCGCGGCCCTGTTCGGGTTGGAGGCGGCAGGTATCTACTTCTTCGCCTTCAATGCGGGCGTGGGACTGTCGAGTGCGATCTCAACCGCTTTCAACCGCGTGGTGTACCCGCGCTTCTGTAACGCCAAGGACGACCCTGGCGGCCTGCAACGCGCCCATGGCCAGGTGATCCGTCTGCACGCCCCAGCCTTTTCGATGATCTTCCTGATTCAGAGCCTGGCTGCTCTTGTCTACGTGCCGATCATCTTTGGCTCTCAATGGGCGTCTAGCGCAGGCCTTGTGGCCGTGCTGTGCCTGTCCGGCGCGGTCAGGCTGTTTGGCGAGGCGAGCCTGCTGGCATTGCGGGCGCACGGAGCCCCGACGCGGGAATGCGCCGGCGCCGCCCTGCTCGCTGCAGCCTCCCTGACCGGTTTGATCCTGGGCTCAGGCTGGGGACTGGGAGCCGCTGCGGCGGGTTACACCGCCGGGATTGCTGTCGCCGCAGCCGCGATCAGCCACACCACGCTCACCCAACTGACTCGTCCACACACAGCTGGAGCTACGCTGACATGAACCAATCAGACTCTCATCCCCGCTTCACCGTCGTCATACCCGTCTTCAATGCCGAAGCGACTCTGTCCGAAACCATCCAAAGCGTGTTTGATCAAACAGACCCTTCGTGGGAGTTGATCCTGGTTGATGATGGCTCCACAGATGAGAGCTACATCATCTGCGACATGGCCGCCGCCCTCGATTCGCGCGTGCGCGTCATAGACAATGTGGGCAAGGGCCCGGCCGATGCACGCAATCTGGGAGCCTTTGCCGGATCTGGCGATTTTATCGCCTTCCTCGATGCCGACGACATCTGGACGCCTGACCGTCTTCAGCGCATGGCTGCCGGATTTGCGGCCCGCCCCAGCGCCGGATGCCTGTTCTCACGCGTGCGCCTAATAGACGCCGAGAGCGAGATGGAGGTTGGCATCACGCCTCACATCTTCCGGCTAATGTCAGAAGATTTGCTGGGCGAGTTCGCCATCACCACTAGCTCCAACCTCGTCTTTCGGCGCAAAGCTTTCACCGCCATTGATGGGTTTGATCCGGACATGTCCGCAGCTGAGGATCAGGACATAGTCCTGCGTCTGACCTGTTTGACCAGTTGGACCGTCAAGGGACTTGATGCGGTTCTTCTAACCTATCGATTGAATACGGCCAGCCTCTCTGCCCAGCTCGAGACTATGGAGGCCGGGTGGAAACACCTGATTGCCAAGGCGGATTGCTTCGCACCATTACTGGTCAGATCGGCGCGCCGGCGCGCCTCGGCCCTCTTCTACCGCCAGCATGCGCTTCGTGCTGTGCGCGGGATCAAACGCCCGCTAGCCGCCATGGGCTGCCTGGCGCGTGCTTTTGCGAGCAGCCCCACCGTTCTTCTCGCTAGCCCCCTGCGAACGGCGAAGGCCTGCGCCCTGGTTCTGACCACCCTTTTTTACTTCCCTGCCCAATGGAGCCACTCATGAACACGCCCTTTGTCACTGTCGTGATGCCGGTCTTCAATGTCGAGCGCTATCTGGCGATCGCAATGCGCTCGGTTCTCAATCAGACCTACACTCACTTTGAGCTTCTGATCATCGATGATGGATCGACGGATGACTCCTGCATGATCGCTGAAGGCTTTCGGGATGCACGGATCCAGATCATCCGGCAGGAAAACCGCGGCCTTGCCGGCGCACGCAATACGGGCATTCGCCATGCGTGCGGCGAGTATATCGCTTTCCTGGATTCAGATGATGCCTGGGTGCCGGGCAAGCTGGCCGCCCATGTGAAGCATCTCCAATCGCATCCCGACGTCGGTGTCAGCTATGCTGGCTCGCGCCTGATTGACGACAATGGCCGACCCATGGGCATTTTTCAGACGCCCAAGCTGGAAGGCGTAACGGCCGCCGACGTCTTCATGCGCAATCCGGTCGGCAATGGGTCAGCCCCCGTGATCCGACGCGCCGTCTTCAAGGACATTCAGGGTCCCTATAGCGCCGACGGTTCGCCGGGATGGTTTAACGAGCACTTCCGCCAATCCGAGGACATCGAGTGCTGGATGCGGATCGCCTTGAACACGTCCTGGAGATTTGAGGGCGTCGAAGGCGCGCTGACCGACTACCGCATCAACTCCGGCGGCTTGTCAGCAAACATCGTGCGTCAGTTCGAGACTTGGGCGCGGATGCGCGACATCGTTGCGCGCAACCATCCCGCTTTCGCGGCGCGCTGGGCCGACCTCGCCGAAGCCTTCCAACTGCGGTACCTGGCCCGGCGCGCCATCAACATGCGCGACCGCGGCATGGCGATTTCACTGGCGCTTCAAGCCGCAAAAACGGCCCCAGGCATCCTGATCCGGGAGCCGGCGAAGAGTGCGTTCACGGTCGCGGCCGCGCTGGCCTTGCGCCTGTTGCCGCCGGAGCAATTTGAAGCCTTGCAGGCACGTCTGCGGCGTAAGCGCACCGAGCCGAGCACGCAGGGCCTGCGCGCGTGAAACCTACTCAGCAGCGCACAGCGCCAGTCGTCGGCGACGAACCCGCACGCCGGCGATCCCCAGGGCATTGCGGTGTTTGGCGACGCAGCGCCGCGACAGGACCACGCCTTTATTCGCCAATCGTGCGGCGATGTCGGCGTCACAGAAGACCTGATCATGCTTTTCAGCATCGATTATGGCTTTGATGGACTCGCGCACTGACGTCACCGAGGCCGCCCCTTCGGCCGACACTCCGGAAAACAAGGCGCGCAAGGGCATCACGCCGATCGGGGTTTCGATCGCCTTGTGGGCGACAGCGCGGCTTACAGTGGACTCGTGGAGATCCAGAAACTCGGCTGCGGCGCGCAAGGTCAACGGCCTGATGTAGGCCAGACCCTCAGTGACAGCGTGATGCTGCAAGGCCACCGCATAACGTGCGACCTTCAGCAGCGTGTCACCGCGCTGACGGCAGATGTGGCGTACCCAGCGCGCATGGCTCAGCTGGTCTTTGACGTAAGCGGCGTGCTCCGGATCGTGCTCAATCAGGCGAAGCGCCGCCACAGCGCGCCTATCCACACCCACCCTCACCTGGCGCTCCCGTATCAGGTCCACGACCAGCTCTCCACTCTTGAGGGTTTTGACGACCAGGTCCGGCGGCGCATCAACAGGCGCTGCACCAAAAACATGACCGGGCGCTGCGTTCAGCCCCTTCAAGGTCATCAGCATCGCGCGGATTTCGCCAAATTCGATTCCGATCCGACGCGCCAGCTCAGGAAACTTCTGCGCTTCGATCAGCTCGGCATGGTCAAACAGCGCCGCCCACATGTCAGACCATTCACCCCTACGTCTCAGCTGCAGTGCGAAGCATTCCATCAGGTGACGGGCGCCAATCCCGGCAGGCTCAAGGCTCTGAACGGCCCGCAACGCCGCAGACCCGTCGCGGGTCTCGATCCAATCTGGGACATCGCGCAGGAAACCGCGATCATCGAGACACCCAATCAGAAATTTCGCCTTCGCCTGCAAAAACTCGGGCATATTCGCGATCAAGGCCAACTGAGAACTCAAATGCTCGATCAGGCTCGGCTTGCTGGCGAGCGTGGCTTCAATCACCTCGCTGATCGGTGAACCGAAGGAAGACCGGGTGAAGTGCAGCGCCGGATTGCTCAGCGCCTCGGCTTCAATCATCGCCTCGGCGTCTTCGAAACTCAGCCCGAGAAGCTTCACCGCCGCCTGACCGCGTTGACTCAGTCGCTGGCGCTGCTCAAGCGCCTGATTCTGACCGTGTGCAAAAGAGACTGACATAGCGAACTCCTCTTCGAAATGACTTCGATATGAGAGGAGCAAGGCATTGGCCGCATATTCGTGTTGCAAAATGCAAAACCATGCATCGATAAGCGAGGCGAGCGCAGCAAAATGCTATTTTGGCCCACATGCGGGACCTGTGTCGTTGCGGCGTTCATCCTGCCGGATCGACAGGGTGCACAGAATTCAGTCGTTTATGGCCAAAAGCCTGTGAAGCAGACGCAAAGCCGCCGCGCGAGACGCTGAAAGCCCTGCGCCTATCAAATCGGGCTGAGCCAAAGACGGACGAGGTGGTCCAGCAGAACCACCCCAAGAGGTAAGAGCCGGAACTCTAGAAGACCGCCTCTTCGCCGACCCGACCCACCCGGTCGCGGACACTGCCTCGTTATCAGAGCGCGCCGACTTTGCGCCGCCTTAAGTGCACTGAGATCGTTGCGAAAACCAGGACTCATTTCCGAAGTCTATCACGCAAAAAGAGCTCACAACTCGTTAAATTTATTGACTTTTTACATGAAATACGCCATGATCCGCGAAAAGGTGGAGTAGTATGCCTGTAGCGGCTGACAAGTGTCGCAACGCCCTCGGCATCCAGGCTCCGCAAAGCTGAATTCTCGCCACGACAATCCTCCCGAAGTCGTCGGCAGGCTAAAGCTGGAGATTTATGGAAAGATGGCGGGCCTAAGAGGACATGTCTCGAACCCCGAAGCGCTCATTGAAGCGTTGGAGGAGATGGAGCAAGTGTTGACCCAAAAGGCTCCCGAGCCATAGCCAAACGCTCTCGCAGGCGCAGCTGACGGCCATCGGCGCACGGCGGGTACAAGCTGATACCTTGTTTCTTCCGCTAGCTATCGAGAACAGACCTGCGGCTTTCCCTGACGCCTCAGAAATACCGCGTCAGCCGCACCGTCAGGTGATCATCCTGGTCCAGCGCGGCGATGAAGCGATCATCGGAGGGCTCGAAGGCTCGCGCCTCAACCTCTAACAAAACACTGTCACCGACACGGCGTTGGAATTCTGCCGAGAGGAACGCTCCGCCGGTCTGGTCATCAATGATAGCACCGGCCAGAAACTCGGTGTCCTGAACGTCATTCAGGACAACCCGCGTCCCGACAAAAACATCGCTCTCGAAAAGGGTTGCAGGTAGCAGAGCCTGGTCGCGATCATCATAAAGATACTCCGCGATCAGACCGACATCGAGACCCGAACCAGAGATGTCGAAAAAGGTGTATTCAAACCCCGCCACGGCGCTGATGAAACGCTCGCCAAGCATCTCTGCAACCACGAACTCGCCCTTCAAGAGCCAGGCTTCATTCGTCCACTGGACGTCAACGCCAGCCTGGTTCAGCTCCGGGTAAAAGGGCTCCAGCTGACCTGATGCCGGATTGAAGTCGAGCCGGGGGTTGCGGCTGGTCCCGTGGAAGACGTGCAGGCCCAGATCAATGCCATCGAAGCGGTAGGTGTAGCGCAGGGCGAAATCACCGGACCATTCCTCATTCGCACGACCATACCGCGCCGCGTCCGCGTCAACGCTGAGCTGGGTTCTCAGCCGTCCTTCCGCCCCCGGAAACCGGCGCTCTCGAAAATAGGGCAGGTAAAACGCGTCGATGGTCCCGATGTTGCCCCGCCGGGAAACCCGGATCATCGGCTGGCCCAGCTTCTCGCTCTCGTCGACATCCTCAACCGCATCAATCTGGTTGATCACATCCACCACATTGCGGCTTTCGGTGCGCCCCCAAAACACTTCGGAGACACCCAGCAGAATGTCCCACTCGCGATTGATCTCGCGGCTGAGGCTGGCCTCACGCAGGTCGAAATAGGTCCGCTCCTCGTCCGCACTGTCGAGGCGCACGAATGGCTCTACGACCACGCGCGTATCCCGGTCATGGCTACGCCATCGCGCTTCACCGGTCAGGATGAGTGAGCCTTGCAGCGTCTCCAGCTGATCGGCGAACTGTGGATCGTTGGCGAAGGCGCGGAGCTCGACGCCCGCCTCCGGGCGCAGATCAACGCTTTGGGCGAAGGCTGGGGTGGTGCTCAACAACACCGCCCCGCCCAGCATCAATGACAGACGCACCATCGGCTACAAACGCTCCAGCGCTTCAGGTTCGAAGTCGCGCGAATCCAGATCGACACCAAACGTCCATTCGCCGAACTCCAGCACAGTCTGTTTGCCCGTGATGTGGTTGGTCATGGTCTGGCGGTGCGGACGCCAGAAACCGCCTTCGTATTCGCGGTAGTCTTCAAGCACCAGCGTCTTCAGGTGCTGGCCACCCTGATCGAAGAATTCAAAGCGGCGCGCCTGAAACACTTCGGTATCGAAGAAGCAGTTGATTGAGGAATAGCCCGAGCGCTCATAGGCAGGAATGCACTCTACAACATCCATCTCCACACCGTCGACGTTGCGCGTTTCCAGATAGGTGTACTCATACTTACCCAGCTCGGCACCGGCGATGTCCTCGAAAGCGAATTCAGAGCCCACAAAGGGCCCGGATTTGTTCGCCGAGGAGATACGACGCGTGCGGTTGAGCGCGGGCAAGAAGAGCCACTGGTCATCGCTTTCAATCACGCGTGAGTGGGTCAGCAGAGCCGTCCCCTCCACATCGCGGGGTGAGTAGAAGACCGTGACGGTTCGGTCGCCATTGCCCTCGCCTTCTTTCTCGAGCGTGTCGATGCGCAGCTCGCGCGTGGTGGTACGACCACTAGGATCAGCGAGCGTCATCGTCAGCTCAACACTGGACGTGCCGAAGCCCGCGTCGGACACATCGTTGCGCTCGGCAATCTCGAAGCCGCGCTCTTCAGGCGTTTGAGCGACAGCGGCGGCGGTGATGGCGAACACAGCGATCGCTGTGATCAAACCCAGGCTAATGCCGGAGTTGGTTTTTCTGCGGTTGGCCATGGGGGAGGCTCCTTTCATGTTGAATCAGGCGTGTTGAGGATCAGCGATGGCCGGTACGGCATCGCGGTCGCGTTTGCCGAAGACGAGGAAGAGGCTGGGCAGAAGCAAGAAGTTGATCAGCATGGCGAAGATCACCGCCAACGCAGTCAGAAGGCCCAGGTCTGCATTCAACTTGAAGGACGAGGTGACCAGCACCGCAAATCCGGCCGCCAGGATCACCGTGGTGACGAAAATCGCTGCGCCAGCGGTGCGGAAGGCATAACGCACGGAGTCTTCAATCGATCGGCCATCCTGTCGTCGCGCCCGAAGGAATTTCGACAGGAAGTGGACGGTGAAATCGACCACCAGACCGACAGCAACAGCGCCCACCGCAGCGACCGAGAAGCCGACCGTACCCACCAGGACCGCCCAGACCCCAAACGTTGTCAGGATGGGCAAGGCATTCGGCAGGATCGAGATCGCGCCCAGCGCCGCGGACCGGAAAGCCACCGCCAGGATCAGGAAGATGGCCAGAATCAGCCAGGCTGCGCCCTCGAACATCGCTTCGATATTGCGCTCAGCCACGAAAGAGAAGAGCACTTTCGAGCCCGTGGCGGTGAAGCCATATCCGTTGCCATTGTCCGCCCACCACGCTTCGGCATCGGCCAGGAACGTCTTGGTCCCTTCAGTGGAGATGTCGCGCATGGACGCGGTGACGCGCGTCGACTGGCGGTCGATATCGACCCGGTCATTCAGATCGAGCCCGCGGGGCAGGGACAGCTCGTAGACCAACAAATACTGGCTCGCCAGCGTCTGGTCACCGGGGATCTGGTAATAGGCCGGATCGTCGGCGTTCAGATTGCGGTTCACCCGCTTCATGATGTCCGACAGCGCAAAGACATGAGCCACTTCACCCTCACGGGTCCGAAGCCACTGCGCGAAGGCGTCCACCGTGCGAAGAAAGTCCGGATTGACCACCGCGCCGGGCTCACCGGGGTCGAGCACAAACTCGACCTGGTCAGACCCAAAGTATGGATCAGCAGCATCAATGGCCTGGCGAAACTCCAGGCTCTGATCGAAATACCCCGACCACTGATCATTCAGCGTCATAGTCGGGATCATCGCGGTGGCTGCGAGGCAGAAGACCAGTGTACCGGCTAGGATCCCACGCGGACGCCGGATCACAAGCTCAGCGATACGGTCTGTCAGTTCGACCCGGGCTGCGCCTTCCTTCGCCGCCTGGAACTTCATCGGCAGCACCGACAACAGCGCAGGCAGGAAGGTCACCGACAAAATCCACGCCGCGAAGATGCCGGCCGCAGACATATTGCCCAGATGGTGGAAGGGCGGGCTGTCAGAAAAATTCAGGGTCAGGAAGCCCACAATCGTGGTGACCGAGGTGATCATGATCGGCGTGAAGTTCAAACCCGTCGACGCTATAATGGCCGACCGCTTGTTCATGCCATCACGCATCTTCGTTCGGATCCCCGATATCAGATGGATCGCGTCTGCGACGGCGATCGTCAGTATGATCGTGGGTGCTGAAAGCGATATCGGCGTCAGCTCCACACCACTCCACCCGCCAATACCCACACCAACCAGCGTGGACAGGGCAATGACCGAAAGGCTGGCAAAGACCGCGCTAACCGAACGCAGCGCCAGGAACATCACCACCAGAATGAACAGATAGACCAGCGGAATCAGCGTGGAGCTGTCACGGACACCGGCCTCCTCAAAAGCGGCGCTCAAGCTAGCCACGCCGGTGATATGGATCTCATGTCCGGGGAACGCCTCAGCGATCTCATCGCGCACCGCGCGCGCTTCAATGGCGACCGAAGACGCGGCCGATTGTACGTCACTGGGCAGTTGTACGACCGCGTTTACAATCGTCGCCTCGCCATCGCGCGACACCACAAAGCCGTTTAGCAATGGTTCGTTCGTGGCCACCTGCTCGATATAGGCAATGCGTTCCGGTGACAGCTCATCGGTGCTCCACAACAGGTCCTCTACGACCAGATCATTTTCGCTGCCGGTGGTATTCTGGAAATTCGTCAGGCTGTCGACGCGCGACACATAGGGCAGCGTCCAGGACAGGCTGGTCAGTCGGTGAACCGCGCGCAAAGTGTCGTCGCTGTAGACACTGCCGCTTTCAGGGATAACGACAAAGGCGACATTATCCGGTTTGCCGAATGTGCCCTGCGCCTGCTCATTTGCGATGAAGTCTGGGTTATCGGGCCCAAAGAAGACCCTGTAGTCGCCCGCGAAGCGCAACGTTGACGCCCCATAGGAAATCGCGATGACGAGCAAAACGGTGAGCGGGATCAAGACCCAGCGCCACTTCAAACTCCACTCTGCCGTTGCGCGACCCATCGCATCGCGCGCGCCCTTGTCCATCATGCCTAGCTCCGTGCGCCACTATGTACGAACCCGTACTATTGATACTTGCTCGTATCATTGATACGGAAGCGTATCTAACAGAACTGAGGAGCGCGACAACCCCGCTATGGCGTTTTTTTCGAAGACCCCGATATTGAAGCCATGACGCAGAGCGCCCCGAAACCCGCCAAAGCCCCCAAGAGCCTGAGCGAAGAGCGGGTCATCACGGCTGCGCGCAAACTGTTCATGGAACGCGGATTTTCAGCGGTGTCGGGCGATTTGCTGTGCCGCGAGGCTCGGGTCTCAAAGACCAGCCTCTATAAGTACTTCGGCGACATGAATGGTGTGCTGCAGGCCGTCCTGGTCGAAGAAGGCGACCTGTATCAGCTCGACATCAACACGGAGCCGGAAAACGAAGCGGCATTCTGGGACACACTGATCGGGTACGGCACCAATCTGTTGAAGCTGCTCAATGAGCCCTTCTGCCTGAACATGGATCGCACGTTCCACGAGGAGGCCCGCGCCAACCCCGAGCTGGTGCGCCTGTTCTATGACAACGCCTATGGGCGCGGCCATCGCGACATCGCCGCGCTTCTGGAGCACGGCAAAGCACAGAATTTCTTCCATACAGATCTTCCAGCGACCGATCTCGCGGACAACCTGATCAGCATGTGGGAAGGCTTGCGCTATATCCGTGCGCGCCTCGGTCTCACGGACAAGCCTTTCGAAGACCCCGAAAAATGGGCGGCTCAGTGCGTCGGAACCTTGTTAAGACGACGATAAAAACAACCTGCCAGCACCAAGTCGATCAGGCCACCAAGCATATATTTTCATTGACTTTTATTCTATTTAAGTGATGATGGTTTGGTGTTCTTACACGCTTGCCCGTCGATCAGGTCCTCTTTGAGCCAGAAACAGGTCTCCGGGTCTTTAGCGGCATAAGACCTAATCCTCCCGAGCCTTACTCAGCAAGCTGTTAGACTAATACGCTTATGGAAACTGGCGGGACCGGAGAAACACCCACAAGTAAATAAAAACAATGGGTTATGATAGGCCAGAATTGGGAACGATCCCTATGCTTCCCAATAGCTTGTTTTTCGATTGGGAACGATATGCGTGTAGGCACTCACACATCATGGTGGCCTCAATGGCTTAATCAAGCAGTAGAGCTAGCCAGCCATCGATGGGCGTCTCTGCTTTGGTGAGCGGCCTCGAAGATAGTCGATCTCATCAGAGGTCATTACGCCCATCGCAGCCGCCTTGCTGTGATCATGAGTCTCGGGTTTTGGTGTCGCCGCGGAATAGAGAGGTGTTGCTCCGTGCATGCGGGATCAACATATGGCGAGCATGACAACCTATAGCGGGCGGCGGGGTCTGACGGGGCCTTCCACAGGCGTTTTCGGTGAGCCCCTCTCGGAGACCGGAGAGCTTCGCAGCGCCGATCAAAACGGAATTGCGAAACTTATACGACCCGCAAAACCTAGCCCCCCTCCGAAGCCATAGCTTGCATCATGATTGCGTTCGCCCCGGACTCATCGAGTTTCTGGCTCATGAGCGCCATCATTCCACAGCGTGAATTTATGGCGGTGATTTCGGACAGTTCCATATCCATGGCATCGAAGGCCTCGTTGGTGAGAGTCTGGAACTGTTCATCGTTTTCCAGCGTCATGAAGGACAAGTTCGGCGATGTTTCGATGTATTGAGACAGGCGTAGATTCACCTCGATGGCCTCCTCAAGAACGTCGCCATTTCCCGAGTTACGATATTCCCGGGCCACGCAGCGGAAAACCTCGCGGTCCTCATCATCAAAGCTGATCGGTTGCATAGGGTCAGCCCCATCGGGCGCCAAACGCGCGTAGAGCAGCATTTGCGTCTGCAAACTGCGCTCGGCCACCTGCACAAAGCGAGACTCCAGATTGCCGCGCAGCACTGGCGCACCGGTCGATTGTGACGAGGCTTGTGCAGAGGCTTCGCCAACAGCGCTCTGATCTTCTGCGTTGGAGCAGCCAACGAAAAGCATGGCCGCGGCGGCGGACAGAAGGAAGTGTTTCATGGGTACGGCCTTTCTTGAAGCTAGCGTTCGGTTCAGAGCGGTGAGATTGTGAGCGTTGCGGGGTCCACGCCGTCAGCAATCAGGCCGCCTTCGATCGCGCAGCGCACGATCGTGTCGAAAACCTCGTTCAGCCCCTCGCCGGTGCCGTCCATCTGGACGTAGTACGGGCCAAGGAGGGCTGACTGTCCGAACCGGCCAACAGGATAGTTGTAGGGTCCAGGCGCAAAGCTGATTTCGCGCAAGACCGGCTCGAGCAGGGAGGTTTGCAGCGCCTCCGTCACCGCCGTACCAGACGAAATGTAGATCGACATATTTTCACGCGAGGCGGCATATTCGGCTGTGCCGGGCTCCAGCGTTTCGTCGACATAGGTGTAGGTGATCCGGGCGTTATCGGCATCAATGGGCCACTCCCCCAGCGGGGTGTCGTTCAACAGGCCCCATCCCTCAAGCGGCGGCGGGATGAGCGAAGCGGCGTCCCTACAGGGCCCGTATTCCCAAGTGATCTGTTCAATCTCAGCATCTGGCCGCTGGCCGGTTTCCGCATCAACAGGTGTTGCATCACGGCGACGCGCAGCCTCCAGCTGGGCCTCGCCTGCATTGGTGACGCTTGACGGCGCCGACGGTTCAGAGCGTGGCGCCGGTTCTGACAAGGAGGACGCGTTTGCGCCGTCGGACGTTCCGCTATCATTACTCTGATTGTCATCCTCCGGCCCGCACGCGGTTATGATCAGCGCGGCGGATGCAATGACGCCCAACGCGCGAAAACTATAGTGGGTCAAAGACATAAACTGGTCTCCTCCTCGCGGCCGCGCGCACAGATGGAGCGCTCCCCGACGGCTTCGATCTCCCAACCGGGAAACTCAACATCGCTGTTCCAGCGATAAATCGTGCGGTAGATGACGGCGGAGATCGCGTCATCGAAAGCGGCGTGGCCGTAATCAATCACCACATCCTGAATGCCGATATGGCAGAAGGCTTTGTGGAGGGGTGGTTCAAGGTCACCGCGGATCATCTTGGCGAGGAAAGACAGGTCCACCGGCTCCGACGCCTGCACCAAGCTGCTGGTTGGGGCGTCAATAAACGTCATGGGATCCAGCGGCTCGAAGCCGGGTTGCAGGTCCAACGTCTCGCCCTGACAAAGTTGTCCCGCGACCAAGGCCCCGTGTTGGCTTTCGCCCTCATCGGCGCTTGCCGTCGTACCGAGTGCAGCGGTTAAGCCTGCTGTCGCAACCGTGATCGCGCCGCACATTGCACTGAGCTCCCTAGGACATTTAGAGGCAGCTTATTGGGGCGTTCAGACCGGCTCATGCGTCAGATGACGTAGTGACATTTTCTAGCTCTAAGGCGTCGGGCACTGCATCCAGGCGCGACCGCATGTCAGGCGGCAAGAGCGGTCCTGTGCAGTGGCTGCACCCGTGGATATAAGCGATTGCAGGCACGTATTGGCCTCGCAGGAACAGTCACAGGCCTCGGCCGCATCCCGGATCGGACAGCTCTGTAAAACCGGGCGCTCACCGACCGGGTTGGCTGACGGATTTGATGGTCCGGTTGGGCTTTGGTTCGGCCCCCGCGTGGGTGCTGCGCCACCTGGAGCGCCAAGATTGAATTGCTGACCCATGCGCTCATTGATCCGATCAATCCGAAACTGGCGTAGAGCCCGGAACTCTTCAGTTTCCACCGCTTCGATTTTGGTCTCGGATCGCCGCGTCGGCGGGAAAGCGAGCGTCGCTTCGCTGCGTGCACTGACGCGCTCGGCGGCTTCACACAGATCACCATTGGTTTGCTGGAGAAGCTGCACATACTGGTCTTGCGGCACCATGCAGAAGCCGTCTTCAGCGATGAAATGCAAGGTATCGGGCGTGTTTTCGATTATCTCGATGCTGCTTTCAGCGTCGGGATCGGGGATTCCGATATACCCCTCCTTGGAGACCACAGCGGCGAACTCCGTTGTGCGACCGGTAAACCCCGACGTGAGAATACTCGGATCGGTCAGCACGAAGCCAACGCTGTCTCCGGCCTCGTCGACGAACTGCAACAGGCTGTCCGCACCGGCCATCATCTGCTCAATCAGGCCCCCATCAACCGGCGTTGCTGTGCCATCCAGAATGCTGTTCTGATCTGTGGCTGTGCCTGAAAGGCCTGCAGAGATCGGCGCCAAGCCGATCTTGGAGCCGTGATTCAGGCTCGCCGTGGCCATATCAATGAGCTCGAACTCACCCGATGATCCCATATCAGCCAGATCGCCGGGGTCTCCGATCACCGTGTCCGCTGAAAACGTCAGCTCAACATCAACCGCCGGGAAAGCTGGCGAACCCGCATGCTGCCCGCGATCAGGCACATAGGAGACCAGCATGAGGAACCATTGCTGCTCATCGGGCGCGCGTTCCTCCAGGGCGAAACTATAGTAGCGCTGGAGCGACTGGTCGGCGTCCGTACCTTGTGTGGACGGCGTAAGAATGCACGAGCGGCCATTTCCATCCTCGTCAACATTGGTGTAGCACGCTGATACAAGGCCGGTTTCAACGGGCCCTTTACCGAACCCTGCGCCAGACACAAACACGCGATTGATGCGCTCATCGCCAACCGGAGCGCCGCTCAGCTGAGTGCGCAGATGAACCTTCCCATTCCAGGCGGCGTGCTCGGCTCTGGCCTGCAGTCTGACACAGCGCGCGGCGTAGGGTTCCACTGTGAGTGTCCGCGTCCCTGTCGGGCTCACCTCACTGATGATGACATCCTCGCAGCCGCCGAAATTATCCTCCAGCCACCGCTCCGAGGTCAGCACGCTATCATATTGCTCATAGAGGTATCCCAAGCTTGCCTGATCAGCCACAAAGGCCGGAAAAGCGTGCTCCAGCCCGCGCATATCGCCATCCTGGCTGTCGATGAAGGCATCGATGGCGCTCATCGGGTCGTCAGACGTCGCAGCACGGGTCAGGAGCGGGTCAAGCGTCGCCCATCGATCCGTTACGTGGCGCTCCATCACAAACCGTATAAATGCCCCGCTAGTCGTCTCCGTTTGCAACAAGCCGTTCGCGTCATCGGGTTGCGATAAGCGCTGGTGATACGCGCCCTGAAGGAAAGGCAGTCGCTGCTCGATGTTTTCATAGTCGTCATAAAACGTATGGCCGTTAGCGCGGGCGGCAGCGATGGTCAGCGCATCATAGGCCGCAGTGTGAAGCCAATTTGGCCCCAGCTCCTCATTTCCGGACGCGGCCCTTCGCCCGTAATCCCAGAGCTCAGCCAGCGTAAATCCAGCGCCGAGGATCACTCTCCGGTCGTCCCTGGGTCCATTTCCAGGCGCTGTTACGTTGGCGAACAGGTAGGCCCGCGTCAGGTTTACGCTCTGCTGAAAACTAAAAAAGATGGGTCTGAGCTTGCCGTCCAGCGGATCGGAATCGAGGTCCTGCGCCTCCTGACAGAATATGGGATAGCCCGCTGGCGCTCTGGGATCGACGGCGTCCAGAGTGATGCTGCCAAAGGGGTAAAGCCCTTGATCGGTGAACCACGCCAAAGCGCTGGAGAAACCCGTTACCGCCAAAGACTGGTAGCTGGCGGTGAAATCGAGCGCTGTGACTCGCGCTGGCCCGTCCTCGGCACTGCGACACAGGCCGGGTTGGCCAATATAGCGCTCGGCTTGCAGCCAAAACGGTCGTTCATCCACCAGCGCATCCGGGTGGGCGATCACATGGGCGTCAGCCGAAGTCGGATCCACACGCACGGCGTAGAACGGCTCCTGCGCCTGTCCCACCGCCCCAAGCCCGAGCGCAACCCCGAGAGCCGCGATCCCGACCCGAATAGTGCGCCAACCCATTACCCGCCCCCACCGGGCATGCCCGGAATGCCGCCAGGCATGTTCGGCATGGCTGGCATGCCGCCCATGCACTGCATCATGGACTGCCCCATGGCCATGGCTCCGCGCATGATGGCAGGGTTGTTCTGGAGCGCTTCTTCGGCCTCGGCTGCCGTCAGGCCGCGCTCAGCTGCGACGGCGGCGAGCGGATCGTCTTCTCCGCGCGCGTCAGCTTCCCGAATGTCAACGATCAGCTCGAAGTCAGCGGGCGGGAATTGAGCCTCCATGCGATCAACCGCACAGGTGCACATCGCGGTGTCGGCGCCGTCCTCGATACAGATCTGGATCAGTCGATCACGCGGGGAACCGGTTAGACGTGATGAGGTTTCATCATCAGGCTGGGCCGTGAGCGGGCATGAGTCACCCAAATCTGCGGTTGAGGCGAAGAGCATCGCAGATTGCTGCATGGCCGCTGGCGGCATCGTTTGCGCAAATGTCATGCGCTCGCTGACCGCTATACCGTCGGACGCAAAATTCAAAGCCCAGGCCAGCGCCACGTCCGGTGAGCTGGCCTGCACAACCCGCGCCTCAAACTCGCGCATGTAACAGCCGCAATAGGCTTCGCCATTGCCGGTTTGAGAACAATAGCGCGCCGCAATCTCTCGCGCGTTTGCTACTGGATCTGCATTCGGGTCAAGCGCCGCTGGCGACGACAGGGTTTCACTGGCCAGCGTCCCGACGCTGCCCGGCTCAAAACCAGCTTCAAGCCGGGTTTCAGCATCATATCCGGGATTATCGTCCGCCCAGGTTTGCGCATAACAGAAATTGTCATCGCGCGCCTCAAAGGGTGAATAGGTCGAACGGGCCCGCTCGATCAGGGCGCTGTACTGAACGCCCGACAGGCCCATGCGCGCGCCGCGCTCAGCGTTGACCTGATCGCGATCATCGGGATCGACGGTGCGCACGTCGACGAGGAACCCCAGAAGGGCTTCGGTTTCCTGCGCACTGAGACGGTTGTCGCGACGCTCCGTGGTACAGCTGCACCAGCGCGCATCGCCAAGGGCGTTACTGCACAACTCAACATAGTTTTGCGCCGTCGGCGTTGGCGTCGGCTGCAGCATTGGGGGAATGGGCGCATCTTCAATCACACACCCCTGCTCATATTCATTGATGCTGCCAGGCGCACCGCCCACACGGTCGAAAGCCTCAGTCAGTGCGATGGCTTGAACTGGATCGGCCAGCGCCGCTTCAGAAGCCTCTCGATAGCGGTTCTCCATCCCGAGCATGTGGAGATAGCCCTCGCTAATCATGACTTTGGCGTCTTGTGTCGGAGCAACTCGGTCAAAGACAGCAATTCGACTCGCAACGCATCCGCAATCGATGTTGGGCCGATCGAGGGACCGGCAGGCTGCCGCGGCGTCCTGCGCCACAGCAAAAGTCGGGACCAGAACCGCGAGCCCGAGAACAATGAAGAACGGTGCAAGGAAAGCGCGCATATCGAAAACCTCAGAGCTTTTCGATACCCTAAAAAGCGCGCGAAAACCCCGCATGCGTCGTTTGACGCATGTCCGGATTAACATGGGAATTGATCAACGGCCCGCATCTGCTAAACGGTTGATCTATGAACAGGTCTGCGCTTGACGAGATTTACCCTGAGATGAAAGCCATAGCGCAGGCGCACCTGCGCAATTGGAACCGGGATGCGCTGATTGACACAACGGTCATCGTCCATGACGCCTATCTGCGCCTGAACGGCTCACACAGTCTGACCGATATGGACCGCGCGCATGCGCTGCGCCTGATTTCACGAACCATCCGACACGTTCTGGTGGACAAAGCCCGAGAGGCTCGCGCAGATAAGCGCGGCGGCGGCGAGAGAGCCGTCACCCTGCCCACACAGCTCTTGGGCGAAGACGGGCGCGACCATCTGGATTTGCTTGTGATCGAGGATTTGATCACCCGCCTGAGCGAAGTGGATGACCGCCTCGAGGCGGTGGTGGAATGTCGTTTCTTCGGGGGTATGACGGTGTCAGAAACCGCCAAGGCGATGGACATCTCAGAGCGCACGGTTGAACGGCTCTGGACCCGTGTGCGCGCCTATTTGATCGTGGCCATGCAAACCAATGCCTGACTAGCGTCCGCCCAGCGCCGCCAGACAAAAACCACGTTCCTCGGCGCGCCTCGCAAGCGGCTCTAGTCGATCCGCCGCCGCCCTTAAGACGTTTGAATCGAGAGGGTCCGGACCATTCATTCTGATCGCGCCGTCAAAACAGGTCAGCATATCCAAGGCAAAGTGATCCGCAGGCAGGATCGGTTCCAATCCTCCTCGTGCTGCGTCGACAGCCACGCGGGCCGCATCGATATCGCCGTCCTTTAATTGAACCCTGGCCAAAGAGATGTAGGGGACCCACCGCGTCGCGTTCTGCGGGGATAGAGCATCAGCGAAAAGCTCAACAGCGGTTTCGTAGGCTTCGCGTGCATCCGCAAAAGCGCCCTGGGCTTCCAACGTCCTCGCCAGGTTTTGATAGCGGGTCGCGAGCGCCGAACCTTGGTCGGTCCGAGCTAGATCGAAAGTGAGAAGCTCACGCTGTTCAGCCTCAGCAAGAGCGTAAAGCCCGGCTGCGCTGTAGCTAATCGCCAGATTGTTGCGCAGCGCCAACACGGTCTCGCTGTTTGAGCCCTCATACCGGGTCTGAATCGCGATAGCGCGCACGAGATGCGCAATTCCGGACTCATAATCGCCCATGGCGCGCTTCGCCGCGGCGAGACTCGAGAGCGGACCGACCAGCCGAGCGTGCTCCTGACCGTAGATCGTTTGGGTCAGACCAACGGCCTCGTTGAGTCTCTCAATCGCGTCTTGCGGGCGGCCACCCCAATTCGCAATCTGACCGAGAACGAGCAGGGCTTCAATAGAGGTGTTGGCATATTCAGGTCGGGTATCTGGAACGGTCTCCAAAGCCAGCAAAGCCAGTCGCTCGGCTTCCGCTTCGTCCCCCAGGCCCCGCCTAGCATATGCGAGCACCAGATAACCATAAGCGACCCTTTCAGGAGCAGACTCAGCGAACGCCTGCAACCTGTTTTCAATCGCGCTGAGCTCTGCCGGTCCGACACCAGAATTTGCGGTGGCCTGAGGGCCGAGCACATCAATCTGGGCCATTATGGCTTCCAGGCTGTCCGGGCCATAGAGATCGGAGATCATCCCCAAAAGCTCGTTGCGGAGCCCGGCAGCTTCATCGGCCTGGTCGGCGCGCCGGTGGAGCACTTCTGCCAAAGACAGTATCTCGATCAGGGCAGCCGGTTCGTCTTCAAGCGTCTCTCGAAGGTCTTCGGCAGCGGCTGCAAGGTACTGCCAGGCGTTTGCATCGGGCTCCAACGCTGTATCGAGGACCAAGGGATCGGCGCGCCTGAAAACGCTAAGAACAGCCGCAGTGGTTGCCTGCGCCGTCGATTCCTGTGCGATCGCTCGGTCACGTTCTTGCTGGTACAATTCCGACAGATAGGTACTCGTCAATGCCCAGCCCGCCACCGTCGCAGCGACAACAAGGCTAAGCCCGGCGACCCACGGATTTCGGCGCACAGCGGCGACCGCCAAGTCGCGGTTAGGCGTTTGCGATAGCGAGATCGGTAGGCGCTCGTGATAGCGTTCAATATCGCTGATCAACCGGTCAACTGAGGCATAGCGGTCGTCCGGGTCGTGCGCGCGGCATGTCGTGATGATTTGCTGAAGCGGTCTGGGCAGATTGACCAAAGCTCGCGCCATATCGGCGCCTGGCCGCTCACCCGTCAGCAACTCGGCCAAAAGGCCACCGATCATGTAGACGTCAGTTACAACGCCCAGCGCCTGACCGTCGAGTTGTTCCGGTGCCGCGTAAGCGGGGGTCAGGGCGCTGATTTCACCGGTCGATGACAACTCGCTTTGCGCAGGCTCTGTAAGTTGCGCCAAGCCGAAATCGAGAACCCGAACCCTACTCTCATGGTCGAATAGAATATTGCTTGGCTTGATATCCAGATGGAGAACACCCTGGCGATGGGCATCTGCGACAGCCGCAGCGACCTGCAGAGCAGCATCCAGTCGTTCGCTTTCAGAAGCGCGCCGGAGCGCCTGAGTGATCGGTTGCCCATCCACATATTCGATAGCGATCCAAGCCTGGCCGGAGGGCTCGCCGCCACCATCGATAATGCGTGCAATGTTTGGATGTTCGATACGCGCAAGCGCGGAGCACTCATCGGCAAAACGTTGAGCTTCTTTGTCTTGCGAGACCGGCGCGTCAAAGACTTTCAGCGCTACGATTTGTTCAAACAGATCAGTATCGCGCTTGGCCTTGTAGACTTGGGCGAAACCGCCACGGCCCACGGCGTCCAGCACAATAAAAGGACCGACACGCGCGCCGGCGTCGAGCGGCTCAGCACGGCGCTTCAATAAGGAGTCCAGAAAGCTCGCGCGCGTTGTTGATATTGTATCAAAGGCGCTGTCTTCGTCGCGTGAGGCCTCAAGAAGCGACCGGAGGGTCGGCGCAAAGCCTGCATCCTGCTCGGGCAAGGTATCAAGCCAAGCCTCGGCCTTCTCGCCCAAGGCTAAAGCTTGGGAAAACAGCGAGTCGAGGCGCGCTAAGGCTTTGGGTTGATCGGGCAGTGGGTTCATCATCTCAAAGCACGGGTTTTTGCAGACCAGCGATAGACAGCGCGATGGCCCGCATCAATTTGAGAGCTTAGCGACAAAGCGCACAATATCGGCCTGAGATCGCAAACCAGTTTTAGCGTAAATCGCCGACAACTGAGTCCGCACGGTCCGCACGGTCCGACGCCTAAACTCAGCAAGCGCCTCAATACTGGAGTGCTCGAAAACACCACGCATGATCTCAACTTCGGCTGGCGTTAATCCAAAACCACGTTCCAGCAATCGATCAAGGTGCGACGGCCAACGACACTCCGGCACCGAGGCGACTCTACAACCGCATTCGCTCAACCAAAACCGCACGAGCAGCAAGTCTTGGCTATCGCCGTCAGGCACGTGGCACAACGACTGGCCAAAGCGTTTAAGGTCAGTGCTCATCACTGAGAGCTGGTTGCGAAAATCCCGCCGAGCTTGAGGCTTTAAACCATGAGCCGAAAACCATCCGTGCTTGCCGGAGCGCGCGGCTCGGCTCGCTGCGACGAGGTTGTCGTACCGATCAAAAGCAAGACAAGCGCCCTGGGTATGCTCGACCGTATCGATTAGCTGTTCCGAGTCCCACATTGGGAGCTTGTCTTGAAGGTGGACCGCCAGGGCCCGATCCGCGTCAATCCGCTCAAAACCATTCGCTGGCGTGGCTAAGTAGATATGCAAGAGACTCTCCCCAGTTTGAGCGGTGAGGAACCACCGCACTAGGAAAAGCGGATTTCAGACAAAAACCCCGCCAAAATTCTTGCAAAGTTTTCTTGGATCGATGCCGCTCACAAACGCGATTGAACCCCGATCAAGCACGACTAGCCGAGACGATCCTATGCTCAGAGCCAGCACCGCCTCTTTCAAACGCCATTGCGATGCTGGTCCCGGCCCAAACGCCTCCGGCATATGTTTGCAAGGCCTGCGAAGCCTTCGCGACGGAACTTTGCGTAACGCAGCGCGCAGTCACCAAGGCATGTCGAAGTCCGTCGCCAAACCTGGGTGGGGTTCGAATGAGACTGTCGCCAACGCATAATGCAGAAGACGCAGCTTGGGTGCGCGCCAGCGCTGAACCGCGATACATATGAGCCGTTCCAACTAAATCTTTTGGTAAAAGCCCAAGCGCCCTTGCAACCCTCACCTTTGAGATATCAGCAGCCGCAACAAGCTGAGCGGGCTCAGCCAATGTCACGATCATGGTACCGCCGTCTGGCGCGGCTAAGGCAAAGCCTGTGTCCTTATCCAGTTTGACCATGCGACCCGAACCTGCACGAGAACGAGTGCGCCAGCTTTGGTAAACCCATTGATCTTCCAGCTGGGAAACCGATAGGCGCCCCCCTGTGGCCCGTTCCGCCATCTCGGCCAAAGCGACGCTGGGACCGCTCGCGTCAATCGCGCGGTCAAAGCGCCAGTGTTGACCTTTTCGGCTTTGCGCTGACCAGCCCGCCCCGGTGCGATCTAACCGCTCAATCCGATCTGACCAGATCATGGCGCCATCCGCGATAAGCGGCCGCCGCAAAAGGTCGAGCAGGTCGGACCGCCCGCATGACACAAGAACGGAAGTGGGAAGACCGACCAGTGAGGCGCAGGCGTCGATATCTTCGGGCCGAAATCGATGCGCATGCGACGCTGCCAGGCCAAAGTCTCGCGGCCCAGCGCGTTCAACCAGCCGGCATGTGGCCCCGGCGCGCTTCAGGCTTAAGGCCGTGATGCAGCCGGCAAGACCGGCGCCGGCGATAAGGGCATCCATCTATTGAAGGGTGGCGCCGGAGGAGAGGACGTCTTCGTTGGCGGCGACCACGATAAAGAACCAACCTGGTCCTCCCAGCACCTCGCGCGCAATCTCTGAAGCGCGCTCCGCCGCGCCGCGCGCCGGGTAGCCCATGTCGCCCGGAAAGGCCATATCCCCGGGAAAACCCATATCGCCGGGGAAAAACCCAACGCCGGGGAAACCCATATCGCCCGGGAATTCTCGGTGTTCGGTAGAAAAGCGCGCATCCGCCAGCCGCGAACGCCCCGGCGCAGAACCATGGGGCGGCTTTCGAAAATATCGACATCGCGATCAGCGCCGACCCGAACCGCGATCAGCGTAGCTTCAATCGCGTCAAGATCACCCTCAACGGAAATGGAGAGGCTGCGGGCCAACGCGCTGCGCAAGTCCGCGCCCGAAAGGCCTTTCAGGCGGTCCGCACCGTTGAAGCGCACTGAAATAATCCCGGAACGCTCGCCCGCAAAGCTAACAGGCAGGGTCGCAGCACCCGCCACAAGCGCAGCGGATCCAATGGAAAACAAGCGGCGGTTGATTGACTTCGCCATGATCAGCTCCTTTGACAGACACTGATCAATGATGGCTCAGGCGGGGCGCCCCCATCATACGCCATATGATGTAGGGCAAGTATTTTAGAGCCTTCCTGTCGCGGGGGAGACCGGCAAATGCGCAAACTCAGCGCAGGCCGCGTTTCTCAGCGAGGATGTCCTGGATGGACTCCGCCCCGAGATAGTTCGGGTTCTCCAGGTTGAGCGACAGATTCGCCATGACGCGGTCAAACGTCACGCGCATGGTCTCCTCGCAGCCCGCCATGCCCGGATAAACCCCAATTGAGACAGGATGAAACACTTCTCCGCCATTGATCGGCAGCATTAAGGTGGCGATCATCGAGGCGTCTGAAACGGCGATATGAGTTTGGATTTCAAGCCCTCCAACCTCAATGAGCTCCATGCGGGTTTCCGCCTCAAAAATGGCGATTGAATTATTATCGATCCGATCAAACTCAGCGCTCAACTCATCAGGGAGGAACAGGACGCTCCCGCCCTGCATGGTCTGAATATATCCAATGGTCGCTGATGTGTTCAGCCGGCCGTCCTGGTCGAAGGGATGGGCCGAAAACACCATCAGCTGAAAGCTTCTGCCATTGTCGCCCTGCACATCCAGGTGATCATCAAGACTGAATACCGGAAAGGTGAGCAGAGCCGGCGTGTCCTCGGCGGGGAACACGGCCTCAGGCGCGGGGAAGTCAAATGGACAGGCCTGCACCACCCGGTCACGTTTTGGTTGGTCTGCACTCGTGGCGTCACCGCATCCACCCGTCAGGCCGGCCGCCAATAAGCCTACGACAATCACACCGCAACTGAACCGCATTGCATCCCCTCCCACCGTCTCAAACCGGTCGCGACGCTAATGGCGGGATGAAACGGCGTCATACAGCATTCGATGTAGGCGACAGGAAGGGCGCACAAAACAGCATCAAGACGGGTGCTGTAATACAGGCGCATAAGCCTTTAGCGAAAGGCAGGTCCTGCCTTATTGGGAACCTGGAAAAGAAGGTCCTTGGATTGAAGGGGTGTGAGACCCGATCTCAAGAAAATTGGGAACGAGCCAAAAAATATTATTATAAACAATGACTTATAAGTGTTTTGGTGGGCCCGGAGGGACATCCACAAGCGAATAAAAATAAAGGGTTACATAGGACGAAAACTGGGAACAATCCCTATGCTTCCCAATAGGTTGTTTTTCGATTGGGAACGGCTCCCCTAAGCAACTACCCGCCGCGACGGCATGTCCAACTGCAAATCGTTCGCAATCGCGCAAGTCTTTTTGCATGAGCGATAGTCCTGAACAATCAAATGACACCGACCATGGCCGCGTCCTCACACGAGGGCACGGGTTTCCAGTCGACCACATAGCGCTGGCGGTCCCGGACACCGAAGGCGGGGTCCGCTATGTCGAGCAACTCACGGGCGTGAAGTTTGGGCTGGCGACGCTGCTATCAGCGATTTTGCGTAGGCCGTTTGGCTAGCACCGTAGCAAGAGTGCTTTCTTACTAGGTTCGGGACCCATTAACGAGGCCTGCCTATATACCAAGTGAATGGTGGGAAGTCGCCAAGAACGGCCTTGCCGCAGTTTCGATCAGGGTCTGCTTTGGGACGAGAAATTGACGCTCGCAAATGACCCACAATCAATTGACCGCTTTGCCCCTAAGACGGCCACCCCTTAGCGAAATCAACAAACGCTCTGAACCGACGCGTCATTGTGGACGATTTCGGAAAGTAGAGAAAAAAGCCTGGCAAGCTCGGGACCTCCCCCTCGAACAGGGCGACGACGTCGCGGCGGCTCAGCGCCGGTTCGACCGCTGCGCGCAGAATATAGCCAACCCCGAGACCGTTCGCGACGGCGTCAACTAGAGACCGCGTATCCGTCACCGTCAACGCCGTGCGGGGTTCGACCACGTAGGGGCCCTCTGCTCCTGAGAAGCGCCAATCTGATAATCGCCCGGTACTGAAAGCATAGCGCACGCCACGATGACCGCGCAGCTCCATTGGCGATTTGGGAACACCGTATTGCCCCAAATACGCCGGCGCTGCAAAGACGCATTCAGGAATCTCGGGCGTTAAGCGCAGAGCGACATAGTCCTGTTGGACGTTCTCTTGGAGACGGATTCCCCCGTCAAACTTGCCCTCGACCAGACTGTCTAACTCGTCTGATGGGTGAATATTGAAATCGATGTCCGGGTATCGCTCTGAGAATGCTGCGATCATTGGGAGGAGGTAGCTTTCCACCGCGAAGTGCGGCGCGGTTAGTGAAATCGTCCCTGTCGGCGTGGTCGCCTCGCCCCGAATAGAAGCGATGCCGTCATTTATGGAGGCAAAGGCCGGCCGTACAGCCCGGAGCAATGCCTCACCTTCCGCTGTGATTGCGATTTCCCGGGTTGTACGCCGAAACAGGGGCGCGCCAAGCTCGGCCTCCAGCTTGGCCAAAGACTGGCTGACAGCCGGCGGCTGCACGTTCAACGCATCCGCAGCGCCTCTAATCGTGCCAGCCTCGACAATAGCCAGGAACGCATCAAGGCCTTTCCAATGGATCGCACTCATTATTTCATTTTTCTTATTACTATAGTCATACGAAACTGCATACAGGAAACAATCAGAAGCGTCCATCTTTTGCTTGCGGTCGCCATTCAGGGCGCCGCTCAAAAGAAAGGACCTACAAAATGATTGCTCACCCCACCCCAGAAACCGTCGCTGACAAGATCGCCATTCAAGAGGTCTTGAACGACCTTGTTATGGCCGCTGATGAACGCGACTGGGAGCGACTAGCGCTTCGTTTCGCGGATAATGTCGAGATCGCCTACCACACCACTGCTGACCCCGACGCGTCTGTTGAACCGCCCGTGGTTCGTCCGGCCAAAGACATCATTGCTGATTGGACATCGCTGTTTGCACATACGCGCGGCACGCAGCACAGCCTCACCAATCAAGTCATTGAAGTCGATGGCGATACAGCGACCTCAAAGGCCTATGTCACCTCGTTCCACGTCGCTTTACCGCGGCTCAATGCCGACCAATGGCACCAAACCTTCGGCGCCTATCGCCACAAATATCAGAAGATTGACGGCGTCTGGAGAGTGACGTCGATGATCTACAAGCAGCTCTACGCCGTCGGCAATCCGAGCTTCTTTCCTCACTAGGCTGAAACAACCCACCGCACCCTGGCTTAACTCGCTGCGATGGCGCTGCTGCCCACGAGCCTGCCCGCCATCGCTCAAACCCAACCCTCTATGGAGCCCCCAATGACCCCTTCAACCCTTCTCAACCTGACTGACGTCGCTACGCGTAATGAGGCGATTGTCGAGGATTTTTTCAACGCCTTGGAAGCCCTGGACGTTGATGCGTTCGGTGCGCTGATGACCGAAGAGGCGATCTATTACAATCCGATGTGGATCGGTTCTGAGATCTTCACCAGTCCGCAAGAAGCTGGACGTGACCAGATTGTCAGTCTGTTCCGCATAATGCCGGACGTCTTGTCCGGGGTGGAAATCACCGATCGGCAATACGACCAGGCTGCAGATCCGAACAAAATGTTCGTGCGCACTGCGACCGCCTTCACATTCCGCAAGGATGGCTATGTCTACCGCAATGACATCCTTCATGTCTTCGAATTCGAAGATGGCAAAGTCTCGTCCTGGACCGAGTTCATGGACACTGTCAGCCGCGACAAAGCCTACGGCCGTCCCGGTATCTTTGGCGAGGAGCGGTAAGATGACACAGTATCAAGATTTAAAAGATGAGCGCGTGATCATCACCGGCGGCGCCATGGGCATCGGACGCGGCGCGGCGCTGGCCTTCGCCAAACAGGGCGCAAAGGTCGTCATCATCGACCAGGCCGCCGACGCCATCGCTGACACCCTTGAAGAGGCCGCTCATCATCCCGGCCATGTCTCAGGTGTTCAGGCTGACCTTCGTCAACGGCCAGCAAGCGATGCCGCCATGCAGGAAGCGATCACCCGTCTCGGCGGCGTTGATATCGCCGTCAACAATGCCGGCGTCACCCAGCCGCCAGCGCCGCTGCATGAACAAAATGACGACCTCTATGACTATGTGATGGATCTCAATGTTAAAGCGGTCTGGCGGGACATGCGCATTCAGCTTCGCGACATGCTTCCGCGCGGCGACGGGGCCATCATCAATATCGCTTCGGTGGCCGGTCTCAAAGGCACGCCTGGTCTTGCCACCTACGGCACGTCCAAATACGCGCTGATCGGGCTGACCAAAAGCGCCGCGCTCGATTACGCAAAGTCCGGTGTACGGATCAATGCCGTCGCGCCCGGATCGGTCCTGACGCCGATGATCGACAAGTTCATCGAGATGTCCGGCAATCAAGACGCGATCGAGCAAATCCGCGCCGCCCATCCGATCGGACGGTCCGGTGAAGTCGACGAAGTGGTCAACGCCATTCTCTTTCTGGCGTCCCCCTCCACGACCTTTGTGATTGGCGAAACCATCACCGTCGATGGCGGCTATGCCGCGTAACTCAAAAAGCAGGCTGCCTGGCTTCAGGTGAGGCAGCCTGCTTCTATCAAGAGGAACAGACCAATGAACACTTCAAACCTTCAAGACTGGGCCCGCGGCTTTTTCAAACGCGTCGACGCACAGAACGCCCGCGCCCTTGAGAGAGATTTCGCCGATGACATCCATTTCAGAATGGGAAATCTCGAACCTCTGCTAGGTCGCGACGCCGTCATCGGGGCTTTCCTTCAGACCGATGAAAACTTCTCTGGCATTACCCACGACATTATGGGCGCCTGGACCGGGACATGGGATAAAGGCGAGGTGGTCAGCGTCGAAGCGCTCGCCACATATAATCGCTCTGGCCGAACGCCAGTGACGATCCCCGTCACCAGCACACTGCGTCTTAACGCCGATCGGCAAGTGGCCGACTACCGGATTTTCATCGATCCCGCGCCGGTTTTCGATTAACGAAAACGACACCGCGACGATCTCGAAATGATCACGACTTTCGGCGTCGCGGTGTTTGCCTCGTTCCGCTCATTAAAATGACCTGCGCCCCATCTGCCATCTAGTGTGGGTGAACAACTCGGCGTGATGCATCCCCAGGCCACTGAAGACCATCCGCATTCAGACACCGAACTCAGCGAGGTATGAGTCCTGATCTCAAGAAAATTGGAAACTATCTGAAAAAGATTTTAATATCAATATTTTATAAGATTTTTGGTGGGCCCGGAGGGACTCGAACCCCCAACCAAGCGGTTATGAGCCGCCGGCTCTAACCAATTGAGCTACAGGCCCTGACGCGATGTGCGCAGAGGCGTTCTGATAGCGTGTGCGGGGCGTGCGCGCCAAGCGTTTGCGGCGCCTTTCGGTTCAACCGGCCTGGATCGCGCCTTGTCTCGGCCTCGTTTTGCTCTGAAGCTAGGCGCATCCCATTCGCGCCGCATCAGGAGGCTCGCCATGATCCGCTCGCTCACCGCCGCCGTGTTGTCTTCTACCCTGCTCGCCGCTCATGCCTGTGCGCAAATGCCCGGTGCTGAGCCGGCGCACGCCCAGTCTGCCACGCTGAACCTGTCGGCGACCGGCGAGGTGGCGTCCGCGCCGGACATCGCCACGGTGTCGCTGGGCGTGGTCAGCCAGGCGCCCAATGCCGGCGAGGCGATGCAGGCGAACGCCCGCCAGATGAATGCGGTCTTCACCGCCCTGCAGGGCGCCGGCATTGAAGAGCGTGATATCCAGACCAGCGGGCTCTCGCTCGGCCCAGTCTACTCGAACACCAGCTCGCGCCCGCAGGGTGAGCCGCGCATCACCGGCTATCGCGCCAGCAACACCGTGACCGCGCGCGTGCGCGATCTGGACAGCATCGGCGGGGTGATCGATGCGGCCATCGGCGCCGGCGCGAACACGCTGCAGGGCCTCAGCTTTGGTCTGATCGACCGTCAGGCGGCCGAAGACGAGGCGCGCCAGCGCGCCTTTGCCGAGTTGGAACGCCTGGCGGGGATTTATGAGGCTGGCGCGAACGTGCGGATCGAGCGGGTCATGACCCTGTCGGAAAGCCGCTTCACGCCGGGCCCGCGCCCGATGATGATGGCGCGCGCGGAAAGCCTGTCTACGCCAGTGGCCTCCGGTGAAGTCGGCGTTCAGGTGACGATCAACGCGGTCTACGAGATCCGCGAAGCGGACGGCTAGGGCTGAACTGCGTCAGGCGTCTGCCCTGGCGTGTGCTCAGGCCGCCTTCGGTTCCACGACGACCTCGTTGTGCTCGTCAAGCAGCACAACGGTCGGTTCGTAGACGCGGGCCGCTTCGGCGGCCATGGCGCAATAGGCCACCACGATGATCCGGTCGCCGACCTGGGCCAGGCGGGCCGCCGCGCCATTAATGCCGAAGGTTTTCGAGCCGCGCGGCGCGGTGATGGCGTAGGTGGTGAAGCGCGCACCGGTATTGATGTTCAGCACATCGACCTGTTCGTGCGGCAGGATGCCGGCTGCGTCCAGCAGGTCGGCGTCAATGGAGATCGAGCCCTCGTAATGCAGATCGGCCTGGGTGACCGCTGCGCGGTGAAGCTTCGCCTTCATCATGTTCAGTTGCATGGGTGACGCCCTTTCAAAGCGTGTCCCGCCGCGACGCGTGGCCGCAGCCATGTTGCGCTGCGATATAGCGTGAAAACACCCCGATGCGAAGTCCCCACGCCGGCGCGCGCTCCAATTCGTGTTCAGCGCTCGCTCGGACGATATGCTAGCGATCGCGCACAAAACGTTCAGGAGAATGATGGATGGGCCGCATCGCCGTGCTGCAGCACGCCATGGAAGACAGTGTCGAGGCCAATCTGGCCACCGGTTTGCGCCTGATGGCGAAGGCTGCGGCTGACGGGGCGAGCCTGGCTGTCTTCCCTGAAATTCATCTCAGCCCCTTCTTTCCCAAGCATCGCGCCGCACCCGATGCTGACCCGGCCCAGCGCTATGCGATGGCGCCGGACCACCCGGCCCTGCAGGCGATCAGCGATGCGGCGCGCGACCATGGTCTGGTGACCGTGGCGAACATTTATATGGAACGGGGCGGCCAGCGTTATGACGCCAGCCCGGTCTTCGATGCGGACGGCGCCCTGCTCGGGGTGTCTGAGATGGTCCATGTCGCCCAGTTCGAGGGTTTCTGGGAGAAGGATTATTACGCCCATGGCGAGGGCTTCCGCGTCTATGACACGGCGGCCGGACGGGTGGGCGTGGTGATCTGCTATGATCGCCACTTCGCGGAAAGCTGGCGGGCCTGCGCGCTTGCCGGCGCTGAAATCATCGCCACCCCGGCCTGCAATCTCGCCCATGAGACGCTGGATCTGTTCGCCAGCGAAATCGCCGTCATGGCGATGCAGAACAGCGTCTATGCGGCCATGTCGAACCGCTGCGGGGTTGAGGACGGCGTGCGTTATGCCGGCCATTCGGTGATCGCCGGGCCGGACGGGCGCGTGCTGGCGCGCGCCGGCGAGGCTGAAGAGGTTCTCATGGCTGACTATGACCTCGCCGCGCGCCAGGCCCGGGCCGAGACCGCCGGATGGCTTGACGAGCTGCGCGACTGGCTGAAGCCGGCGCGAGGAGTTTAGGCTGCGACTCATCATCGTCCGACCGCTCAGAGTCCAAGTTGGGCGTCGACAGGCCAGAGATTTTTACGGCAATTGAACAATGACCGAACTTACGATCTTTACACTGAATTACGTGCCAGAAATGCCGCGCGGTTTCGTTCGCGACATACGTTTGCGATGGGCCTGTGAGGAAGCGAACTTGCCATACCGCGTGGAAGGCTTGCCGTTTGAAGCCAAGAGCGAGCAGCATTTTCTTACCCATCCGTTCGGCCAAGTACCTTGGCTCACGGATGGAGACATCACGATTTTTGAAAGTGGTGCAGGACTTCTTTATCTCGCACAAAAGAGCGAGAAGCTCATGCCGCGCGAACCCGCAGAAGCTGCGGAAGCACTTCAGTGGACTATGAGCGCGCTCAACTCAGTTGAGATGGTTTCCGTCCCTTGGTGGTTTTTGGAAGTGACCGGTGCAAAGCAAAACGGGCTGACAGGATGGTTTGAAAGTCGCCTTGCCCAGATGGAGAAGGTTTTGAAAGCGCGTGAGTTCTTGGCGGCGAACAGGTTTACGGTTGCAGACTTGGCAATGGTCGATGTCCTACGTATCGCCAAAGTTCGCGCGTTCGGTAATCGACCAGCCACCGAAGCCTACATAAAGCGAATTACAGAGCGACCAGCCTTCAAGAAGGCGCACGCGGATCAAATGGCGCATTTCGCGAACGCGGACTGAGATCCCGCGAGCGCTGTCATGCAATGACCGCGGGGTCCGCAATGCTGACCTAAGTGATTGATCGGTTGTCCTCAGAGGTCCCGGCAAAAGCGGTCTTCTAAGCTCGTCGGTTATGAGTCCGGGGTCTAACTTTCGCCGGCCTCTTCGGTGAAGCGGCGCGCGAAGCCGGACATGAAGCCGTCCATGCCCTGCATGTCGGCCAGCTGATTGACCATGTCGACCAGGCGCGCATCGCCGGCCGCGACGCCATCTTCAGCCAGAAGCGAGAAGGCCGTGGCGTGCCGGGTGTGGGCCATCGCCTGGGCATAGCGTGATTTCAGACGCGCAACGGAGGCCTCATCGCCGGCGAGCGCAAAGGCGATCGCCGCGCGCAGCACCTCATGGGATTCATTATCGGTCAGCGGCGTGGCTTCCCGCCAGCGTTCGCCCAGCAGCGCTTCAAGCCGCCGACCGGCGCCGGGCCAGTCGCGCTGGCTCCACGACGCATCGGCGCGCAGGCGCTGCGCCGCGGGGCTGCGATCTCCATCGATCAGCTCAAGCGCGATATCGTAACGGCCAAGCTCCGACAGGGCCCGCGCTTCCAGAAGCCGGCGCTCGCCGAGCAAGGTGCGATCCAGCCCCGCCACGCGCGTCTCGCGCAGCGTGCGCAGGGCGTCCTGCGGGCGATCATCCATCAGATAGACCACCGCCAGATCGGATGCGACATCTGCCCGGGCGCGACCTCTAAGGCGCTCATAGACCTGATGGTCCAGCAATTCTGCGGCATCGCCCAGGAGGTCGACCTGAACCAGACGGTCGGCGATCCGGCGCACCATGCGGTCGCCTTCAGACCCGATCGGGGTGAGGAAAGCGTAGTCGCGATACAGCGCCAGCGCCTCGATCGGGCCCATGCGGTCGGCTTCATCTTCCAGATAGAGGCGCCGGAAGAGCGCGTCCATGTCCGCGCCGATGCGCCGGGCCAGCGCAGTGTCGGGGAAACGCGCCTGCGCGGTGCGCATGACTTCCAGCGCCTGAGCGTACCGGCCCGCGCCGGCATAGATCTCGCCCAGCAGGCGTGAGGCCTCAAGCTCGGTGGCGTCCCCGCGCCAGCGATAGCGCAGGCCCTCAAGCGCCTCGGCGGCCTCAGCCGGCGTAATGCGCCCGTCGGAAAGCTCGATCCGGGCTTTTTCTAGAAGCGCCCGGGCCTGGATCGGCTCCCAGCGCGAAAAGCCGAGCGCGGCCAGGCGTTCCAGGCTCTGATCGACGCGGCCCATGCGCGCATCAAGCAGCGCGGCGACCAGCTCAGCGTCGGCTTCGGCTTCAGCGTCCGGCTCATCGGTCTGCATGACCGAGAGCAGTTCGGCCGCCGCGCCGAGATCGCCGGTTTCCAGCGCGGTGCGCGCATGAGCGGCGCGAAAGCGCGCGCGCCATTCCGGCGCGTAGAAGAAGACCGCATCGCGCCCGGCCTCGAAGTAGCGGCGCGCTTCGGCCCATTCCTCATTGCGCGCGGCGATCAGGCCGCGCCAGGGCTGGGCGGCGGCGTCATTGGCCAGGCCCGGGTCAGAAAAGGCGTCATCGGCCTCCCGAAGCCGGGCCATGAGATAGTTCGCCCCGCCGATCAGGGCTTTGACCTCCGGCTCCTGGCCGTAGCGCGGGTTCAGCTCAACCGCGAGCTTGGCCGCACCCAGCGCTTCGGCGCCCAGCTCCCAGCCCAGATAGAAGCGCGCCAGGGCCAGCATGGCTTCCGGTTCGTTTAAGGAGGCGCGCCGACGCATCGCTTCGGCGCTATCGCCGAACGCGCCTGGCCCCCGCCAGCCTTCAAAATCGAGATAACCGGCTGAAACCGGGCGGCGGCCCTGCGCGCCCAACGCCGGATTGGCGGCGCGCGACAGGCGCATGCCGCCGGGACGGGTCAGCACTGCGCCGCCGGCGGTGAGCGTGAGCTGAAGATCATCCGCGACCGGCCGGATCGCCACGCCGTGCGCCGAAGACAGGATTCCCGCCTCGACCAGACGCCGCTCGGCGATGACGCCGGAACGTTCGCCCTCACCGGTCAACACCAGCAGGCTATCGCCGACCACCGGATCGGCAACGCGCCGGACCGAGCGCGCACCGGCCATCGCCAGACGGATCCGCGCCGGAGCGTCAAAGCGGGTGTCGCGTGCAATCCGCACCGGTTCAGGCGGTTCGGTCAGCGTGTCGGTGAGCACCACCGTCCAGGCGGCCCCGTCCGCGCGCACCTCCGCCTGGGTCGAGGCCATGGCGCTGATGCGAACCGCTGAATAATCATCGCCGCGATAGGCTTCGAAGCCGCGCACATGGCGTCTTCCGCCAGCGCCAAGCTCGTCCAGATCCAGTTCAGCGGCGGCATCGAAAACGATCCACAAGGCTTCAGCTCGCCGGAAGACGGCCGCTCCGGGCAGGTTCTCCCATTGAAATGTCAGGACCAGATCAGAGCCTGACGGGCGCGCCGCCGCCCGCACCACGCCATTGGCCGGAACCGGGTCAGGGCCGACCCGCTCAGGAATGGGCGTCACTCCGGCCAGTGAAGGCGGCGAGGCCAGATCCTGTTCTGCAACATCCGCCAGAGCGGTGGACGGGGCTTCAGCCTGTTCGGATTCGACCGGGTCGGCCGGCGTTTCCTGGGGAGCCAGAGCGTCCGCCAACTCCGCCAGGCCCGTGAGCAGGTCCTGAGGCCCATCGCGGCCGGGATCGGACACATCCAGCACAATGCGCGGCCCGTCGCTCCAGGCGCGCGCCTGCATGCCCGGCTCGACATAGAAGGTGAAACTCAGCCCCCGCGGATCAGCATCCACCTCAACCTCATCAATGCGGCTCGGAGGGTCCACGCGCAGAGGCGCGAAATCGCCCTCGCCGGCGCGCTCGAAGGCGAGCCGGGCCTCATCCCCCTCCTGGACGAGCTGAAATCCGACCTCCTGCGGCCAGACGAACTCGATCCGCGTGTATTCGCTCGCCGATCCGGTGCGCAGCGTTACCGGCAGGGCCGGCGGAAAGCTTTCCTGGGCTGCGGCCTCAGCGGCGGCCCGCTCTGCGGCCTGCGCCTCGGCGATGCGGCGCGCTTCGAAAGGCGACACGATATCGGCCAGCGGCTCAGCGCCGGGCGGAGACAGATCGACCGCGATGACATTATGCGAGACCGACACCCGCGCCGTCGCAGCCCGGTTCAGCGCGAGCCTGAGCACGCGACCATCCGGGTCAATCCGGCCCATCGCCACCAGGTCCGGGGCGGCGTCCGCAATGACCTGTGCGTCGGCCAGGATCGGCTCGTCAAAGCGCGCCACGAGCACCGCTTCAGCGGCGACTTCGGCCTGCGCGCCGACCTGGCCGCCAAGCGCTTCGGGGTAGACGATCAGGACGCGCGCCGTGTCGCCGATCCGCTCAACCTCGACCCGCGCAGCCGTCTGCGCCAGCGCGGGCGCAGCGACAAGCCAGGCCAGCGCGATCGCGCCGATCAGGGGCAGGCGATTAGCGGGTCGCCGTCTCATCGAGACGCTCCCGTAACTGGTTGGCGGTCTCAGGCGGAGCGGCCCGGGCATGCATCTGCATGGTCAGCGCGGCGGCCTGTTGCGGGGCCATCTCCGCCAGGATCGCAGCCAGCTTGCGCGAAGGCAGTCGTTCAGCGACGAGCACGCGCGTCACATCGTCCAGCGAGATCAGAATGTTCGCGGCGCTATCCGGCTCCAGCGCGTTATAGACTTCAACGATGCGTGCGATTTCCTCCTCGCGGCGATCATCCAGCTGGCCCAGCAGTGACTGCACCTCGCTCTGCAGCTCCTGCAGGGCGGCGATGCGGTCTTCCACACGCTGCTCGGCGATATCGATCAGCTGCTCACGCGTATCCAGCTCGCCTTCCCGCCGATCAAGCCCGCGACGGCGCTCCGCCAGAGCATTGAGCAGCTCAAGTTCTGCGCGCGTATCGCCCAGCCGGCTGGGCGGCGCGGGGGGAAGCGAAACCGGTTCCGGTTCGGGCTCTACCGCTTGGGCGGCAGGGTCGGCGGCGCGCTCTTCACCCAGGCTTGCGTCCTGCGGGGCTTCAGCGGTCGGCTGATCAGCGGCCTGGGCCGCCTGAGCCGGGGCTGAAAACAGGTCCGCAGCGCCAAAGCCGAGCGAGACGCCCTTCAAGGCCAGCAAGCCGGCCAGAAGCACGATGATCAGCGAGAGCGGACGCACGGTTGTCATGACTTAAGACCCTTCAGCGCATGGCTTTCAGCGCATCGAGAAGACGGCTTTCACCGCGCTCCGACGCCGCTTCGGGCTCCACAGGGCGGGCGGGCGGCGGCGTGACGGTTCGCGAAGGACGGCGCGAGAGCGCATCGGCGCGCATATCGCCGCGCTCGGCCAGCAGCGACAGCTCATCGCTCACCCGGCGCGCCTCGACGACGCGGGTCTGCAACTCAGCCCCGCTCTGCCGGGCCGCCCGGTCCAGCGCCGCCAGGCTGGCGCGCGCGCGATCGGTCGCCTCATTGAGCTGGTGGACCGTCTCGCGCATCCCGTCCTGCCCATCGCGCAGGGCTTTCAGGCGGCGCTCCAGGCGCCAGCAGGCGATCAGCGCGAACAGGAGAAGGACGGCGACCAGCGCCTCGAACACGAAAGCGGCGAGCGTCATGTTATTCCCATCATTGCTTTTTTCGCGCTCGGAGAGAGCGGCGCATCCAGTCTGAGGGCCACGTGATGGCCCAGCCGTCCCATCCGGCCATTGGTGAGCGGGATATCGTCGCAGCGCAGCTCCACCGATCCGTCCGGCCCCGCATCGAGCAGAAGCGTGTCGCCGACCTTCAGCTTCATCACATCGCCCAGCGGGCGCTTCAGCTCATCGACCACGGCGCTAACCTCCACCTTGGTTGACCACAGCTCGGTCGCCAGGTGGCTTTCCCAGATATTGTCCCGGCCGAATTTCTCACCCATGAATTGCTGGAGGAGCATTTTGCGGATCGGCTCCAGCGTTGCGTATGGCAAGAGCAACTCGATTCGCCCCCCGCGGTCCTCCATGTCGATGCGCAGCTTGACCAGAATGGCGGCGTTGGCCGGACGCGCGATGGCGGCGAAGCGCGGATTGGTCTCCACCCGGTCAAGATCGAAATCGACATCGGTCAGCGGCGCAAAAGCCTGCTTCGCGTCGGCCAGCACGACCTCGATCATGCGCTGAACCAGCGTACGCTCGATCGTGGTGTAGGGCCGCCCCTCAATACGCATAGCAGACGTTCCGCGCCGCCCGCCCAGCAAGACATCCACAATCGAATAGATCAGGTTGGAGTCGACGGTCAGCAGCCCGAAATTGTCCAGTTGCTTGGCGCGGAAAACCGCCAGAATGGCCGGCAGCGGGATGGAGTTGAGATAATCGCCGAACCGGATGGAGGAGATGTTATCCAGGCTCACCTCCACATTGTCGGAGGTGAAATTGCGCAGGCTCGTCGTCATCAACCGCACCAGGCGGTCGAAGACGATCTCCAGCATGGGCAGACGCTCATAGGAGACCAGCGCTGAATTGATGATGGCGCGGATGCCGGAGCGATCGGCTGCATCCTCGTCACTGACCGAGAAGCCCAGAAGGCTGTCGATCTCGTCCTGATTGAGAATGCGCTCAGGACCGCCCGAAGCGCCGCTCTGCGGCAGATGGGAGTCCTCGTCGCCGCCAACCATCGCCTCCCACTCGGAGGCGAGCTCGTCGCCGGCGTCACCATCGCCACCGCCACCGGCAGCATCAAAATCAGGCTGCTCTGCGGAGGCGGCGGCCTCCCATTCCGCTGCAAGCGCGTCCTGATCAACGTCGTCTGACATAGTCTACTCCAGCGCGCCCGTCCGGGCGGCGCTCCGCTTATTGAATCAGCATGTCTTCGATGAGCACCGCATCCACGCGCGATGGCGCAAGCGCGATATTGATCCGGCGCAACAATTCCAGACGCAGGCGATGCGTGCCCGCAGACCCGGACAGATCCTCAAGCCGAAGCTCGCGCAGGAAAGTCTGATACTGGTTCAGGATCAGCGGCATGCGCGCATCGAGCACTTCAGCCATCGCCTCGTCGGACACCTGAACCGCAAGATTGAGCTTCAGATAGGTGGTGCGCCCGTCCCCGCCATCGATATTCACCAGCATTTCAGGCAGATCGAGAATAATCGGGTTCTCGTCCATCTGAGCCAGATGCGCCTGATCATCGGCTTCACCGTGCTCGTCGGCGGCTTCGCCCTCGGCGAGATGAGCGTCATCATCGCCGCCCAGGAAGAAGAGCGCTGCGGCCACACCGCCGAGAATCACCACCAGCGCGGGAAGACCGGCGAACAAGGCGAGCTTTTTGATGTCGCGCTTCTTCTCGCCGCCCTCAGCATCCTCGCCTTCAGCGTCTTCGATGTCCTCGTCCAGATCTTCGGCCATCACCCTGTCCTCAATCCACTGCGCCAGCACGCCTTCCAGGCGCCCACGCGACGCGCGCGCGGAATCTTGAACGATGATTAACGACCAGCCCGGTTAACGATCCGTTGGGAAAAGGCGCCGGAGCGGCAATTTCTTCCCACCTGGACGATATCCGCCGGGCGCCGGGCGCGCCGCTCGACGGGACGCCCGATCTAACCAACTGATAAATATGAGCATTAACCTTGGCACGTCGATTGCCTTGATTAACCGTGAACACCCGCGAGGCGAAGCCCTTGGATGCGGGCCGACATCTCCAGAAGGGGGACGATATGGATAACGCCATGATGATCGGGCTGTCGCGTCAGATGACGCTGCGCCGTGCGATGGACGTTACAGCCAATAACATCGCCAACGCGTCCACCACCGGCTTCAAGGCCGAGCGCCTGCTGCTTCAGGCCAACCCGGCAACGCCGGCGCGCGCCCTGGATGGTCCGCAGCGCCTGAATTATGTCGATGAGATCGGAATCGGGCGGGATTTCTCCCAGGGCCTGCTGGAGCCGACAGGTCGCCCGCTTGATCTCGCCATCGAAGGTGAAGGCTTCTTCGTTCTGGACACCGAAGCCGGCGAACGCTTCACCCGCGACGGTCGCTTCATGATGGACCCCGAAGGGGCCATAACCGCCAGCGACGGATCCCGCGTGCTCGACACGGTCGGACAGCCGATCATTCTCGACCCCCAGGCTGGCGCCATCGAGGTCAGCGCGTCGGGCGAAATCGCTCAGAACGGCGCGGTTGTCGCCCAGCTTGGCGTGGTGCGCTTTGACGCCATGAGCGCGCTTCAGAAAACGGGTGATAACCGCTTCGCCGCCGGCGGCGCGGAGCCGGAACCGATCTTCACCCCGGTCGTCCGGCAGGGTTTTTCCGAAGGCTCGAATGTTCGCGCCATTCTGGAAATCACCCGGATGCTGGAAGTCTCGCGCGCCTACTCATCGGCGACGCGCCTGGTCAACAACACTGACGAGCTGAGCAAGAAGGCGCTTGAGCGCCTCGGCCGGCCATAACCGTTCCTGAGGAGGAGCTGACGCATGCGCGCTCTTGCAACCGCCGCCACCGGCATGGAAGCCCAACAGCTCAATGTCGAGGTGATCTCGCACAATATCGCCAACATGAACACGACCGCGTTCAAGCGGCAGCGTGCGGAGTTTCAGGACCTGCTCTATCAGAACGTCCAGAGCGTCGGGGCCAATTCCTCCGACGCAGGAACCATCGTTCCCACCGGGGTCCAGATCGGTCTCGGCGTCGCGGCCGGGTCGGTCTACCGCATCACCGAGCAGGGCAGTCTCAGCCAGACCGGCAATGAGCTGGATCTGGCCATCTCAGGTTCCGGCTGGTTCCGCGTGCAGCTGCCCAATGGCGGCGACGCCTATACCCGCGCCGGCAGCTTCTCCAAAAGCCCGGACGGTCAGCTGGTGACCGCAGACGGCTACACCGTCATGCCGGGCATCGCGCTTCCGGACGAGGCGCGCGCCATCGCCATCAACGCCCAGGGCCAGGTTCAGGCGCTGTTCGATAACGATCCGGCGCCGCAGACCATCGGCCAGCTGGAAGTCGCCGTCTTCGCCAATGAGGCGGGCCTGGAAGGCATGGGCGAAAATCTCTACCTGGAGACCGCCGCCTCTGGTGCAGCCAATATCGGCGCGCCCGGCCAGGCCGGGTTCGGCACCGTGCGGCAGGGCTTTGTTGAAGCCTCCAATGTCGACGCCGTGACGGAGATCACCGCCCTCATCCAGGCCCAGCGCGCCTACGAGATGAATGCGCGGATCATCACCGCCGCCGACGAAATGCTCGCCACCTCGTCCAACCTGCGCTGATCGTAAGGATACGTCATGCTCGCCCGCATCGTGCTCATCACCGCTCTGGCTCTGGCCGCGGCTCCGGCCATCGCCCAGCCGGCGCCGGACGAGACGCCGCGCAGCGTGGTGCTCAAGGAACGCCTGGTCACGCACGACCATGTGGTGAGCCTGGCCGACCTCTTTACGCTTTCCGAAGGCGATGTCGACGCTCCGCTGGCGCGCATTGCAGAACCGGGCGAACGACTTTCCATCGACCCGGACTATGTGCGTTCGGTCGCCGCCCGGGCCGGGCTGAACTGGGCGAACGCCTCCGGCCTTCTGCGCATCACCGTAGAGCGCGCCGGGCGGGCCGTTGCCGCCTCCGACATCGCCTCCATGATTGAAGGCGCGCTGTTCGTCGAACACGGCGAGGCCCATGAGGTGACGCTGTCCAATCGCGCGCTGGTCATGCACGCCCCCATCGACACGGTCGGCGGGCCGGAATTGCTGGCGCTGGATTACGATGCGCGCTCCGGGCTGTTTCGTGCAGAGATCGCCGCCTGGCCGGGCGGTGAGCGCCGGACCATCGCCGGGCGCGCCATGGCGGTGCTCGACATTCCCGTGCTCGCCCGCCCGCTGGCGCGCGGCGAGGTGATCAGCGAGGACGCGATCGACTGGGCCCGTCTTCCCGCCGCCCGTATTCGCGGCGACGCGCTGGTCAATCCCGATCAACTCATCGGACAGGAAGCCCGCCGGGCGCTGCGTCCCGGCGAACCGGTGCGGGCCTCCGATCTGAAGACGCCGGCTGCGATCACGCGCGGGGAAACCGTCGCCCTGGTTTTTGAAGTCGGCGCGCTGACGCTGACCGCCCGCGCGCGCGCCATGAATGACGCCGCTGTCGGAGAGACCGCCCGCTTCGTCAATCTGCAATCGAACCGGACCGTGGAAGCCGTGGTGGAGGCGCCGGGACGCGCCCGCGTGCACGGCCTGTCCGCGCGCCCGGCCTGAACGACACCGCCTTCCAAGGGGATAGTCCATGAACCGCTTCATTCTTCGTCTCGCCGCCACGGCGCTGGCCGGGTTCTGCCTGACCGCCTGCGCGGCGAAGGAGCGCCTGTCCTATGTCGGCCAGCCGCCGCCCCTGTCGGCGATGCAGAACGAGGCGGCGATGCGCGGCTCGGCCGGGTTCGACCCGCGCCTGCAGCGCAACCCGCAGGCTGAACAGATCGCCCAGCTGCAGGCGGTCGCCGCCGCGCACCAGGCTTCGGCGGGCATGAACTCGCTGTGGCGGTCCAACAGTCATACCTTTTTCGGTGATCCGCGTGCGGCGCGCGTCGGCGACATCCTCACGGTCAATATCGACATTTCAGACCGCGCTCAGGTCTCCAACCAGACAAGCCGCGCACGGACCTCGGCTGAAGATTCCGATCTGACGAATTTCCTCGGCGGAGAGGCCGCGCTCAGCCAGTTCTTCAATGACGCGATCGACCCGTCTTCGCTGACCAGCTTCGGCTCGACCAGCTCCACGCAGGGCTCCGGCTCGGTGAACCGGTCGGAGACCATATCCATGACCGCCGCCGCCATCGTGGTGGAGGTGCTGTGGAACGGGAATATGGTGATCCATGGCCGTCAGGAAGTCCGCATCAATAACGAAGTGCGCGAGCTCCTGATCGCCGGCATCGTGCGTCCGCAGGATATCGACGCGGCCAACACGATCGACCACACCCAGATCGCCGAGGCGCGCATCTCCTATGGCGGCCGCGGCCATATCTCCGAAATGCAGCGCCCGCCGATCGGTCAGGAGATCTATAACCTGCTCTGGCCGTTCTGATCGGTTTTCATTGTCATCCCGGCCACGCGCGTTAGCGCCGAGCCGAGACCCTGACGCCTGCCGCTGGACTCAGACCAACCGGAATGGGTGCCGGGTCTCGCAAGCTTGCCCGGGATGACAGCTCAACACCGTCATCGAACGCCCTCGGACGGTCATGTCAGAAGAGACGCCTCAGTCGTCGCGGTGGACGCGCTCGGATCGCTCGTGGCGTTCCTGGGCTTCAAGGCTGAGCGTGGCGACCGGGCGCGCATCCAGACGGGCCAGAGAGATCGGCTCGCCGGTGTCTTCGCAATAGCCGTACTCGCCTTCATCAATGCGGCGCAGCGCCGACTCGATCTTGGAGATCAGCTTGCGTTGACGATCGCGGGCCCTCAGCTCCAGAGAGCGGTCGGTTTCGGTCGACGCGCGATCGGCCAGATCGGGGAGCGCGCCCAAGTCTTCCTGCAGGCTGGTCAGCGTGGAGCGGCTTTCACGGATGATCTCGTCGCGCCACGCCATGAGCTTGCGCCGGAAATATTCCTTCTGGCGCTCATTCATGAACGGCTCGTCATCGCTGGGACGATAGCCGTCGGGCAGTTCGATCTGGGATTCAATTGCGCTCATATCTGACCGCCTCCGCTTAACCCTGCGCCCCTGCCGAAGCGCGCCGGAGAATATCCAGCAAGCGCTTTGAGTCAACGAGGCGGCGCGGTTGCGGCGCAAGTCTGGCGCCATTGTGAAAAGGTCGTGATTTCCACAGCTTGAACGAAGCGGCGCAGATTCAGGCGTCGTATTTCGCCAATTCCACAGCCGCGCGCGTCTCAACTTCGTCCAGCGCGGCCTCAAGTTTGGGGTCCGCGACCGATTCGCGGCGCGAGCGCAAAAGCTCCATCAGGGCGGTGAGTTTCGAACGCGGAAGCCCGCCTTCAAGCAGCGCGATCTTCAGATCATCGAGCACGTCCAGCATGGACAGGGCGCGCTCGGTCATCCTGCGACGCGCCTCCAGCGGCTCGCCGCCGGCCTGCAACGCCATGAGCGCATCGACCGAACCCACCGCCGAGACCTGTTCCATGGCGCCCAACGGACCGCCTGACGATGCTGGCGCAGGGCCTTCAGGCGCGAATCCGGTCGGATCGGCGGCTTTCTTCCTGTGGGACGCGGCGGGACCGCCAACGCGATTAGGACCGTTGATTTTCATCGCTGGAACATTTCCCTCATGGTCGCATCCAAGCTGGCTTAAGCTCTGTTAACGCGCTCTTAAACACGCTGGCCAAAGCGGCAATTCTTGCCGGGGCCGGTTGTGCGAGCCTCGCATTCTTCCCAGCGGCAACTGAACTAAGATGCTGTTTTATATTCAGTTTTTAGCCTCACCCCTTGGCACGCGGCGTGCATATCCGTGTGTGACGTAATTCGCAGGCCGGGTCGAGCCCAACATGGCGTTCATGCATTTGATGTTCCGCATTCTCGCTGCCGCCGCTCTGGCGCTGGCTCTCAGCGCCAGCGCCCTGGCCAATCCGCGCATCAAGGATATCGCCGATGTGGAAGGCGTGCGCGACAATCAGCTGGTCGGCTACGGCCTGGTGGTCGGGCTGGACGGAACCGGCGACACCCTGCGCAACACCGCCTTCACCCGCCAGTCGCTGAACTCCATGCTGGAGCGCTTCAACGTCAATATCCGCGATGCGGATCTGCGCACCGGCAATGTCGCCGCCGTCATGCTGACGGCCAGCCTGCCGCCCTTCTCCATCCCCGGCTCCCGCATTGATGTTTCGGTATCCGCCCTGGGCGATGCGTCAAGCCTTCAGGGCGGAACGCTGATCGCGACCCCGCTCATGGGCGCGGACGGGCAGGTCTATGCGGTCGGCCAGGGTTCGATCGCGGTCGGCGGGTTTTCCGCAGATGGCGACGGAGCGAGCATCACCCGCGGCGTGCCCACCAATGGACGCATCGCCAACGGCGCGATCATTGAACGCGAGCTGCGCTTTGACCTGGCCGGTCGCCAGACTATCCGCCTGGCGCTGCGCAATCCGGACTTCACCACTGCGCGCCGCATGGCCCAGGCCATTAACGCCTTTATCGGACCTCAGACCGCTTCGGCGACCGACCCCACCGCGGTCGCGCTGACGCGCCCGCGCGGCTATCGCGGCGACATGATCGACCTCATCGCAGAGGTGGAGCAATTGCGCGTCGCTGCGGACATGCGCGCGCGCGTCGTTATCGACGAATCCACCGGAACCATCGTGATGGGCGAGAATGTGCGGGTGTCCACCGTCGCCATCGCCCAGGGCAATCTGACCATCTCGGTCAGCGAAACCCCGGTCGTCAGCCAGCCCGCCCCCTTCGCCGAGGTCGGCGAAGCGATCGAGCTGCCGCGCACCGAGATCACCGCCACCGAAGACGCCGCCCAGCTTGGCGTGCTCGACGGCACGGTGTCGCTTCGCGATCTGGTCGACGGGCTGAATGCGCTGGGCGTCAGCCCGCGCGACATGATCACCATATTGCAGGCCATCAAGGCGTCCGGCGCGCTGCAGGCCGAGATCGAGGTGCTCTAGATGATGGACGATCTACTCACCGCTCAGCTGAACACAGCTGTCAGCTCGGCCCGCGCCGATGCGCCGCGCTCCACGCGCGCCCAGACGCCTGAGCAGGCGCGCGCCATCGCCGAGGAGTTCGAGGCGGTCTTCCTGGCCCAGATGATGGAACACATGATGGGCCCGAGCACGAAGAGTGAGACCTTTGGCGGCGGCGCCGGGGAAAGCGCGTTCACCGGCATGCTGAACGAGGAATACGCCAAGGTGCTGTCGAAATCAGGCGGCATCGGCCTGGCCGATGCGCTGACCCGCGAAATCCTGCGGCTGCAAGACATCTCAGAGGGCTAGACGATGAGCGAGCTCGCCGCCGCCAATCCGACTGACCGTGCTCAGCACCTGCTGCGCCTGACCGGCCGGCTGACCGATCTCATCGAGACCGAGACCGGGATGTTCGAAGCGCGCCGACCGCATGAAGCCATGGCGCTTCAGGAAGAAAAGGCCAAGCTCGCGACCATCTATCGGCGCGAGACCCAGCTCGCCGCGAAAGACCCGGCCCGGCTTGCCGGCCTGGCGACCGATCTTAAAACCGCCCTGCGCGCCGCCACCGAGCGCTTTGAGGCCGCGGTTGAGAAAAACGGCGCGGTCGTCATGGCGCTGAAATCGGTCACTGAAGGGGTGGTGCAGGCCATCGCCGCAGAAGCCGCCCGGCAGAAAACCGAGAAATCCGGCTATGGTCCGACAGCGACCCAGAACGCCAATCTCGGTGCGGTGGCGCTGGATCAGTCGGTTTGAAAGTCCTAAGGTAGACCCGAAGTGGAAACCTTTGAATGACAGCACAAACTCGACCAAGCTCACCGGGTGCGCATACGCGTCCGTTTATTGCCTTCAACCCAAACGCACATGATGCAGCCGGCTGGAGCGCTGGAACACATGTTTATGATTTCGATGGCGTGCTTAGCGACGACGTAGAAGAGCAAGTCTACCGCATTGAACACATAGCCAATGAAGATGCTATCCTTCGGAAACTTCGAGAGCAGCTTCATATCCGCTGCGAAGGTCTGCCTAATCCATACCAAAGACACCTTCTTTTCCAAGAAATTCAGCTACGACGTCACATTCCAATCAAGCCGGGGCCGGCGCTAGAGTGGGCAAGGAAAACACAACGTGATGGGCGAATATTTATATTAACGGCTCGCTCCGGATACGCAGCAATAGCCCGGATGCACGAATTTATTCAGAAATATAAGCTAAACCCCATAGAAATTTTTCATGTTGGTCGCGTCGAGAAGTCTGCGCAGCTCAAACTACTTTCCGCCGAACTGCAGGATGGGCCGATCTTCTTTTATGAAGACAATATCAACCATCTGAAGGCCGCTTATCGCCAACTAGGGACTAGCATCGTTCCGATCCTCATTGACCACACGCCTAAAGCGAATCAGGCTAAGGCGCGTGCGCTACTCGATAGCGCTTTTTCAAGTCAGTGGGGCATAGATGAACACACAGCCAGCACCGAATCCGACAACAGACGAGCTGTTCAAGGCGCTTGAGCACGCCAGGGGGCTGTTCATTTACCATGCCGGACAGCGCCTGCAGGGAATAAGGTTTTACTTTATTGCTTTGGCCGCACTCGGCGGTGTTTTTGCGGCGTCCCAGAGCACCACACCGAATACGCCCCAGCTGTTCGCCGGACTGATAATCGCCATTTTGGCCTTTGTCCTTACGATTATCTTCTTATTGCTTGATCGACGAAATGAGGAGCTGGTCCACAACAACGAAAATTCGATCACGGAAATCGAAACTACGATCACGAACAGGCTGGGGTTCAAAAGCTTTGGGTCGATCGCCGCTGGTGAGAACGCAAAGCGGCTGACCTATTCCGTGCTTGCCCCCGCGATGTTCATCTTTTTCGGTGTTCTTTCGTTCATCGCTGCCGCGTTCTATGCGTTTCAGCTGTGCGCCAGTGTCGCAAGCTAGCTTAATTGCCCGCCTAAAACAGCGCCAGCGTACCGCCCCCGCTGCCGCCGATGAGGCGGTCGAGGCCGGCCTGGTAGTTCGCCACCTGGGCGGTGAGATAGGCTGGCGCGACGCCATCGCGATTACCGGCCTGGGGGCCTTCCAGCAATTCACGCAAGGCCGGATCCAGCGTCAGTTCGCGATAGGCGCGCTGCACCTTGCTCATTGCGGAAGTGAGCGCTTCACCGGCGGCCAGCGCCGCATCGCGATCGGTGATGCTGAGCACTGAAGGCAGCTCCAGCGCGAAGATGTCCGGCGCGTCGGAGGTGGAATCGGCCGGCCCATCGACCAGCGAGGCCTTGCCGGTCACCGCACCTTCAGGAAGGCCGAGCCCGGTCAGCGCGTTCTGGCCGTCACCGCCCTTGAAGAACTCGACCGTCACGCCTTCTTTCGGTGTGATGCGCAGCATGTCGCCGTCGGCGGAGCGGCGCACATCAGCGGTCGCGTCCAGCACGAAGGCGGCGTTCAGCTTGAAGGTCAGCGATCGCATTGTGTCGCCCGCGTCGATCGTGATGCGCTGCTTGCGCCCGCCATCAACAGAGACGAAGAAATGATCACCGTCGCGCACTGAAGACCGGTCGGTCACGACACGCGTATCCGAATAGGTCACCGCACCGGTCGGCAGTCCGAGCCGGTTAAGCGCGCCGTCACCACCAGGGTCGACAACGAGGCCGGCGGCTTCGGAAAGCCCGCCGCGTCCGGATATCTGCTGGGTCCATTCATGCGCGCCCGTCGCCGCGTCAAACCCGGCCGCGAAAGCGTTTCGGGCGCCGTTCTGGACCCCGCCTGGCAGCGCATCGGACGTCTTGCCGGCGAGATAGACCTTGCCATCGGCCACCGAGATTGAGGACGCGGAATTGTCCTGAGCCGAGCCCAGGAAGGTGACGTAGTCCACCGAAGCGCTCGCCCCGTCGCTAATCCGGGTCAGCATGGCGTCGCGCCCGCCGGCATTGGCCGTGACAACCGCACCCGGCGCAAAAGCCGGGCCGGCCGCGCCGGACAGATAGATCGCGCCATCATCGCCGACCGCCAGCCCGCCAATGCGGCCGTCATCAAGATCACCGAGATCCAGCGTCCAGACCGGGGCGCCGCTTCCATCATCGCCGGCGGCGTATTTGACCAGCTCGGCGCGGCCTTCGTTTTCGATGGCCAGGATCAGACCGCCATCAGACGCTACGGCGCTCGCCTTGACGCGCTGATCGCCCGCGCCGGACCCGGCGCTGCGCGTATAGAGCGTGTCGCCGTCGGCGCCGAAGGCGCGCACATAACCGTCCTGGCCGCCGGTATTGATCGCGCCGCCGAGATTGGAGCGCGCCTGGCCGCTCACAAAGACCGTGCCGTCATCACCAATGGACACCGCATTCGCCGCATCATCGGCGATCCCGCCAAAACGCCTGGCCCACTGTTCCACTCCGGCGGCGTCATACTTGACCACAAGCGAGTCGGTTCCGCCGACATCGGTGGTGTCGCCCAGCGCGCCGGACACCTTGCCAGCCACCACAACATCGCCGGCGGCGTTCACCGCCACGCTCGCGCCGGCGGCTTCACCCGCCGCGCCGAGCGTGCGGGCCCAGACCCGCTTGCCGGTGGAATCGTAGCGCATCAGCACCAGGTCTTCCTCGCCGCGCAGGCTCTGACCATCAATGGCGTTGCTGGAGCGCCCGACCACGAACAGCCCGCCATCCTGGCTTCGGGCAACCGCATCGACATTCAAGGGTGAATTGGTCTCGCTGGTTTCTGTCTCGCCGTCATCGGTGGTGGTTTCGGTGACCACCGGGCTCGGCTCGATGCGCCGGGAGAAGGCTGCGCTTCCGCCAGACGCCAGATCGACGAATTTGGTGAACTGGCCGGCTGCGGTCTCGCCGTCGCCGGAGATGCCGGCCATATAGACCGCCGGCTGGCCGCCGGTTTCTGAGAAAGACACCTGCTCGGTGAGTATTCCCTGAATCTTGAAGCCGTAGCGATCACCCTGAATGACGCCGTTCTCGTCTTCCTCGCCGATCTTGACCCGCTCAAAGCGCGTCAGCATGGAGGCCGCCTCCAGCTGCGTGTTGATATGATCGGCGACGGAGTCCAGCGTGCGCGGCGTTGCGCCCATATCATCCAGATTGATGGCCACATCAGTGTCGACGCCGTTCTTGCGCACGGTGATGGTAAACTGCGTGTCGCCTTGGAAGGCGTCCACCTCAGCATCGAAGGCGCCGCTATGGATCACGCCGGTGGTGTATTGCGAGGCGCCGCGCGAGATGGCGAGCGTGCTTTCCGCCTTGCTCAACTCTTCGCCGCGCAGGACCGAGACGCCTTCCAGCGTCATATCCTCGAAAAAGCCGTCGAGCTGCGTCACGCCCTCCTGGAAGCGCCGGTCCCAGAATTGCCGGTCGACATCGCTGGCTGACTTGTCCGATGCGGCGGCGGCCAGGGACTGAAGCCGGCGCAGTCCCTGATACATGGCGAACAGCGTCTTCTCATCTTCGCCGGTCTCGACATCGGAGAAGGCGCCCAGTTCAGGATCGAAAAAGACGCCGCTGGCCAGCACCGAGCGCTGAACCTCGTCAAGCGCGCGCACTTCGCCGCGCGGGTCCCAGGGCGGCACCACCTCGTCTGATCCGGCGCCGCCATTGAGGGCGTTCGCAGAAGCCCCGGACAGCTGCTGAGGCGCGCTCGCGGCCTGCCGCACGGCGTTCTGTGAGGCGAACCAAGCGCCCAAAACAGCTCCGGAAATCGCGCCCAAGGCGGTCGCTCCTGCGATCAGGCCGGCACACCCGGCCCATCAAGGCTCCATTTTCGCCTGGAGGCCCGAATAAAGCGTTACGGCCCGGCTTTTCCACGCCCCGGCGCCGGCTCGTCTCGACGCGGCTCATCGGCCCGGTACCATGCGGCTTCGTCATCCTCTCGTCCGAAGTGATTCGCACTCGATGAACAGTCCTTTCGCCAGCCCCGATCCGAACGCGGCCAAGCCCGCAGCAATGGATGGCGAAGACCCGGCGCGCGCGCTGTTTCTGGAGCGCGATTTTCGTAAGCCGCGCATGGATCTGTCCGGCAAGACGGTGCTGGTGACCGGCGGCACGGGGTCCTTCGGGCGCCACTTCGCGCAGATGGTTCTGGATGAGTTTGCGCCGAAAAAGCTCATCATCTTCTCCCGCGACGAGCTGAAGCAGTACGAGATGGCCCAGCTTTTCCCAGCCGGCGGTGACGGGCCGATGCGCTATTTCATCGGCGATGTGCGCGATGAGGGCCGGCTCGATATGGCGATGCGCGGCGTTGACGTGGTGGTGCACGCCGCGGCGCTGAAGCATGTCACCATCGCCGAATACAATCCGTTCGAATGCATTCGCACCAACGTGCTTGGCGCGGAGAATGTCGTGCGCGCGGCGATCAAGCAGGGCGTTCGTCATGTGGTGGCGCTGTCCACCGACAAGGCGGCGAGTCCGATCAATCTGTATGGCGCGTCCAAGCTGGCGTCGGACAAGATCTTCACCGCCGCCCAGGCGATGGGCGGCGAGGACGGGCCGCGCTTTTCCGTCGTGCGCTATGGCAATGTGGTCGGCTCGCGCGGCTCTGTGGTGCCCTTCTTCAGGAAACTCGCCGAGGACGGCGCCGACCATCTGCCAATCACCGATGAACGCATGACGCGCTTCTGGATCACCCTGACCCAGGGCGTGAATTTCGTCCTGTCGGCTCTGGGCTCGGCGCGCGGCGGGGAGATTTTCGTTCCGAAAATTCCGTCCATGCGGACCTGCGATCTGGCGCGCACCCTCGCGCCGGACCTGTCTCACAGGATCATCGGGATCCGACCCGGCGAAAAACTGCATGAAGTGATGATCACGACCGATGATGCACGCTCCACGCTGGAGCTGGATGATCGCTTCGTCATCCTGCCGTCCGGCCCGGCGCGGGTTCGCGATCAGTGGCTGGAAGCCGGCGCACGCCCGGTTCCCGACGGGTTCGCCTATACCTCCGACGCGAACCCGGAACGGCTCGACGCCCGCTCTCTGCACGCACTCCTGCAGGACCGTTTCACAGCAGGCTGATCATGCCGGACCGAGCGCGCATCCTGTTTCGCTGCGACGCCGGTGCGGCGCTCGGCGGCGGTCACGTCATGCGCTGTCTCACACTGGCGGACGAACTCGCCCGGCAAGGCGCTGAAATCGATTTCCTGGTCAATGACGAAGCCCTGATGGTGGTCCCCGCCCTCGACCGCTCGGTCTATAAGGTGCGCACGGTCGAAAGCCTTGGCGGGACCGGTCAGGCCGAGGCGATGGCGGCGGACATCATCGTGTTCGACCACTATGGGCTCGGGGCTGAGGATCACCGCGCGGCCCGACCAAACGCCCGGCATATCGTCGTCATTGATGACCTGGCCGACCGCGCCTATGACTGCGATCTTCTCATCGACCACAACCACGCCAAGACCGAGGCGGATTATGCCGGGCGGACGCCGCCCGGTGCGCGCGTGCTCGCCGGCGCGCAGTTTGCGCTGATCCAGCCCGGTTTCGCAGCCACCCGCAGCGCCAGCCTGGAGCGCCGAGCGGGCGCGCGCCTGAACCGCGTGCTGATCAGTTTCGGACTGACCGATGTGGGCGGCGTATCGCGTCAGGCCTATCACGCCGTTCGCGCAGCGCTGCCCGATTGCCAGGTCGAGATCGTGGTTGCAGCCCGCGCGCCGAGCCGGGCGGAGCTGGAAGCCTGCGCGCGCACCGATCCGCTCGTGCGGCTGCATGCCGAGGCGCAGGACATGGCCGCGCTGATGAGCCGGGCCGATCTGGCGCTCGGCGGGGCGGGCGGCAGTGCGCTGGAGCGTTGTGTGATGGGGCTGCCCAGCCTGACGATCACGGTGGCGGACAATCAGCTCGCGCTGGCCGCAGCGCTGCACGAGGCCGGAGCAGCGATGTCGCTGGGCCCGGCGCCGGCGGATGCGGCGCGCATCACGCGCGCCCTGCACAATCTGAAGGCGGCGCCGGCCATGCTTCGTCTGATGAGCGAGCGCGCAGCGACGATCTGCGATGGCCGCGGCGCAGAACGCGCCGCACGCGCCATCCTGTCCCTTTTTGACCAGGTCATGACCTAAAGACCGAGCGCACGGCCCAGCGCTGCGGCGACATAGTCGGGATCATCGTCCTGCATGTCGGCGAAAAGGGGCAAAGAGAGCGTACGGGCATAGTAGCGCTCGGCGCCTTCAAGACGCTGCTCGCCATAGAGCGCGCGGTAATAGGGCTGGCGGCAGACCGGAATATAGTGAACCTGACTGCCCACCCCCTCAGCCTTCAGCCGCTGCATGACAGCGGCGCGCGAAACGCCGGCAGCCTCGAAATCAATGCGCACATTATACAGGTGCCGGCACGGATTGAGGCCGTCCGGCTGGGCGGGCGGCCGCACCAGCGGGCCCAGCACGCTGAGCGCCTCACCATAGCGTGCGGCGAGCGCGCGGCGACGCGCGGCGAACCAGTCCAGCCGGGCCAGTTGCGATCGACCGAGCGCGGCATTGATGTCCGGCATTCGGTAATTCCAGCCCAGAGCCTGCATCTCATACCACCAGGGCTCATCCCGGCCCGCGCGGCGCTGAAGTCGGTCCGGGTCGCGCACCATGGCGTGAGAGCGCCGGTCGGTCATGCGCGCGGCGAGCGTGCGATCGCCGGTGGTGATCATGCCGCCCTCCCCGCAGGCCAGCGTCTTGACCGGGTGGAAGGAGAAGGTCGCCGCATCGCTGAACGCGCAGGCGCCCACCCGATGTCCCGCCGTGTCCAGCGAAGCCAGAGCATGGCAGCTGTCTTCAACCACGACCGCTCCAGCCTCGCGCGCCAGAGCCGAGATCGCCGCCATGTCACAGCTCAGCCCAGCCAGATGAACGGGAAGCACGGCGGCGGGCTTCGGCGCCTGATCCAGAGCCGCGGCCAGCGTGGCGGGCGTCAACAGCCCCGTCTCAGGGTCGACATCGGCGAAACGGACATCGGCTCCGCAATAGCGCGCTGCATTGGCTGTCGCCAGGAAGGTGATGGCCGGCACGATGCAGACATCGCCCGGCCTCACGCCCAGCCCGTCCAGCGCCAGATGCAGCGCGGCGGTCGCGCTGTTGCAAGCGACGGCGTGAGGCGCGCCCACGGCGGCGGCGAACTCTGTCTCGAAGGCGGCGATCTCAGGCCCGGTGGTGAGGTAATCGCTGTCCAGCACGCGCAGGACCGCCTCGCGATCGCCGGCGCTGATCGACTGGCGGCCATAGGGAAGAAACCGGCGCATCGTGCTCGCCTCCACGCTTGAACGCGAACTTGATATGAGTCGCGCCGCTTCGCCGAGCAGAAGGCGCGAACCGGCCCCCAGAACAGGAAACGCCCGGAGCCGCGTAAACGACCACCGGGCGCTTCACCGTGGTGAGGCAGGCGAAAGGGTTGAGCTTAGCCGTTGAACAGCGACAGGATGATCTGCGGCTCGGAGTTGGCGATCGACAGCGCCTGAACCCCAAGCTGCTGCTTGACCTGTAGCGCCTGCAATCGAGCGCTTTCGCTGGCGAGATCGGCATCGACGAGATTGCCCACGCCCTCGGTCAGGCTGTCCATCAGCTTGCCGACAAAGGTGTCGTGCGCCTCCATCTTCTTCACATCCGAGCCCATATTCGCCAGCGCCTGGTTCACATTGTCCAGGCTGGTGCGAATGGCTGAGACCGCAGCTGAGGCGAGCGAAACCGTGCCCAGGCTCGCGGTCGCCGCCAGGGTGATGATCGCGCCGCTGAACGACATGTTCTGCGCCCCGAGCGTGACCGTGCGCGAGGCGTCGGCATCGGCCAGGAAGGCGATTCCGCCGGTCACCGATCCGTTCAGAAGGTTGGCGCCGTCAAACTCGGCGTTCGACAGGATCACGCTGACCTGATCGACCAGGCTCTTGAAATCGGAATCATAAGCCTGACGCGAAAACGTATCGATGGACGGGTCCATCGCGGCGGTGGCTTTCTCGCGCATCTGGATCAGCAGATCAGAAATCGCCTCGCCCGCCGCGATGGCGACATCGCCGATTGAGATCGCGCGATCAAGAGAGGTCTGAACCGAGCTGAGCGCGCCGATGTCGGAGCGCATGCCCTGGGCCACGGCGAAGACGGAGGAATTATCCTTCGCGCCAGAGACCTTCAGCCCGGTATTGATCCGGTTCTGAACGCCATTGATGTCCTCATTGGTCTTATTCAGATTCTGCAGCGCGATCATCGCGGCGGTGTTGGTGTGGACGCTTAGCGCCATTGGTCTTCTCCCGTTGCACCGAAGCGCGAAGCCTTTGGCTCGCGCGGTATCTGATGGCTACGGAGCAAACCGGAGGCCAAACGGGCAGATCAGGATAATGCTATATATATCAATACAATAAAAATACGCGAGGCCCTTCAGGCATCGCGTGCAACACGTCAGATATTGCCGATGGCGCGCCCGCGTCAGGCAGAATTAGCCGGGCGCGCCGTTCAGCGTCAGGCGCTCTGGTCGATCACGCCGCCCTGTTTGGACCGCAGGAAAACGATCAGATCGACATAGGTTTCAGGCGGCCACTGGCGCACGGTCTCGCCGGTATCCGGGTTCTTGATGCGGTAGATGAACTGACCGGCTTCCTCGTCCCGATCAATTTGAAGACGCGCGCGACCGGACGCGTTGATCTCCGCGCGCATGCGTTCGATGGCTTCTACCTTGTCCTGTTCGCCAACCGGTTCCACAGCGCCAAGCGAGCCGACAGCCACAACGGTGTCGGACGCCTCCTCGGCGGGTTTCTTCGGACCGCGCGGCGGCGGGGCAGTCGTGTCGCCTTGTCGCGGATCAAGCCCGCCGCCCAGCGGCGCGCTGGGTAAAACAATATCTGTTCTCATCCTCCTTCGTCGGGCGCTTTAAACGCCCTTCGCCTCCTGTTGGGGCGGTCTCATCTCCTCCTCGAAGAAAAGCGGCGGCGGGCGCGGAACCCCACGAACAGCGCCCGCCGCCATCTCAGCTTCGATTACCGGAAGAATCCGAGAACCGTGCTCGGCGCAGAGTTCGCGATCGACAGCGCCTGAATGCCAAGCTGCTGCTTGACCTGAAGCGACTGCAGACGCGCGGACTCTTTAGCCAGATCCGCGTCAACCAGATTGCCGATGCCGGTTTCCAGAGCGTCGGAGAGCTTGCCCACAAACGTCTTGTGGATCTCCAGCGATTTGGAGCCGGTGCCCAGACGGGCGAGCGAGGCATTCAGATTGTCCAGCGAGGTATCGATCGTACCAGCCAGCGTGGACGCAGCTGCCGCCGTCGCGAAGGACGCCGTCGCCGCCACTGTGACGATAGCCCCGCCAAGGCTCATGTTCTCGTCATCAATCGAGATCGTGTTCGAACCGTCAGCATTCGCCAGAGCGGAAATGCCGGCGGTGTTGGAACCGTCGATCAGATTGGTGCCGTTGAACTCAGCGTTGGACACGATCGTGGTGACCTGATCACGCAGCGCCTTGAAGTCCTCATTGAGGGCCGTGCGAGACGCTGTATCGAGCGAGGTGTCCGCCGCAGCGAGAGCTTTCTCTTTCATCTCAATCAGGAGATCTGAGATAGCCTCGCCACCGGCGAGCGCCACGTCGACAGTCGAAACCGCCAGATCGATGGAGTTGTTGACAGCTTGGTAGCCGCCGACATCAGCGCGCATCGACTGGGCGATGGCGAACACGCCGCCATCGTCTTTCGCGGACGACACCGCAAGACCCGTGTTGATGCGCTGTTGAACCTGCTGCAAGTCCATATTGGTCTTGTTCAGGTTCTGCAGGGCGATCATCGCCCCGGGGTTGGTATTGATGGTAGCCATTTCTTGGCTCCTTTCTGCTTTCTGCGTTCAAACCAAGTGCGCATTTTGCGCACCCTTATCCGGCGGCTCGCCAGAACGAGCCGGACCAGCCGCCGAATTCATTGCCGATTACCGGAAGAATCCGAGAACCGTGCTCGGCGCAGAGTTCGCGATCGACAGCGCCTGAATGCCAAGCTGCTGCTTGACCTGAAGCGACTGCAGACGCGCGGACTCTTTGGCCAGATCCGCGTCAACCAGATTGCCGATGCCGGTTTCCAGAGCGTCGGAGAGCTTGCCCACAAACGTCTTGTGGATCTCCAGCGATTTGGAGCCGGTGCCCAGACGGGCCAGTGCGGCGTTCAGATTGTCCAGAGACGTGCCAATCGCCGTAGCGGCGTCGGACGCGGCGGTCACCGTGTTGACCTGGGTTCCACCGGTGATCGTGATGGTGGAGCCCGAAAGGCTCAGGTCCTCAGCCGCGATGGTGATCGTGTTCGACCCGTCGGCATTCGCCAGAGCCGAAATCGCCGTCGCGCCATTCTCGATCAGATTGGTGCCGTTGAACTCCGCATTGTCCACAATGGTGGAGATCTGGTCGCGCAGCGCCTGGAAGTCTTCGTTCAACGCCGTACGCGAGGCCGCGTCCAGGGACGTGTCAGCAGCCGCCAGCGCCTTTTCCTTCATCTCGATCAGCAGGTCGGAAATCGCTTCGCCACCGGCGAGGGCGACATCAACCGTCGATGAGGCGAGATCGATGGAGTTGTTGACGGCTTTGTAGCCGCCGACATCAGCGCGCATCGACTGGGCGATGGCGAATACGCCGCCATCATCTTTCGCGGACGACACCGCAAGACCCGTGTTGATGCGCTGTTGAACCTGCTGCAAGTCCATATTGGTCTTGTTCAGGTTCTGCAGGGCGATCATCGCCCCGGGATTCGTATTGATCGTAGCCATTTCTTGGCCCTCTCCGTAGCTTCGATGGAGACGCGCTTTTTGCACGCCAGGTCTTCTGACCCGCCACACGCGCAGCAAGGGTGGGGCCAACTTGCCCATCCCGCCCTGCGAAGAATGAAAACCAACCAAGTTTCAAGCTATTGGCAGCTTCGCCTGAGAAGCGGTCGAAACTGCCGCCCGGCAGGTCTTGCCGGCTCGGCAGAAAAGGAGGCGGCAATTCTTGCCGAACCGGCAAAACCTGCCGGTTATCAGAGCCTTAACAGGCCGGGCTTCTGATTCGCGGTAAACAAATCCCTAACCTTGCACCCCGACAAAAAAGGGGCCGCGCGAACGCGGCCCCGATGGGTCGAAAAACTGGCCGGCTAGCCGAAGAAGGACAAGACCGACTGCGGCGCGGTATTGGCGATGGACAACGCCTGAATGCCCAGCTGCTGCTTGACCTGCAGAGCCTGCAAACGCGCGCTTTCCTTGGCCATGTCCGCATCCACAAGATTGCCGATGCCCGTTTCCAGCGCGTCCGACAGCTTGGTGACGAAAGTCTGATGCACCTCCAGCGCCTTCGACTTGGTGCCGAGCCGCGCGAGCGACGCGTTCACATTGTCGAGCGACGTAGCGATCTGTGAGGCGATGGCCGAGGCCTGGCTCGCGGTGGCGTAGGATGCGGTTGAGGCCACCGTCACGATCGAACCGGACAGCGAGAGATTCTCGTCATCCACCGTGATCGTGTTGGAGCCGTCCGCATTGGCCAGCGCGACAAAGCCTGTCGTCACCGATCCGTCGATCAGATTGGTCCCGTTGAACTCCGCATTCGCCACGATGGTGCCGATTTGATCGCGAAGCGCCTTGAAGTCTTCGTTCAGCGCGCTGCGCGATGCGGTGTCCAGCGAGGAGTCAGCCGCAGCAAGGGCTTTCTCTTTCATTTCGATCAACAGGTCGGAAATCGCCTCACCCCCCGCCAGGGCGACATCGGTCGTGGCCTGGGCGCGGTTGAGCGAGTCCTGAACAGCGCCGTAACCGGATACCTCAGAGCGCATGCGCTGAGCGATGGCGAAGATGCCGCCATTGTCTTTTGCGCCTGCGACCTCAAGGCCGGTGTTGATACGGTTCTGCACTTCGCGCAGCTCCATGTTCGACTTGTTCAGGTTCTGAAGGGCGATCATTGCGCCCGGATTGGTGTTTACCGAGTTCATTGTGGGGTTCCTCCATTCTGGAAGCGAGAACGGCCGTTCTTGGCCGGCGGACGTTTTGTCCCGCTGACGAACCCGCAAGCGCCATGCCGCCGAATGGCGACGCGACGGCAAAATTAAATAAGTAAAATCAGTCTACTAAGACATCGGCTGCCTGGGCGCACAATCGCGCCTGCGCGAACCGCCCGGCAGAGCTTGCCGCTCGGCGAGATCGGCAGCCTTGATGGAAAGCAGCGGCGTCGGGCGCGACTCTAGCCGGCGGCGGCGCGACGCGGCTCAGCGCTCGCGGCCGGCGGCTGCAGGCCCTGCATGATGGTCCGGTTGATCTCGATCAGCGTGTCGAAATCGCCCTTGCCCCGCATCGCCTCGCTGGTCTGCTTGGACACGAAGATGGACAGCGAGATGATCGCCGCACGCAGGCTGTCCGGCAGATTATTGCCTTCGCTGGCGCAATCGGCCGCAAAAGCTGTCCACATGCGCCGGTTCCAGTCCAGCGCATCGGCGCGTTTGGACAGAGCTTGTGCGCTGCCCTCATGCTGGGCGTCGATCAGGGCGCGCGTGACCTGGCCGAACAGGCGGTATTCGGTCAGACGCGGGTCTTCAGTACGCGATGAAGCGGTCTGGTAGGCTTGATACGACATGCGTTCAGCCTCCCCCGCCCAGGCGCTCGGCTTCGTAGGCGATGAGCTTCCGGCACCGCAAAAGCGCCTTGTAATACTCTCCGCTCATCACATCGCGGCTGACCGAGACGCAATGGGCGAGCGCTTCAGGATTGGTGAGCGCGCTCATGAACTCGGTCATGCGTACGACGAATTGTTCGTAAATATCCGGCTCCGCCTTCGATGACAGATACATCATCATGACCGGGAAATAGATCCGCTTGGCGGGCGTGTCGGCTTCATGCTCCTGCATGATGTCCTTTTCACGCAGCACCGAAGCCTTGTTCTGCAAAACCACCGTTGCGCGGCGATCCCCGTTCTCAACAACAGCCCCGTTGAGCACGAATCTCTCACCCGGCTTCAAAGACAGTTTCAGCGGCATCTGCGAACCCTCTTGCGCCCGACTGGTGCGGGGCTTTTTGAGTGCGGATGGCCACAGTCACGCAGCAGGGTGAATAAAGCGTTTCCCAGCCGCGCGAGGCGAACCAAAGATGTTAGCGGCTTCTTAATCGAAGCAGCGATCCATGACCCAATCGCCCTGAGCTGGCTCCATCAAGCGGGTTTCAACTCCATGCCTGAAGCCTTCGACCTTGACGCTGAGATCGCCGCTGGCGCTGAAGCGCCGCGACACGACACCGCCGACGCCGTTCAGCCGAGCGACGCCTCTGTCACGCGCATTCTTGAAGGCGCCAGGCTGGCAAAGGTCGACGCGCGCATGGTGGCGAAGCTGCGCCGCGCCATGAAAGGCATTGACAGCGGCGACTATCCGGCTGCTGCGCGCCAGGCGTTCAAGGCGCTGGAGATGGCGCCGGACGATGCTCTGGCCAATCATGTGATGGGGCTGTGCCTGGATCATCTGGGTCGATTGTCCAAAGCCCTGGAGTTTTACGAGCGCGCCTGGAAGCTGGACCCGAAAAATCCGGAAATCTATCTCAATCTGGGGATGGCGGCCTGGAAGCTGGACATGCTGGACGGCGCGGAGAAATTCCTGCGCATCTTCGCCGACATGTCGCCGGGCGCGCCGGCGGCCATGGTCAATCTGGGCGGAATCCTGCGCGACCAGGGACGGTTTGAGGACTCCATCGAGCTTTTACGCGCCGCGATCTACTCCCATCAGGACAACGCGGATCTGTGGAACTCTCTGGGAACCACTCTGCTGGATTCCGGCGATCCGGAGCAGGCTTCCACCTTCTATCATGAAGCGCTGCGGCTGAAGCCGGGCTATGCGCGCGCGCATCACAATCTGGCCTTCACTTTCGAGCTGCGCGGCGACCCGGAGGCCGCGATCCGGCATTTCAGCGAGGCGCGCAAGGATCCCGGCTCAGCCAGGGACTATGCGATCATGACGCACGGGCTGGCGCTGGCCAGCCTGACCGCCGGCGAACTGGAGAGCGGCTGGTCGCTCTATGACATCCGGCTGGACGCCAACTTCCCCGAAGCCACGCTCTTCGTGATCGATCCGCCGATGTGGGACGGGCGTTCGCTGGATGATATTCGCGGCAAAACGCTACTGGTCATCGGCGAGCAGGGCCTTGGCGATGAAGTCCTGTTCATGAACATGCTGGGGGATCTTAAGACCGCGCTCGGCGAAGCGGGCGAGCTGCGGGTGGCGTGCGAACGGCGGCTCCGCCCGCTGGTGAAGCGCGCCTTCCCCGACGCGGTGGTCGGACGTCACCACACGATCAATCGCGAGGGCCGCGATATCCGCACTCCTGATCCGGGCCTGACCGAAGACGGCAAGGTGGATTTCTGGGCGCCCATGGCTCAGCCGGCCGTCAGCCTGCGCCCGAGGCGCGAGGACTTTCCCGACACCCATCACCTGAAGGCCGATCCGGAAAAGGTCGACCGGCTCACCGAACAGCTGGCTCGGTTCGGCGCCGGGCTGAAGGTGGGAATCCTCTGGAAGTCATTGAAGATGACGGCCAAGCGCAAGAAAGCGTACTCGCCGTTTGAGACCTGGAAGACGGTTCTGAAAACACAGGACGCCTGTTTCGTGAACCTTCAATATGGCGAGGTTGACGAAGAGCTGCGCCTGGCGCGCGAGGAGCACGGGGTTGTCATTCACACCGTTGAAGGCGTTGATCTGAAGGACGATCTCGACGACGTCGCCGCGCTGTGCAAGGCGTGCGATGTGGTGATCGGCCCGATGAACGCCACCACCAATATTTCCGCCGCCGTCGGCGCAGAGACCTGGATCATCCACTCGCGACCGAAGGCCTGGACCATGCTGGGCGCGGGTCATCTGCCCTGGTATCCGACAGCGCGCTCCTATACCGGCGCGAAATACCGTGATTTCGACGGCGCGCTGAAAGCGATCGCCCGCGATCTGCGCGAGCGCGCAGCAAACGGGTGAAACCGGTCATCGGCCTGCGCGTCGATGCCGGTCCGCGGATCGGCCACGGCCACGCGCATCGAAGCCTTGCGCTCGCGCACGCGCTTGAAGCCCTCCAAGTCCGCGTCGAGGTGCTGACGACGACGCCCGACACCCTTCATGCTATCTTCGGTGCGAACGCCCGCAGTCTCGCTGCAGGCTCCGATCCGTTCGAACACGTCAAACTTAGCCCAGACGTCATCGTGATCGATACGCCCCGCGCCACGCGCCCTGCACAGCTCGGCGCGGCGCGGCGCGCCTGGCCGAAAACGCCCATCGTGCTGATCGGCGGCGAAAGCCACGCCGACCCCAAGGCCGACCTGATAATCCACCAGGAGCTGACTGGCGCGGCAAGCCCGGCAGTGCTGAGCGGACCGGACTACCTGCTGGTGAAACCCGGCTTCACAGCCCTTCCCGTCCGCCAGACGCGGGCTGCGCCGAACCACGCCCTCATCTGTCTGGGCGGGGGCCGGCAAGACCGGCTCGCCGACGTGCTTGCGAGCATCGACGACGCTATGCGTGCGGCGAGACCGCCTCTCGCCGATCTGAAAATCAGCGTCTTCAGTACACAGGCTGAATCCGGCGCGACAATGTCGGGCCGCTTTGCCTTGCGGTCCGGCGTGACCGATCTCGCCAGCGCGATGACCGGCGCCGATCTCGCTATCCTTGCAGGCGGCGGGCTGGTCATTGAAGCCGCAGCGGCGGGTCTGCCGGCGCTCTACCTGCCGGTCGCAGACCATCAGAACGCGCGGATCGATACGGCTGAAGCTTTGGGTATCGGCGCCCGCCTCGGCGCCGAGCCCGGCGCCGAATTGCTGGGGCTGGCCGCCGATCCGGGCGCGCGCGAAGCCATGGCGCGCAATGGGCAACGCCTTGTTGACGGTCTGGGCGCAAAAAGATGTGCGAAACGCATTGTCCAGCTGGTCAAAGCATAACCGCCCGGCGCGACTCATGTTCAGGTTTGAGTCTGTGTGCGCCATTGCGCATCTGAAGGGAGTTTCCGCCCCGTGTCGACCGACCGCCGACCGGACATCAAGCCGAATTTCCTGATCGTCGGCGCGGCGAAGTCAGGCACGACATCGCTCTATCATTATCTGAGCCGGCATGACGACATTTTCCTGTCGACCGTGCGCAAGGAAGGCCGGCATTTTTCCGGCGTCGGCGACGGATCGGTCTACTGGCCGGCCTATTACAGCTTCGACACCGCGCCGGGCTGGGCGGACTATCAGACCCTGTTCGCCGCCCATGACGGCCAGGCGCGGATCGGCGACACCTCGCCGGACTATCTCGCCTATGCCCATCGCACCGCCCCGGCGGTCATGGACCGGCTCGGACCGGACACGCGCATCATCGCCATTCTGCGCGATCCGGTCAGCCGCGCCTGGTCGCACTATCTGCAGAATGTGCGCCGCGAGGCGGAGTTCTTCTCGTTTGAAAAAACGCTCGACCTGGAAGCTGAACGCGCCGCAGCCGGCTGGGGCTTTCAATGGCTGTACGCGCTCAATGGCCGCTACGCCGATCAGTTGCCGCACTTCATGGACCGGTTCGATCCGCTCATCCTGCTTCAGGAGGAGCTGGACGCCGACGCGCCGGGCGTCGTCGCTCGGATACTGGACTATCTGGATTTGCCCAGCCGCGATGCGCCGCCCACCGAAGGTCGCTTCAACACCGGGGGAATCCCGGCTGATAAGAGCGCTATTCTTCAAGGCGCGCTGGACCATCGCGCTGCGGAAAGCTTTGAGACCCTGCACGCCGAGCTTGGCGCGGCCACGCCCGACGGGCCGAGCGCGGACGGCGTCTATCCGCCGGTCAAGCGCGATGAGATTGTCTACCCCGCGCTCAGCGAGGCCAGCCGCGCGCGGCTCGATATGCTGCTGCGCCCCAGCATCGACCGGCTTTCTGCGCTGCTGGATCGGGATCTGTCGCACTGGGGACGGTCATGAGCGAAGCGCGAACCCTGCGCATTCTGGTGACAGGCGTCGGCGCCCCGCCGGGACTGGCGGCGCTGCGCTCGCTGGCCTCCAGCGGGCTGGATGTGGAGCTGCTCGCTGCAGACGCGGCGCCCTATGCGGCCGGGCTTTACGAACCGGACGTGGAGGCGGTCATCCTGCCGTCCGCGCGCGACTCGGAGCTCTATCGCAGCACGGTCAGACGCCTCAGCGTCGAACGCGATGTCGATATCGTCCTGCCCGGCTCCGAAGCCGAAGCCGGAGCACTCGCGCCCGTCGCCGCTCAGTGGCGCGAAGAGGGTGTGGAAGTTCCAGTCCCTGCGCCGGATGTCCTGCATTATGGCATCGATAAGGGCGCCCTGCTGGAGCGGATCATCGCGCTCGGCCTGCCGGCGCCGAAGACGCTGCGCGTCGAGCGTGAAGCCGATCTTGGCCAGTGGGATGGCGGCTATCCCTGCGTGCTGAAACCACGCAGCTCACGCGGCGCGCGCGGGGTCTCCTATCCTGATGACGCCGCCGCGCTCGTGCGCGACTGGCGACGCACCAGCGCAGCGGAAGGTCCGTGCCTGGTGCAGTCCTACATTCCGGGCGGGGCGGAGACGGTCTACACCGTCGGCGCGGTTTTCCTGCAGGGTCGGCTGATCCTGTCCACCGTGCATCACAAGCTCGCCACCAATCCGCCAAGCGGCGGCGCGGCGACGGCCGGACAGACCGTCATCGACGAGCCGATCCGCAAGGCGGGTCTGGCCATCCTTGACGCCACCGGGCCCTGGCACGGCTTCGCGGCGGTGGAGCTGAAACGATCCACGCCGGACGCCGAACCGAAACTGCTGGAAATCAATCCGCGCCTTTGGGGCTTCGCCCAGATGATGACGCTGGCCGGCGTCAATGCGCCCGCCATGCTGGTGCGGGCGCTGCGCGGCGATTTCGACGCGGCCGACCCGCCCCCAGGATTGACGCAATATCGCCCTATCCGCGTCTTGCGGACCTGGCATGACCGGGAAATGCCGGCGGGGGCGGAACCAGAGGATCTGCGATCCAGGGATTGGCCCGAATGAACCGCACCGTCGCCGTGATACAGGCCCGAACCGGGTCGAGCCGACTTCCTGGCAAGGTGCTGATGCCGATCCGGGGCTCGCAGAGCATTCTGGACCACCAGTGTCGCCGGCTGAAGACGATTTCCGGCGTGAATGAGCTCGTGATCGCCACCACAGAGGCCCCGGCCGATGACGACATCGCTGCAATCGGACGACGCCATGGCGTGCGCGTGGTGCGCGGCTCGACCGAGGATGTGCTGTCGCGCTTCGTGACGGCGGCGCGTTTGACCCTCGCCGACACGCTGGTTCGCATCACCTCCGACAGCCCGCTGCGCGATCCCTGGGTGATTGAACGCTGCGTGGCCCACCATCACGAACAGAATCTGGAATATACCCGTCCCGCGCCCGGGGCCCTGCCGAAAGGGATGCGGGCTGAAGTGATTCAGGCCTCGGTTCTCAGACAGATCGACAGCGATCCGGACACCACGCCGCGCGAACGCGAACACGTCACCGTGCGCATTCGCGAGCACCCCGATCGCTATCGAACCGGCGCGCCGGACTTTCCCGAACGCCTCGCCCATCCCGATTTCGATCTGTCGGTGGATACGCTTGAAGACCTGCGCTTCGTGCGCGGGCTGCAGGACGAGCTCGCCGCGCGCGGGTGGGCCGAAGATGTCCACCATATCTGCCAGGTGCTGGAAGACGGCGCGGCGGAACGGATCCGGGCGCGGGCATGAGCGATCGCGTGGAGATCATCGCCGAGATCGGCTCCAATCATGACGGCGATCTGGACACGGCCAAACGCTATGTCGAGGCCTGCGCCAAAGCCGGCGCGGACGCGGTGAAGTTCCAGACACTCGCGCGTGAAACCCTCATCGCACCGAACGTGAGAGACCCGCAGAGCGGCCAGTGGATCGACAATCCGAAATACGAAGCCTTCGGCAATCTGGCGCTCAGCGATGACTGGCACTTCCAGCTGAAGGCCTGCGCGGACGAGACCGGTATCGAGTTCATGTCCACGCCCTTCTCGCTCGAAGCGGTCGATCTGCTCGAAACGGTTGGGGTGAAACGCTACAAGCTCGCCTCCGGTGATCTCACCTTCCGTCCGCTTCAGGCGCGCGTGGCGGCGACCGGCAAGCCCGTGCTCCTGTCCACCGGCGCCAGCTATCTGGCTGAGGTTCGCCAGGCCGTGGCGGCGCTGCAAGCCGGCGGAGCAAGCGACATCACGGTGCTACAGTGCACGGCGAGTTATCCGCCCGGGTTTGAAGAACTGAATCTGCGCGCTATCCCGACCCTGGGTGAGGCTCTGGGCCTGCCGGTGGGCCTGTCCGATCATTCACCCGGCCTCGTCGCGCCGATCGCTGCGGCGAGCCTGGGCGCGCGCGTGATTGAAAAACACATCACCTTCGATCGCACCCTGCCCGGCCCGGACCATCCCTTCGCCATGACGATGGAAGAGCTGGCCGATCTCGTCATCGCCATGCGTCAACTGGAAGCCGCGCTCGGCGATGGCGAAAAAGCGCCCGCGCCGAGCGAAGCGCACCGGCGCGCAAGGCTAAGGCGCGGCGTCTATGACCCGGTCAGCTTCCTGCCCGCAAAGGACGGGGTCTGGCTGCGGCCCGAGCACGGCGAATAGCCGCCATCACGAGCCGCGCTGCGCCTATTTGGTGCGGATATCGTCCAGCTTGGACGCCGAAACCCCGTCGACCATGGTGCGGTTGATCATCGGGTGATCGATATCGGTGGGGCCGAAATCACTGTCGGGATGGTAGGCGATGACCCGCATCTCGCTGTCGGTGGTGCGGAATTTGTGATTGCCTTCCAACGGGATGCGGAAGATCACGCCCGGCTCCAGCGCGATGACGCCGTCCGGGGTTTCGCACTCGCCGCGCCCGCTATGGACCACGCCGATCCGGTCGGACGGGTGGGTGTGCGACGTCTGATCGATGCCCGGCGGAAAGTACAGAAGGTTCAGGCATGGATCGCCCATGCGGATCGGCGCGACCAGAAGGCTGTCGGTGCAGCCATCGATATATTTCAGACGCCCCTTCGCCTCGACCGGACCGCCCACGGTGAAGAAGACCCGATGACCCAGACGCGCAATGACGATGCCGCGCCCGCCGATGACCCGGATCGCCTCATTGGCGGAGAAATACATGCCCGCCTTCAGCGTGAAGCGGCCTGAAGCGGTCTGAAGTTCCGCCTCGCCCTCCTGCACGAAACCGAAGAAGGCCGCATCGATATCCAGCTCCAGCGCGTCGCCGTCCCACGCATAGAGACTTGTGGGAAAGTTCGGATCGCATTCGGCGATATGGCCGGTGGACCAGTCGAAAGCCATGAAGTCCGGGGTCTCGGCGATATCGCGCGGCATGACGGCCACTCCTCAAAGCGCTGCAGTACGACGGTGAAAGATGGACCTTGCCAATCGGTTAGCCACCGCAACCGCGACTTGCCCGCAACCGCCGCCGCCGCCATGTTGACGGCTAGGACACTTGGACAAGACAAAACCCCGATTCGCGAGGCTATGGCGAACATGCGCTTTGAAAGCACACGGCAGTATGTGGCGACCGACGAGCTGGCTGCAGCGGTGAACGCCGCGATCGTTCTGGAGCGCCCGCTTCTCGTCAAAGGCGAACCGGGCACCGGCAAGACGGAACTGGCGCGTCAGGTCGCCCAATCCACCGGAGCGCCGCTGATCGAGTGGCACATCAAGTCGACCACCAAGGCGGCGCAGGGCCTGTACGAATACGACGCGGTGGCGCGCCTGCGCGACTCACAGCTTGGCGACGACCGGGTCAATGATGTCGCCAACTATATCCGGCGCGGCAAGCTGTGGGAGGCGTTCAAGAGCGATCAGCGCCCGGTCCTGCTGATCGACGAGATCGACAAGGCCGATATCGAATTCCCCAACGACCTCCTGCAGGAGCTCGACCGGATGGAATTCTATGTCTACGAGACCGGCGAGACGGTGAAGGCGGAGCAGCGCCCCATCGTCATCATCACCTCCAATAATGAAAAAGAACTGCCCGACGCCTTCCTGCGCCGCTGCTTCTTCCACTTCATCGCCTTTCCCGACGAGGTGACGATGGAGCAGATCGTCCAGGTCCACTTCCCCGATCTGAAAGGCCGGCTCCTGTCCGAAGCGCTGCGCCTTTTCTTCGAGATCCGTTCGGTGCCCGGCATGAAGAAAAAGCCGTCCACGTCCGAACTTCTGGACTGGCTGAAGCTGCTGCTGGTGGAAGACATCGACCCGTCCGTGCTGCGCGAACAGGACAGCCGCAAGCTGATCCCGCCGCTCCACGGCGCGCTGTTGAAGAATGAGCAGGACGTCCAGCTGTTCGAAAAACTGGCCTTCATGACACGGCGCGAGGGCGGCTGAACCCGCCTGTCATCCCGGAAGGGCGCGAGCCCAAAACCCGCACCCCGCCTGTCATCCCGGCCTCGAGCCGGGACCCATTCCGCGACCTCGCCACCTGCACCCCACGCCGCAAACCAACCGGAATGGGTCCCGGGTCTGCGCTCCGCTCCGCCCGGGATGACACCTCAGGTCCGTCAGCACCCCCGCCCCGCGCCTCAATCCCACATCCCGACCTGGCGCATATGGACGGCGAAGGCGTCCCAGTCGGGCTCGAAGGGTTCGGCGACGGGGCCGAACTCCGGCACATAGCAGCCCGCCTTCCACTTTTTCAGATTGACGCCGCGGCCCGGCCCCAGCACTTCCATGAAGGCGGCCCAGCGCTCATCCAGGGCGAGCACCACGCGCTCTTCCTGCTCCTCCACCCAGGCCTGATACTGCGCGCCCTGACCGCCCTCCCACTCCTCCAGCGGCGCCTCCTCCGGTGCGTTCTGACCGGCCTGCGACCGAACCAGGGCGAAGCCCTCGTCAGCGGCTTCATCAAAGCGGGCGACGAGCTTCAGCGCGGTTTCCGCATCGCGCACCCGCCCCGCAGACAGATGGGACAGGGCGGCGTCCTCGGCCTGACGCGCCGCAGCGCGCAAACGCTCCGCGCTCCGCCACGGCTCGCGCGCCTTCAGGCTGGTATCGAGCCGCTCCAGCGCCGCGGAGCACGCCTCCAGAAGCCCGATCAGCACCGCCTGCTCGCCTGAGGCGTCCGCCGCCCCGCCCAGCGCTCTGCGCAGCCGACGAAGCGCGGCGCGGATGGCGTCCGGCGTGCGCGGAACCGTCTCGCCCAGCGCAATCTCAGTCAGCGCCGCATCATCCTCCTGCGCGCTCTGACGCGCCTCAGCGTTCAGGCTCGCCTTGTGAAGATCGACGGCCCGCCAGTCATTTTCCGCCGCCCAGCGATACAGCGTCGCCGCCGGCACGCCCACAGAGCGCGCAATCTCCGCCATCGACGCCCCGCCCGCCCGCATCTCGCGCGCCCGCGCCTCAATCGAAGCGCGCTCCTCCTCTGTCCGCGGTGCATACGGCATGGGCGGGATTTTAGGGTGAGAGAGCGAAGGCGGGGATTAGGCTTGTCATCCCGGCCAAGCCGAAGGTGCACAGCCGGGACCCATTCCGTGACCTCGCCGCCCCCGCTCAACCCCAAACCGACCGGAATGGGTCCCGGACAGGGCTGACGCCCTTCCGGGATGACAATTTGTGTGCGAAATTCTCCCAATGGGCGAAAACAGCTATTTCGTTTATCTCCTCGCGAGCCGGAAGAACGGCACGCTCTATTGCGGCGTCACCCATGATCTCCTGCGCCGCGCCCGGCAGCACGCCGACGGCGACGCCTCCGCCTTCACCCGCCGCTATGGCGCGGTGCGGCTGGTCTGGTTTGAACCCCACACCGACGTGCTGGAAGCCATCGCCCGCGAAAAACGCATCAAGCGCTGGCGGCGCGCCTGGAAGATCGTGCTGATCGAAACCCTCAACCCGGACTGGCGCGACCTCGCCAAATCCCTCTCCGCCCCGCCCAACCTGTCATCCCCTCCAAGCGCGTAAGCGCGCCACCCACCCTGTCATCCCGGCCTTGAGCCGGGACCTATTCCGTAACGGTGACGCCCGCACCCCACACCTCAAACCAACCGGAATGGGTCCCGGGTCTGCGCTACGCTCCGCCCGGGATGACAAGGTAGAGCTGTCCTGTGGAACTACGTGCTCGCTCACAGCGAAGCGGGCGAAGCGCCGTAACGCTCTCGGCTTCCCGCTGCGGAAGACTCGGCATGGGGTGAAGGGAGCAGAGAGTTAGGCGGCTAGGAATTCGGCAAGTCGCTGGCGCAATGCGTCATCGGATTTCGTTTCGCACTCCCAGATCACCAGCACGCGCCACCCAAGCACCTTTAGTTCCTCTAGCGCGCGTTCGTCCCGTGCGACGTTCCGATCAAACTTCTCTTGCCAAAACTCGGTACGCGATTTCGGCATGGTCGCCTTCCGGCACCCCGGATGGCGATGCCAGAAGCAGCCGTGCACGAAAACGGTCTTCTTGAGACGCGGGAACACCAGATCCGGTTTGCCGGGCAGGTCGCGTCGGTGGAGGCGGAACCGATAGCCGAGCGCGTGCGCTATCCTGCGGACCCTAAGCTCCGGCGAGGTGTCCTTGCTTCGCACTCTCGACATGAGACGAGAACGCCTCTCGGGAGTCAGTCGGTCCACCATGTTGTCGGCTCAGCGATGAAAGGCCGCACTATTATATGCGTCCAAATCCGCCTGGCTAATATCGGCAATCTTCGAGAGACGATAATGCTGCTCAGCTACGATGCAGACCTCGTCGCCGTCGAAATCAAGCTCAAACATTGCGATCGTATCCCCATCCAAGAACTGAGCAGAAACCGCACGGGAAGGCGTGCCTTGGTACTTTGGGTTGCTTCTGCAATATACTAGATCCTGTATAGTTTGGATCACGCCTAGCTTGTCGCTCCCACCCTTCGCTTGAACTGGAATAATGAACTGAGCTCCGCGAGAATCGACGCCAACATACATTTCGTCGATTTCGATCTGCCCATAGTTAGGGATTTTTGTCCTCAGATGGCTTTGCAGCGGGCTAGCTGTAAGGCCTAGGAAAATATCGACTAATCGATTGTATCGAATCTTCGCGAGAAGCGCTTGCTCATCGTTCTGAGCGTACCTACTTACAATTTCAGGAGTCGAGTCAGGAATTTTGCGTTGCATCAGCCCTTGCGTCGGAACCAAGTAAAGCAACTTGCTCAATTTAAATCTATACTGGGCGTCGCCAGCACCCAAAATGATCCAATGATGTCCCTCCGGTTGGGTTCGCAAGATATCCTGCGGGAGCGCTCTTCGGTGCCGGTAGGCATAAATAACATCACCAAGATTCTTTGGCTTCCCAACCCCAAGCTCAACGCCAACGTCTTCAATTTCATCTCGGTGAAAGGTGAATTCTTGCCCGCTGCCCGGATAATTCCGCCTAAAAATCTCGCTTATGATTGTTTGGTATTGAGATGGTTTTCTAGGCAATTCGGCGTTCCGCTATCATACGGCCTTCTTCAATTTCGGATTGATTGCGCTTCTTTGCACCACTTTTCCGATCTCGTTTTCCAATTGGAACGTCGATCCCAAAGTAGCTAGCCGCTTGGGCCATATTCAACTCAATCAACGATTGCTCACCCTGGCAAATCGTTTTTTTTGGCCTGTTGGGAACAACTCCCATTGCACCAATGAGTTGGCTAGCAACCGCCCTCGCCAAAGGCGGCGGGACAGCATTTCCGATCTGACGCGCGCCATGCCATTTTGTGACGTGGAATCTAAACCAGTCTGGAAATCCGTGAAGACGCGCCATTTCGCGCACCGTAACGCAACGGTCGAATTCGTAGTGAATTGGACGGGGGCTAGTGAACGCCCCACGTGCAGAGTCCGTTCCAGCACGGAGCGTGTTCGAAACACCGCTTCTAGGTAGCTTGAAGAACCTTGATATTGGCTCAACTGCCCCTTCTTCAGTCTCTCGAAAACGTCGCCTAGAAATGTCCGTGTGCTTGGTTCGAAGACTAGACGTAATAGACGTTGAGTCCCAATCGCGAACATACCCGAAGTGCCACGCATCGTTAGAGATACAACGCATCTCACGTGCGTAGTCTGATGTCAGCGTATCACGATATGAAGCGCGGACCGAGTCGTTATGCAGCAATTCATCAAACTCTTCAGCGTCCGGCAGATCGGACAACGCATCGCCGCAACTCGGTCCAACGGATTGGACTTCCGGGTAATCCGGGAGAGTCTCCCCGACCCTTGCACCGATCAGTATTAGACGCTGGCGGTCCTGCGGCACCCCGTAGTCGCGCGCATTCAAAACCTTCCATGGCAGTTGCAGTTCGTAGCCGATCAAACGGAATTCCTCGACGATTTCGTCGAGGAAACGCTTGTGCTTGCCGACAGTGAGGCCTTTTACGTTCTCGAAAACAAAGTATCGAGCTTGGGTGTCTCTGACGATTCGAACGAAATCTTTGACTAGAGAGTTTCGCGGATCGTCGAGGGCGCGCTGACCGATCAGGGAGAACCCTTGGCACGGCGCACCGCCGATCACGACATCGGGCGAACTTCCATTCAGCGCTGGCAGAGAAAGCAACTCCTCTCCAGACACTTCAGTGACCGAACGAGGAATCGTCGCACAGTGAGGGAAATTGAACTCGTGAACGGTCGCATGGATCGGATCGATCTCGACGGCAGCAACAGGATCGAAACCGGCCTGCTCAAATCCGAGACTCATGCCACCGGCGCCAGAGAACAAATCTATGAATGTCGGTCTCATATAAAATCCCCCTCCAGTTGAACAATATCGGAACAAAACAAGAAAATCGAGGAAAAAAGTATGTCTTTAAGATAACTGCGAACGTTGATGGTGTGAGAACGTCCCGATTCTGCGCGTCATGTCTACAAACAGACCAGGAGTGAACCGACGGCGAGACGACGCCTCACCCCTCCCCCAGCGCCTTAATCTCATCCCTCAGCCGCGCCGCCTCCTCAAACTCCAGATTCGCCGCCGCCTCGCGCATCTGCTTCTCCAGCTCGGCGATGGCGGCTTTGAGATTGTTCGGCTCGAACGCCGCCTGCTCTTCGCGGACGCCGCGCTCGCGCTTGCGATCCCGCCCACGCCCTGAACGGCCCTTCGCGGTTTTCTCCATCACGCCTTCGAGCACGTCGGAGACGCCTCTGATGATGGTGCGCGGGGTGATGCCGTGTTCGGCGTTGTGGGCGAGTTGCTTGCTGCGGCGGCGTTCGGTTTCGTCCATGGCGCGTTGCATGGAGCCGGTGATGCGGTCGGCGTAGAGGATGACCTTGGCTTCGGCGTTCCGAGCCGCGCGGCCGATGGTTTGCACCAGGCTCGTTTCAGAGCGTAGGAAGCCTTCCTTGTCCGCATCGAGAATGCCCACGAGCCCGCATTCGGGGATATCGAGGCCTTCGCGGAGCAGGTTGATGCCCACCAGCACGTCGTATTGCCCGAGCCTGAGATCGCGGATCAGCTCGATGCGCTCCACCGTGTCGACATCGGAATGCATGTAGCGGACTTTCAGCCCCTGCTCATGCATGTATTCGGTCAGATCCTCGGCCATGCGCTTGGTCAGCGTGGTGACGAGGGTGCGGTGGCCGCGCGCGGCGGTTTCGCGGGCCTCGGCGATGATGTCGTCAACCTGGCTGGCCTGCTCGGCCTGAACCGGGCGCACCTCCACCGGCGGATCGACCAGGCCGGTGGGGCGGATGACCTGTTCGGTGAAGACGCCGCCGGTCTGGTTCAGCTCCCATTTGCCGGGCGTGGCGGAGACATGGATGGTCTGCGGGCGCATCGCCTCCCATTCCTCGAATTTGAGCGGGCGGTTGTCCAGGCACGAGGGCAGGCGGAAGCCGTGTTCGGCGAGGGTGCGCTTGCGGTTGAAGTCGCCCTTATACATCGCGCCGAGCTGGGGCACGGTGACATGGCTCTCATCGACGAAGACCAGCGCATTGTCGGGGATGTATTCAAACATGGTGGGCGGCGGCTCGCCGGGTTTGCGGCCCGTCAGATAGCGCGAGTAATTCTCGATGCCGGCGCAAGAGCCGGTGGCCTCCATCATTTCCAGATCGAACTCGGTGCGCTGCTGCAGGCGCTGGGCCTCCAACAGCTTGCCGTTGGCCTCCATCCATTCCAGGCGATCCTTCAGCTCGGTCTTGATGCTGGCGATGGCCTGATTGAGCGTCGGGCGCGGGGTGACATAGTGGGAGTTGGCGTAGACGCGCACCGTGTCCAGCTGAGTGATGGGCTTGCCGGTGAGAGCGTCGAACTCGGAGATGGTCTCGATCTCGTCGCCGAAAAAGGAGACGCGCCAGGCGCGCTCGTCATAGTGGGCCGGGAAGATTTCCAGCACATCGCCGCGCAGGCGGAAGGTTCCGCGCTGGAAGGCGGTGTCGTTGCGCTGATACTGCAGCGCGACGAGCTGGCGCATGACCTCGCGCGGATCCTTGTGCTCGCCCGCTTTCAGGTCGAATACCATGGCGGTGTAGGTCTCCACCGAGCCGATGCCGTAAATACAGCTCACCGAGGCCACGATGATCACGTCGTCGCGCTCCAGAATGGCGCGGGTGGCGGCGTGGCGCATCCGGTCGATGGCCTCGTTGATGGTGGATTCCTTTTCTATGAACGTGTCGGTGCGCGGCACATAGGCTTCGGGCTGGTAATAATCGTAATAAGAAACAAAATACTCGACCGAATTCTGGGGAAAAAATGATTTGAATTCCCCGTAGAGTTGCGCCGCCAGCGTCTTGTTCGGCGCCAGCACCAGGGCCGGCCGCTGCAGCTCCTCGATGACCTTGGCCATGGTGAAGGTCTTGCCCGAGCCGGTCACGCCGAGGAGAACCTGATCGCGGTCGCCGGTCTGCGCGGTTTCCACCAGCTCGGCGATGGCGGCGGGCTGATCGCCCTGCGGGGTGTATTCGGCGACGACTTCAAACCGCTTGCCGCCTTCGGACTTATCGGGCCGGTCCGGGCGGTGCGGGGTCCAGTTGGCGGGCAGGGAGAGCGGGTCGGTGATGCCGGCCGGCGCGGCGGCGGGCGCATCCATCACGAATGCGGCCTGGCCCATATCCTCGACGCCGGGGGGCACGAGAGCGGAATCGTCTTTGGTCAGCTTCGCCATGCGCCTCAATATGCGCTTGCGGCGGACGGATTTCGAGCCCGCCCCGTCATCCGCGCGCAGCGGCGAAAGCATTGGTTAATCCGACGCGGCGACACTTGCGCCTCATCACGTGAGTCCAACGTTCAACACGTTCAGGGGCGGCCATGTCGGGCAGTTTCGACCGGGTGCGCGTCCTCATTCTTGAGGACAACGCCCACATGTCGACCATTCTGCGTAAAGTATTGCAGGGCTTCGGTATTCGCGACGTCTTCGAGGCGCGCGACGCCGCTGACGCGTTCGAAGCCATGCGCAATTCCAACCCGGACATGGCGCTGGTGGACTATATGCTGGACGATGTCGACGGGCTGGAATTCACCCGTCTGGTGCGCACCGCGTCGGACAGCCCGAACAAATATCTGCCCATCATCATGGTCTCCGGCCACACCGACCGCACGCGCGTCCTGGAGGCGATCAATGCCGGCGTGAACGAATATCTGGCCAAGCCGGTGCGCCCGATCGATCTGTATAATCGCCTGGTTTCGCTGATCGAGCGGCCGCGGCGCTTCGTGAAGGCGAACGGGTATTTCGGCCCTGACCGCCGCCGTCGCTCCGATCCGCATTATGGCGGCCCGCTGCGCCGGGCTTCCGACCGCAAGGACGCGGAGGACGAGGCCGGGTTCGGCTAAACGTTTCAGGCCTTACTGCGCGCGCTCTGAATCCACCGGCGCGGCCTCGGCGCTTTGCCATTGCTGCGGATAGACCAGCGCATCGGTGTCAAAGCCGAGCGCGCGCAGCCGTTCCAGACGCGCATTCAGCACCGCTTCGTCCATTTGCGGCTCGCGGGACAGAATCCACAAAAAGCGCCCCTGCGGCTCGCTGACGACGGACCATTGATACGCCTCGTCCAGCTCGATCACCCAGTAATCGCCCCAGAACGGGCCGAAGAAGGACACTTCCAGCTTCGCCCCGTCGACCTGACGCGCGCGGCCTTCGATCGCCTCCACCTCGCCGTCCAGCCCGCCCTGCCGGCAGGTGTTGATGACGGTGATCTCATCACCGGGCCGAGTGGCGTAGGTGGCGGTGACGCCGTCGCAGCCGCGCTCGAAGCGATTGTCGTAGCGGGCGATCTCGAACCAGCGGCCAAGATACCGGTCCAGCTCAAAGCCCTCCACCACGGGCGGCGGCGCGTCGCCCTCAAGCCGGTCCGGCGGAAGCGCGCAGCCTGCCACAAGCGCCGCCAGCCCACCGGCAAGGGCGAGGCGGGTCAACATGCTGACCGAAAGGCTCATGGCCGAACTCCCTGTTTGCACCGCAAAGATAGCGCCTCCAGCCGCGGGTTTCACAGCAAATACGGCCTCAACCCGCCGATGATAATAATCTTTTCGATCATGAGAGACGCAAACGAGACTGATAAGAATTCTTATCATGGAAGATTCTCATGGTCCGAGTTTGATTCCTGACCTGAGCCGGTCGCCGCCTCGACAACGGCGATGACGTTCGGCTGGCCCTCTCTTCGCTTCGCTCGGGTCTCGCTCACCCCAGACGGTCGGCGAAGTAGAGTTCGGTTTTCACCCCCGCATCGCCCGGCGCGCAGCTGCCTACGCCGTTGCAGGTGATATCGCGATGCGCTGATCCATGCCCGGGCCGGATTGCCACGCTGTCGCGCCGCAACGCCGCCCGTGAGCCTATACTGACGCGCCCAGCGGCCCAGCGTCGCCTCGCCGATGCACAGCCAGCGCCCCACCGCGCGCAGCGACAAGCCCTCTTTGATCACCAGCTTCACCGCACGAAGCCGAAGATCCTCGCTCAACGTTCTCATGGCCGCCCTTCTTAAACAGGCGACACCCCATGAATCACGCTTCGCGGCTAAACGGAATTCCCCGCCGAGTCAGAACCGGGTGAAAACGCTCTATTGTATTGATATCAAACATTATATCGCTTCCACAGTTTTTTGTAATAGCTTACATTTATGTGATCCCGCTCAGATTTAAATTTCGCCTCATCAAAAAAGTCAGCTTCTACAACACTGAAGGGCAAAGGATAAGCAACTGATAAAAATTCAGAGCCTCCACATATCATATAAAAATCTCCATACATAGAAAAGTAGGCTAGGTACGAAAAGTCATTGTCCGTAATTATTAATGGATCAATATAGCTTACGCTAACTGAATCTAATATTTCTCTGTAAGAACTACCTATTGTGGTTATTTTAGTTTCCACCCCCTCATTGAAGCAAATTAAATTAGTGGCCCGATCGCTGCTCTCATTAAGTGATACCGCTTGAGATAGCCAATATGCCTCAATAACTCGGAACGGCCCTAACACAATAATTGACGCCCATGATTGAGCTTTTATATATTCATTTCGAATTTGAAGGTCTTTATCTATTATAGATGGTAACTTTTCTAGCAATTTCATAATCCGGGTCCCGCAAATGTGGTTTTTACTTACAGTTCGTCGAGCTGAAGCTGATTAAACTTCAACGATCCAAGAGCCCCGGGGATACTGAGTACCAGCAGGGCGAAGAACAACTATTTGGCCTTGGGCATTTATCTTTGTCCTGACACCGTTAGGCCTCACCTGGGCGTTGTCACCAGGTTGACTATCGAACTCTCGCTCCGCAGCTTGGCGGCCGCCACGGACCTGCCCCATCTGCCCGCGCCGAGTATTTGTCCAGGGGCCTGTGCTCCGCTCCCCAACTTTCATCCCGAGAAAGCGAAAGCCCGGACTTGATTTGACCCTTGGCGGACCGGTGTTGCAAGAGGCCGGGGCGCGGAGCCACCTCTCGCCCTCGGCGGAGATCTGGCGAGGCCCATGGCCGATGCGCCCCCGCGCCGCTCAAGCGCCTACCGCCCGCTCCAGCGCCTCGATCTCGTCATCGCTCGTGCACCAGCTGGCGACGAAGCGGGCTGAGCCGTCCGGCCAGGCGTAGAAGCCGGCGCCGGCTTCGGTCAGGCGCGTGCTGAGCGGGGCTGGCAAGCGGACGAAGACCTCATTGCCATCGGTCGGGTGGGCCAGTTCAACGCCGTCAACGCGGCTGAGACGCTTTGCGATGCGCTGGCCGGCGGCATTCGCTTTTGCAGCGAGGTCCAGCCACAGGCCGTCCTCAAGCCAGGCGTCGAGCTGGGCGGCGATGTAGCGCATTTTCGGGGCCATATGACCGGAGCGTTTCTGACGGGCCTGAAGCGCCGGGAGCCGATCCATCACGCTGGGAAACAGGATCACCGCTTCAGCGGCCATGGCGGCGTTCTTGGTGGCGCCCAAGCAGAGCGCATCGACGCCGGCGCGCCAGGTCATGTCCGCCGGGCTGCAGCCCAGATGAACGAGCGCATTGGCGAAGCGCGCGCCGTCCAGATGCACGAACAGGCCGGCGGCTTTTGCGCGTTCGGCGCGCTCGGTGATCTCGTCCACGCTGTAGGCGCAGCCGCTTTCATTGAGCTGGGACAGGCTGAGCGCGCGCGGCGGTGTGGCGTGCACGAAGTCCTGCGGCCATTCGGCCAGGGCCTGATCGAGCTCGGCGAGGTCGATCTTCGCGTGATCGCCCTTCAGGGGGATGAGTTTCGCGCCGCCGGTGAACAGCTCCGGCGCGCCGCGCTCGTCGCGATGGATGTGGGCTTCATCGTGGCACAGGATCGCCGCATCCGCCGGACACAGCGTGCTCAGCGCCAGCGCATTCGCCGCCGTGCCGGATACGGTCAGCACCAGCTCCAGATCGGTTTCGAATATGTCGCGCAGCTTCGCTTTAAGGCGGGCCGAAACCGGATCGGCGCCATAGCTTGGCGCATAGCCTTCATTGGCGGCGGCGAGCGCCTCGATGAGTTTCGGGTGGGCCGGGGCGGTGGTGTCGGACAGGAAATTCATGGGTCTGAGCGGAGCCGATGAGGAGCGGCGCGTCAACGGGCTATGGCTCCCCGCTGGGGTCGCGCGCCCGCTGCGGGGTGACGGACCCGCCCACGCCGAGATGATCGCTGGCGTTGCGTCTGTCGCGTCCCATCTGACGGGCGAGGTCCGGGGTGTCCATCGCCTCGCGGCGCGCTTCGCCCATATAGGCGAGGAAAGCCTCAATCAGCGGCGGATCCGCGCCGAGTTGGCGCATCTGAAACTCCAGCCGGTCAAGATCGACCAGGAAGCTCGGCGGCTGTTCGGCGAAGTCCGACAGGCCGATCTCCACCAGACGGCGCGCCAGGTCCTCGGGCACTTCCACGCAGTTGAACACGGTGCGGTTGGCCTGTGAGGAAGAGATGCAGAAGCTGTCGCGCACCACTTCGGCCACCCCGCCGGCGAAGTTGGCGATCAGGAAACGATCATCGTCATCGCGCTCGGCGGCGCGCGCGGCGATTTCGGCAAAGCTGGGCGGGCCGCGCCGCCCGACTGGCGCTTCGGGCAGGTCCTGGGTGGTCGTCAGCGGGATGTCCGGCGCGCCGGGCGGCGTGACGGGCGGCGCCGGGCGGCGGATCGCCACCGGTGCGGTGGGTGCTTGCGGGGTGTCGGTGTCGAAACTCGGCTGGACGGTGTCCACGCCGCCGGGCGAGGTCAGCAGGGTGGCGCTTGAAGTTTCCGGCGCATCTGGCTGTTCGATCTCGACCGGATCGCTAGCGGTCTCATCGGAATCCGGCGCGTCTTGCATTGTGTCCTCGGGTTCGGATTCTGGAGGATCGGCTTCGCCCTGCTCCCGCCCCTCCCCTTCGCCATCGCCGCCTTCATCGGCTGACCCCGATTGTGCGTCGGCGCCGGCCAGAGGCGGCTCGTTGAGGGGCGCATCGGTGACGGCGTTTTCGCCGGCGACGGTATAGATTCGCACCGCGACGGTGCGGCCATCCCCGGTTTCCACTGGGGGGCGATGGGGCGGGACCGCCAGCAGCGCCAGGAAGGCGGTGAGATGCGCCAGGCTCGCAACCGCGCCGGACAGGAGCTTGCGCCGCGTGTCGGGCGCCCTGCCGATCATCCGCAACCCGATCCGCAGCCGGGCGTGCAGCCGCCTCGGCCGCAATGAGGAAAACAGATTGCGCACAGTAGAAGAGATGGCCGAGCGCTGCGGCCGGTTCAAATGAAATCAGCTTCAGGAGCTGCGACCGGCTTGCGTTTACGCGCCCTGAACCGGCTCCAGCCAGGCGACATAGCGCAGCGGCCCGGGCGTCGCCACGCCGAACGGCCAGCACGTCACCAGGGCCAGTCGCGCCGGGCCGCCATCACCCGGATCAATGCCGGAGCGGTCGTGGCGCACCACCTCAGAACCGGTCATGACGAAGCGCTGTTCCTCGCCATTCTTCAGCGTCAGCGTGACGGTTTCACCCGGCTCCAGATCGCGAAGCAGCGCAAAATGAGTGTCGCGATGGGCGGCGATGACGCTCACCCCGCGCTCGCCGGGAAGCGCGGTCCGGGACAGGTGCGCCGGGCCAAAGGCCAACGCTTCTCCGCCGCCTTCGGCCAGCACGGTCAGGCGCTCCCCGCCCGCATCAAGGCGCGCCACCGGCCAGGTATCGGCCCACGGCCAGGGACGATGGGCCTCGCCCCCCGAGGCGAGCGTCTGCTCAAAGGCGCGATCCAGAAGAATTTGCGAGAGGTGCGCCTTGGCCGGGATCCACAGTCCGGAAACCGCCAGCACCGCGCCGGCGAGGAGCGCGAGCCCGCCCGCCAGCGCCGCGCTCAGGCGCCCCGCCTGGCTCATGCCTTCACCGTTGCTCGGACCCGGTGAAGCCCGATCAGCACCGCCGCGCCGAGCAGCATCAGCACCAGCCCGGCGATCAGCTTCATCAGCGCCGGCGTCGCGGTGGCCGGAAGCGCCATGCCGGGCGTTTGAGCCGCCGGGGCGGGCGTCCCGTTCACATCCGGGGTAAAGGCCAGGCGCTGCATCATGGCCGGCGGGGGCGGCGCAGGGGCTGCGGCGGCCTCGCCAAACACGGCGTCGAACTCCCAGCCGTCCGGCAGCATGAGGGGGATATCGCGGCTCGCCAGCGGCGCGTCATCGGGCCGGGCCGGCTCACGGTCGACCGCAACCAGGCTGGTCAGCCGGGTAACGAGGCCGAATTGAAGCGCTGTGGCCAACACCTGACGGTCGATGGTCTGAACGCTCGCGCCCTGAAAGCGCAGCTCCTCCAGTCCGGCGATCTTGTTGCGCGCCCAAAGCTGCGCGACGCCGGAAGCTTCAACCGCATCGGCCAGGCTGATCTCCTGACGCCAGCCGGCTTCGGCGAGCTGGCCTTCCAGGATCATCCGGGCGACCGGATCATCCGCGCGCGCGGTCAGCACGACCGGCTCGCCGAAATAGAGATCCGGCAGCGGGGCGGGCCAGATTTCCGTCAGAGCACCTTCTTCGAACAGCGCGTCCATATCGGTCATGACCGGGCGCTCCAGCGCCTCAAACAGGGCGGCCATCTCTTCGCTGACTTCGGACAGATCGCCGATATGAGTGAAGCGGCCCCGGCCGATGCGTGCGGCGCGGCTCATGAAGTATGAATTCGGCGCCGACCCGATCCCGACGGGGAAAAGGCGCGAGGCGCCCAGCTCGGCATCGATGGCGGAGAAGAGCTGGGCCTCATTGCCGATGGCGCCGTCGGTCAGGAAGACGACCTGGCGAACGCGCGTCACGTCGCGCACCGGATCGGTCAGCGCTGCGCGCATGGCGGGCAGCATCTGGGTGCCGCCTTCAGCCTGAAGCCGGCTGACCCATTTGACCGCCTGATCGACATGTCGCGCATCGGCGGGAACCGCGTCGGGGAAAAGCACATCGAACGTGTCGTCGAAGCGCACCACGTTGAAGGTGTCGCCAGGCTCCAGCCGTTCCAGCGCGAGCACCAGGGCGGCGCGCGCCTGCTCGATGGAGCCGCCGGCCATGGAGCCGGAATTGTCGATCACGAAGATGGTTTCCCGCTCGCGGCGCGGCGCGTTGGCGCCCAGCTCTGCCGGAGGCGCGATCATGGCGAGCAGATAGCTCTGGCCGTCCACGGTCTCTTCGAACAGGGCGATCTGAGGCGTATCGCGCTGCGCTGCGCTCCAGGTCAGCACGAAATCGCGGTCCGCCGGGACGCGTCCGTCGGCGAAAGTGATGACGGCCTGGCCGGTCTCAGACCGGTCGATGGCGACGGCATGGTGCAGGCTTTCAATCTCGCCCAGCGCGAAGCCGGCCTTCAGATCGATCTCGATATTCACCGGCAGGCGCGGGGCCTCTTCCGGTTCGGCGTCCGGGTGGGTGACCGGCGCGGTGATGCGCTCGCGGTCCGGAACCGGGTCGCCTTCAGTCCCGCCGGACCGCACGAAGATGAGCGGCGACGGGTCCGGGTTGAAGCGCGGCGCGACGACCATGGGAAAGCGCAGCTCGAACTCGCCGCCGCGCATGCGCGCAACGCCCTGATACTCGATCTGGATGACAATGGTCTCGCCCGGTCCGATATTCGCCACCGAGGTGGTGAACATGTTCGGGCGCTCCTGTTCCACCAGCGAGGCGCGCTGACCGGCGGCTCGGGCGGCTTCATAGACTCGGCGCGCCTCGGCGCGTTCGCGGATTTCGCCTTCGATGATGCGTTCGCCGATCAGCATGCGCAGCGCGTCCACCCCGGCATCCTCCGGCAGCGGGAAGAGGTAGCGGCCCTCCACCCAGCCCTCGGACGGGTTTTCGAAGCGCTGGGTGACCACGGCGCGCACGATGGGGCCTGAGACCTCCATTTTCACATCGGTGGCCAGGCGCGGCGCGGGCACATACCAGCCCGGCTCGGATGAATTCAGAAGCAGCGCGCCGTCGGCGATGTCGGACAAGCGCACGAGGCCGGCCTCGCGAAGCGCGGCCTCGTCCGCGTCCGCTTCGGTCTCGGGCGTCATGGCCTGGGCGGTGGAAAACAGGAAAAGCGTGGCGGCGAAGAAGATCGCGGCCAGAACCAGGCTCAGCTGCGAGCTGGCGCTGGGGCGGCGGTGGTGATGCGTCATTGGGCGGTCCCTCCCCGGACGTGTTGACGAGGATCAGGCTGCGCCCGGTTCAAGACCGGTTCTGGCCGGCTAAAGGGCGAGTTGGCGCCCGAATGGGGCCATCTGGCGCCGCCGCGCGCTTTGACCGCGTTTCGCCTTGCGCCCGCTTGGCGCTAGCTTGCCGATCAGCCGTCGAATTTATTGATTCTGCTACCTGGTATTCGGAGACGCCCATGTCCGCCCCCTTTTCGCCGTCCGATGCGCTGGCGCGCGTCAAACCCTCCGCCACCATCGCCGTGACCCAGAAGGCGCGCGAGCTGAAGGCCGCCGGCGTCGATGTCATCGGGCTGGGCGCGGGCGAGCCGGATTTCGATACGCCCGACCACATCAAGAACGCCGCCATTGAGGCCATCCGCCGCGGCGAGACCAAATACACCGCCGTTGACGGCATCGTGGAGCTGAAAGAGGCGATCAGCGCGAAGTTCAGGCGCGATAACGCCCTTGAGTATGCGACCTCTCAGGTCACGGTCGCCCCGGGCGGCAAGCCGGTCATCTACAACGCCTTCGCAGCGACGCTGAACCCGGGCGATGAGGTCGTCATCCCGACGCCCTACTGGGTGAGCTATCCGGAAATGGTGCGCCTGTGCGGCGGCGAACCGGTCTTCGCCGAGGCCGGCGTCGCGGACGGGTTCAAGCTGAAGCCGGAAACCCTGGAGGCGGCGATCACCGCGAAGACGCGCTGGATGATTCTGAACTCGCCGTCCAATCCGACCGGCGCCGGCTATACCGCCGACGAGCTGAAAGGCCTGGCCGAGGTGCTGCGCCGGCATCCGCAGGTCTGGATTCTGACCGACGATATGTATGAGCACATCGTCTATGACGGCTATCGCTTCGCCACCATCGCCGAAGTCGCACCGGATCTGTATGAGCGCACGCTGACCATGAACGGCGTCTCAAAGGCCTACGCCATGACCGGCTGGCGCATCGGTTATGCAGCTGGTCCCGAAGCGCTCATCAAGGCGATGGGCAAGGTGATGAGCCAGACCACCTCCAACCCGTGCTCGGTCAGCCAGTGGGCGGCGGTCGCCGCTCTTGACGGTCCGCACGACTTCCTCGCGCCCAGGAACGCCGCCTTTCAACGCCGGCGCGATCTGGTGATGGGTGCGGTGAACGCTTCGCCCGGCCTGACCGCGCCGGTTCCCGAAGGCGCCTTTTATGTCTTCGCCGACTGCGCCGGGCTGATCGGCAAGACCTCGCCCGGCGGCAAGGCGATGAATGACGATGTGGAAGTGTGTGCGGCGCTGCTGGATGAAGAAGCGGTCGCGGTCGTGCCGGGAACGGCCTTCGGCGCCGCGCCGGGTTTCCGCATCTCCTACGCCACTTCCGATGAGGCGCTGATCGAGGCGGGCGAACGTCTGACGCGCTTCTGCAAGGGCGCATCCTGAGGTGCGACCGGGATTATAGGCTGATCCTATCGTTTGCAGCGCCATTATCGTTTGGACTTATGGCCCGATGAGGCCGATATCGGGGTCGTATTCGGCGGAACGCCGCCGCTCGCACTGACAGGAGAGAGACGATGGACATCAATATGGGGCTTAATCAGGACACGCGCGAAGCCATGGCCTCCGCCGTGACGCGCCTGCTGGCCGACACCTATGCGCTGTATTTCAAGACACACGCGTACCACTGGAATGTGACCGGTCCGCGCTTTCACGACCTGCACGCCATGTTCGAGACCCAGTACACAGAGATGTGGACGGCGGTCGACGAGATCGCCGAGCGCGTCCGCGCTCTGGGGGTGATGGCGCCGCTTTCCTATGAGGAGATGGCCGCGCCGGCGACCCTGTCCTTCGACGCGTCGACACCGAAGGCGGAGACCATGCTCGTCAACCTGCTGGAAGGCCATGAGCAGGTCGTGCGCACCGCGCGCGAGATCGTCGCGCTCGCCGGCGAGCACGCCGACGAAGCCACCGCCGACGTCGTCGCGCCGCGTATCACGGCACACGAAAAATTCGCCTGGATGCTGCGTTCGGCCATCGGGTGATCGCTCACGCAAGCGCCTGTGTACGAAGCCCCGCAGGTTCGTCCGGCGGGGCTTTTGTTTTGGAATGAGAGCAAAAAAAGAGCCGGGTCCGCCTCGGCGGCCCGGCTCAGTCTTGCATATGTGTTCGGGGAGGAGACACTATGCGCAATCGGGGACGGCCTTAGCCGTCAACACGCGGATATATGTGCTTCGCACCCGTTCACGGCAAGCCAAACCAGCGAAAACCTGCCTTGCAAAAAAGCTGGATTGCCATGAAGTCGTCATGAAGCCGGCCCGGGGTTCGCCGGCTTTGGCTCACTCGCGCCAGCGGCGCGCTTCCTCGACCAGAAACTCAAGAAACGCGCCGACCCGTCGCGAGCCTTTCAGCTCGTCAGGATAGACTACGAAGACTTCCAGTTTCGGTCCGTCCAGCTCCGGCAGTATGCGCATCAGCTTTTCGTTATTCGCCGCCGCGTAATCAGGCAGACCCACCAGGCCCAGCCCGGCCTCGGCCGCCTTCGCCAGCCCGTTGATCGTGTTGACCTCGACCACAGGCGCGCGCTTGGGCGCGCCGTCCGCCAGGCCAGCGGTCAAAGCCCAGTTCATATTGGGCAAGGGCGCCAGGCTGCGCGGCCCGTAAGCGAGAAAATCGTGATCCTCGTTCAGGGCTTCGATCGTCTTCGGTTCGCCTCTGCGGGCAAAATAGTCCGGTGAAGCATACAGGTGCTGATCGACATCCATGAGCTTGCGCTGGATGAGGTCATTTTGCGTCGAGGGCCAGGGCCGCACGGCGATATCCGCTTCCAGATTGGCCATGTCCAGCTCGTGATCGGCCAGAAGCAGGCGCAGCTGAATGCGCGGAAAAGCCTGCCTGAACCGCTTCAGCCGCGGCGCGATCCAGATCGCGCCTAACGAAGCCGGCGCCGTCACGCGCAACACGCCGGACGGTTCGTTGCGGCTGTCCTGGACCTGGGATTCGGCGCGCATGATCCGCCGGGAAATATCCTCGCTGGCATCGAACAACAGCCGCCCCGGCTCGGTCAGCAGCAGGCCGCGCGCATGGCGGTGGAAGAGCTTCACATCGAGCTCCGCCTCAAGCCCGGAGATCTGCCGGCTCACCGCCGATTGCGAAAGAGCCAGGCGCTCCGCCGCCCCGGTCAGCGAACCGGCTTCGGCGGCGGCGTGAAACGTTTTCAGCTTGTCCCAATCCAGTCCCGCGCTCATGGCCTTGCCTTGTTGAGATGGAGGATCACAGCCGCACGCTCATCCCGTCTGCGAGTGAACGCCGAAAAGCGGTCCACGCCGGAATGGCGCCCAGTATCGCTGCGGCGAGCGTCACCCCGCCAATGATGAGCAGATCATACATGCTCGGGCTCAGCGCGCTGAGCAGCAATCCGAAGCGCGCCTCGAGAACCGGCCCGGCCAGCGTCAGCCCGCCATAGGTCAGGCCCGCGCCAAGCACCGCGCCGGCAAAGGCGATCAGCGCCGCCTCGCTGACCAGGAGCGTGAAGACATGATGCGGCCGGGCCCCGAGCGCGCGCAGGATGGACATCTCCCGGCGGCGTTCGTTCAGACTGGTCAGGATCGCCGTCAGGATTGAAATCAGCCCGGTCAGCACCACGAAAGCGGCCACCGCCGCCAGCGTGCGTTCCGCCGTGCCGACCACCTGCCAGAGCTGGCTCAGCGCCACGCCGGGAATGATCGCCTGCAAGGCTTCGGTGGGATAGGTGTTCACCGCGCGTTGCAGGCGCAGCGCGCCGACCGGGCTTTCCAGCCCGACCAGGAAGGCGGTGATCTGCTCAGGCTGAAGGTCCATCTCGCGCAACACGTCCGGCGGCAGGCTCGTCCCGCGTCCGGTGGCGCCTTCAAGATGGATCGCCTCGATCGCCTCAAGACTGACGATGACGCTGCGGTCTGTGGGCGTTCCGGTCGCCGCCAGCACGCCGACAATACGGAAGGGATTATTGTCGTGCTCCACGAAAGCGACGCGGCCCATGCCGTGCGCGACGATGATCTCGTCATCAAGCGCATAGCCAAGCTCACGCGCCACCGCCGCGCCGACCACCGCATCAAACAGATCGGTGAGCGGACCACCATCGGCAAAGCGCAGATTTCGCCCGCCGCCATACTGGTAATGTTCGAAGTAGCGGTTGTCCGTGCCGACCACGCGGAACCCGCGATGGGAATCGCCGAGCGATAGCGGAACCGTCCAGGACACGCCCGGCGCGCCGGCGACCGCTTGATAGCTGTCCCAGGTGATGTTGTTGGTCGCATCCCCTATATGGAAGATCGAGTAGAGTAGAAGGTTCACCGGGCTCGACCGCGCGCCGACGATCAGATCGGTCCCTGAGATCGTGTTGTCAAAGCCGGCGCGCGCGGCGTGACGCACTTTCTCAACGCTCAAGAAGAGCGTCACCGAAATCGCGACCGTCAGCAGGGTGAGCAATGCCGTGCCGCGCCGGTTGGCGATAGAGCGCAGGGCGAGCGAGACGATGGCGAAGCGCTTCATGCCGGCGTCTCCTGCTGCTTGCGTCCAGCCGTATTGATATCGGCGAGGTCTTCAGCCCGGTCGAAGTGATCGGCCAGGCCGGCGTCATGGCTGACGAAGAGCAGGGCCGCGCCGCTGGCCGCGCATTCTTCCATCAGCAGGCCGATGAAGGCGTCGCGGGAGTCAGAATCGAGCGCAGAGGTCGGCTCATCAGCCAGGACCAGGCCGGGCCTGCCGATCAGCGCGCGGGCCGCCGCGACACGTTGTTGCTGGCCGACGCTGAGCGCGAGCGAGGGCTTGGACCAGACCTCGTCAGGGTCAAGCTGCAGACGCGACAGAAGCCGGCGGGCCTCCGCCTCAACCCCGCCGGCGGCTTCAGCGGCGTGCTCGCGCGCGGAGGAGAAGCGGCAGGGCAGGGTCACGTTCGCACCGACCGGCAGATAGGCGATGAGATTGAACATCTGGAAGATGACGCCGAGACGCTCAGCCCTGAAAGCGTCGCGCCGAGCGCTTGAAAGCGCCGTCATCTCTTCACCGAGCACTTCGACTGTTCCGGCGTTCGGTTTGAGTACGCCGGCGATCAGGCCCAACAGGGTCGATTTGCCGCCCCCGCTTGCGCCGCGCAGGAAGACCCGCTCGCCGGCCGCCAGACCAAAGCGCTTGATCGCCATCACATCACCGCTGCGGCGATCATAACGAAAGCGCAGATCGGCGACGGACAGGGCGGGGTCATCGGAAGACGGCAAGGGCGCGGAGGACATGGCTGCATCGATAGCGCCGGGCGCGAACGCGTCCAAGGAAAATCGCACGGGGCCGCCGCGAGCACCACTGATGGAGTTAGGAGCAGAGCGATGAAGGGACCCAAACACAAGGGTCTGAAGGACATGGTGGCGGACTTCGCCATCGTATTGATCAGGATAATTGTTGCCCTGATCCCTTGACCATCTGGTGACCTTGACCTCTCGACCACGTCTGCCGGATCTTCGCCCGGCTAATAAACACCATACCCCAAGCGACACCCCAAGCGACTAAAAAACAAGGGCTTTCCACATCTCAGGCTCATTTAACCGGTTGAATATTAAGCCTAAATTTTCCATTTGCGCTGACTCCTGATCATTTAATTCAGGAAGCTGATCGTCAACCAAATCGGCGCTAAACATTATTTGCCGAAGCGCTTCCGGTTCCCGGTTAAGCCGCGTCAGACGCCTCTTCGGTTGGCGCGGCGGCCTGTTCAGCGAGAAAACGCTCAGCCTCCAGCGCGGCCATGCAGCCCATGCCGGCGGCCGTGACGGCCTGGCGGTATTTGTCGTCGGTGACGTCGCCGGCGGCGAACACGCCGGGGATGGAGGTGGTGGTGGAATCCGGTGCGGTGACCAGATAGCCGCCTTCTTTCGATTCCATCTGCTCCAGAAACAGATCGGTCGCCGGCTTGTGGCCGATCGCGACGAACACGCCGTGCGCGGGATGATCGGTGATCTCGCCGGTCTTCACATGCTTCAGCTTCACGCCGGTCACGCCGGGAAGAGGCGCGTGCTCGCCGGTCACTTCGACCAGTTCGCTGTCCCAGATCACCTCGATCTTGTCGTTGGCGAACAGGCGCTGCTGCATGATCTTCTCTGCGCGCAGGCTGTCGCGGCGGTGCACCAGCGTCACCTTGCTGGCGAAATTCGTCAGGAAGAGCGCTTCTTCAACCGCGGTGTTGCCGCCGCCGATCACGAAGACCTCCTTGTCGCGATAGAAGAAGCCGTCGCAGGTCGCGCACGCCGAAACGCCGTGACCCATGAAGGTCTGTTCGCTTTCAAGCCCGAGCCATTTGGCGCTCGCCCCGGTGGCGATGATCACCGCATCGGCAGTGTACAACGCGCCGGAATCGCCGGTGAGCCGGAACGGGCGCTGCGACAGATCGGCCTCGATAATGGTGTCGTGCACGATGTCCGTGCCCACGTGTTCAGCCTGGCCCTTCATCTGCTCCATCAGCCAGGGGCCCTGAATGACTTCGGCGAAACCGGGATAATTCTCCACCTCGGTGGTGATGGTCAGCTGGCCGCCCGGCTGCAGGCCGGCGATGAGCAGCGGCTCCATCATGGCGCGCGCGGCGTAGATCGCGGCGGTATACCCGGCAGCGCCGGAACCGATGATGATGACTTTGGCGTGGCGCGTCTCGGCCATGATCGTGCTCCCGTTCGTCCAGTGGGCGTCATTGTGGGCGAGACTGGCGAGATTCGCACCCCGTCGCGCCTTCAGCCGACCATGTCAGCGTTTCAGCGCAGTATTTCAAGCACCCGTCGCGCGGCTCTCTCGGTTTCGTGAAGCGGCGCGTAGGTCCAGCGCTGCAGCTCGCCCAGCCAGGGGCGCACTGCGCCAGAAGCCTCAAGCGCCTCGTAGAGCGCGGCGAACTTGCCCGGCCTGCCGTCCAGGCTCAGGCGGTAGACCGGCGTTCCGGTGCTCGCCGCCTCGCACAGCATATTGGTGGAATCCTCAGTGACGAAGAGCCAGTCGGCCCGCGCCAGCCAGGCGAAATAGGGGTTCGGCTCACGCCCGTCATGGATGAGGACGCGAGGCTCGCTGGCGAAGCGCGCCTTCAGCGCCGCGGTGAAACTGTCCGGCGTGCGCCGCGATGGGGTGATCATCAGCGATGCGCCCTGATCGAGCACGCCTTCCAGCCGCTCCAGAAGATAGGCGCCGACCTCATCGGTGAAGCGATGGCGCTTGGAGTCTCCGCCGATCAGCACCGCCGCGCGCGGGCCTTCCAGCGCCTCGATCGGTCCGCTCAAGGCCGGATCCTTCGCCGCGTCCTTGAGCCGGTCCGGCGTGATGCGGTTTGGCGAGCCGATCAGATTGACCACCGTCTCGCCGCGCAGCCGGTCATGGCTCGGCGCGATGATGAGGTCGAACAGGCTGCGATGCGCCTTGGGGTCCTGGACATAGACAAAGCGGGCGTTCGGCCAGGCGCGCTTGTGCCGGGGCGCTGCACGCACCGCCGCCCGTCCGCAGCCGATCCATACATCCGGGGGCGGCCCCTCAGGGCTTTCAATCGCGCCCGTGCGCGCAACATGTCGCGTTTCGATCCGCATCGGGGTGAGAGCGGCGACCGCTTCGGCCAGACCCAGAGCCTGGTTTTCGATGCCGCGCCGACCGTCGGAGACGACAAGGCAGGTTAGAGGGGCGGCAATGTTCATCGCCTCAAGCTGCGACGTCGATACGGGTCAGGTCAAACCATGCTGACGTAACACAGCTGGACCATCGCTAGCGAATGTGTTACATATGTAGCAGATTTGCTGGAGGCCAACATGAAACCTGCTGAAGCCAGTCCCAATGAACTCATCCTGTTAAAGGCGCTCTGGCGCATGAAACGGGCGAGCGCGCGTGAGCTGCACGATGCGGTGGGCGTGAAGCGCGGCTGGTCCTACTCCACGACCCGAACGGTCCTGCAGCGAATGGTCGAGAAAGGGGCGGCGCGACGCGGCGAAGTCCATGGTTTAATCGTCTTCGAGCCCGGCATGGAGAAGGTGGAGACGATCGGGCGAATGCTCCGCGATTTCGCCGGTCGCGTGATGGAAGTCGACGGCGCCCTTCCGGTCTCTGCTTTCGCGGGCAGCGCGTTGCTTGATGAAGACGAACTAGCTGAGCTGGAACGTCTGCTGGGCGATGATTCAGATCCGGAGGCATCGTCATGACTGAGGCTGCACTTCTCGCTCTTGCGACCCTTTTGCTGACCTTGCCTGCCGCCGGCCTGGCCTATTTCAAGGCGCGTGTGGCTGAAACGCTCCTCAGAGCGCCGCGAAGCCTGCCCTGGCTTTGGCGCGCCGCGCGGTTTGCGGCTGTTGGACCGATGCTCGTTCTCGTCTGCATGGCGGCTTTCGGCTGGGTGGCGGGCCTGACGGCGATGCTCGGCGGTTCAGCGCCCGTCGCCAGCGCTTCCGGTTCGGCGGTCTTTCCGATTGCGCCTCCCGACCTCGTTCTGACGCTGGCGAACGAGTCCGGTTCCGCCCTTGGTGCGGCGGCGTGTCTTCTGGGCGTGCTTTACGTCACCGGTCTCGCTGCGAACCTGATCGGATGGGCTTCGCGTCGCCGCCGACTGGCCGCCTTGATCGCCTCAGGCGAACCTGCGGGCCGCGATCTGATGAAGCGCATTGCGCGCATCGCCGGTCGCGTCGGGGTGGACCCGAGCGGCATCAGGGTTAGCGTCGTTGATACGGCTGTATCGCCCTTCCTTCATGGCCTGCGACCGGTGCTGGTTGTGCCGCATGCATTCGTCGATGGCGAAACGTCACGGTTTGCGCTGGCGCATGAGCTGACCCATCTGCGCCGGGCTGACGAAATCGATCGGCTCCTGGGCGAGCTGATCGCCGGGGTGTTCTGGTTCAACCCAGGCATCGCGGCCATCGAATCCCGGCTGGCCGATGCGCGCGAGCTGGCCTGCGACGCGCAAACCCTGGACCGTTTGAAGCCGGGAAGCCGGCGCGCTTATGCGAAGGCTTTCGCTGAAGCCTGCCGGTTGCAGACGCAGGACCACGCGAGTCGCACGGCATTCTTCGGAGCCCGTGCGGGCACTCATATCCGCCGGGTGAAGGCGATGCTCGGACATACCGCCTCACGCTCGAAGGTCGGCGAGATGGCGACGAGCTTGGTCGCTGCACTGCTCGCCCTGGCCGTCATTCTGCCGACCGGCATGGCGCAGAGCGCCGGTGGGCACTGGGCCGGCTTGATCGCCGCACAGGCTGGCGCGGCGCCCGCGCGGGAGCTTCCCGCCGAGGTCGGCGATGCTCTCGCCGAGGCGATGAGCCGAGCCGATGCGGACGACCCCGCCGGTGCGCTCGCCATTCTGGATGCGCTGGCGACCCGTCATCGGCTCGACGCGTATTCCGCCTCGGTGGTCCATCAAGTGCGGGCGATGAGCCTGTTTGCAATGGATGACATTCAGGGCGCGATTGACGCTTTTGATCGGGTCCTGGCGACCGATGCGCTGACCGAGCAAGAGCGCGGCGTTATGCTGGTCAACATAGCCCAGCTCCATTTCGCGCTTGATCAGCAGGATCAAGGTTTTTCACGGATGGACGAGTTTCTGGCTTCCGGCGGCGCGCTTAGCCCGCGCCTGGCGCAAATGCTTGCCCAAGCCTACGCCCGGGCGGAGCGCTTTCAGGACGGGTTCAGCTATGTCGAAGACTTCATGCAGGCGGTAGAAACGCCGTCGGCGAGCGACGTTGAGCTGTATATCCTTTACCTGGAGCGTCTGGGCCGCACCGCCGAAGCGGACGCCGCCCGCGAACGTTATCGCGAGCCGCCGGAGGGCGGCGAGTGAAGCGCGTCAGCCCAGGCTGATGGACAGGAGCCGGCTCTGAACGGTGCGGGACACGCCGCGCGGTCTAGAGCCACTCCACGTTCAGGATTTCAAAGCTCTTCACGCCGGCTGGCGCATTGAACTCAGCCACATCGCCGACTTCTTTGTTGATCAGCGAGCGCGCGATGGGTGAGGACAGGGAGATCTTGCCTGACTTCACGTCCGCCTCATCATCGCCGACGATCTTGTAGGTGGACTCCTCTTCGGTGTCCTCGTCGAGCACGGTCACGGTCGCGCCGAACTTAACGACATCGCCGGACAGGCGCGCCACATCGATGACCTGCGCGCGGGCGAGCTTGTCCTCAAGCTCGGCCAGGCGGCCTTCAATCCAGCCCTGACGTTCCTTGGCGGCGTGATATTCGGCGTTCTCTGACAGATCGCCGTGCTCTCGCGCTTCGGAGATCGCCTGGATCACAGCCGGGCGTTCAACCGTCTTCAAATGCTTCAGTTCTTCGTCGAGCGCCTGATGGCCCTCGGCGGTCATGGGTATGCGTTCCATAGAAATCAGTCTCGCGTTTACGAGCGATGAGATCGGCCCGTATCCGACGCGTCATCTAACCGGTCGGTTACGATAGGATTGTAATGAGCGCGGTTCAAGCGCGCCTGCATCAATCTCCGCCAGAGACTGCACAGCGGCCCGCGACGCGGCTGCGGTCGTATAGCAGGGCACTTTCAATTCCAGCGAGGTGCGGCGGATGGAATAGCTGTCCAGTTGCGACTGGCGGCCCTCGGTGGTGTTGAAGACCAGTTGCACTTCTCCGTTCTTGATGGCGTCGACAATGTGAGGCCGGCCCTCATAGACCTTGTTGACCCGGATGACCGGCACGCCGGCTTCGGTCAGCGTGGCCGCGGTGCCGCCTGTGGCCATGATCGAGAAGCCCAGCTTGGCCAGGATGAAACACGACTCGATCATTTGCGGCTTGTCGGAGTCTTTCAGCGAAACGAAGACGCAGCCTGAGCGCGGCAGGTTGGTGCCGGCGCCGATTTCGGCTTTGGCGAAAGCCGCTTCAAAGCGCTGATCAATGCCCATCACCTCGCCGGTCGAACGCATCTCCGGTCCCAGCACCGGATCGACGCCGGGGAAACGCGCGAACGGCATCACCGCCTCCTTCACCGCAACATGCTCAGGATCGCCCGACGGCAGATCGAAATCGGCCAGCTTGGCTCCGGCCATCACCTGCGCGGCGATGCGCGCGACCGGCGCGCCGACCGCCTTGGCCACAAAGGGCACGGTCCGGCTGGCGCGCGGATTGACTTCCAGAACGAAGATTTCGCCATCCTTGATCGCGTACTGGACATTCATCAGGCCGCGAACGCCGATCGCGCGCGCCAGAGCGTTGGTCTCATGCTTCAGCTCGTCGATCAGCGCCGTATCCAGCGAATGCGGCGGCAGAGCGCAGGCGGAATCTCCAGAGTGAACGCCCGCCTCCTCGATATGCTCCATCACCCCGGCGATCCACACATCGCTTCCGTCGCACACCGCATCGACATCCACCTCGATGGCGTCGGTCAGATACCGGTCGAGCAGAAGCGGGCTGGCGCCGGAGACCTCCACCGCGCTGCGGATATAGCGCTGCAGGCCCTCCTCATCGCGCACGATCTCCATCGCCCGGCCGCCAAGCACGAAGCTGGGGCGCAGCACGAGCGGGAAGCCGAGCTGGGCGGCTGCGCTGACGGCTTCGGATTCAGAATGCACGATGGCGTTCGGCGGTTGGCGCAGGCCCAGCTCATCCAGCAGCGCCTTGAAGCGCTCGCGGTCCTCGGCCAGATCGATCGCGTCGGGCGCGGTGCCCAGGATCGGCACGCCGGCCGCTTCCAGATCCGCGGCCAGCTTCAGCGGGGTCTGCCCGCCGTACTGAACCACGACGCCGAGAAACTCGCCGCTGGCGCGTTCGGTCTCGATGACCTCCAGCACGTCCTCAGCGGTGAGCGGTTCGAAATAGAGCCGGTCGGCGGTGTCGTAATCGGTAGAGACGGTCTCCGGATTGCAGTTCAACATGATGGATTCGATATCCATGTCGGCGAACGCAAAGGCGGCGTGGCAGCAGCAATAATCAAACTCGATGCCCTGACCGATCCGGTTCGGCCCGCCGCCCAGGATCATCGCCTTGCGCCGCCCGGTCGGCTCAGATTCGCATTCCGCTTCAGAGCTGGCGACCGGCGGAGTTTCGTAGCTGGAATACATGTAGGGCGTGGCCGCCTCGAACTCGGCGGCGCAGGTGTCGACGCGCTTGAAGACTGGACGCACGCCGAGTGCGCGGCGCGTGTCGCGCACATCGGCTTCGACCATGCCGGTCAGGCTGGCCAGGCGCGCATCGGAAAAGCCCATGGCCTTGAGCGCGCGCATGGCTTCAGCATCTCCCGGCAGCCCGTTGGCGCGCACCTCCTCTTCGATCGCCACCAGTTCTTCGATCTGGCGCAGGAACCAGGGTTCATACAGGCTCGCCGCATGCACCTCGTCGACGGTGAGGCCTTCGCGGAAGGCCTGCGCGATCACCAGAAGCCGGTCCGGCGTCGGGCGCGCGAGCGCGCCGAACATGGCCTGCTTGCGCCCGTCCGGACCATCAGCGGCGGCCAGGCCCTCCACCTCGATCTCGTCAAACCCGGTCAGGCCCGTCTCCAGGCTGCGCAGGGCTTTCTGCACGCTCTCCTGAAAGCTGCGGCCCATGCTCATGGCTTCGCCGACCGACTTCATGGAGGTGCTGAGCACCGCCTCTGCGCCGGGATATTTCTCAAACGCGAAGCGGGGAATCTTGGTGACGACGTAATCAATCGTCGGTTCAAACGAGGCCGGGGTCGCGCCGCCTGTGATCTCGTTGTCGATCTCATCAAGCGTGTAGCCGACCGCCAGCTTGGCCGCGACCTTGGCGATGGGAAAGCCGGTGGCCTTCGACGCCAGCGCGGAGGAGCGCGATACGCGCGGGTTCATCTCGATGACGACCATGCGGCCGGTCTTGGGATCGACGGCGAACTGAACGTTCGAGCCTCCGGTTTCCACACCGATCTCGCGCAGCACCGCGATGGAGGCGCTGCGCATGCGCTGATATTCCTTGTCGGTCAGGGTCAGGGTCGGCGCCACGGTGATGGAATCGCCGGTATGCACGCCCATCGGATCGATATTCTCGATCGAGCAGACGATGATGCAATTGTCCGCGCGGTCGCGGACCACCTCCATCTCATACTCTTTCCAGCCGAGCACGCTTTCCTCGACCAGCACTTCCTGCGTAGGCGAGGCGGCGAGGCCGGCCGTGACGATTTCTCTGAATTCCTCGATATTATAGGCGATGCCGCCGCCGGTTCCGCCCATGGTGAAGGAGGGGCGGATGACGCTGGGAAGACCGAGCTCCTCCAGCACGGCTTCGGCCTCGATCAGCGAGTTGGCGGTGCGCGATTTGGGGCTTTCGAGTCCGATCTTTTCCATGGCCTGGCGGAAGCGCTCGCGGTTTTCCGCCTTGTCTATGACATCGGCCTTCGCGCCGATCATCTCCACGCCGAACAGGTCGAGCACGCCGCGCCGGTCCAGCTCCAGCGCGCAATTGAGCGCAGTCTGCCCGCCCATGGTGGGAAGCAGCGCGTCGGGTCGCTCCTTCTCGATCACCTTGGCGACCATTTCCGGGGTGATCGGCTCGATATAGGTGGCGTCGGCCAACTCCGGATCGGTCATGATCGTGGCCGGGTTGGAGTTCACCAGAATGACCCGAAAACCCTCTTCCTTGAGCGCCTTGACCGCCTGAACCCCGGAATAATCGAACTCGCAGGCCTGCCCGATCACAATGGGCCCGGCGCCGATGATCAGGATGGACTGAAGGTCTGTGCGCTTGGGCATGGGCGGCTTCCTGTCTGGCTCACACGCGCGCACACGCGCTCTCGCCAGGGCCCGATTGCGGACCAGGGAGAGGCGGACGGCGTCAATTCATCGCTAGGCGGACGGTGTATCCGGGAATCACCGCGTTGGCGAGAGGCGATGTGAGGGCGCTCAGAACCCCATCAAGTTCGCCAGCCTCTCCCCAGCGGGTACGACTATCTGAACCAGTTTCAGTCCGAACCCGCCTGCCAGAGCCAGCAAAACCCAAGTTTGCTGGAGGCTGGCGATCACAGCGAGGGTTCTGGCGTCTTCGAGATACTGCTCGCGCTTGGTCTGATCGTCACAACGAAGCGCCAGATGCTCAAGGCGTCTGGCCCTGAGGGCCCTAGCGACCGTGTAAATCCCGGCAATGACCAGCAGGAGATCGGATATCCAGCCAATCGCCAGCACAGCCCGCTCACTCGATAACGATCTTCAAAGTCTTATCCATCGCAAGAGCGATCTGGGCTAACGTAGCTATTGTTCCACCTTTGACTGAGTGACCATTGGCGAGTCGCGAGACGGTGGCTGGATCCGGGCCGCCATTCTGCGCCAATTGCCTCAGGCTGCCCTGATAGGCGTTAAGCGCTGTAGTGACAGCATCCGCCACCTCAGTGCGTGCAAGAAAATCCGCAGCTTCCCGAACGGCTTCGCGATCAGCATTTGATTCACGCGGCGATAGCGGCGCCTCTACGGCCTTATAAACCGCGCCCGAAGCCACACCATCTAATGAGTATTCCAGTTTAGCCACAACATCGCTCCTATTACTTGGCGAGTTTAGCAATATTGTCGATTTTGTCAACGCATGGCGTTTAGCGCCAATGCATATTCAGGCGCTCGTTCAGACCAATCGGTCAGCATTTTTGTCTCAAGACCCAGTTCAATGATGGCTGGCCCGACATCTTCGTTCAGCCCTATCCACGCGATCTCAAGACGACGGAGCGGGTCGAAATAAATGACCAGCCCCGTCAAATCAGAAAACTTACGCTGCGCTTCCGGACCGCACTTCAGCAGGGCGTAGTAGCTGTGCGGGTCGGGCGATGACGGCGAGAGCCGACGACCGGGCAGCAGCAAACCATGCAACATCGCAGCGGCCGCATTCGGCCATCCCTGTCGGGCTCGCGGCGCGAACAACAGAGTGTCAAGTGTCGTCATCCGGCCATCGACGAGATAGGGTTCGCCAGCCTGTTTGAGGCGGCGTTGGCGTGTTTCAAGGCTCCTCGCCAGAGCTTCCAAAGCACGCCGCATTGCGCGGACGCGGAGAGCCGCCCGCGCTCCGTGATGAGTTTCGGTGCGGCGGTACCCGGCCTGCGTAGCGGTTAGCCGGGCTTGATCAAAGGTCACCGTCAGCAAGACGTCTCCGAATTGTCGAGCCGTTGACCAGCCTCTGATTGAAAAATCCTAGACGGTGTCGAGAGTGATGCACAAGGGTGTTGTAACGCGAAAGCGCTAGCGGCGCAGGGCCTGAACGAGGCGGCGGCCGGCTGGCGCTCATACCGCCGAGTGTTCGCCCAGCTCGCGGCGCATGTTCGCGCGCGCCGGCTCACCGAACTCGGCCTCATAGATATCGGTCAGGAATACGCGGTCCCGCTGAAGCTGTGCGGTCAGGAAGGCCGCCCGCCCCTTGCGATAGAGCGGGCCGGGCGCCCAGAAATACTCCGCGCGCACGCCCTTTGCATAGCGCTCATAGACCTCCGGCGGCGCGCCGATGATCGCGCAGTCCATGTCGAGAAAGAGATTGTCATCAAGATCGCCGCCGCCCTGGGCGTGATCAGCGGTGGCGCAAATGAGCGCTGCTACACGTTCGATCATTTCAGGGGCGGCGCCCATCACGTTCAACGAGCGGCGTGCAAGTTCGGCGGAGCGCGCCTCATTGTCCTTTCGCCAGGACAGGTAAATCGCGTCGTGAAACCAGGCGGCGAAGCGCACGCGGGCAAAATCGGTGATGAGATTCGCACGCTGTTCAATCTCGGCGAACAGAAACTCCAGATGACCTAAACCGTGATAGCGGCGTAACGCCCCGGCATGCTGAGCCATGATACGACGACCGATACGCGCATCCGGATCAGTCAAGCCAGCGTCCGCGACGTGTCTCGTCCACAATGCAAGCAGCGCGCGTTTGCGTTCCGCTCTCGTGCTCATCCCAACTCCAGATCCCGCCAGAGCGGAGGCCGCCGGCGCCGCGGCGCGATCATCAGGCAGGCGCCTTCATGGATGGAGGTCTTGCGCCCTAGAGGTGCTCACCAACCGGGCCGGGCACCGGGCCTCGCAATCTCACCCTTCGATGACAAGGCAAAAAGCCCCGGCGATCGCACGCCGGGGCCTTTGATATCCGCTAGCGATTCATCACCTAGTTCAGGCGCTCGATCGCGACCGCCGTGGCTTCGCCGCCGCCGATGCACAGCGAGGCGACGCCTTTGCTGGCGCCGCGATTTTCCATGGCGGCGATAAGCGTGACCATGATGCGCGCGCCTGAAGCGCCGATCGGGTGGCCAAGCGCGCAGGCGCCGCCATTGACATTGACCTTGTCGTGATCGAGCCCGAGCTCCTTCATGGCGACCATGGGCACCATGGCGAAGGCCTCATTGATCTCCCACAGATCCACATCGGAGGTCTGCCAGCCGGCCTTGTCGAGAACCTTGCGCATGGCCGGAACCGGGGCCGTGGTGAAGTAGGCCGGCTCATGGGCGTGCGCCGCCGTGGCGACGATTTTCGCCAGCGGTTTCAGCCCGCGCCGGTCCGCCTCGCTGGCGCGCATCAGCACCAGGGCCGCGGCGCCGTCTGAAATCGCCGAAGCGTTCGCGGCGGTGACTGTGCCATCTTTGGTGAAGGCGGGGCGCAGCTGCGGGATTTTCTCCGGGCGCGCCTTGCGGGGCAGCTCATCGGTCTCCACGGTCACCTCGCCCTTGCGGGACTTGATGGTCACCGGGGTGATCTCGCGTTTGAAATCGCCCTTTTCGGTGGCGTCCTGCGCCCGCTTCAGAGTCTCCAGCGCATAGGCGTCCTGGTCCTCGCGGGTGAATTGGTGCTCTGCGGCGACCATGTCGGCGTACACGCCCATGGCCTTGCCTTCATAGGCGTCTTCCAGACCATCCTGGGCCATATGGTCCTTGACCGCGTCATGGCCGTATTTGAAGCCGGTGCGGTGATTGGGCAGAAGGTGCGGCGCATTGGTCATGGATTCCATGCCGCCGGCCACGATGATCTGCGCATCGCCTGCGCCGATGGCGGCCTTGCCCATGATCGCGGCCTGCATGCCGGATCCGCACATCTTGTTGAGGGTGGTCGCCTCAACCGATTTGGGCAGATCGGCCTTCAGCGCCGCCTGGCGGGCCGGGGCCTGGCCCTGTCCTGCGCCGAGCACATTGCCCATCAGGACCATCTCAACATCATCACCGGCCACGCCGGCCTCAGCGAGCGCGGCCTTGACCGCCTGCGCGCCAAGCTCGTTCGCAGACAGGCCGGCCAGCTCGCCGAGAAGCCCGCCCATGGGCGTGCGCGCCATGCCGACAACGACAATCGGATCTTCTGCACTCATCGTGTGATCTCCACCGAGGACGACCGCGCGGCGCCGACATCATGCCGGGCCGAGCCGCCGTTCAAGAAACATGGCGCCACATGAGGCCCCGCTACCGCGCCGCGTCAAGACCCTTCGCTGTCGCAGCATAACTCAGCAGGACCGGTCGACGCCGCTGACAGACCCTCCTGACGCGGTCGGTTATCCGGCGCGTCCGTCGATCAGATCCTGGACGACGCCGGGATCGGCCAGGGTGGAGGTGTCGCCCAGGCTGTCGAACTGGCCCTCGGCGATCTTGCGCAGAATGCGGCGCATGATCTTGCCGGAGCGGGTTTTCGGCAGGCCGGGCGCGAACTGGATCACGTCCGGGCTGGCGACCGGCCCGATTTCCTTGCGGACATGGGCTTTGAGCGCCTTGGCGGTGTCTTCGGTGGGCTCCAGCCCGGCTTTCAGCGTGACATAGCACCAGACGCCCTGACCCTTGATGTCGTGCGGATAGCCGACCACGGCCGATTCTGCGACCAGCTCGTGGGAAACCAGCGCGCTTTCGATCTCCGCAGTGCCCAGCCTGTGGCCGGACACGTTCAGCACATCGTCCACCCGGCCGGTGATCCACCAGTACCCGTCCGCATCGCGGCGGGCGCCGTCGCCTGTGAAGTAGAGCCCGCGATAGGTGGTGAAATAGGTTTCCGCGAAGCGCTTGTGATCGCCATAGACGGTGCGCATCTGGCCCGGCCAGGAGCCCAGCAGAACCAGATTGCCCTCGATCGATCCCTCGCCTTCGATGAAACCGCCCTCATTATGGACCAGGGCCGGCTTGATCCCGAACATGGGGAAGCTCGCCGCGCCGGGTTTGAGCGCATGCGCGCCCGGTTGCGGCGTGATCAGGCAGGCGCCGGTCTCGGTCTGCCACCAGGTATCGACGATCGGGCAGCGGCCTTCGCCGACCACGCGGTGATACCAGGACCAGGCCTCCGGATTGATCGGCTCGCCGACGCTGCCAAGCAGGCGCAGCGAGGAGCGGTCATGTTTCACAACCGGTTCATCGCCTTCGCGCATGAGGGCGCGGATGGCGGTGGGCGCGGTGTAGAGGATATTGACCTTGTGCTTGGCCACGACGCGCCAGAACCGGTCCGGACCGGGATAGGTCGGCACGCCTTCGAACATCAACGTCGTCGCGCCGTTCGCCAGCGGTCCGTAGATCAGATAGCTGTGCCCGGTCACCCAGCCGACATCGGCGGTGCACCAGAACACCTCGCCGCGCCTGGCGCCGAAAATGTAGTCGAACGTCATCGCGCACCAGAGCAGATAACCGCCCGTGGTGTGCATCACGCCTTTCGGTTTTCCGGTAGAGCCTGAGGTGTAGAGGATGAAGAGCGGGTCCTCCGCATTCATCGGTTCCGGCTCGCAATTGGCGTCGACTTCCAGAGCGAGATCGTGATGCCAGAAATCGCGGCCCTCCACCCAGGGCACGCTCGCCCCGGTATGACGCACGCACAGCACGCCGCGCACGCCGGAGGTCAGCTCCAGCGCCTTGTCGACATTGGCTTTCAGCGCTACGCCCTTGCCGCCGCGCACGCCCTGATCGGCGGTGATGACGAATTCAGACCCGCAATCTTCGATCCGGCCGGCGAGCGCTTCAGGTGAGAAGCCGCCGAACACGACCGAGTGCACCGCGCCGATGCGCGAGCAGGCCAGCATGGCGTAGGCGGCCTCGGCGATCATCGGCATGTAGATCGTAACCCGGTCGCCCTTGCGCACGCCGATCTTCTTCAGCTCGTTGGCGAAGCGGCAGACATGATTGTGCAGCTGGGCGTAGGTGATGGAGTGGTGGAAGCCGGGATTATCGCCTTCCCAGATGATCGCCACATCATTGGCGCGCTCCGGCAGGTGCCGGTCGATGCAGTTGTAGGAGACGTTCAGAACACCGTCTTCAAACCAGCTGATGCGCAGATCGTCCGGGTCCCAGGATACGTCATCAAGCTTTTCCGGGGTCTTGAACCAGGACAGGCGCTGCAGCTCCTCGCGCCAGAAGCTGTCCGGATCTTCCACCGAGCGCTTGTAAGCCTCGGCATAGCCGGCCGCGTCCAGCGCGCCGTGTTCAGCGTAACCGTCCGGGACCGGAACCAGCGCCGGGGCGCTGTCGCTTTGCGGTTTCGGGTTCGAACCGTCCATGGCGGACTCTCCTTCTTGAGGGGGCGTGGCGGTGTTGGGGTCGCTGGGCTGTGTCATGGGATCAGAAGCTGTACTTCGTCGACAGGGTGGCCCGCGTGATGGAGCCGGTCTGACCGTTCTCCAGCTCGCGCTCACCGAAAAGGAGTTCCGCGCCCAGCGTAACGCCGGGGGCGAGCGAGATCATGTAGTTGCCGAAGCCGGACCAGACGCTCTTCGTCGCCGAGCCGCCATTCAGCGCCAGATCATTGTCAGCCTCTAAGAAGGAGTAGCCGACATTGATCCGGCGACCTTGGCCCAGAGACTGGCGCAGCGCAATCAGCCCGCCATAGGAGGCGATGGGCTCCAGATCGCCGCTGGCGTCAGCCACCGCGCCATTGACCGCGTTCAGACCGATATAGCGCCCGAGCCCTTCGCCGCCCGTGAACGAGAAGCGCAGGTCGGAGCCTTCGCCGAGCATGGCGCGGCCCTGAACCGAGACGCCCCAGCCGAATGCGTCGCCATCGATCGCGCCGGTCTGCGCGGACAGCCGCCGGGCCAGACCCGACACGGAGATATTGCCGAAATCACCGGTCCAGTTATAGCGCGCGACCAGATCGGGCAGCGCGCCGTCGCCGGCGTCGATGCGAGCGCCGCCGCCGAATGGCGTCACCGTGGTGTCCGGGTTCTCAAGCGCGATCTGGAAGGGGCCGTCGGTGTAGCGCACCTGCGCCTGGCGCACGAAGACCATGCCGTCCGAAGCGACCAGGAAGCTGGCGCTTTCCGGAATGGCGGCGGTGTTCTGGAAAGTCGACCAATCCTGACCGACGCGCCAGGCGCCCAGCTGGGCCCAGGCCACGCGCAGGCGCGGGTTATAGGAGTTGGACACGCGTTCATTGCCGCCGGGCGAACCCAGGAAATCAAACTCCAGCCGGCTCTTCAGCGACCCCATCCCGGTCTCGGTCGGGGTCTCCGTGGCGAAGAAGAAGCGCGTGCCCTGGGCGGTGAAGTCGGCATCGGCCTCGCCGTCGCCCGACCCGCCGACCGGAATGGCGCCGGGGATGTAGAAATCGCGCGCGATGGAGGTCGGCGCGACATCGCCGTCGGAAAACTCGGTGACATGCGCATCCACATCAATGAAGCCGCCATAGGTGATGTGCGTATTGCCGGCCATGAAGCCGTCCTGACCAGCCTCGGGCGCCGCTGCAGCCGTGGTCGCCGCCGGCGTCGCGCGCTCGATCCGGATGACGCGGTCCTGCATGGTTTCGGTCTGGGTGCGTGCTGCGACAACCTCGTCGCGCAGCTCCCCGATCATGGCCTCCAGGGCTGCGATGCGCGCTTCAAGCGCCTCGACGTCCTGCGCGCCGGCGCCGCCGGCGATCGCCAGGGCCAGCGCTGCGCCGGCCACCGAGCGCTTGAGCGCTGACTTGAAGATAATCTGGACGCCCATGGGTCGCCTCCCGCTTCTGATCCGCGCCTCTTTCGAGCGCTGGCGGCAGTATCGGGGGTCGCACGCCGCAGCGGTATTCGCCCTTGGTCGCAGATCGGCCTGCAATCCCTGCGACTTTTTGGTGAGGCGACGCGACCACAGCCGGGCGCTAGACAGGTGGATTATGGATCAGCGCTTTCGCCCTGACGTCACCGACACAGCGCCTCGCGACGGCGCCAGCCAGGTGCGGCGCGTGGTGCTGGCTGATGATCACCCCCTGTTTCGCGCCGCCCTGACCCAGGCGGTTCGGCGGGCCGCGCCGAGCGCGGACATCGTCGAGGCCGGCTCGCTTCAGGACGCGCGCGCTGCGCTGCAGGCCGGGCAGACCGACTTGCTGTGTCTTGATCTGCACATGAGCGATAGCGACGGCTTCGCCGGACTGACCGAGCTGCGCGCGGATCATCCCGCCGTTCCGGTCGCGGTGATCTCGGCCAGCCAGACCAGCGGGGTCGCCGCGCGGGCGCTGGAGTTCGGCGCGGCCGGCTTCATCCCCAAGACGAGCAGTCTGGACGAGCTGTGCGAAGCGCTCAGCGCCGTGCTTGAAGGCGAGATCTGGGCGCCGGAGGACGAGGGCGGCGAGGACGAGGCGCTGGAAAATGCGGCCCGCCTCGCCACGCTGACGCCGGCGCAGATGCGCGTGCTGCGCGGACTGACCGCGGGCCGTCTGAACAAGCAGATCGCCTACGATATGAGCATCAGCGAAGCGACGGTCAAAGCGCACGTCACCGCGGTGTTCAGAAAGCTCGGCGTGATCAACCGCACCCAGGCCGTCCTCGTCGCCCAAGCGCTCCAGGTCGAACCGCCCGCCCAGACCTGACCGGCGCCGGCTTTGGCGCAGCGGCCCGGACCCAGCCCGATTGGGTATGCGCCGGACGCCTCTCACCGAACCCGCCCCCTTATCCCTCCCCTCAATTGGGAGAAGATCGGCGCTGGGCTCCAGCGCCATTGTCACGGAATGGGTCCCGGCTCGGAGACCGGGATGACAGGTTGAATGGGCGTCATCTCCGCGAAAGCAGGGACCCAATCCGGTCGGGCGGAACTCCCACCCCATCGGGGATGGGATTGGCGCATCGCTGAAACCGCGATGCGTCCTTCGAGACGGCCTCCCGGCCTCCTCAGGATGAGGCATGTGAGCGCCCTGCTTCCTCATCCTGGGAAGTTGTTCAGAAGGCGCCCCTTCTTTCGCGCGGCGCGATGGGCGATAAGCGGGCCCGCCTCACTCAGGAGTTCTCCCGCCCATGTCCACGCTCTGGCGTCTGACCGCCCTTGGCCCTCTGGCTGCGTTGCGCGCGGCGAATGATCGTTTGAACGCTTTGGAAGAAGCGCCCGGGCTTGGCTATTCGCTGTTTGAAGACGGCGAGCCGGGCGGCGGGCGGTTTGACGCGCTGTTTGACGGCGCCATTGACGCGGACGCCTTCGTGGAGCGGGCCGGGCTGAACGCGCCGGGCGTGGAAATCGATTTCGGGCCCTTGCCGGAAGCGGACTGGGTGGCGATGTCGCTGGCCGGCTTGCCTCCGGTGGAGGCGGGGCGGTTCGTGGTTCACGGCTCGCACACCGATGTCGAGGCGCTGACGGACGGCGCGCAGCCCATACTGATCGAAGCCGGCCCGGCTTTCGGCACCGGCCATCACGGCACGACGAAGGGCTGTCTCATCGCGCTGGACCGTCTTGAGCGCGGCGCGCCGGCGCCGAAGCGCGTGCTGGATCTGGGCTGCGGGACCGGCGCGCTCGCCATCGCTGCGGCCATGTTGTGGCCAAGAGCTGAGATCATCGCGTCCGATATCGACCCGGAGGCGGTGGCCGAAACCGATATCAATGCTGACAAGAATGGTATGGCCGCACGCATAAGCGCTTGGACCGCCGACGGCTTCGACCATGAAGCGCTCAACGGGCCGTTCGATCTGATCCTCGCCAATATTCTGGCCGGGCCGCTTCAGGAGCTGGCCCGCGCTCTGAGCGCTCGACTGACGCCCGGCGGCGTGACCGTGCTGTCCGGGCTTCTGGAGGAGCAGGAAGCCGCCGTACGCGCCGCCTATGAGGCTGAAGACCTGACCCTGCTCGAACGCGACAGCCTGGATGGCTGGGTGATCTTAAGCTTCCGCGCCGGTTGAGCGGACTGAGAGGCGCCGGAAGGCGCGTGAGTCGCTGGCGCTTGATTCAAGTCGACATATCTGGTTTTCTCGATTTATGGATATGAAAAGCGCCCTTTCGACACTTGACGCGCTGGCTCAGGAGAGCCGCATGGAGATCTTCCGACTGCTGGTGCGTGCCGGAGCCGATGGGATGCCGGCCGGTGCAATCGCCGAGCAACTCGCACTGCGCCAGAACACCTGTTCCACCAATCTCGCCATCTTGAGCCGCGCAGACCTGATTTGCGCACGGCGTTCGGGGCGCAATGTCATCTACTCGGCGAACTTCACCGCCATGAGCGCGCTGATCAGCTTTCTGATGGAAGACTGCTGTGCAGGCGCGCTTACCTCTCAAACCGAAGGAGCCTGCGCATGAAACGGTTTCACCTCGCCCTCACCGTCTCTGACCTTCAGCGTTCAGTGGCGTTCTACTCTACCCTCTTCGGCGCCAGGCCCAGCGTTCTGGAGGAGGATTACGCGAAGTGGATGCTGGATGATCCGCGCGTGAATCTGTCCCTGTCCACCCATGGCGGGATCAAGGGCGTCGATCATGTCGGCGTGGAGGCGGAAACCAGCGAAGAGTTGGCTGATCTTCGCGCGGCGCTCGTGGCGGCGGGCGAGCCCCTGCTCGACCAGCCGGAAGTTCAGTGCTGCTACGCGCAATCGTCAAAGACCTGGACGCGCGACCCGGACGGGGTGGCGTGGGAGACCTTCCAGAGCTTTGGGCGAACCGCCGAATACGGCGATGGCGAACGCGATCGCGCGCGCATCGCGGATGAAACGACCGCTGACACGGCGGCGGCGGAATCGTGCTGCTGAGAAAAAGGCTCTCACCCTGGCGCGCCGTGATGGGGGCGATGCGCGGTATGGGGGGGCTGCGCAAAGGTCGGCGCGGCCAGGGCGAGAGGGCTGTTCCGCAGGCCTTAGCGGCGGCGGATCACAGCGTAGAGCCCGGCGCGTTCGAACACGCCGTTCCAGTCGAATGATCGCGGTTCGGACCGAAGCCCGGCGCGCTCGCGGCGTTGCAGCGATGAGGGGATCGCGTCGCAGCCCATCAGGCGCAGATGATCATTGGCGTGGAACATGGTGGTTCGACCTCAAGCTCTGATGAGAGATATCGCGGCGCGTGACCGTTTTGTGAAGCGCCGCCCTTGCATGGCCGATATGCATTGTGTGCAGTGGTGGCCGCTCAGCGATTGATCGACGCGCCCGCGCGCTCTAGCGTCGCGCCATGACCCAGCTTTTCCAGACCTACGACGTGAAAGGCGGCCCGCAATGGGGCCGCGAGAACCTGCCCAGGCTGCGTGATGCGCTGAAGGCGGCCGGCCTTGACGGGGTGATCATCCCGCACGAGGACGAGTACAATAATGAATACCTGCCGGCCAACGCCGAACGTCTGTCCTGGGCGACCGGCTTCACCGGCTCTGCGGGCGCGGCGGTGGTGATGGCGGACCGCGCGGTCGTTCTGGTGGATGGCCGCTACACCCTTCAGGTCCGCGATCAGGTGGATACAGAGCTGTTCGAGATCGCCGATCTTGTCGAGACCGGCGCGCATGGCTGGCTTCGCGCCAATGCGAAATCCGGCGAGAAGATCGGATATGATCCGCGCCTGCATTCGCCTGATGCGCTGGGCCATCTGCAGATGGCCGCCGATGCGGCGGGCGCTGAACTCGTCGGGGTTGACCCGCACCCGGTCGATACCGCCTGGTCCGACCGCCCGCCCGCGCCCAGCGCGGCGGTTCACCCCCACCCCATCGAGTTTTCCGGCGAAGCCCATGGCGACAAGCGCGCACGCATCGCCAGGGCGGTGAGCCAGGCCGGCGCCGATCACGCGGTGGTCACGGACCCGGCCTCCATCGCCTGGCTGTTCAATCTGCGCGGCGGAGATGTCGCCTGCACCCCCCTGCCCCTGTCCTCGGCCTTGATCGACGCGGACGGCAAGGCGAGCCTGTTCATCCATGAAGCCAAGCTGACCGATGCGGCCCGCAGCCATCTTGGCAATGAGGTGGCGATCCGCCCTGAAGCGGAGTTCGAAGACGCGCTGACCGGCCTGTCCGGCAAGACCGTGATCGCGGACCCGGCCACCGCGTCGGTCTGGGTGTTCCAGAAGCTGGATGCCGGAGGCGCGACGATCAAACGCCAGCGCGATCCGGTCGCCCTTCCAAAGGCCTGCAAGAACGAGGTGGAGATCGAAGGCGCCCGCCAGGCGCATATCCGCGACGGGGCGGCCATTGTGCGCTTTCTGCACTGGCTGGACACCGAAGCCCAGTCCGGCGCGATCGACGAGATTGAAGCCGCCACGCGGCTGGAACACTTCCGCCGCCAGAGTCCGCAATTGCGCGACATCTCGTTTGAGACGATTTCAGGCGCCGGCCCGAACGGGGCGGTGGTTCACTACCGGGTGAATACCGACACGGTGCGCAAGCTTGAAACCGGGTCGCTCTATCTGGTTGATTCCGGCGGCCAGTACGCCGACGGCACGACCGACATCACGCGTACAATTCCCATCGGGGAGCCGACCGCGGAGATGCGCCGGCACTTCACCCTGGTGCTGAAAGGCCATATCGCGTTGTCGGCCGTGCGCTTTCCGGTCGGCGTCAGCGGATCTCAGCTGGATGCATTGGCGCGTCTGCCGCTCTGGCGGGCCGGGCTCGACTATGATCACGGCACCGGGCACGGCGTGGGCAGCTATCTCGGCGTCCATGAGGGCCCCCAGCGCATCGCCAAGGCCAGCAACACGGTCGCCCTGGAGCCGGGCATGATCGTATCGAACGAACCCGGCTACTATAAGACCGGCTCTTACGGCATCCGGATCGAGAACCTGCAAGTGGTCACGCCGGCTGCGCCGGTCCGGGACGGCGAACGCGACATGCTCGGCTTTGAAACCCTGACCATGGCGCCGATCCACCGCAAGCTGATCGACACCCATCTGCTGACCAGCGAGGAGTTGGCGTGGCTCGACGCCTATCACGCCGAGGTGCGCAAGCGCGTCCTGCCGCTCCTGGATGGCGAGCCGGTCGAATGGCTGATGCAGGCGTGCGAACCGTTTTACGGGGCGACGCCTTAACCCGCTTAGCCTTCGATCAGCGCCAACCACTCGTCTTCGGTGAGAACCGCGACGCCGAGCTCAGCGGCCTTTTTCAGCTTCGAGCCCGCGCCCGGCCCGGCGACGAGATAATCGGTCTTGCCCGACACCGAACCGGCGACCCTGGCGCCGAGGCTCTGCGCACGCGCCTTGGCTTCATCACGGGTGAAGCGCCCCAGCGCGCCGGTGAAGACGACCGTCTTGCCGGCGACCGGTGTATCGGCGGCCACCGCTTCAGCGTCCTCGATGTCGACCTGCGCCACCAGACGATCCAGTGCAGCGCGATTATGCGCCTCCTTGAAGAAGCGGGCGATGGCGTCAACGGCCGTCTCGCCCATGCCGTCAATCGACAACATGGCTTCGCGCGCCTCGCCATCCTCAACCGCCGCCTCGGCGGCGTCGCGAAACGCCGTCCAGCTTGAATAGGTGCGCGCCAGAAGCCGCGAGGTTTCCTCGCCGACATGGCGAACGCCGAGCGCATTGATGAAGCGGGCGAGCGCAATGGTGCGCCGCGCTTCGATGGCGCTGAACAGGTTGGCGGCTGATTTTTCGCCCCAGCCCTCCCGCTCAGCGATGGGCGGGATGATTTCGCCCGCCTCATCGCGCTTCGCCAGCGTGAAAATATCGGCCGGCTCTGTCACCGCGCCTTCCTCGTAGAACGCCTCGATCTGCTTTTCGCCCAGGCCTTCAATGTCGAATGCCTTGCGCGCGACGAAATGCTTCAGGTGCTCCTTGCGCTGGAAGGGGCAGGCGAACTCGCCAGTGCAGCGGCGAACGACAGAGACCTCGCCGGTGCGCGGATTGATCTCTCGCTCGGCCGACGTGGTGAGCGGGCATGGACAGGTCTTCGGAAACTGGAACGGTTCAGCATCAGCGGGGCGTTTTTCAGGTATCGCCTGAACGATCTGCGGGATGACATCCCCGGCGCGCTGAACAACGACCGTATCGCCGACGCGGACATCCTTGCGCGCGATCTCGTCTTCATTGTGCAGGGTGGCGTTGGACACAACGACCCCGCCGACGGTGACCGGTTCAAGCTTGGCCACCGGGGTGAGCGCGCCGGTGCGGCCGACCTGGATCTCGATATCCTTCAAGACGGTGACCGCCTGTTCCGGCGAGAATTTATGCGCGACCGCCCAGCGCGGGGCGCGACTGACGAAGCCGAGCCGGGCCTGCAGGTCGAGCCGGTCCACCTTGTAGACCACACCGTCAATATCATAGCCAAGGCTCGCCCGGCGCGCGTCGAGATCGCGATAGATATCCATCAGCGCGGCGGCGTCGCCCGCCCGTTTCATATCTCCATTGGTGGTGAAGCCGAGCGCCTTCAGGCGTTGAACCGCTTCATATTGCGTCCCCGCCAGAGGTTCGGAGACCTCACCCCAGGCATAGGCGAAAAAGCGCAGCGGACGGCTGGCGGTGATCTGCGGGTTGATCTGGCGCAGGCTGCCGGCTGCGGCGTTGCGCGGATTCTTGTAGGCCGGTTTACCGGCTTGCTCCTGCGCGGCGTTCAGCTCAGCGAAGTCGGCGTGGCTGAGATAGACCTCGCCGCGCACCTCCACGATGTCTGGCGCGCCGTCGGGCAGGGTTTCAGGAATGTCCTGCACCGTACGCAAATTCTCAGTGACGTCCTCGCCGGTCGCGCCGTCCCCGCGCGTCGCGCCAACGACCAACCGGCCCTGCTCATAGCGCAGACTGGCGGAAAGACCGTCAATCTTCGGCTCGGCGGTGAAGACCAGCGCCTCATGTTCGGCAATGTTCAGGAAACGCCGGACGCGGGCGACGAAATCGCGAACATCGCCTTCATCAAACGCGTTGGAGAGCGACAGCATCGGCACGGCGTGACGCACCTCGCCGAACTTGCCGGCCGGTTTCGCGCCGATGCGTTCGTTCGGGCTGTCCGCGCGTTTCAGGTTGGGAAAGCGCGCCTCAATCTCGGTGTTCCGGGTGCGCAGCGCATCATATGCAGCATCGGAAATCTTCGGCGCATCATCCTGGTAATAGGCCGCATCATGGCGCGCGATTTCCTTGGCTAAGCGGTCTAGCTCGGTGCGCGCCTCTTCTTCGGTGAGCGCAGCCGGGTCTTTCAGGGCGGGCGTCATCGGTTCATCAACTGATCGGCTGCGGCGCGCGCGGCTTCGGTGATCTCAGCGCCGGAAAGCATGCGCGCGATTTCCTCGCGGCGCTCACCTGAATCAAGCGAACGCACGTTCGTTCTCATACTGTCCGATTCAGCGCTTTTCTCAATCTTCATATGGTGGTCGGCCCGCGCGGCGACCTGCGGGGAGTGGGTGACAACCAACGTCTGCCCGCCCTCGGCCAGACGCAGAAGTCGCGCGCCCACCGCATCGGCGACAGCCCCGCCAACGCCCTGATCAACCTCATCAAATATGAGGACCCGGCCATCCTCATCGGCGGCGAGACACACTTTCAGCGCCAGGCCGAAACGCGACAGCTCGCCGCCCGAAGCGATCTTGTCCAGCGGACCGAAAGGCGTGCCGGGATTGGTGGAGACCTCGAAAAAGACCTGATCGCACCCGTGCGGGCCAGCGCGCGCCTCGTCGGTCTGCACCGCGACACGAAACTGCGCCTTATCCAGCTTCAACGGCGCGAGCTCCGTCATCACAGACCGGGCGAGCGCGTCGGCGGCCTTAACCCGCGTTGCGGTGAGCGCGTCGGCGGACCGGGCATAATCGGCCTCCACCGCAGCCAGAGCGGCTGCAGCCTCGCGCACCCGGTCATCGGCATTTTCGATTGCATCAAGACGCTCAGCCAGCGTACTGCGAAGCGCCGCCAGCTGGTCGACCTCGGTTTCATGTTTTCGAGCCGCCGCGCGCAATGCAAAAAGCCGCTCTTCGACCTGCTCCAACCGACCGGGCTCCACCACAAAGGCCCGCCCCGCCTCGGTCAGCGCATCTTCGGCTTCATTGAACTCGATCAGCGCCCGGTCCAAAGCGCCGGCGGCGCGCTCAACGGCGCGCAAGGCCGCCTGGGCTGTGGTCGTGGGCCCGTCATGCGCCGTCGTATCGCCGTCTTCGGCGCCGAGCGCGTCGCGCACACGCTCCAGCCCGCGCAGAGCTGAATTGAGCCGGGAACCGAGCCCCTGATCGCCGCCCAGGGCGGACTGGGCGTCCTGCAGGTCCTCCAGCGCACGTTCAGCCTGCTGAAGGAATTTGCGTTCCTCAGCCAGCGAGCCTTCTTCACCGGTCCCTGGCTGGAGCGCATCCAGCTCTTCGACCGCATGGCGAAGAAAGCCCTCCTCTTCAGCCGAACGATCACGCGCTGCGGTGAGATCCTCCAGCCGCTGGCGCGCTTCGGCCAGCATCCGCCAGGCCTCGGTGACGGCCATTCGCTGCGAGGCGTTGCGCGCATGGGCGTCCAGCAGCCCGCGGTGGGTTTTCGGATCGAGCAGGCCGCGCCCGTCGTGCTGGCCGTGAATCTCAACCAGCACCGCGCCCAGCGAACGCAGGAGCCCGACCGAGGCCGGTTGATCATTGATGTGGGCGCGCGAGCGACCATCGGCTGTCACCGTGCGGCGCAGGATCAGGGTCTCTCCGGGCTCGGCCTCCACTCCGGCCTCGTCCAGCAGCGGCCAGGCCGGGTGCGAAACGCTCAGATCGAACACAGCCGCAGCCGAGCCCTGCGCAGCGCCGGCGCGCACCTTCGCCCGGTCCGCCCGATCGCCGCAGGCCAGCGCCAGAGCGCCCAGTAGAATGGATTTGCCCGCCCCGGTCTCACCGGTCAGCGCGCTCAGACCGCCGTTAAATTCCAGATCGAGCGTATCGATGAGAACGATGTCGCGAATGGAAAGGGCTGACAGCATGCCCGTGGCCGAACTCCGCCGGTTAGCCGAACACCCGGTCCATGGCGCGCCGCCACAGGCTTGGATCGGCCTCCTCGATACGCTGGTCGGGAAGATCAATCCCGCGCGAGGTCAACAGACGGTAGCTGTCCGAATACCAGCTCGAGCCAGGGAAGTTATACCCCAGTACCGAAGCCACCTGAACCGCCTCGAAATCCACGCCCAGCGCTACATAAGCCTCCACCACGCGGTGCAGGGCCTCAGGGGTGTGATTGGTGGTCTGATATTCCTCGATCACATTCTGGAAGCGATTGACTGCGGCCAGATAATAGCCGTTGCGCAGATACCAGCGCCCGACATCCATTTCCTTGCCAGCCAGGTGATCACGCGTCATGTCGATCTTCAACCGCGCATCCTGAGCATAAGGCGTGTCCGGGAAGCGGCGTACGACCTGCTGCAGCGAGTTCAGCGCGCGGGCGGTGTTGGACTGATCCCGGCCAACATCGAAAATCTGCTCATAATGGCTGATCGCGATGAGATAATAGGCGTAAGGCGCGTTGGCATTGCCCGGGTGCAGGGCGATGAAGCGCTCAGCATCGGAAATCGCTTCTGAATACCGGTTGGACTGGTAGTTCGCGAAGGCCGCCATCAGCATCGAACGCCGCGCCCACTCGGAGAAGGGGTGCTGACGTTCAACTTCGTCGAAAAACAACGCCGCGCGCGTGAAATCACGGCGCTGCATTTGCTCAAAGCCTTCATTGTAGAGCGCCTCCACCGGTCGCTCCTGATAGGCGAGCTCCGGACGGCGATCACCGGCGCAGGCCGAGAGCGTCGCAGCGACAAACAAAAAGACGAAGGCGCGGGCAATCAGGGTCATGGACGCGTCCGGTGAAGCTCAAGGGCGACTCATCAAGTCGCCCGGTCGGGATCATCAATCGGCACGGTTTTATCCGATAGACCGCCAGCTTTAAAGCGCCGCATCAGCAGCAGCGCTTTGAAGGCGGTTTCGATCAGCCGCGAACGGCCTGACGGGTCGTTGCCGCCGTCTCGCGCATGGACACGATCTTGTAGTTCGCCTCGTCGGCGAACAGCGCCCGCAGCATGCGGTTATTCAGGCCATGGCCAGGGCGCAGCGCCTTGTAAAGGCCCAGGATCGGCAGACCGGCGAGATACAGATCGCCCAGCGCATCCAGCGCCTTATGACGCACGAACTCGTCAGCGAAACGCAGACCTTCCGGGTTCGCCACGCCATCGTCTTCAATGACGATGGCATTATCCATCGAGCCGCCGCGCGCCAGCCCCATCGAGACCAGCTTGTCGTAATCACGCCGGAAGCCGAAGGTGCGCGCCGGAGCGACAAGGTCCATGAAGGCCTGAGGGCTGACGTCGAAGGCGAAGCTCTGACGTCCGATCGCGGGATCATCGAAATCGATCTCGACATCAATCACGCCGTTCAGCGCGGGAAGCAGTTCCGCGCGCCGGCCGCCTTCCTCAACGCAGACCGGACGCAGGACCTGAACGGCGCGGCGCGGCGCGGCGCTTTGGGTCAGGCCCGCGCGCAGCAGCAAATCCACAAAGGGTTTGGAGGAGCCGTCCATGGCCGGCACTTCCGGCCCGTCCAGCTCAACGATGACATCATCAACGCCCAGCCCGGCCAGCGCCGCCATGAAATGCTCAACCGTGGCCACTGAGGCGCCCGCCTCATTGATAAGCGTGGTGCCCAGATCCGTGGAGCGCACCTGATCCCAGCGCGCGGCAATCATGCAGTCGTCCAGCTCAAGGTCGCTGCGTTCGAAGACGATGCCGGCGCCGACCGGAGCCGGCTTCATGACCATGCGCACGCGCGCACCGGAATGCAGGCCGACGCCCGCGCAAACCGCCGCCGAAGTCAAAGTCGTGCGTTGAATCATCCCGCAGCCTCGTTGTGCTTCGCGTTTCGGCTTCGATCAGCCGTTAACACGCCCCTCTTCAGGCTGAACACGCTAGCGAGGCTTATGGTCAACGCAATTAAATGATTGTTGCGGCGTGTTACGCAAAACCGTCATGGTTAAAATGACTTGCCGCATGTGCGAACAGCCGCGCCCTCACCCGGTCAAAGCCGGGCGCCTGACATTGGACGCTTCAGCGTCAGTCAGGCCGACAGGCCGGCCGGCTTTCGGGGTCTTCCAGAAGGTATGACTAATTGGCCTGACGACGCAGGAAGGCTGGGATTTCCAGCTCCGACTCGTCGAACTCGCCACCGAAAAGATCGGGCGATTGCGCATCCGGCGCCGCGGTGGCGGGTGCAGGCGCGGCGCGCGTCTGTGCAGGAGCCGGGATGGGTGCGGGCGCCGGCTCAGGCGCCTGTGCGGCCGGTTCAGGCTTGGCGCTCTTGCGACGGCCAAAGATGGACAGGCCTCGGCGCGGGGGCTCGGCCTCGGCGCGAACAGGGGTGCGAACCTCTGCAGAAGACGCGGAACGCAAATCCGGTGCGGCTTCAGCAAGACGCTCCTGGACACGCAGAACGGCTGGCTTGGCCGCCGGGCCGGACAGCATGTCGCCGGCTGACGGCATCGATGCGTCAGCGACGGTCTCGTGATGGGCATCCATTTCCGGCTCAGGCTCAGGCGCGGCATCCAGCGAGCGCGCAACCGCCTCGGTGGAGACAGGCTGAGGCGCCGCGGCGCTGGCGCTCGCCGCAATTCGCTCATCGGTCGGCGCCATGGCGGCTTCAACGCGGCGGCGCACGATCGGTGTGACGGTCTCGCGCTGCGGCGAGCGCAGGGCCTCGCGCGCCTTCGACGCCGTCATCACGTTCGGGTTGGCGTTGCGCGGATTGATCGCGTCGGCTTCCGCATCGATGCCGGTGGCCACGACGGACACGCGCACCGAGCCTTCCAGGCTTTCATCGAAGGTGGAGCCGACGATGATGTTGGCGTCCGGATCGACCTCGTTGCGGATCTCGTTGGCCGCCTCGTCAACCTCGTACAGCGTCATGTCCATACCGCCGGTGATGTTGATCAATACCCCGCGCGCGCCTTTCAGCGAGACATCGTCCAGCAGCGGGTTGTTGATCGCAGCATGAGCAGCTTCCACCGAGCGGCGCTCGCCGGAGGCCTCACCGGTGCCCATCATCGCCTTGCCCATCTCGTTCATCACGGTGCGCACATCGGCGAAATCAAGATTGATCAGCCCGGGCATGACCATCAGATCGGTAATGCCGCGCACGCCGGAATGCAGAACCTGATCGGCCATGCCGAAGGCTTCAGCAAAGGTGGTCTTCTCCGTCGCGATGCGGAACAGATTCTGGTTCGGGATGACGATCAGCGTATCGACATGTTCCTGCAGCGCTTCAATGCCGCTATCGGCGATGCGCATGCGGCGCGAGCCCTCGAAATGGAACGGCTTGGTGACGACCCCGACGGTGAGAATGTTCTGCTCTCGCGCCGCGCGCGCGATCACCGGCGCCGCGCCCGTGCCCGTGCCGCCGCCCATGCCGGCGGTGATGAAGCACATGTGCACGCCCTGCAGATGCTCCAGGATTTCAGCGATGGAGTCCTCAGCCGACTGCTGACCGATCTCCGGCCGCGCGCCCGCGCCCAGGCCTTCGGTGATGGACGCGCCCAGCTGCACCCGGCGCTCGGTCTTGGAGCGCTGCAGCGCCTGCGCATCGGTGTTGGCCACGACAAAATCGACGCCCTCAAGCTGGGCATCGATCATATTGTTGACGCCATTGCCGCCGGCGCCGCCCACGCCAAACACCAGAATGCGCGGCTTCAGCTCGGTGGTCTCAGGCATGGTGATGTTCAGGGCCATGGGCGCGATGCTTCCTTAAGGCGCGTCAAGGTTAATCAATTGTAGTCCGTAAGATTGCCCGGCCTTGCTTAAGCGCGGGTTAAACCTGCACACGCAAAGCAACGATTATTTTGCAGAACAAACAATGAACTACGCTGTCGCGGCGCGTTAGAAGCTCTCCGCGAACCAGCGTAGCACGGCGCGCGGGCCGCGTTCGCCGCCGGCATGAGGCAGGCCCGGCGCCGCAGCAAAGCTCGGTGCGCCGTTGATGGCTTCAGCCGCGCCCTGGCTTTCGCGCAGGATCGCGCCGGCACAAGCGGAAAAGGCCGGCCCCGACACCAGGTCGCCTAGCCCGTTCAACGTTTCCGGTCGGCCCAGACGCGCCTGCTTGCCAAACACGCGCGAGGCCAGCTCCGCCGTGCCCGGCAGCTGGCAGGCGCCGCCGGTCAACACCATGCGGCGACCGCTGACGGCATCCATATCGGCTGCGCGCAACCGATCGCGGGCCAGCTCGAAGATTTCCTCCAGCCGGGGCCGGATGATGGAATTGAGCATGGCGCGCGGATGCTGGCTCATCGTGGCGCCGGTTTCCCCGGCCACGGGCGGCGCCTCGATCATCACCCGGTCATCGTCAGGGCTGTCGAGCGCGCAGCCATAGAGCGCCTTGATGCGCTCAGCCGCCCCCGGCGGCGTGGACAGGCCGCGCGCGATATCGGTCGTCACATGGGCGCCGCCCAGCGGCAGGCTGTCGACATGCACCAGACCGTCTTCTGAGAACACGCCCACGGAGGTGGCGTTCGCGCCCATATCGACCACCAGCGCGCCAAGGCTCATTTCATCAGGCGTCAGCACCGCCAGCCCGCTGGCATAGGGTGTGGCGACAACGCCGGCCACGCCGATATGGCAGCGCTCGATACAGGTGGCCAGATTGCGCAACGGGTCCGCCGCTGCGGTGATGACGTGCAGGTCCAGACCCAGCTCGCGGCCGTACATGCCGCGCGGATCCTTCACTCCGCGATGGTCATCGACCCGCCAGCTGACCGGAATGGCGTGCAGCATGACCCGCCCCGGCTGAAAAAACTCCTGCAGGCCAGCGCTCAGCGCGCGCCGCAAATCCCGGTCGGACACTTCGCGCGCCTGGCTGAGCGGCGCCTCGATCTGCACCCGCGAGGAGGCCGGCGCGCCGGCTGTCGTGACCAGGATGACTTCAGTCAGCGCCGTCTTTGCCATGCGCTCGGCGTGCTCGATCGCGCCTTTCACTGCGCGCGAAGCGGCGTCCATGTCGGTGACCTTGCCGGCGCGAATGCCCCGGCTGGGCTGATGCGCGACGCCGATGACGCGCGGGCGCGGACCGACGACCGTTTGCTCGGTCTTGACGATGAAACAGGCGATCTTCGTAGCGCCGATATCCAGCGCTGCGAAAACCGACGGGGCCTTGCCGGACTTCTCCGCCGGCGGGGCGTCGGACCGATCGAACAGACCAAACATCGCCTAGGCCTCCCGTTCGCCGCGAGCCGCTTCAGCCCGGTCCGGCCAGGCGCGGATCACGAGGCGGCCATCGGTGCGGATGTCAAAGGCGGCCGCATCCAGATGCAGAACACCGCGATCTTCATGCAGCGCCGCGATCGTCGCCAGCGCCGAAGCCGGATCGTCTTCCGGCAGCAGAATATCGCCGCCAGCCTCCAGGCGGAGATTCCAGCGCCGTTCCCCGACGCGCACCGCGTGAGTGGTCAGGGCTGCGATTTCAGGCTGGCGCGCCACCAGGGACAGGATGGCGCTCGCATGTTCGGCGGCGCCCTCGCCCACGACACGGGGCAGATCGGCATAGTCGACGGCCTGCGCCGGCTCGATCACCACCCCGGAGCGGTCGATGACACGGAACGCGCCATCAAGCTGCCAGAGCGCGAAAGGTTCGCGTTCGGTCACCACCACCGAGACACGGTCCGGCCACAGGCGCGACACGCTCGCGGTTTCAACCCAGCCCAGCGCTTCCACATTCGCACGCGCCGCGTGCGGGTCGATGGCCATGAGGCTGCGCCCCGGATCAGCATCAATGGCGAAGGCGATGGTCTGGGCGTCGACATGCTCCGCGCCGACCAGATCAACAATACGCGGCGCCATCCCAGCGTCGGCCAGGCGCTGATCAAACGCGTTATAGGCGTAGGCCTGAAAATCATCGAAACGGCCAAGCGCGAGCGTCAGTCCCAGCGCGGCGATGACCAGGCCGACGAATGCAAATCCGGCCAGACGCAACAGATTGACGGTTCCATAGCGAACCGCGCGCATCTGCGCCGCGAGCCAGCGGCTGGCCCTGTGCTGGGGCGCACTTGCCGATTTTGCCGCGCCGCGTCCGGATTTGCGTTTACCGCTTTTTGATCCGCGATCCGCGCGCGCGCGTCTCACCTCTGACACGACGCGTCCTCCGCCATCCACTCGACGAGATCGGGAAAGTCGATCCCGCAATACGCCGCCTGTTCAGGCGCGAGCGATGTCGGAGTCATGCCCGGTTGGGTGTTAATTTCCAGTAACCACAGCGCAGAGCCGTTTCCATCGTCTTCAGCTTCATGCCAGCGAAAATCGGTGCGCGAGAGCCCGCGGCAGCCCAGCGCCTGGTGCGCCAGAAGCGCCTGACCCATCGCGGCTTCGAGGACGGTTCGGGGCAGATCGGCGGGCAAGCGATGCGCCGAACCGCCATCGGCGTATTTGGCTTCATAATCGTAGAAGGCCGTCTTCGGCACGATCTCGGTGACGGTGAGCGCACGGTCATGCATTACGGCGACCGTCAGCTCACGGCCGGGAATATAGCGCTCGACGAGCACCTCATCACCATACGGCCAGTCGCTGGAGCCGAGCACCGCCGGCGGTCGGTTCGCGCCTTCCGGTACGATCACCACCCCGACCGAGGAGCCCTGATCGTTCGGCTTGGCGACATAGGGCGGCTTCATCACATGCGCGCGCGCGACTGCGAACCGGTCGGCGATGACGCCTTCAGGACATTGCAGCCCGGCGCTTCGCAACACCGCCTTGGCGCGCTGTTTGTCCATCGCCAATGCTGACGCCATCACGCCGGAATGGGTGTAGGGCACGCGCAGATATTCCAGCACGCCCTGAATGCGGCCATCCTCGCCCCACAGCCCATGCAGCGCATTAAACGCCAGATCCGGCGCGAAGGCCTTGATCTGTTCCGGCCAGTGCGCGTCGGACGGATCGATCTCGCAGATTTCATGGCCGCGGCTCGCCAGCGCCTGGGCGCACTCACGGCCTGAGACCAGCGAAACCTCGCGCTCCGGGCTCAGCCCGCCGAGCAGGACGGCGATGCGGCTCATCGCGGCTTCTCCCCCAGACGCTTAACCTCCCATTCCATCTCAATCCCGGTCTCGCGGAGGATGTCGGCGCTGACGCCCTCCACCAGCGTCTCCAGATCGCTCGCGGTGGCCGTGCCGTCATTGATCAGGAAATTGGCGTGCAGCTCGGAAAAGCGCGCCCCGCCAACGCGCCGCCCACGACCGCCGACCTTGTCCACAAGCTGCCAGGCGGAAAGCCCGCCGGAGGCTTGCAGGTCCGGGTTCTTGAAGGTCGAGCCGGAGGTTTTCTCGCGGATCGGCTGGGTCTGCTCGCGCCGGGCGGTGATCTCGTTCATGCGCGCTTCGATCTCGCTCGCCTCGCCCGCTTCGCCCTGAAACACCGCCTCGGTGAAAATCCAGTCTGAAGGCGCGCCGCAGGCGCGGTAGGCGTAGTTCAGCTCGTCCGCCGGCGCGACGATCCGCCGCCCGCGCCGGTCCAGCGCCACGGCCTCAACCAGCACATCCTTCGTTTCGGTTCCGTAGCAGCCGGCATTCATGCGCAGCGCGCCGCCAATCGTTCCCGGCACGCCGACATAGAACTCAAGCCCGCCAAGGCCGGCCTTGGCGGCGGCCTTGGCCGCCTGCTTGTCGAGCGTCGCGGCCCCGGCGCGCAGTCTTGAACCCTCAAGCGCTTCGGTTTTCGCAAAGGCGGGCCCCAGCTTGACCACCACCCCCCTCACCCCGCCATCACGCGCCAGCGTGTTGGACCCGGCGCCGAGCACATGGACCGGGATATCGCTCGGCGTTTCAGACAGAAAGTGCGCCAGATCGGCCTCATCCGCAGGCATGAACACGACATCCGCCGGACCGCCCACGCGCAGCCATGTGATATCCGCCAGCGCCGCGTTCTCAATCAATCGGCCGCGCACCGGGGGCAATTGTTCGAGCAGGCTCACCCGTTCGCCTCCAGTCGGCCGGGCAGCTCAGCCGCCCAGGCGGTGATGTCGCCAGCGCCCAGACACACGACGAGATCGCCCGGTTCACAGCGTTTCAGAAGGTCGCCGGCCAGGCTTTCGCGCGTCGTCGGCGCGGCGTCGCGATGACCGTGACGCTGCAGGCCCGCCACCAGCCCGGCCTGATCCGCGCACTCAATGGACGCCTCGCCGGCGGCGAACACGTCGGCGACGAGAACGCTGTCGGCATCATTGAAACAGGTGCAGAAATCCTCAAACAGCGCCTGGAGGCGTGAATAGCGGTGCGGCTGGACCACGGCGAGCACGCGCCCGTCGCCGGCGGCCTGACGGGCGGCTTTCAGCACGGCGGCGATCTCCACCGGGTGATGACCGTAATCATCAACCACGGTGACCCCGTTCGCCTCGCCCACCACTGTGAAGCGGCGCTTCACGCCGCCAAAGCCGGATAGCGCCTTGCGCGCGTCGTCCTCGCCTGCGCCCAGCGCTTCAGCCACCGCGAGGGCGCCGATCGCGTTCTGCACATTGTGCTCGCCGAGCATGGGCAGGAAAAACTGCTCCCAGCGTCTCGCCTCGCCGCCGACCGGCTGGAAGACGACATCAAAGCTCGCGCCTTTCGGCGTGATGGTCAGGTTCTCCGCGCGCACTTCCGCCTGCGGGTTGAAGCCATAGGTGATCACCCGGCGATCCTCGATTCGCGCGGCCAGCGCCTGGACCTCGGGATGGTCGGTGCACAGGGCCGCGAACCCATAGAAGGGCAGGTTCTCCACGAAGGTGAAGAAGGCCCGGCGCAGCGTGTCGAAATCGCCGTAATGCTCCAGATGTTCAGGGTCGATATTGGTGATGATGGCGACCGCGCCGCGCAGCTTCAGAAAAGAGCCGTCGCTTTCATCGGCTTCGACCACCATCCATTCGCCCGCGCCCATTTTCGCGTTCGAGCCGTAGGCGGAAATGATCCCGCCATTGATTACGGTGGGATCAAACCCGGCGCCGTCCATCAGGGCGGCGACCAGCGAGGTGGTCGTGGTCTTGCCGTGCGTGCCGCCGACCGCGACCGCATATTTCAACCGCATCAGTTCGGCCAGCATCTCCGCCCGGCGCACGACCGGAATACGGCTCGCGCGCGCCGCGACCAGCTCAGGATTATCCGGCTTGACCGCCGTGGACACCACCAGAGCGCCGGCTCCGTCGATATTCTCGGCTGCGTGGCCGATATGGATGATCGCGCCGCGCTCGCGCAAACGCGCCACATTGGCGCTTTGCTTGATGTCGGAGCCGGTGACCTGATAGCCGAGATTGAGCATCACCTCGGCGATTCCGCTCATCCCGATCCCGCCAATACCGACGAAATGAATCGGCCCCACGGCCATGTTGATGGTCTTCGGCGGCATGGGCGCTCCTAGTCGGCGGCGGCCTCGATCAGATCAGCGAGCGCGTCATGAGCCTGCGCGCGCCCGACATCGCGCGCGGCCTGCGCGCGACGGGCCAGAGCTTCCCCGTCGGTCAGGACGGTTTCAAGGCGCGCTGACAGCAATTGCGGGGCGAAATCAGGCTCTGCGATGACATCTGCCGCGCCCGCGTCCACCAGAGCCGCAGCGTTGCCGGTCTGATGATCGTCCATCGCGATGGCCAACGGGATCAGTATGGAGGGCCGTCCGGTGACGGCGAGCTCGGCCACGCTGGAAGCGCCTGCCCGCCCGATCACAAGATGCGCTCCGGCATAGAGCGCGCCGATATCCTCAAAGAAGGGTTCGCACACCGCCTCCACGCCGGCAGCGGCGTAGAGCTCGCGGGCGCGCTGAAGCGATTCCTCGCGGGTCTGCTGGGTGACGCGCATGCGGTTGCGCAAAGGCTCAGGCAGGGCTGCGACTGCTTCGGGCACGCCTTCAGACAGGATGCGGGCGCCAAGGCTGCCGCCGATCACCAGAAGCTCGATCGGGCCATCGGCTGAGGGCGCGGCGTAGGCGTGACCGCACGCAGCGCGGATCGCTTCACGCACCGGATTTCCCGTAACTTCATGGCGCGCGTCGGCGGGCAGTCGGTCCAAGCGCTCAAATCCGGACGCCACGGCGAAAGCGCTGCGTGCGAAGACCCGATTGACCCGGCCCAGCACCGCATTCTGTTCGTGCAGCACATAAGGCACGCCCGCAGCCCGCGCCGCCCACAGGCCCGGATAGGCGACATACCCGCCAAACCCCGCCACCACGTCGGGCTTGAAATCCCGGATCAGGGCGCGCGCCTGAACCACGCCGCGCGCCAGTTTCAAAAGATTGCCGGCCATGCGGATCGGATTTTTCACAAAAGGCGTGGCCGCATCGACCCGCGCCGGCTCACCGCCGGGAAACCCGCCCGCATGGTGCGCGCCGCGCGCATCGGTCGCCAGCCTGACCGTCCAGCCGCGCTCTGAGAGCGCGTCAGCGGCGGCGCGGGCCGGAAACATGTGGCCGCCGGTTCCGCCAGCGATGATGAGACAGCGTCCTTCACTCATGACGCGCTCACGCCTCCCGGCGGAAGGCGCCCGGTCGTCGCCGGGTCAGCGCCAGCATCAGTCCCGCCGCGAAGGCGAGCGCCAGCATGGAGGAGCCCCCGTAAGACACGAAGGGCAGGGTCATGCCTTTGGGTGGAATAAGGCTAAGATTGACGCCGATATTGATCAGCGCCTGGAGCGCGAACAGCATCGCCAGACCCGCCGTGGCCAGTTGCGCGAAATGATCGGTGAGCCGCATCACGCTGGACCAGGCGCGCAGGAACAAGATCACGTAAAGCCCGATGATCGCGAGCGAGGCCAGAAGGCCGAACTCCTCGGCGGCGACCGCGAAAACGAAATCGGTGTGCGCTTCAGGAAGCAGGCGTTTGACCTCACCCTCGCCGGGCCCCACGCCCATCAGTCCGCCGCGCGATATCGCGTCGAGCGCGGTTTCGGTCTGCATGCGGTCCCCGCCAGGACCGACGAAGTCAAGAATGCGGTCGCGCACATGCGGCAGTGCAAAGAAGGCGAGCGCGCCGCCGCCGAGCGCGGCTGCGCCCAGCCCGATCGTGTACAGCCAGGGCAGGCCGGCGGCGAAAAGAAGTCCGCCGAAAAGCAGCGTCACAAGCACGGTCTGACCGAAATCCGGCTGGATGATCAGCAGGCCGACGCCCAACAGATAGATCCCCAGCCCGATAAGCCGCCCGGGCGCGGGCGCGCCGCGGCTTTCTTCAGAAAACAGCCAGGCCAGAACCACGATAAAGGCCGGCTTGAAAAACTCGGACGGCTGCAACGACATTGAACCCAGGCGCAGCCAGCGCGCCGAGCCGTTCACCTCATGACCGATAAAGGGCAAAGCCGCCATGACCAGCATGGAGCCGGCCAGCGCCAGACCGGCCATGCGTCGGGCCCCGCGCACAGAAAGCGCGGAGGTGAAGGCCAGTATGGCGATCGCCACAGCCGCGAAGAATCCGTGACGGTAGAGGAAGTAGAAGGGTTCGGAGATCGCCAGGCGCTCGGTCGCCGGCGGGCTGGCGGCCAGCGACAGGGTCAGTCCGACCGCGATCAGCATGAGCACGGTGAAGGCCAGGGTGCGGTCAAGCCCGCGCCAGAGCACCGGCGCATGAGCGGAGCGGTTCAGGAAACTCATGCCGCATCTCCGTTTCGCTGCGGACCGATCACCGCGCGCACCGCTGTCGCAAAGGCCTCGCCGCGTTCTTCAAAATCGCGGAACTGGTCCTGGGAGGCGCAGGCCGGCGCAAGCAGCACGACCGGCGCCTTCAGGCCGCTCTGCAGGGCGTCATGCGTGGCGAAGGCGGCAGCCTTTTCAATGTCCTCGCAGAACCGGACCTCGACGTGCCCGCCAAGCGAGCCGGCCAGACGTTTCGCGTCCTTGCCGATAAGATAAGCCTTGCGAACGCGGCTCATCTGCTCGCGCACCGGCGCGTAATCGCCGTCCTTGATCAGACCCCCGGCGATCCAGAAGACATCGTCATAGCTCGCCAGCGAGCGCGCCGCGGATTCTGCATTGGTCGCCTTGCTGTCATTGACGAAGCGCAGCGCACCCACACGCGCCACCAACTGCTGGCGATGGGCGAGACCGGGGAAGCTTTTCAGCGCCTCAACGATGGTGTCAGCCTCGACCCCGAACCGGCGCGCCACGGCATAGGCGGCCGCCGCGTTCTGAGCATTGTGATCGCCGGGCAGGGCCGCAGCCTCAGCCAGCTTAAGAACTTTCTTTGCCTTGCCCTCAAGCGCGTCATAAAGCACGCCGCCGATCCCGTAGACGCCGTCGCTGAGCGTGCGCCCAGAGGAGATGGCGATGACATTGTCCGGATCGCGCGCGCGCAGCTGGGTCATCAGGCGTTTGGAGATGGTGTCGTCCACTCCGATGATGGCCGCATCGCCCTCGCCGCGTTCAGCGAAAATGCGCCGCTTGGCGGCGAAATACCCGTCGAGCGAGCCGTGCCGGTCCAGATGATCCGGTGAAAGATTGAGGAAGACCGCCGCATCGCAGCGCAGCGTCTCGGTCAGGTCCAGCTGATAGGAGGACAGCTCCAGCACATAGACCGCGCCGGGGCGCGGCGGGTCGAGCCCCAGAACCGCTTCGCCGATATTGCCGCCGACCCGCACATCGAGCCCCGCCGTGCGCAGCACATGGCCGATGAGGGCCGTCGTCGTGGATTTGCCATTCGTGCCGGTCACGCCGATCACCCGGACATCGTCCATGTCGGCGATCTCGCGCGCGAACAGCTCCACATCGCCGATGACCGGCGCATCGACGGCGCGGGCCAACTCCACCATGCGATGGGGTTTGGGATGCGTCAGCGGCACGCCGGGCGACAGCACCAGCGCGGCGACATCCCCCCAGTCGCGGCGGTTCAGATCATCAAGCTCGATGCCGTCGGCTTCAGCCGCAGCCCGCGTCGCCTCATTGTCATCCCAGGCCGACACCTTGGCGCCCCCGGCCAGCAGCGCCCTGACCGCAGCCCGTCCGGTTCGGCCCAAACCGAACACGGCGACGCGGCGACCTTCATATGCGCGCACCGCAATCATGGCCTATCTCAGCTTCAAGGTGGACAGTCCGATCAGGGCGAGCACCACCGCGATGATCCAGAAGCGGATAACGATGGTCGGTTCGGCCCAGCCGAGTTTCTCGAAATGGTGGTGGATCGGCGCCATGCGGAAAACGCGCTTTCCGGTCAGCTTATAGCTGGCGACCTGGACGAAGACCGATACCGCCTCCAGCACGAACAGACCGCCAATGATAGCCAGCACGATCTCGTGCTTGACGGCCACCGCAACCGCGCCGAGCGCGCCGCCGAGCGCCAGCGAACCGGTATCTCCCATGAAGACCATGGCCGGCGGAGCGTTGTACCAGAGAAAGCCCAGACCCGCGCCGATGATGGCGCCGCAAATGACTGCGAGCTCGCCAGTGCCCGGCGTGAAGTTCAAGAACAGATAGTCGGCATAGACCGCCGAGCCGACGAAATAGGCGATGAAGCCGAACGAGCCGGCGGCGATCATCACCGGCACGATGGCCAAGCCATCAAGCCCGTCGGTCAGGTTCACCGCATTGGATGCGCCGACCAGAACGATGATGCCGAACAGGTAGAAGCCGAAGGAAAGCGGGATCAGCAAATCCTTGAAGAAGGGCACCGCCACGGAGGTCGCAAAGTGCGCAGGCACGTCCGGCGCGTTGGCCAGAAGCTGCGTCATCCAGACCACCGCGATCGCCGCGACGATGAATTGCAGCACCAGCTTGCCGCGCCCCGAAAGGCCCTCGGAGCTCTTCTGCGTCACCTTGCGCCAGTCATCAATGAAGCCGATGGCGCCGAACCCGGCGGTGACGAAGATCACCACCCACAGATAGGGATTGGACAGATCGCCCCAGACCAGCGTCGAGATCAGCAGGGCCGCCAGAATGATGAAGCCGCCCATGGTGGGCGTTCCGGCCTTGGTCAGAACATGGCTCTCAGGACCATCCTGGCGGATCGGCTGGGCGCCGCCCTTGGCCTTCAGCCAACGGATGAAGGGCGCGCCGATCACCAGAGCGATCACGAAGGCCGTCATCACCGATGCGCCGGTGCGGAAGGTGAGGTAGTTGAGCAGATTGAACAGTTGAAACTGATCGGCGAAAGGTGAAAGAAGTAAATAAAGCATGCGTTTGTCAGGCCTCCGTACGCGCTTGGGCGGCATGCTCATGCAGCATCGCGACGACTTTATGGACACCGGATGCGTTGGAGCCCTTGATCAGCACAACATCCCCGTCGCGCAGCTCTGAAATCAGCATGGCGAACGCCTCCCCCGGAGTGTTCGCGTAGCGTGCTCCGGCGGTTTGCGGCAAGGCTGAGATCAGCGCTTCGGTCAGCCCGCCAACGCCGATGACGCGGTGGGCGCCGGCCTCGCTCAGCGGGCTGGCGAGTGCAGCATGATAGGCGGCGGCCTGAGGGCCGAGCTCCAGCATCTCCCCGATCACGGCCAACCTGCGACCGCCGCGCTGCGGCGCGCGCGCCGCCAGAGCGTCGATGGCGGCGTTCATCGAGACAGGGTTGGCGTTGTAGCTGTCATCCATGATGACCGCGCGCCCGCCGCCCTGGACGGGAATTTCGAAACTGGCGCCGCGACCGGCGCTGCTCGCCTGCCGGCTGATCGCGTCCCCGGCTGTCGCCGTATCGACACCGGCTGCGCACGCCGCCGCCAGCACCGCAGCGGCATTGACCGCGTGGTGCGGCGCTGCGGCGGCCAGCTTCACGCTGAGCGGGCGGCCCATGACATCAAAACGCACCGCCGCGCCCTCGCCATCAGGCGTGTGAGAGACCACGCGCACGGCTGCGCGTTCGCTGAAGCCGAAATCGAGCAGGAAGCCGGCGCGGCTGGCGCGCACCGCATCGGCCAGGCGCGCGCTGAACTCGTCATCGGCCGGCAGAACCGCCACCCCGTCATCGGACAGGCTTTCGAAAATCTCCGCCTTGGCGTCGGCGATGGCTTCCATCGAACCAAGATTTTCAAGATGGGCCGGAGCGATCCTGGTGATCACCGCGATGTGGGGGCGCACCTGGGCAGTCAACGCCCGGATCTCGCCGGCATGGTTCATGCCTAGCTCGAACACGCCGCGCGTGCTGGCTTGCGGCATGCGCGCCAGCGTCAGCGGCACGCCCCAGTGATTGTTGAAGGACTTCACGCTCCAGTGCGCACCGCCCGCAGCCGCGCAGACCGCGCCGAGCGCATCCTTCACGCTGGTCTTGCCGACCGAGCCGGTCACCGCAATGCGAATGGCGCTGGAGCGATCGCGCGCCGCTGCACCCAGCGCCTCAAGCGCGCTCTGAACATCGTCAACGACGAGGCGCGGCCCCTGTGCGGCGTCTTCACGCGAAACCAGAGCCGCTGAGGCGCCGGCCTTGAAGGCGGCGGGCGCGAAATCATGGCCGTCGCGCTGATCGGTCAGCGCCACGAACAGATCGCCCGGTTGCAGCGAGCGGGTGTCGATCGACACCCCCGATGCGGCCCAGTCTGACCCGCCCGCCAGCCGGCCGCCCGTAGCGGCGGCGGCGGCGTCAGCGGTCCATAGAGCAGCGATGGCGTCGGTCATGATCGGCGAGCCTCGGCGTTGGACAGGGCGGCGCGCGCCGCCTCGCTGTCGTCGAACGGGATGATCTGCTCGCCGACGATCTGGCCGGTCTCGTGACCCTTGCCTGCGATGAGCAGAGTATCGCCAGGCTGTAGAAGATCGACCGCGCGCTCGACCGCTTCGCCGCGATCGGCGATCTCCTCGGCGTGCGGGCAGGCCGACAGGATGGCGGCGCGTATTGCGGCCGGGTCTTCAGAGCGCGGATTGTCATCGGTGACGATGATGTGGTCGGCCAGCCTGGCGGCGACCGCACCCATTTTCGCACGCTTGGTCGGATCACGATCCCCGCCAGCGCCGAAGACCAGAAGGATGCGGCCATTGGTGTGAGGACGCGCGGCGCGCAGCAACTTGTCCAGACCGTCAGGCGTGTGCGCATAGTCGATGAGAACCGGCGCTCCATGCGCGCTGACGCCGGCCAGCTGCAACCGACCGGCGACGCCGCTGAGATGCTCAAGCGCGCCGAAGGCCTGATCCGGCTCCACGCCGGACGCAATCGCCAGAAGCGCCGCGCCCAGAGCATTGTGCGCCTGGAACTCGCCAAGCAGCGGCAGATCGATCTCACGCTCATGGCCGCGCCAGACGATCCGAACGAGCTGACTGGCCGGGCGCGGCGTGATCTCGCGGATCTGAAGATCGTGACCGCGCCAGCCCAGAGTCGTCACCTGAAGCCCGACGCGACGCGCGCCTTCAGCAACGCGCTCGCCCCACTCTGAATCCACATTGACCACAGCCGGAGCGCCCTTGGCGGTCAGCGCATCGAACAGCCGCATTTTGGATGCGAAGTAGTCATCGAAATCCGGGTGATAATCCAGATGGTCCTGGGTCAGATTGGTGAAACCGGCCAGCGTGACCCTCGCCCCGTCCATGCGGCGCTGCTTCAGCCCGTGGCTGGACGCCTCCATCGCCAGATGGGTCACGCCGTCTCTCGCCAGCCCGTCCAGCGCGCGATGAAGCGCGATCGCGTCCGGCGTGGTGTAACCGACCTCGGTGCGCCCGGACCCTCGGGTCACCCCAAGCGTGCCCAGACAGGCCGCCTCATGACCAGCCGCCGCCCAGATCTGGCGCAGAAACTCAACCGTGGAGGATTTGCCGTTCGTGCCGGTGACCGCTGCGATCGTGGCTGGTTGCGCCGGGTGGAAGCGCGCCGCCATGGCCGCAAGCGCACCCGGCGCGTCTTCAGCCTCGATGACCGGGACACGCGCTGATGCGCCGCGCGGCGCCAGCACAGCGACGGCTCCGGCCTCGACCGCGCTGGCGATGAAGCGGGCGCCGTCCGTACGCACGCCCGGCAAGGCGGCGAACAGATCGCCCGGCCGCACCTTGCGGCTGTCGAGCGCGAGGCCGGTGATGCGCAGATCAGCCGTCCCGGCCGGCGCGCTGAGCCCCGGCGGCAGAAGATCAGCCAGACGATGCACCGGCTCACTCACCTGAGACGTCCTCCGGTGCAAGCGGGTTGAGCAAGAGCGGCTCTTCAGGGCGCGCGCGCGTACGGGCGCGCGGCGCGAACATCATCGCGACCGCGCTGGCGCGCGCCTGCGGATCGGTCTCGCGCAATTCGACACCCAGGATGGAGGACAGGCGCATGATCATCTCCCCGCTCGTCGGCGCAGCGTTCCACCCGGCGGTGGCGAAACCATGGGTTTCCGGCGCCGCTTTTGGGCGGTCGAAGCTGACCAGCAGGACGTATTCGGGATCGTCAAACGGGAAGATGGAAACGAAAGAAGTGAACAGGCTGTCCGTGTCATAGCGCCCGCCGACCACACGTTCGGCGGTGCCGGTCTTTCCCGCCACGGCCAGACCGTCCACATCGGCGCGGCGGCCGGAGCCCTGGGTAACGACCTGTCGCATCACCGCCAGGACAGCGGCGGACGTCTCCGCGCTCATCACCGGCTCGCCGACGATGATCTCGCCGGGCGCGACCGGGCGCAGGGTGGGCGGAGTGTAGACCCCGCCATTGGCCAGCGCCGCATAGGCTGCAGTCAACGCCAGAGGGCTGATCGCCATGCCGTGACCGTAGGAGATCGTCATGGTCTCGATCGTGCTCCAGGGCGCAGCCGGCGTCAGCGGACGTCCGGATTCAGCCAGCTCCACCGGCGCGCGCTCCAGCAGGCGCAAGTCCTGGAAGAACTGGCGCAGGCGGACCCCATCAAGGGTTTCGGCCATGCGCGCGGTGGCGATATTGGAGGAATGGATCACCGCTTCGCGCGCCGTCATCGGGCGACGTTCCGGGTGAAAATCGCGGATCCGAAACCCGCCGATGGAGATCGGATCGGTCGCATCGAACACATCGTCCAGCGCGACCGCACCGCTCTCCAGCGCAGCGGCCAGAGTGAGCGGCTTGAACACCGAACCGAGCTCATACACGCCCTCGCTGGCGCGGTTGAAGCGGGCCGAGTTCGGCGCATCATTGGGCCGGTTCGGGTCAAAGTCGGGAAGCGAGGCGAGGGCCAGGATTTCTCCTGTGCCCACCCGCATCAGCACCGCGCTGGCGCCCTCGGCCCTGAAGTGCGCCATGCGCGCGCGCAGCACGCTTTCCACCGCATGCTGAGCGGTCAGGTCGATCGAAAGCGAAACCGGACGCCCGTCCCCGGCCGACAGGGCCGCATCAAAGGCCAGCTCCGCGCCGGACAGGCCATGAAGATCGCGATCGGCATAGCCCACCAGATGGGCCGCAGCCCGGCGCTTGGGATAGATGCGGCCGGGCTCTTCGACAAAGCCGATGCCGGGAAGGCCCAGAAGGTGGATCGCCTGACGCTGTCGCGGAGTCAGCCCGCGCGCAACCCACACGAAGCGGCGATTGGAATCGAGATCGCGCCGCAGCGTTTCGGCGTCCAGCTGCGGCAGCACTGTGGTCAGACGCGCCGCCGCGATCTCAGCGTCCCAGACATATTTCGGATCGGCATAGACGGAGTGAAAGTCCAGCGTGGCGGCGAGGATCTCCCCGTCACGGTCCAGAATATCGCCGCGATTGGGCGCATCCGGAGCAGCGGCGGCGGCGATGAAGACCTGGTCGGGATCATGGGACGCAGCCAGCACCACCGCGCGAAACCCGATCAGCGCAAAGCCGGCGGCGAAACACACTCCGATAATGGACAGACGCCGACGCGAGAGCGCCAGCGTGCGTTCGCCCTCGTCCTCCAGCCGCAAAAGCCGGCTGATATCGGCCGGCGCCGCCTCGCGCAGCGGCTGGGGCGTGGCTGTGCGCGAACGCACGCGCACCCGCCGGAAAAGACGAGCAAACAGACCCGTCACGGCCGCCCCCCCGCCCCGCCGCCCGGGCTGGACACGTTGATCTGCTCCACGATCTCGCCCTGCTCCAACCCGTCCGCATCGACGCGGGGCAATTCAGCCAGAGCGATTTCCTGATCGGGGCGCACCGGCTCAAAGCCGAGATGGGCGCGCGCCAGAACGCGCAACTGCTCAGGGTCTTCCAGATAGGCCTCATCGGCCGTCAGCCGGTTGATCTCGCCGCGCTCCTCAGCCAGCGTCTCCTGCAGCTCGGCCAGGCGCGCCTGAGCGGAGCTGATCTCGGTATTGGCCACGTAGAGCGCCAGAAGCAGCGCCGCAGCAACGACCAGGCCCAAAGCATTGATCCATTTCAACATGGCGTTATGCGACCTCCAGCAGGCGTTCAAAACCGGGAGCGCCGAACGCGCCCTTGATCGATTGGGCCCAGGCCGGCGAACCGGTCCGCGCGCCGGCGCGCAGCTTGGCGGAGCGGGCGCGCGGATTGGCCTCAAGCTCCGCTTCACCCGGCGCAACCGCCTTACGCGTCAGCAATGAAAAGCTTGGGGCGCGCTCATCCTTGATCTCCGGAACGTGGCGGCTGCCGCCCGGCGTAAGACCGGCGCGTTCGCGCAGGAACATCTTCACCATCCGATCCTCCAGCGAGTGAAAGGTGACCACGACCAGCCGGCCCGCCGGCTTCAGGATGCGCTCAGCCGCGACCAGCCCGCGCGCCAGCTCGCCCAGTTCGTCATTGACCAGAATACGCAGCGCCTGAAACACGCGGGTGGCCGGATGAGTGCGCCCCGTCTTGCCCCCGACCGCGCGCGCAATGATGGCGGCAAGCCGGTCGGTGGTTTCAATCGGCGCTTCAGAACGTTCGCGCACAACCGCATGAGCCGCGCGCCCGGCCTTTCGTTCATCGCCATAGACCCTGAAGACGGCGGCGAGTTCGACTTCATCAAGACCGTTCACCGCATCAGCCGCGCTCGGGCCGGAGCGGGACATGCGCATGTCCAGCGGACCTGAATTCTGAAAAGAAAAGCCGCGTTCGGCCTGATCGAGCTGCATGGAGGATACGCCGAGATCCAGCATCACGCCGTCCACCCCAGACCCTTCAGCCTGCTCCACAATCTCTTCCATCACCGAGAACGGACCTTCCGCGAAGGCGAACCGGCCAGGATGGGCGCGCTTGACCAGACCGGCTGCAGCCAAAGCGGTCGGGTCGCGATCAATGCCCAGCACGCGCGTCCCATGAATTCCCAGAACCGCGCGGCTATATCCGCCGGCGCCGAACGTGCCATCGACATAAAGCCCGCCCTCGCGCGGCTCGAGCCAGTGCAGGACCTCATCGAGCAGAACCGGCTGATGCGAAGCGCGATCAGTCATCGCCGCCTCCTGAGCCGGAGGTCGGCGCGGGCGACGCCACGCGCACGGGCGGCTTGAGCACATCCTTGCTTTTGAACGCCAGGGCGCGGTCCTCGACCTCCTGGCCGGCATACGCCTCCGGACTCCAGATCTCGAAGCGCTTCAGCACGCCGACAAACACCGCGCGGCCCGTCAGCCCGGCATGCTCGGCGAAATCCTTCGGCAGCGTCACCCGCCCGGTAGAGTCAAAGCTCAGCGGGCGGATGCCGCCGAAAATCTGCCGCTCCAGCGCATTGCGACCGGAATCGTAAAGGCTGGCGCCCTCCATTGAGGCGGCCAGCTCCGCCAGCAGCGCGTCACCGCCGCCTTCCAGAAACGGTCCGTTAAAGGATCGCCAGACATAAACGCCATGGTGCGACCCCTGCGCGACAGCCGAACGGAAGCCGGAAGGCACCGAAACCCGGCCCTTCGCGTCAATCCCGTTCTCAAACTGCCCGAAAAACATGTCCCCACACCGTTCGCCACGCCGCGCCAAACGCGCGTCTGGTTAACAATGGGATACCATGGGATAGCGTGGGAAACAATGACTCAAAGATCAAAAGCGAGCTGAATCCACAGACCAGCAAGTAAAAGCGCCGCATTGCTGCGGCGCACAAAACAGAACAGTCGAAGAACAGTTGGTTAACACGCGCCGGAGAAGGCGCGTCAGGCGGCCTGTAAGCCGGGTTCTGTGTCGTTATTTCCAAAATGGAAAAACGCGGCGACCATTCATCTGGGACGACGCTTGCGCGCCGCCTCGTGCGGCCTACCCGGATGGAGCGCGAAGACGCGCCTGCCCGCCTTTCAGCGAGCGTCCATCCCTATTCGGCCTTGCTCCGGGCGGGGCTTGCCGTGCCCCCTTCCTTGCGGTCGGGGCGGTGCGCTCTTACCGCACCGTTTCACCCTTGCCGACCCGAGGGCCGGCGGTCTGTTTTCTGCGGCGCTTTCCCTGAACGCGGACACGCCGCGCCCGCCGGGATTTCCCCGGCGCCCTGTCTCCGTGGAGCCCGGACTTTCCTCTCCTGCCGCCTTTCGGCCTTGGCAGGAGCGGTCGCCCAGCCGCCTGACGGGATCATCAATCAACCGCCGAGCCCGGCCCGTCAAGCGTGAGCTGAGCGCCTTTAGCGCACCCGCACTTCCACGGTGACGTTATCGGGGCCTACGACGAAGACCGCGTCGGGAAAGCGGGGCGGCCCGAAGCGGGAGCTGGGACGACATGCAGGCGCCGCGAAAGGATCAGCCCGGCGCCCAGGCCCTTTGAACCGCGCCGATGATCCCGAGCGTTTCATCATCAAGCCGCCCGTTGAGCTGATCAGGCCGGAAGCGCCGCTGAAAGGCGGTGACGACGAGCGACAGCGATTGCGCGCTATCGGTATCGAAATGATAGCCGATTTTGCTGAGGGCGGCCGGCGCGGCCTCAGAAGGCAGCGCCACAGGCCGGGTCGGCCAGTCGCTCACGCCACACTCAGCCAGCCTTGCCCAATCGAAACGCTCGCCGGGATCACTCTTGCGATCCGGCGCCATGTCGGAATGACCGATCACATTCCAGGGCTTGATCGCGTACCGCCCCACAATGTCCCGCGAGAGCGCGATCACGGCCTCCATCTGCACATCAGGGAACTCCGGCAGCCCGAACTCATGTCCGCCATTGACGATCTCGATGCCGATCGAGGCCGAATTGATGTCCGCACACCCGCGCCAGGCGCCCAGCCCGGCATGCCAGGCGCGTCGGGCTTCATCGACCAGCTGGAAAACGCGCCCGTCTTCTTCAACGACGTAGTGTGCGCTGACCTTGGCCGCAGGGTCGCAAAGCCGCTCAATCGCCGCCGCGCCGGTTTCCATTCCGGTATAGTGCAGCACCAACATGGAGATCGCGGCGCGCCGTTCATCATGGTTGGGTGAGTTCAAACTCTGCATGACGCGCCTCATAGCGGTTTGCGCAGGACGGTTTCCGGCGGGGTCGTCGAGGAACGCCGAGCCGCCACGACGCCGACGCCGGCCAGCGCGATCAACCCGCCGGCGATCAATTGCCATGTAACCGGATCGCCCAGCAAGACGACGCCGCAAATCACACCGATCAGCGGCGCCATCAGCGTCAACGGAGCGATCAGCGAGGCGTCATAGCGCTTCAGCAGCCAGTAAAAGGCACCGTGTCCGAACACGTTGACGAGAAGCACGGTGAAGATCAGCGTCGCAAAGAACGGCCAGCCGCCCGCGAGTGTCGCGGCGACCTGATCACGCTCCATGATCAGGCTGAGGATGAGAAGCGGCGGCCAGGAAAACAGCCCGATCCAGGCCTGAAGCGGGATCGGCTTCATGTCGATGCGTTTCACGAAGATGGCCCCGGCAGCCGCCGCCAGCGCGCCGCCCACGCCGGCCAGAAGCCCGATGGTGAAGCTGAACTCGGCCGGCTTCAGCACCACGAGACTGGCGCCGGCGAAGGCCATCGCCATGCCGGTGGTGCGCACCCAGCCGACCTTCTCGCTGAGAAACATCACCGACAATATGGTGGTGAAGGGCACCGCCAGCTGAACCACGATCGCAATGGATGACGGAGTGGCGTAACGCAGCCCGATGAAGAGCAGCGCGAACTGGATCGCGCCCATGGTCAGGCCCGCCCCGATCACAGCGCCCATCTGCTTGGGAACCGGCAGCAGCCAGGGCGCCAGGATCGCGTAGAGCAGCGCGAATCTGAGGAAGGCGAAGAAGAGCGGCGGCGAGCCCTCAAACCCTTCAACAATCACAGGGGTTCCGGAGACCGACCACTTCGCAACGACGAAGTTCACCCCCCAGATGAAGCAGATGGAAAACAGGAGAAGGAAATGGCGAGGGCTCATGAAGCCGCCATATAGAGGCCGGCGCGCGCTATCAAGGCGCGTTCGCCATCACAATTTTCACAGACCGTGAGGCCTCAAGTCAGTTCAGGCGAGCGATCAGCCCTCGCCCTTGGGGTCGGCGTCAACGGTCCAGCCATGCGCGCCCTTGCGGGCGACCAGAACTGTGGGCCCCTTCTTGCCCGATTTCGGGCTGCGGACCTTGCGATAGAGCCAGTAAGCGCCGCCGCCCAGAGCCGCGACGCCGGCGATGATCAGCGCGCTGGCGGTCAGAAGCGCCGCCAGAAGAAGCACCAGGCCCATGAACGCCGCGGCGAGAATCGCTGCGAGCACCGCGCGCAGCAGATTGACCGGGTTCATCGCGAATAGTGTCTGGTTCTGCGCAGTCATCGGCGCACGCTCCTCATCATCACTCAGCCACCCAGCCCTGATAGATTTGGTGGCTTGGCCCGCCGGGTCAATCCCGCAATCGCGATTCAGCCCGGCTCGATCAGCCCGCGTTCGAGGCGGATTCTCTGGTAAGCGGCGTTGATTACAGCCATTTTCTCGCTCGCCACTCCCTGCATTTCCGCCGGCGCGCCGCGCGCGATCAAACGGTCAGGATGGTTCTGATAAGCGATGCGCCGGTAGGCCCGCTTCAGATTCTCGTCGCTGATATCGGCATCCACGCCCAGAACCAGATAAGGATCGTCCGGCGCAGCGCCCAGATGCGCTATGCGGATCCGGCGGTATTCGCGCTCGGAGAAGCCGAACAGATCCGCCACGGCTTCCAGATAGTCTTCCTCATCCGCCGTCACCCGACCATCGGCCTTGGCGATATGGAACAGACCGTCCAGCACGTCCTCCAGAACGGCCGGATTGGCCCGGAAACGGCGCGCCAGGCGTCTGGCGTAACCTTCAAATCCGAGCGTGGTCTGCTGAGCCAGCTGGAAGGCGCGCCGCAACGGCGCCTCGAAACCGGCCGGCGAACGGAAGACCTGGCGGAAGGCGGCGACCTCATCGTCGGTGACCTGGCCATCGGCGCGCGCCATTTTCGCGCCCAGGCCGATCAGCGCCATTGCGAACTCAGCATCGTCCACGCGCCGACCCGGCCCGCAATCGTCCTCCTCACAGTCGAACGGATCGGGCCGGCCGGCGATCAGATCAGCAAGCTTGCTCCAAAGGGACATGAGGGTGAACGCAGGTCTGAGCGAGAGGGGATAGGCCTTGTAATCCTAATGCCCCAGCCCTGCCCTGCGCCAGATGAGCGCGCACACGATTGCGGGCCGGCGCGCGCCGGTTATCCTTAAGCCGAAGCCCCTCGCCGCACCGGAGCCCCGCCTTGGCTGGACAGCATCGCGATCAGGACCCCGCCTGGCCGCTCGAGTTCTGGATCGATCGCGGCGGCACCTTCACCGATGTGCTCGCGCGCGACGGGCTTGGACGGCTGAGCGCTCTGAAACTGCTTTCCGAACACCCGGCCTATACCGATGCGGCCAGTGAAGGCGTGCGCCGGATGCTGGGCCTGCAGCCCCGTGCGCCGATCCCGAAGGCGGCGATCGGCGCGGTGAAGATGGGCACCACCGTCGCCACCAACGCCCTCTTGGAAGGCAAGGGCGCGAAAACGCTCTTTCTGGTTACAGGGGGATTCGCCGATCTGCTCAGCATCGGCGACCAGACGCGCCCTGACATTTTCGCTCTGCACATCGAACGTCCTGCGCCGCTTCCAGCGCGAACCGTGGAGATCGGCGGACGCATCAGCGCAGCCGGCGAGGTGATTGAAGCGCTCGATCACGCCGCGCTGGACCGGGCGCTTGCCGCCGCACGCGCGGACGGGTTTCAGGCGGTGGCGATCGCCTTCCTGAACGCCTATTCCAATGATGCGCATGAGACGATCGCTGAACGCGCCGCGCGCGCGGCCGGATTTGATCATGTCACTGCATCAAACCGGGCGAGCGCCTCGATCAAGCTCGTTCCCCGCGCCTCCACCGCGGTGATTGACGCCTATCTGGAGCCGGTGCTTCGAGACTATGTGGGCCGGGTCGAAGCCGGCCTGGAGGGGACGAAGCTCTACTTCATGCAATCGTCAGGCGGGCTGGCCCGCGCGGACGCGTTCCAGGCCCGCAATGCGGTTCTGTCCGGTCCGGCCGGCGGCGTGGTCGGCATGGCCCGCACCGCCCGCGAAGCCGGATATGACCAGGTCATCGGGTTTGACATGGGCGGCACCTCCACGGACGTATCGCGCGTCGATGGCGAACGCTACGAGCTGGTCGGCGAGGCTCAGATCAATGGTCGAAAGCTGCGCGCGCCCATGCTCAGCGTGCACACCGTGGCGGCGGGCGGCGGCTCCATCCTCAGCTTCGATGGCGAGCGCGCGCGAGTCGGCCCGCACAGCGCCGGCGCCGATCCGGGGCCGGCCTGCTATGGCCGGGGCGGGCCCGCCGCGCTCACCGACGCCAATCTGGTGCTGGGCCGGATCAGCCCTGGGGGCTTTGCGCGCGTGTTCGGACCGGACCAGGACCAGCCGCTGGACGCTGAGGCGTCTCATCGCCGGCTCGCTGAGCTGGCCGAAGCGATGGGGGCTGACAGCGCCGAGAGCGCCGCGGAAGGCTTTCTGGCCGTCGCCGTGGAGGCTATGGCCCAGGCGATCAAGCAGATCTCCACCGGCCAGGGCGTTGACCCTCGCGAGTACGCATTGAACGCTTTTGGCGGCGCCGGAGGCCAGCACGCCTGCAAAGTCGCCGACGCTCTGGGCATGCGCACCGTCCTCATCCATCCCCAGGCCGGACTGCTTTCAGCCTATGGCATCGGACTGTCGCCCCTGTCTGAAACCCGCGAGCATGCGATTGAAAAACCCTTCGATGAGGCCGGGCTGGCGAGCGCGCGCGAAGCGCTGTCCTTGCTTGAAGCGGCGGCCCGCGCCTCGCTGGAGCGCCAGGGCGGGGTGGACATCGAGACCAGCGCCGTCCTTCGCCTGCGCGCGCGAGGCTCCGACACCGCACTGAGCATCGCCTTCGATGCGCCCGATGCGATGCGCGCCGGCTTCCACAATGATCATGAACGCCTGTTCGGCTTCACCGAAGCCGACGCCGCGCTTGTCATCGAGACCGCCAGCGTCAACGCGAGCGCCCGTCCTGCGGGCGACGCGCCGACCCGTCGCGCCGCATCGCCTGCGAACACAGCGGCAGGCGCCCCGACAGACGCTCAGATCTTCCATGACGGCGCCTGGCGTCCGGCGCGGCAGATCCGCTTCACCGATCTCACCGCCGAGCGCGAGATCCACGGCCCGGCCATTATCCTGGACACCCATCAGACCGTGGTGGTCGACGCGGGCTGGAAAGCGCGGCTGAACGCGCACGCCATGCTGGTGATGGAGCAGGTGAGCGCCCGGGCCGTCATCGCCGACGAGACGCTGGACCCGGTGCGCCTGGAGCTGTTCAACCGCCGTTTCATGGCCATCGCTGAGCAGATGGGCGTGGTGCTGGAGCGCACGGCGCACTCGGTGAACATCAAGGAAAGACTGGATTTCTCCTGTGCGGTCTTTGACGCTGAAGGCGGGCTGGTCGCCAACGCCCCGCACATGCCGGTCCATCTGGGCTCCATGTCCGCCAGCGTGCGCGCGGCGATGGACGCGCACCCGGATCTCGGCCCCGGCGACGCTGTGGCGGTGAACGCGCCCTATAATGGCGGCACGCACCTGCCGGACGTCACCGTCATCACCCCGGTCTGCGCTGCGGACGGGACGCGCCTTTTCTTCACCGCCTCAAGGGGCCACCACGCCGATATCGGCGGCATCGAACCGGGATCCATGCCGCCCTTCTCGCGCACGATCGAAGAAGAAGGCGTGCTGTTCGACAGCGTGGAGATCGTGAAGGGGCGACAGTTTCAGGATGCTGCGGTTCGGGCCGTGCTGGCCAGCGGCGCCCATCCGGCGCGCAATCCCGATCAGAATGTCGCCGACCTGAAAGCCCAGCTCGCCGCCTGCGAAACCGGCGCGCGCGAGCTTGCCGGCCTGATCGAACGCTTCGGACTGAAAACCGTGCGCGCCTATATGGAGCACGTTCAGGATAATGCCGAGCGCGCAGTGCGACGCGTCATCGGCGCCCTGTCAGACGGCGAGGCGCAGATGCACATGGATGATGGGGCGGTCATCAAGGTCGCGATCACGGTCGATCAGGGCGCCGGGGAAGCTGTGATCGATTTCACCGGAACCAGCGCGCAGAAGCCGGACAATTTCAACGCCCCGGCCTCGGTGGCGCGGGCAGCCGTGCTGTATGTCCTTCGATGCCTTGTCCAGGACCAAATTCCGCTCAATGAAGGCTGCCTGAAGCCGATCCGTCTGATCATCCCAGACGGCTGTCTGCTCAATCCGCGCGCTCCTGCGGCGGTCGTGGCGGGCAATGTGGAGACCAGCCAGCTGGTGGTGGACGCGCTGTTCGCCGCGACCGGACGGCTCTCGTCCAGCCAGGGCACGATGAACAACTTCACCTTCGGCAATACGGCCCACCAGTACTACGAGACGATTTGCGGCGGCGCCGGCGCAGGGCTGCGCTCTGATGGCAGCGGTTTTGACGGGGCCGCCGCGGTGCACACCCATATGACCAATTCACGCCTCACCGATCCGGAAGTGCTTGAAGCGCGCTTCCCGGTTCGCGTGATCGAACATCGCGTACGCCGGGCTTCGGGCGGACGCGGCGCGTTCCGCGGCGGGGACGGGTCGGTCCGGCGGCTGGAATTCCTCGAACCCATGACAGCCAATCTCCTATCCGGGCGCAGAAGCGTGGCGCCCCCGGGGCTGGCGGGCGGCGGCGATGGCGCGCCAGGCGAGCAGCGGCTTATCAGAACGGACGGACGCGTAGAGGTCCTGCCCGCCCTGTTCACCGTCAATGTGGGGCCCGGCGACCAGATCGAGATCGAGACGCCCGGCGGCGGCGGTCTGGGCGATCCCTAACTGCAGTCAGGGCGACCAGGCTGGTCGTCGCCAGCAGCCCAGCACGCTCAGCCTGTTGGGCGGGACAAATCGCTGACCGGGCCTGTGGCGCCCCGTGCATCCGCCCTGACGCCGCCGGGCGGCGCCCATTCGTGAAATTTTGTTAACCGACCGATCCAGTTCCGGAACCGCCCCGTATTATGGTATGTTCTATATGCAATAGAGCAGCCACGGAGCGCCCCGCCCGTCGGCTTGACCCTGTAGCGTCCCCCAAAGGAGCCTATCCATGCGTCTTTCCCATATCGCTTCGACCACCGTCCTCGCCGCCGCCCTCTTCGCCGCGCCGGCTGTTGCGTACGATCACGCCGACCAGGCCGATATCGTCGACACCGCGATCGCGGCCGATGACTTCAACACGCTGGTCGCCGCCGTTCAGGCCGCCGACCTCGTCGATGCGCTGAAGAGCGAAGGCCCCTTCACCGTGTTCGCCCCGACCGACGCCGCCTTCGCCGCCCTGCCTGATGGCACGCTCGACACGCTGCTGCAGCCTGAGAACAAGGGCATGCTGGCCGGCATCCTGACCTATCACGTGGTCTCCGGCGCCGTTGTGGCCGCTGAAACGCCGGCGGGCGAATATGCGCTGGAAACGCTGAACGGCGACACGGTCGATGTTGTGGTCGACAGCCACGGCGCAGTCACCGTTGACGGCGCCAACGTCATCACCGCCGACATCCAGACCTCCAATGGCGTCATCCACGTCATCGACGCGGTGATCACGCCGGGCGAGTAATCGGCCCGTCCCCCGAAACGCCCAAGCGCTCTTAAGGCCTCCGTCTCCCCCAAGCCGGCCTGAGAGCGTCCAGAGAAGCCCGCCCGCCCCTCCCGGCGTGCGGGCTTTTCATACTGGCTCACTCCGCCGCGTCGGCGGCCGCAAGTTTTTCCTGGTCGGGTTCGTAACCGAGGATCGGGCCGAGCAGGCGTTCGGCGTATTCAACGCTCCAGCCTTTGCGTTCAGCGTAGTCCTCGACCTGGTCGCGCAGGATGCGCCCCACAGCGAAGTAGGCGCTGTCTGGATGCGCAAAATAGAGGCCGGAGACCGCTGCGGCCGGGTACATGGCCCAGCTTTCGGTCAGGGTGATGCCGGTGCGTTCGGTAGCTTCGAGCAGGGCGAAGAGTGTGTCCTTTTCAGAGTGATCGGGCTGAGCCGGATAGCCCGGCGCGGGACGAATGCCGCGATAAGCCTCCTTGATCAATTCTTCGCCTGTGAAGCTTTCATCGGACGCATAGCCCCAGATCCGTTTGCGCACGCGCTCATGCAGGTATTCGGCGAAGGCTTCAGCAAAGCGGTCGGCGAGCGCCTTGAACATGATTTCCGAATAATCGTCATGATCCCGGCGGAAGCGCTCGGCGATCTCCGCCTCGGCCTCACCGGCGGTGACGGCGAAACCGCCAATCCAGTCATCGCGGGTCGCGGAGACGAAATCGCTGATGCAGTAATGGGGTTTGTCGCCGTCCTTCTCGGTCTGCTGGCGCACGCCGAAAAAGCGGGCGATCTCATTGGCGCGCGTCTCATCAGCGAACACGGCCAGGTCGTCACCCACCCGTCGCGCCGGCCACAGACCGACCACGCCGCGCGGCTTCAGCCAGTCCCCTTCGACCATCTGTGCGAACATGGCCTGGGCGTCCTCGAACAGATTACGGGCCGCCTCACCGCGATTGGGGTCATCGAAAATCGCCGGATATGTCCCCTTCATGTCCCAAGAGAAGAAGAAAGGCGTCCAGTCGATATAATCGACCAGATCCGCCAGACGGACATCGTCAATCGTCGTCAGTCCAGCTTGGTTTGGTGCGACCGGAGCACAGTCCTTCGCATCCGCATCAAACGCCCGCTCTCGCGCCGCCTGAAGCGAGACCCGCCGACGATTGGACTGAGTACGGGCGCGCGTCTCGCGAATGGTCGCGTATTTTTCTTTCACACCCACCCAATAGGGCTCGCACTGCTCGTCGGACAGAAGCCTGGAGACCACGCCGACCGCCCGGCTGGCGTCATGCACGTGCACCACGGGCGCTTTTGAGAAAGCCGGTTCGATCTTCACCGCGGTATGAGCCGGGCTGGTCGTCGCGCCGCCGATCAGCAGCGGAAGGTCGAGACCCTGACGCTGCATCTCAGAGGCCACGAACACCATCTCGTCCAGCGAGGGCGTGATCAGTCCTGACAGGCCGATGATGTCGGCGTTGTGCTCGCGCGCGGTCGACAGAATGGTCTCCGCCGGGACCATCACGCCGAGATCGATCACCTCATAGCCGTTACACTGCAGGACCACACCGACGATATTCTTGCCGATATCGTGGACATCGCCCTTCACCGTGGCCATGACGATCTTGCCGTTGGAAGTCTGCGCCTGGCCGAGCGCCTCGCGTTCGGCCTCCATGAAGGGGATGAGATGGGCCACCGCCTTCTTCATGACCCGCGCGGACTTCACCACCTGAGGCAGGAACATCTTGCCCGCGCCGAACAGATCGCCGACGACATTCATGCCGTCCATGAGCGGGCCTTCAATGACGTGGAGCGGGCGCTCAACGAACTGACGCGCCTCCTCGGTGTCGGCGACGATGAACTCGTCAAGGCCTTTGACCAAGGCATGCCTGAGCCGGTCCTTCACAGGCAAAGAACGCCACTCGGCATCCGCCTTTTTCGTCTCCCCGCCCGAGCCGCGATAGCGTTCGGCTACCTCCAGCAGACGCTCGGTCGCGTCGGAACGCCGATTGAGGATCACATCCTCGACGCGCTCGCGCAGCTCCGGATCGATCTCATCATAAATGTCGAGCTGGCCGGCATTGACGATGCCCATATCCATGCCTGCAGCGATGGCGTGATACAGAAAGACCGAGTGCATCGCCCGGCGCACCGGCTCATTGCCGCGGAAGGAAAAGGAGATGTTCGACAGCCCGCCGGAGACATGACAGCCGGGCAGTTCGGCCCGAATGCGTTTTGTCGCCTCGATGAAGGCCACGGCATAATCGTCATGCTCTTCAATACCGGTGGCGACCGCGAAAATGTTCGGATCGAAAATAATGTCTTCCGGAGGGAAGCCGATCTCGCCGGTCAGCAGCTCATAAGCGCGCTTGCAGATATTGAACTTGTGCTCGGCGGTTTCCGCCTGACCGCTCTCATCGAACGCCATGACGACAACCGCCGCGCCATAGTCCAGACACAGCCTTGCCTGCTCCAGAAAGGCCGCCTCGCCTTCCTTCATGGAGATGGAGTTCACGATGGCCTTGCCCTGCACGCATTTCAGCCCGGCCTCGATCACCTCCCATTTGGAGGAATCGATCATGATCGGAACGCGTGCAATGTCCGGCTCGGTGGCGATCAGATTGAGGAAGGTGGTCATCGCCTGGACCGAATCCAGCAGACCCTCATCCATGTTCACATCGATGATCTGGGCGCCGTTCTCCACCTGCTGGCGCGCGACATCCAGACCGCTGGCGTAATCGCCTTCCTTGATCAGCTTGCGAAATTTCGCCGAGCCGGTGACGTTCGTGCGCTCGCCGACATTGACGAAGATGGCGCGGGAGGGTGCGGAGGCGTCAGGCATAACGCTCAGGACGCCAGCTCGAACGGTTCCAGCCCGGACAGGCGCATGGCGCGGGGGCGCTGGAGTAATTCACGCGGCGTTCCGCTTGCCGCGGCGTCTGCGATGGCGCGAATATGAGCCGGGGTCGTGCCGCAACACCCGCCGACGAGATTCACCAGGCCCTGGCCCGCCCAGTCACGGATGAAGGCGGCGGTTTGTTCCGGCGTTTCATCGTATTCGCCGAATGCGTTGGGAAGGCCGGCATTGGGGTAGGCGATGACGCGGGTCTCGGCGATGCGCGACATTTCCTGCACGTATTGGCGCAGCTCCGCCCCGCCGAGCGCGCAATTCAGCCCGATCGCCCAGGGCCGGGCATGGGCCATGGAATTGTAGAAGGCTTCAGTGGTCTGGCCCGAAAGCGTGCGTCCGGACGCGTCGGTGATGGTGCCGGAAATCATGATCTCAATGTCCGGGCTGACCCGGCCCGCCCGGCGCAGATCCAGCAGCGCCTTGATCGCGGCCTTTGCGTTCAGCGTGTCGAACACGGTCTCGATCAGGAAGAAATCGATATAGGGCGCCATCGCCTCGGCCTGCCCGGTGTACGCAGCCCGCACATCGTCAAAGGTGACATCGCGAAAACCGGGATCTTCCACATCCGGGGAGATGGACAGCGTCTTATTGGTCGGCCCGATTGCGCCGGCGACCGCTTTGGGCGAACCGGTCTTAAGCTCCGCCTCGTCGGCGGCCTCACGCGCCAGGCGCGCGCCTTCGCTGGCGATCTCAGAGGCCAGCGCCTCCATACCGTAATCGGCCTGGGCGATCGTGGTGGCGGAAAAGGTGTTGGTCTCGATCAGATCCGATCCGGCGACGAAATAGGAGGCGTGGATCGACTTGATGATGTCGGGACGCGTCAGGTTCAGAAGATCATTATTGCCCTTCAGCGCGCTCGGCCAGTCGGCGAAGCGCTCGGCGCGGAAGTCCGCCTCCTCCAGCCGGTGGTTCTGGATTTCGGTCCCCATCGCGCCGTCGAGCACCAGCACCCGATCACCGGAGAGTGCGTTCAGCGCGGCAATGCGTTCAGCTACGGTCATCTTGCTCGCCTCACGCTGCTTCAGCGGCCGACGCCACGCCGAGCAGACGGCAGGTGGACAGCGCCAGCGCGGCCCGGTTCAGAGTGTAGAAGTGGAAGTGATCGGCCCCGCCTTCCATCAGCTGGACACACAGCTCGGCGGTGATGTTGGCGGTGATCATCTCGCGCGTCTTCGGGTCATCTTCAAGGCCGGCATAGACCTCGTCCATCCAGGCCGGGATCGAAGCGCCGCACATGCCGGCCATGCGTTTAAGCCCGGTGAAGTTGGGCTGCAGCATGACTCCCGGCTCGATCGGAATGGTGATGCCGGCGGCGCGCACAGCGTCGCGATAGCGGAAGAATACATCGGCATCGAAGAAGAACTGGGTGATGGCGCGCGTCGCGCCATTGTCGATCTTGGCTTTGAGATGATCCAGATCGGCCTGCAGCGAGCCGCTTTCGGGGTGGACCTCCGGATAGCAGCCGACCGAGACCTCGAAATCACCGATCGCCTTTACTCCGGCGGTGAGATCGGCCGCGTTTTCATACCCGCCCGGATGCGGCGCATAGCGTTCGCCAATCCCGTCAGGCGGATCGCCGCGCAGCGCCACGATATGGCGCACGCCCGCCTCCCAGTAGCTGCGGATCACCGCGTCGACATCCTCACGCACGGCGTTCACACAAGTCAGATGGGCAGCCGGGCTCAGCCCGGTCTCCTCCACGATGCGCCTTACGGTGCGGTGGGTCCGGTCGCGCGTTGAGCCGCCCGCCCCGTAGGTGACCGAGACATAAGCCGGACCCAGCGGTTCCAGCCGCGCAATGGACGACCAGAGCCGCTCCTCCATCGCCTCGGTCTTGGGCGGGAAAAACTCAAACGACACGCCCGGACCGGCGCCGACGCGGCGATCGCCAACCGGAAATCTGGATTGCGTCACGACACTGCCCCTTCCAGAGCATCCACGCCGGCGTGCGCGGGCGTCTCAGCCGGCTTGCCCGCGGCCATGATCAATACGGTGAGCCGCTCGCCATCGCCCTTCGAAGCCAGCGCTTGCGGGGCTTCAGGCTCGAGCCCGGCCTCACGCAGCCAGGCTTCAATCTCGGCCGGTTCAAATCCGAGCCGGCGGTGATGGTGGTTCTCGCGCAGAAACTCCAGCGCGTGGCGCGCGAAATCCGCAATCACGATGCGCCCGCCCGGCGCCAGAGCACGTCCGCACTCTGCGATCACCCGCCCGGGATGATCGAGATAATGCAGAACCTGGTGGACGGTGATCAGATCGGCCGTTCCGCTTTCCACCGGCAGGGCGCCGGCATCGGCCTGGCGCACCCAGCGATCGGACAGACCGGCGCGGGCGATATTCGCGCGCGCCACAGTCAGCATTTCATGATTGAGATCAACGCCCAGACCGTCGCGCGCCTGGTCGGCGAAAACCTCCAGCATACGCCCGGTCCCGGTGCCGATATCCAGATGCAGGGTGAAGGGCCCGGCCCCGGCCGCCTCACGCAGGGCCGCTTCCACAGCGTCTTCTGGAAAGTGCAGCGCGCGGATGCGTTCCCAGTCGCGCGCCACCGTTTCGAAATACGCTTCCGCGGCATCGGCGCGGGCGCGCTTGACCTCGTCAAGCCGGGTCAGATCGCGCGCCAGCTCCGGATCATTGACGACCTCAGGAGTGGCGGCCAGCTCCGCAAGGCTGCGCGCCGCCGCACCGCCGGACAGGCGGAAAAACACCCAGGCGCCTTCCGGCAGGCGTTCAGCCAGACCGGCCTCGACCAGCAGCTTCAGATGCCGGCTCACCCGCGGCTGGCTCTGGCCGAGAATGGCCATCAGCTCCGACACGGTCAGCTCTCCGTGGCGCAGGAGCGCCACGATCCGCATCCGCGTCGGCTCCGCTAACGCCTTGAGCTTTTTCAATAGGTCTTGCATGTCGGCGGCCGCCCATGATCACATAAAGATATCTTTATGCCATCATGATTGTTCGGACAAGAGCGATCACCGGCCATGCACAGCAAAAAGCCGGCGCGGACAAGGATCCGCGCCGGCTCGAAAGTCTGGCTGTGATAGGGGCGGGGTTAAGCGCGCCTACCGCTCGAACTTCTGGAACTTCACCCGTTTGGGCACCAGGGCGTCATCGCCGAGGCGGCGCTTCTTGTCTTCCAGATAGTCGGAGAAGGCGCCTTCGAACCATTCCACGTGGCTGTCGCCTTCAAAGGCGAGTATGTGGGTGGCGATCCGGTCCAGGAAGAAGCGATCGTGCGAGATCACCACCGCGCAGCCTGGGAAATCCTCCAGCGCGGCTTCCAGCGCCGAAAGCGTCTCCACATCGAGATCATTGGTCGGTTCGTCGAGCAGCAACAGATTGCCGCCCTCTTTCAGCATCTTGGCCAGATGCACCCGGTTGCGTTCACCGCCGGACAGAAGTCCGACCTTTTTCTGCTGATCGCCGCCCTTGAAATTGAACGCGCCGACATAGGCCCGGCTCGGGGCCTCCCTGTCTCCCAGCATGATCATGTCATGGCCGTTGGAGATTTCCTCCCACACGGTTTTCTTCGCGTCCAAAGCATCGCGGCTCTGATTGACATAGCCAAGCTTGACCGTCTCGCCGAGCTCCACCGAGCCGTTATCGGGCTGCTCCTCACCGACGATCATCTTGAACAGGGTGGTCTTGCCGGCGCCGTTCGGGCCGATCACGCCGACCACGCCGCCCGGCGGCAGCTTGAAGGACAGGTCATTGATCAGAAGCTTGTCGCCAAAGCCTTTCGACACGCCATCGAACTCGACCACATTGCCGCCGAGGCGAGGGCCGGGCGGGATGCGGATGGAGGCGGTGGAGATTTTCTCCCGCTCGGCCGCGTCGCGCTTTTCTTCATAGGAGCGGATACGCGCCTTGGATTTGGCCTGGCGCGCTTTCGGGCTGGCGCGGATCCAGTCCAGCTCGCGGGCGAGCGCGCGTTGCTTGGCGCCTTCCTCACGGCTTTCCTGGGCCAGGCGTTTGGCCTTCTGCTCCAGCCAGGAAGAGTAGCCGCCCTGATAGGGCACGCCCTGACCGCGATCGAGCTCCAGCGTCCAGGTCGTGATCGCATCGAGGAAATAGCGGTCGTGGGTCACGATCAGGACCGCGCCGGGATAATTCTCCAGATGGTGCTGCAGCCAGGCGACGCTTTCCGCATCCAGATGGTTGGTCGGCTCATCCAGCAGCAGCATGTGCGGCTTGGACAGGAGGAGCCGGCAGATCGCCACCCGGCGCTTCTCGCCGCCGGACAGGTTGGTCACCTCCGCATCGCCCGGCGGGCAGCGCAGAGCCTCCATCGCCATCTCGATCTTTGAATCGATGTCCCAGGCGTCGCGCGCGTCGACCTCTTCCTGCAGCTTGGTCATCTCCTCCATGATCTCGTCGGAATAATCCTCGGCGAGCTTCATGGCGGCGGCGTTATAGGCGTCGAAAATCTGCTTGTCCTCGGACCCTTCGATGACGTTTTCCCAGACGCTCTTGGTCTCATCCAGCTGCGGCTCCTGGGGCAGATAGCCGACCCGCACGCCCTTCTCCGCCCAGGCCTCGCCGGTGAAGTCCGGGTCCTGACCGGCCATGATCTTCAGCAGCGTGGACTTACCCGCGCCGTTCACGCCCACAACGCCGATCTTGGCGTCAGGCAGGAAGTGCAGCGAGATGCCGGAAAACACCTGCTTGCCACCCGGATAGGTCTTGGCGAGATTGTCCATGTGATAGACGTATTGATAAGCCGACATGGGCGGGCGTCTCCTGATGCGAACGGGAGTTAAGACAGGCGCGAGCCTATAGCGGAGACGGGGGCGGGCGCGCAATCGGCGAGATCGCCTGCCCGTTCCGCCCGGTGTCATCGAAGAAGGGCGCCCGCCCGATCCGGGATGATGTTTGAGGAAACCGCTAAGGCGCACTCCGCGCACGCCGCGAGAGCGCCTGAAGCCTGTTGTATAGGCCTGTGAAGCGCCTATCCTCGCAAGATCCGAGCAAACGAGCCGCGCACCATGTTTCACCGCTTCTTCACCGATCTTCGCCGAGCCGGCGTTCCGGTCTCCACGAGGGAGTATCTCACGCTCCTGGAAGCGCTCGACAAGGGCGCGGTGAGCCGGGACGTGGATGAGTTCTATGCGGTGAGCCGGGCGGCTCTGGTCAAGGACGAGCGCAATTTCGACAAGTTCGACAAGGTCTTCGCCTCCATCTTTGAAGGCGTTGAGGCGCTGGGCGATCTGTTCAAAACCGAAGACATTCCCGAAGACTGGCTGCGCGCGGAGCTGCAGCGTCACCTGTCTGAAGAAGACATGGCCAAGCTGAAGGCCATGGATTTCGACGAGCTGATGGAAACGCTCCAGCAGCGTTTGAAAGAGCAGAAGGACCGCCATGAAGGCGGCTCCAAATGGATCGGAACCGGCGGCACGAGCCCGTACGGTCACTCAGGCTGGAACCCGGCCGGGGTGCGCATTGGCGGGCAGTCGAAGAACAATCGCGCGACCAAGGTCTGGGAAAACCGCCGCTTCAAGGATCTCGACGCCGACCGCGAGCTTGGCACGCGCAATCTGAAAGTCGCGCTTCGGCGGCTGCGTAAATTCGCCCGCGATGGGGCGGCTGACGAGCTGGACCTTCCCGGTACGATCGGCGCCACGGCGCGCCAGGGTTATCTCGATGTGAAAATGCGCCCGGAACGGCGTAATACGGTGAAGGTTCTGGTCTTCTTCGATGTCGGCGGATCCATGGACCCCTATATCGAGATGACTGAACGGCTCTTCTCCGCCGCGCGCTCGGTGTTCAAGAACATGGAGTATTTCTACTTCCATAACTGCCCCTATGAGGCGGTGTGGAAGAATAATCTCCGCCGCCGGGCGGAAACCACGCCGCTCTGGGACGTGCTGCATAAATATCCTCATGATTACAAGGTGGTGATCGTGGGCGACGCCTCCATGGCGCCGTATGAGATCACCCATCCGGGCGGCTCGGTGGAACACTGGAATGAAGAAGCCGGCGGGACCTGGCTGCGCCGCATCGCGGACACCTATCCACGCCTGGTCTGGCTTAACCCATCGCCGGAACAGTGGTGGGCGCATACCTATTCCATCCAGCTGATCCGCGAGATCATCGGACCGGAACGCATGTTCCCGCTGACGCTCGGCGGGGTGGACAATGCGATGAAAGAGTTGGCGCGGCGATAAGCCTGACATGCGACGGAGCAGCGCTGCGGTCTTGGGCTTTGCGCCCAGCCGGGCCATATAGACGCCAAGCCCTCCTCGCCGCCGCCCATGCGGGATTGACCCAATGGCTTTTGACGATCTGGAAGCGCGCACCCCGCCCCACGCCTGCACCTCGATGGACGAGGTGCGCGATGGCGTGGATCGGCTGGACCGCGCCCTGGTGCGCCTGATCGCCGAGCGCGCCCGTTACATGGAGGCGGCCGCGCGCATCAAGCCCAGCCGCGAGGTGGTGCGCGATGAAGCGCGCATTGAGGACGTGGTCGCCAAAGTGCTGGACCAGGCCCGATCCGCCGGCCTGCCGGAAACCCTCGCTGAGCCGGTCTGGCGCGAACTGATCGAACAGTCGATCCGTTATGAGTTCGAGGTCTGGGACCGCACGCGCAGCTAGAGCGTTTTCGCCCGAATCTGATCGATTTGAAACGCTCCAGCTTTTTGAGCGTTCGCCTTTCCGAACCGCAAAACCGGTTCCCGCTTTTGCTGAAAAGGCTCTAGCCCTCAGGCCGCGCGCATCGCGGCGCGGGTCCGCTCGGCGACCTGACGCAGAGGTTCAAGCAGGGCGGTGTCGGGGCGAGCCCGTTCTAACGCCGCGCAGGCTTCACCCAGCGCCATCGCGCCAATGCCGAACGCGGCGCCTTTCAAGGTGTGCGACGCCTCAAGCCATGTCCGGCTATCGCGCGTACGCTCCAGCCGGGCGACGCACGAATCAATCTGCTGATCCAGCAGGGCGAATAACTCCGCCTCAAGCTGCGCGTCGCCGGCGGTGTAGCGGGCAAGATGCTCACGATCGAGAACCGGGCTGGTCATCTCGGTTGGCTCCACGAAATCAGGTCCCGCCAGACTATCCCAAGCCCGGTTAATACATTGTCCGCCCGGGCCTTACCGCGCGCAGGCGATGGCGAAGCGGCAAACGGCAAAGGCGAGATTAACCATTGAGAGCACGCATCGCGTGTGCAACGATAAGGTTGGAGTAAATGGGCCATGGGGTGATTGAAATGGGCAATAAGGGACGCGGACCCTTCGGCACGCCGGGAGAGCATTTTGCAAAGAAGCTCACCATCCTGGTCGATCATTTCGGTATCGACGTGGAACGCCAATTGCTTGAGCTATTGGGACGGGACCGATTGAAAGCCTTCTATTCAGGCGAAGAACCTCGCTTGGGGGAGCTTGAAGAAATTGCCCACATTTTTGGCGTGCCGGTCAGCACCTTCCTCAACTACGAACGCGGTGATGACACGGAGCTGACCCTGGCTCTTATAGACATAGCACGGATGGCGAGCACATTACCGGACGCCGTTAAACAACGAATGGTTGACGCGCTACTCTCTTTCGTTGAGAAAGACATGCATGACTCTGCGGACTTGCCACGTACGATGACGCGGGCTTTACGCAGAGCCAGCGAAGTGTAACAGCCGCCAACCTTAGCGGTATTAGGCATGACCGAACACGAGCCTGCAAACCACGCTAACCGATTAGAGCCGCACATCGCCTTCGCCTATGCCGGCGAGGATGCCGATTTGGCCGTCTCACTCTGGCGCGCGATGCGCGCACAGGGTCTGTCCGTCGGGCTTCGCGATGAAACGCCTGGCAGGCCTGACGCGACACACCTTCTGGTTTTATGCTCGCCCGCTACATTCAGCGACCCCTCCGTGACGGAGATCGTCCGCACATTCGAGCAGGTTCATGGGCGTGGGCGAACGCTGGCCCTCTTGACCGACGAAGATCAGGCGATCGCGCCGGTCCTGAAGGCCCAGCGCGGACCTGACGGCTTCCTACAGGCCGTTGAAGACCCGCCGAGCTTTACCCTGCCTAAGGATTCTGCGTCAGCGAACGCCGCAGCCGCCAAAGCGGTCGAGCAGTTTGCTTTCGGATCGGCAGGCCGCAAGCGCCCTGCTTTTCATCAACGCTTCGCCGCACCAATCGCGGCCGGACTTCTTTCAGCAGTTGTGGCGCTTGGCGCATTTGCCGTTGTCCAAGGAGGACAGCTTCAAACCGAGCGGGCCGACGCGCAGGCCGCACAGTCCTTCTCCCGGACCATGATCAGCGAGCTGACCGTGAACCTGCCCCCCCAGGCCCGGCGGGATGTTCTGATTGAAATCGGCGATAACATCCTCGCCTCCGCTTTCGGCGAGAACCTGACCGATTTAAGCGATGATGATTTGGCGCGTTACGCTCAAGTGCTCCATTTCCTCGGCGAGGCGCGGGACTCATTTGGAGACCCAAGCGGCGCCACCGCCGCTTTTGAGCAAGCTCACGCGATGACCGGGCGATCGCTGGCTCGCGCACCAAACGATCTCGATCGCCGCTTTGAACACGCGCAATCGAGCTTTTGGCTCGCTAACAGTCGATATCTGCGAGGCGATTTGGAAGGCGCGCGACCAGCCTATGAAACCTATTACGACATATTGAGCGGCCTGCGGCGGGATCAACCTGACAATATGCTCTACAGAGCCGAGTATGCTCATGCGACCGTCAATATGGGCATTGTCGCGCTAGGCACTGGCGAGGCGCCGCTCGCGGTTGAGCGGTTTGATGCGGCGATCAACAACTTCGAAGCGGGACCGCTGGGGGCCGGTACGGCGGCGGCCAGCGACATCGCGAATGCGCGGGGTTGGCAAGCGATCGCGTTCCAACGGCTTGGCGATCAAGAAAAAGCCCTGAACGCGCGCGCTGCTCAGGCCGCTGCGTACGCGAATGCACTTGAAGACGGAGATGTCTCGGCTCGCAACGCTATTGGACTTGCAGATGCTCGCAATAATCAGGCCCGGCTATTAGCTGAAAGCGGGTCATTAGCACAAGCAGCAGCCGTGCTGGATGAAGCACTGGAGACAATGGAGCCGATCTGGGAAGGCGCGCGCGATCACGCGCGCCTTCGGCGCAGTTATGCCGGGCTTTTAAGGCAACGTGCACGTCTCGCGCTTTGGTCAGACAGACCTCACGCCGCGCAAATGCTTCTGGGTGAAGCGCGCCGCATAACCGTGAACTGGGATGAAAACGGCGCTGACGACAACCGCCATCGCGACCGGGCCGCGCTCCACCTTCAGATGGCGGAGATCGCCCTGCGACAGGGCGCTCCTGAGGCCGCATCGCTGGAGGCGACACGCGCCGTTCTAGCTGCCGAACAAGCCATCGCGGCCGGTTTCGATAGTTTCCACCGGACGGCGGCCGCCGCGTCATTTCTAAACGGCGAAGCATTGCTGAGAGGCTCTCAGCCCGCTGAGGCGGCCCGTGCGTTCCGCCGTGCGCTTGATCACATGCCGGAACCGGCGACACGCCAGTCTTCAGCCGATCTCGACCTCTTGGCGCGCCTGCAATTCAGGCTCGGTAATCGCGAAGCTGCAGAAACAAATCTGCAGGTTCTCAACGATCGCGCTTATCAGCGTCCGGACTTTGTCGCTTTTTGGCGTCAGTCGGAAAACGCTGCTGTTGCTCAGACTGATATTTCCACTGAAGAGGAGATTTCGTCCAATGACGGCTAGTGATCGCGCTGCGAGCTTTCAGAGCCTGGGCTACAGCGGAAAAGACGTGCATCATGTCCGTGTGATAGTATTTCCCGCCATCGACGTTGAAAATGGCGCGCTTGTCGAACGCCACAAAATCTTTATCGGCGCTCTTAACGGCGATTACTCCACGACAATGGCAACCGACTATATCTTCATGACGGGCCATCTTGACTGGCGGTTTGAAGAATTCACGCTCGGTGGAAGGGCCTGGGAAGGGGTCGCCGTTTTCCCGCTGGATGGTGCTGTCCAAACCCGGTTCGGAGATTCCGACCGGAAGAGTGTCATCATGACCAATGACTGCACCAAGTTCTACACCCACCGCTACCAGATGGTGATGCGCAACATTAATACGGGTGAGTTGATCGCGACCGACCCGTCGACCCAGAGCGGTAACGAGACGCCTGATCTGCCCTGATCGGCATCTGGCGCGTGACATCCAGACCCCGGCCCGTTCAAATGCCAGGACAGCATTTTCGAACGGGTCGGGGTTTTTCGTGAACGAGACACTTTTCATCGGCGGTGCGGACGGCGCGCCGCAGACGCTTCTGCTTAACCGGGCAAACCGTCACGGGCTGGTGGCTGGCGCGACCGGCACCGGCAAGACGGTGACGCTGCAAATCCTCGCCCAGGGTTTCGCCGAAGCCGGCGTGCCGGTCTTCTGCGCGGATGTGAAGGGCGATCTGTCCGGCCTCGCCGCATCCGGTGATCCCGCACACAAGCTGCATGACAAGCTCATCGCGCGCGCTGAGAAAATCGGGCTTGCGGACTATTCATACTTTGAAGCGCCCACCGCTTTCTGGGATCTGTACGGTGACAAGGGTCACCCGCTTCGTACGACCGTGGCCGAGATCGGCCCGGTGCTTCTGGCGCGCATGCTCGACCTCAATCCAACCCAGGAAGGCGTTCTCACCATCGCCTTCGCCCTGTCCGATGATGACGGCCTGCTGCTGCTCGACCTGAAGGATCTTCGCGCGCTGTTGATGCATGTCAGCGAGAACCGCGCCGAGCTCAGCCAGCGCTACGGCAATATCGCGCCGGCGAGCGTGGCGGCCATTCAGCGCCGGCTGCTGGTGCTGGAGCGTTCCGGGGTTGAGCATTTCTTCGGCGAACCGGCTCTGAAGCTCGCCGACATGATGCGCCGGGATTCCAATGGCCGGGGCATGGTCAACATCCTTGACGCCACCCAGCTGATCCATCAACCGCGCCTGTATTCCACCTTCCTGCTCTGGCTCATGTCAGAGCTGTTCGAGGAGCTTCCCGAGGTCGGGGATCCGGACCGGCCTGAGCTGGTCTTCTTCTTTGATGAGGCCCACCTCCTGTTTGAGCACGCGCCACGGGCCCTGCTTCAGAAGGTGGAGCAGACGGTCAAGCTGATCCGGTCAAAGGGCGTGGGCATCTTCTTCGTCACGCAGAATCCGCGCGATATTCCTGAAGACGTGCTCGCCCAGCTGGGCACGCGCGTGCAGCACGCGTTGCGCGCCTACACGCCGAAGGAACGTCGGGCGGTCAAAGCCGCCGCCGATTCCTTTCGGCCCAACCCCGCCTTCGACGCGAAGGACGTCATTACCGAGCTCGGCGTGGGCGAGGCGCTGGTCTCCACCCTTGACGAAAAGGGCCGCCCGACCATCACTCAGCGCACCTTGATCCGTCCGCCCGCCTCCCGGCTGGGGCCGCTCAACGACGCTGAACGCGGCGGTATCCTCGCCGCGAGCGCGCTGGCGGGCCGCTATGACGAGACCGTGGACCGTCGTTCAGCCTATGAAATCCTGGAGGAGAATCTCGCCAGGCGCGCCGAGCAGGCCGAGGAAGAAGCCCGTCAGACCCGCCGCGAAGAGCGTGACAGCCGCCGCCGGGCGCCGGCGCCGTCGCGCCGTCGCGCCACGCGGCGGCGTTCAAACCGCCAGGGCGTCGCCGAAGCGGCAGTGAAAACCGCCGTGCGGCGCGCTTCCACCATGATCGTGACCGAGGTCATGCGCGGCCTGCTCGGCGGACTTCGCAGACGCTAGCCGCGTTCAACCGTTTTTCTGGAGACCCCATGACATCGTTCAGCCAGGACGCCTGGACCCGCGTCGCTCGCGTTCGCGAGGCGATCTACCAGATGCCCTTCAACGTTTCGCTCGCCGACGGCACGCTCAGCGAAGATGTCTTCGCCCACTATATCGTGCAGGACAGTCTCTACCTGGCCGAGTACGCCAAGACGCTCGCGCTCGCCGCCGCTAAGGCGCCGCACGGCGATGCGCTGATGACCTTTTCCGGCGGGGCGACCGTCGCGGTCCAGGTGGAACGCGCGCTCCACGAAGAATACTTCAGGACTTTCGGCATCGACGCACGCGAAGCCGCTCGCGCGGAACCCTCGCCGACCTGTCTTGGCTATACCAGCTATCTTCTCTCGGTGGCTCAGACCCAGGGATTCGCCGAGCTCGTCGCGGCCATCCTGCCCTGTTTCTGGGTTTATCAGGATGTCGGCCAGCGCATTCACAAGGCCGCCGCGCCCGATAACCCCTATCGCGCCTGGATCGACACCTATGCCGATGAAGGCTTTGAAAAGGCCACCCGGGACGTGATCGACATCACCGACGAAGCCGCCTCCAGCGCCGATGCCGCTACGGTGGAGCGCATGCATACCGCCTTTCTGCGCTGCACACAGTTTGAGTGGATGTTCTGGGACGCGGCCTGGCGACGCGAGACCTGGCCGGTGACCGCGTGATGGAGATGGTGTGGTCTGACTTTGTCGGCCTGACCGGCGTGGCGTGTATTCTTGCCGCCTTCGCGCTGCTTCAGCTGGAGATTCTCAACGGCGACAGCCTGCGCTACCTCGCCCTGAACGCCGTGGGCGCCGTACTCCTGCTCATCTCACTGATGGTCACCTTCAACCTGGCCAGCTTCGTGATTGAAATCTGCTGGCTGGCCATCTCCGTGTTCGGGATCGCCAAGGTGCTGCTGCGCCGACGGCGGGCCGTTGAAACCGCTTGAAATACCGCGCCGACATAGACGGGCTGCGCGCGATCGCCGTACTCGCCGTTATCGCGTTTCACGCCGGGCTCCCCGGCGTTTCGGGCGGCTTCATCGGGGTCGATGTCTTCTTCGTGATCTCCGGTTATCTGATTACGCGGATTATCCTGGAGGCCGATCGCGGCTTCAGAGCTTTCGCGGCGGATTTCTATGAACGCCGGATCCGCCGCCTTATCCCTCCTCTCATCCTGGTTCTGGCGTTCAGCGCGGTCGCGGCCTGGATGCTGCTCTCAGCGGAACAACTCACCGAGTTCGGCGCCAGCCTGATCGGGACGTCTTTGTTCGGATCCAACTGGGTCTTCATGGCCCAGTCCGGCTATTTCGATGCGCCGTCGGAGCAACGCCTGCTGCTTCACACCTGGTCTCTGGGGATTGAAGAACAATTCTATCTGGTTCTTCCCGCGCTTGTCTTTCTCCTGCCGAGGCGCTGGGTCACGGCGAGCCTTTTGCTCCTGACCACGGCGTCGCTGGCCTATAGCGCGTATCTTGTCGACGCTGGACGCTCGGAAGCGGCCTTCTTCAACTCCTTCGCGCGCATGTGGGAGCTGGGGATCGGCGCCCTGCTCGCCTGTTTCGTCCGCCAGCCGCCAGAAAATGAGCGGCTTCGTGCAGCGATAGCCGTCACCGGTCTTGGGGCGATCCTGGCCTCGTTGACGCTCATACAGCCAGATCAACCCTTTCCAGGCCTGTCGGCCCTGCCTGCAACACTCGGAACCGCACTGATCATCTACGCAAACTCGCGCACGGTCGGCGCGGTTCTTTCGATCCGGCCGCTGGTCTGGGTCGGCCTGATCAGTTACGGGCTCTACTTGTGGCATTGGCCGCTTCTGGTGGCGCTGCGGCTATACGCCGGAAAACCAGAACCGGTCATGGTCGCGGCCGCCATCGCGATATCATTCTTGCTCGCCGCCCTGTCCTACCGCCTGCTCGAACGCCCTGTGCGGGCCAAACGTAGGCTCACCGCCCGACGGGCGGTCTATCTCGGCTTCATCATCACAACTCTGGCCATGTCGGCCGTCGGTGTCGCCGCGCTTTCCGGCGCCGGCCGCGCGCCGGGTGATGATGGCGGTCGGTTCGCCGCCTATCTTGATCAGCGCGAAGTTGAACGGATTGAGTTCCGCCGTTACGGCCTGCTGCGCGAGTGCTGGGTCACGCCGTCCGAGCCGTTCCAAGACGTCCTGGACGGGTGTGTGAGCTTTGCGCCTGACCGACCCAACGTGCTGATTCTCGGCGATAGCCATGCCGCTCAGCTCACACCTGGACTGCTGGCCCGCTACCCGCAGGTCTCTTTTGATCTGGTGGCGGTCCATTCCTGCATTCTCGGCAACCGGGAACTCGCAGAGGACCGCCAAGGATGCCTCGATCTGATCGACTGGAGCGAAACCGAGCTGCCCGGCCTGCCCTATGACGCCGTCATCGCGACTGCGCGGCAGGAAGATGAAACAACGCTCGAGCTCTTCGCGCAGGCGGTGAACGCGCTCCACCAGCATATCCCGGTGACGGTGATCGGACCGGTTCCCCACTACACACCTGACACTCAGACCCTCTTCGAACGCCACATCAACGCTTCCGCAAGCAGGCTCGATCGCCGATTTGACGCCGCCGTTTCACGCAGCCGGCTAAGGTTTGATGCGGTGCTGGCCGCCGCTCTGGACGGCCCGTCCTATCACTCGGTGCAAAATCGGTTCTGCCCGACCGGCCCGAGCAGCTGCGCGCATTTCGACGAGAACGGCTGGCCGATCCTTATCGATGCATCTCATATGAGCCCGACTGCAGTTCGCGATTTGATTGAAAACCGACTGCCCCGCCTGGACTTGTCAGGCGGGCGCTCGGAAGGCGCTTTGCAGGCGGTTGGCGTCCCAATCGGTCCTGGCCCGCTTGACCGCTTAAGCGCACAACCGGCGCATAGCGGCCAGTTTACTGAAATCACAACCGACCGTGTGCGCCTGTTCGACTTCGCCGACTGGACCCGGCGTGGCGAGGTTCAGATCAGGCTGGATGCGTCTCAGGCCGGCGAACAGTCCTTGTCGCGCGTCAAGCTGGGTGCGCGCGCCTCCCTCCTTCGACCCATACCGTCGATGGCGGTTACCGCCGGTGACACCGTCACCCTGACCGCACGACTTTCCAGCCCGACGCCGCAACGCGTCACCCTCCTGATTGGGCGCGGATGTGGCGCCACCCCAGCTGAGTCCAGCCGCCAGATCGTTGATACGGGGCCTGATCCGGTCGCGATCGCGCTCACCCATCGGTTTGAGCATGACCATGCATGTGTGTTGGTCACCTTGGTCGCGCCGCCGGCTGGCGCTGATCTCTTCATCGGTCCGGTCGAGCTTCTTCGCGCGTCTGATGAGGCGACGCCGCCACGCTGAGCGTCTTGACCCGGCAGGCCGGGTTCGGCGAGATGAGGACATGACCCTGCTTGACCATTACCACTCGCAGATCGGCGAGACCCGCACCTCAGACTGGCTCGTTGTCGATCAGGCGCGCGTGGACGCTTTTGCTGACGTAACGCTCGATCATCAGTTCATCCATGTTGACCCGGAGCGCGCCAAGGCCGAAACCCCGTTCGGCGGTCCGATCGCGCATGGCTTCCTGACGCTGTCCATGCTGTCGCATTTCGCCGCCCAGACCCTGCCGGCCTTCCCGGACAAGGCGATCGGCATCAATTACGGCTTCGACAAGGTTCGGTTTTTAAACCCTGTTCTCGTGGGCTCGCGCATTCGCGGCGTCTTCACGCTCGCCAGCGTGGAGGAGCGCAAGCCCGGCCAGCTGCAGATGACCAATGCCTGCGTGGTGGAGATCGAAGGCTCTGAAACCCCCGCGCTCGCGGCGGACTGGCTCAGCCTGGTCGTGACCGGTTGAGGCGATCAGCCGGGCTCGCCAAGCCGCGCCGCCCGGTCGGCCAGACGCTGCAGCAGCGCCATGAGCTGGCTGCGTTCTTCGCTGCTGAAACCGTTTAGAAGCGCGCGCTCATGATCAAGCGCCACCGGCGCGATCTCTTCATAGATGCGCGCGCCCTCCTCGGTCAGCGAGACGTCCGAAGCGCGCCGGTCCGCCGCCTGGCGACGGCGCTGCACCAGCCCGCGCTGATCCAGCGCCCGGATGGCGCGGCTGACCGTAACCTTGTCCATGGCGGTGGCTTCGCACACGCCCTGAGCGGTCAGCGGCGCAGCCTCGCCGAGGACCGCGATCACCCGCCACTCCCAGATCGTCAGTCCGAAACGGGCCTGATAGGCGCGCGCGATCAGACCGGAGGCGCGGTTGGACGCCACCGACAGCCGGTAGGGCAAATACTCATCAAGGATGAGGCGTGAAGGCGCATCGGTCACGGTCCGGTCCTCCAGACGATTACGACGCGCCTTCCTGCAAGCGATTTAGGCGCTCGGCGCATCTTCGGTCTTGATCACGCCTCGGCGGATCTGATCAAGCTCGATGGACTCAAACAGGGCTTTGAAATTGCCTTCGCCGAAACCCTCATTGCCTTTGCGCTGAATGATCTCGAAGAAGATCGGGCCGATATTGGTCGTGGTGAAGATCTGCAACAGAATCCCGTCGCCATTCTCAGGGTCGCCGTCAACCAGGATGTTATTCTTCTTCAACCGCTCCAGATCCTCGCCATGGCCCGGCACGCGCTCGTCGACGAGCTCGTAATAGGTTTTCGGCGTGTCCTGGAAGACCAGGCCGGTCTGGCGCAATTGCTCAATCGTCTCATAAATGTCCGGCGTGGTCAGGGCGATGTGCTGGATGCCTTCGCCATTATATTCACGAAGATATTCAGAGATTTGTGACTGATCATCGGAGCTTTCATTCAGCGGGATGCGCAGCTTGCCGCACGGGCCGGTCATGGCGCGCGACAGAAGGCCGGTGTGCTGGCCCTGAATATCGAAATAGCGGATTTCACGGAAGTTGAAGACGCGCTCATAAAAACCCGCCCAAGTGTCCATATTGCCGTTGAACACGTTGTGGGTCAGGTGATCAAGGATCTCCAGCCCGGCGCCGCCCGTGTCTTCAGCGCCCTCGATCGGGTCGAACAGCGCGTCGTAGATATTGGCCTCGCCATAGGTGTCGACGAGATAGAGCACCGAGCCGCCAATGCCCTTAATAGCCGGAATGGTCTCGCCATCGGTCCAGATGCCTTCGCCGAACGGCTCAGCGCCGCGCTCCAGCGCATCGGCATAGGCCTTCTTCGCATCCTTCACGCGGAACGCCATCGCATTGGCGGACGGGCCGTGTGCGGCGCGGAACTCAGCGGCCTGGCCGGTCGTCTCGCGATTGACCAGGAAGGTGATGTCGCCCTGCTTGTAGCGAACGATGTCCTTGGTTTTGTGCCGTGCCACGGCGGTGAAGCCGAGCTTGGTGAACAGCGCGTCGAGCGCTTCGGGTTCGGTGCTCGTGAACTCGACGAACTCAAAGCCGTCAGTGCCTAGCGGGTTCTCAAACAGGTCGGCCATTATCGCGCTCCATGATTGAATGGGGTTGGGCGTCCGGCGCGCATGGCTTGATCGGCGCGCCCGGTTTCGCCATCGTCAGTGACGGAAAATAGTATCATTTGCAACTAATTTCACCCCCGGAAGGCCCTCACTATGGAGAGACGCGATATGGCTGATGAGCAGGATATTGTTCTGTATGGATATTTTCGCTCCGGCACCTCCTACCGGGTGCGCATCGCGCTAAACTGGAAGGGCGTTCCCTTTCAGTATCAGCCGGTGAATCTGCTCACCGGCGCGCATCAGGATGCGGAGTTTCTCGCGCGTAACCCACAGGCGCTGGTTCCGGCGCTGAGCGTCAGCGGGACCACGCTCACACAGAGCCCGGCCATTCTGGAGTGGATTGAAGAGACCTGGCCGGACCCGGCGCTTCTGCCCGATGACCCCGTGCTGCGCGCCCGTGTTCGCGCCTTCGCGGCGGTGGTCGCGTGCGATGTCCATCCGATCCAGAATCTGCGAGTGATGAAAAAGATCCGCGCCGATTTCGGCCAGGATCAGGACGGCGCGCTGGATTGGGCGCGCCACTGGATCGCGACCGGATTTGAAGCACTGGAAGCCCTCGCCGGCGCGGCGCCGGGCGCGAACGGCTTTCTCTTCGCGGACACCGCCACGATGGCGGAGGTCTATCTCGTCCCGCAAATGTTCAACGCGCGGCGCTTCGGCGTGGATCTGTCCGCCTTCCCCCGCCTTGTCGCAGCGGACGCCGCCGCCTCGGCCCTGCCTGCGTTTGAAGCCTCAAGGCCCGAGGTTCAGCCCGACGCGCCAGCGGACGCCTAGGGTCCAGACTCAATTGTTTTGTTGCAAGGACAGCTGAATGGGCAAGGCCTGCAAGGAAGGACGCGCAGGCCGGGGCAGGCCCCGGTCAAGCGGCGTGACGCGGCAGGGCGCAGGTCAGTCGGTTGAGGCTTCGCCGATCCGCACCGAGCAGCGGTCTTTCGTCCCGTGGCGGCGTTGCGCCCCCTTGAAAAGGCCCGCCTTTCCTGCGGGACCGCGCCTGGCCACGAACCAAAATCCCGCCGCTCAATGCGGCAAAACAATTGAGTATGGACCCTAGCGATTGAACCAGTCACCGCTTTCGATGAAGCGGGCGCCGGTCAGCGCCTTGATCCAAAGATAAACCCAAGCCTTCCGGTCCGGCTCGATCAGTTGCGCACGCACCCGTTCATAACGCGAGCGCCCCGGATCATTCGGCCAGTAGTCTTCATAAGCGTCGAGCTCGGCGATGACCGAGGCGTCGCGCACCTCGAACATCTCCCCGCGCACTTCGCCCGCGCCAGCGACCAGCGCGGGATAGCGCCCGAAATCGTAAAGCCGACCTGCAATTCTGCAGGACCCGACCGGTTTGAAGGCGTGCGCCAGTCCGAAGCGTTCAAACCCGGACTGACCCGCGCGGAGCAAGCCGTAGACGGCGATCAACTCGCCTTCACGGACCGTTCTATCAGCTTGCGACACGCCTGCGCCTGAGGGCTCAGCTAGCCGAGCCTTTCATGAAGGGCTGGAGCTTGCCATAGGTCAGCGAGCGCCAGAGCCATTCAAACGGGCCGAAGCGGAAGACGGACAGCCAGATCGGCGAGATGATCAGCTGAACGACCCAGATCGCCAGGACGATCTGAACCTGCTGCACGCGCTCCAGCTCGCCAAACATCCCCAGGCCCACACCGCCCACGGTTATGAACACCATGGTGATCGTCTGGGTCAGATAGTTGGTGAACGCCATGCGTCCCGCAGCGGCGAACGGTGCGCGGATCAGCTTCAGCGCAGCTATCTTGCACAGGATCATCACCACCGAGGCGTATCCGAGCGCGACCAGCAGGCTGCCGACATAATTGGTGGCCACATGCACCCACATCTGCCGGAAATCGAAGCCTGACTCGATGGCCTGCAGTCCGCCATACCCCGAAAGGGTCAGCCCGGCGCCCAGCCCGATGGCCAGCGTGATCAGGTAGGAGCCAAAGCCCCAGCGCGCGAGCAGGAAGCCCGACTTGTAAAGCGCCATGCCCAGGAACATCACGCCAATGATCCGCCCGCCGAAGAATACGAGCGAGAGCAGATTCATCGCACCGTTGATGGCGTTGGGAGCCCGGCTTGACAGATAGCCGTTCTGATAAGCCGCCACGATCTCGGTCAGCTGGTCCTCGGTATAGCCCATGCCCACCTCAGCGGCGCTCATATTCTCCGGTACGAACGACAGGGACCACATCAAAGCGATAAAAAGCACGCCGGACAGGGTGATCCAGAAACCGCCCCAGAAGAGCAGCTTCCCGACGCTCATCTGCCGGAAATAGATCACGATCATGCCGGCGATCGCATAGGTGACGAGGATGTCGCCGAACCAGAGCGCGAACATGTGCACAAGCCCGATCAGAAGCAGCCAGCGCATGCGCGAGAAGTGCACCTTGCGCGATGCGCCCGGCTCTTCACCGACCATCAGAATGATCCCGGCCCCGAACAGGGCTGAGAACAGGGTTATGAACTTCATCTCGAAGAAGACATGCGTCATCAGCCAGGCATCGAGATTGGCCCCGGTGATATCCATGTGGGCGGTCGGGTTCATGTAGGCGAACGGCGCCATGGTGAAGGCCTGCACATTCACCATCAAAATCCCGAGCACCGCGATCCCGCGCAGCACGTCGAGGCTCTCATACCGGTCCTTTGCAGAGACCGGAGCGGCAATATCGGTCATGTCGACCTCCCCAACAAATCAGCCGCCTGAGCGGCGTTCGGCGCGCAGATGAACGCGCATGAGGCCCGTTGTGCAAGTCAAAACTGACCGCCTCGCCCGCAAACCGCCATATTCTTACGAAGATTTCACGTCATATTCGCCTACCGCAGCTTGCCCGGCGGGCATGAGGCGTTCATAAGCGAAGTCGTTGCCTTAAGGAGCTGGGTGATCGTGACCGCATTTCTGGTCAATCTGCTGCACATGGTGATCGCTGGCGCGCTGGCGCTGATCGGCGTGGATTACGACGCCGAAAAGCCGTGCGAAGAGGAGCGCCCGCAGGCTGTTTCATTCGTTGCCGATGGAATCGTGCTGGAATTCGCCCTCTGGCAGGCTGACGAGGTCATCGTCATCAACAGCGTTGCTGCGACTGGCTGCCAGGCTCAGCGCACTCCTGTGCTCCGCCTGCCGGACGCCGCGCGACCGACGACTCTTTAACACCTCACCTCCCGGCGATGCCGGTTTTTCATCAGATTGCTGACAGAGCACGGGTCTTCTGCGCGCGTCTCTGGCATACTGTCGGCTTCTGACGATTTCGAAGCGGTGGCGTCGACATGGCTCCGGACGACAAACCCACACCCAAAACAGCGCCCGGCCGCACCCGGCGCAGCCGCAAGCGCAAGGCTGACGAGGCGTCCAAAGCCACCGTGAAAGCGGCAGACGCCAAAGCGCCCGCCGCTGAAAGCGCGCCGCAGGACTTCGCCGAAAGCGCCAATGCGCTTCCCGCCCCGCCCGACACCCAAGCACCGGCCGCCATGCCCGCACCGGCGGCCGAGATGCGCCGCGCAGGCAAGCATGAAGGTGCAGCGCTCGGCTGGCTCGGCGCGGCGTTCGCCTTGTTATGGGCGGGCGGAGCGGGCGCTTATCTGGCTGGCTATCTCTTGCCAGGTCTCGCCTCAATGGCGCCGGCGCAACTGGCCGGGTTCGCCGTGTTCGCGGTCGCTCCCGCGCTGTTATTCCTGCTGACCGGCCTGCTTGGACGCGAAGTGGTGCGCGCCGGCAAGCGCGCCGAGCGCATGGAGCAGGCCTTGTGGCGGCTCTCCAGCCCGGCTGAACGCGCCGAGGGCGAGGTGCGCACCCTCGCCGATGCGATCACCGAACAGGTTGGCCGCGTCAATGACGCGATGGACAGCGCGCTGGCCAGGCTCGCCGCGATGGAGGAAGTCGCCAGCCATCACGCCGAAAACCTCAACAGCGCGACCGGCTCAGCGGCCATGAGGACGGAAGACATCGCCCGCGCCCTGCGTGAGGAAAGACAGAAGCTTGGCGAGGTCGCCGAAGGCCTTGATGACAAGGCCGCCCTGGTCGCCGCCGCGATCCAGGATCAGTCGGAAATGGTGGCGGCGGCGGCCAAGCTCGCCGAAGCCAGCGCGGGCGATGTGAAGGCGAAGATCGACGCCAGCGCCGAACGCCTGGCCGAAGCCGGGCGCGGCGCGGAAGAAGCCGGCGGACGCGTCGCGCTGTCGCTGGACGCGCGCGCGACCGAGCTTCGCGACTTCACCGATACGCTGAAACTGCGCACCGAAAGCCTTGAGGCGGCCTATCTGAAGCATCGCGAACGCCTCGGCGACGCCGGAGAGGCCTTACGGGCGGAACAGGAAAAAATCGCCGCCGCGCTGGACTTCCACAAGGCGGAGCTGGAGCGGATGTCCACCACCGCGCGCGATGGCGCGGACACGCTGCGCGACTCTGCTGTAGATAGCGGCAAGATGCTGAGCGAGGCGGTGGAGCAGGCTCTGGCGCGGGCGAAGGACTTGTCCGAGCAGCTTGGCGAGGAAGCCGAAGACGCCGCCGCGGCTCAGGATGAGGCCGTCAAACGTCTGAAGGTCGCCGCCGCCGAAGCGCGCGAGGCCGCCGAGCAGACCGCCGGCACGTTCGACAGCCAGGCTGAAGCCGCCCGCGCCGCGCTCGAACGCGTCAGCGAGGCCGGGTTTGAAGCCGCGCGCCGCTCTGATGACGCCTTCCAGGCGCGCATCCGCGAAGCCGAAGCGCTGACCGAGCGCGCCGGCCGCGCCGCCGACGAGGCCAGCGACGCCGCACGGGCGCGCATGGAAGCGGCTGTGACGGCAGCCCAGGCTCAGTCTGAAGCCGTCGCTCAGGCGCTGGAGAGCCTGCGCGAGAAGATGGAGCGCACGCCGGAAGAGGCCCGCAACGCTTCTCGCCGGATTGAGACCGCGCTGTCTGAAGGCCTCGCCGCGCTCAACAAATCCGCTGAAGACGCCACCGCCAATGCGCGTGAGGTGGATGCGCTCTTCCAGGCCCGGATCCGCCAGAATTACGAGCTTCTGTCAGACTTCATGCTGCGCCTTGGCGGCGTGGCCGGAGGCCGCCGCCCGATCGAGCTTGGCGCTGACGAAGTGCCCGCGCCGCCGCTTCGCCCGATGACGGACATGCCGGCGCCGGAAACCCCGCCGGCATCGAACGCCCGCACTGAAACAGCCGAACCCTTTGACGAGGACTTCAAGCCTGCTGACGAAACGCGCGCTGATGACGCCGCCACGCCGCGCGGTCAGCCCGGTGACCAACCTAATGACCAGCCAGACGCGTCAGCTAAGCGCGCCGGCGGCCGACCTCCGGGTTGGCGCTGGAAGGATGTCCTCGCGACCATGGGCCAGGATGCCGATGACGATGAGGTTTCCACGCGCTCTGACCCTGATGACGAAGGCGGAACACCGTCAGACAGCCAGCGGTCACGCCCTCGGCGGCGGCGCTAGAGCGTCATCGCGAAAGGCTAGACGCGTTCTAGCTCTGCTCGCCGGGCTCTGAAGAGGAAATCTGTTCAGCAGACCAGCGCGCCAGATCCTCAGCGACCTGCGTGGTCGCCGCTGAGAACGCCTCAACGATATCGCCCTGGCGATTGGAGGCTGCGTTCTGCACCGCACGAAGCGTGTGCACGCCGGTTAGCGCCCGGTCTCCGGTGTGGATGAGGCGCGCCGTCATGACCAGTTCGACCTGCGGCGCAGCCTCGTCGCCGTTGATGTAAGCGGCTTCAAACCGGCGCACTTCCACGCGCAGCCGGTAATCAGAAGAAACCCCGTCATCGCTGCGCGCTGCAACGACCCCGGGCTCAGTGCGCTGGAACGTATCCAGGATCACGTCCTGCAAGAGCGCCGGCGTCGGCGAAATCCAGCTGGCCGCGTTCATATAGGCCAGGCGCCCATCGGCCATGCGAAGCGCAACGCTGTCGCCGGCCAGAGCGCGCGGCGCCAGCGGGCGCTCAACCACGACAACGCCCGTCGTCTCGCTTGCTGGCGCTGGAGCGGGGGGCATAGCAAGACCGGTCTGCAGGCGATAGACGGTGGACGGTTCAGCCTCCGGCAGAACCGAAATGCAGCCCGGCGCCGCGATGAGGCTCGCCGCCCCCAGAGCCATGAGCATGAAGCGTGTGCGAACGGGCGTCATTGGGGCACCTCTACGGTTTCGCCGCGCGGCTGTGAGATGAAGCCGGCCGGATCGTCCTCCAGCTCCAGCGCAATCCGCTCCAGAGCCGCCACCAGGCTTTCCACATCCGCCGAGGCGTTGGTTAGCGAGGCCAGACCGTCCTCGGCGAAGGTTTCCAGGTGTGGACGCAGCGTGATCAGCGCATCATAGGTTTCGCGCGAGGCCAGATCGACCGCCACGGAAGCAGCCTGAGTGTCGCGCACCATCGGCCCCACATCGTCGATGAGGAAGCTTTCAGCGGTGACGCCGAACTGCTGGATCTGTTCAGCGGCCACCGAAATATCCGCAGCGGCCTGATTCAGACTATTGGCTGCCTGACGCAGATCGCTCAGCAGCTGATCTTCGGCTGCAAGCTGGCCGCTCACCGTCTCCAGATTGTTCAACAGCCCGGTGACGCTCTGAACATTCTCCTCGCTCATCAGCGCGTTCAAGCGGGCAAGCGCCTGCGCCGCACCGTCCAGAACGGTTTCGCCGCCGGCGAACAATTCTTCCAGCTGCGCCTGGCGGGCATAGATGCGCGGCGGACGGTCGCCCATGCGGCTTTCAAGCGGCTGTGCGCCGGCCGAACCGCCGGAGATCTGCAGATAGCTGAGCCCGGTCAGGCCCTGCGGCTCAAGCTGGGCGAAGGAGTCCACCTTCACCGGCGTGGCCGCATCCACACGGATGCGGGCGATAACCTCGTTGGGGTTTTCCGGATTCAGCCCCAGATCGGTGACCTCGCCGACCTGAATGCCGTTGAAGCGCACCTCCGATGCGGTTCGAAGCCCGCGCACCGGGCCGTCAAAGACAACGTCGTATTCCTTGTACTCGCGGTCCAGCGACACCTGGCCGAGCCAGAGCGCAAAAAAGCCGCCCGCCGCAATCAGAAAGACGACGAAGAAACCGACCAGCGCGTGATGAGCTTTGGTCTCCATGACCTTAAGCGCTCCTCTCTCGTCCTATCCTCTTAGCACGGCCCGCCCGCGCGGCCCGCCGAAATACTCCTGGATCCACGGATGCGGATCATTCGCCACCTCGCCCACCGGCGCGTTCGCAACCACACGCTTTTCCGCCAGCACCGCCACGCGGTCGCAGATCGCGTGCAGGCTGTCGAGGTCATGGGTGATCATCACAACGGTGAGCTGGAGCGTGTCAGACAGCTCCCGGATCAGCGAATCGAACATCGACGCACCGATCGGGTCCAGCCCGGAGGTCGGCTCGTCCAGGAAGAGCACGTCCGGGTCCAGAGCAAGCGCGCGCGCCAGGCCGGCGCGCTTCTTCATGCCGCCGGATAGCTCGGCGGGGAATTTGCCCGACGCCTCAGGCCCAAGACCGACCAGCCCGACCTTCATGTCGGCGATCTCCTCCATCAGCGAAGCGGACATGTCGATGTGCTCGCGAAGCGGCACCATCACGTTTTCCTTCACCGTCAGGGAAGAGAAAAGGGCCGAGCCCTGAAACAGGACGCCCCAGCGCTTCTCCAGCGCGCGGCGTTCGGCGCCGCTGAGCCGGGAGGCGGGCTGCCCCTCGAAAAAAATCTCGCCGCCATCGGGCGATTTCAGCCCGAGAATGGTGTTCACGAGCACCGATTTGCCGGTGCCTGACCCTCCGACAATGCCGAGCACCTCGCCGCGCCGCACCTCCAGATCGAGATCATGATGCACGACATGATCGCCGAACTGGGTGTGCAGACCACGCACCTCAATGATGACATCTCCGCTCATATATCGAGCTCCAGATACATCATGGCGAACATGGCATCGATGACGATGACGGCGAAGATGGACTGAACCACCGAGGCGGTGGTGCGCGAACCCAGGCTCTCTACATCGCCGCCAACCTCCATGCCCTGACGGCAGCCGATAATGGCGATGACGAGCCCGAAGACCGGCGCCTTGGACATGCCGACCCAGAAATGGCTCCAGTCGACGGTCTGCTGAAGCCGGGCGACGAAGAAGCCCGGCGCGATGTCCAGCGTGCTCCACGCCACCAGCATCCCGCCGAACACGCCCGACAGCATGGCCGCGAAGGTCAGCAGCGGCGCCATGATCACGCAGGCGATGACACGCGGCAGAACCAGCGCCTCATACGGATCCAGACCGATCACCTGCATGGCGTCGATCTCCTGCTGCATCTTCATCGAACCGATGGCGGCGGTGAAGGCGCTGTCAGAGCGGCCCGCCAGCATGATCGCTGTGATCAGCACCCCGAACTCGCGCAGCACCGAAAAGCCCACCAGCTCCACGGTGAAGATCGAGGCGCCGAACGTGGCTAGGAGGTTCGCGCCCATATAGGCGACCACCGCGCCGATAAAGAAGGACAGGACCGCGATGATCGGCAGGGCGTTTACCCCAGCGGTTTCCATCAGATAGATGGTCGGCGTCAGGCGCAGACGGCGTGGATCAGCGATTGTTCGCGCCAGCGTCACGATGGTCCGGCCGAAGAAGGCGATCGTGTCGAAGGCTTCTTGACCGGCCTTGATCGCGCCTTCCCCGATACGCTCCATTGTGGCGATGAAGCCGGCGCGGTCATCCGGTTCCGCTGGGCAGAGCGTGGTGCGTTCGCGTACCTCCTGCATGAGCCGCCGGGCCGCCGGATTCTCGCCGATAAAATGAAAATCGCCGTCCGGATCGCCGCAACGGCGCACTGCGCGGCCAAGGAGGTACGCCCCGGCGGTGTCGATCCGCCCAAGCCCGCTCAGATCGATAACGATATCGCCGGGCGCCACCTCCGACTCGACGCGCGCGATGGCGCGGTCGAACTGACCGATGGTCTCAACCACCCAGTCGCCCGTCGGCTCCAGTATGGTCTTTGCGTTTTCGCTGCGCACCACCAGGGCGGCGCGCGCCCGTTCGTCTTTGCGGCTCAATGCCATGAATGTCCCCCGCCGTTTGGCGGTTGCCTCGCCTCATCTTATCCCGCGCTTTGCGTGAAGGATGAAGCCGAGAATGACCCTTCCAGCGATCAAGGGCGGGATTATGGCGCCGGAATGCAACGCTTTAGCGCTCAGGCGCGGCGCATCAGCAACAGTGCGCAGACCAGCCCAAGCCCCGACGGGAGCGCCATGAAGGCGAAACCCGCCGTCTGAAACGCGGCATAGGCAAGCCCGGACGCCATGGTCGCGAGGGCGAGAAACACCCCGCTGGACAGGGCTGAATTCACCGCCTGAACCGTCGCCACCCCATCTTCAGGCGCGTTGTCCTGAACAAAGCGAAGCAGGCCGAGATAGGTCGCGGCGAAGGTCAGCGCGTGCAAACCCTGCAAGGCGAACAGCACCCAGATTGGCGGCGAAAGGGCCAAAGCGGTCCACCGCGCCACGGACGCCGCCCCGCCCAGCGCCATCAGCGCGGCAGGGCTCCAGCCGCGAAACAATCGGTTGGCGAAGATGAGCAGAACCACCTCGCAACCCACGCCAATCGACCATAAGACGCCCACCAGAGTCGCTGACGCGCCCTGCGCCTGCCAGGCGATCGCGGAGAAGGCGTAGTAGAAGCCGTGCGCGCACTGGATCATCGCCGATGCGGCCAGCGCCAGCGCCATACCGTTTGCGCTCAGAAGCGATCCAGCGGAGCGCCAGGACACCGGCGCCGGCGGCGCATCCTGACTGCGGCGGCCGGGCGGAAGCGCAAGCGCAGCGATGGCGGTCAGCACCGCGCCGCCCACCACCCAGGCCAGCGCCGCCTCGCCGCCCAGCTGCGTAATCAGCCAGCCGGCGATCACATTGCCCGCGATGAAGGCCGCCGAGCCAAGCGCGCGCGGCGGTCCGAAGGCGAAGCCGCGCCGGGCCGCCTCGCTCATCGCAAAGGCGTCGATCATCGGAGTGATGGCGTGCATGGACGCCCCGCCGAGAAAAGCCAACGCGATCAGCACGGCCGGATGCGTCGCCGGGGCGTGAAGCAGATAAACCAGCAGCGCGACGAAGCTGAATGCGACGACAGCATCGCGCCGGCGCCGGGCCCGGTCAGACCACACCGCTCCTATGGGCGCTGAAATCACGCGCCCGATCATCGCGGCTGCGCCTGCGAGCCCGATGAGTTCCGGGGTCAGCCCGCGTCCCTCATACCAGACCGGCATATAAGGCAGGTACGCGCCGAAGCCGATGAAGAAGGCCGCGTAGAAAAGCGCGAATCGAGCCGAGATCGGGTTGAGGGAAATCGCCAGACGCATGCGCGCGCTATAGCGCGGCGCCGCGCGCCGGGGAATGCGCTTGGCCTTGCCGCGTTCAGGTACTAGCTTGCCGCGCCGATGAAAGACGCGCTGGACACTTCACCGCCGGGCGGACCGGACGCCGCCGCCCAGCCGGACGGCGGGCCGCTTCGGATTCTGGTCTCAAGCTACCGGTCCAACCCTCATGTCGGCGGTCAGGGCGTGTATGTGCGCGAACTGACCCGCGCGCTGAGCGGGCTTGGCCATAGCGTATCGGTGGCTTCCGGCCCGCCCTACCCTGAGCTTGATGCGGGGATTGAGCTGATCGAGCTGCCTTCTCTGGACCTGTTCAGCGAGGACAACGCCATGCTGGCGCTGCGCTGGCGCCACCTGATCAACCGGGCGGACCGGTATGAGTGGATCGCTCACAATACCGGCGCATTTGCAGAGATGACGAGCTTCGCGCTGAGGCTGGAGGCGTTTCTCGAACGCGAGGGCGATCGCTTCGACGTCGTTCACGACAATCAGACGCTCGCAATGCCAATGACGCGGATCGATCAGCGCATGGCTCTGGTGACCACGCTGCATCATCCCATCGCGGTCGATCGCGGCTTCGCCATCGCCGGGGCGTCCACGCTTCTTGGCAAGCTTCTGGCGCGGCGCTGGCACTCCTTCATCCACGTTCAGGCCCGCGCGGCGAAGCGCTTGAAGCATTTCCTGTCCGTGTCGGACTCCTCCCGTCAGGGCTATGGCGCGCTGTGCGGGGTTGAACCGTCCTGCGTTGATGTCGCCTTCAATGGCATTGACCATGACGCCTTTTACGAAGACCCCAGCACTGCGCGCGAGCCCGGCCTGATCGCAGCGGTCGCGAGCGCAGACGTGCCGATTAAGGGTCTGGACGTGCTGATCGCAGCGCTGGCTCAGCTGAACCGTGCGGACTGGCGCCTGGTCGTGGTCGGCGCCTTGCGCGACGGACCAACCAGGCAGGCCCTGCAGCGCCATGGGCTTTTGGACCGGGTGGAGTTCCGCTCCGGCCTGGCGCGTGAAGCGGTCGCGCAGCTGTTTCGCCAGGCCAGCCTGTTTGTTTCCCCCTCACGCTTTGAAGGCTTCGGTTTTCCCCCGGCGGAAGCCATGGCCTGCGGCGCACCGGTGATCGTGTCTGATGGCGGCGCCCTGCCCGAAGTCGCCGGCGATGCAGGCATCGTGACCCCGGTTGAGGACGCGTCCGTGCTGGCCGCCGCCATCAACCGATTGCTGGACGACCCGGACGAGCGCATGCGTCTTGGAGCGCTCGGCGCTGAACGGGCGCGTACGCAATTCTGCTGGCGCAAGCATGGCGAAGCGGCCGTGCGGCTTCACCGCAGAGCGATCGGAGCGCTCACCGCAACATGATGACGATCCGCCTGGATGAGCTGGCGCTTGAAGACGGCCAGCGGGTTCTCGATCTCGGCTGCGGCCGGGGCCGGCACCTGCACGGGCTGTACTGGCATGAGCGGGCGCTCGATGTGACGGGATTGGATCTCGACGAGACCGATCTCGGCGCGGCCATAGACGGCTTCTTCACCCTGCCTCCGCCGCCCGAGGCGCCGCCGCGTTCGGCCAGCTTCTCCGTCGGCGATGCCGGCCGGCTGCCCTTTGCCGACGCCAGCTTCGACATCGTAATCTGCTCTGAGGTGCTTGAACACCTGCCCGATGTCGACGCCGCACTTGGCGAGATCACCCGCGTGCTGAAACCGGGCGGGCGTTTCGCCTGTTCGGTGCCGCGTTACTGGCCGGAAGCGATCTGCTGGGCGTTGTCGAAGGAATACCCCAACACGCCGGGCGGGCATGTGCGCATCTTCCGCACCGGGGCGCTGCGCCGTCAGGTCGCCAGGAAAGGCTATCGCGCCTATCGCCGTCACTGGGCGCATGCGCTGCACAGCCCATACTGGTGGCTGCAATGCGCGCTCTGGAAAACGAAGGATGACAGCCGTCTGGTCGCCGCCTACCGACGCTTCCTGGAGTGGGACCTTCTCAAGGCGCCGCGCCTGACCCGCTGGCTGGAGGCGGCTTTGAACCCGGTGATGGGCAAGTCCGTGGCGCTCTACTTCATCAAGGACGGGTCATGAGCCAGCGCCGACTGTCCGCCGCCATCGATATCCGCGCCTGCGCGAACCGGATCGAAGCCTTGCAGCTCAGCGATGGCGCGATCCCCTGGGTGGAGACCGGCATCTGGGACCCCTGGAATCATGGCGAGAGCACCATGGCGCTCGCCGTTGCCGGTCGCGAAGCCGCAGCTGAGGCGGCGCTTGATGCACTCGCCGACCGGCAAGAAGCCGATGGCGGCTGGGAAGGCGAGCTCGGCGCGGGCATCGAGATGGACGAAGCGTGCGAACGCCTCGCTCCGCCCCCGATTCCACACACGGCCCGCGACACCAATTTCACCGGCTACGCCTCGGTGACGGTGCTGCGCACGGCCCTGGCGCTGGACGCGCCGCGCCTGATCGCCCGTCATGCCGGCATGGTGGAGCGGGCGCTGGACTGGGTGTGCGCGCGCCAGACCTCCCATGGCGATATCGTCTGGTGCGACCCCGCAGCGAACGAGACGCTGGAGGATGTGGACTCGCTGCGGGCGGGCAACGCCTCGCTTTACAAGAGCCTGGAATGCGGGTTGCGCATCGCCGACGCGCTGGACTGGGATCGCCCGGACTGGGCGCGCGCCCGGCGGAATGCCGGCCAGGCTCTCTCCCAACGTCCGGAGCGCTTTGATCGCAAGGACACCGACCGATCACGCTATGCGATGGACTGGTATTACCCGGTTCTCACCGGCGTGCTGACCGGGGTGGCGGCGCGGGCGCGGCTGGAGTTTGGCTGGGACCGTTTCGTCGTCGCCGATCTCGGTTGTCGCTGCGTCAGTGACGAACCCTGGGTAACGACCGCCGAGACCGCGGAACTGGCGCTCGCCTGCCTGTCCGCCGGCATGATTGATCAGGCGCACACGCTGATCACCGAACTCGCCCCGCTCGCCGCGCGTGAAGGCGGATACTGGATGGGCTGGCAATATGATCTGGGCAAGGTCTGGCCTGTGGAACGCCCCAGCTGGACCGCCGGCGCAGTGGTGCTGGCGGTGGATGCGATCGATGCGCTGACACCCGGCTCCGGGTTGCTGATCCAGCACGCCGCGCCGGACGCCTGGCTCAGACCCGGCGAAGGATTTCCAGCGAGTTGATCCGCTCCACCGGTTCAAACAGCTTCGACGCGACCGCCAGCTTCCATATCTCGTAGGGCGGGCGACCGCCATCGTCCGGATCGGGGAAGACGTCATGGATCGCCAACAGCCCGCCCAGCGCGACATGTCCGCTCCAGGCGCGCCAGTCCGCCAGTGCGGTGTCCATGGCGTGACCGCCATCAATGAAGACAAAGCTGAGCGGAGTTGACCAGGCCCGCCCGATCGCCTCTGAAGGCCCGACCAGCGCCACAACAGAGCCCTCAAGCCCGGCCAGAGCGATATTGCGCCGGAACGCCGGAAGCGTATCGACAAGACCAAGTTCGGCGTCGAAATGCTCCGGATCGTGATAGCCCTCGCCGGGCTGATGCTCTTCAGAGCCGCGATGATGGTCCAGCGCGAAGACAAGCCGGTCCACAGCCTGCGCTTCGCGACCCAGATACGCGGCGGAACGTCCGCACCAGGATCCGATCTCCAGCAAAGGACCGGCGTTTGCCCCCATGGCCGCGCGGGCGTGGCGGGCCAGGGCCTCACCTTCTTCCTCGGCCAGAAAGCCCTTGATCTGCGACGGGTGCAGTACAGCGGCGTCAGGAGCGGTCATTGTGAAGATCAGCCGGTCTCAGCTGACCGCGCCGCGCCGCAGCGCCCAGCGCTTGGCGGCCACGGAGTCAGCGGCGCCGGCGAGCGCGTGGATTTCAGTGTCAAGCTCGCCCAGCGCCGTTGCAGTCTCAACACCCGCCTCATCCAGCTCGGCGATGGCTTCTTCAAAGACCGCGCGGGCGCGGCGCAAAGCGCTCAGCCCGGACTCCGCGGCGGCCAGATCACGATCCAGCGCAGCAGCATCCGTGATCGAGAGGTCGGCGCTGATCTGCATGCTGCTTGCGGCAGCATCAGCTGCAAACCGGGTCGCCAGAGCAATATCGGCGGTGATCGCATCCAGGCTGGCTTCGCCGCTGCGCTCTTGAAGAGCAGTGAGATAGGCCGTCGGCCCGCTTGACTCGGCGTCGTTACCGGCGCCGGAAATCAACCGGCCCAGAAACCCGCCGGCTTGCGCCTCCGTCAGGCGCCAGGCGCGAACCTTCGCGGTCTCGACAATCTGTTGCGTGGTCTCAGCCAGGGCCGCCTGCGCGGGCGCCTCAGCTGCATTCGATTGCACGCCCAAGCTGATCGGTGCGCTGGCGCACGCCGCCAGCCCCAAAAGCAGCGCAGACAGGAGAATTCGCCCTGTAGCGTTCAAACCGCTCTACTCCGATCAACCATCGCAGCGCCCCCGCGCTGCTTCCCCCGCCCCATAAAACCGCATAGTGTTCGATTTACCAAAGACTGATTGTCTTGCACGCCATATTTGCACACGGTTTCAAGCAGGGATTTGCGGTTCATGGACGCCCATCGCACATCGGCGCGCCGCGGTCTTTACCCAGCCCTTGAGCCCTATCGCACGGGACGTCTGGACGTCGGCGAAGGCCATTCGCTCTACTATGAAGAGTGTGGTCGTGCAGACGGGCTGCCGGTTGTGGCGCTGCACGGCGGTCCCGGCGGCGGAGCCGCACCGGCCATGCGCCGCTTCTTCGATCCGAAACGCTACCGGATCATCGTGTTCGATCAGCGCGGCTGCGGGCGCTCGCGCCCCTTCTCCATGGTGGAGAATAACGACACCGCACGGCTGGTCGCAGACATGGAAAGACTACGCACCGCGCTGGGCGTGGACCGCTGGCTGGTGTTCGGAGGGTCCTGGGGCGCAACGCTGGCGCTGGCCTATGCGCGCGCGCATGCCGACCGCGTTCTGGCCATGGTGCTGCGCGGCGTGTTCGCTTGCACGCAGCCGGAGTTGGACTGGTTTTACCGCGACGGGGCGAACCGCCTCTTTCCGGACGCCTGGGCCAGGCTGGTTTCCAGGCTGAGCGCAGAAGAACGCCATGACGTGCTGGGCGCCTATCACGCCCGGGTCATGGACGCTGATCCGCATGTGCGTCGCAGCGATGTGACCGAATGGGCGCGTTGGGAAAGCTCGCTCATCTCGATGGCGCACCATGGCGAAGCCTCAAGCCCGGACATGCGCCGCGCCGATGCGCTGGCGCGGATCGAAACCCATTACTTCGTCAATGCCGGCTTTCTGGAACGCGAGGGCGTTCTGCTGGAGGAGACCGCTCATCTTGGCGAGATACCCGGCGTCATCGTGCAGGGCCGGTATGACATGGTCACGCCGCCGCGCACGGCCTGGACACTGGCGCAGGCCTGGCATGCGGCGCGCCTGGAGATCGTGCCTGACGCCGGTCACGCCGCCGGCGAGCCGGGCGTGGTGGACGCGCTGGTGCGCGCCACCGACGCCTTCGCCGAACAGCTCAGCTAGGCTTTAGCCGCCCAGGAAGGGCAGCGGCACGCCGAACGTGTTGGCGAGCCCGGCAACAATGATCAGCCCCACCGCGATCGGCGCCAGCCAGCGAATGGTGAAGCGCCAGTAGGCGAACATCCGCGTCCCCGCGTGCGGCAGCTCCTTCTGCATCAGCGATTTCGACACCACCCAACCGGTGAAGAGCGCGATCAGCAGACCGCCCAGCGGCAGCAGGATCTGGCCGGACACCAGGTCAAGCACGTTGAAGAAATCACCCGACATCGCAGCCGCGACGCCGAACATGTAGATGATCCCGCCAAAGAAGAGCGCGGAACCCACGCGGCCAAAGTCCGTGTGCTCCTCGCCAAAGGATACAATCACCTGCAGAAGCGAGATCGAGCTGGTCAGCGCGGCGATAAAGGCCAAAGCAAAGAAGGCCGTCCCGACGATCTGCCCGCCCGGCATTTGCGCGAAGGCGGTCGGCAGGGTCTGGAAGAACAGGCCCGGTCCGGCGCTCGCCGACAGGCCGAAGGCGAACACGAAGGGGAAGATCGCCAGGCCGGCAATGATCGCCACCATGGTGTCCGCACCGGAAATGATGAGGGCGGATTGCGGCAGGTTGTCCTTGCGCGACAGATAGGAGCCGTAGGTGATCATGATCGCCGAGCCGACACCGATGGAGAAGAAGGCCTGGCCAAGCGCCTCAAGCACCGTTGTCGCACTGACATCCGAGAAGTCCGGCGCGAACAGATACTCCACCGCTGCGCCCATATCCGCGGTGAAAGCGGCATAGACGACCAGGCCGATCAGCATCAGGAAGAAGAGCGGCATCAGTATGGTGACCGTACGCTCAATCCCCTTGATGACGCCGAAGCTCACGATGCCGATCGTCACGCCCATGAACAGGGTGTGCCAGGCGATCACCACCGGCGTATTGGAGGTCAGCGCGGTGAATTGCTGGGACGCCGCTTCTGCGCCAAGGCCAACAAAATCACCGGCCGCCATCATCTGCACATAGGCCGCCACCCAGCCGGCCACGACCGAGTAGAAACACAGGATCATGACCCCGCCGGCCATGGCCACCCAGCCGGCGATCGACCAGAGTTCCGAAGCGCCGGCGTCAAAGGCCATCTTGCGGGTCGAGCCGACAGCCGATTTGCGCGCGTGACGGCCCACGGAAAGCTCGGCAATCAGGATCGGAAACGCGATCAGCGCCACACAGATCAGATAGATGATGACAAAGGCGGCGCCGCCATTCTCACCAGCCGTGTACGGAAATCGCCAGAAATTGCCAAGGCCCACCGAGGACCCGATTGCGGCCATCAGAAACCCGAACCGTGTGCTCCAGGTTCCCTGTCCGCCTGCGCTCGCCATTGGCATGATCGCCCTCCCCTGGGCGGTCGCCGTGTTTCCGGCGCGCGCCCTTATTGGCTAACCCTCGCTGAGTGCGGGGCTTTGTGACGGAAGGTTCAACATCACGCCAGCCCGGTCAAGCGCGGCTAGCCGAACAGCCCCGCGCCCCGCGGCGGTTCTGCGCCGCGATGCACGTGCGCCCCAAGCACAAGTCCCAGCCCGCCAAGCACCGCCAGCATCACCGTACCGCCATAGGAGATCATCGGCAGCGGAACCCCCACCACCGGCGCCAGCCCCATCACCATCGCCGTGTTGATGATGATGTAGAGCGCGAAGGTCGTCGTCACGCCCATCACCGTCAGACGCAGGAAGACCGACTTGCAGGACGCCGCGATGAGGATGCAGTTAGCCAGCAGAAGCGCGTAGAGCGCCAGCACGAACAGTCCGCCGACAAAGCCGAACTCCTCGCCCAGCATGGTGAAGATGAAGTCGGTGTGCTTTTCCGGCAGGAAGTTCAGCTGCGCCTGACTGCCCTGGCCATAGCCCTTGCCGGTCAAACCACCTGAGCCGAGCGCGATCTTCGACTGCATGATGTGATAGCCGGCGCCCAGCGGATCGTTTTCCGGGGTCAGGAAAGTCGCCACGCGCTCGCGCTGATAGGGCTGCAGCCCGTAGCGCAGGAACAGCCCGGCGCTGACCACGCCGCCCACCACGGCCGGAATGATGATCTTCCAGCTCAGCCCGGCCAGGAAAACGACGATGACACCGGTCGCCGCGAGCAGTACTGCGGTGCCCAAATCCGGCTGGATGACGACCAGCGCGGTGGGCGCGCCGATCATGAAGGCCGGCGGGATGAGCCCGCCCAGGCGCGAGATCTTCTCCGGCGACAGGTCGTGATAATAGCGCGCCAGAGCCAGCACGAGCGCGACCTTCATGAGCTCTGATGGCTGTAGTTCAATCAGGCCAAGATCCACCCAGCGCTGCGCGCCCATTCGGGTGACGCCGGCCACCTCGACCATGACGAGCAGCGCCAGAGCCCCCAGATAGGCCGGATAGGCGAGGCTCATCCAGAAGCGCGGCGGGAACATCGCCACGACCACCATGGCCGTCAGACCAAGCGCAAAGCGGCCCGCATGGCGGATCGCCCACGGGCTCCAGTCTCCGCCGGCGACCGAATAGAGCATGGCCACGCCGATCGCCCCGATCAGGGCGACCAGAAGCACGAAGGCCCAGTTGACCTCGTAAAGCTTGTCATTGAGCGAGCGCGGGACCGATTGGGTGAAGACCGACATGGGTTCAGCCTCCGCCCGCTGCAGACTGAAGCGCCAGCCCGCCCGGCGGCGGCGTCAGCCGCCCGGCGGGGTCGCGACGGATCAGATCGCCGAGAATGTCGTGCGCCGGTCCCGCGGCGCGGGTTCCCCCGCCGCCATGAGCGATCACCACGGCGACCGCATAGCTGGGCGTCTCGGCGGGACCATAAGCGATGAACAGGCCGTGATTGCGCAGCCGCCAGGGCAGGTCCTCCTGATCGCGCACGCCGCGTGCGCGTTCCTCCGCGCTGATGGAATAGACCTGGGCGGTGCCGGTCTTGCCGGCCATCATGAATTCGCGGACCGCCGAACCGCCGAGCGGCCAGTAGGCCGTTCCATTCCCTTCGTGGACAACCCCGACATGGGCCTCATGGATGGCGCGAAGCTGATCGGCGTTGAAGCCGAGATCGACCGGCGGCTCAGCATCGCCCTGGCGCAGAAGCGTCGGCCTTACCGCGCGTCCGGTCGCCAGGCGCGCGGTCATCACCAGAAGCTCCAGCGGCGTCATCAACATGAAGCCCTGACCGATGCCGGCATTATACGTGTCGCCGAGCGACCAGCCCTCGCCGCGCCGCGCGCGCTTCCATTGCGGTGTCGGAACATTGCCGCGCGCGAAACCGGGCATGTTCATGCCGATCTCATAATCATCACCAACGCCCATGCGGCGCAGCATGCTGGCCATGCGTTCTATGCCAAGCCGCTGGGCGACCTCGTAGAAATAGACATCGCACGAGGTCTTCAGCGCTTCATGCAGATTGACCGGGCCATGCCCCTCGCGACGCCAGCAGTGAAAGACCCGGTCGCCGAGCGGGGTGGAACCCCGGCAGGTTATGCGCTCGCGCGGATCAATGACGCCCGCCTCCAGAGCCGCCAGCGCGAACATGCCCTTCACCGTGGAGGCCGGCGCATAGCGACCGAGCAGAGCCTTGTTGTAGAGCGGCTGGTAAGGATTGTTGTTCAGCGCGCTGAAATCGTCCTGGGAAATGCCCTGAACAAACAGGTTGGGATCAAATCCGGGCGCGGAGACCAGGGACAGAAGCTCGCCGGTCGCCAGATCCATCGACAGGGCCGCGCCGCTCTGTCCTTCAAGACGTTCAGAGGCAAAGCGCTGGGCCTGGGCGTCGATGGAGAGCTGCACATCCCGCCCCTGGACGGAGGGCAGCGACTGGTCTGGCAGTTCGCGGATCACCCGCCCATAGGCGTTGACTTCCACCTTCAGACTGCCGGCCGAGCCGCGCAGCGTTTCCTCCTGCGAGGACTCCACCCCGCCGCGCCCGATCCGGAAGCCGGGATGGCGCAGTAGCGGATCCTCGCCGGCCACCTCTTCCGGCGCCGCCTGAACATAGCCCACGACATGGGCGAAGGATTGCGGCAGCGGGTAGTGGCGAACCTCTCCGACCTCGGGCGTGACGCCGGACAGCTGAGGCAGATTCAGATTGATCCGCGCGAAGGTTTGCCAGTCGAGATCCTCGGCCACCGTGACCGGCCGGAAGTCCGGAGTGCGCGCGATCTCGCGCAGCAGCCGCTCGATCCGCGCTTCGCTGAGCGGCACATGTTCAGCAATCCGGGCCAGCGCTTGACGCGCATCGTCCACCTGTTCGGGCACCAGCAGGATTCGATAGCTATCGCGATTATCGGCGACTGGAACGCCGAAGCGATCCAAGATTCGCCCGCGGGACGGGGGCTGCAGGCGGAAATTGAACTGATTGTCTTCCGACATGAGCCGGTAATCATCATGGTCCACGATCTGGAGCGAGTAGAGCCGTGCAGCGAGCCCGGCGAACACAGCTGCGCCGCCCGCGCCGAGAAACAGCGCGCGCCGCGTAAACTGGGCCTGGGATTCCTGCTTGTCGCGCTTCAACGGCTTCCTCCGCTCACTGGCGCGCCCCCTCTATCATGATGCAAGCATCCTACGAGAAAGTGGAGCGTTCCTTTCGGCGGGCAAAAAAGAAAGCCAACAAGGGAAAGAGCAGGATTGACAATACCCCGTCCGCGATCAGCGGCGCCGGCGAAACCCAACTGCCCAGCGCCAGCGATCCCACCGCCCAGGCCGTCACCAGAACAATCCCGGCGAGCGCAGCGAAACGCAGGCTGATCGGAAGCAGCTCGCCGCCGGGCGTGGCCGGCTCCTCGACCGGCGGGCGGGCGAAAGCAAAGCCGACAAGAAAGCTCAGCGCCCATACTCCAAGCAGGCCGCCAGTCAGGAAATCCGTCGCCAGACCGACCAGGAAAATCACCCAAGGGGCTGTGAACCCGGGTCGGCGCACCGCCCAGATATAGAGCACCATGAGCGGAAGCAGCGGCATCAGGTCCGGACCGTTGGGGATGCGCGTGGGCGCGGCCTGAACAATGAGCGCCAGGACAAGCGTGAACGTCATGACCGCTGCGCTCCCCGCGACGACCGGCCGATCCATCGACGAGCGCATCAGCCTTCCTCCCCGTTCACGGTCTCGCTGTCGGTCGTTTCAGAAGCCGCCGGCTCGACCGGCTCATCGGTCAAGGCAAGCTCGGCCTCATCTGGCCCAGGCTCGATGACAGGCGCTTCATCTGGGGCAACAACCGGATCGAAAGGCCAGATCCAGATCAGATCAACCGGCGCGCTTCGAGAAAAAAGCGCCACGCGCCATGTGCCATCAGCATCCTGGACCGCTTCGCCCACGGGCAGGCCGCGCGGCATTTCGTTATCGTCGCCGGAGGTGATGATGCGGTCGCCCACACGCATGTCCGGCTCGCGACCGAGATATTCCAGCCTGGGGAATTCGGAATTATCGCCCACCAGCAGCGCGCGTGTATTGCTTCGGTCGCTCATGACCGCGATGCGGCTGTTCAGATCGTTCAGCAACAGGATGCGCGAAGAGCGCTGGCCGGAGTCCACGACGCGCCCAACCAGGCCATACACATTCACCGCCGGATAGCCGGCGCGCACACCGTCTTCAGCGCCCACATCGACCAGGCGCGCCCGAACGAAGGGTCCGTCGCGATCGGCCACCGTCCAGGCGGATATCCGCTCTCGCGAGGCCGGCGTGGAAAGATTGAGGGCCTGCTCATAGATCTGCGCGCGGTCGCGCAGGGTCAGGGCCACGTCGCGCCAGGCGGCGAGCTCTGAGATTTCCTCGCGCAGATCGCGGTTTTCCTGCGCCAGCTCAAGCTGACGGCGCCACCACGGCCCGATATTGCGCATGCCGCGCACCGGCTGGGCGGCGAGATCCAGCAGCGGCGCGAGCGTGTCGTTCACCACCGCACGCGACTGCGCGAGGGCCGGATTACGCGTCTCGGGACGATCATTGACGATGAGGATGATGGAGATGACGATCAGGAGAAACAGGAACGTGCGGGAAAAACGCACGCCCTCTTCATCACGCCGGGCTGATCGCCTTTGCGCCACGGCGGGGCGCCTCCGCTGATTACGCCGCCTAGACGGCCTCTGAAAGGATCGGACGCCAGACGCTGAGATTCTCGACCGCCTTGCCGCAACCCAGCACGACGCAGGACAGCGGCTCGTCGGCCAGGCTCACCGGCAGGCCCGTGCGGTCGCGCAGTTCAGCATCAAGATTACGCAACAGCGCCCCGCCGCCGGTCAGCACGATGCCCTTGTCCACGATATCCGCGGCAAGCTCCGGCGGGGTCGCTTCCAGCGCCTGCTTGACCGCCTCGACGATCTGCTCGACCGGCTCTGACAGCGCATCGGCGATCATCGCCTCGGTCACCGCGATCTCGCGCGGCACGCCATTCATCAGATCGCGCCCCTTGATCTCCAGGGTCAGCCCCTCGCCCTTCGGCGGCGTGTTGGCTGAGCCGATCTCTTTCTTGATCCGTTCAGCGGTGGTCTCGCCGATCAGCAGGTTCGCCGAGCGACGGATATAATTGATGATGGACTCGTCCATCTTGTCGCCGCCCACCCGGACCGATCGCGCATAGACGATGCCGGACAGGCTCATCACCGCAACTTCGGTCGTTCCGCCGCCGATATCCACGATCATGGATCCGGTCGGCTCATCAATCGGCAGCCCGGCGCCAACGGCGGCGGCCATGGGTTCGTCGATCAGATACACCCGGCGCGCGCCCGCGCGATGCGCGCTCTCATGGATGGCGCGGCGTTCAACAGCGGTCGCGCCGGACGGCACGCAGATCACGACCTGCGGGCTGACGAAGGCGCGCCGATTGTGAACCTTGCGGATAAAGTGCCCGATCATTTCCTCGGCGACGTCGAAGTCGGCGATAACCCCGTCGCGCATCGGGCGGATGGCTTCCACATTGCCCGGAGTCTTGCCCAGCATCAGCTTGGCTTCCGCGCCGACGGCCTGGACGTTCTTGCGGCCTTTTTCGATCTTGAAGGCCACCACTGACGGCTCGTTGAGAACCACGCCGCGTCCCTTCACGTAGACGAGCGTGTTCGCGGTGCCGAGATCGATCGCGATATCTGCGGAGAGAAGACCGAACACGCTTCCGAGCATGGGCGTTCCGTATAGCCAGAAAAAAGGACTAACGCCCGATTCTACCGATCAGGCCTTGACGTTTCCTTGTGCGACGCCGCGTCGCCGATTGCAAGCGCGTCGCTGTCGTCGGCGCTTTGCCGGTCATGCCCCGGCGCAGCCTCATCCACCTCTCCGGCGCCGCGACGAAGCATGCGCCGGGCGACCAGCATCACGCCGATCCATGCGACGGCGACCACAGCCAGCATGATCACCGCCCAGATATTGCCGCCTGAAAACAGCGCGATAAGGCTGCCACCGGCGAAGGCGACGAGCGCGGTCTTGGGGATCACGCCCACACCCGCGCCGGCGATGAAGGCCAGATAGCTCATCCGGCTGACGCCGGCGGCCATGTTCACAACAATAAAGGGCGCAGACGGCACGATGCGCACGATCAGGCTCGCCCAGAAGCCGTTGCGCCCGACAAAGGCGGAGATGCGATTCACCGTCCCGCCGCCATACCGCCGCACGACATCGGCGCCGAGAAACCGCCCCAGCCAGAAATCCACCGTGGCGGAGACCATGGTCGCCACCCACGCATACATGAAGCCCTGCACCGGTCCGAAGGCGAAGACAGCAGCAGCGATGAGTGCAAATTGCGGCGCGCCGACGAAAGCCAGCAGCGTGAACAGCAGGATGGTGGCGGGAAGCGCATACCAGGCGCCGGCGGCCTGCTCGAACCAGGCCTCAACCGAGCCCGGCTCGATATCCAGCACGAAGCGCCCGATAACGAAGACCGCGCCGACCAGTGCGAACAGCCCAAGGGAAATCCACACCGCGCGTGCGGCGCGCGCATCCATGCGCGTGAAGAAGCGAAATACTGCGTTCATCGGCAACTCTGTAGTCCGGCCCGGCCCGATCGATCGATCAGACGCCATGCAGGAAGCGCGCCTCGTCTAACGGATCGGTCGGATTTAGCAATGCGTGATCATGCTCAGCTGGCCTGGCCCTTACCCGCCAGAAGCGTGCGCAACTCCCCGCCAGCGGCCTCAAGCGGATGTTCGCCCGCACGATCGCGCGCCGCATGAAGGCCGGAGCGCGCGTCATCATAGTCCGCGATCCAGCGCCGTGCGAAATCGCCTGACGTGACGTCCTGTACGATCCGGTCGAAAACGGGCCGCACCGCATCACGGATCGGCGCCTCGACGCCGTGGGCGCCAAACTCGGCGGTATCGGAGATCGCCTTATACATGCCCGCAAGGCCGCGTTCGTGGATGAGGTCTGCAATGTATTTCAGCTCATGCACGGTATCGATATAGGCCATGCGTTCGCTGACCCCGGCGCGCACCAGCGCATCAAAGCCTTCGCGCGCAAGGGCGCACATACCGCCCACGAGCACCGCCTGCTCGCCCAGAATATCGGCCAGCGCCTCCTCGCCGAACGAGGTCTGGAAGATGCCGGCCCGTCCGCAACCGAGCGCGGCGAGATAGGCTTTTGCGATCGCGTCAGCCTCGCCGGACGCGTCCTGATCAACCGCCCAGAAGCCCACAAGCCCGCCGCCCTTCTCATAAGCGCTGCGCACCGCACCGCCCGGTCCTTTGGGCGCAGCCAGAATGACATCGCAATCGACCGGCGGCTCGATCAGACCGTATTCGATGGAAAACCCATGACAGAAAACCAGCGCCTGACCCGGCTTTCGATGCGGAGCGATGGACTGAGACCAGATCTCGCCATGGGCTTCATCTGCGGCGAGGACGGACAGGATATCGGCGCGTGCGGCGGCTTCGGCCAGGCTGACCACCTCAAAACCGTCCGCCTCCGCCTTGGCCCGGCTCGGCGAGCCGTCGCGCAGCGCGACAAGCACCGTTGCCACACCGCTATCGCGCAGGTTCAGAGCGTGCGAACGCCCGTGATTGCCGTAGCCTATGAGGCCGACCGTGCGACGTTGAACCGGCGACAGGTCGATATCGGCTTCGTAGAGCGGGTCAGACATGGGGCTCGTTCGGCTCACAATTGGTCATCGATCAGCGCGCGAAGCTCGGCCCGGCTGCGCTCCGGGTCAAGGCTGGTGATCCGTGCCCAGTCCGGGGTCTGGTTGCGGAACCAGGTAAACTGACGCTTGGCGTAGCGGCGCGTATCACGCGCGCCCTGCTCTATCGCCGCCTCCAGACTGAGCACACCGCCCAGATGATCGAGTAGCGGAGGCAGGCCGACCGCTTTCATGACAGGCAGTTGCGGGTCGAGCGCGCGTTCAGCGATGGCGCGCGCTTCGTTTAGCCCGCCGGCTTTGACCATCGCGTCATAGCGCGCATCGATCCGGGCGTAGAGCGTATCCCGGTCCGGCTCCAGGACCAGGCCGGTCCAGTCCTGCGCCGCGATGGCCGGCTCGGTCGCGCCCTGCAGCGCGCTCAGAGGCGCGCCGGTCGCCCAGGCGACTTCGATCACGCGCAGCAATCTCTGGCGGTCGGCGCCGGCGATCCGCGCTGCAGCGTCCGGGTCCAGCCGCTCCGCTTCGGCGCGCAGACCCTCAACGCCGTGCGCATCCAGCAAAGCCTGGGCGCGGGCTTTGACGTCAGCCGGAATGTCCGGCGTCGGCGCGAGCCCTTCGGTCAGCGCCTTGAAATAAAGCCCCGTCCCGCCGACGAGCACCGCGCGGCGGTCAGCAGCGCGCAAATCCCGGATGACCGACAGCGCATCCTTAAGCCAGCGCCCGGTCGTGTAGCGTTCACCCGGATCGACATGACCGAAGAGGTGGTGGGGTACAGCGCCCACCTCCTCAAGGCTGGGTCGCGCCGTCAGCACGCTCAGCCCGGCATAGACCTGCATGGAGTCTGCATTGATGATGTCGGCGTCCAGTCGGCGCGCCGCCTCGATCGCCAGCGCGGTCTTGCCCGCCGCTGTCGGGCCCGCAATGAGAAGAAGGCGCGGCGCGCTCAGGGCCGAAGCGCCTGCTGCAGGAACTGACCGGCGCGGTTCAGCGTCAGAAGCACGGGGCGCTCCCCGTCCTGGGCGCGCTCAACGGCCGCGGACGCTTCCTCAATCGTAGCGACCGGCGTCCAGGCGATCTGTTCAACCACGTCGCCGGCGCGCACCTTGCCGGCCGCATCGCTGTCCGGGTCCACAGCCGTTACGACCAGGCCGTCAGCATCAGGGTGAACCCGGAACTCGCGCCGCAGGGCATCGGTGAGCGGCGCCAGGGTGAGGCCCAACAGGCTTGAAACGGCCGGGGCCGCATCCTCGTCAGCTTCACCGCCCGCCGAGGGCGGACGGCGCGGCTCCGCGCCGCTTTCTTCAAGCAGCTGAACGGTGACCTGAAGCGTCATGGCCTCGCCGCGGCGCAGGATTTCCACCGGCGCCGTCACGCCAACCTCGGTCTCAGCAACGATGAAGGGCAGACGGCGGTCGTCCGGCACGGGTTCGCCATTAAAGGCCAGGATGAGATCGCCCGGCTCCATGCCCGCCTCATCGGCCGGTCCGCCATCGGTGATGCGCGTGACGACCGCGCCGCGCGGCGCGTCCAGCCCCAGCGCGCTCGCCATCGCCTCATCGACGCGCTGCACATTCACGCCGAGCCAGCCGCGGCGCGTCTCGCCGTACTCCAGGAGCTGATCGACCACAGGCGCAGCGATATTGGACGGCACGGAGAAGGAAATGCCGACGCTGGCGCCGGTGGGAGAGAAGATCGCGGTGTTCACCCCGATCACATCGCCATTCATGTCAAAGAGCGGCCCGCCGGAATTGCCGCGATTAATGGCGACATCGGTCTGGATGTAGTCGTCGTACTGACCGCCGATCTCGCGTCCCTGCGCGGAGATCACACCGGCAGTGAGCGATCCGCCAAGCCCGAACGGATTGCCGATCGCGACAACCCATTCGCCGACCCGGGCAGTGTCGGAATCGCCGAAGCTGACAAAGGGCAGATCCGTTTCCGGCTGGACCCGAAGAACCGCGATATCGGTCGCCGGATCGCGTCCGATGATCTCAGCGGCAAGCGTGCGCCCGTCAAACATGACGACCTCGACCTCATCGGCCTCGTCGATCACATGATTATTCGTCACCACGATGCCGGCTGCATCAATGATGAAGCCGGAGCCAAGCGAGCTGGCGATGCGCGGCCGCTCGCCCAGCAGATCGTTGAACCGCTCCAGCGGCGAGCCCGGCGGGAAGGTCGGCAGGCTGTCATCCTCCCCGACGCGCTGGGCGGTGGAGATGTTGACCACGGCCGGCGACAGGCGCTCGGCCAGGTCGGCGAAGCCTTCATTGGGCTGAGCGGACGCGCCAGCGGCGAAGGCGAAGACAAAAAGCGCGGCGAAGACTGATCGCATGGCGATGGCCCTGAAAATATCTGCAGCGCGCGAATGCCGCCCGCCTGTTGATAAAGATGTAACCAGCACAGGCGGTCTCGCCAACCGCACGCACGCAGACCCGACCATGAAATTCACGTTACCCGGCAAAGAAAAGGGCGCTGACGGGGGATGCCGCCAGCGCCCGAAGACGTTCGCACTTCAAGTCACCGCTATTGCGGGCTCTGGGTCCGGAAGTACTCGAAGAACTCTGAGTCCGGGGGAAGCACGATCGGCGTGCCCTCCCGAACCGCCTGTTCATAGGCGATCATCGAGCGGTAGAAGGCGAAGAACTCAGGGTCCTGGCCGTAAGCGGCCGCATAGATGGCGTTACGCTGGGCGTCGCCATCACCGCGGATGCGTTCTGATTCCGCACGAGCCTCGGCCCGGATGATCGCAGCCTGACGGTCCGCGTCGGCCTGGATCTCCTGGGAGACCTGCTGGCCTTCAGCGCGGATCAGCGCGGCTTCCTGACGGCGTTCAGCGCTCATCCGGTTGAACACCTGATTGGCGATCTGATCGGGCAGGTCAGCGCGCAGAATGCGAACATCGACGACATCAATGCCGATCTGCTGGTTGGCCACCTGGCCTTCCACCGCAGTCTGGACCCGGGTCATCAGCTCGGCGCGCTGGCCGGAAATGACGTCCTGGGACGGGATGGAGGCGATCACGCCGCGAAGCGCGTCATCCATGATGGAGCGCAGGCGCAGCTGGGCGCCGGTCTCGTTGCGCACCGTCTGGAAGAAGCGAAGCGGATCGACGATGCGGTAGCGCAGGAAGGCGTCGACCACCAGGCGCTGCTGGTCGCCGGCGAGGATTTCTTCCGGCGCCATGTCGAACTCGATATTGCGCTTCTCGAACAGAAGCACGTCTTCCCACGGCAGCTTGAAGTGAAGGCCCGGATCTTCATCGCCCGGCTCGTTCACCGCATCCACCGGCTCGCCGAGACGAAGCACGACGGCCTGCTCGCGTTCATTGACGGTGTAGGTCGCGAACATCGCAACCAGCACGGCCGCTGCGATCACGACACCAAAAATAATGGTCAGAATGCGCATGACCTAGCCTCCTGCCGTGTTCGGATCAGCCGCCGGCGCCGCGGAGCGCTGCGCGCCGAGGCGGTCGAGCGGAAGGTAGGGCACCGCCCCGCCATCACCGTCCAGAATGATGAGTTCAGAGCGGCCCAGCACCCGTTCCATGGTTTCAAGAAACATGCGTTGCCGGGTGACTTCCGGCGCCTGAGCGTACTCGGTGTAGATGGCGTTGAAGCGATCAGCCTGACCTTCAGCCTCGGCGATCACCGAGTCGCGATAGGCTTGGGCCTGCTGGGTCAGGCGCGCCGCGTCACCGCGCGCGTTCGGAACGACCTGGTTGGCGTAAGCGGTCGCTTCCAGACGCACCCGTTCAGCATCCTGGGCGGCTGCGTCAACATCGCGGAAGGCTTCAACCACCGGGTCCGGCGGCTGGGCCGTCTGCAGGTTCACGTTCAACACCTGAACCCCGGCGCGATACTCGTCCATCGTCGCCTGGATCAGTTCACGCGCCCGCTGGGAGACTTCCACACGGCCATCAGTGATGATGGGAAGAAGCGCCGTGGTGCCGACAACTTCACGCATGGCGCTCTCAGACACCGCGCCCAGCGTCTGTTCCACAAAGCGCACATTGAACAGGAAGTCGCGCACGCCGTCCGGATAGGAGGTGTCAACGCGCCACTGCACCGTAAAGCCGATGGAGACGATGTTCTCGTCGCTGGTCAGCATCAGAAGCCCGCGCTGGTTGGGGCCGACCTGAAGCGTCTGGGTGTCTGTGACCTCGGGACGCTCGACCGTCTCGATCGGATAGGGCAGCTTCAGCCGGAAGCCCGGCGTGGTCGTGCGCGAATACTCGCCGAAGCGAAGCACGACGCCGGCCTGGTTGGGCTCCACTACGTACCAGCCGGTAATCAGGACCCAAAGGAAAGCAGCCGCGGCAAAAATCACGCCGAGGCCAAAGCCCCCGCCGCCGCCTTTACCGCCCTTGCCGCCAAACAGGCCGCCAAGGCGTTCCTGGAAGCGTCGCACCAGATCGTCCAGATCCGGAGCATCGCCGCCCGGGCCGCGACCATTGCCGCCCGGTCCGCTTCCCCAGGGATTGTTATTGTTCGGCCTGCGTCCGCCGCCGCCGGAGCCGGAGCCCCAGGGACCGCCGCCACCGCCGCCTGCATTGTCGTTCCAGGGCATGCACAGCTCCTGCTCGATTGGGCGCGATAGATCGCGCATGAAGGGGTGACGCGTTATGTGGACGCGCCGGCCCGGCTTAGCAAGTCAAACCGGTATTCGCGCGCGCAGCGTATGCACCCGCACGCCGTCAGGTTTTTCGCTCCAGCACCCGCACGGTGAAGCCGGCCTCATCGCCCTCGCCGGGCTCGACGCGCTCAGCCGAACGCTCAACCCACTGAGCCGGATCAAGCCGGGGAAACAGCGCATCGCCCTGTGGTGAGAGCGCCACCTCGGTCAGATAGATGCGGCCGGCGCGGTCAAGCGCATCGGCATAGATCTGCGCTCCGCCGATCACGCAGACCTCGCCCGCCTCGCCGGCCAGCTCGCCGGCGCGCGAGAGCGCCGCACCCAGATCGGCGAACACCTCAGCGCCTTCGATCGCCCTCAGGCTTCGGCTGACCACCAGATTGGGCCGTCCCGGCAGGGGCCTGCGCGGCAGGCTCTGCCAAGTCTTGCGGCCCATCACCACAGGCTTTCCAAGCGTGACCTGCTTGAAACGCTTCAAGTCCGACGGAATGCGCCAGGGCAGATCGCCTTTACGCCCGATCACGCCGTTTTCAGCCCGCGCGACGACGAGGGCGATCGTGACGGCGGCGTCGCTCACACCGCCACCGGGGCGGAAATGCGCGGATGGGGATCATAGCCCTCCAGGGCGATATCCTCATACTCGAAGGCGAACAGATCGGTGATGTCCCGGTTCAGCGTCAGCTGCGGCAGAACCCGCGGCGCGCGCGAAAGCTGCTCATTCACCTGGTCGATATGATTTGAGTAGATGTGCGCGTCGCCGAAGGTGTGCACGAATTCGCCGGGCTCATGCCCGGTCGCCTGGGCCATCATCGCCAGTAAAAGCGCATAGCTGGCGATATTGAACGGCACGCCGAGAAACATGTCGGCGGAACGCTGATAGAGCTGTAGCGAGAGCCGGCCTTCGGCGACGTAGAACTGGAACAGGGTGTGACAGGGCGGCAACGCCATGGACGGGACGTCCGCCGGGTTCCAGGCCGAGACGATATGGCGGCGCGAATGCGGGTTGTCGCGGATCTGGTCAGCAAGCTCGCTGAGCTGATCGATGACGCGGCCGTCTGCGGTCTCCCATCGCCGCCACTGCTTGCCGTAGACCGGCCCGAGTTCGCCGTTCTCATCGGCCCACTCATCCCAGATGCTCACGCCGCGCTCCTGCAGCCAGCGCACATTGGTCATCCCCTTGACAAACCAGAGCAGCTCCACGGCGATGGACTTGAAATGCACCTTCTTGGTGGTCAGAAGCGGGAACCCGTCCGCCAGATCACAGCGGATCTGACGCCCGAAGACCGAGCGCGCGCCGGTGCCTGTGCGGTCGGTCTGATCTGCGCCATTTTCAAGGATGTCCTGCAAAAGCGACAGATAGGCGTCTTCGACCCCGCTTCGTGATGGGGCGGGGGGCTGAGATGAGGCGGTGGGCGTTGCATCTGCCAGGGCCATGGCGGGCTCCATCGGGGACAAGTCGGCCTTCCAGCTTACCCAAGCTAGTGATTCGAGCCACAGGCCCTAGCACGATCACCGTGGAGAACGCCGCCAGACACTGGGCATTGATCATGATCTGAGCCAGTTTGGCGTTATGGCGTCCATTCGATTTGCCTATTTTGTGTTCGAACCGGGGACCGGCGGCCTATTTGATGGCGAACGGTCTATTCGGCTGCGCCCCAAGACAGCGCGCCTGTTGAGCTATTTTCTAGAAAATCCGCAAAAACCGCTGACCCGCGACGACATTTTCGAGGCGGTCTGGCCGGACCGGATCGTCACCGACAACACATTGATGCAATCGGTTCGCGAGTTGCGCGTTGCACTTAAAGACGCCGCCGCTGAACCGCGGTTTGTTGAGACGGTCCATGGCATCGGATATCGCTGGGTTGGACCGGCTCCGATGGCGCCGGACATTGATGGCCCCAGCCAAGTGGCTTCAGCGGCTAAAGACCAAAGCTCGAGACAGCGATGGCGATCGGCGATCATCGCGTCGGGAAGTCTTGCCGGGCTGATATTGGGCCTGACGGCCTGGCTGCTTCTCGCACAGCCCTCGGGATACTCGGTCGACCAAGATATTCAGCGCGCCCAGACGGCCCGGACGCAAGGTCAGTCCGAACTCGCCCGACGCTATTTCGAAGCCGCCCTGATCCAAGCCCCTGAGCAATTAGAAGCGCGCGTCGGTCTTGCGACCATGCTTTATGAGATGGGCGATTGGGACCAAGCTTGGGATTTAGCAACGGTGCCGACAACGCCCACAAGCAGTGGCGCGCGGGCCCGTGATCAGGCGGTGCTTGACTTGATTGCGGGGGAAATTGCGCTTGGGCGCGGCCGTCTGGACCTGGCTGAGGAGCGTTTTGCAGCGGTGCGCGAGGGTGCGGGCCAGGGCTTCACTCCGGTCGTCCACGCCGCCGCGCTCAATGGCCTGTCACACGTCTATGCCGATCAAGGCATGATCATGGAGTACCTGGCGATCCGCGCTGAAGCGGTCGATCCACTTTTGGTGTCCGCCCAGGTCGAGGCTTTCGCAGAAGGTCTGTTAAGCGCCGGGACGATGGTTCACCCCAGCTTTGACGAAAGCTGGAGCCTGCCCCGACTGCAGCGCGCGCTGTCCGTCTTCGAGGAAATCGGCGATGCGGGAGGTATTGCCCGCACGCATACGGCGCTGGGCGCCAATCTGGCGCTTGATGACGCGACGCGAGCACGACATTTTCAGACGGCTTTAGCGCTGTACCGTTCGGCTGAGCATCGTCCTGGCGAGCTGGCTGTGCTCATTCATCTTGCGTCATTTGAGATCGGACGCCTCAACGCCGACGCCGCCCAGATGCATGTTGCGCGGGGTCTTGAGCTTAGCAACGCGCTGAATGCGCCGCGCTTTCATGCTGATTTCAGCTACCGAAATGGCCTTGCGCGGATGGCCTCAACCGTCGGCGCAGGGATTGAGGTGCGCGACGAGCAGCTTGAAGCCGCCACAACGGCTTTGGAGCGCGCAGCGGCGGAGTATGCCGCGCTTGGTATCGTTCTAGACGGCCTGGCTCCACGCTTCCATGCCGCTATTGCATGGTTTGACGCGGGTGACGCCACCCGCGCGCTCGCAGCATTTGAGCAGTTAGTCCAAGTCTATCGCGATCTGCCCTTCCCGCCGGGCGAACTCGGCGCGCGGCTGGGCCAAGCTGCGGCACTTTCAAAGTTGGGCCGCCATGAACAGGCCGAGCATGTTCTTGAAGACATCGAGCAGGCACGGCCAGGGGCGATCCCCGTGACGACCGCGATTCGTAACGCCTTCATCGAAGAACAATCCGGCGCATCTTCCAGGTCCCTCTTCGAGATAATCATCACTGCAGAACGCATGCTGACGGATGTTGGTCGGTTTTCAGACTAAATTCACGGCGCATTTCAGGCTGGCTTCAGGCATTTCAGGACGATTTCAGCAAGAGAGAACACCTCAATACGCTGAGGAGTTCCTGAAAATGAAGTCATCCATTCGCCTCACCCTTCTGGCGGCAAGCCTGGCGCTGAGCACGAGTGCAAGCACCTGCGCCGCGACAACAGAGTTATCGGAGCGCGGTTTCGACACCGCGTTCAACTATGTTTCCGTTCCCGAAAACCGGGCTGATCCTGACACGCGCGATATCAATGTCGCCTATCTGCGAATGCAGGGCGCTTCTGACGGTGTGCCAACCTTTGTGTTCTTTGGAGGTCCAGGCGAGAGCGCAACCGATTACGGATCCCTTGAGTCCCTTCGAGGCGCATTTGGCCATTTGCTTGCGAGCGCGGATGTCGTCTTCATCGAGCAACGGGGTGTGGGCGCATCTCGGCCCAACCTGGATTGTGAGCCGGTAAGCTTCCCGCTCGATCGCGCGGTCACCGTAGAGGCGGTCATTGACGCGCACGCAGAAATCCTGCCGGCGTGTGTTGCGGCAGCCGGCACTGACATGCGCGGATACACAACCGCCTCCATCGCCGATGATGCGGACGCGATACGTCAGACTCTGGGCTATGACCGCATCAATCTTTCCGGCGGCAGTTATGGGGCCCAACAGGCGTATTTCTACATTCGCCGCCACAGCGAGCATGTGAATCGCGCCGTGCTCACCCAGTTCCTTGTGCCGGGGACCTCCCTGGCCATGCCGTCAACCATAGACAGCTATGTTGTTGAACTGGGCGAACGCCTCGGCCCGGCCTTCGGCCATCCTGAAGGCGGCGGCGAGGTCCTCGCGAGCCTGATGGCGACGGTCTTCGAGGCGGCTGAAGAAACACCGGTGGAGATTTCACTTGGCGAGGTGTCGTTGACTGCGGGGCGCACGGATCTGGAGATCATCACCTCCTTGGCTATGCGGCGCACGCGCGAGAGTTGGTTGCTGCCATTCTTGTTCTCTCAGATGAGCGCAGGCGATTTTGGTTTCGTCGGCCAGGCCATGCTGCAATTTTATCGGCAGGGGCTGCCGGTCAACGCCGCGGTCATCGCTTTAGACTGCGCTGATCAGACGAACTCCCTGCGCAGAGCGCGCTTCGAAGAAGAAGCGGCCAGTGCGCTTACCGGCTTTGGGTCTCATCTACCCTTTCCCGGAGCCTGCGATGCGTTCGAACACGGGAGCGTTGAGCAGCAAATCATGACCCACGCGGGCGTTGGCGGTGTCCCGACCTTGTTTATTCAAGGCGAGCTGGACGCGCGTGCCCGGGATGAAAATCTGGGCCCGCTGCTGGCAAATAGCGAGAGCGCGCGTCTGCTTGTAATCGGCAATGCTACGCATGATCTCGGGCGCTCGGCCTCATCGACGATCGGCGCGAGGCTTGATGCGATTGAAGCTGGCTTTCTCTTCTATGGAGATTGGCCGGACAGCAATCGGATCGATGTTCCTCTCGAGCTCGACTGACGCTGTTGGCGGACAGGCCGGCGTGCGTCGGCCTGTCTGGCCGGGATCGGGCCGTCCGTGGGGCGCCCGGCATCACATAAGGCCAGTCAGGAGTCCCCATTGAAGTCTAACTTTCTGGGGTCGGGCCGAGGCAGTGAAATGGCCTTGCATGTCCGCAATTCCTGTGTTCATAGTGAAACTGGAACATTTAATGAACAAACTTATTCTGTCCGACAGATGAAATAGGAGGATGTTGATGATCGGATATGTCACGCTTGGCACGAATGATCTGGCCCGCGCAGCGGCCTTCTACGACAAGATCGCCGAACAACTTGATACGCCGCGCATGATGGAGTTCGACACCTTCATCGCCTGGGGCAAACCTAACGGCCCGGCCGGGATCGGCCTGACAAAGCCGTTCAACGGCGAGCCGGCGAGTGTCGGCAATGGCGTCATGGTCGCGCTGCAGGCGCGCGATCCGGCCCATGTCGACGCCATCTACAAAGCCGCGCTGGAGGCCGGAGCGACCGACGAGGGCAAACCCGGCCCGCGCGGGGACGACGGCTTCTATGCCGGCTATTTCCGTGACCCGGACGGCAACAAGCTCAATGCCTTCTGTATGGAGTAGGCAGCGAAGCGGCGTGCGGCGAACGTAGCGTCCGATCTTATGGCTCTATCCTCGCCAATGCTGTCCGCTCCGTAACGACGAAACATGTTTCGTCGCATTTCATTGGATGCTCATGCGACCAGCGCCGACCCTGCTCGGAGTAACGACAATAACTCAGAGACTCACCATGACCACTTCTTCTTTGATTGCGCTCAGCTTCGCCATCGCTGCCATTCCCGGCACCGAAACACGGACAATGGATATCCGTCTGGCCGACCTCGACGGTGATGGCCAGGCCGAAATCATCCGGGCGGTGGAAGGCGGCGCCAACGAGGTCCTCGAACGATCCGGTGGCACCTGGACTCCCTCCAGCCGCTTCCGGTTTGAAGAAGACGGGTCTGATAGCGAGGACATCGCGATCGCAGACTTAAATGGGGATGGGTGGCTCGATGTTGTCTTTGCCAACGAAGACACAATGGTCCAACAGCTCTATTTCAACGAAGGCGGCACTCGGCTGGTTCCGGCCCATGTCAACCTGGTTTTCGAAGCGCGGTCCAACACAGTGATCGCGGAGGACTTTGATGGTGATGGGGATGCGGACTTGGCGTTCGGAGATTCCGGTCCAGTTGTATTCCTGACCAATGACGGGCGAGGCAATTTCGAGGTTTCCAGAGAAGCCCATCCCAATAACTCCCATGCGGTCCAGGACCTGGAGGCCGGAGATGTGGACGGGGATGGAGATCTGGACGTCATAGTCGCCAGCGAAGGTACCAATCGTCTGCTCATAAATGACGGACACGGTGCATTCACACCCCGCAATGCGCTGCTTTCCGCACTTCCCAGATATGAGGAGACTCGCGAGGCCGATTTCGCCGATCTTGATGGCGATGGTGATCTGGACCTCTATTTCGCCAATGTCGGCTTTCGTACCCAGAACCCGGCCGGGGAACCGGACCGGGTGCTGCTCAATGACGGACGTGGATACTTTTCCCCGCAGGATCGAGCGCTGCCTGCGCGCACGATGCACACGCTCGACATCGACTTCCACGACGTCGACAATGATGGCGATCTGGATGGGGTGCTTGCCGGCTCGTTCGGAGGCGGTGTCTGGATTCTGATCAATGACGGGACGGGCCAGTTCACCGAGGGGGCACAGCTGGCTGGCTCTGAGCTGGATGCGCTCGACACCGAGCTGATGCCTGATCGCCTCAGCGTCTATGTAGCCGGCGTAAGGAGCGCCGACGCGATCCTGGCGCTTACGCCGACTGAGTCTCCGTGAGGAACCAAAGCCAGAGAGCCAGCTGAGCATTTGGGAGGGCGCAGTCAGTGGTGATTTGGTTTTCACCGCTCTCGGTCTTGTCCTCGTGATGCTGGAATTGGTGTTCGCCCCATCGAGCCCGCCTAGCGTCCTGTGGATTCGTCTAATCATTGATGTGGCGCTGCTGGGTCTCTCCGGCGGCATACTGACCGCCAGCGCTGTTTTGTTTGGAAGCGTTGGCGGTGTTAAGGACGCTCAGGCTCCGAACCGATGGTCATGGTTTGCCATGGGCTTCAGGGTTTGCTTTGCTAGCTTTGTCCTGCTCTTCTTGCCGACCGCACTCTTCTTCGTTGAAGGCTTCGAAAATCGGTTCGGCGTATTGATGTCCGGACTGTTGCTTTGCCCTCTGCTCGGCCTGCTGCTTGCCCCATCCGCCGGTGTTAGAAACCGGCTGTTCGCCAACGTGCGATAAACCGCTCAAGGCGCGTCGGGGGAATTCGCTTCGCTTGATGGTGAGCGGCGTGCAGGGCGCAGGTTTATTCCCCGATCCTCAGTGGGCAGATCGCGGATCGTGACCGAGCCAACACGCCCCCGGCGCAGCAGCTCCAGGCGACGCTCAATAACGACATCCACAAAGGTCTGGGCATGCGCCGGAAGGTCACTGCATGGCGCGACGAATGAAGGAGCACCACTCTCGCCATAGCTTACGACATTAAGCGCACCCGTGCCGCCACACCGGCCAATGCCATTGGTGACGTCCGCGATGGAATCGTCAAATGTCAGCAAGTCTGGCTCACCGCCAATCGCCAGTGCGTCGTAAACGCCGGTCTCGGCATAAGACGCCAGGTGAGCTCTGAGGTCTTCTGGCCAAACCGGAAACAGGGTCTGCGACCATTCTTCATAGAGCGGAGAGACCCGAAATCCGAAGCTGGAGGATTCCACACCCCGCAACGCGTTGACGAATTCGCGAGCATTGGCGTCGAGCTGCCTCCAAACCCGCGCGCCCTTGAACGCTTCACCCTGAAGAGTTGGGCCCCCCACCGCACCGGAGAAGAAGCCATACATGATACGAGGGTCCCGCCACCGTTGGCCGACAATCTCAAACCGGATTTGATTGAGGCTGATCCGCCGAGCACCGACATCGACGATCGGGCTGTCCCAGAAGCCGTGTCCGTCGATCTCAACGCGTCTCAACCGCCGCACAGGGTAACGGCGAGCCAACTCATCGATAACGACAATGTTGTGCAGGTTCAGCCAGTAGGCCAGCTCCTCATTAGCGGACAGGCGCGAAAAATCAATCCGCTCTGGAAGCGCCTCTAAGTCTTCGCGATAGGCATGAATTTGGGCTTTCTGATCGTCGTCCAGAAGGTGATAGCTCACCCGGTTTCCTTCATATCGATAGCGCGAAGGATTCTCTAAGCTGATCCGAGTGCCAGTGCGACGGGTCCGGGTCCGAGCGGGCCGACGATCTGATCTGCCCACTTCAAACACCACTGCCTCAAGCATGATATCGAAGACTTCATAGTCTATCTGCAACGACGGTGCAGCGGATGGGTCGTGATCGGATTTGAGCTGGGCCCACACTGGCTGCGCAGCTGCCAGGCTGACCGCGAGAACTATGCTTGCGACTTTAAGAATGCGGGAAGGATAAAACATGGAGCCCCTGACGGTGTCGCTTCGAAACGCACCGGTTTTGCCAAGCGAGGAGGCCTTGCCCCAGCGCTTTGAGACGAAGGCGGCTTGGTCATGACAAGGCCTTAATCTTCGCTCGGGTCTGGTCGGGAGGCGTGATCTACCAACCAGGCGACGGCACGGTCATGGAACTGATAGCTGATTTGACCGCTGGTCCCACTCCGCCAGCCATGGTCCACATCCTCCAGGAGCTCAAATCGAGCGTTGCCAGGATGATTGCGATTCACAATTCGCGAGGCCCAGGCATGGTCCTCACGCGTGGAGATGTCGTCGAGACTGCCGTGCAAAGACAGGAGCTGGCCGTCATAGCGTTCCCAGGCTGCGCGAACCGGCGCAGCATCAATTTCACGATGAAAGGTCAGCGAGCGGCCTGCAAATTGCTCCAACGGCCCGTAGGCGTCCTCGACGCGCTCAAGCGCATCTGGAACCTCGGCCCGAACAGTATCGAGGTCCTGCCCCACGACGATTAGACGTGCCATGACATCCCGATAGTCAGCAAAGAAGGCATCCGCGGCTGCGGCTGAAGCCGTCGGTTCAACCCATTCGCGCTGCCGGAAATTTGTGATCAGATAGTCAAACCAAGGCTGGACACCGGCACCCCAGGTTATCGTTCCGGCCAGATCGACAGAGTCGGCAACGAGCGGGGCCTGAAATCCACCCATGGATACACCGACCGCGTACAGCCGTCCTGAATCGACAGCGCGATTACGGGCGAAGGCCTGAGCGGCCATTGTGTAAGCCTCAACCTCGATCTCAAACCCACCTTCGCGGCACGGCACTCCATCACTGTCACCAATCCCTGGTTTGTCAGCAAAGGTCACGGCAAAGCCCGCTGCGACGAGGTCATGAAAGAGCCGCCCCCTCGGGTGGTTTGGCCCTCCGATGAGATCAATGGACTGGCAAGGAATCCCCTGCAGGTACACAACGCCCGGGAGCCCGGCTTCAGTTTCCAAGGCTGACTGGAGAGGTGTCATGGTTACTGTGCGAATTCGCAAACCTGATGGGGTGATTATGAAGCCATAATCGACCTCTGCACCTTCAACGCGACCGAGCGGCAGAATCCGCGGTGTCACTTGCACCGTCATCGCCTCACCGTCACGGCGAAGGCGGACTTCAGCAGGCTCGCGATAGCTCAGCTGGTGAGTTGCCGCCTGCACATCTAAATAGTCGGTGATCTCAATGCCGTTGATCGCTTCCAGCTCGTCGCCCTGGCGAACTCCAGCCTGCCACGCGTCCGATCCCTCGCGGACCCGCGCAACACTCATTCCGTCAGGGGTTGGCGCGAGAGCCAGACCAAGCGTGCCACGCCGGGGCAGGTCAATGTCAGCCGCGCGGCCAGCGCCCGCCGAAATGGCAAGCGCCGCCACGAGCACGAGGATCCCGTTGTTCATGACACAAACCCCGAAAAATGGCGCGGCCCACAGGAAGCGGACCGCGCCTTAACAGTTGTGTGTGTGTTGGTCACGATCACACATGGGAACGATCATACAGTATGATCGTGACCCTTGTAGGCCAGCCCCAACCGACGACGGGTGAAATTGCGATGAGCTTGACGAAAGCCACGGCAAAGCGTGTCTAGACTGGATGAACAGCCGCTCCCCGGTCATGCTGGCAGGGTCCGAAGGGCCAGGCGCAGCGCACCTTGATAGGCAGGACCAATCGGCACCTCCTGACCAGATTTCAATTCAACCGCCTGAGGTCGACCGTCCCCAGACACCACTGACTGGATTTCCTTCAGGTTCACGAAGTAGCTGCGGTGGATTCTTAAAAAGAGGTTCGGATCCACCTGGCGCTCAATCTCGCTCATGGTGCGGCGGATCATGTGTTGGCGCTCGCTTGTATGCAGGATGACATAGTCGCGCGCCGCTTCCATGTAGCGAACCTGTTCAATCGGCACACGAATACGCCAGTCGCGATCCTTGATCCAGAAGTCATAGACGAACTTGCCGTCCCTACGCTCCTTGCGAAGCTCGCGGACCATTCGGCCAAGTTCCTCCGTGCGCCGCGCCTTGAGATTCATGTCCGCCTTAGACTGCGCCCGAGCGAGCGCCTCGTCGAAGCGTGCCGCCTCAACCGGTTTGAGCAGATAATCCACGGCGCCAACATCAAACGCACGCACGGCGTGCTCATCATATGCGGTGATGAAAACCACATGGACTCCAATGTCCAGCGCATGATGCGCAACCTCGAAGCCGGTCATATCGGGCAGATTGATGTCAAGAAAAGCGAGCTCAACCGTGCTGCTTCGCAAGATGTCTCTTGCCTGCTCGCCCGTGGCGGCCACCTGAATGTCCGTGACAATAATGTTGGCGCGAGCCAGCCTCTCAATGCGGGCTGCGGTGACAGGTTCGTCCTCGCAAATCAGAATTTTCATGCATAGGCCTCCAGAGCGGGCTCGGAGATGGAAAGTGTCACCAGTCCGCCGCCGAGCGGGCTGACACCGAAATCGATGTCGGCGCCTGCGGCGCCGAAATAGCGTTCCAGACGGTCGACGACATTGCGCAGCCCCACACCGGTGTGCGGCGTTGCGCCAAAGCCGGGTCCATTATCCCCAACACTGAGGCGGAGCTGGTCGGCCTCAAGCCACGCACGGATCATCAAAAGCTGGGCGCTGCCATCGCGGGGGCGGGCGTGCTTGATCGCATTCTCGACGATCGGCTGAAGCAGCAATCTGGGCAATGGCAGCGCGCTTACACCCTCTTCAAACTGATAGTCCACATGCAATAGCTCGGCGAAGCGCAACTGCTCGATCGCAAGATAATTCTTCAGGAAATCCAGCTCATCGCGCACGGTCGCCATGTCGCGCTCACCACTGGAAAGGATGGATCGAAAGACCGTCGACAGCTTCTCCAACATCAAAAGGGACGTTTCACGCTGCCCCTCATCAATAAGGGCGTGGAGGGTTGAAAACGCGTTGAACAGGAAGTGGGGCTGAAGCTGATATCGAAGAGCGGTGAGCTCCGCCATTCGCGCCAGGGACTGGGCTTCGGCCAGCTGGCGGCCCTGATGCTCCAGACGGATGAAGGCCAGAACAAAGCCAAACACCGCAGTCCAGACCACAAAGACCGTATACAGGCGCAGCGTATGCCCTAGGAAAGAGGTCCAGGTCAAAATCCGATAGGGCAGATTAAAGCGCTCGTAGAACTGCACTGTGTCAGCCAGCTCAACCAGACAAGCCGCCGCGAAGAGCGGAAGTTGCAAAAGAACAAAGCCTGACAGGCGCGTGAGGCGCTTCACCGGCAAAGTCATCGCGATGGCGAGCATCACGATGAGCTGCAGGATGGTCGTCACGCCAAGCCCGATGAAATTCTGATAGGGGGCAGCCGCCACAATGAGGCGAATAGGGGCGACGATCGCCAGATGTACGCCAAGCACAGCGATACCCAGCGCAAGCGCTATCAGCACGACGGCCTTACGATCAAGATCTTTAATCTGGAGGATCAATCCGCCCATGCTTAGAGCATAGCGTACATGCGATTTGCGAGCAGGCGCCTTTCCTCGCGATTTCTGTACGGCTTGTCGCAAAAGCCTACCCTTAGAGATGAAAAGGGGCCGCGCCAGGCGCAGCCCCGTTCCAGGATTGTTGGGACGCAAGCGTTAGAACTGGCGCGCCACATTTACAAAGAAGCGTCGTCCAACCAGGTCATAGCCTGATCCAAGCGGCGCATTCTGTGACGCTAGGTCCACACCGCTTGAATCTCGATCGATGACTGGCGGGTCGTCGTTCAGCAAGTTGTTGACGCCGACGCGAACCACCCACTCTGGGCGCTCATAGGCGATAGAAAGGTCGTGATAGAAGACCGCATCCGCCGATGTGATTGAGCTGGAGAAGTCCAGGAAAGGCGTCGCTGGATCATCGGTTTCGATACATCCATCTAGATTACAGCCTGCGTACACCCGCTGACCGTATGGGAAGTCAGCGTCTGGATCGATATTGTTGTAGATTGAAGCCTGCTCGCCGATATAGCTCAGCCCATAATTCACGCTCCAATCACCACGCGTGATCTCCGCAAACAGGTTGGCGCGCCATTCCGGGGTGCCCCAATCGCCCACGAAGTTATTGACTTGGCTTTGGCTGGTCGTCTGGCTGATAACCTCGTCGCTCCACGTCGCAATAGTGGTCACGTCGAGGCGGAAACCCCCAAAGAAGTCTTCAGGCGCATCATAGCCGAACGCGACATTGATATCCGCGCCGGATGTTTCCCGACGAGCGACGTTGAACGGCGTGTTGTCCACCTCGGCGATGAACCCTGTGTTGGGGTCACGCACACGACGGGAGCAGAACGGGTCGTTCGGGAAATCATCGGAGTTGTAACACTGGTCCAGCGCAAACGCAGCACCCGGCGAGGCGATCGAGTCTTCCACTTCAAGCTTGAAGTAGGTGACGCCGAGCGTGAGATCGAATGCGTCAAAGAAGGGTTGTTCGAACACAAAACCATATGTGAGTGCGGTTGAGGTTTCTGGATCCAGGTCACGGTTGCCCGCAGAGAACTGCTGGATCGACGGGATACCTCCAACGAGGCCGAGGTCGAACGGATCGATACCCTCGGTCTGACAGTTGGAGATCACTTGGGCGTCGCGATCATCCTCTTCGGCGATGTAGTTACCATTATCTGCTGCGTCATCTGGCACGATACAGGGGTCAATACTGCCGTTCGTGAAGCCGCTTTGTCCCGCCAGGAAAAGTTCACGCGTGTTTGGAGCCCGGAATGAGGTCCCGTAAGTGCCGCGCAAAGTCAGGAAGTCTGTGAGCGACCAGGAACCCCGCAGCGAGTATGTGGAGTTCTGACCGTAGAACTCGTGATCGGTAAGGCGGGCCGCCAGATCAATGGTCACGCTTTCAGCAAAAGGCGCGTCACTGACAACGGGAATGCTTGCCTCGCCGAAGACTTCGAACAGGTTGACGCGGCCGCGCGTCAGGCGGTCGGCGAAGAAACCCGCAGCTCGGCCTTGAGCGGCAACGGTGTCAACACCGGAATCAAGAGCGTCTTCCCGCCATTCAACGCCGAAGGCCGCATTCACATCGCCAGCCGGCAGCGTAAAGACTGGCCCGGTGGCGAAAGCGCCAGCGGTGAGCTGCTCGACAACCGTGGTAACAGTGCGCTCGATCGTGAAGTAATCTGCTTCGGCCTGCGTTGCGAAGCTCGGCAGTGTCTGCTGATCCGTCGGATAGAGCGATGATGCAAACGGATTGAGGACAACACAGGGGTCGGGATCAACAAAGCCATTAAGGTCGAGCGCCTCGATCGCACATGTTAGATTTCCGTCCGCCCCAACCCGCGTATTCCAGATGGACTGGCGCATCCGGTCTTCATCAAGAGCAGGGCGTGAAGAATATCCCATAGACCGGGTGTAGCCGCCAAAGGCCTCCCAGCTCCATTCAGGCATCCCAAAGACTTCCAGATCGCCTCTGAATCCACCAAGCAGACGCGACTGGCGAGTTTCAACGGTGATATCATCACGCGCAACAGGCGAGGCGAAGACCGCAATGACGTCAAAGTCGAACGGATTGAGCGGGTGATCAAACGGGACGGTCGGGAAAATCTGACCATGGAAGCCGTTCCTGACGTTGACCCGTGAGTTGGAGTGCGAGGCTTCCACAAACGCTTGAATGCCTTCGACGCCAAAAACAGGCTGAAGATCGCGCGTACCGTTGAAGAAAAAGGAGTAACGCTCGGAGTGCGGGATAACATCGTCAGCCCCCTCCAGATAGGAGGGACGCGTGATGAGACGATCATAATTATTCCGTTCGCCATAGCCGGTTCCAGCCAGAAGCGGTGACGTGGCAGGGGCGCCTGGCGACACGGCGCCGAAGTAAAGTCCTTCTCCAAGCCATTCAAACACTTCTGCTGTCGCAACGGGATCAACGAAGAGAAGGTCAACACCGCGGCGGTTACCTTGAGCTAGGATCAGCGAGTTAATGATGCCGCCCTGGCATCGCGACAGGACATTTCCGTCTGCATCAAGCTCGATGTCGCGCGAGCAATAAAGGCCGCTGTCAGGGTCGCGATTATAGTCACGATCCTGAACTTCCATCCGTTCTTGATTGAAGTACTCCATGCTGAACACGAAGCTTGAACGCTCCGTGCTGTCGCCGATCGCGAGCCCCCAACGCGTTGCTTCACCGCCCGATTGCTCTGGTACGCTGACAAAGCCATCGACCAACAGACCGTCGAACTCATCACGCAGGATGACGTTGACCACGCCGGCAACAGCGTCGGATCCGTAAATGGAAGATGCGCCGTCGAGCAGGATGTCGACGCGCTCAATCATGCTCGATGGGATCAGGTTGATATCGGGAAGGGCAGGCGCCCCCTCGACACCCGCTGGAGCAAAGCGGCGGCCATTGACAAGCACCAGCACCTGGTCGGCGCTAAAGCCACGCAGCGAGATATTGCTTGCCCCCGGTCCGCCGTCGGTCACGAAGGCGGAGGTAATCGTGGAGTCCAGCTGAGGGCCTTGCGCAACCGTGCTGTTTTGCAGAACGGCCGCCGTATCAATCAAGCCGGCGTTGCGGATCTGATCCTGGTTGATGACCTGCAATGGCGCCGTTGATGTGAACGTATCGCGGCGCAGGCGAGAACCGGTAATAACAATCGCGTCTTCGACCACTTCCTCAGCGTTTTCTTCTGTGTCTTCTTCCGGCTCAACGTCCTGCGCATAGGAAACTGATGCGATCAGTAATGCCGCTGCGCTTACTCCTCCGAGAAGACGCAGTCGATCCAGCAAATCCTTCGATTGCATGGGTTTTTCTCCTTTTCCCCGTCCGCCCAGGTCGTGGGCGGTTGCGTCGATGGAGGCAGAAAGCACGAACACACTTTTGGCTTTTTCGCTGAGCACCGGATTGTCTGCGACGACGGCCTGCGATCAGGTACGAGAGCGGCTTCGTCCGCCAAAGCTGGCTCTATCGCCCACCAGCGATACAAAAAAAGCGACGGGGTTGCCTACGCCGCCCCGTCGCCCAGGTGTGATCCACGTCCCCCTAACGCGGATCGGGAGGGTTATGTTCCATGAGGAACTGGGTCGCAGTCTGCAGGGTCTGAAGCCGGGTCGAGCGGAACAATAGATTATGCCCGTCACCGGCAATCGGGACATACTCGACCGGTTTGCCGGCCGCACGCACCGCCTCGAACATGATTTCCGATTGCTCGACCGGCACGATGTTGTCTTCCTCGCCGTGAATGAGCAGTAGAGGAATATCTGTGTTCTCAATCTGGCGGAGCGGCGAGATAGCCTGCATCTGGGCCCGCTGGGTGCGCCAGTCCCCGATGTATTCCGTCCAGTAGTTGACTGCGCCGACACCGCCCTGCTGATCGGCCTGCCAGCTCATCATTGTCGTAATGTCTGAAACTGGCGCTCCCGCAATGGCGCAGCGGTACAGTTCTGGCGTCAAGGCATAGCCCGCCAGTGCCGCGTAGCCGCCATAGGACCAACCCCAGATACATACGCGGTCTGCATCCGCAACACCTGCCTCCGACAGGGCCAGGACAGCGTCGGAAATATCATTCTGCATAGCGCGGCCCCATTCGCCGTGCCCACGCCGCACAAAGCCAAGGCCGGTTCCATCCGAACCCCTGAAATGTGGCTGGAACACCGCATAACCCATGTCCGCAAACGGTTGCGCAAAAATTGGGTCGAACCCATACGTATCACGCGACTGCGGTCCGCCATGGGGCGCAATAATCAGTGGAAGGTCTTGCGCCCCCCGGTCGTTGGGCAGCGTGAGATACCCCCAAAGAGCCAGACCATCACGGGCAGTATAATCGACAACCTGAACACTATGGATGCGCTCTTGCGGCACTTCTGGATACTCGGTGGCCAGGAAAGATAACTCGTTGGTGGCGCTGTCAAACAGATAGTAGTCGGTGCTCGCCAACCCGCCCAATACATTCACGATAAAGCGTGCGCCGGCGCGGTCCCATGAGTTGATGACAACATCTGAATCGGGAAAGATCTGTTGGAGCTGGGCTTGAAGGGCCTCGAACTGAGGATCGAACCAGACACGGCCCCGTCGCTCCGCCAGCCAACCCGCACCGATGACCTTCCCTGTGCGCCAGTCGGTAATGAAGCCACCAAGATCGAACCCGCTGGGAGCCAGATTGCCCGCCTCAACCTGCCCGGTTGCCGGGTTGAAAAGAAAGGCACGGTCAAAGTCGCGGTTTTCCAGCTGGGAGAACCAGACCCCTCGATCCAAATGATCCTGCCCCACGAGGAAGGACATTTGGGAAATCGCGCGCTGCCCGGTACGTCCGAACCGCTCCAGGACAAAGCCCTCATTGTAGACCAGCGAACGGTTCCGACCTTCATAAGCAAAGATTCGCCACCGGGAACCATCGGCATCGTAGTCCTGGCGCAACACCGGGGTGCGCATGTCATCGCCGAGCACCCAGTTAACGGTATCTGCAGTGCCGCGGACCTGCAGATCATAGTCGTTGCGATTAAGATCATATAGATAGAGGTTCACCGATTGGGCGATCCCGTGCCCGCGGCCGGCAGCAAACGAACTGCCTGCGCGCTGAACCACCGCCGCGGAGATCAAGACATGCTCGGGATCATCTGGCAGTAGCGATTCAATCGTCGCGTTGATCGGAAGTTCGACGTAGTCGCCTTCGTTCAGGTCGTAGACAATCCGCCGAGCTATGTCGGCATCGTTCAAAGACCCGCCCGGAACCGTAATTCGAGTGCGGTAGGTGATCTGGATATAGCGGTCAGAGAGCCAAGCAACGCCGAACAATAACTCATCGTCGATGTTATCAGAGAACCCTGGCACAGCGAGTGCATCGCCCTGACCATCAAGACGGGACACAAGCACATAAATTTCGTCGCGCTCAGCACCGGTGATCATGGCCAAGCGCTCTCCGTCTGGTGAAATTTGGAGCGAAGACACATCGGGGAGACGGGCATAAGCCTCCAGAGGCACTACCCCTTGACCCTGAGCGATCCCGCCCAGGCTCAGCGCGACGCACGCGGCCATGGCACGCAAAACAGACATAGTAATCCCTCATTGACTGCGATGATTTCGGCCTAGTCCGATAACCTGCGAGCGCAGAAGCGTCAGACCGACAGCGACAGGGCTCGCTGAACTTACGTGCGATGTGCCCGCAGTGAGACGAAGGGTCTTTCATCGCAAAGTCTTTGCATTAGACGCGCCTCAGTGTGACGTAGCGAGCCAAAGGAGCTCTCTGATGACACAGCATTCTTCACCACAAATTCGGCAGTTGCGGCTTCTCGCAGGCTTGGTCATGGCGGTGGGCCTTGGATCCTGGATGATCCTTTCCGTTGTTCTAAAGAACATGCCCATGGCCATGCTGTTCACTCTGTTGCCGGCAAGCGCGGCCTTCTGCGGCTTGATGGTCTACACCCAACGCGTTTTGGGTGCAAAGACAGAGGAATCGTCGAGCTAAAAGGGTCAGCTTGGTCGCGATCCCTGCCACCTGGTCGCAAAAGTTCGACAACTCAGTTGAGCGCCACTCAAAGTCTCCCCTTTTTCACCACACGGAGAAACTCAATGAGAGTGCTGTTTGCAAGCCTTGCGACCTTTGCTTCGGTCGGCTGCGCCACACCGGCAACGACCTCAGGCGTCTCACCGATCGCAGAAACCACAACCACGTCTGAAGACGGAGAAGTTGTGTGCCGGATCGAGCAACAAACGGGTTCCAGAGTCGCAAGCCGCATCTGTCGGACCGCCCGCGAGCAAGAAGAGATCGACGAAAACACGCGCCGCATTGTTGACGGCCGCTCAGGCAACACTCCGGTCATTGCTGAACCGCCTCGTCGAGGTCCAGTGGTCGGCGGTGGGGGCTGACCCAGCCGACAAATGGGACAGTGTCTCGGCCGGTTCTGTGGGGCCTTTAGGATCAAGCGCCCCTGAGCGCCTCGACTAACGTTGCCAGCTTGGACCCGAAAAAAGAGGTCTGCCGGCGCGTCCAACTGGCGGAAACCGGCTTCCATAGGCGGCTCTGCATGACCCTTTATGAATGAGTGCAGATGGCCAGTGACGCCCAAGACGCAATACGCTTACTGCAAAGAGAGATTGGAGCCTTCCTGTGTCGGCAGGACCAACTGCTAAGCCTACTGCATGTCTTTCCCGTCGACTGGCGAAGACGACGAAGGAACATAGTGAAGATGGATTTCGAGCTCGCGTTCGCCGACGACGACTTTCTCGACGACCGCCTCGATCACTGACCGGTTCTGTTCGTGGTCCAGCATGTCCCAACGGCCATAAAGGTCCTGGGCGCTCTGGACCACCGACCTCGCGCTCCAGCAGTAGATCGTACCGGCTGATCCAGCTTCCACTGTCTGGAGGCTCCGGCTAGATCAGCTCTCTATCGGGAGGAACGTAATGTTTACATAAACGCGGCCCGCTATCGGGGGGCTCGTCACCTTCAGGTTTCAGCCGTCGAACCAGAGCGGCTTAACGCTTGTCCGGCCCGGCGCTGACGCCGATGAGTTCGATAAGGCGTTCGCGCACGTCAGGCTGGCAGCGGTCCAGATTGCGCAGCGCGGTTTTCGCCGTGATCGGATCCAGGCTCTGCAGCGCCTCGGCGTCGCCGGCCTCGCCCGACTGGGCCTTGGCGGCGGCTTCGAAGAAATAAGTCACCGGCAGTTCCAGGAAGGCGGCGATCTCGATCAGCCGGCTGGCGGCGACGCGATTGCGGCCCTTTTCGTATTTCTGAACCTGCTGGAAGGTGACGCCCAGCGCCTTGCCGAGACGCTCCTGGGATACGTCACGCATCTTGCGCGCGATGCGCACGCGCTCCCCGATGAGACGATCGACATCGCCGGGCGAACGCGGGCTGACCGCTTGCGCGGGGGACTCGGAGTTCTTATCCGTCATATTACGCTTCCTCAAATCTCGCCCCTGCACGTCAGGATCGCATAATCTGCGACAAAGGTCAGGGTATTTATAATCATACCCTGCATTCGTAAGGAATGAAGGGGGGTGTAAGGGCGGCTAACACCATTCCAAGGTAGAGTCATGCGCACGTTTCAGACGCTTTTCCATCGTGAGGAAGAGGACACACCTTTCATCAAGAGCTTGGAATGCATATACTCATATCGTTCGCTTAGCCGTGAACTATGGCGATAAACGCGCGTGTAATAACCAGACCGGACCCGGGTGCGATTCCCGGCGGCTCCACCAATCCATCATACCCGCGCGTTGGGCGGGCGTCAGATGGGGCCGATCAGGATCGACGGATGGCTAAAGACGTGGCTTTCGCCCGAATGGGCTTCGTTACCAGCCCGTTTTCAATAGTTGCCAACGACAACTATGCTGAAGAGGTCGCTCTCGCTGCGTAAGCAGTGCGGGTAATCTCGCTTTTAAGTCCTGATCTCTAGCAAGGTCAGGCGGGGTTCGGGGGCGCCTGGCAACAGAAGCCCCCACTTCTCCCGCACCAGCCCGGCCACTCCGCCCCGACGCTTCGCCTGGTCTCGACGCCATGGGTCGCCGCCGCTAGGCTCGCCTTCTGGGCAGGACGGGCATTAGATCGAACCATGACCGAGACACGCGCTGGTGATGCGCGCCCGCCTCCTGAGCTGCGGGAGCCCCGCCCGTCGCCGGCGAGCTTCGCGCTGATCATTCCCTGTCATAATGAAGCCGGCTCGCTTCGCGCCTTCATGACGCGTCTGGGCCCCGTGCTCGAGGCGCACGCAGACGACCGGTTCGAGCTGATCTTCATCAATGACGGCAGCACGGACGCCACCCTGGCCGAGCTTGTCCGGCTGAGGGCTTCGGACCGACGCATAACGCTCATCGATCTGTCGCGTCGCTTCGGCAAGGAAGCGGCCATCACCGCCGGGCTGGACTATGCTGAGGCCGATGCGGTGATCCCGATCGATGCGGACTTGCAGGACCCGCCCGAACTCATCTCCAGCTTCATTGAGCACTGGAGAGACGGTTATGACATGGTCTATGGGCTCCGGCGCTCGCGCGGGGCCGACAGCCCTGCCAAGCGTGTGACGGCCAAGGCCTTCTATCGCACCTTCAACCAGTTTTCGGAGACGCCGATCCCGGAGGACGCCGGTGATTTCCGGCTCATGGACCGGCGGGTCGTGGACGCCGTCAACCGGTTGCCCGAGCGCAATCGCTTCATGAAAGGGCTGGTCGCCTGGGTGGGCTTCAGCGCCATCGCAGTGGCGTACGATCGCCCTGCTCGCGCCAAAGGGCGCACCAAGTTCAGCTTTTCGCGCCTGTGGAATTTCGCTCTGGACGGGCTGGTCGGATTCTCCGCCGCGCCGATCAAGATCTGGACCTATATCGGTCTGGGGTTTGCCGTTCTGGCGCTGGTCTATGCGGTCTATCTGATCCTTCGCACCCTGCTTTTCGGGGTGGATGTGCCCGGCTACGCCTCAATCATGGTCGTGCTTCTGGTCGTGTCCGCGCTGCAGATGATCTCCGTCGGCGTCCAGGGCGAGTATCTCGGTCGGCTCTTCATCGAGGCCAAGCAGCGCCCGATCTATATCGTGCGCGACATTCTCAAATGCGATGACGATGACGAAGCCGATGCAAACGGCTGAGCGCCGCTGGCTGATCGCCGCCCTGCTCGCCAGCGTCTTCAGCGCCGGCTGGACGCTCTTCATCGCCAGCCAGGCCAATTTCCTGTGGGAGGAAACCCATTTCCGGATTCTGGGCCGGGTGGCCGAGTGGGGCTATCCGGACACGCCGCTCGGCGCGCCCCTGATCTCGGCCCTGTCTGAGACGCTGTTCGGGCAGAGTCGGCTCGGCACAAGGCTGATCAACTGGGCGCTGAGCGCGCTCCTGCCGCTGGCGGTCTGGTTCCTGGCCGAGCCGCTGGTCGGGCGCCGGCGGGCCTTCATGGCGGCCACGCTCGCAGCCCTCGTCCCACCGCTCGCCAATGCCGGGGTCTACGCCTATCCCGAAGGCCCGATGCAGCTCCTGGCCGTGCTGTTCCTTGGCGCGCTGATCCGCGCCATTCGCACCGACAGGATTGGCTGGTGGGTGATGGCCGGCGCGGTCTGCGCGCTTGGGGTGATGTATTATTACCGCTTCTGGTTCGCGCCGCTGGCCGTGCTGGTTTTTCTCCTCGCCGATCGTGAGGGCCGAACGCTCTGGACCCGGCCGAGCGCCTGGCTGGGCGGCTCGATCGCGCTGTTCGGCCTGGCCCCCAGCCTGATCGATAACCTGCTTGAGAACTGGGCGCCGGTGCAGTTTCACCTGACCGGGCGGCAGGACTGGGCCTTCTGGCCGCGCGCAGCCCTTTACCCTTTCGAGCAGGCCGGGCTGGTCACGCCGATCCTGTTTGCGCTTCTGGCGGGCGGGCTTGTGGCGGCTTTCTTGCGTTGGCGACGACGCGGGGACAGCGCCGCCGGGCTGATCTTCATCGCCGCGACCGCGCTCTGGGCGCCGTTTTTCGTGCTCGCCTTCTTCGATCGGGACTATCTGCTGCACTGGCCCTTCATGGCCTATGCGGTGGTCCTGCCATACGCTCCGCTCGCCGCTCAGGCCGTCATCACAAGCCGGCGCACGCGAAGGGGCAGGACCCTCGTGCGCGCTGTTCTGGCGTGCGGGGCGGGGCTGGCCGTGCTCAGCAGCCTGGCGCTGGGCGCGAACGCGCTGGTGTGGAGCCAAGCTGACCGCTTCCTTCCCGTAGACGCCCAGCACCGACTGACCGGAGGCGATCTTGAGGACTGGTCGAGGCTGAAGCCGGCGGTTCAGTCTGCTCTGATCGAAGCGGGACCCGACGCCGTGCTCGTTGGTCGCGACCACATCACCACCGCGCAGATGCAGATCGCTCTGCCCGGCCGACCAGCCGTCTACGTGCTCGATCACCCCGATGACGCGTCCCGGCGCTATCAGGACTTTCGCGCCGCGCGCGGCCAGGGCGAAGCCGATCTCATCGCCCTGCCCGCCGGTCAATCGGCCGTGATCGTGTTGCGTGAACCGTCCTATCTCTATCGCGATGAGGCGCGCGTGGCGGTGCGTGAACGGCTCTGCGCACTGTTTGATGACGCGCAGCTGCACAGCACGGTCGATCTGACCCCTGGACGAATACAGATCAGCGTGTTCACCGCACGCCGTTCAGGCAGAGCACCGGATGATCCGGCTCCCGATCTCGGCGATTGCGCCTTCATTCCCTACGCAGTCATCGAGCAGCCGGAAGCCGGCGCGGTCGTGTCCGGCGAACGTCCCATTCACGGCGTGGCGGCTCACCCGGATCGCATCCGGCGGGTGGATATCCTGATCGATGACGAGGCGGTCGCCTTCGATCCCCACTATATCCAGCTGCCCGGCCATACCTTTCCCGCCGCTCTGGATTTCGATCCCGCCTATCCGCGCATCTACTGGGACGTGATCTTCGATTATGGGGCCGTCGAGCCGGGTAGACGTCGCATGAGCCTGCGCCTGACGACTCATTCCGGCGAGATCATCGACCTGCCGGCGCGCACGATCTACGTGCGTGGTGACTGAAGCCGGGCTTCAGCGCTCGCCCTGCATCGTCGCCGCACCCAGAAAGCGCGTCACCCGGCGCCAGTAACCCACTGGCCAGAGCCGCTCCATAATCGCCAGCGCATGCGCATCGCGCCCGACGAGCACCCGGCCCCGCCGGCGTTCAACGCCGCGCAGGATGATGTCGGCGGCGCGTTCGGGCGCCATGATGAGGAAGCGCTTCGCCATCTCCCGACCCCGGCGAATCTCGTCTTCGCTGGCGTCTTCGGGCGCCCGTGCGTTTTCGGCGATCCTTGTGTTGATCCCACCGGGATGCACAACGGTCACGCCGACGCTGTCGCCCTCAAGCTCGTGACGCAGCGCGTTGGAAAAGCCGCGTACGGCGAATTTCGAGGCTGAGTAGGCGGTTTGGCCCGCAGGCGCGATGACCCCGTAAATGCTGGAGATATTCACGATCTGCGCGGCATCAACCTGACGCATCATCGGCAGGAAGGCGCGCGTCATGGAGACCACGCCGTCAAAATTGATGCCCATCAGCCAGTCGAAATCAGCTTCGCTGACGCGTTCAAACTCGCCGCCGACGCCGACGCCGGCATTGTTAAAGAGGAAGTGGGCCTCGCCATGCTGGCGCTCCACCTCGTCGGCGAACGCCTTCACCGCGCTGCGGCTGGAGACATCAAGCCAGGTCGTCGTTACGCGCCGGTCATTGCTGGCGAGCACCGCGCCGACCTGGTCCAACCGGTTAGCATCCACATCAGCCAGGGCCAGATGCGCGCCGCGCGCGGCCAGAGCCGCGGCGAGCGCGCGTCCGATGCCGCTCGCCGCGCCGGTGATGACGGCGGTGCGCCCCAAAAAGGACAGCCGGCTCATTATTCTGCGGCCTCCGCCAGGTCCGGCAGCGCTGCTGCGCCTGCCGGGCGCAGGCTTTCAGGCTTCAGCGCGCCGGGCTGGAAGAAGACCATATGCCCGTCATCCAGCCGCCCATAGCGGATCGCGAACATGTCCTGGACATAGTTCTGATAGGTTCGCCAGGGCGGTTCCGACCCCTGACGCGGCAGGCCCGCCAGGGCGCGCTGGACATAGCCGGACGAAAAGTCGAGCAGAGGCAGCGGCTCGATATCCTCAGGCGGCAGCGCAACGGCGATCTGGTCGCCGGTTCGCCTCATATGGTTCAGCATCCGGCAGACCCGTTCACAGGTCAGATCGATCTTCAGCGTCCAAGAAGCGTTGGTGTAGCCGAAGGTGAGCGCCAGGTTCGGGATCTGGCTCAGCATCATGCCGCGATAGGTGAAGTGCTCGGCCGGATCGCTCAGCCTACCATCGACCGTCAGGCTGGCGCCGCCGGCGATCTGCATCTCCAGCCCGGTGGCCGGGATGATGATGTCGGCCTCCAGCACGTCGCCGGAGCTGAGAACGACGCCCTCTTCGCTGAACCGGTCGATCGTGTCGGTGACGATGGAGGCTTCTCCGGCTTTCAGAGCCGCGAAGAAATCGCCATCCGGCGCCAGACAGAAGCGCTGGTCCCAGGGCTTGTAACTCGGCGTGAAATGGCGCTCCACGTCGAAATCCTCGCCCAGCTGGGTCTGGATTTCCTTGATCACGCCCTTTTTCACGAAGTCCGGGAAGCGCTGCGACAACTCGTAAAAGAAGATCGAGAAGCCGATATTCTTCGCGCGCGAAAGCCCGTAGGCAAGCTTGCCGGGAAGCCATTTGCGCAGGAAATCGGCCACCGCATCGCGTGAAGGCCGCGCAGCGATATAAGTCGGCGAGCGCTGCAGCATGGTCACGTGTTCAGCGCTGTGCGCCATGGCCGGCACAAGCGTCACAGCGGTCGCGCCGGAACCGATCACCACGACGCGCTTGCCGGTGTAATCCAGCCCTTCAGGCCAGTGCTGAGGGTGAACGATTTCGCCCCCGAACCGGTCCGCGCCCTCGAAGTCGGGCATATACCCCTGATCGTAGCGATAATAGCCCGAACACATCATCAAGAAGCGGCAGGTCAGGCTCTGCTCGCCGTCTTGCGCAGCGACGCGCACCGTCCACAGCCCGGCCTGGCTGTCCCAGTTCGCCGTCTGCATGCGGTGGCCGTAGCGGATATGCTGATCCACGCCGGTTTCGCGCGCAGCCTCCTCGACATAGCTCTTGATGTCCTCGCCGTCGGCGAAGGCCTTGCCGCCGGTCCAAGGCTTGGAAGCGTAGCCGAACGTATACATGTCGGAGTCTGAGCGAATACCGGGATAGCGGAACAGATCCCACGTCCCGCCCATCGCCTCGCGCGCCTCAAGAATGGCGAAGCTGCGATCCGGACAGCGCTGAGTCAGATGACGCGCCGCCCCGACGCCGGACACGCCGGCCCCGATGATGATGACGTCGAAATCAGGTTCGCGATCATAAGCTGGCGCGCGCATGACAGTCTCCAGGCGGCTCAAGTGTGAACACTGTTCACCGCTGCGCGCGGTGGGTCAATCAACCTGCTAAGGGCGCGTCTCAGCGTGTTTTGCGAATAGGGTCGCCAGATTTGATCCGGTAACCGTTCCTGGACCATGCTGATGCGTTATCGCGGCGATGGAAAGCGCTCGCACGACGCGTCGCCTCAGCCATTGATGCAGCTGCAAACTATTGATCACATGGTCGTCAATAATTCCCGACTCTGGTGAATTTTGTGGGTTGGGACAAGCATTTTAGGCCACGGGTGGCAGCTGGGACTCCTAGCTGAATTTGGTTCCCGTTCACAACTGAGGCCAACTTATGGATGTTAGCTCTCTGTTGTCCACAACGCCGCTACCTCAGGCGAGTGAGCCCGAGACCGCATCGTCTCGGCCGCATATCTCGGCTCTGGCGGATCTGGCAACGGGTGATGACACCCGCGAGCATCAGCGCCGCTTCGCTTAACGCCAACGGAGCGCCGATGGACGCACGGGCGGTAGAGCCAAAAGCCGACCGACTATAGCCGGTTAAAACCTTAAAGCTGCAATAATAGTATCATGAACTCTGTGCTACCCTTTATCATAGGTTGAATTTACACCTTGAGCTATGAAAGGGCGACGCTATGTCGGGTAGAATCACGTTTTCGGAGTTTCCTCGCGGCACCCAAAACCCGGTGTTCGAGTTTGACGACAATACGGTACGCACCAACGGTGTTATCGTCCCCGACAGTGCCCAACCGCGAAGCCCCGTACTCGCGGCCAATAACCGCTACGAAGGGCCGGTGTTTATCTATTTTGATGAAGCGGTTGAATCGGTGAGCCTCGACGCCGGGTTCTTTGACAATATCGGCAGCACACGGGTCGAATTCCGAGACAGTTTCGGCCGTGTGGTATTTTCGACAGAAAACTCGTCATTCGGTGTGCAGACCTTCAGCTACACCAATTCCGATTTGGGTATCGCCTCCATCGCCGTTATCGACGAGAGCTTTGACGCCGCAGGCTTTTCTGTTGACACCATCGTCTTCGGCCCACGGATCGAAGACATCGAAGCCCCGGTCGCGTTCGATGAGAACCAGTTCACGCCCTCCTTCGATATTGTGAATTTCGGCCTGCTTGATGACGGCGACACGATCCAGAGGTCCGGCTTGCTGGGCCCGAGCGACACATCGGATAGTTTCGGCGTCAGGGTTCAGGAAGGCGGTGTTCTGACGATTAAGACCTGGCTGACCTCAGACCCGGGCGAAGTGAACACGTTCGATATCATCCTAGAAAAAGGGCAAAATTATTTCAGGATTGATGGTGAAAATTACACCGACAACACCGACTACTCATTCTCCATATCGTTCCGGGAGGAAAGAAGCGTTGTTGAAGATGAACTTGATTTCATACTTGATAATACGATCGCAGATATATTCAAGGGAGTCATCGATTACAAGAAAATTCAATCTGAAATTTTCGAAGTTGCTTTGAAGGCGGATGCCAAAGATGTCGCGGAACTTTTCGGTAAAGTTGCAAAGAAGCTTGGCGTATTCGGCCAACTCTTAGATGCTGCGGGCAGGGGCGAGAAAATTCTCACCGCTGACGACCCAAATCGCCAGTTCGCGATCGAAGCAGTGGATATCCTCGCCGGGGCGACAGCTACGGGCGGCGGCGCGTTTGGCGGTGCGTTCATCGGTGGGCCGCTTGGCGCAATTTTAGGCGGTGCGGGCGTCGGACTGGTTTATACCTTCGCAGCTAGTGATGCGGTGCGCGAGGAAACGGCGGAAGCGTATGACGCGTTTAACGGACCCAACCAAGCCGATGTCAAGTCGGGCTCCGAAGCGCCGTTCTCAGACAACGCTATTGATGCCAACGCCATTACATTTGACGCGGACTACTACGCGCAAGAACATCCTGAGGCCGTCACCGCCGTCAACGCCGGCGAAGCCCCGAGCCTGAAGCTCTGGTATCTTAAATTTGGCGTGGCCGCTGGGCATAAGCCTAATGCGGACGCCGAACCGTTAAGCTTGTCGGATTTTGAAGTGAATCCGGCTACCCTGCCACTCAACGCACTGGCCGCGAGCGCGGTGTTCAGCGTGGAGGTTGGCGACCTCGCCGGGGATCAGCTTAGCCAGGCTGAGCGCATGCTCGCGGACTATATTAATGAGCAACGAACCGACGGTTCTGAGTTTGCGGTCAACGCTGAGCTCAGCGCGCTCGCCAATCGCGTCGCGCGGGACTGGATTCAAAACAACCCGCTTGATCCGCTCGCGGCTGCGGCCGGTGAATCGCCAGCCGATTGGGCCAATGCACTGTCCACCGGCGAAGCCTTCTCGGCGGAGTTGATTGATCTTCCTGGCGTCGAACACCCCGTGATCGCGGGAAGCTTTGATGGAATGACTCTATTGGCGGCCCAAACCGGCGATATTGAGCCGGACACGCTCTTCCGCTTGCTCGCCAACGACGCCCTGAGCTCAGACCGGGTGTTAGGCGTCGATAATGCAGCGATTGGCGTCGCACAGTTCGCCGGCTTATGGGTGCTCGTTTTCAGCGAGTACGCGCGAGCCGATGACGCTGTCGTCTCGACCGAGCCGGTTGACGCAAACCTTGATTTCGTGTCCGCGCCGGCGCAGCTCGTCTTCGCAGGCGACAATGCGGCGAACTATAATCTCAGCAACAACGCCGACGCATTCTTCGGTGGCGCTTTCGCCGATGTCGTGAACGGTCGCGGCGGTGATGACACCCTCAACGGAGCCGGCGGGGACGACCTATTGCTGGGCGGGAACGGAAATGACGTGCTCCATGGCGAGCAAGGCGACGACACGCTTCGCGGGAATGCAGGCGATGATGAGCTCAATGGCGGGTCCGGCGCGGACGGCCTGATCGGCGGAGACGGTGATGATGTGCTCAATGGCGGGACGGGCCGGGATCGCCTTCGCGGCGACGACGGCGATGATGAGCTCAATGGCGGCGCCGGCGGG
>JBCBSP010000006.1:0-218147 GCA_039819095.1 Pseudomonadota bacterium
CGCATTGATCTCGCTCAGCCGGCCGGCATCGTCATAGGTATAGGAAAATAATCCTCCACCCCGGCGGCGGACACTCGCCAGACGCCCGTCAGCCGAATATGTGTAGCGCTCACGGTCGCTTGCATGGCTCTGACCGGTCAGAGTGGGGTGCGGGTGACGCAGCTCGACCACCCGGTCGAACCCGTCGCGCACCCAGGTGGTGAGATTGCCATTGCCGTCGGCGAAGGTGGAAAGCGCGCCATTGTCTGAATAGCTCATCGTCGCTTCAACCGCTTCGATGGGCGTGCCGACCGCGACGGTGCGGGTCAGAAGCCGGCCATCGTCGTCATAGCCGAAGCCGATGATGCGGTCCGGACCGAACGCGCCGGCGGTCGCCAGCGTGCAGGCATCGCCCGGCGGGCTGGCGAATGTGGCCGGGTTCATCCGCACGGCCACGCAGTCCGGCCGTCCATTGATGTCATAGGCGTATTGGGTGAGGGCGTGGATGGTTCCGCCGGCGCTTTCGGTGCGCGCTTCGGTCAGGCGGCCTGAGGCGTCGAACTCGGACGCGCGGCGCGATTCCACGGCGAAGGCGGCCCAGGCGGGACCGTTCTGACCCGGGGTGGAACCGATCTCAGCCAGGGTGAGGCGGCCATCAGCGTCATAGCTGTAGCGGATGGCGGCGTTGTCGCGACCGCCCGCCCCGTCCGGGTCCGGCCCGATCTCGCCGACCACGCGGCGAAGCGCGTCATAGCGCACCGAGATGCGGTCATTGGGGCCGGAGAGCGGCCCGTTGATAAAGCGCACATCGCCGCGATGATCATAGGAGAAGGTGGTGTCGGCCTGGATCGACCCGTCGCCGAGCGCTTCGCGCATCTCGGTGAGCTGGAGATTGTTCGCCGCGCCGGGCGCGCCATAGGTGAAGCTGATGACGCGCTCTTCGGCGGTTCCCGTGCAGGAGGGCGCCACGCCGGTCCGGCAGGCGGAAACCGCGTCGGCGAGCGTGATCGGCCCGGCGAGCTGAACCGCGGAGCCGGACCCGTCCAGCGCCCAGGCGTGATGGCTGGCATAGCTCATGCGCGTCTGCGGACGATCCGCGCCGGACGCCGGAGCCGGGCCGGTGACAGTCAGCACGCCGCCATGGGTCGCGTCATAGGTGAAGTTCGTGGTCTCGCCGGCCGGGCTGGTCATGGCGGTCGGCTGGTTGCAGGTCACCGGGTTGGTGCAGCTGGCCGGGAAGGCCATCGTGGTGACCAGATCAGCCAGCCCGGAGCCCGGCTTCGCCTTGGCGGTGATCGTGGTGACATTGCCGCGATCATCATAGGCGTACTCGGTCGCGTCGCCTTCCGGACGCGTCACCAGAGTTAGGCGTTCGTAGCTGTCATAGTCGAACTCGGTGCGCTCGCCGCGCGTGTCGATGGCCGCCAGGATCTGACCGGTCGCCGCGTCCGACTGCACCACGGAATAGGTCAGATTCGGATTGTAAATGTTGGCGATCCGCAGACCCGAATTCACGGTGAAAATATAGAACTGCGCATACCCCGCGCGATCAACCTGACTGACCTCGCCGCTGGAGTGATACGCGATCGTCAGATTATCGCTGGCCTGGCCCGCGGAACGCGCGCCGATCACCCGGCCCTGCGCATCGAAGGTGAAGCGGGTCTGTTCGTTCAGATTATTGACGAAGACGCGCGTCGTCGCGTCCGGCTCGTTGATCGCCAGGCGCGGCCAGCTCATCGACATCGAACAGGTGAAGGCCAGCGGCGCGCAGTATTCTGCCGCGTTATTGATCGCCTGCACCTTGGTCAGACGCGCCCAGTCGGTCAGATCCGCCGGGTTCGCCACGGCGTTCACCGCATACTCGAAATGCAGCTGATAGCCCTGATTGGTCGTCACCGACTGAAGCCGGTAATACTGGCCGGTCACGCTGCCCGTGAAGACCACGGCTTCGTCATCATAGTGGTAGGTCATCACCCGCCCATCGGGGAAGGTGACGGTGTCCACATAGCCGGCGTCATAGCCGAATACCGGCAGGGCCGGGCTGTCGACCTCGTGATAACGCACCACCACGCCGGCGGCGCTGGTATAGACCCACTGGCTGGCGGCGGCGTCAAAGCTGAGCGACCCGCCGCGCTTATGGCTGGAGACCCAGGCGCCGGAGACCTGTTCGAACGTCTCCGTTCCGTCAAACAGCGTGACGAGCTTCTCGGTCGCGGACACATCCACAACGCCGCCCATGATCGAATGGCGCCATCCCGAGCCGGAATGAATGGCCGACCAGCTCAAGCCCCCATTGCCGGGCTCGCCGACGCTGACCGAGGGGGACGGCAAGGAGAAGCCGCCCGTGGCCAGATCCACGCCCGCCCCGTCAAAGGCCGGGTTTTCAGGCGGCAGGTCATCGCCCTGCTCAAGCGGAAGCTGAGCCAGGCTGGCGGAGGCGAGAGCGAGCGCGCAGACAGAAGCCGAGCCGAGCAGCGCGGCCGAACGGGTGAAGATCGACATGGGGAAAACCTTTGAAAATCGTGTGGGGCGTGACGCGGAAGGGCGGGCGCGTCGATCAGGGCGAGCGCGTGCGGCGCGTCTTGTTGCCGGCGTCGTCAAACTCGTGCGTGGTCCAGGCGCCATCGGCCGGACCGCCGGTCTGGTCCGCGCGGATCAGCCGTCCGCGCGCGTCATAGGTGAAGCTCATCGTCTCGCCGCCGGAGCGGGCGTGCGCCGCACCGGTCACGCTCGTCGCCGCGAGGAGCGGGGGGATGGCGAGGGCGAAAACCGGTGCGGCGAACAGGGTCGCCGCCAGCAGGCGGTTGCGAAGGCGGATACGATTGGGGCGCATGGGGCGTCTCCTGAACGAAGCGAATATCGCGTCCAGAAGCGGCGCCCTGCACAGGCTCGCTCCCGGATCGGAACGCAAGTCTGCGCCCGCTCCGGCAGGGGTCGGACCGGTTCGGCCCTTAAATCATCAAGTCTTTGAAAACACGTGTTGAACGCCTATCCTCAGCCGGGGACAGGCGTCGGCGTCAGCTCATCAGGGCGAACAGATTGCGCCCGGCCATCACGAACAGGCAGGCTGAACCCAGCACGAAAAGCCCGAAGCGGGCCGGGATGAAATTCACCGTCGCCTGAAACACGCTGTGCGCAACGCGAAACGCGACATAGCCCCAGGCCAGCGCGATATTCAGCGGATCGGCGACGCCGGCCAGATGGCTGTAAACCACCAGCGCATAGAACAGCACGGGCTGCTCATGCAGGTGGTTGTAATTGTCCGCGATCTGCCGGACCGAGCGCGGCAGCACGTCCATCTCCGACTTCTCACGCATTTTCGCCGCGTTGATGCCCGCCTGGCCCATCGCCGGGATACGCGTGGCGTACATCCACACCCACATGATCAGCGTCCAGATAATGAGCGCCAGCATGGCCGGCAGGATGGACTGAAACATGGGCGCGTCTCCTCGCGATCAGCAACGCCGCCAGCAAAGCCTGACTCCGCCGGTTTTCAAACACCCGATAAGCCGAACCTTGGCCGAATACCCGCCTGCGTGATAGGGTTAATGGACTGGGGTGGAGCGGCTGGCCCATCGGTCCGGCGCTCCACGGAGGAATGATGGAGGCCGCCCATGAGGCTGAAAACCCTGCTCGTCGCACTCTTCGCCGCCGCCCTGCTCGCCGGAGGCGCATTCGCGATGCTCTCGGGCCATGCGTCGGAACCGGCCCCCGCCGCGAGCGCCCAGGAGCGCGCCGTCGCGGCGCCCCGCGCCGCGCCATGGCGCAACATCGCCAGCCCGTCGCCCCGCCGGAGCACACGCGCATCTATGTCGACCCCTCCACTCAGCTGCAGACCGGCGCGGACGGCGTCACCCCGGCCGATTACGAGTGCAGCTTCCAGGGCGGCAATGCGCAGGAATGCTGGTGCGACACCCCGCTCGACTGCAAGGACATGGTCCTGAACGGCCCGTGCGACGATGACGATGTCTGGTGGACCAGCGGCGACGACACGCTCGGCTGCACCCTGCAGGATTAAGCGAGAGGGGGAGGCCGGTCAGGCGTCGTCGGTGATGCCGGCGCGCTTGGCCGTATCCTCCAGCATCCAGGCGTCAGCGGGATCAAGCCGGCCCTCGGCGTGCAATTCGCTGACCCGCTGGTGCGCCTCGGCCCAATAGACGCGCCCGGCTTCGCCGGCTAGCTCGCCAAGCTTTGCCAGGCTGACAACAACGTCGCGTTTCGCCTCAGCGCTGCCCGGGTCGGACGCCAGAAGAGCGCGCCGGGTGGACAGCCCCTCCTCATAGGCCTTCAGCGCCTCCTCCGCGCGACCCTGACGAAGCAGAACATCGCCGACCCGATCAAGGCTCACCGAGACATCGCGTTTCGCCTCAGCGCTGCCCGGATCGGACGACAGAAGATCGCGCCGGGTGGACAGACCCTCCTCATAGGCCGTCAGCGCCTCCTCCGTGCGACCCTGACGAACCAGAACATCGCCGACCTTGTTCAGGCTCACCGAGACATCGCGTTTCGCCTCAGCGCTGCCCGGGTCGGACGCCAGAAGATCGTGGGCGACATCAAGCCCCTCCTCATAGGCCGTCAGCGCCTCGTCACTGCGACCCTGACGAACCAGAACATCGCCAAGGGTATTCGCCGCGACAGTCTCGTCTCTACGGTTAGTCGCTTCCGCGGTCGCCGCCCTTGCTGCGGTTTCAGCCTCCTCGGTGCGGCCAGCGCGAAGATAGAGCCGGCTCAATTCCACATGCGTCCAGAAGTGGGACGGCAGAGCGTCGCGCGCCGCTTCGAACGCCTCGATAGCCTTGGCGGTGTCGCGGCCAAGATAAAGCGCGCCGGCGGTGGAAAAGTGCTGGAAGGCGTCGGACGCCAGATCAGACGCACCGGACTGCGACTGCTTGCCGAGGCCCATCAGTCTTGAGTACGCATCATCAACCCGGTCGTTCTGCAAGGCCTCCTCGACGGGCCGCAGTCTTGCGTCATTGGATGACAGGATGCGTTCAACCGCTTGATCGACACGGGCCTCTTCCTCGGCATCGAGCGGACGCTCGCGGTCCTTTCGAAGTTCCTCCAGAAGCTCGGCTTTCAACGCGTCGATCTCTTCGCGGGTTCGTTTGTGCTCAGTGGAATTGTGCGCCCGCCCTTCGGCGCCCACTTCGCGCACTGCCCATTCAGCCTCCTGAATGTCCTTTCGCAAACGCGCCTCGGTCGCCCCGAGCAGGCCCGTCAGGGCGCCAAGCGTGACCGGCTTCTGACCGAGCAGCATCTGAAACAGGGACAGGGCGAGACCTATGGCGCTGGTCAGCGCCGAAACGCCCAGCGCATAAGGCTTCCATGTCGTGAAGTTCAGCGGATCATCGCCGGCGCCGACGGCGAAACTGCCGACAAAGCTGCATCCGCCAATGACAAGAAGCAGAAGGAAAAGGGGAATTTTCTTCCACATCACCGATCAAATCCCGCGCGCTGACCACCACCTTCGCGGGAGAGCCTAGCGTGGGATGACAGGTTGGGGAACGCCCGCTACTCCGCCGCGGTCTTCGCGGCTTCCTCCGCTTCGCGCTGCGCTTTCATCTTCGCGGCCTTGTCTTCGACTGCGGCGACGATGCGGTCGACCATGGTGTCGTTGGAGATTTTTTCTTCGGCCTGGCCGGCAAAGTAGAGCATGCCGGCGCCCTTGCCGCCGCCGGTGAAGCCCAGATCGGTGTAGGCGGCCTCGCCCGGGCCGTTGACGACGCAGCCGATGATCGACAGCGAAATCGGCTCGTGGACATGCTCCAGGCGCTTCTCCAGGGTCTCGACCGTCTTGATGACGTCAAACCCCTGCCGGGCGCAGGACGGGCAGGCGATGATGTTGACCCCGCGCGTGCGCAGGCCGAGCGATTTGAGGATGTCATAGCCGACCTTGATCTCTTCGACCGGATCGGCGCTGAGCGAAACCCGGATCGTGTCGCCAATGCCGGCCCATAGAAGATTGCCGATGCCGATGGCCGATTTGATCCCGCCGGTGCGCAGCCCCCCGGCCTCGGTCACGCCCAGATGCAGCGGCGCGTCGGTCGCTTCGGCGAGCGCGGCATAGGCGGCCACGGTGAGGAAAACGTCGGAGGCCTTCACCGAGATTTTGTAATTGTGGAAGTCGAGATCATCGAGAATGCGCGCATGGTTCAGCGCGCTTTCCACCATGGCGTCCGGACAGGGCTCGCCATATTTCTCCAGAAGCTCGCGTTCCAGCGAACCGGCATTGACCCCGATGCGGATGGCGCAGTCATGATCCTTGGCGGCCTGAACGACCTCGCGCACCCGGTCCATCGAGCCGATATTGCCCGGATTGATCCTCAGACACGCCGCCCCGGCGACGGCCGCTTCGATCCCGCGCTTGTAGTGGAAATGGATATCGGCCACGAGCGGGACAGCAGCCGCCCTGGCGATGGCCTTGAAGGCGGCTGTGGAGTCTTCGTCCGGGCAGGAGACGCGCACGATGTCGGCGCCGGCCGCTTCCAGCGCACGGATCTGATCGACCGTGGCGGCGATGTCCGGCGTCGGGGTGTTGGTCATGGACTGGACGCTGATCGGAGCGTCCCCGCCCACCTCCACCGAGCCGACGCGGATCTTGCGGCTGACGCGGCGATCGATCGCGCGCCAGGGACGGACCTGGGTATGGGCTTCAGTCGCCATGGGCCTCGCTCAACCATTGCCGGGCGCATCCCTGACAGGGCGCGCCAACACTCAGGGATATAGGCTGATTGCGGCGGTTTCGCGAGGGGGTGCGGGCCCGATTTCGACCGCAGAGTCGGTTCAGCCCGCCGCTTCGGCTTCACCGACGGCGGCGAGCGCCTCGCCCTGCAGGATTGCGTCGACGGACAGGGTTTCAACAGCCTCACCCGGCTCGCCGAGCGGGCCGAGCTCAACGCCAGCCGATTGCGCGAGCAAGGCCCCGGCATTCTCCACGGTGATCAGAAGACCGGCCTCGTCCGGGGCGCGGTAGATCTCGCCCGCAGCAAGATCGCGTGAGAACAGAATCCGGCCCGAGGCATCGCGCACTTCCAAAAAGCTCGTCTCGGTCGCGCGCAGCACCAAAGCGGTCTTGCCGCGCGGTTCGGGCAGTCCCGACCAGATTTCATTCACGCTCGGCGCGCGCGACAACTCCTCGATCAGCGGGCCGGGCGAGGACATCAGCGCATCGGCGCTCGGCGGCGCCTGGTCGAAGGCTTCGCTGCTGCTGACATAAGAGCCGTACCAACCCGCCGCGCCGATCACGCTGGCCAGGATCAGGAGCGCGCCGACCATGCCCTTGGGCAGGCGGATTTCACGCTTTTCCTTGATGACGCGCGGCTGATCGCGACCGGCCTCGCACTCGACCTCGATCTTGAACTGATCGATGACGGACTGGCAGTCGAGCCCGAGCGCACGGGCATAGGTGCGCAGATATCCGATCGCATAGGCGCGCGAAGGCATGCCGCGCGGATCCATGGCTTCCAGGGCTTCAAGATAGTCGCGTTTGATCCGGGTGCGCGCTTCAGCGGAGTCCAGTGTCCAGCCCTGACGCGCGCGAGCGTCGCGCAGCCGTTCGCCGACGCTGGACGCCAGCGGCTCAGCCGCAAGCGGGTCGCTTCCGGGCGCGCCGGAAAACACCGCATCCATCGGTACGAATTGGCCTTCAGCCGTTCCGGTCGTCGCGTTGCTCATATAATCGCGCCGTGCTCTGGCGCCCCACCCTGATACGCGATCCCTCTATGACCTGCAGACGTTAACCATCTGTGGCATTTTTATCGCGCAGCAATGAAATTTAATCAGACCATAGCCCGGTTTTCAACAAGTACTGCACCGAGTCCGGCATTTTCACCCTCAAGCTTCAATCGCTCGCGCAAGGATGCGCCGGAGCCGGCTTCATCAAGGCATGATGCAAGCCAGGCGCCGAGTTTCGCGCAATCGGTGTCGATCAGCGCGCGCTTGACCGGTCCGATGGAGCCGGCGGCCATGGACAGCTTGCGATAACCCAGCGCCGCCAACACGCACGCCTCCAGCGGACGCCCGGCGATCTCGCCGCACACCGAAACCGGAAGGCCGCGTCGGTCGCAGGCCTCGCGGACCGAGCGCAACAGGCGCAGGGCGACCGGCGCGATCGGGTCATAGCGTTCCGAAACTTTCGGGTTCTGCCGGTCGGCTGCGTAGAAATACTGCATCAGATCGTTCGCCCCGACCGCGACAAAGTCGGCATGGTCGAGCGCCGGGTCCGGATCGAAGGCGATGGCCGGCGTTTCCAGCATCATCCCGGCCTTGATCGAGGCCGGCGCAGCGTGCCCGCGCGCCATGGCGAGATCGACCTCTCTGAACAGCGCTTCACGGCCCGCCTTCATTTCCTCAGCGGTTGAGATGAGCGGGAAGAGCACGTTCAGCTCCCGGCCCGCTGCGGCATGGACCAGGGCGCGCAGCTGATAGCGAAGCAGGCCCGGCCGATCGAGGCCCATCCTCAAGGCGCGCCAGCCGAGCGCCGGGTTCGGCTCCGGCACGGTCGGCACGTAATTGGTGACCTTGTCCCCACCGAGATCGAGCGTGCGGAAAACCACTGGGCGGTCGCCGGCTTCATCAAGGACAGTGGTGTAGAGCTCGATCTGGGCGGCGAGCCTGGGCAGGGTGTCGGCGACCATGAACTGGAACTCGGTGCGGAACAGGCCGACACCCTCCGCCCCGTTCTCTTCCAGGCGCGACAGCTCCACCAGAAGTCCGGCATTCATGTGCAGCTCAATGCGGGTTCCATCACAGGTGATGGCCGGCTCGTCGCGCACCTCAGCATAGGCGGCCTGGCTGCGCGCCCGACTTTCCTGCCGCTCTTCATAGGCTTCGCGCACCTCTTCGGACGGGCGCGCGTGAAGCAGGCCGTATTCACCGTCGACAATCACCGGATCGCCGTCCTCGAGGCGGTCCAGCGCGCCTTCCACCCGCCCCACCATGGGCAGACCCAGCGCCTTGGCGACGATTGCGGCATGGCTCGTCAGCGAGCCTTCTTCCACCGCAACGGCTTTCAGGCGGGAGCGATCAAAGTCCAGCAATTCGGCCGGCCCCACCGATCGGGCGATCAGGATGGCGTTCTCCGGCAGATCGATCTGAGGCGGGCTGTCTTCGTCGGCGAGATGGCGCAGCAGCCGGTTCGCCAGGTCTTCCAGATCGTGCAGGCGCTCGCGGAAGTGAGGCTCCCTCGCCTTCATCAGTCGGGCGCGGTGGGCGTTGCGAACCCGCTCCACCGCCGCTTCGGCGGTCAGACCGGATCGAACCGCCTCGGCCAATTGGGAGAGCCAGCCGCGATCATGGGCGAACATACGATAGGCTTCCAGCACGTCGCGGCTGGGCGCGCCGGCGGGCAGATGCCCCGAATCCAGGAGCGCATCGACCGCTTCGCGCATCCGTCCGATGGCGGCGTTAAGCCGGGCCTGTTCGGCGTCCGCGTCCTCGGCGACCATGCGCGTGGGCGCCACGTGGGGCTCGTGCATGACGGCGCGTCCGCTCGCCAGCCCACCGGACAGCGCCAGCCCCTGGAAACGTTCCGGCTTGGTCGGGCGCAGCTCAAGCCCTGAGAAGGCCTCGGCGGACACCAGATCGCCGGACACGACGATTTCAGCCAGCAGCATGGCCACCGTCTGGAGGATCTCGATCTCCTCCTCGGTGATGCGCTTGGTCTCGGCGGTCTGTTCGGTGAGCACGCCGACCAGACGACCGCCGCGCAGAATCGGCACGCCGAGAAAGCTCTTGAACGGTTCTTCGCCCGTTTCCGGCTTGTAGGAGAAGTCAGGATGCGAGGGCGCATCCTCCACTGAGATCGGACGGGCGCGCCGCGCCACAAGCCCGACCAGCCCTTCCTCGGGACGCATGCGCAGCTTGTGCACTGCATCGGCGTTCAGCCCGTGCGTGGCCGACAGCTCCAGCGCGCCGGACGGTCGCACAAGATAGATCGAGCAAACCGCCGCGCCGGTTTCATCGGCGATGATGTCGGTCAGCCTGTCCAGACGCTTTTGCGCATCCTCCTGAGCCGCCATGAGATCGCGAATGCGATGCAGAAGGCGGCGAGGTCCACGCGTCGATTTGGGTCGGGCGTCAGGCGACATGAGCGGTCCGCTGAAGAGGCGAGCACAGGGGTTGGATCACAAGCGCGACATGCTGCGCGCCAAAGCGGTGCAGACAAGCACCGGACAGACAGGCCGCGTCAAGTCTCGTTCAGCTTATAGGCTGCATGCAGAGCGCGCACCGCGCGCTCGAGGACGTCGGAATCCACCAGCGCTGAAATCTTGATCTCCGAGGTCGCGACCATGCGCACCGCAACGCGCTCGCGCGCCAGCACGCCATAAAGGGTGCGCGCCACATCAGCCCGGCCGCGCAGTCCTGAACCGACCACAGAGACCTTGGCGAGCCCGGTCTCCTGTTCGCGTGCTACACCCAAGGCATTCAACGCACTCCCGGCGCGCTCCAGATCGCGTTGATCGACGGAAAACTCCAGGCGCGCCCCTGATGCCGAGCCGCCGGTCTGCACGATCATGTCGATGCCGATCTCGGCCTCAGCCAGGCTGGCGAAGACCTCCGCCGCGCCCTCATACGGTTCAAGGCCGCACAGCGACAGGCGCGCCTGATCGCGCACATAGGCCACCCCGGACACGATGCGACGCTCAGCGACATCGACCGGCGCGACTTCAGTGCCACGGCTCTGACCGGGCTCTGCGAAACTGGATTTCACCCGCAGCACGACGCCCTTGGCCTTGGCGTATTCCACCGAGCGGGTCTGCAGGACTTTCGCGCCCATGGCGGCCAGTTCAAGCATCTCATCCGCGCTGACCCGGTCCAGCCGCCGCGCTTCAGGCGCGATGCGCGGATCGGTCGTGAAGACGCCGTCCACATCGGTGTAGATGTCGCATTCAGCCCCGAGGGCCGCCGCCACGGCGGCCGCGGTCAGGTCCGTGCCGCCCCGGCCAAGCGTCGCGATGCGCCCATCCGGCGTCACGCCCTGATAACCGGCGATGACCGGGATGACCCCAGCCGCGATGGCGGCCCGCAAGGGCGCCGGATCGATGGCGGTCACCCTGGCGGCGCCATGCACGCCATCGACTTCGATCGGGATCTGCCAGGCCGCGAAGGCGCGCGCATCATGTCCGCGTTGTTTCAGCGCCAGGGCCATCAGCGCGCTGGAGGCTTGCTCGCCGGCGGCCAGAGCCGCATCTGTTTCCGCCTCGCCCAGAGCGCCGCCCAGGGCGGCGGCCTCACGCAGAAGCCGGTCGGTCTCGCCGGACATGGCCGACACCACGACTGCGACGCCGCGCCCGCTCGCGGCCTCATGCGCGACGATGCCGGCTGAGTGCGCGATGCGCTGAGGGTCGGCCATGGATGTGCCGCCGAATTTCAGGACCAGATCCGGTCTCGCCATCGCCTTCATCACCCTTGCCGCTCATTTTGCCCGCCGCCAGCTGCCGCGCCGGGTCGATAAGAGCGGCCTAGCGAACCATATTGGTCCTTGAAAGAGCCGAAGTGTGGAAATTTCGAGGTCCGACATGGCCAATGCCGCCGCCCCTGACGCGATCAGAACCCCCTCCATCGACCCGGACGAGGTGGAGAAGTTCTCCCGCATCGCCGGGGAATGGTGGGATCCGAAATCGAAATTCGCCCCGCTGCACAAATTCAATCCGGCGCGCCTGGGCTATATTCGCGACACGCTCTGCGCTCATTTCGACCGGACCGGCGCTGAACCGCTGAACGGTCTCAACCTGCTCGATATCGGATGCGGGGGCGGCCTGGTTTCTGAACCCATGGCGCGGCTCGGCGCGCGCGTGACCGGCGTCGATGCGGCGGAAGCCAATATCAAGACCGCGCTCGTCCACGCAGAGGAAGCCGGGCTCGAGATCGACTACCGCCACGGTACGGCGGAACAATTGCTCGCCGCCGGCGGGCCGGGCCAGTTCGACGTGGTGCTCAATCTTGAAGTGGTCGAGCATGTCGCCGAACCCACCGCCTTCCTGACCGACTGCGCCAGCCTGGTGAAACCGGGCGGGCTAATGATCGTGGGAACGATCAACCGCACTGCGCGCGCCTTCGTCACGGCGATATTCGGGGCCGAATACGTGCTCGGCTGGCTGCCGCGCGGCACGCACCAGTTTGAAAAGCTCGTGCGGCCCGCAGAGGTCGAACAGGCGCTGAAATCGGCTGCTCTCCAAACACGCGCGCCGGTCGGGGTCAGCTACAACCCGCTGCAGGATCGCTTCTTCATCTCCGGCGACGCCGGGGTGAATTACCTGCTGGCGGCGGAGAAACCCGCCTAGCTCAATTCGCCTTCTTCGGCGGTGTGGGCGCGAAGGGCTCCGGCAGCGGCGCACAGGGCACGCCGTCCTCTTTCAGCTTCGCGCTCTCTTCCGGCGTCGTCTCGCCATAGATGAGGCGTTCCGGCTTTTCGCCGTCATGGATGGCGCGGGCCTCGTTCGCGAAGCGGTCGCCGACATAGTCGTAATGATTGCGGATATGGGCCTGGACCTTGCGCGCGACCGTCTCAAGATCGGGCGCGCCGCCCGCCATGGTCTGGGCCTTGGCTTTGGTGGTGCGCACCGCCGGCGCCATGATCTGCTTGGAGATCTCCACCGAGCCGCAATGGGGGCATTCCACCAGCCCGCGATCGGCCTGATGGTCGTAATCGGAGGAGGAGGAAAACCAGGCCTCGAAGCCATGGCCCTCGTCGCACTGCAGGGCGTAGCGGATCATGGATGAACCCTCCTACGGTCCTTTAAACGCACGATCAGGGCCCAGCGCCGGAATGCGCGAGCGTGCGCGTTCAACCTGGCTGAGATCAAGCTCAGCATAGACCAGCGCCGGCGCGTCATGGTCGAGCGCGGCGATCACATCGCCCCATGGTCCGATAACCATTGACCGTCCCCAGGTATTGCGCCCGTCCTCATGACGACCGCCCTGAGCCGGCGCCAGGATGAAGCTTCCCGTCTCGATGGCGCGCGCCCGCAAAAGCACCTCCCAGTGCGCCCGGCCCGTCGGTCGGGTGAAGGCCGCCGGAACCGTGATCATCGCCGCGCCCGCCTGCGCCAGGCGGCGGTAGAGCGCGGCAAAACGAACATCATAGCAGATGGTCAGCCCGAGCGGCGCGCCGGCGGCTTCGGTCAGGACGGCCCGCTCGCCGGGCTGATAGGTGGCGCTTTCGCGATAACGCTCGCTCGCGCCCAGCTCCACATCGAACATGTGGATCTTGTCATAGCGGGCCTTCACCGCCCCGTCGGGACCGAACAGCATCGAGCGGTTCACCGCCCGGCCGTCTTCACCCAGAAGGGCGAAGGAGCCGGCGAGCAGGTCCACGCCGAGTTCCGAGGCGAGCGCGCTGAACCGCGCAGGGGCGGGATCTTCGGCCTCGCTCTTGAGAAGCGCCATGACGCGATCGGCATCACGCTCGACGATATTGGTGACTTCCGGGGTCGCGATAACAGACGCGCCCGCGCCCGCCGCCTCGCGGATCATCGCTTCGGCGTCCGCCAGATTGCGCGCCGCAGCGCGGCCGCCGCACATCTGCACCAGGGCGAGCTTCATGCGCCTTCAGGCCGCGCCGGCGGCCTGCAGTATCGGATCGAGCTTGCCGCTTCTCTCAAGCGCGAGCAGTTCGTCGCATCCGCCGACATGGGTCTCGCCAATGAAGACTTGCGGAAAGGTGCGCGCGCCGCCGGCGCGTTCAATCATCTCATTCTTGCGCGCGATATCGAAGCCGGCGTCGATTTCCTTGTAGTCGATATTCTTCTTCTTCAGCAGTCCCACCGCCCGCACGCAGTAGGGGCAGAGGATGCGGGTATAGATGGTCACCGCGGTCATAAGGCGTTCCTTCAAATCAAACTTCAGGCAGGGCGGGCGATATCGACGGCCCGGCGCAATAAAGGTTCGAGGGCTTTATTTAAGCGGATCGGCCGGTTTCACAACGCGCGCCAGCGTGATCGCGGTCACATCTGCGGCGCCGCAACGTTTCAGCGCCCGGGCGCACGCCTCCAGCGTGGCCCCGGTCGTGTGCACGTCATCGACCAGTATGATCCGCGCCCCGCGCAGCCGCGCCCTGGCCCGCTGACGCACCTGAAAAGCCCCGGCGACATTACGCACGCGGCCCTTGGCGCTGCGCCCAGCCTGGGTGGGCGTAGCGCGCCGGCGCTTCAGGGCATGGGCGTCCACCCTCACCCCGGATGCGCGCGATAACGCACGCGCGAGCAGAAGTGACTGATTGAAGCGCCGCGCCCGCAGCCGGCGCGGATGCAGCGGGACCGGCATGATGCAATCGGCCTCGCTTAAACGCACGCGCCCCGCGCGCGCCATCCAGCGCCCGAACGCAGCCAGCACATCGGTTCGCCCGCCATGCTTGAACCCCAGCACCAGGCTGCGGCTGTCATCATCGTAGACGAAGGCCGAACGCGCCGCGTCATAGGCCGGCTCGCGCGCCGCGCACACGCCGCACACCGCCCCGTCTCCGACCGGATAGGGAAAGGGCAGGCCGCAGCGCTCGCACTGCGGCGCATCGATGAAAGTGATCTTCGACCAGTCGCCGGGACTGAGTTCGCCGGTTCGCCGAACGTCCTCGCCAGACAGCGGTGAAACCGGCGGCCAAACGAGATCGGCGACGAGGCTGAGCACCTGACGGGCTTTGCTCAGGACCGCATTCGCGCCATATCGCGCCCATGTCGTCATCACAGACCACCCCGCCCGTCCTGTTCGACCGCGCCCTGCTGCGCCGGCGCCGCGATCGCGCAGCCGCCGATTTTACATCCTACGATTTTCTGCATGCGCGTGTCGCCGATGATCTTCTGGACCGGGTGGAGGCGATTTCACGCGATTTCGACACCTGCCTGGTGCTCGGCGGCGGCGGGGCGGTCGGCCGAGCGCTCAAAGCGCGACCTGAGGCGCGCGCCAAGATCGGGCGGCTCTTGGAGGCGGACCTGTCGCCCGCCATGGCGCGCAGGAATGAAACAGGCCTGGTGCTGGACGAAGAGCGCCTGGCCATCGCCGATGAAAGCGTGGACCTCGTCCTGTCCTGCCTGAGCCTGCACTGGACAAACGATCTTGTGGGCGCGCTGGTGCAGATCAATCACGCGCTCAAACCGGACGGCTTCTTCGCCGGCGCGATTTTCGGCGGCGCCACGCTGACCGAGCTGCGCCAGGCGCTGATCGCGGCGGAAAGCGAGTTGAGCGAGGGCGTGCACCCGCGCGTTTCGCCCTTCGCCGACACGATCGACCTGGCCGGATTGCTCAGCCGCGCCGGCTTCGCCATGCCGGTGTCCGATGTCGACCGGATCAAGGCGCGTTATGGCAACGCCTTCGTCCTGATGCGCGATCTGCGCGCCATGGGCGAGACGAGCGTGCTGGCGAAACGACCGCGCACGCCCGTCGCAAAGCGTTTCTTCGTACGCACCGCAGAACTCTATTCGCATCGCTTTGCTGAAGATGATGGCCGCATCCCGGCGAGCTTTGAGGTCATCCACGCTGCGGGCTGGGCGCCGCACCCCGATCAGCCCAAGCCGAAACGGCCCGGCTCGGCGCGCGTGCGCCTGGCTGATGCGCTTGGCGTCAATGAGCAGAGCGCCGGCGAGAAGGCCGGCGGGTAGAATCGCGCTAGGTTGGAAGCTGCTCGAAGACCGCGTCAGACAGCATGAACCAGCTGGACAGCATGTCGCCGATCTGCGGAATGGCTGCGATCAGCGCGACAGCGATCAAGCCGGCGATCAGCCCGTATTCAATGCTGCTGGCGCCGCTCTGGGACAGCAAGAAGGCCCGGGCGCGCGCCTCTACGCGTTCACGCGCCGACCCTGCAGCCGGTCGCGCAGCTCTGCGGCCAGCGGTTTGTCCGCTTCGGGCATCGCATAGCGTGACAGGTGCTCGGTTCTCACCCAGGCCAGCTGCTGGTGTTCGCGCGGCTGAGGGAAACCGTCCCATTGTCGACATACGAAGAGCGGCATCAGCATCGGCCGACCGTCCTCGAGGCGCAATGAGGCGAACGCGAAGGGCTGCAGGCATCGTTCGCATGGCTCGACTCCCAGCTCCTCGCGCAGCTCGCGCACAACACACGCCTCGGCGGTTTCGCCAGGCTCGACCTTGCCGCCGGGAAACTCCCAAAGCCCGCCATGGGCCTTGTCCTCTGGACGCTGGGCGATCAGCACACGACCATCGGCATCAACCAGGGCGCAGGCTGCGACCAGCAGCATCCGGCTGCTCTCACCATCCATCATGCACACCTTGCGTTAATTCGTTGTGTGGAAACACGGTTTCCAAAGCCCTAACCATCACCGCCGGGCTGGGCGGCGCCGGAATCGGACGCTTCGCGATCGGTTCGCAGCCCTTGCGGCGCCTGGCCGGTCAGCCGGCGAACCGGGTATTCGCGCTCGATATCCTGCAACAAGCCTTCAATGCCCTGCATCGTCAGGAAGCGCAGAATGCTGGGCCGCATGTCCTCAAAGCTGGGTCGCGGTTGATCGCGGCGATCCTCGACGCGCAGCACATGCCAGCCGAACTCACTCTGAAACGGCGCGCTGACCTCGCCGACCGAGGTCGCAAAAGCGATCTGACCGAAGGCGGGCAATATACCCGCTTCGGTGAAATACCCCAGATCCCCGCCCTCAAGCCGGGTCGCCGGGTCGCGGCTGATCTGCAATGCGAGCTGGGCGAAGTCCGCGCCTTCGGCCACTAGCCGGGCGGCTTCTTCGGCCTCGCGCCGGGTGGCCACCAGTATGTGCCGGGCGCGCACCTCCTCCACCACCGGCGCCAGGCGCATCTGTTCGTCATAGACGATGCGCGCGGCTTCATCGGTGACGGCTTCGGCCACGGCCGTCTCCACCAGGATATTGCCGAGCAGGCGCTCTTCAGCGATCGCGAGACGCCGGCGCGCTTCTGCGTCCTGATGCAGGCTTCGACGGCGAGCCTCCAGAGCCAGCAAACGCTGCTCGATCAGCACGTCCAGCGCTTCTTCAAAAAGCGGGTCGCCCGGCTGCAGCGCCTGGGCATCCCCACCCGCCGCAGCGGCCTCGCGGCGCACCTGCGTCAGGTAGATGGGCGTCCAGCCGATCTCGGCGACCACGCTATCGGTTTCGCTGAGCGGTTCCAGCTGGGCGAAGCCGGCTTCAGCGCCGGGGGCTTCGCCTGCAGCCGGTTCAGACTCGCCCGGTCGCCCGCACCCGGCAAGCACGCAGGCCAGCATCGCCGCACCCAGGAAGCGCGCCAGCGGCGCCTGCTGTATTTGAGCCTTGATTGACACGGTTTCGCGCCCTCCTTAAGTGACCCGACAACCCTTTCCGACACGGTGCGCCGCGTTTTGGGGCCATTCACGGTTTCCGACCGCGTCCGGCCCGCCTCGCCCGCCGACAAGGCAGATACGTCATGCTTTCTCTCGCCCGCAAGCTCTTAGGCTCCTCCAACGACCGGCTCGTGAAGCGCATGCGCTCCGATATTGAGCGGATAAACGCGCTGGAGCCAGAGCTTGAGGCCCTCGACGACGCCGCACTCGCGGCCAAGACGGTGGAGTTTCGTGAGCGGCTGGAAGCCGGCGCCAAGCTCGACAGCCTGAAGCACGAGGCCTTCGCCGCGGTGCGCGAAGCGGCCAAGCGCGCCCTCGGCCAGCGCCATTACGATGTGCAGCTCATGGGCGGCATGGTGCTGCACCAGGGCGATATCGCGGAGATGAAGACCGGCGAGGGCAAGACGCTGGTCGCGACGCTCGCAGTCTATCTCAACGCCCTGCCGGGCAAGGGCGTGCATGTCGTCACCGTCAACGATTATCTCGCCAGCCGCGACTCTGAATGGATGGGCCAAGTCTACGCCAAGCTGGGGCTGACGACGGGCGTCATTGTGCACGGCATGGACGATAATGAGCGGCGCGAGGCCTATGCCTGCGACGTCACCTACGCGACGAATAACGAGCTCGGCTTCGATTATCTGCGCGACAACATGAAATACTCGCTCGACGAGATGGTGCAGCGCGGTCACGCCTACGCCATCGTCGACGAGGTGGACTCCATCCTGATCGATGAGGCGCGCACCCCGCTCATCATCTCAGGCCGCACTGAAGACCGGACCGATTTTTACAAGACGATCAACGAGATCATTCCCCACCTGGATGATGAAGACTTCGAGAAGGACGAAAAGGCTCGCTCCGTCGCCCTGACCGAAGAAGGCAATGAGCATGTCGAAGCGCTCCTGCGCGAGCGCGGCCTCATGGAAGACGGCGATCTGTACGACGTGGAGAATGTGTCCGTCGTTCACCACGTGAACCAGGCGCTCAAGGCGCACAAGCTTTTCCAGAAGGACAAGGACTATATCGTTCGCGATGGCGGCGTGGTCCTGATTGACGAGTTCACCGGCCGGATGATGCCGGGGCGGCGTTTGTCTGAAGGTCTGCACCAGGCCATCGAGGCTAAGGAAGAGGCTGAAATTCAGCCGGAAAACCAGACGCTCGCCTCCATCACTTTCCAGAATTACTTCCGCCTTTACAACAAGCTGGCGGGCATGACCGGCACCGCCTCAACCGAGGCTGATGAGTTCGCGGGGATTTACGAGCTGAACGTGGTGGAGGTCCCCACCAATCGCGATGTTGCGCGGATTGATGATGAGGACGAGCTCTATCGCACCATCAAGGAAAAGAACAACGCGCTGATCGAGGAGATCAAGCTCGCCCACGCCAAGAACCAGCCCATCCTGGTCGGCACGGTGTCCATCGAGCGCTCTGAAAGCCTTTCCGAAGCGATGAAGGCGGCGAAGATCCCCCACCAGGTTCTCAATGCGCGCTATCACGAGCAGGAAGCGCGCATCATCGCGCAGGCCGGGGTGCCCGGCGCGGTCACCATCGCCACCAACATGGCCGGTCGCGGCACCGATATTCAGCTGGGCGGTAATGTCGACTATCGCCTGAATGACTGGCAGGAAGATCAGCGCGGACAGGGCAAGGAGCCCGACGAGGCCGCGACCGCAGCCAAACGCGCCGAGATCGAGGCTGACGTTGCCGAGAAAAAGCAGGCCGCTCTGGAAGCCGGCGGGCTCTTCGTCATCGGCACCGAGCGCCATGAAAGCCGCCGGATCGACAATCAGCTTCGGGGCCGTTCCGGACGTCAGGGCGATCCGGGCCGCTCGAAATTCTTCATCTCGGTGGAAGACGATCTGCTGCGCATTTTCGCGCCGGAACGCCTGGACGGGATCATGCGCGGGCTGGGGATGAAAGAAGGCGAAGCCATCGCCCACCCATGGATGACGAAGGCGGTTGAGACCTCGCAGAAAAAGGTCGAGGCGCGCAATTTCGATATCCGCAAGAACATCCTGAAGTACGACGATGTAATGAATGATCAGCGTAAGGCGATCTTCGAACAGCGCATCGAATTCATGACCGACGAGGATGTGTCCGACGTCATCAAGGACATGCGCCAGCAAACCGCTGAAGACCTTGTCGCGCGCCATATCCCGCCGAAAGCCTATGCCGACCAGTGGGATGTGGAAGGCCTGCAGGAAGAAGTGCGCAAGCATTTCGCGATGGACCTGCCGCTGAACGACTGGGCCGCCGAAGAAGGCATCGCGGACGAAGAAATCCTCGAGCGTCTGACCAATGCGGTCGATGAGGCCTATGCGGAGAAGGTCGCCAATACCGGTCCGGGCCTGATGCGCCGCATCGAAAAGCAGATGCTGCTGCAGACGATTGATGTGAACTGGCGCGAGCACCTGCAGCAGCTGGATGCGCTGCGCTCGGTGGTCGGCCTGCGCGGTTACGGCCAGCGTGATCCGCTCAACGAGTTTAAGACCGAAGCGTTTGAGCTGTTCCAGCACCTTCTGGAAAGCCTGCGTTCTGAGACGACGCGCATTATGTACAATCTGCGCGTCGAGCCCGCCGCACCGCCGCCTGCGCCTGAGATGCCGAAAATGCAGGCCCGCCACATCGATCCGGCCACCGGGCGCAATGAGATGGCGGATGCGCCAGCCGGCGCCCCGCCCGCAGGCGGGTTCGGCGGAGCGACCGTGGCCACTCGCCAGGCGGCCGCAAAGCTTGATCCGAACGATCCGTCCACCTGGGGACGTGTCGCACGCAATGCGCCCTGCCCGTGCGGGTCGGGCAAGAAGTACAAGCATTGCCACGGCGCAGCCATAGGCTATCAGGGCTAGGGCGCACATGGCGGGCGCCAGCCGCGCATCAACACGCCTTTCGCGCATCGCCGAGAACGAGATCGGCGCTCTGGAACAGATGATCCTGCGTTCAAAAGCCCATTGGGGCTATGACGCACAGATGATGGCGATCATGGCGCGCGTGCTGCGCCTTGATCGAGCCGCGATCCGATCCGGTCGGGCGATCGCCGCCTGGATGGGCGAGCAAGCGGTCGGCGTCGCCCAGATCAGCGAACCCTATCGTGATGAACGCGGCGCGGCTGTGGAGCTGGAGCTGCTCTTCATCGACCCGGTCGCCATCGGCAGCGGGCTTGGCCGCAGGCTCTACACCTGGGCGCTGGACCAGGTGCACACGAGTGACGCGGCCCGACTGGGCATCCTCTCAGACCCGTTTGCTCGCCCCTTTTACGCGGCGATGGGCGCGGTCTTCATCGAGGACAGACCGTCCGATGCAGTCCCGGGCCGGACCCTGCCCTGGATGGAACATAGGCTCGGCTAGACCGGACTGCAGCTCGCGCACTTTGATTTACCGGAAATCCACGCCTCATCGTGAGACTGGTTTTTTTGACCATTGAGGCGATTGGACATGAAGATTGTTTGGGCGAATGCGATATGCGCAACAATTGTCGGCCTGGCTGGCGGGTTTGCCAGCTATGCCATGATCCGTGACCAGCTTCACACCGAAGCGCGTGCTCATGAGGAACATACGATCATGGATGCCGCGCATATCCATAATCGGATGTTCGAGGAGATTGCGAGCAATCACCAGTCGGCCGCCAATCAGTTCCGCCGGCAATACGCCGCGCTCGACGACGATACGGCCCGTGCAGTGTTCGAAACCAGCTTCCCGCGCCATGGCGACGGCACCCGGCGGAGTCGGCCCGATCTGTTTGACGGTACCGGCGTCGATAACGGCGCGCATGTCTATGGCGTCGGCGCCTTTATCGGACGCGAAGCCGTCGGGCTGGCCGAACAGCGCGCGCTTGCGGCCGCTTACTGGGTCGTGAGCAGCGCCGGGCCCGCCCATCACGCCAGCTTTGACAATCTCTACTTCAACAATGACCGCGACACCCTGATCATTTATGCGCCGGACCGGGACGACCAGCTGGGTTTCTACCGTGAAACCGCCCCGGCCGATTTTCAGTTCGCGGACCATGAATTCGTTTCTATCGTCACGATGGACGCCAACCCCTATGCGCGCACGGCCTGCACGCATCTGACCGACCTTCTCTACGTGGAACCGGGTTCAGCGCTGACGATCGGCTGCCATACGCCGGTGCGCGTGAACGGTCGCCAGCTCGGCGCCTTCGGGACGACGCTGGACGTGCGCGCCTATCTCGATGGAGTGCTTGGCGCCACCGCCGACGGGGCCACGACCTTTATAATCAATCGTGATGGCGGCCTTGTCGCCCACCCCGATCTCTGGCGTGAAACCCATGTGGACCGAGCGCGCGTCGACACGATCAGCGCCCGGTACGGCCTAACCGCGATTGCGCAGTCGATCGCCGATAACGGTCGCCAGGTCGGCCTGTTGCGCGCGGAAGCTGGCGCAGACATCGTCTCGTTCGCAAAGCTCTCAGGGCCGGACTGGATCGTGGTGAAGCGTACGCCTCAGCCGCTGACGCACCAGCGCGCAACCGGACTGGCGATCGGCGTGGGGCTGGTGCTCGCCTGCCTGGTCTTGATACAGCTGCAACTGATCTCAACACGACCGGCTGCGGCTTCAGGCGCTAGTGCAGGCTGGGCGGGATCGTAGAGCGTTTGCTGTCAGTTCCGACGATCCGGGACGCTCCAAATCTCTGACCAATCGCTTTTTCAAACAGCAGAGCCGGTTCCCACTTCCGCTGAAAAGCTCTAGTTGGATCAGCCTTCGCCGAGTGTGCGCCCGATTGCGAAGAAACGGTCGCGGCGGCGCTTGCGAAGTTCCGCAGCATCAAGCCCGTCAAAGCCCTCAAGAGCTTTTTCCACCGCCTGTCCGACCGCATCGATGGCCGCGTCACGGTCGCGATGCGCGCCACCGACCGGCTCGGCGATGATGTCGTCGATGATCTTCAGCCCGATCAGATCCTGAGCCGTGATCTTCATCGCGTTCGCCGCATCCTTGGCCCGGGCGTTGTCGCGCCACAGGATGGACGCGCAGCCTTCCGGCGAGATCACCGAATAGATGGAGTGCTCCAGCATCAGAACGCTATTGGCCGAAGCCAGCGCCACGGCGCCGCCGGACCCGCCCTCACCGGTGATAACCGAGACGATGGGAACGCCCAGCGTTAGACAGCGTTCGGTGGAGCGGGCGATGGCTTCAGCCTGGCCGCGCTCTTCCGCGCCAATGCCGGGATAGGCGCCGGCCGTGTCCACCAGCGTGATGACGGGCAGGTCGAAACGCTCGGCCAGATCCATCAGGCGGACCGCCTTGCGATAGCCTTCCGGGCGGGCCATGCCGAAATTGTGGGTCAGGCGGGACTGGGTGTCGGCGCCCTTTTCATGTCCCATAATGACAGCCGGGCGACCGCGGAAACGGCCCAAACCGCCAATGATCGCGCGATCCTCGCCATAGCGACGATCGCCGGCGAGTTCTTCGAACTCGCTGACCAGCCGCGCAATGTAGTCGCGCAGATGCGGACGCTCAGGATGACGGGCGACAAGCGTTTTCTGCCACGGGTCGAGCTTGGCGTAGAGCGCCTTGAGCTGCTCAGCGGATTTCTGCTGAAGCTTGGCGATATCGTCAGCTGCGCCGGCGGCGTCATCGCCATTGCGCGCAACGATAGCCTCCAGCTCCTCGATCCTGGCGTTCAGCTCAGCGATCGGGCGCTCGAAATCAAGATAGGTGCGAGTCGGATCGGACATTCACGGCCTTCAGCGACAGGGCCTGCGCCGGAGGTCCGGCGAGCAGGCTGATCAACGGGCGGGGCTTACAGGATGGGGCGCCGCGTGGCCAGCCCTGCAAGCATCGGGCCCGGCGGCGGCTCTCGATCAATCCCCTTTCCTCGCCAGGGGATGAGCGCTCTGCACCAGGGTCTTCAACCGCTCCTCGAGGACATGGGTGTAGATCTCCGTGGTGGAGACATCGGCGTGACCGAGCAGCATCTGCACGCTGCGCAGGTCCGCGCCATTGGCCAGGAGATGCGTGGCGAAAGCATGACGCAGCACGTGCGGGCTGATCCGGGCCCGGTCCAACCCCGCTTCAAGCGCGATCTCGCCGAGCAGCTGGGCGAAACGTTCGCGTGTGAGATGGCCGGACGCGGCGCTGCGCGATGGGAAAAGAAAACGCTCAGCGCGCTTGCGCGAGGGTCGATCCACAGGCGGCAGGTCAGCCTCACGGACCACCTTATAGGCTTCAACCGCATCGAGCGCGGAATCGGTCAGCGGCGCGATGCGTTCACGCCCGCCCTTGCCGCGAACCAGAATGCACCGCTCCGCGCTGGCGAAGGCGGCAAGCGGCAGCCCCACCAGTTCGGAGACCCGCAAACCCGCCGCATAGAGCAGCTCCAGAAGGGCGCGTGCGCGGGCGCCTTTCGGCCCTGTCATGCGCTCAGCGGCTTCAAACAGGGCATCGACTTCAGCCTCGCTCAGCACCTTGGGTAGGGTGCGCGCCTTCTTCGGCCCTTTCAGCGGCGCAGCCGGATCGTCGGCGCGCAGGCCCTCCTTCAGAAGAAACCGATAAAAGCGGCGAACCGCAGCGAGCCGTCGCGCGGCGGTGGAGGGGGCCAGACCGTCGCGGGCGATACCGGAGAATACGCCTTCCAGCTCTGCAGTGGAGGCGTCTTCCAACCGGCTGTTCAGGCGCGCGGAGACATCCTCAAGATCGCGTCGATAGGCGTCCAGCGTGTTAACCGCCGCGCCGCGCTCTGCGGCCATCATGTCCAGAAACAGCGCGATGCGCCCCTGGCTCAAGACCGATGCTCCGAAATCATCTCAACGATCACGCGGCGCGCTTCAGACTCCAGACCGGCCTCGGCCAGAATGCGCGTCGCCAGATAGGCGCCCGACATCGTGACCGAATCGGCTTCCAGAATGGCGGCCGCATGCAGCATCGCCTCGCCGCGCGCCCGGGCGCGCGCCGCCAGAAGCCCGCCCACAGGATTGGCGCCGGAGATAAGCGGCTCGCTCATCATACGCGCGGTCACTTGGGCGGGTGGGCTTTGTCCGAGCGCGGTCAACGCCGCAATCTCGCGCAGCCTTTGCGCGTCTTCAGTCTCCGCACGCGCCGCCAGCAAGGCGCCGAAATCGGATCGCCGAAGCCCGTTTTCTGCAATCGCGATCGCGAAGTCGAGCCGGACGAGAACCTCAGGCGAGGCCGATTCAAACGGCGCTTGCGGCTCGACGACGGGCCGTGAAGGCATCGGGCGAAGCTGACCGGCGCCCTCTTGAGAGATAAGACCCCCGATATCGGCCGCGCTGGTGCGCGGAGCCGGGGGCGGACCCTGCTCCAATGCGCGCCGCCAGCGGCGCGCCGCGTTCGTGTCTCCTGCCAGCAGGGCGGCGAAGGCGAACGCCTCGCCGGAACTCAGCGTGGCGGCGGTGATGGGCAAGGTGGAGACTTCTTCGCCATAGGCGCGGGCGACTTCAACGAACCGTCCGGCTTCGGTTGCGCTGCTCAGTCGCTGAGCCAGCGCTTCAGCGGCGATGGCGCGATCCGCGTCCTGCTGGATCAGCGCGCCAAGCGCAGCTTCGCGCTCGGGGCCGCTGAGCGCTTCAATCGCCTCCAGTGCGCCGACCGGATCGGGCGGAAGACTGATCTGCGGACCTGTTCGGGACGCGGCCCGTCGCAGCCAGACCGGAGCGTCTTCAGCCACCGTGATGGAGGCCGCCGGCGCCGCAGATGCGGCAAGCGCCAGCTCAAGCCCGTTGGTGGGGACCGCATTGGCCGGAAGCTCGCCGTCCAGCACGTAAGCGTCCAGAAGCGCATCGAACACCGGAGCGTCCACACCTGAAGAACGGGCGAGTTCGGCGGTCAGCTCCGCGGCTGGAATGGCGCCGGAATAGGCCAGACACGCTGCACGCGCGCGCAGCCAGTAGGGCGAATCTCGCCCGTCCAGCAGTGCGTCCGCGGCGCGGCAGGCTGCTTCGCGATCACCGGACGCAAAAGCGGTCTCCACCAGAAGCCGCGACAGGGTGGCGGATTCGTTGATGCGCGGGGTGCGGTTGAGCAGGGCGTAGACCGGCCCCGCCCGGCCCGCAGCGAGCGCCCGATCGGCCCTCAGCGCGGCCAGCTCGAAATCATCACGCGCGCCGCGCGGCGGGGCGCCGGAGCTCATCAGCGCGCGTTCCGCCAGGCGGGCGGCCAGAGGCTGGGTCCAGCCCTCGCCAGAGCCGTCGGGCAGACGCTCGAATAAAGCCCTCAACCCCTCGGCTTCGCTGGCGTTCCAGGCCGCGTCAGAGAGCCCCCCGCCAACGCCGACCTGAAACGGATCCACCGCCCCCAGATCGCGCACCTGAATGCCCGAGCTTTGGGCGGTTGCAGCCGCGCCGGACAGAACCAGCGCGCTGAGGGCAAGCGCAAGCTTAGTCGGCCAGTGCATCGGTCACCTCAACACGGATTTCCGAAGGCTCCGGCGTCATGGCGTCAGCCATGATGAGCAGGCTTAGAAACCCGCCCCCAATAAGCGCGATCGCCACCGCAATCCCAATCAGAGTTCCTCGCATGGCCGGCCCCTTGAAACCTCAATCTGCTTGTCCGGCACTCTAAGCGCTTGATTGGGGCGATTTCCAGACGGCGACGCTGTCACACGCGCAGACCGCGCCTGAGGCCTGGCGTGATGATTGTTCCTGCCGGGAAGATTGGTATACCCAGAGACATGCCCGCATCGGACCCGCTCTCCCGCCTTGATCGCTCCATCGTGCTTGTCGGCCTTATGGGCGCCGGCAAGACCACGATCGGACGACGCCTGGCGCGAAGACTCGACCTGCCTTTCTTTGACGCCGACGAGGAAATCGAAGCCGCCGCCGGTCGGACGGTCTCGGAGATTTTCTCCGATTTCGGCGAAGCCGCCTTCCGCGACGGCGAACGCAAGGTCATCGCCCGCCTGCTCAGCGAAGGCCCTCGCAAGGTGCTCGCACTCGGCGGCGGCGCCTTCATGAGTGAGGAGACACGCGCCCTGGTCAAAGGCCAGGCGCTCTCCATCTGGCTGCGCGCCGAGCTTGAAACGCTGATGGACCGGGTGTCCCGGCGCAATACGCGCCCGCTTCTGAAAACCGAAGACCCGCGCGCGGTCATGGCCGACCTGATGGCGCGACGAGCGCCCGTTTACGGCGAGGCCGACCTGATCGTGGATGTGGACGGAGCAACCCACGAGACCACCGCCGCACGCCTGCTGGACGCGCTGCGCGAACATGCCGAAGGCGTGGCGCCGTGAGCCAGGTTCTGACCGTTCCGGTGCAGCTGGGCGATCGTGGCTATGACGTGCTGGTCGGCGACCAGGCGCTGGAGTACGGCGCGGCGAAGCTTGCGCGCCTGTGTCCGCGCGGCCGCGCCGTGATCATTGCCGATACTGCAGCGCTGAAGCATCACGAGACGCGCCTGAACGCGGCCCTGCAATCGGCCGGGCTCAGCCCCGACATCATTGAGCTGGAGGGCGGCGAGGCGGCCAAGAGCTGGGACGGGATCGAGGCGCTGTGCGACACGCTTCTGGACCTGAACCTTGAGCGCTCCGAGGCGGTGATCGCTTTTGGCGGCGGCACGATCGGCGATCTGGCGGGCTTCGCCGGCGCCATCGTGAAGCGGGGCGTCGGCTTTGCGCAGATCCCGACGACGCTGCTGGCGCAGGTGGATTCCTCGGTGGGCGGCAAGACCGGGATCAATACCCGACACGGAAAGAATCTGATCGGCGCCTTCCACCAACCCGGCCTGGTGATCGCTGACACGGGCTTTCTGTCCACCCTGCCCGCCCGGGAAGTCCGGGCCGGCTATGCGGAGATCGTCAAAGCCGGGTTGATTGGCGACCCGGCTTTGTTTGAACGTCTGGAGACGTTGGGTCAGGCCGCGCTGAGCGGCGAAGCGCTGAGCAGAGCGATCGCGGATGCGGTGCGCTTCAAGGCGCGCATCGTGGCCGAGGACGAGCGCGAAGGCGGGGTGCGGGCCCTGCTTAATCTGGGGCACACTTTCGCGCACGCTTTCGAGGCGGAGGCCGAACCCGGAGCGCTGATCCACGGCGAGGCGGTTGCAGCGGGCGTCGCGCTGGCTTTCCGATACTCGGCCCGGCTCGGTGTTTGCGGCGCGGATAGTCCGGGTCGTGTCGAGGCGCATCTGCGCGCGGTCGGCCTGCCGGCGCGCATCGCCGACCTGCCAGGCGGCCCATACAGGGCCGACCGGCTGGTCGAGCGCATGGGCGAGGACAAGAAAAATCAGGCCGGGCAAATCACGCTGATCCTGGCGCGCGGCGCAGGCGAGGCCTACATCGCGACCGGCGCAGACCGCGCGTCGCTGACGCGTTTTTTAAAGGACGAGATCAATGAGCGTTGAGTTTGAGATGTGGATGGCGTGGGCGGCACTGTCCATCCTCGTCCTCATCCTGTTGTCCGGCTTCTTTTCCGGGTCGGAAACCGCGCTGACGGCGACGTCGAAGGCGCGCATGATGACCCTTGAAAAAGACGGCGATAACGGTCGCCAGCCGACCCGCGTTCTGCACCTGATCTCCGACCGGGAGAGCCTCATCGGCGCGATCCTGTTGGGCAATAACCTGGTCAACATCCTGGCCTCCTCCATCGCCGCAGCCGTCTTCCTGGCGCTGTTCGGCGAGGCCGGCGTGCCGATCGCGACCCTGGTCATGACCGCGCTGGTGCTGATCTTCGCTGAGGTCCTGCCCAAGACCTACGCGCTATCGAACCCGGAGCGCATGGCGCTGGTCGTATCCTTGCCGCTGCGCATCGTTGTGGCGGTGTTTTCGCCCGTGGTGGCGGCCGTGCAGACGGTCGTGCGCGGCGTGCTGCGCATGCTGGGCGCGAATGTGGAAGGCCCGGTCCTGTCCTCGCACGAGGAGTTGCGCGGCCATATCGATCTGCATCACCAGGAAGGCGGGGTGGTGAAAACCGACCGCGACATGCTGGGCGGGGTGCTCGATCTGCGCGAACTGACCGTGGACGACATCATGCGTCATCGCAAAAACCTGGTGATGCTCGACCTGTCCGAACCGGTGGCGGACGTGGTCGATGCAGCGCTCAGCTCGCCGCACACCCGACTGCCGCTTTACCATTCCGACCCGGAGAATATTGTCGGGGTGCTGCATGTGCGCGACCTGGCGCGCGCTCTGCACCAGGCCGGCGGCGACGCCAGCAAGGTTGATATCAAATCCATCCAGCGCGAGCCCTGGTTCATCCCGGAAACCACCGCAGTCCAGGACCAGCTCGCCGCCTTCCGTCGCAAGCGTGAGCACTTCGCCATCGTGGTGGACGAATACGGCGCGCTGATGGGCGTGGTGACGCTGGAAGACATTCTGGAAGAAATCGTCGGCGAGATCGAAGATGAACACGATGTGGCGGTTGAAGGGCTGAACCGTCAGGCCGACGGCTCGGTTCTGGTCGATGGCATCGCCGGCATTCGCGACGTGAACCGCGCGCTTGACTGGGAGCTGCCGGACGAGGAGGCGGTGACCATCGCCGGCCTCGTCATCCACGAAGCCCAGACCATTCCCGACAAGGGCCAGGTCTTTAGCTTCCACGGCGTGCGCTTTGAAATCCTGGAGCGCCGCCGCAACCAGATCAGCCAGCTTCGGCTGAAAAAGGAACCGGAGGAGGAGTGATTACTCTCCTGGCCCTTTCGCCTTGATCGCGAGCGCGTGCACCGGACCGGCGAGCTCGTCTTTGAGCGCCTGATTGACCATGCGGTGACGCTCGATCCGGCTCTTGCCCTCAAACGCCGCAGACACGATCTCCACCATGAAGTGGCTTTCGCCGCCTCCGGGTGAGCCCGCATGGCCGGCATGGGAGGCGCTGTCATCGTGAATGACGAGCTCAACAGGGTCGAACGCCGTCCTGAGCGCGGTCTCAATGCGCGAGCTGACCAATCCCATCTTCGCCTCCTTCAACAGCGGACCGGCTGATTGTCACAGCCGTGTTCATTGCCCGCTTACCCGGCGCGCACCATACTTGTTCACCTCATGGATGACAGCTTCGAATATACGCCGCGCTTCGTGGACATACGCATCAAGCCTCCCAAGGACGAACCTTCGGCGGCCGAGCGCGTATGCGAGTATCCCGGCTGTCGCAAGCACGCCGGCGCGCGCGCGCCCAAATCGCCGACGCGCCAGAGCGAGTATTACTGGTTCTGTCAGGAGCACGCCGGCGAGTACAATAAGTCCTGGGACTTTTTCGACGGTATGGACGACATCGCCAAGCAGGCGTTCTACGACGCCAGCGCGAACGGGCACCGACCGACCTGGAGCTTCTCAGCCGGTTCTTCGACCCGCCGGCGCGCTCAGAGCGCCAGCGTGGACTGGAGCCAGGTCTTCCGTGATCCGTTCTCGCTGTTCGGCGACCGCCCGCCGCCCGGCTGGAAGCCCGGCGCGCAGGGCCCCGCCGAGGGCGTGCGCAAGCCGCGCCCCGGCCGCCTGCAGGAACGCGCGCTGGAAACGCTCGGCCTGGAGCTTGGCGCAGGCAAGGCGCAGGTTCGCAAGAGCTATGCGGAGAAGGTCCGCCTCTATCATCCCGATTCCAATGGCGGCGACCGGTCGATGGAAGACCGCCTGCAGAAGGTGGTCGCCGCCTATCAGATCCTGAAAAGCGCCGGTCTCGCCTGAGGTCGATTGCTGCGCTGCGGTGGCGCTGAATGCGCCCGCGCGCTAACTAAGGCGCTGACCGGCGTGCGCGCCGCTCCAGAGCCCGCCTTCGCCCCGCCTCGCCAAGGACTTTTGTGCATGACCGACACCGCCCTCGCCAGCCTGGCTCCCGACACCGTCGCCGATTGTCAGGCCCTGTTCGGCTTTGATCCGGGCTTTGAAGTCGCCGCCTTCTCTACCCGCGATGAGCACGCGCCTGAGATCGATCCGACCTACGTGTTCGACCCGGCCACCACGCGCGCCATTCTCGCCGGCTTCGCCTTCAATCGCCGGGTGATGATCCAAGGCTATCACGGCACGGGTAAATCCACACACGTCGAGCAGGTCGCGGCGCGGCTGAACTGGCCCATGGTGCGGGTCAATCTAGACAGCCATGTCAGCCGGATCGACCTGGTCGGCAAGGACGTGATCGTCCTTAAAGACGGCAAGCAGATCACCGAATTTCAGGAAGGCATTCTGCCTTGGGCTGTGCAGCGTCCGGTCGCGCTTCTGTTCGACGAGTATGACGCCGGCCGACCGGACGTGATGTTCGTCATCCAGCGCGTGCTGGAAGCCTCAGGCTCACTGACTTTGCTGGACCAGACCAAGGTGATCCGCCCCAACCCCAATTTCCGCCTCTTTGCGACCACCAACACGGTGGGCCTGGGTGACACGACGGGGCTTTATCACGGCACCCAGCAGATCAATCAGGGCCAGATGGACCGCTGGTCGATCGTGTCCACGCTGAACTATCTGCCGACCGAAACCGAGAACGAGATCGTCGCGGCCAAGCTTGGCGAACAGGCCAGCTCAGACGCGGCGAGAAAACAGATCGAAGACATGGTCAAGGTCGCCGACCTGACGCGCGAAGCCTTCGTCAACGGTGATCTGTCCACAGTGATGAGCCCGCGCACCGTTCTGACCTGGGCGGAGAACGCTCAGATTTTCGGCGATCCGGGGCACGCCTTCCGGCTGACCTTCCTAAACAAGTGCGATGAGCTTGAGCGGCCTATTGTGGCGGAGTTCTATCAGCGTGTTTTCGGTGAGACGCTGAGCGAGAGCCCGGTGAAGCCCGGACGCGCGGCGTAGCCGCCGGGGCCGCACTGATGAGCGACGCTGAAGCACCGTCTGAAACGTTCAAGCGCGCCCTGACCGCGACGACGCGCGCCGTCGCGCGGGACCGAGAGCTGGACGTTCGGTTCGGCGGCGAGATTTCAGGTCTGGTTCGCGGTCGCGTCCTGCTTCCAACGCCGCCGGAAAGCTTAACCGAGAGCGAGGTCGCCAGCCTGCGCGGCAAAGCCGACGCCGCCGCGCTTCGCATGGCCCGTCACGATGCCGGCGCCCATCAGAACGCCCTGCCGCCCGGCGCGCGGGCGCGCGCCATATTCGACGCCGCCGAACAGGCGCGTATCGAAGCGCTCGGCGCGCGCGATATGCGCGGCATGGGCGATAATCTGGACGCGGCGCTGCGCGAGACCTGCCTGAAACAGGGCTGGAACGCCGCCGATGATCGTCAGAATGCTCCGCTGGCCGATGCGATCTCCATGCTGGTCCGCGAGCGTGTCTCGGGGCGGCCCTGCCCTGATGAAGCCCGCGGGCTGATGAAAGTCTGGCGCGAAGATGTCGAGCAGGCTGCCGGCGATGCGCTGGATGCGCTGGCAGAAACCGCCGACGATCAGAGCGCCTTCGCCGCCGCGCTGCGCCAGGTGATCCGTGATCTGGACCTGTCTGACGAGCTGGGCGAAGAACCCGACGAAGACGAGCGCGACGATGACGCTGAAGACGACGCCGGCGTGGAGAGCGAGCCGCAGGACGGCGACGAGGACAGCGATCAGGACCCGGATACGGGTGAAGATGACCAGTCTGAAGACGCCCGCGGCACATCCGCGGACGAGGACGACATCCATTTCGCCGAGGACAGCCAGAACCGCGTCGAGGCCGATGAGGATCAGACCGAAACCGCCCAGGCCGCCCGACCGAACTGGGTGCGGCCTGAGGGCGAGGACCCCAATGCCTACAAGGTCTTCACCACCCAGTTCGACGAGGTGATCCAGGCCGCTGATCTGTGCGACTCTGAAGAACTGGCGCGCCTGCGCCGAAATCTCGATCAGCACCTGAAGGGTCTGGAAAACGCCGTCGGGCGGCTGGCGAACCGGCTGCAGCGGCGCCTGATGGCCCAGCAGCAGCGCGCCTGGAGCTTTGATCTGGAGGAAGGCGTGCTGGATCCGGCGCGCCTGCCGCGCGTGATCACCGACCCGCTCTCGGCGCTGACCTACAAGCAGGAGACCGACACCGAGTTTCGCGACACGGTCGTAACCCTGCTGATCGATAATTCCGGCTCGATGCGCGGTCGGCCTATCCTGGTGGCGGCGGCCTGCGCGGACATATTGGCGCGCACGCTGGAGCGGTGCGGGGTGAAAACCGAAATCCTCGGCTTCACCACACGCGCCTGGAAAGGCGGACGCTCCAAGGAGGAGTGGATCGCTCAAGGCAAGAAGCCCAATCCGGGCCGACTCAATGATCTGCGTCATATCATCTACAAGGCCGCCGATGCGCCCTGGCGGCGCACGCGGCCCAATCTGGGTCTGATGCTGCGCGATGGGCTTTTGAAGGAAAACATCGACGGCGAAGCGCTGATGTGGGCGTTTCGGCGCCTGGCGGCGCGGCCTGAACAGCGGCGCATTTTGATGGTGATCTCCGATGGCGCGCCGGTGGATGACGGCACCCAGTCCGCCAATTCTCCAGCCTATCTGGAAAAGCATCTGCGCGAGGTGATCAGCCTGATCGAGACCCGTTCTGAAGTGGAACTCCTGGCCATCGGCATCGGCCACGACGTGACGCGCTATTATCGCCGCGCGGTGACCATTCTGGATGTCGAACAGCTCGCCGGCGCCATGACCGAACAGCTGGCCTCCCTGTTTGACGAGGACGGTCGCGCCAGCCCCGGGCGCGCCCTGCATCAGCCGCCTTCGTCACGCGAACGCAGTAAAGATGCGCTAAGCGCTCTCAAACGCGCCGTTTCGAGCGATATCGGGAGACTGTGATGAAACCGGCCCTCGCCGCCCTCTTGCTCTGGCCTGCGCTGATTCTTCTGACGGGCTGCGGGGAGAGGCGCGAGGCGCCGGAGCTGATCGCTGAGCCGGTCGTGCTTGATCCTGCCGATCCGGACCGCAGTGAGGTCGGAGAACTGGTTTATCGCGGCGGGCTCGTGCTCAGCTCGGATGAAGAGCGCTTTGGCGGTATCTCCGCGATCGAGATCAGCCGGGACGGCTCGCATATTCTGGCGCTGTCTGATCGCGGCGCCTGGTTCACTTTCTCACTGAGCCATGATCAGGACGCCCGACTGGCGGGTGCGCACGGGCTTCGGATTCACGATCTTCTGGACGCTGACGGGCGAGCGCTGAGCGGACCGGACGCGGACGCCGAAGGCCTCGCCCCGCTCGGCGGCGGGCGCTATGCGGTCAGCTTTGAACGAAATCACCGCATCGAAGTCTACGATCTCGGTGAGGACTGGGCGCAGCTGGATTCAGCTTACGCTGAACCCTTCCCGACGCCGCCCGGCGCGGAGCGGCTCCGCGACAATGCCGGGCTGGAGGCGCTCGTTCCGCTTGATGACGGCGCGCTTCTGGCCGGCATCGAGCTGCCGATCATTGACGGGCGGCCGCACACCTTCTGGCGTCTTGAAGACGGCGAAGCAACCGCGCAGGCGGTCCGGTTGGAACCCGGTTTCGGGCTGACGGCGCTCGCCCGCGTACCCGAGGACGCGCCGCAACGCCCTGGCGCGCTTCTGGCCGTGGAGCGCTTCTGGTCGCGTGATATCGGCAACCGGATCCGGGTGAGCATCTTGGCCGAGCAGGACGGGTCGGGAAGCGGTGAACTGACCGGTCGCCCTGAACTGCTCGCCGAGCTAACGCCGGACATGACCGTCGACAACATCGAAGGCCTCGCCATCGCCGTGGTGAACGGTGAAGCCCGCCTCTTCCTGATCGCCGACGATAATTTCAACGCGCGCCAGCGCACCCTGCTTCTGAGTTTCGCGCTGACAGGCCGCGCTTCATGATCAGCTATTCCAGATCGCTTTTTTGAATGGTCTGCGTCGCCGCTGAGAAGTTCACACGCGACATGCGCGACGACCACTCATCGATCTGCGCCTTGCCGGAAGCATCCCATTCTGATCTGGGCTCATTTGTCAGGTCTGCGACCGCCTGCCAGTCAGACACGATCGCATCCAGCGCCGTCAGCGCGGTGGATTGATCCTTGACCACCTCGTTCAGCTGGTTGACGACCATCGTCATCTGAGCGAGGTCGGCCGTCGCCTCGTCGAGCTCCGCCCATGCGTCGATCAGCTTGGACAAGACATGCTTGGCGTCTTGGGTAAGGATGATCTGGTTGACCGCGTCTTTGCCAACCTGGGTCACGCCCTTCACAAGCGGCTCGATAGCCTCGCCTTCACTGCCGACCGCAATCGCAACGTCCACCACGGTGGCGAAAATATCTTCGGCGGTTTTAAAGGCGCCCTCGGTGATTTTCTGCTCGTCCTCATCGAACTGGTCATTAAGCGTTTTAACCGTGCCAAGCAGGCTCTCAACCTTCTGCTTGTCGGCATCGCGGATCCCCTCGGTGATCGCGGTCAGTTCGTCGACAAGAGGCGCGCCTTCGCTGATCAGGTTGGTCACGTCATCGCACAGCGAGACCGCTTTCGGGGTCGGGCCGCCCGGATCGCCGTACAGGATGCTGCGAACTTCGCGCTGCGTGATGGCGTCGATCGAGTAGAGATGATGAATCTCGCGGGTCTGGGCGACGATTTGAGCATTGACCAGGCCCTCATAGTATTCTTCCCAGATGCGCTCCTGCCATTCGATGAATTTCTGAACCGTTTTGTTGTTAACAGGGTCCTTGGTGACAGCCTGGGGGAGCTTCGCAGCCTGCGAAGCCATGAGATAATTGTTCACCGTGATCAGGTTGTTGAGGATGTCTATAACGGGCAGCGGTGCGGACATGGACGCCTCCAATCGCGAAAAGAACCCCTGTCTCACCGCCCCTTTGGAGCGATGAGACAGGCTGAAAGAGGGAAGGGAGCGGTTAACCTGGCGTCAGATCGGGCAGTTGCCGCCAGGTGTTTTGCTCCAGATCCGTCAGGAGCCAGACATGACCGTTATTGTCGGTGTAGTAGACCGCGTCCGTATCGCTGGCGTACACGCCGGTCGTGTTAGGCTGTAAATCGGTGGCGGTCGGCGGCGAGACGTTGTTGTCGATATAGTAAAGGTCCAGCGAAGAAGCGTTGACCACGTACTGATCCTTATTGCTCAACTGGGCCAGTCCGATCGCATCGCTGCCGCCAAACACAGGCGAACCGCCATTGACCGCGTCATACGTGTAGACCGACTGATCCGTCATCAGGATGCCGAGCATGTCGCCATTGCCGGTGATCGCACTGGCCGGAGCGGTGCCGACTTGCGACCAGCTTGATCCGTCATACCCGTAGACCAGCTGGGTGTTGTTCGCCAGTGCGAACACCTTGCCGCCGGCCACCGCAATCTGGGACGCTGCGTCAGGGCCCGGCAGATCGGCGAGCTTGGTCCAGCTCGTGCCGGATCCGCCATACTTGTAAACCTGCCGATCCGTGTCGGTCTGATTGATTGCGTAGATATCGCCGCCGCCTGTCGTGATCGCCGCTGCAGGAAAATCGGAAATCGTCGTCCAGGCGTTCGAACCGCTATTGTACGTCTTCACGAAGTATGTCGGCACGCTGGGGTTGGGATTGACAGTTGAACCATCGATCGGCGCGCCGTCGATGGCCGCCACGACACTGCCTGAGGCCACAATGCTCAGCGCGGAGTTCGGCAGCTGGTTCCAGGTATTGCCGCCTGAAGCATAGTGGAATGCATCGCCCGCCACGTTCAGAGCATAGACGTCCGAGCCGACCGGAGCGAAACTTGTCGGTGACGGCAGCATCAAAGAGGTTGGCCAGATATAGGCGGTCAGATCCTCCAGCGGCTGGGCCGCTTCAAGGATAGCTTCCCATTCAGCTTGCGCTTCGTCGAGCTTGTCAGCATCAAGATCGGAGATCGTTGTTGAGATGTCGTCCGCAAGCGTGGAATAGAGCTGCTCCAACGTCGTCAGCTCTTTCTGCGCTGCCGAGTTAAGCGTCTCGAACCCCTTCACCTCACCGGAGAAGGACGCAACAGAGGCTGCGGCCTTCTGATCATCCTGCCGCCACATCTCATCATTCTGAATTTTCGTTTTCAGGCCCGCAATTTCGCCTTTGAGACGTTCAATTTCAGCGATCGCGAAATAGGCCCCCACGGCGCCGGCGCCCATCATGATCCACCCGATAGGGTTCCAGATATTGGCCAGCCCGACCACACCGACGGTAATCGCAGCCCCGGCGGCGAACCCAAGCCCGACAATCTTGCTGTTATCTGAATTGATCTTGTCCTGGCACTGACTGATGTCGTCGGTCAGCGACTGGATTTCAGTCGAGTAAGCATCCTGCAGCTGTTTCAATACGCCTGTTGTCGCAGCCGTGTGCAGCGTGACCGCCGCATTCTGCAGGTTCGTGCCGAGCGTCTGCATAGCGGTGTTCAACGTGTTGATGTCAGACGTTTCCGCACCGATGAGAGCCTTCAGCTGCGCCATCGTGTCGTTATACGGCTTGGTTCCGGGTGTTAGCGTCTTCAGGATTTCGAACTTGCCCTGCACCGATCCGTTGATCGTCTTGAAGGTTGTGGGCACCGAAACCAGCTGCGAAAAAATGCTCGCACCGCCGGATTCCGGGGTGGTATTGATCCAGGCGCGCGCCTCCCCCTGGAAGGTGGCGAATTGGGTCTGGAAGCTGTTGTACGCCTGCTGAAGCTCCTGATTGGTGATGCCCGGCCCAGGGGTGGCGCCTTGAAAGGTCACGGTCGGAAGCTGGGCTTCGGTCAAGGCGTAGACATAACCGGAGATCGCCGCGACGCTGAGAACCGAGACCGAGTTTTGCGCAACCAGATTCATCGCAAGCTTGCCCGTAGCAGTCTTCGGCTCGATAGAGGCCAGATTGCGAATGGCGTGATGAAGCATGGCGTACTGGTTGATGCCCGTCTGAATGCGCCGGTCCGGCTTACCCGTCAGTGTCTGATGAACCGTCATAACTCTTCCTCCGAAGGGCGCAGCCGCGCCGCGATTTAAAATTGCATATTTATGCGTAAGTCGCGGACAGCAAACTGGCCTCAACAATGCGACTGGGTATGCATTACGCTTGGGCGGACTGATCATAGCCGTCCTTGCAAGCGTCTATAATTACTCCCGAAAACGTCCGGGAGCCGCACCTGAGAGCGCGATAAACGGAAGGTTAACTAAATCTGTACGAGTTGAAAATCTTTTTTTCTCTCAAAAGTCGAAATATTCTATTTTAGATTCAATTTGCACGCCAGGCGATATTGCCAGCGACGACCGTCATCACAGGGCGTGCGTCGCGCAAGGCATCGTCAGGCGCCGTCATCAGGTCTGTGTCAAAGACCGAGAAGTCCGCCAACATGCCTGGCGCGATCCGGCCAAGCTCGGCCTCGCGGAAGGAGGCGTAAGCCGGTGCGGTGGTGAACATGTCCAGCGCCTCCTGCCGGCTGACCGCCTGATCGAGATTCCATCCCTCGCCGGCAAAGCCGTTGAGATCGCGGCGCACCGTGGCGGCATAGAATTCGATCCGCGCCTCGCCGCGTTCCACCGGCGCGTCGGAGCCGCCGGCGATGATCGCGCCGCTGTCGAGCAGATCGCGCCAGGCATAGGCCCCCTCCAGGCGCTGCAGCCCCAGGCGCGACGGCGCAAAGTGCAGATCGCCGATGGCGTGACTGGGCTGCATGGAGGCGATCACGCCCAGCTCGGCGAACCGCGGAAGATCGACCGGATTGACGATCTGGGCGTGTTCGATCCGCCATCGCGGCTCGGCCATGGCGCGCGCCTCAACGGGTACGCGTTCAAACGCGGTTTCCATCCAGTCCAGGACCAGCCGGTTGCCCATATCGCCGATGGCGTGAATGGCCAGCTGCACCCCGTCGCGCAGCGCCTCCTCCATGATGGCGAGCGCGGCCTCTTCCTGAAGCAGGAGCAGACCGGAAGCGCTTGGCGCGTCCTGATACGGCGCCAGAAGCGCCGCCCCGCGCGAGCCCAGCGCGCCATCAACATAGAGCTTAACCGAGCGATTGATGACCAGGCTGTCCGACGCCGCGCCCGCCTCAGCGGCGCGTGCAGCGGCGGCGTAATCTTCCGGGTTCGCCGCCGTATAGATGCGAATCGGAAGCCGGCCCTCGTCGGCGAGCTGGTGCAGGATGGCGGCGTCAGCGAAGGGCATGGACATGGTGTGCACACCCGTCCAGCCCGATGCGGCGAGCATTTCAGCGCCCAGCTGGTAAAGCTCGGCCCTTTCCTCGTCCTGCGGTTCGCCTGCAAGCACGGCGAAAGGGGCCATGGCGGTGTCGATGATCATGCCGTTCGGAGCGCCGTCATCACCCTTCAGGATCGCGCCGCCATCGGGATCCGGCGTCATGGCGTCATAGCCCACAGCCTCCAGCGCGGCGGAGTTGGCCACCAGCGCATGACCGTCAGCGCGCACAAGTATGACAGGCCGGCCCTCGACCACCGCATCCAGATCGGCTGCGCTTGGGAAGCGCGCTTCAGGCCAGTGCGTCTCGATCCAGCCGCGCCCGGTGATGGCGCCGACTGATTGCACTGCGGCGGCCTCGGCCACACGCGCCTTAAGCTCCGCGATCGAGGCGACGCCTTCCAGATTGAGCGAGCGCTCCCGCTCGCCGACGCCCATCACGTGGACATGGGAATCAGTGAAGCCGGGAAACATGACCGCCTCGCCCAGATCGATGGTCTCGATATCCGGCGAGAGCGCGTCGAGCGCGCCGACATGGACGATACGGCCGTCCGCGACCGCAACGGCCTCCACCGTGGTCAGACCCTCGCCGGTATAGATCGTCCCGCCGGTGAAGACGCGATCGGCCCTGATCAGGCCCGCCTCTCCGGAAGCGCGATCAGCCTGGCCGCAGGCGGCAAGCAGAAGTATGGATAAGGCAAGGGCGCGCACGAGCATGAAGTCCTCCCAGACATGTCGCGCGACACGCTAAGGCGCTTCAGCCGGATAGCAAAACGCCCGCCGGAGGACCGACGGGCGCTTCTTTTTCAGAGACCGGAACGAGGCGGCAGCGCTACGCAGCGGCGGCCTCAGCGGCTTTCTTCTCAAGCTCACGCTTGATCTTCAGCGCACCGGAAGACAGCTCGCCATCGCGGGCTTTCATCAGGAAAGCGTCCAGCCCGCCGATATGATCGACGCTGCGCAGCGCGGCGGCGCTGATGCGCAGACGGAAGGAGCGCTCCAGCGCTTCAGACGCGAGCGTCACCTGGCACAGATTCGGCAGGAAACGGCGCTTCGTCTTGTTGTTGGCATGGGAAACATTATTCCCGCTCATCGGGCCCACACCGGTCAGTTCGCAGCGACGCGACATGATTTTATCCTGCTTCTATTAGCCGGCGCGCCTCTTGCAGCGAGGCCCCGCCTGTCACAAAACTCAAAACGCGCGCTGCGAGGATTGGCCTCGCCGCGCGTGAGCGTGGGCTGATACTGGACCGGAACGCAGGCGTCAAGCATTCGGCGTTCATCTTGCAGACACGCAGGGGCCGCCACCATATGTCATACTCAAGCAAGGCGCGCTGAAAACAGGACACCAGGCATGAAAACCGCGATCGTCGCATTCCTTGTCTCGCTTACCGCCAGCGTCGCACTGGGTGATGATGACGCCGGCGGCGCCGCGCCGACGGCCCCGACGCTGACCGCGAACTATTCCGGGTCCGTTCTGTTCCTGCCGGTCGCGGACATCTCGCTCTCGGCGGTCTTTCCAGACCAGACCTACTCGGCGGCGGCCCGTTTCACCACCGCCGGCATAGCCGCCTGGTTCGACGATACCGATATCGAGGCCGGCGTGTCCGGCTACCGCGCAGCCAGCGCTCTGCGCCCCTGGCGCTATGAGCACCTCAACCACGCCAGCAGTAAGAACCGGATTGTCGGCATTGATTTCCCAGACGGAACCGCGATGCCGGATATCAACCCGCCCTTCGGATCGATGGGCGAGCCCCCAGCCAGCGACACCGATCGCGCCGGGGCGATCGACCCGCTGACGACGCTGCTGGCGATCATTTCCGGCATCAACCCGAACGGGGCGCGACCAGGCGGCGCCAACGAGGAGGGCGCCTGCGAGGGCCGTTTCCCGGTCTTTGACGGCAAGGCGCGCTATGACGTGCGTCTGGAAGCCGGCGGTCGCGACCGGGTCCGCACCAGCGCCTGGCGGGGTCAGGCGCTGGTCTGCCGGGCCTATCTGGAACCGATATCCGGCTATGATGCGGATGACCGGCCCGACGCGGGGGAAACCGCCGAGCCGGTCACGATGTGGCTCGCCCCGGTTGACGGTTTCTGGGTGCCGGTGCGCTTCAGGGCTCGCACCGAGATCGGCCAGATCAATATCCGCGCTCAGCGAATCCAGGTCCAATAGGGCGAAATCGGCGACCACGCGCCCTATCTGTCAGGGCGCATGAGGAAGAGTCATGGCCGCCCATCTGCGAACGTCTCGCGAGCCGGGCGCCGTCACCGCGGTGCTCGGACCGACCAATACCGGCAAGACCCACCTCGCCCTTGAGCGCATGCTCGGGCGGGCGTCTGGCGTGATCGGCCTGCCGCTGCGCCTTCTGGCGCGCGAGATCTACGACAAGGTGGTCAAGGCGAAAGGCGCGCCGAGCGCTGCGCTTGTAACCGGCGAGGAAAAAATCGTCCCGCCGACTGCACGCTACTTCGTGTGCACGGTGGAGGCCATGCCGCGCGATATGCGCCCGGCCTTTCTCGCGGTTGACGAGATTCAGCTGTGCGCCGACCCGGAACGCGGCCACCTGTTCACCGAGCGCCTCCTGCACGCGCGCGGAACCGAAGAGACCATGTTCATGGGCGCGGCGACGATCGCGCCTTTGATCCGCCGGCTCGCGCCGGAAGCGGAGCTGATGTATCGCGAGCGCTTCTCGCAGCTTTCCTATGCCGGCCCGAAAAAGGTGACCAGGCTGCCGCGGCGAAGCGCCATCGTCGCCTTCTCGGCCAATGACGTCTACTCGATCGCAGAGCTGATCCGGCGCCAGCGCGGCGGCGCGGCGGTGGTGATGGGCGCGCTCAGCCCGCGCACCCGCAATGCGCAGGTGGAGCTCTACCAGTCCGGCGAGGTGGATTACCTGATCGCCACCGATGCGATCGGAATGGGGCTGAACATGGATGTCGACCATGTCGCCTTCGCCGGTCTATCGAAGTTCGACGGACGTAAGCGGCGCCGGCTCTTTGCCCATGAGGTTGGCCAGATCGCCGGTCGCGCGGGCCGCTTCAGAACCGATGGAAGTTTCGGTGAGACGGCCGATTGCCGACCGATCGATCCAGAAATCATTGAGGCGGTTGAGGACCACCGCTTCGAACCGCTGACGCGCCTGGCCTGGCGCAATGACCAGCTGGACGCTTCAAATCTGCAGACCTTGCGCGAAAGCCTTGGCGCGCCGCCGCCCGATCGCGCGCTGGAGCGCGTACGCAGCCCCATTGATGAAGCCGTGTTGGACCTGCTCGCCCGCGACGGCGAGCTGCGTGGGCGGCTGGAGGCGCGCGGCGCGGTGGCGCTTCTTTGGGACGCCTGTCGCACGCCGGACTTCCGCAAGACGACGCTGGAAGAACATGCGCGGCTGGTGAAACGCATCTTTGTCTACCGCACCCAGGCGGAAGGCTTCCTTCCGGACAGCTGGCTGGAAGGTCAGCTGAAGAAGCTCTCGCGTACATCCGGCGAGGTGGACGCCCTGTCTCAGCGTCTCGCCCATGTGCGCACCTGGGCCTACGCCGCCCATCGCAAGGACTGGGTTCGCGACACCGAGTACTGGACGGCGCGCACCCGAGAGGTGGAGGATCTGCTCTCAGACGCCCTGCACGAGCGTCTCATCGCGCGCTTCATTGATCGGCGCACTTCGGCTCTGATGAAAGGCCTGCGCGAGAAGATCGATCTGGACGCCATCGTCGCCGGGGACGGTCTGGTCACCGTTGAGGGGCACGCTGTAGGCGAAATAGAAGGCCTGCGTTTCTCACCGGCCACCGGCGGCGGTCCGTTGGCGCAGCGGGCGGTGCGCAATGCCGCTCTGAAGGCGGTGCGCCCGGAAATGAACCGCAGGCTCGGCCAGCTCGTGCGCGCCGAAGACGACGCCTTCACCCTCACCGATGATGCGAAAATCGTCTGGCGGGATCAGCCGGTTGCACGGCTCGCCGCCTCCAGCGATCCGCTGGCGCCGGGCGCTGAGCTGATTGGCGGCGAACTCGCCTCCGACGAAGCCCGCGCGCGGGCCGAACGTCGGGTCGAAGCCTTCATCGCGAGGCGGGCTGCGCGCGACCTTGCCGGCCTGGCTCAGCTGCGCGCAAACGCAAACGGGACCAGCACGGCGCTAACCGGCCTGGCGCGCGGCGTCGCCTTCCGTCTGGCTGAACGCTTCGGCGCGGCGGCCCGCAACAGTCTCGCCGACGATCTGAGCGCCCTGTCGGTGCAGGAGCGCCGTCAGCTGCGCGCAGCCGGCGTGCGCATCGGCGAGCACGCCGTCTTCATGCCTGCATTGATCAAGCCGGTCGCTGCGCGGCTCAGCACAGTTCTCAAAGCCGTACACGATGGCCGGGGCGAGCCGGCCTTTCTGCCTGAACCAGGCCGGACCAGCCTGCCGGCTCGCCCCGCCATCGCCCCGTCCGACTACGCCGCCGCTGGTTATCAGCGTTGCGGGCCGCTGGTGGTGCGGCTCGACATGCTGGAGCGACTGGCCGATCTGATCCGCGACGCCCGCGCGGCGCCTGATCCGGACGCCGGGCCCGGCAAGCCGTCTGGACCTAAGGGCGCTAAGGGCGCCTTTGCGCTCGACCCGGCGATGACGTCGCTGCTTGGATGCGGGTTTGATGACCTGCGCGCGGTGCTCAAAGCGCTGGGCTATAAGCGCGTCCAGCGGGCGAAGACCGATGCCGGCATTGACGGTGAACGCTGGATACGCAGCCGGCGGCCTGCCCACCGCAGGCCCGAAGCTGAGCCGGAAAAACCGCGCGAAGACACCCCCTTCGCCAAGCTCGCAGAACTGAAACTGCCTGACGCGCCGCCCGCTCGCACAGCGTCCGGCGAACACCCGAAGCGCAGGCGGCCCCGCCGGCGCAAGACCGCCGGGGGTGAAGCTGGAAAGTCCGGCGCGTGAGCGGCGACCAGGGCGGGCAGCGGGCCGATATCTGGCTGTTCAGAGCCCGCTTGTTCAAATCTCGGGCGCTGGCCACGCGCCTCATTGAAGGCGGCGGCCTGCGGGTGGAGCGCTTTGGAACCGTCCACCGCCCGCGCCGAAGCAGCTGGAGGCTGCGCGAAGCGGACATTCTCGTCTTTCATCGCGGCGAACGACTGTTCCGGCTGCGTGTGACGGGCCTGGGTGAAAGACGCGGGCCCGCCGCCGAAGCGCGCGTGCTATATGAGCTGGAAGCAGACAAGGACGACCGCAATGTTTGACGCCCTGCGCAAGCTTTTCTCCGCTGAAAAGACCGAAGACGAGGCTGACGGCATACCCCCGCGCACGGCTGCCGCGGCGCTTCTGGTGGAGATCGCCCTGGCGGACGGCGTCTATGCCGGGGTGGAGGCCGATCAGATCAAGACCTGCCTGAAACAGGCCTTCTCGCTGAGCGATGCCGAAGCCGCCGTCATGATGGAGAAGGCGGAAAGCCTGGCGGAGAACGCGGTCGATCATCATCGCTTCACCCAGTCGGTGAAATTCGGCCTGCCGAAGGAAGAACGCCTGACGCTTATGGAGAATATGTGGCGCGTCGTGCTGGCCGACGGCGAGCGGGAAGCCCACGAGGACATGATGCTGCGCCGGCTCGCGCCTCTGCTCGGCCTGACGGACCGCGAACGCGCCGAGGCGCGTCAGCGCGCCGCCGGCTGACGCCGACGCTCAGCCTGATCAAATGCCTTGGCTGCGTTGACAAAGCGGCCCGCAGATTCCATTTCCACGCTGTCCTTATCGCCGAACCCCGGAGTAAACCCGCGCGATGACCTACATCGTCACTGACGCTTGTGTCCGTTGCAAATTCATGGATTGCGTCGAGGTCTGTCCGGTGGACTGCTTCTACGAGGGCGAGAACTTCCTCGTCATTCATCCTGACGAGTGCATTGACTGCGGCGTATGCGAGCCGGAATGCCCGGTGGAGGCGATCAAGCCGGACACCGAAGACGACAAGGACGGCAAGTGGCTGGAGATCAATTCCAAATACGCCAAGGTCTGGCCAAACATCACCGTCAAGGGTGAACCGCCCGAAGACTCAGAGGCCTTCGAGACCGAGACCGGGAAGTTCGAGAAATACTTCTCCGAGAAACCCGGCGCCGGGTCCTGAACAGCTGATTTTCAGCCGCTGCGTTTACCCTGCATTTACGCTTGTCTGACTGCGCACACCGCCTTCGCAAGCGCAGCAGTTGGAAAATTGTCATTATTGTGATAGGTTAGTCGTCTTCGTTAACCGCAGATGTTGCGGTTCCTGAAACGGACCACGCCTTGATCTGACCGCCCGGAATTGATCGCACCCGACGCCCCTGCACTTGGGGGCGCGGATGTCTTTTGCGATTTTTCTGACGCGCGTCGACCCGGGTCTGGCAGGCAAAGAGAGCGTTCATGAGCAAGAAGACCGCCAATGACAACCGCACTTTCAAAAAAGGCGACTACATCGTCTATCCGGCGCACGGCGTGGGCCGGGTGACCGGTGTTGAGAAGGAATCCGTGGCCGGCTTCGATATCGAAGTCTACGTGGTGTCCTTCGAACAGGACAAGATGACGCTGCGCGTGCCCACCGCGCGCGCCGAAGCGTCCGGCATGCGCCCGCTGGCCAACGACAAGGTGGTCAAGGATGCGCTGAAAACCCTGGGCGGCAAAGCCAAGGTGAAGCGCACCATGTGGAGCCGCCGGGCCCAGGAATACGAAGCCAAGATCAATTCCGGCGATCTGATCTCCATCGCAGAAGTCGTTCGCGATCTGCACCGGGATGAGGACCAGCCCGAGCCGTCCTATTCTGAGCGTCAGCTCTATGAGTCTGCGCTGGACCGGATGGCCCGCGAACTGGCCGCCGTTGAGGAAGTTCCGCGCGAAGAAGCGCTGGATATTCTGGCGAAAAATCTGCGCAAGGCCGCCGCCTGACGATCAGGCCGCAGCACGACGCTTGAGATACGCCCCGCCGGCTCCGGCGGGGCGTTTTTCATTGTAAGGGCCCGCATCATCGAAAAAGCGCAGCGCCGGGTGAACCGGGAATGAATGAGGTCCGTACAAATAATTATACACGCCAGATCAGACCGGAGCTCTCATGACCATCGCCGCCACGACGCCGCGCCGAACCGCCGATCCGGACCGTAAATTCCTGAAGACCGCGATGGCCGCGCCGCTTCTGGAACGCGAAGAAGAGCTCCAGCTTGCAACCGCCTGGCGTGAGGAGCAGGACGAGGTCGCCCTGCACAAGCTGACCAGCGCCTATATGCGCCTTGTCATCGCGGTGGCGGCGAAGTTCAAGCATTACGGCCTGCCCTTCCCGGACCTGGTTCAGGAGGGCAATATCGGCCTCATGCAGGCGGCCGCCCGGTTTGAACCGGAACGCGGCGTGCGCTTTTCCACCTATGCCAGCTGGTGGATCCGCTCCGCCATTCAGGACTACGTGCTGCGCAACTGGTCCATCGTGCGGACCGGCACGACTGCGGCGCACAAATCGCTCTTCTTCAATCTTCGCCGTATGCGCGCTCTGATCAATGATGTCAGCTCCGGCGCGCTGACGCCTGAAAACCGCGCCTATGTCGCTCAGGCCCTGCGCGTGGGCGAAGACGATGTGGCACAGATGGCTTCGCGCCTGGCGGCTGTGGACCGGTCGCTCAACGCGCCCTTTACCGAAGACGGCGATGGCGAATGGCAGGACCTGCTGGCGGACGACCGCCCGAGCCCGGAAAGCGCGGTCATGGACCAGCGCGATACTGATAAGCGCAAGCAATGGCTCGGTGAGGCGCTCTCGACCCTGACGGAACGTGAGCAGCTGATCATCCGTGAGCGGCGGCTGCGCGAAGACGGCGTGACGCTGGAGAAGCTTGGCGTGCGCCTCGGCATCTCCAAGGAACGCGTGCGGCAGATTGAACATCAGGCGCTCGGCAAGCTTAAGAAGGCCCTCACCGAGGCTGTCGGCGACCCGGAAACAGCGGGACTGATTCCGGCAAGCTGACCGGCTACCGGCCCGGTAACGCCGCCGGCTCCGGCGCAGACACGATCTCCAGAGCGGCCTGATGATCGATGCGGATCATCGGGCCGTTTTCTTCCGACAACCAGCCGCGCACGCGCACGATCGCGCCTTCCAGACCGTCCGGCGCCTTGCCGGCTGCGGTGAAGGCGTCGAGCGCATCCGCTTCAATTGCGACCGTGAAGTCGGTGCGCCAGTCCAGGCCGAAATTGAGATAGATCCGGCCCCGGATTTCCGGGCTGACATCGACCACCCGGCCTTCGACGATCTGCCGGCTATCAAGATGCTGGGCGAGCGGGTTGGGATCGGGTCCGCGAACCGTCAGCGCCCCGCTCGCCCAACCGCCGCGATTATTGGCTCTTGCGTCAGCTTCCAGCTGAAGCAGAGCCTCGGTGCGCGCATGATTGTCGGCATAGCTGGCGACCATGGCGTGACCTTCAGAAACCAGCACGCCCTGAAGCCAGACGGTTTCCTCGCCGCGATCAAACTCGCCATGGGCGAGCCGCCGGCCATAGCGGTCGCGTTCCAGCCCGGTGGAAACCAGGCGCAGGCCGGGCCCCGCCTCGGCCAGCAAGGCCTCCAGCCGCGCACGCGCCGCAGCCCCATCGGCGCCGCCGCGCACCGCCTCGATCTCGACCAGGCGCACCTCAACCGGCTCCTCGCCATCGAGCACACTGAAGCTGTCCGCGCGTTCAGGCGCCGACAAGGCTGAGGCCGTATTGACCGTGTCAGCCTCGGCGGTCTCTGCGCTGCCGCCCGCTCTCCCGCAGGCCGCAAGCCCCAGGACCAGAAGCCCAAGCAATATGTGGCGCACGGCGCATGCCCCCATTTGGTGAGACTACCGCCATGTTTCACGTTTAAGGCGAATTCGCAAGCTGGTCGGCCATACGGCGGCGGCTAGTGGTGCTCGTGAACTGCGGTATCGGTCCGGTTTTCCACCAGCACCGCGACCTCCACCTCGCCGGCTTTTTCGAACTGCAGCACCAGCCCGAGCAGACGGCCTTCTGTCAACGGCGCATCCAGCCCGTAGAGCATGACATGAAGCCCACCCGGCTCAAACAGGACCAGCTCGCCGGCTGGAAGTTCGACAGCCGGTATGGGCCGCATGCGCATGACGCCGTCATCATTGATATGGGTGTGCAGCTCAGCCGCTTCAGCGAACCCGATCGGGCGGGCGCCGATCAGACGATCGGCCTCAGACCCGGTATTGCGCAGCGCGAAGTAGGCTGCGCCAGGCTGGCGGGTCGACACCGTCGGGCGCGCCCAGGGGTGAATGACCTCCACCGTGCCGGCCGTATAACCGTGGGCGAGGCCGGGCGCACTGCCGAGACCAGACAAAACAAGCGCTGCGGACGAGAGGATGAAGGCGGGAAGAAAGCGGGCAAGTGTCATCATGAACTCCTGAAAAGGCGGGACAATCGGAGCGCAGGTGCAGACATGCCGCCCCCTGCGCTCCGTCGTGCGTCAAAAGGCGGTGTCGAGGCGAAGCCAGACGCCGGCGCCAGGGCCTGGGATGCGCTCGCCGAGGTCGACGCCCAGTCCTGAATTGCGATTGAAACCGGACAGGTGCTCGCGATAGCGATGATCGAGGAGGTTCTCCACACCGGCTGAAACCCGCACTGCATCATTCAGCTCAGCGCGTGCGAACAGATTGATCAGCACATGGCCGGGCGTCGCGGTCTCGTTGTTGATGGCGGACACCCGGTCCTGCTCGGCGACCGCGAGGGTCTCCACGCCGCCTGACCAGCGCGCGGCCTCATAGGCAAGACTGACGCGCAGGCTGGACGGCGCGATGCGATAAAGATCGGCGTCGATATCCTCACGCTCGCCGCGCACCAGGCTCAGCACGCCATCGATGCGCCAGGCGCCGGGCAGGTCAACGCCGAACTCGCCATCGATCCCGTAGAGCCGCGCCTCGGTGTTGGAAAAGCGCAGTGGCGTCGCGTCGCCATTCATGCTGGAGATCATCTCAAGCGGGGTGTCGATAACGCCGAACGTGACCGGTTCGGCCGGCGCGCCCTGGATATAGTCATCGATATGGCTGGCATAGCCGGTCACGCGCGCATAGACGCCGGACGCAGCGTAGTCGAAACCCGCCTCAAAGCTGGTCGCGACTTCCGGGTCAAGCTGGAGCGAGCCGACATAGGTGTTGCCATCGGCCAGGCCGCCGGAGGCGGAGATCGGCAACCAGCCGAAGCGCTGCAGATAGCCGCCAACACGCGATTTGCGAGACAGCGCCGCGCGCAGCACCATCGCATCGGACACGCGCCGAGACAGGCGCGCCATCGCGTCCACCGTGACATCATCCCAGCTGCGATCCGCCGCCTCGAAATTGGCCGCCAGCATGCGCGGGCCCATCGGCAGAGCCGGCCCGAGCTTGGGGATGCCGGCTTCCGCCTCGTGCGCATCCACGCGTGCGCCCAGATACAGATCACCCAGACCGGTGGAGCCGTCCCATTCCGCAAAGGCGCCCAGGCGCGTCAGCTCGATATCGGGGAAGGGCGTAACGAAGAAATCCGTATTGAGCGGGTTGGTGATCGTCACGTCATGACGATTGCGCTCGTGGTCGCCGCCAATCCGGATCAGACCGGTCCCAAACCTGCGCTCGGCGCTCAATTCAAACGTGACCGTCTCACCGGAGGCCAGCGTCTCACGCACCCGCATGGCCGGCGGGCTCGGGCGCAAATTGATATTGTTCATCGCATGGTCGATGCGCGCATGACCCAATGTGAAGGCCAGCGCCCACTGCGATACATCCGTATCCAGGCGCGCCATCGAGTGGAAGGCGTCCATATAGCGGATATCCAGCGGGAAAGGCGGGTTGCCGGTATCGTCCACCTCGTGACCGCGCGTGGACAGGGTGAGCGTCGAGCCCTCGCCCAAGCGTACGCCATAGAGCACGCCCCAGGTGGTGCGCTCGTGCTCGGTCCCGACCAGCGCTCCGAACGGCGTTTCGACATCGCCGCCGCTTTCCTCCGCGAAGGAGAGCTGAACCCGGTGGCGGTCATTAGCGATGCCAGCCACCCCGCCAACGGCGAAGCTTTCATCCACGCTGCGTGCGATCGCGGTCAGATCGGCGCGTGTCTCGAAGGCCCCGGTCGGAGCGAAGTCGATCGATTTGAACACCGCATTCAGCGCCGCTCCGATGGCAGGGCCGGACGAGACCGGCGCCGGGCCGCGTGAGAGTTCGATGCGCTCCAGCAAGGGCGCCGGGGCGTAGTGCAGCGGCGGGTCCATCATGTTCGGACCGCCGGAGCCGAAGCGCTGACCGTTGACCCGGATGGCGACGCGCGGGCCGAACAGGCCGCGATACTGGACCTGCCCGGACAGCGCGCCATTGTCGATGAGGGCCGCGCCCGGCAGGCGCGCGGCGAGACCGGCCGCATCCGGCGCGATGGCCGGCGCGTATTCGGCTTCAAGCTCGGTATCGGCGCTGATGGGCCGGCCGGTCACGGTGATGACATCGACCCAGGTGGACACAGCCGTGTCGCGGGCGGCCATGGCGGTATCGTCCAAAGTCGATTGAGCCGCCGCGGACGCAGGGGCGATCGCCAGCGCAGCCGCGCCGGCAAGAAACATGTTTCGCATTGCAGATGATCCTGAAAACTGAAGAACGCAGGACGTCGTCCGGCGCGAACTGGCGCGCGGACCAACGCTCTAAGCGGAAACTCAGATCAGGTTAGGCGGATCGCGGGGGCGCGCCGGGGCGGCCGCATCAAGGCGGGCGTGGTCAACGGGCGCGGTGTTGGCCGCAACACGCACGAGTACGCGGCCTGGAGCCTGAAGCGACGGCCCGACCGCAACGGGCAGGGCGACGGCTTGGGCGAAGCAGGCGAGGCAATCATGCGCTGCGCTATTGGGCGCCGGGGCCTCATCATGGCCCCCGCTTAGCCCAGCGAGCGCGGCGAGTTCGGCGAGGCGCGCCTCGCCGGCCGCATCCGGCTGCAAGGTCACGCACAGCCAGCGCGCCTCGTCATGACCGGCCGCCACCGCTGTCGCCGCCGCACCCGGCCAGACAGCCGCCATCGCCACTACGAAGGCGGCGAACGCGTTACGGAAGGAAAGCGCGAAACGTGTCATGACGACGTATGAGCTAGCCGGACCAGCGCGGCTCGGCAAGACGCTGCGGCGCCGCAGCGCCTCCCAGCCAAAGAAAAGGCCCCCGGAAGAGGGGAGATCCCCCGGGGGCCATAAGACTGGCGAACCAGTCAGTTGACAGGTCGGGCGGGGTTAGCCGCCGAACGTGTAGCGGAAGCCGAACTGGGCCTGCCAACCATACTCTTCGTACTGAGAGTTGAACTCGCGGCCGCCATCGCGGAACACCGCGACGAAGGGCTCGTCATTGATATTCTTGAAGTCCAGATAGGCCCGCAGATTGTCGGTGAGGTCGTACTTGGCCGAGAAGTCGAGCTGCACATGGGAGTCGGCAATGCGGTCGACCCCTTCGCCGCCCTCATCGATGCCGTCGATGAACTCGTCACGGTAGGAAACCGCCACGCGCAGGTCGAGATCGCCGTCGTCATAGCCAAGGATCAGATTGGCGACGTTCTGGGACTGGTTCGGAAGGGTGATTTCCCGGCCGCCCGGCAGCGTCGCTTCGCTGTCCACATAAGTGTAGTTGGCTCCCACGATCATGTTCTGCAGAACGCCCGGCAGGAAGGTGAGCGCCTGCTGATAGTTGACCTCGAAGCCCAGAAGGCTGGACTCTTCGATGTTCACGAAGCTCGACCCTTCATCGATATCGATGCCGTTGACCGTGATGTCCTCGAATTGCTGAGCCGCGATGAAGTTGTCGATCGATTTGTAGAAGACGCCGAAGGACAGGACTGAGTCTCGGTTGGGATAGTATTCAATTGCGGCGTCGAAATTATGCGCTTCCTGGCGCTCCAGATCCGGATTGCCGAACTCTGCTTCCACATCGCCGTCATCGCTTTGTTCGATGGCGACTCGCGGCGCGGCCTGTTCCAGGTTCGGGCGCGAAATCGACGCGTAGTAAGCCCCGCGCAGGATCAGCCGATCGCTGGCTTCGTAGCGCAGATTGATGCTTGGCAAGACGTCGGTGTAGTCGTTCGACACGGTGACGTCGCGGCGGAAAACGCGGTCGCCCTCGATGACCGTTTCATCATCACCGGCGTCGTATTCGGCTTCCACGGTGTCGGCGATCAGGTCTCCGGGAAGGGCGGGAGCCGGGATGAACCCGGCGAAGGCGCCGGTCTGGTCGCCCGCGAGCTCAACCTCGACGGCCTGCTCCAGCACTTCAAAGCCGCGCGCGTCGTACTGGGTGTCCTCCACCCGCACGCCGCCGACGATGCGCAGACGATCCACGTCCACCGAAGCCATCAGGTAACCAGACAGCACGTCTTCTTCAGCGGCGTAAAAATCGCCCGTGGAGCCAAGCGCTGTATTGATCACATCGAGCTCAAAGTCGGCGCGATTGGACAAGAAGAAGTCGCGAATGGCGAAGGGGTCCGGGGTCGTCCCAATGTCATCAAGGCCGAACTCGGTCTGGAACGCGAACTCGTCAAGGAACAGATCGCGCGGCCCGAAACCGTCATAGACTTCCAGCTCGGCTTCAAAGCTTTTCTCGCGGATGCGGCTGCTGACCCCCGCCTGGACGAAGCCGAAATGGCGGCCGAACTGCGTCTCGCGGCGCAGATCGAAATTGGCCGCCCACTCATCATCCTGGGAAACGCCATTAAGAAATTCCAGCTCGTCGAACTCGTAGCCGGACGCGTCATAATAAGCATCGCGCGACGCGGCGTCGCCGAAGATCAAGGTCGGGACGATTGAATCGGTCACGTCGAGACCGAATGAGCCAGAATCAAATTGCTGGCGGAAAGCGGCGTCGATCCGGTCGTCCTCGGCTTCCTCGGCGAACGCGTAAGACAGCTGATATTCGAACGTCCAAGGGCCTGCGAAGGTCTCGCCACCGGCTGCGATGGCGTAGATCGTCTGGGATTCCAGACGGTCCTTGATGTCGCGATCGACTTCATACTCATCGTCATCAGTGCCGTTCACAAGGAATGACGCGCCGCCTGACGCCGCGTCGTCATACTCGCCGTCTTCAAATTTGTTTTCCACGCGCGCGCGGTATTCCTGGTCGGAAAACTCCGAGTAAGTGGTGCGCAGATACAGATCGGTGCTCTCGTTGACGTCGAAATCCAGGTTGAACACCACCGAAGTGCGCTCACGGGTGATATCGTAATCGCGCAGCTCGTACTCGCCGGGGAAGGCGACGCTCTCGTCAAAATCCCAGCCGCCGTCGACTTCCACATTGTCCGACCCGAATTCGCGTTCCTGGTCGGAATAGGAAAACGCGACGCCCAGGCGGCCATCCATGAAGTTGTCGGCGAAGGTCACAGAGCCGCGATAGCCGTAGGCGTCGGCGATGTCGGCGTAGATGCCGCGCAGTCGGAACTGCAGAAGACGGTCGTCCTGGTCGAGCCCGGACAGGGTCTCGATCTCGATATTGCCGCCGATGCTGTCCCCGGGCATGTCCGGGGTCAGCGACTTGGAGATCACGATGGAGGACAGGACATCGGAGTCGATCACGTCCAGCGGCACTTGCCGCGCGTCGGCTTCAGGCGAGGGAAGCCGCACGCCGTTAATGCTGACTGTGTTCAGGTTCGGGTCGATGCCGCGGATTGAGACGAAGCGGCCCTCGCCCTGATCGTTAAGGACGTTCACGCCGGCCGCGCGGCGCACGGCTTCGGCGATGTTTTCATCCGGCAACCGGTCCACCGCGTCCGCTGAAAGCACGGTGACAAAGCCGTCGGCCGCGCGCTGGCGGTTGATGGCGCCGGTCAGCGCGCCGCGCTGACCAATGACCAGAATGTTTTCAGTCACCGCAACATCGGCGCCGAGGCGGAAGCTGGTTTCAACTTCGCTCGCTTGCGTGGCCAGGCTCACCATCCGCGTCTGGGCGTCCGCGCCCAGATAGGAAACTTCAATCGTGTAATCGCCCGACGGGACGTTGGCGAAACGAAAGGCGCCGTCGCGTCCGGCCGTCACCGTCTGACCGGTTTCAACGATTCGGATGATGGCGCCTTCCAGACCGACCGTGCCGGAGCCTTCGGTGACGCGACCGGAAATGACGCCGGCTTGAGCGGCGGTCGCCGCCGTGAGGGCGAGCGCGGAAGCCGCGCAAAGCATGCGAGTGAAGCGATTCATGATGATGACGTCCCCAAGTGTTTGGATCCGGTCCGCATGCGCGCGGCGCGGAGTCCTCAGATGTATCGACTGGGCTTATCGCGGCGGCGGGTGACGGTTTCATGAGGGATTGATGAAGCCTTGATGTCAGCATTCCAGGTGGGGCTTTACGCCCCGGGCGCAGCTGGGTAATCGATGATAGTGAGCCGGATTGACGCATGTCGGGCCGCGCCCCTTTTCGCCCATCTCCAGACACGAACGGATCACGATCATGATGCTCAAGCCGACAGGCTGCTTCTCCATTTTGGGCGTCTGTGCGCTTCTTACCCTCACCGCCTGCGAGACCCCGCCCCCGCCGGGACTTCCCGCCTTTGAGGTGGAAGCGGTGCTGGAGACCGCAGCGGTCGCCGGCGAAGGCGACGCCGCCGACGATCCGGCGATCTGGGTGGCGGCTGATCCGGCGGACAGCCTGATCCTGGGTACGGACAAGCGCAGCGGGCTCTACGCCTACCGGCTGGATGGCGCCATCGCGCAATACATCCCGGCCGGGCGCATCAATAATGTCGATATCCGCTACGGATTTCAGGCCGGCGACCGCACCGTCGATATCGCCGTGGCCAGCGATCGCACCAATATCGCGCTCGCCTTCTTCTTCATCGATCCAATGAGCGGCGCCATCGAGGTTCCGGCCCCGGCCGGCTGGTCGCTCTATTTCGATGACCCCTATGGCGTGTGCCTCTATCAGAATCCGGCGACGGGCGAGCTCGACGCCTTCGTGACCGAAGACGATACCGGACGGCTCAGCCAGCTGCGACTGAGCTATGAGAACGGCGCGATGAGGGCTGAAGAAGTGCGCGCCTTCTCGCTCGGCACCATCACCGAGGGCTGCGCGGTCGATGATAGAACGGGACTGCTATACATCGCCGAAGAGAATGTCGGCGTCTGGCGCTATAGCGTCGACCCGGCGACGGGCGAGGCGCGCGAGGCGTTCGCCGCCGTCGATGGCCAAGCTCTGGTCGCCGATGCTGAGGGCGTCGCCATCCTGCCGCAAGGCGAGACCGGCGGCCTTCTTTTCGTCTCCAGCCAGGGCGACAGCGCCTACGCGGTGTTCGATCTTCAAACCGGCGCGTTCATCGACCGTTTCCGCATCGCTGAGGGCGCGACCGACAATGTGACCGAAACCGACGGCATCGAGCTGAGCCCCGCCCCGCTTGGCGAGACCTTCCCGCGCGGCGTGTTCGTGGCCCAGGACGATGTGGAGGATACAGGCGGCCAGAACTTCAAATTCGTCGATCTCGGCCAGATCCTGGACGGCCTGCCTGCGCGGGAGTAGCGATGGATGACGGCGCGCGAGCGAGCGTTTAAGACAGGCGCCCAGCGTCCCCGTAGCTCAGCAGGATAGAGCATCAGATTCCTAATCTGAGGGTCACAGGTTCGAATCCTGTCGGGGACGCCATTTCCACAGTGTTTCCGCTCCGACCGACGCGGCGATCCTCATTGAGGTCGGCGTTGGCGTCGGTGCTCGCTTGAAACGCGCTCAAGGCTGTCGCGTTTGAAGCATTCCCTTCATGGCGCGCTATTTTTCCCGTCCGGGCTTTCGCTCCTCGCTGACGCTCCGGACGCGCGTTCGCGCCTTGGAACCGTGCCGGTTCGGGATCGCTGCTAGGCGTTGACCTCCCCTGCTTGCGGGGGAGGTGGCCGCGAAGCGGACGTGTGAAAGCGGTTCAGCGAGAAGCCGCCAAACGCTTTCCCTTTTCTGCCTTGTAAGGGAGGCGATCCTTTGCCTGGTGCGTTGACCGCCGGCGGTGCCTTTCGGGTCCGGCTTTCGCGGCCCCAAAAAGAGGCCCTGAGCGCGGTTGCGCTTTGCGAAGCCGTTCCGGTTCGGTGGAACACAGCCAGGGTCGCTCCGGAAAATGGCGGATTTGTTTGCCGGACCCCCCTGCCCGCCCTAACTTTTTGTTCAGGCCGTGAAACCGGGGAGGGCCGCCGTGACTGCGACAGCCGTCGCTTCCATTCTACTGGTCGAGGACGACGATCAGGACGCTTTCCTGTTCGCCGAGGCCTTGCGCGAAGTCGCGCCTGAGGCTTGCTTCGATCATGTCAAGGATGCGCAGACCGCGCTTCAACGCGCCGCTTCGGCCGATTGCATCGTTCTGGATCTCAACCTGGGAGCCCAGGACGGGCTCTGGCTGCTCGACCAGCTTCTGGGTGATGACAGGCTCCGCACACTGCCGGTCATCGTGTTTTCCGGCGATGTCGGGCGGATGAGCCGGGCGTCATCGGCCTTTTCCAACGTGGCCGCCTCGGTGCGCAAGCCCAATACGATGGACGACTACGCGAGCGCCTTGCACATTGTGCTGGCAGTGCTGCAGGCTGCGGTTCGCTCCAGAAGCGGCTGAACGCCGTCTGGGCGCACCGGAGCTTTTCTTACAGGAATCGGACATGGATCTGACAGACACCGCCGCCATCGTCACCGGCGGCGCCAGCGGCATCGGCAAGGCCGTCGCCGAAGCCCTTCATGCGCGCGGCGCGCGCGTCGCCATCGCCGACCTCAATGCGCAGGCGGCCAATGCCGTGGGAGAAGCCTGCGGCGGATTTGGCGAACGCGTCGATGTCGCCGACGAGTTCGATCTGGTCCGCTTCATCAACAAGGCCGAGCGTACGCTCGGCCCGGTCACCGTCTTCATGTCCAATGCCGGGCTCGGCGTGACCGACGGGCCGGGCTGGGGCGCGGGCGATGCGCCCAACGCCTCCTGGGATATCTGCTGGCAGGTCAATGTCATGGCGAGCGTCTATGCCGCGCGCCACCTGGCCAAACCCATGGCCGAACGCGGCGGACGCTTCATCATCACCGCCTCAGCCGCCGGCCTGCTCGCCCAGATTGGCGATGCGCCCTACTCCGTCACCAAGGCGGCAGCCGTTTCCTTTGCCGAGAATCTGGCGATCGCCCATGGCGATGCCGGATTGAAAGTGCATTGTCTGTGTCCGGAAGGCGTCAAGACCCCGCTCGTGGAAGGCATTGAAGGCGGCGCGCAGGGCCTGTCCGGCTATATCGAGGCGGACGAGGTCGCCGAAACCCTGATCAAGGCGATGGAGGAAAACCGATTCCTCGTGACGACGCATGAAAATACGGCTCAATATGTCGCCATGAAGGGCGCGGAGCGTGATCGCTGGGTCGGCGGCATGCGCAAGCTGCGCCGAATGCTGGTCGAGCAATTGGGCCGGCCGCTCTGAACAGGTCCCGTCGAGCACCGGGCCTGACGCGCAGCAGGAGGCGGGCATGCGAGGTCTTGGACTTGATCAGCTGAAGGCGGGCCAGAGCGCGCAGGCCAGCCGCACCGTGACGGCCAATGATCTGGTCTTCTATTCGCATGCCTCCGGCGACCTGAACCCGCTGCACCTGCCCGAGGTGGACGGCGATGGGGACGGAACGCCCGAAGGGCTCTGCCCGCCGGCCTATCTGGCGGCCCTGCTTTCAGCCTTGATCGGTTCACGCCTGCCCGGGCCCGGCTCACGCGAAACCGACTGGGCGCTGCGCACAGGAGCGCCGGCCCGCATCGGCGACCGGCTGACCGTCCGTGTCGAGATCAAGGAGATCCGGACCGAGGATGTCCTGATCGCGGGCGAGGTGTCCGGTCCGACCGGAACCGCGATGAGCGCCGAAATCACCGTTGCGCCGCCTGAACGACCGGCGGTTTTCGGACCTCATGACCTGCCGGATCTTCTCATCCGCCGCTACCGCAAGTTTGAGCGCCTTGTGGCGGCTTGCGACGGGATCGACCCGGCTATCACAGCAGTGGTTTGTCCGTACACAGAGGAAAGTCTGGAAGGCGCGCTTGACGCAGCAACCCGGGAGCTCATCACCCCGATCCTTGTCGGCGAAACTGCGAAGATCGAGGCGGCCGCCCTGGCCGCCGAACGCGATCTGACCGGCATAGGCATCATCGATGCGGCGAGCGCCAGCGAGGCGGCCGGCGCGGCCGCTCGCCTGGTCGCAGAGGGCGGAGCGCACAGCCTCATGAAGGGCCATCTGCACACTGACACCATACTGCGCGCCGTGCTCGACCGCGCCCACGGTCTGCGTGGTGAGCGACGCATTTCACATGTCTTCGTTCTGGACATGCCCGGTGTGGATCACCTGCTGTTCGTCACGGATGCGGCGGTCAATATCGCGCCGGACCTGAAGGTGAAAATGGATATCGCCCAGAACTCCATCGACCTGGCCCGCGCGCTCGGCATCACCCTGCCCAAGGTCGGGGTGCTGTCTGCGGTGGAGAAGGTGAACCCGGCCCTGCCTTCATCGCTTGACGCCGCCGCCCTGTCGAAAATGGCCGATCGCGGCCAGATCACCGGCGGTCTGGTCGATGGCCCGCTGGCCATGGACAACGCCGTCGATCTTGAGGCGGCGCAGATCAAGGGGCTCACCGGCGAGGTCGCCGGCCGTGCGGAAATCCTGATCGCCCCCAATCTGGAAGCCGGCAACATGCTGGCCAAGGAACTGACCTTCGTGGCGCGCGCTGAGTCAGCCGGGGTGGTGGTGGGCGCTCGCGCGCCCGTCGTGGTGACGAGCCGGGCCGATTCAGAGTTTTCCCGACTGGTCTCCTGCGCCGTGGCGGCCCTGCATGCGCAATGGCTGAGGACCGGCAAGCCGGCTCCGGCGCTGCTTGAGGCCGATCCGTCATGAGCCTGTTGACCCTGAACGCCGGCTCCTCATCGCTCAAGTTTTCCGTATACGATCGAACCGCCAGCGAAGAACGCTTGCGCGGCCATGTCGATGGCGTGGGACCGGATATGCGCCTCAGCGTTTCCATGGCCGGCAGACCCAGCCAGGAGCGCGCCCTGCCGGGCGGAGCGCGCAGCCACGCCGACGCGCTTGCCTCGGCGCTGGAAGTGATCGCCGAGGCTGCTGGCGAGACCGTGCACGCCATCGGCCACCGCGTGGTTCACGGCGGGCCGGACTATGCTGAGCCCATACTGCTCGACGCCGAGATTGAAGCGCATCTGCGCGATTACATTCCGCTGGCGCCCCTGCACCAGCCGCACAATCTGGCTGGCGTGGACGCCGCGCGGGCCGCCTTTCCCGATGCGCCGCAAGTGGCCTGTTTCGATACCGCCTTTCACCGCACCCACCCCTGGGTGAACGACACTTTCGCCCTGCCGCGCAAATATTTTGACCGCGGGGTACGCCGATACGGGTTTCACGGCCTGTCCTACGAATATCTCGCGCAGCGCCTCGCGCAGCTGGATCCGGAGGCGGCGAAGGGGCGCGCCATCATCGCCCATCTGGGCAATGGCGCATCCATGTGCGCCCTGCGCGGCGGCGTTTCGGTCGGGGCGAGCATGGGGTTTTCCGCGCTTGACGGGCTGCCCATGGGCACGCGGTGCGGCCAGCTGGACCCGGGTGTGATCCTGCACATGCTGGATCATGACGGGCTGGACAGTCGCCAGATCACCGAGCTGCTCTACAAGCAGAGCGGCCTGCTCGCCCTGTCCCAGATCAGCTCCGACATGCGCACGCTACAGCAAAGCGCCGATCCGAAGGCCGCCGAAGCGATCGAGTATTTCGTTTTCCGCTGCCGACGCGAACTGGCGGCTATGACCGCGATTCTTGAGGGTTTGGACGCGGTCGTATTCTCAGGTGGTATTGGTGAAAACTCAGCGTATGTCCGTGAACGGATTGGCTCCGGTTTCGGGTATCTTGGCTTTGGCGTGGATGCTGAGCGCAACGCGGCCGCCAACGGCGATGCAAGCCTGATCAGCCCGCAAGGCGCTGCGGTTCGCGCCTGGGCGATCCGCACCGATGAAGAGTGCATGATTGCACGCCACACCGCCGAGCTTGTCGGTCTGGCGAACCCCTAATCGGTCAGCGCAACAACCCCGACCTGGCCGCCAAACTGTCCGGCATGACCATCGCGCGCAGCGCGGCGCGATGAGAAGAAGCGCTCCTGCTCAGCAAAGGTGCACGCGCGCGTTAAGCTGATTGCGTGCTCCGCGACGCCGTGCGCAACAAGCTGACGGCGGACCGCCTCAGCCACATCGAGTCCCGCACCGCCCTCAACGTCCCTTTGACCGATCAGACCGGTATCCAGCGCGCCGAACAGGGCCTGGAACTGATCCAGCACTTCAGCCCCGACGCGATATCTGGCCTTTGAAATGGCCGGGCCGATCGCAGCGCGGACATCACCCGGACGGGTGGCGTAAGCCTCGTTCATCGCATCAAGCGTCGCGCCGACAATGTTCTGCACCGCGCCGCGCCAGCCGGAATGCACCGCAGCGATGGCGCGGCGGACCGGGTCAAACAGAACCACCGGCACGCAATCCGCACACTGAGCACACAGCGCGAGGCTAGGCTGGTCGGTCATCAAGGCATCGGCTTCGCCGGCCGACCAAACGCCCTGCGGCGGCGAGTCTACGCGTAGCACGGTGCGACCATGAACCTGGTTGGCGAAGACCAGTGTCGGACCACCCAGCGCCTCGCTCAGGCGTCGACGATTCTCGGTTACGGCCGCTTTTTCATCGCCGCGCGACCAGGTCAGATTCAGGCTGTCATACGGACCGCGACTGACCCCACCCTTTCGGGTGGTGAAGCCATGCTCAAGCCCAGCCTGGTCGCTGAGGGGCGCCGCCTTGATCAGTTCAAGCATGGCCCGCCTCCGCCAGAAAGCCGGCTCGGCGACCGTTTTCATCCTGACCCAGGCCATAGGCGGCGCGTAAGGCGGAGATATCGTCAAGACAGGCGTAAAGCGCTGACCAGTCATCGTCTTGTGCGATCGGCGCCCAGAGCGCTTCCACTGTCTCAATGACGAGGTGCACCGGATCAGCCTGGCCGAAGCGGGGATGGTTCAGCCGTTCAGCGCGCACCGGGGCGCGCGCTTCGATACCATCGCGAACAGGCTTGAACGCGTCTGCAGCATAGAGCGCGCCGCGCGGACCGTCGAGCGCGCGCGCGGCGGACGCCTCGCCGCAAAACCAGTCAAAGAACACCGCTTCCCACGGCGCCTGGCTGTCCTTCATCCAGTCCAGAAGACCGGTGACGAAGCCGGCGTCCTCTTCAGGGGAGAGCCCGCTCAACCCCAGGCGATGCAGGAAGGCGCGCGGCAAGGCGGCGCGGTAATGCTGCGGGAAGGCCTCCAGCGAGGCGATGAGACCGTCGCGTTCCCCAACCAGACTCAGCGCGCCGGCCAGCTGCTGGAGCGCCCAGAAGACCGCCTCGGGCTGGCGGGCGAAAGCGTACAGACCGGTCTCATCGAAATAGGCGGCGGTGAAGCCCGGTTCGAAATGCGGCAGGAATCTCCACGGGCCATAGTCAAAGCTCTCGCCGGTCACGACAAGATTATCCGTATTGAGAACACCGTGGACAAACCCGGCGGCCATCCATTGCGCGGCGAGCCGAGCGGACGCCTTTCCCACCTCATCGAGCAGAGCTGCGGAGCGGCTGGACGCATCCCCTTCGTCCGCACCGGGGTGAAAGTTTTCGATGGCGTAGTCCATCAGGGTTTCAACCAGATCAGCGCGTTCATGGAAGGCGTGGCGCTGGAACATGCCGAAGCGGACATGACTGTGCTGCAGGCGGGTCATCACCGCCGAGCGCGTCGGTGACGGCTCATCACCACGATGCAGCTGTTCACCGGTTTCGAAAACCGAAAACACCTTACTGGTATAGACGCCGAGCGTTTCAAGCATCTCAGCAGCCAGGATTTCACGCACCGCGCCCTTCAAGGTGAGCCGGCCATCCCCGCGACGCGAATAGGGCGTCTGGCCGGAACCCTTGGTGCCGAAATCGAGCAGGCGGCCATCGCCATCGCGAAGCTGAGCGAACAGAAAGCCGCGTCCGTCTCCGATCTCCGGATTGTAAACGCGGAACTGGTGCCCGTGATAACGCAAGGCCAGCGGGCCGGATTGATTATCCCGCAACGGATCAAATCGTGCGAAATGAGCGGTTTTCTGCGACGCATTCAGCCCGCCAAGCCCGACCGCATCGGCCCAGGGCTTATTCCACCAGCGCGGCTGCGCCTCTGGAAAATCGGCCGGGTCAACCGGGTCGGAAAACTCCGCGCCGAGTGCTTCAAAACGTGCAGCCGGTCGATAAGCGTCGCTGAATGCCATAGTCGAAGAGTTAGCCGTCGGGGCAGGCGACGGCAAGACGGCTTAGCCGAGCGCCTTTGCCAGGGCCCTCCCCGCCGCTTCAATGGCCGGAATGCATGGTTTGACGATTTTCGACATGTTGAAGAAGGCGTGCGGCACACCCGTGTACAGAACCCGCTCCACCGCAACGCCGCTGGCGGCGAGCCGGTCGGCATAGGCCTTGCCTTCATCAAGCAGCGGATCCAGCTCGGCGGCGACGATATAGGCCGGCGGCAGACCGGTCAGATTGTCGTTCAGAAGCGGCGAAACACGAAGATCGCCGGCCTCTGTCTGAGGGGCGGTCAGATACTGCTTCTGAATCTGGCGCAGCATCTCGCTGGACAGGAGCGGCCCGTCCTGCCAGCGCGGGCGATCCTTCTTCACCTCGACCAGCTGCAGCAGCGGGTAGATGAGAAGCTGAAAACGCAGCTGGCTGCGCCGCGCCTGGGCCAGGACCGCAGCCAGCCCGCCCCCGGCGGAATCCCCGCCCACCGCGAGCGCGTCATTTGAAAATCCGTACTCAGACAGACCGCCGCCGACAATCGCGTCGAGCGCAGCCAGGGCGTCATCAACAGCGGCGGGAAACTTGTGCTCCGGCGCCAGGCGATAATCCACCGAGGCGATGCGCACGCCGGAGACCGCAGCCAGGCGCCGACACAGACGGTCATGCGTGTCCAGATCACCGGTCGTGTAGCCGCCGCCATGGAAGAAGACGAGTCCGGCCCCGTTCTGCATCGCATCGAAGGGTTGGTACACGCGAAGCCGCAAGGGTCCAGCCGGCCCGTCGAGCTCGATATCATCGGCGTTATCCACCGGGACGGCCTCAGCCTCCATGGGTGGTATGATGGTCCGCAACCACTGACGCAGGGCCGGTGCGGTGCGCCGGGCGAGCGAAGCCTGATCAAGCCCGGCCTGGGCCAGCAGAATGTCCATGGGATTGGCGCTGTCGGTCATGGTTTGAACCTAGACCGGGCGCGGCAACGCGCAAGCCTTCCGTGCGCCGCAGCGAGACCCGGCCTGACAGAGGCAGGACGCAGAAGCGTTAATGCAGCGTGATGGCGTCAGAGCGTTCGATGCGACCATCCAGAGCATCGGCGATTTCCCAGCGAAGCGCGCGCCAGGCCTGTGCGCTGTCATCGGCGCTTTGCGCTTCCATCTCCGCAATCGCCTGATCGGCATAGCCCAAAGCCTGAACGCCGTGTCGCTCCACCAGGGTGAAAGCAATCGTGCGGATATCGTCCGGCGTGATGCGGGACGGGCGCGGCGATGGCGGGCCGTCGGACGGGGCGGCGAAGGTCATGAGCGTGATCGATTTCCGCAACAGGAATCTAAGTCGATGAGGCCACGCAAGAATCTGGCCAGCCCTGAGGGCAATTTAATTGTTTTAAATCAGTATTTTGTGGACCAAGGCATTCAGCGAGCAGCACCGGATCTCACGGCTTGGAGGATTTTGCCGGGCGCTTGGCGCCGGGTGCATAGCCGCCGCGTTCCAGATAGGCCGCCTCATCCGGCGTGGTCTCGCGCCCCAGGGCGTCATTGCGGTAGGGAAACCGCCCGAATGTCGCGATGACATCGCGGTGCAGGCGCGCATGGCGGGCAGTCCCGCTGTCCGCCCCGATGCGTTCCTCGACCAGCGCGATGCAAAGCTGCTGATCGTCCAGAGCTTCTGAATGCATGAAGGGCATGTACAGGAAGTCCCGCCGGGACGGGTCGATCGCCAGATCAAAGCCCTTGTCGATCAGCTGACGCGACGCCGCGCGCGCCTTCTCATCCAGCGCGAACGCCTTGCCGGAACCGCGCCAGATATTGCGCGGAAACTGGTCCAGCGCGATGGCGAGGGCGAGCCCGGTCTCGGGCGTGTCGAGCCAGGCGTCGTTCGGGTCCAGCGGCTCAGCATCCAGACGATGGGCAAGCGGGCCATAGAGCCGGCGGATTTTTGCATCGAAGGCGGGATCAGTCGCATACCAGCGCTTCGGGCCGGCCTCCTCGAACCAGAAGTCCAGCAAAGCGTGAGGGTCAGGCCGCCCGGCCGTCAAATGCGCAACTCACCGCTAAGGATGGCCGCGCGCAGCTCAGCGGTCAGCGGGACATAAGCGCCCTCGCCGGGATGATCGACATAGACCGTGTCGGCGATCTTTTCGGGATCCCATCCCTCGCGAACCAGATCTGTCTTTTTCAGCTTGAAGGTCCCGGTCGTGTGCTCTTCGGGGGTTTCGGCGTGCAGCCGCAGGAAAAGCGGCCGGGCATAGTGCGGCAGCTCAACGTGCACATGCGCGTGCAGAGCTTCCAGGTCGAAAGCGTCGTTGACGATGAGAGCGGCCATGCCGGCCTTGCCGGAATAATCAGCCACTTCAACGCCGTAGACATTGGCCTGCACCACGCCTTCGTGAACGCCCAGCACTTCGGCGACCTCGTTGGTGGACACGTTTTCCGACTTCCAGCGGAAGGTGTCGCCGATCCGGTCGATGAAGTAGAAATAGCCCAGCTCGTCACGCTTCATCAGATCGCCGGTGCGGAAATAGACATCGCCTTTGGCGAACACGTCGCGCAGGATTTTCTTCTTCGTGGCCTCTTCATCCTGATAGCCGTCGAAGCGGTAGCGTGAATCGTCCTCGCGGATTTCCCCGATCGCCTCGCCGGTTTCGCCCGGCGCACACTCGATGCAGCGCCCATTGGCGTCGCGGATCGGCTCTTCCTTCTCCACGTCGAACTGCACGAGCTTCACGTTGAAGCGACGCGCCAGATAGGGCGGCACCCGACCGATCGCGCCTTCCTTGGAGTCCAGATTGACCAGGCCGACATTGCCCTCGGTCGCGCCATAGAACTCCATGATGCGCGGAATGCCTGTGCGTTCGACAAAGCGCGGCCAGACATCGGGACGCAGCCCGTTGCCGATGGCTACGCGGATCTTGTGCTTCTTCTCAAGCGGGTGCGGGTCAGCGGCGACGAGATAACGGCAAAGCTCGCCGACATACATGAACATGGTCGCGCCGTGATCGATCGCGAGCCCCCAGAATTTCGACGCTGAAAAGCGCTTGCGCACGATGACCGCGCCGCCAAAGCACAAGGCCGCGCCGACCCCGCACAGACCGCCGGTGGCGTGATAGAGCGGCAGCACCATCATCATCCGGTCATTCGGCCCGGCATGGGCTGCAACACCAAAAACCTGCAGATAATTCAGCGCACGGGTGTGGGCGACGATCGCCGCTTTCGGCAGACCGGTCGTGCCGGAAGTATACATCTTCAGCACAGGGTCCTTGGCGCGGTATGTCTCGCGACGCTCGCGCCCCGGGCGCGTGTCAGCCACCTCAGCCAGCTCAGCGTTCAGATTGACCCCATCGGGAAGCTTTTCAGCGCCCTCGCCAAGCACGTGCGGCGTAACGGTGCAATTCATCAGGCTGCAGGCGGTGTGATAGGCGTCCACCAGCTCGCCTTCGACGATGGCGTGATCGGCCTCGGCGATGGTGATGCCGTGGGCGAGCGACTGGCCGGTGACCTGATTATTCACCAGAGCGGTTATGACGCCGACCTTCGACAGGCCGAACCAGATCGCCACATATTCCCAGCGATTGCCCATGTAGAGCGCGACCGTGTCACCAGGCTCGATCCCGTTGGAGACGGCCCAGTTGGCGATCGTATTGGCGAAGGCGTCAAACTGGGCGTAGCTGACTGCGCCGTCATCGGTGATGAAGGCGGGACGTCCGGGATATTTATCGACGCTGCCTTCGAGAAGGTCCGGTGTGAGGGTTTCAGAATCCGGGGTGATTTTCCGCGTCGTGCCGAGCACGCGCAATAGCTCGCGGGTATAGAAAAACTCTCGCGTAATCGCCGCCCAGAGGCCCATCTGCCCAGTCTCCCTCAATCAGGCGGCCGAATTCGCCGCGCTTGTTTGAGCGCGAGACTACGGCGCAAGGGCGCCGGGTCAAGGAAAGTCGGCGGCGTCGGCTGCGCAATTTCGCCTGACAGGACCTGACAGCAGCGCGGTGCAGCGCAGCACGGCGGCGGGCGAAGTCAGTAGGCCGCCTCTTCGGACCCGCCATCATCGCCCTCTTCAGCCAGCGCCAACTCGTGCCACATCGCATTGAGAATGGCGAAGGCGCAGGCCAGACCTAGCCCGAGCATCCAGGTGAAATACCACATAAGCTCTGCTCCCTGGCCTCAATACATGTCGCCGGAGGCGACGTCTTCTGAAGTGACCCTGCCCCACATCACCTTGAACGCCCAGGCGGTGTAGGCCAGCACGATGGGAAGGAAGATCGCGGTGACGATCAGCATGATGAACAGCGTCAAATGACTGGACGAAGCGTTCCACACCGTCAGCGAGGCGTTCGGGTCGATGCTGGAAGGCAGGATGAAGGGGAACATCGAGACCCCGACCGTGGCGATGATGCCGAACACCGACAGCTTTGACCCGAGAAAAGCCAGCGCTTCAGAGCTGATGCGCAGCCCAAAGAGCGCCAGCCCCGCCCCGGCGAAACCCAGGATCGGCGCCAGCGCGGTCCAGGGATGGGCCGCATAATTCTTCAGCCAGGCCCCGGCCTCGGCGATGGTCTCGGTGCGCAGCGGATTGGACGGCCCGTTCGGGTCGACGCTCCCAACCTGAGCAAACCCGATTGAGCCGAACGCGACCCATGCCCCGCCCAGCGCGAACAGCACAAGCACGCCATAGCCAGCGAGCCGCCCAAAGACGCGCGCGCGGTCGCGAACGGGTCCGTGCTCGGCCTTCATCGATAGCCAGGTCGCCCCGTGAAGCACCAGCATGGACACCGAGAGCAAGCCGCACATGAGGGCGAACGGGTTCAGAAGACCGATAAAACTGCCATGCCAGCTCGCGCGCAACGTCTCGTCCAGCGTGAAGGGCGCGCCCTGCAGCACGTTGCCGACAGCAACCCCGAAGATCAGCGTCGGCACGAAACCGCCGACGAAAAGCGCCCAGTCCCAGAATGAGCGCCAGCGCGGATCGTCGCGCTTGGAGCGATATTTGAACGCGACCGGACGCAGGATGAGCGCGGCCAGCACGACGAACATCGCCAGGTAAAATGCTGAGAAGGATATGGCGTAGACATAGGGCCAGGCCGCGAAGATCGCCCCACCCCCCAGAATGAGCCAGACCTGATTGCCTTCCCAGGTCGGGCCGACCGTGTTGATCGCCACCCGGCGTTCAGTATCGGTGCGCGCCACAAAGGGCAGCAGCGCCGCCACGCCAAGATCGAACCCGTCAGTGGCGGCGAAGCCGATCAGCAGCACGCCCATCAACCCCCACCACAGGACGCGCAACAGCTCGTAGGAAAGCGGGATCTCCATCGCCATCGCCTCCTATTCAGCCGGCGCAGGTTCAAACCCGCGCACGTCGCGACGACCGTCGCCGGTATAGCCGACATCCAGCTGCGGATACGGCCCCTTGCGGATGAGGTGCACCATCAAGGTGATCTCCACGATGGCGAGCGCGCCGTACAGCACGGTGAAGCCGACCATGGTGGCGATGACCTGCCCGGCCGACAGGCTGGAGACGCCCAGAAAGGTCGGCAACACACCCTCGATCAGCCAGGGCTGGCGGCCATATTCCGCGAGCAGCCAGCCCAGCTCGGCCGCCACCCAGGGCAAGGGTAGCGAGACCAGGGCCAGTTTTAAAAACCAGCGCGTCTCGTGCCGACGCAGCGAGCACAGAACGAAGGCGGTCGCAAACAAGGCGATGAAGTAGAAGCCGAGCCCGGCCATGATGCGGAAGCTCCAGAACATGACCGAGACGTCGGGCACCGTATCGAACGCCGCGCGCGAAATCTGTTCGGCGGACGCATCGCGCGCATCCTCCACATAGCGTTCCAGCAGCATGGCGTAGCCGAGATCGCGCTTGGTCTCCTCAAAGGCGACACGCGCTTCCGGATCATCTGGATCATCGCGCAACCGGTCCAGCGCGTCATAGGCGAGAAGGCCGTTCTCAATGCGGGTTTCGGCGATCGCGACAAGGGGCAGAATGCCCTCCACCTCCTGATCGAAGGATCGCGTGGCGATCAAGCCGAGCACCCAGGGCAGTTCGATCGCGTGCTCGGTCTCCATGGTTTCCCGGTTGGGGAAACCGACCAGGGTGAGCGGCGCGGGCGCGTCTTCGGTGTGCCACATGCCTTCAAGGGCGGCGAGCTTCATCTTCTGATTATCGGTGAGCGCGTAGCCGCTCTCATCGCCCAGCACCACGACCGAGAGCGCGCCGGCCAGGCCGAAGGCGGCGGCCACTGTCATGGAACGCTTGGCGAAGCCGGCATGGCGGCGCGCCAGAAGGAAGAAGGCGGACACCGCGAGCACGAACAGCGCGCCCGTCACATAGCCGGCCGACACGGTGTGGACGAACTTGGCCTGAGCGACCGGATTGAAGATGACCGCGAAGAAATCGGTGACTTCCATACGCATGGTTTCGGGATTAAAGCGCGAGCCGACCGGGTTTTGCATCCAGCCATTGGCGACCAGAATCCACAGCGCGGACAGATTGGTGCCCAGCGCCATGAACCAGGTCGCCGCCAGGTGGCCGATCTTGCTCATCCGGTCCCAGCCGAAAAAGAACAGGCCCACCAGCGTGGCTTCCAGGAAGAAGGCCATCAGGCCCTCAATCGCGAGCGGCGCGCCGAACACGTCCCCGACATAGTGGGAGTAGTAGGACCAGTTCATGCCGAACTGGAATTCCATCGTGATGCCGGTCGCCACGCCGAGCACGAAGTTCACGCCGAACAGCGCCCCCCAGAACTTCGTCATGTCCTTCCAGACCTGCCGGCCCGTCATGACATAGACGCTTTCCATGATCGCCAGAATGAAGGCGAGGCCGAGCGTGAGCGGGACAAAGAGGAAGTGGTACATCGCGGTCAGCGCAAACTGCCACCGCGAAAGATCGACGACATCCATGTCGACCATGGTGCAGGCTCCTTGCCAATCGCGTCCGCCAATGGGAGGACACAGCGAGCGTGGCGTCAGGACAAAAACCACTGACGACATACGGGTATCGGGAGTTATGCGGCGGCGCAGCGCCAAAGGGCGCCCGGCACGCTGTCGCATGAGACGCGAGGTCGCAGCACGCCGGGCGCGCCGGCGTGTATCCAGACATCATGAAGAACTCACCCGCCAAGACGCGGACCGCGGCGCTCCTGCGCCAATGGTCGAAGGCCGGACAGCGTGAAACGCTGACCGCCGGCGCGCTTGGCGTCGCGCAGTACGCGCTGTTCGTGGGCTTCGCCTGGTGCGCAGCCGGTGCTCTGCAGGCCCTGATTGACGGCGATCCGCCGTGGCGGTGGCTTATGACAGCGCTCGTCTTCGCGCTGGCACGCGCCGCCGCGCAGGCCGGCGAGACGCGGCTCGGCTTTGAAGCGGGCGCCAAGGTTCGCGCGCATGTGCGGCGTGCTGCAGCTGAAGCGCTGAGCGAGCGCGGTCCGGCCTTCACCGAAAGCCAGGCGTCCGGGGAGCTGTCCTCAGCGCTCGTCGATGCAGTGGAGAAGCTGGATGGGTATTACGCCCGCTACCGCCCGCTGCAGCCGGTATTGATCGGCGCGCCGCTCGTCATCCTGATCGCCGCCTTCAGCGCGAGCTGGGTCGTCGGCGCCGTCTTCCTGGTCACCGCGCCGCTTCTGCCGCTCTTCATGGCGCTCGTGGGGGCGGGCGCGGCGGCGGCCAGCAAGGACCAGATGGACGTGCTGCGTCGTCTGGCGGGGCGCTTCAATGACCGGCTCCAGGCGCTGGAGACCTTGAACGCCTTCGATGCGGCAAGCCGTGAGGGCGAGGGCCTGGCTGCCGCAGCGGAGGATTTTCGCCAGCGCACGATGAAAGTGCTGCGCCTGGCCTTCCTGTCTTCTGCGGTTCTTGAGTTTTTCGCCGCACTCGCCATAGCCGCGACGGCGGTCTATGTCGGCTTCTCACTGCTCGGCGAATTGCCCTTCGACAGCGGTGAGACGCTCAGCCTGCACACCGGGGCTTTCGTGCTGATCCTGGCGCCGGAATTCTACCTGCCCCTGCGCCGGCTGTCGGCGGCCTATCATGATCGCGCCGATGCTGAAGCGGCCGCCGAAGCGCTCGCGCCTTTCTTTGATGACGGTGATGCGGTTCCGACTGCTGGCGATACCGCACCCCTCCAGACCGCGCCGCGAATCCGGTTTGACCAGGCAGGCAGCATCTATGCGGACGGACGGCGCGGGCTTGAGGCGTTATCTTTTGAGGCCCCAGCCGGCGCCATCACCGTGCTGTGGGGGCCGTCCGGCGTCGGCAAGTCCACCGCATTGAAGCTGTTGATGGGCTACGCCCCGCTCTCACAGGGGCGCGTGCGGGTCGATGGGAAAGTGTTGAGCGCACCGCTCGCCGGGCGCGCCGCCTGGATGGGGCAGCGCCCGCGCATGCTGCACGGCACGCTGCGAGAGAACATCGCACTGTTCGATCCGCAGATGAACGATGAGGCGATACACGCCGCCGCCGAGGCCGCCGGCGTCAACGCCTTCGCCGATGCGCTGCCGGACGGGCTGGGCGCCCGGCTCGGCGAGCGCGGTCACGGCGTGTCCGGCGGACAGGCCCAGCGCGTTGCTCTGGCGCGCGCGCTGGCGCGTGACATGAAGCTGATCCTGATGGACGAGCCCACCGCCCATCTTGATGGACAGACCGCCGCGCGCTTCATCGAGGCGCTGCAACACGCCGCGCAGGGCCGCACCGTGCTGATCGCCACCCATGACCCCGCGCTGCGCGCCATCGCCGATCGTGTTGTCGAGCTGGCGCCGCAGGAGGCGAGCGCATGAAGGATCTGCGCTTCTTCTTGACCCTGGCGCGCCCGGATCGCTGGTGGCTGCGACTGGGCGCAGCTCTGGCCGCCGTGACGCTGTTGGCCGGCATCGGGCTGATGTCGCTGTCCGGTTGGTTCATCACCGCCTCAGCGCTCGCCGGACTCGCTGGGGCGGGGGGTGCATTCAACTACCTGTTCGCATCCGGCGGCGTGCGCGGCTTTGCGATGACCCGGACCGTGGGCCGCTATGCTGAGCGCCTCGCCACCCATGAAGCCACCTTCCGCATTCTGGCCAGGCTGCGCCTTTGGGTCTTCGCTGTTGCGGCGCCGCTGGCGCCGGGACGACTCGCCCGGCTGCGCGGCGGCGACCTCCTCTCGCGCGTCACCCAGGATGTCGATGCGCTGGACAATCTTTATCTGCGCCTTCTGACCCCGGTCATCGCCGCAGCGTGCGGCGCGCTAGCCGTCGCCATCCTTCTGACCGTCCACGCCCCGCTGGCCCTGCCCGGTGTCCTGGGTCTGTTCGCCTTGAGCGCGCTCGGCCTGCCCCTGCTGGCGGCGCGGCGCGGTCAGGCGCCCGGCCAGAGCGCCGCCGAAGCCGCCGCGACGACACGCGCCGAGGCCGGCGATCTCGTCAGCGGTCTGGCGGAGCTGAAAGCCTATGGCGCGGATGCCCGCATCGCCGAGCGCCTGGAAGAGGCGTCTCGCGACTGGATCAGCGCTCAGCGCCAACTGGCGCAATTTTCGCTGATGAATACCGCCCTGCTCGCCTTCGCCGGCCCGGCCTCGTTCGGGCTCGGTGTCGCATTGGCCCTGCTGGGCGGCGCGTCCGCCCCGATCGCCGCACTCGCCGGATTTGTCGGTTTCGCCCTGTTTGAGGCTGCAGCGCCGCTGGTGCAGGCCGGCGAGCTCTATGGAAAAACCGCCGCTTCAGCGCGCCGGCTGCGCGCGCTGAACGAGATGCGCCCGACCGCGCCGGAGCCTGACAGCCCAGTTGCAGCGCCGACGGGCTGGGCGTTGACGGTCGACCAGGTGAGCTTCACTTATCCCGATGCGCCGAACCCTGCATTGGAAGCGGTGTCGCTCGACCTGCCTGAAGGCGCGCGCCTGGCGCTGGTTGGCGCATCCGGATCGGGCAAATCCTCGCTGGTGAAGCTCTTGATGCGCTTCTACGCGCCACAGTCGGGCGTCATCAGGCTGGGCGGTGCGGACCTGACCGAGTTGAGCGCCAGCGATGTGCGCGCCCGCCTCGCCCTGGTGGACCAGCGCGCGGAATTGCTGGCCACGACTGTGCGCGCCAATCTGCGCCTGGCCGCTCCCGATGCGCAGGAAGACGCACTGTGGGAGGCGCTTGAGCGGGCGCGCGCCGCAGACTTCGTCCGCGCCATGCCGGACGGGCTGGCGACCTGGATCGGCGAGCAGGGCGGGCTTGTTTCCGGCGGCCAGGCGCGCCGCATCGCGCTGGCGCGCGCCTTCTTGAAGAACGCCCCGGTCCTCCTGCTGGACGAACCCACAGAAGGGCTCGACGCCGAGACCGAAGCCGGCTTCCTGGATGCGCTGGATGAATGGCTCGACCAAGACGCCCGCCGCACGGCCCTCTTCGTCACCCACCGTCCGGCTCTTCTCGACCGCGCAAGACAGGCCGTGGTGCTGGAGAAGGGCCGCATCGCCGAAACCGGAAGTCCGGACGTACTCAGCTCCAGCGGCGGCGCATTCAGCCGGCTTTTTCCAACGGAAACCTCATAGACGCTAAACCTTTCCCAAGGCTCCACTCGCCCCCTCCAACCGCTTCGCGGCCACCTCCCCCGCAAGCAGAGGAGGACAACGCCTAGCAACACTCCCGAACCGGAACAGTTCGCAAAGCGCGAACGCGCGCCCGCACCCCGGACTTGATCCGGGGGAGGAGCGAAAGCCCGGACGGGCTTGAGCATCAGGAAAAAATGGTGCCCCGGGTCAGACTCGAACTGACACTTCCGAAGAAAACGGATTTTGAATCCGTCGCGTCTACCAATTCCGCCACCGGGGCGCCCGGGCGCGTCTCGAACGCGGCGCGGACATTGCCGCGCAGCGCGTGAACCGTCAACGCGGCGATGCTGCAACCCGGCGAATGACGGCGGTGGACGCCTGGCGGCGGCGCGCGTAGCGTCCGGCCCTCTGATCTGTCTGCGAGCTTTGATCATGACCGAGGCCGGCGCGCACGCTGAAAGCATGAACGAACCGCGCGGCGGGTTGATCCGGGCGCTGGAGGCGATCGCGGCGGACGCGCCCGATGAGGGGCTGAGCCTCGGCGATTTCTCGCACGCACTGGGCGAACGCGTGTTCGGCGTCCTGCTGTTCGCTCTGGCGATCCCGGTGTGCATGCCTTTCCTGTACGGCGTGCCGCAAGTGGTCGCGCTGCCCATGCTGGCGATCGCCGCGCAAATGGCGATGGGCCGGGCGGAACCCTGGATGCCGAAGCGCTTCCGGGCCCGCATGATTGATCGCGCAGGGCTTGAGCGCATGGCCGGCGGCGCGCGCAAATGGTTCGGCTGGCTGGAGGCTCTGGCGCGCCCGCGGCTGCGCTTTCTGTCCGGGCCGACTTCAGAACGCCTGGTCGGCGCGGTCTTTATTCTGTTCTGCGCCTCTATCCTGGTGCCGCTGCCGGCGACCAACACCACGCCGGGCATCGCCATTGCGATCGCATCGCTCGGGCTGATCACGCGCGACGGCGTCCTCGTTCTGATCGGCCTGGTTCTGGGCACGGCCTGGATCGCGCTTCTGGTGATCGGCTTTGCGGTGCTCGGCCCGGCCTTTCTGGATCTGTTCAAGGATTTCGTGATGTCGCTGGTTTCAGGCGGCGACGGAGCGGCGCCATGACGCCTCGCCACAGAAGGGCGGCCTGACTAGATTGAATGACATGAGCGAAACAACAGCCCCGCTTGCGCGCCTTGACCGCGCCGTCCTGTCCCCGGCGCGATGGCCTCTGGCCGGCGCGGCGGTATCCTGCGCGCTCTTGCTCGGCGCGTTCGCGTTTGAACATATCGGTCGCTTCGACCCCTGCCCGATGTGCATCACCCAGCGCTGGGCGCATGCCGGCGTTGTGGCGCTTGGGCTTGTCCTGACGGCGCTCTATGCGCTCAACGCCGATCTGAAGCGGCATGCCCGACGTGGCGCGCTGGCCATGGCCGCCGCCTTCCTCATCGCCTGCGGCTTCGCCCTGCAGCATGTCGGCGTGGAGTATGGCTGGTGGGCCGGGCCGGCCTCCTGCAGCGCCGGCGATATCGGCGGACTGACTATCGATTCACTCACTCAGGGGCTCAGCGAAGCACGCAATGTGGTGATGTGCGACGAAATCGCCTGGTCGATGCTCGGCGTGTCGATGGCCGGATGGAATGCGCTGATCTCGCTCGCCGGCGCGCTCGCCTCGGTCTTTGTCGCAATCCGCAGGGAGATGGTTCAATGACCGAGCGGCGAAGCGTAAGACGGCCCGGCCGGACCGGCGGCGAAGATCGGGTCAGGGAGATGATCCGCGTCGATCACGCCGGCGAATACGGCGCGGTGCAGATCTATCGCGGCCAGCGGGCGGTGTTCGCCAGCCTGCCGCACAAGGCGCGCATCGCTGGTCAGCTGAAGACGATGGAAGAAGATGAGCAGCATCACCTGGACGCGTTCGACCGGCTGATCATGGACCGCAAGGCGCGCCCCACCCTATTGGCGCCGGCCTGGAATATCGCCGGGTTCGGGCTGGGCGTGGCGACCGCGCTGATGGGCGAGAAGGCCGCTCACGCCTGCACTGAAGCGGTCGAAACCGTCATCGAAGGCCATTACGACGATCAGGTCAAAGAGCTGGAAGCGATGGGCGAGGACGAACTCGCTAAGACCTTCGCGCGTTTCCGCGATGAAGAAACCGCACACAAGGAGCTGGCCGTGGATGAAGGCGCGAAGGACGCGCCCGGCTACCCTGTCCTGTCCGCCCTGATCAAGGCCGGCTGCCGCGTTGCGATCAGGGTCAGCGAGAAGGTCTAGCGCTCCAGCGCCTTGAGCCGCTCCAGCGCCGCCATCTTGTCGATCGCGGCTTTGACATAGGCGTCCAGCTTCGCTCCATCGCTGTAATCAGCATCAAAGGCGGCGTGGACGCGCGCCTCTGATTTCAGCGCAGCGGTCTTGCGTTCCAGCGCTTCATCGCCGGTCGGATGCACTGCGATGGAGACACCGCCCTGCTCCTTGACGGTGCGCATGCAGGGCACGTCGGTATCCCCGTCGCCGATATAGATCATGTTGCGGAAGGGAACCGGGCGCTCATCCTCCGGCTTGTAGGCGTTCACCCGCGAGTGGTCGGACAGGTCCAGCGCGCCTTTGTTGATGCGGAACAGGAACTGGGTCTTGTTGGTGTAGTTCACTGCGGTGGCCGCCCATTCGGGCACGTCATCGGCATTGTACTTGAACTCCGATGCGAAGATCGCCTCGAAGGCCGTTCCGATCGGCGTGGCCTCAATCATCTCCTTCAGGCCGGAGGAGATGATGAAGTGCTGAACGCGCAGACCGCTCTCAGCCCCATAGGCGCTGATGCGCTCAAACCAGTCCGCAACGCCGGGGAAAAAGCTCACCGAGCGCCCATGCCGGCGGATATCCTCGCGGCGAAATCGCACGTCCTCGCGGCGGGCCGCCTTCACCATCTCGTGCATGTAGACCAGGATATTGTCGCCGCCGATGCGGGCGGCTTCGCCATTCACCCGCGTCCAGAAGGCGTGCTTATCCTCGCCGATCTCGGGGATGAAGGAATGTTCCTGCATCGAACCGGGCGAGAGCGTGCCGTCGAAATCATAGGCGATGGCGATGGTCGGCGTTTGGGCTGTTTCGGTCATGACCGCTCTATAGCGGAGCCCGGACCGGGGGTGGAAGCGTGGTGTGAACGATCTGGGTCACGGAATAGGCCCCCCGGCTCTGCGCGTTCACGCGCTTGATCGGGATGACAGATTTTGAAGTGTCATCGAAGGACGCGCCTGCGAGCGCTCACGGCTGCAGTTCGACATCCCAGTAGAGATAGTCCAGCCAGCTTTCATGCAGATATTTCGGCGGGAAGCGCCGGCCTTGAGCCTGCAGTTGGTGATTGGAGGGCTGGCCGGCCTGGCGGCGCAGCGGCATGCGGGCCTGGTGCGGGTCGCGACCGCCCTTTTTCAAGTTACATGGCGCGCAGGCGGCGACGATATTCTCCCAGGTCGTGCGTCCGCCGCTGGCGCGCGGGACGACATGGTCGAAGGTGAGCATGTCCAGCTGTTTCGAGCCGCAATACTGGCATTGGAAACCGTCGCGCAGAAACACGTTGAAGCGCGTAAAGGCCGGCGGGCGGTCCTGGTTGACGAAGTCGCGCAGCGCCACAACCGACGGCGCTCTCATCGAAAAGGAGGGGGAGCGCAGGCTGTGCTCATACTCCGAGACGACATCGACCCGCTCCAGAAACACCGCCTTGACCGCGTCCTGCCAGGGCCAGGTGGACAGCGGGTAGTAGGACAGCGGCTGATAATCGGCGTTCAGCACCAGACAGCGCAGGTCTTCAGGAGCATGGGCGGAGATTTTCATCGGCGTCCCCCTCGCGCAACGAAAGCAGAGGGAATGCGCCGGTCATGGCCGCACCGAACGCGCAACGCGCAGTCCGGCGGCATGAGGCCCGATCGGAGCGGATATGAGCGTGACGTCCTGAAGACGCGCCTCCCTCTGCGGCTCCAGCGACCCGTAAGCGATTCATGGGCGAATCACCCGCGAAGTCCCTGAAGTCGCGCTGATCTTATACGAGCGCGCGTGTCACGCCTATGACAGGATGAGAAAGGAGGCGTTAACGATTTTGGCGGGGCAACAGTCACTACTTGGCGTCGGCGCGAGCCAGAACAGTTTCGATCTTGAGCCGCTTGGGCGGTATCACGTCGTTGGACCGCGACCCGACGATCGGTCCGGATACGAAAGCAACGCCGGCATTCAAACAAACCGCCAGCATGTCTGTATCCGTTAGTCCTGTAACGGCTGCCGAGGCGCCTTCGGCTTTGGCTCGTTCAACGAGATAACTCACCGGCTCAGAGTTCATTAGGTTGGGAGATGACGACTGTTCACTGAAGGCGGGGATCACGAACAGGCTGACCCCGCATCCGCGAAATCTCGACAAATCTGCATCCGGACCGCCCAGCTCGACCATCAAACTCATTTTCAGGCCGTGCGTGGACCGGAAAACCTCTTGAAGCTTGCCGAGCGGAACACCGTCCGGCAGGCCTCGAACGCAAATCGAGTGATGACGGCGGATCGAAGCCGGAAGCCGGCGCAAGGCTGAGAGATACTCGACCCGAGCCGCAGGGATCTCCAGTGTTCGATAGTGAGGCGTGAAGCTGAAAGCCGCTCGCACGCCGCGCTTCCAACTCTTGCGGACCTTCTCGATCGCCTTCACCGCCACGGCCAAATCGATCTGGGCGACCGCTGCACCATCATCGGTGTCGACCGCGACATGTCCGAAGATGGTTTGCCCGGCATAGCGCCGTTGCGGCAGGCATAACGACCCGGTAATGACTTCGCGCTGCACATCCCAGGCCGGCTCGAACACCGGAATCGGCGACGGCTCCGGCACCGAAGGGACGGCTTTGCCGTCGCGCGACCCGGGCTTTGCTTCCGATTCCCCTTGGGCGTTATGTCGTCGCAAAAAGTCTTCAAACGAATGCTTGTCAATGGTTATGGCTGACGAGCGAACGCTCAAGCGATTGAAAAATTCATCACCCAGATAAAAGCTGTTCAAATCCTGGGAGATCTCTTTTGTCCGTTCATCCGCCAAATCAATGCGATCCTGTGCGAAAATGACGAGAAACCCTTCCTCGCACCTAATGAGCGCATCGCCTGGACTTAATCGCCCGGCGATAAAGTGCTCGCTCACGTCGAACACCCTTGCTCGCAATCGTGACCATTGATCACCGGCGCCAGCTTTGATCAAATCAAGGTTGATGAGCTGAAGTTGACCGAGGGAAACATCATTTGCATCGGCCAGACGCTCGCGAAGCGCGACCATCAGGGCATTTGCTTTAGGCATCGTCACGCGCTCCGCCGCTTGCCGGATGACACGATCGCCGCCTTCATCCGGTATCAAACCATCGTTGCAACGCGATCAATAAACCCCATACAGGGGATTTTCTTCCTAAACGTTAAAGCGGCCGGCGAAGGCGTTCTTGATGAACTCGCCGCCAAGCTCCAGCCCGTCCGGGCCGATCGAGTGGGTGATGCCGGGCGAGATATGAAACTCAGCGCCATGACCGGCTTCGGCCAAGCCTTGCGCAGCGGCCAGCGTCATGCCGACCGGCAGGACGTCATCGCGATCGCCATGGATCAGAAGCACGGGCGGCTTGACGGTCATTTCCTTTTTCAAGCGTTCAGGCCCGGCCAGAGCTCCGGAGAAGCCGAGAATCCCGGCCGGAGCGGTCTCCCGGCGCAGCCCGACATGAAGCGCCATCATCGTGCCCTGGGAAAACCCGACCAGCATCAGGTCCTGAGGCTCCAGCGACCAGCGCTTCAGCTCCGACTGGATGAAGTGCTCAGCGGTCGCCGCTGCGCTGCGCACGCCGGTCTCCATCGCGACCGGGTCCAGCCGCGAGATGGGAAACCATTGATATCCGCCCGGCGCGCCGTGAACCGGTTCCGGCGCATCGGGAGACGCCCAGGCCACATCGGGAAAGGACGGCGCCCAGGCCTGCGCCAGGCCGGCCAGGTCAGCACCATTGGAGCCATAGCCGTGAAACAGGATGACGAGCTTGCTCGCCTTGCCGCCGCGCGGCGCGATACGCGGACCGTCGATGAGGATCATGATGGGAGTTTCACGGATGCTGAGAACACTGGGACTGCGATCATACAAGCGCGCTCACGCCTGCGAACCCCTTCGCGGCGCCCGACCGGAATGCTAGTCCAGCGCCATGCGTGACTTCATCACCCGCTTCGCTCCGTCCCCGACCGGGCTGTTACATCTGGGCCACGCCTTCTCTGCCCTGACAACATCCGATGCGGCGCGGGGCAGCGGCGGGCGCCTGCTCCTGCGGATCGAGGATATCGATACCGGGCGCTGCAAACCCCGTTTCGAGGCGGCGATGATTGAGGATCTCGCCTGGATCGGCCTGCGCTGGGAAACCCCGGTCCGGCGCCAGAGCGAGCACCTGGACGCTTACCGGGCGGTGCTGAAAGCACTCGCAGAGCAAGGGCTTGTCTATCGGTGTTTCAAGACGCGCAAGGAGATCGCCGAGGATATTGCGCGCGCGCCGCACGCGCCGGGCGAAGGCCCTGAAGGGGTGATCTATCCCGGTCCGAGCGAGCCGCTGAGCGCCGCTGAAGAGACCGCCCGGCTTGAACGCGGAGAGGCCTTCGCCTGGCGCCTGTCCATCGCCGCCTGTCGGGACGCGCTCGGCGCGCGTTTCGATCAGCTGGACTTCATCGAGGATGGCGAAGGCCCGGACGGCGAGCACGGCGAGGTGCGTGCGAGACCCGACCTCCTCGGCGATGTGATCCTGGGGCGGAAGGATGTCGGGGTGAGCTATCACATCGCCTGCACGCATGACGATGCGTTGCAGGGCGTCACCGACATTATTCGCGGCCAGGATTTGTTTTTCGCCACCCATCTGCATCGCTTGCTGCAAGCGCTGATGGACTGGCCCGCGCCGCGTCACCGTCATCACCGGCTGATCCTTGATGCTGACGGGCGCCGCCTCGCCAAGCGCGACAAGGCGGCCACGCTCGCCGCCCTGAGAGTCGCAGGCGTCACGCCGGCAGAGCTGCGCGAGCGGGTCGGCCTGCCGCCGATGCGGTAAGCGGCGCCGCGTTTCACGATTGCGCTTAACTCAAAGCCCGGCCATAGAGCCGGTGGGCCCGGATCGAGCCGGTCGTCCGAGCTTCGCGTTGAGGAGTCTTGAGTGAACGAACAGGCACAACCGCACGGCGCCGACGACGCTCACGCCCAGCGCCGCATGCTGGTCGGCGTGCTCGTGCTCGTCCTGGCCGGCATCATATTGGGGTTTGCACCCATACTGGTGAAACTGTCCGATCTCGGTCCGCAGGCGATCGCCTTCTGGCGGCTGCTGTTTTCACTGCCTGCGCTCACGATCTGGCTCTGGCTGGAGGAAAGACGCTTCACCAGCCGCGAGACACTGGACAAGCGCGCCCTTGTGCTCGCCGGTGTGTTCTTCGCCTTTGATCTCGCCTTCTGGCATGCCGGCATCAAGATCACGACGGCGGCCAATGCGACGCTTCTGGCCAATCTCACGCCCATTCTGGTGGCGGTCGGAGCCTGGGCGCTGTTCAGCGAAAAGATCACTGCGCGATTCCTGATCGCCTCAGCGATCGCGCTGATTGGCGCGGTGCTGCTGGCGGCGGCGAATATCTCCATCGCGCCGGAGCGTCTGGCCGGAGATATTCTGTCCGCCCTGACTTCAGCCTGGTATGCCGCCTATATCCTGGCTGTGCGGTTCGCCCGACGCTACGCGAGCAGCTCGCGCATCATGCTGTGGACGAGCGCCGTCGCCGCGCCGATCGCGCTGGTCATCACGCTGATCTTTGACGAGCCCTTCCTGCCCCAAAGCGCAGCGGGCTGGCTGCCGCTTCTGGCGCTGGGGCTGATCGTGCATATCGGCGGTCAGGGCGGGCTCGCCTTCGGGCTTGGCCGGGTGCCGGCTGCGCTGGCCGCGCTTATCATCCTGATCCAGCCGGTGGTCGCCGCGACGCTGGGCTGGTTCCTGTTCGGTGAATCGCTGATCGCGGTGCAGATTTTCGGCGCGGGGCTGGTTCTGGTCGGCGTTTACGCAGCCCAGCGCACGAGCATGCGCCGGCGCAAGCGCCCGCCCATCGCGAAAAACCGCTAGAAGCGCTTCAGTCGCGCTTCAGCCCGTCGAACAGAAGATGCACGCGCTGCGACAGCATGGCGCTCGCCGAAGCCGCATCCAGCCCGCCGCGACGATGGCGACGCAAGACCCCAAGATAGAGGTCCTGAAGCGCATCCGTCACCTGATCCACATCCAGGCCAGAGCGCAGCTCACCGGCCGTGACCGCCTCGTCCACCGCGCTTCGGATCGGCGCCCAGGCCAGCTCCATCTGCTGAGCGGATTCTTCATAGCTCGGGTCGCTGACCAGCCAGGCATGGCCGATCGCGGCGGCGAAGAGCTCCGGATGACGCGCCTGGGCTTCCAAAGAGATCTGCATCAACGCGGATAAGCGATCACTCAGCCGGCCCGACAGAGCCGACGCCAGCCGGGCCGAGGCATCGCCAATCGCGGCGTATTCTTCCTTCAGAATTTCCACCAGCAGCGCCGCCTTCGACGGGGCTGCATTCAATACGGTTCCAGCCGAAACCCGGCCCGCTTCAGCAATCGCCTTGATGGTCGCGCGCTCATAGCCGCGTTCCAGAAACACCGAACGCGCCGCCTCGATCACTGCGGCTTTGGTCGCTTCACGACGCAGATCGCGCCGCGTCATGCGCCGATTAGCGCCATCGCGCATTGTGACCCCCATGACGTCCGGACCACATCGTGCCCGGAACGATACTCTACTCAGCGTTTCCTGATACGCTGATGCCGGAAAAACGCAAGGAATTCCCATCGATTAGCCCGCTGGAAAACGCCGCTGAGTTTGCCGCATTGCCCGAAGCCCCCGCCCGGCCTACGTCCGGGGCATGACCCAGACGCTGGATATTCTCATCATTGTCGCGCTCGTCATCGTTTTTGCGATCCTGTGCGCGGGTATTTACGCGCTGTTCCGCGGCGGCCAGTTCGGGCGCAGCTGGTCCAACAAGCTGATGCGCGCACGCGTCCTGTTCCAGTTCATCGCCGTAGTGCTGATCGCTGCCGCCTTCTGGCTGAAAAGCGCGATGAGCGGCGGCTAAGGCTTCGGAGCCAGCGCCTCCAGCGCATCATCGACCGGCTCGCGCAACTGAGCGATGCGGCCCTCGTTCAGCGCGATGATCGCGCCCTCGCCCTGCTCCGGCCAGATCGCCATGCGCACGAACCACATCGTGTTCGAGCCGGCGTGTGACAGACGGCCCGCACCACTGACGCCCCAGCCCATCGCATAAGCCTCCTCGCCGATCGGAGCGTGCAGCATCGCCCAGCTTTCGGCCGACAGATAGCGCTCATCACCGGTCGCCCCGGCCAGGTGAGCGGAGAGGAATCGGGCAAGATCGCCCAGCGGCATGTGCGCCCGTCCGGCCGAGTTGAGGACGGGCGGATTGTCAGCGCCCGCTCCCGGTTCGACCGCGCGCAACCCGCTGAACAGGCCAGGGCGATGTCCGCGCGGTTCGTCAAGCTGGTCGGCTTCACCCGGCGGGCCCCAGCCCGCCTCGCCCATATCGAGCGGGTCGAAGACTTCGCGCTGCATCAGTGTTTCATAGGACGCTCCTGCAGCGAGCTCCAGCATCAGCCCGGCGATGGTATAGCCGGAGTTGGAATACAGATAAGCGCCGCGCTCGCCGGCCGGCTCACCGCCGAGCATGGCTTCAGCGAAGGCGCGCCGGTCAGCCTCGACATCACGCTCATTATCGCTTCCCGCGTACCAGACTGTGGCCCAGCGTCCCATATTGGCGGGCAGGCCGGAGCGATGGGTGAGAAGGTCGCTCAACGTCACTTCAGTAAAGGCCGGTGCGATCTCCAGCTGCAGCGGCGCCAGGCTTTCCTTGATTGTCGCATCCCATTCAATATCGCCGCGCTCGACCAGACGGGCGGCCAGGGTGGCGGTCATCGCCTTGGTGTTGGAGCCCACATGCCAGGAATCGCCAGGCTCGATCGCCGCATCTGCGCCGAGCGCGCGCACTCCGGCGACCGCAATCTCAAGACCGGCTTCATCCAGCCGCGCAATGGCGACGCCCGGCGCACCCGTCCTGTCGAGCAGCTGATCGGCGAGATCGGGCAGGCTCGCTTCTTCCGCAAATGCGCTTATCGAAACAAACAGCGCCGCGAGCAACGCCAGCCAGGCTGAGCTTATCAGATTCATCAATCCTCTCCCTCACCCATCAAGTAACCTTCATGTTACATCCACCAAAGACGCGTCGTCGTCAAGAGTAACTTTGAGGTGACATCGCGCATGAGCCGCCATTGCGCCAGGCAGGGCGCGCCGATAGCGTTCGCCGTAAGAGGAGCGCGCCATGGTTCGACTGACGAAGATCTACACCAAGACCGGCGATAAGGGTCGCACCCGGCTCGGCGATATGAGCGAAGCGGACAAGCATGACCCGCGCGTGGAGGCCTATGGCGCGGTCGATGAAGCCAATGCCGCCATCGCGCTGGCCTCTGCGGCGGCCGGCGAGTCCCATGAGCTGCATCGGACCCTTACCCGCGTTCAGAACGACATGTTCGATCTCGGCGCGGATCTGTGCGTGCCCGATCGCGGCGAGAAACTGGAATGGGAGCCGCTTCGGGTCAGCGAGGCTCAGGTGGAGCGGCTTGAAGAAGAGATAGACCGGCTGAATTCCCGGCTTGAACCGCTGGACAGCTTCATCCTGCCGGGCGGGTCGGAACTGTCCGCGCGCCTGCATGTCGCGCGCACCATAACCCGGCGCGCTGAACGCCGCACGGTCGCGCTGGCGTCTTCCGGCGAACCTGTCTCTGAGGCCGCCATCAAGTATCTGAACCGACTCTCCGACCTGCTTTTCGTGGCCGCCCGCATCACCAATGATGACGGGCGCGCGGACGTGAAATGGGTTCCCGGCGCCAACCGCTGAGCGCCGTTTCCAGAGCGGAACAACTCTTTTTGATCGAGCAAGGCTGGCGAAGGGCGGGTCTGAATCCCTATCTCTGACCCCAGCGGCGTTCTGCCGCGCTTGTTGAACCAATCACGTCAGAACGCTCCGGAGACCACAGACCATGAAAATCGCTTACGCCGCCGCATCGCTCGCCGCCTTCCTGACCGGCGCGGCTCTTGCCGAACCCGCCGAGTACGAATTTGACCGCACCCACACCACCATCAAGGCGAGCTGGGATCATCTGGGCTACTCCACCCAATCCATCGTCTTCACCGATTATGACGGCGTGCTGCTGCTGGATCTGGAAGAGCCGTCCAATTCCACCGTGGACGTCACCTTCAACCTTGCCGGCGGTTTCTGGGTCGGCCCGAACCAGGAGGGCTTCGAAGGCCACCTGAACTCAGCCGACCTGTTCAATACCGAGCTGTTCCCGACCGCCCGCTTCGTCGCGACCCGTTTTGAAACCGAGGACGGCGAGACCGGCGTGATGACCGGCGATCTCACGCTCCTGGGCGAGACACGGCCCGTGAGCCTTGATGTGACGCTGAATTCCAACGCGCCGCACCCGTTCAATGGCGCCCAGATGGCGGGCTTCTCAGCCAGCGGCGTCATCAACCGGTCTGAGTGGGGCATGGGCTTTGCGGTCCCGGCTGTTTCCGATGCGCTTGAGCTGTCCATCGAGACCGAACTGCGCCTCGTGGTCGAGGAAGACGAAGCCGGTGAGGCGGAAGACGCCGAATAAGCTTCATCAGCTCGCCTTGAACGAGGCCGGACCGCCTGCGCGGGCCGGCCTTTTTCATGGTCAGAACCGATCAAAACCGCCGCGCGTTGACTTCCGGGTTGGTCAAAGGCAGTTTCCGCGCCTATTTTTCCGCCTGACATAACCCTCTCAACGAACTGGGACGGCCTGCCGCCAGGCGCGGCGCAAAACCAGGCCTTCCCAAGAACCGATCGGAGCCGCCGATGAAGATCCTCGTCCCCGTCAAACGGGTCGTCGACTACAATGTGAAGGTCCGAGTGAAACCGGACCAGACCGGCGTCGACCTCGCGAATGTGAAGATGTCGATGAACCCGTTCTGCGAAATCGCCGTGGAAGAGGCGATCCGCATGAAGGAAAAGGGCCTGGCTGAAGAGATCGTCGTGGTCTCCATCGGCCCGGCTCAGGCCCAGGAAACCATCCGCACCGCGCTCGCCATGGGCGCTGATCGCGGCATTCATGTCGTGACCGACGTGAATGTGGAGCCGCTGGGCGTGGCGAAAATCCTCAAGGGCGTCGTCGATGCGGAAAGCCCTGAACTGGTCATCCTCGGCAAGCAGGCCATTGATGGCGATTCCAACCAGACCGGTCAGATGCTCGCCGCCCTTTTGGGCTGGCCTCAGGGCACGTTCGCGTCCGAAGTCGCCAAGACCGATTCCGGCCTCGCGGTGACCCGTGAGGTCGATGGCGGCCTGCAAACGGTGGAGCTGTCGGTTCCGGCGATCGTGACCACCGATCTGCGTCTGAACGAGCCGCGCTACGCCTCGCTGCCGAACATCATGAAAGCCAAGCGCAAGCCGATCGATCCAAAAACGCCGGATGATTTCGGCGTCGATGTCAGCCCGCGCCTTGAAGTGCTCAAGGTCACCGAGCCGCCCAAGCGTGAAGCCGGCGTCATGGTGGAAAGCGTCGCTGAACTGGTCAGCAAGCTGAAAGACGAAGCGGGGGTCATCTGATGAGCGTTCTGGTTATCGCCGAACACGACAACGCCAGCCTGAACGACGCCACGCGCGCCGCGGTCACCGCGGGCAAGGCGCTGGGCGGAGACATTCACGTGCTGGTCGCCGGTCACAATGCCGGCCCGGCCGCTGAGGCCGCCTCCAGGCTGGACGGCGTCGCTAAAGTGCTGCACGCCGATGCCGCGCCGCTTGAGAAGCGCCTGGCCGAAGCGATGGAAAGCCTCGTTCTGTCCATCGCCGACGGGTATGACGCCATTCTCACCCCGGCCACGACCTCGGGTAAGAATTTCATGCCGCGCATCGCCGCCAAGCTGGATGTGATGCAGCTGTCCGACATCACCGCAGTGGAAAGCCCGGACACCTTCGTGCGTCCGATCTATGCCGGCAACGCCATGATGACCGTCAAATCCAGTGACGCGAAGAAAGTCATCACCGTTCGTCCGACAACGTTTGAGAAGGCCGGCGATGGCGGCTCGGCCGCGATCGAGACGATTGATGCGCCGGCGGCGGCTGCCAGCTCCAAATTCATGTCCGAAGAGCTGTCCAAATCCGACCGTCCGGAACTGGCTTCGGCCAAGATCGTGGTTTCCGGCGGCCGCGGCATGGGGTCGGGTGAGAACTTCGCCATCATTGACAGCCTGGCCGACACGCTCGGTGCGGCGGTCGGCGCCTCGCGCGCTGCGGTCGACGCCGGCTTCGTGCCGAACGACTATCAGGTCGGACAGACCGGCAAGGTGGTCGCTCCGGAGCTTTACATCGCCGTCGGCATTTCCGGCGCGATCCAGCACCTGGCCGGCATGAAGGACTCCAAAGTCATCGTCGCGATCAACAAGGACGAGGAAGCCCCGATCTTCTCCGTCGCCGATTACGGCCTGGTCGCGGACCTCTTCACCGCCGTTCCGGAACTGGAAGCGGAGCTGAAAAAGGCGGGCTGAGGCCGAACGCCTTTAACGGACTGCGAGAGCCCCGGGCGTTGCGCCCGGGGCTTTTTCGTGCGCGCCCTCAGCTTTCGCCCGGATCGACGCCGAAGCTGCGCAGGAGCTGGACCTTGGCGCGCACCTCATTGGCCCACAACCCGACCTGACGGCCTCTCAGAGCGAGCAGTCTTTCCTGCTGGCGGACCAGATCATCGGCGGACAGCGCGCCGGCGCGATATTGCACCTCGCTCTGCCGGGCGGCCTCTTCCTGGGCGGAGAGCTGCAGCGCCAAAATCTCCGCCTGACGCAGATTATCGTTCTGGTTGGCGAGCGCGGCTTCAACCTCCTGCAGGGCGGCGATCACGCTCGCGCGGTAGGACAGGACCGCGCGGCGCGCCTCGATGCGCCGGCTTTCCAGAGTGCGGGCGCGTGATCCGTCATCCAACAGGGCGGTCAGAAGGCTCGCCGACAGCGTCCAGCCAGAGGACAGGCCGGCGGCCAAATTGCGCAGATCACCGCCGGAATCAGCCGCTGCGCGCAGGGTCACGCTGGGCAGGAAGGCGGCCCTTGCGTCCGCGATGGCGATATCGGCCCGGCGCAAGGCGCGTTCAGCCCGACGCAGATCCGGGCGCGCCGCCAGAAGCGTGATCGGCGCATCCGGGCGCAGCGTATCGACGGGAAAATCGGTGAAGGCGCGCGGCGCGATCGACACCCCGCCCGGCGGCTCGCCCAGAAGGGCCGCGATCGCCTGCTCGGTCGCGCGGCGCTGGGTCCGGGCGGCCTGGATCTGACTGCGCAGCGATTGCAGCAGCACCACGAACTGGTTGAGTTCAAAGCTCGTCGTGACCCCGGCCTCAAACCGGGTTTCGGCGACATCGCGCAGCCGCTCGGTGATGGCGAGCTGTTCCTCGGTCAGCGCGATGTCGGCGTCCAGAACGCGCAGCTGCACATAGGTGTTCACCAGCGCCCCAGCGAGCGAGATGCGTGCGGTGATCAAGGCGTCCTCGGCATCGGCCACGCTCAGCCCGGCTTGTTCCACCGCGCGCGCATTGACGTCCCACAGATCAAGCTCATAGCGCGCGAAGGCGCCCAGTGAGACGCGCCCGCTGAGATCGCCCTCATCGGCCTGGGACAGGCTCACATCCGGCCCGCCAATCCCGCCGGTCGGCCCGGCGCGCACCTCCGCGCCGCGCAAGCCAATGCGCGCCTGCTCCAACGCCAGGCGCGTCGACTGAACCGTCAGATTGGCCTCCAGCGCCCGGTCCAGCAGATCTGAGAGGACCGGGTCATCAAACCAGCGCCAGCTCGCCGCCGGAACCGCGTCCTGCGGCGCGGGTTCGATCCATTCCGCCTGGGCCAGCGAAATATCAGAGACCGCAACCGGGGCGCCTTCAAACCCGGCGCCGAATTGGCCGCCGAGCTGGGCGCAGCCGGGCCCAAGCAGGGCGGCGACGGCTAGGCTGATCGAGAGCCGGGCGCGCCTACCCATCGGCGTTTTCCGGCTTCAAGAACCGCACCGTGACCGGCTGGCCGATGCGCAGCGGCAGGTCTTCCGCCACGATCTCCACCGGCAGGCGCCCGGAACCGCCGCCGCCATCCTCGACCACGAAAATTTCAGCTATACGGCGCACCTCGCCGGGATAGCGCTCGGAAGGATTGAGCGAAGGCGCGATCTGCACCGCCTGCCCGACGAAGACCGATTGCAGCGTCTCCTCGGTGATGCTGACGGTGACGGTGCGTGGCGCATCGGGGACCATGACGAAGGCGGCGGAGACCTGGGTGGTCGACGCGCCCGCGCCGGGACGGACCAGCACTTCAGCGATGCGCCCGTCGACCGGTGCGCGGATCTTACGCAATTCCAGCTCGGTGCGGGCGGTTTCCAGCCCGGTTTCAGCCTTCATCAAGGCGATCTCGCGCGAGCGCAGCTCGATCTGAGCAGCGGCCAGGCTATCGCTCGCCGTGTCGAACGCCTGTTCGGAAAGCGCGTCCGCTTCAAACTGTATCCGCGCCCGCTCAAGATTGCGTTCATTCGTCGCCAGGCTGTTCCGGGCACGCTGCAGATTGAGCCGAGCCGTTTCCAGATCGGCCTCTGAATCACGCAACTGGATGCGCTCGGCATCATCGAACTGCTCAGCCAGGAGCTGACCGGCCTCGACCCTATCGCCCGCCTCCACGAACACCTCCCGGAAGGTGCCGCCGGAGCGCGCGGCGATCTCGATCACCCCGCCTTCAACCCCGACAAAGCCGGGGACCACCGCCGCATAGGGCGTTTGCGGCGCGGGCAGCATCTGCGCCTCGTCAGCGCCGCCGCCCTCGTTCATCACGAGGAAGGCCCCGGCGCCGATCACGCCCAGCACGACGAACCAGCCCCAAAGGCCGGAAAAGAAACCAATGAAGGATTTGAACCAGCTCATGAGACGGCGCCTCCGGGGCGTTCTGAAACAATCTGGGCGTCGGCGATGTCGATCACGCGGTCCGCGTGCGGCTCCAGCCGGTGATCATGGGTGACGCAGAAAACCATGGCCGAATAGCTGCGCGAGGCCTCTTTCAGGAGGTTGGCGACCAGTGCGCCGTTCTCTCCATCAAGCGCGGAAGTCGGCTCATCGCAGAAGATGAGATCGGGCGATTTGGCCAGCATGCGGGCGATGGCCACGCGCTGATTTTCGCCGCCGGACATCTGACCCGGCCGATGACCGCGCCGCGCGCCCAGCCCCACCTCTTCCAGACGCTCGCGCGCGATCGCACGGGCCTTTGAGCGGTCATACCCCAGATATTCCAGCGGCATGGCGATCTGCTGTTCGGCGGTCAGCGCCGGGAAAAGAGTCACAGACTGGAAAACGAAGCCGCAATGATCGCGCCGGAAGCCGGTGCGCTGCCGATCATTCATCACCGTCACGTCCCGGCCCATCGCCTCCAGCCGCCCGGCGTCAGGACGCACCAGCCCGCTGAGCACCGACAGAAGCGAGGACTTGCCGCTGCCGGACGGCCCCATCAGCAAGGTCAGCTCGCCGCGGCGCAAGGTGATGTCGACACCATCAAGCGCGACGACCTCAGACGCGCCCTCGCCGAACGCCAGACGCAGATCGCCGGCGGTAATCGCGGCCTCTGCGCTCATCTCAGCAGCGCCGCCGGCGATACGCGCATGAGAGCGCCCAGAGAGGCGAGGCCGGCTATGAAGCTGATGATCATCAAAAGCGCCAGGGTCGCCGCCACCACCTCGAAGGTCAGCGCGAAATTGGTTCCAAGCGCATCAAGAATTCCGGCCATGACGAAACCGCCGCTCACCGCCAGAACGCTGCTCAGCACGCCGATCCACAAGGCGGTTTCCATGGCGGTGCGAACCAGCCGCCAGCGACTAATTCCAAGCGCCATCAGCGCGCCATACTGGTCGCGATGGGTCAGGATCGCTCCGCGCAATGTCTGGGCAGCAATGATGGCGCAGATCAACACGGTGAAGGCGGCGGTGACTAGGAAGGATCGTATCCGGCGATCATTGGCCAACTGCGCAAGGCCCGTCGCGGTGATGAGCTGCTCGGGCGACAACACCCGTACCGAGCGCGGCAGAAGCGTGCGTAGCTCTGCGGCTGTTTCTTCAACAATAGACGGATCTTGCAGTTTCAGAAGCAGGCCGCGATCATCGCTAAAGCCGAAGCTCACGCCGAGCTCACGTTGGAGAACCGATTCCACTTGCTGCATGCTCGGCCCGGTCGAAACGCTCATCGACGGCCCACGAAGTATAATGGCCCCCAGGCCTTCATAGACGTTGAGGATGGCCACAATCTGGACCAGCTCATCATCAATGGTTTCCACGTCGCCGAGTTTGACATCAAAGCGGTTGGCGAAGGATTGGTTCACAGCCACGACGCCCGAACGGGCCAGCAATTCACGTGTTTCAGGCGGTACGCTGCGCGGAAACATCAGGGATCGCTCTGAAAGATCCAGATCAATCAAGCGCGGCCGATCAGTGGTCAGGCCGCGATAGGATGCGCGGCCTCCCCAGTGCTGATATCCTTCAATGTAAGCGACATTCGGATGTGTAAGCGTGAGCGGACGAACGCCCGGGGGAGTGCGCGGCCCAAGTGGATTCATGGGCCTGTTCGCTGAAGACGCCGCCCCGATCACAAGATCGGCTGTCACCTCGCGCTCCACAACGCCGAGCGTGCGCCATTGCCCCACCACCCCGCCGACCTGATGAAAAATCAGCAGCCCAACGAACGCCAGGATGAAGACCGTGGTGAAGGTCTGTCGCCAGTAAAACTCGATATTGCTGCGCGCGAGGCTCAATACGTTATCTACCCCAACCTCGACCCAACGAAAGCTTGGACCCTGAATGCGATAAATCAAAAAATGGAATGAGAGCAAACAACAGTCTCAAGCCACCCCAATCACAAACGAACGCGTTACATATGACGTAAGTGAGTCAACAGCCCTCCATTAAATCTCATCCATAGTCGCAGCTATGGATCCTTAAAGTTGTAGATATACATTTCCACGTTTTATCTTTAGTTGCCAAGAAATATCCTGAATGTTGTATTTTCATGTTGAGTGCGCTACCTTGAATTTGGTGAGGGTCCGCACTGAGGATGATACAAATGAACAAATTTACAGTGAAGCTTGCGTCGCTTTCCATGCTGATACTTGTATGGGTTTTCCAGAGCATGCCTGCAAAAGCATGGGATTTAATCATACCGGAAAGTGAAGAAGTGTGGGTGTATGTATTTGATCTTTTCGATACAAACGCAACTGAATACTTAAGTATAGAAGAGTTTGTTCTCGCTTTTGATGCAACGGTTTTGTCTCTATATTTTTCAAATGCATCAAACGCATTCTCCTACTTGGACACCAACAATGACAACTTAATATCGATAGGCGAATGGCTTGCATTTTATAGTAATTACTTGAGCTAAATCAGAAATTTATCAATATATTATATGTTGCTACAGTTTTTTGGTAGAACTGATAGTTTACTACAGGCAAAATCCAGGAGGGGAAAATGCCATTGATGTTAAAAAACTGGACGAATATTACAGTGGCGGCTGCAGTGTTCTCAGGTGCTTTAATAATTGCACCTGAAGCTGCAGCTCGAGGCGCGTGCGAAGACCTCTTCGCGGCAGCTGATACAAACGGGAGCGGATCGTTAAGTAGAGACGAGTATAGTGCTGCCTTCGACGGCACCCCAATTGGTGGTCTCTTCGACCTATTCGATACGAATGGCGACGATGAAATTTCGCTGGCGGAATGGTTGGCGCGTTGTAGCGACTGAACGGATCGTTTGGGCGGCTCCCTGTCTCAATACCGCGCCAGCGCCGCTTCGATGAGGGCGAAGGCGTCGTCGCTGGCCCATTTGGCTTCGCCCTGAAGCCGGCCGATCTCGCCGCCATGGCGGTCATACAGGATCGTCACCGGCAGGCCGGGCGCGCCGGCGGCGAAGGCGATGGTCAGCGACGGGTCGTGATAGAGGGCCAGGTGGGTCAGCTCATGCCGGCGCAGAAACTCCGCTGCATCGGCGCGCTGAGTATCCATCGACACCGCGACGACTTCGAAATCCTCCGAGCCATAACGAGCCTGCAGCGTGTCGAGATAGGGCATTTCCTCAACACAGGGCGCGCACCAGGTCGCCCAGAAATTCACTAGCAGGATCTTGCCGCGCTTGTCGGCCAGCGTGATTTCCGAGCCGTCGGCGGTCGCCAGCGTGGTCAAAGGCTGAGGCGGGACAGTCTCGGCGCTGCGGAAGGTGCGCATCTCGCCGGTGGCGAAGCTGCCCAGCGGATCGCTGCTGGCGGTCCCGAAGGAGGAGAAGAGCACGTACAGAACGCCGAGCGCGCCGACGACAATGGCGGTGATGATGGCCGGACGCAGCGGCAGCTCGCCGGACGCCTCGGCGTCTTTTCGCGGTTTCATCGGCGGCTCTTGTGTGTCATCCGTCATGTCGTCTTCAATTTCCTAGCAAGCGAGCACTGGCTTTCATGAGCGAGCCTGGCGATCAAAACTCGAACCCCGCCGGCGGGCGGGACATGTGGGGCGGCCGGTTCAGCACTGGGCCTTCAGGCGTCATGGAGGCGATCAACGCCTCCATCGATATCGATCAGCGTCTGGCTGAGCAGGACGTCGCCGGATCGCTCGCCCATGCTGCGATGTTGGCCGCTTGCGGGGTGATTTCAAGCGAGGACGAGGCGCAAATCCGTAAAGGACTGCAATCCATCCTCGCCGATATCCGCGCCGGCACGGTGAAATGGTCCGCCGCGCTGGAAGACATTCACATGAATATCGAGGCGGAGCTGAAGCGCCGCATCGGCGAACCGGCGGGCCGGCTGCACACCGCGCGTTCGCGCAATGATCAGGTGGCCACGGACTTCCGGCTCTGGTTGCGCGAGGCGTGCGCGCGCGCCGAAAGCCAGCTTGGCGCCTATCAGCGCGCCCTGGTGGCGCAGGCTGACGCTCATGCCGACTGGGTCATGCCCGGCTTCACCCATTTGCAGACCGCCCAGCCGGTCAGCCTCGGTCATCATCTTCTGTGCTGGGTGGAGGCGGCCGAACGCGACAAGTCCCGCTTCGCCGACGCGCGCCGGCGCCTGAATGAAAGCCCGCTGGGCGCTGCAGCGCTCGCCGGCACCGCTTTTCCGATTGATCGCGAGATGACAGCGAAGGCGCTGGGCTTTGACCGCCCGATGGCCAATTCGCTGGACGCGGTCTCTTCGCGCGATTTCGCGCTGGAAGCGCTCAGCGCTGCTGCGATCACGGCGGTGAACCTGTCGCGCTTCGCTGAAGAGATCGTGCTGTGGTGCTCGCGCCGCTTCGGCTTTGCGGCGCTGACCGACGCCTACTCGACCGGTTCGTCCATCATGCCGCAAAAGCGCAATCCCGACGCCGCCGAGCTGGTGCGCGCCAAGCCGGGGCGGATCTCCGGCGCGCTGCAGGGGCTGATCCTGGTCTGCAAGGGATTGCCGCTCGCCTATTCCAAGGATTTGCAGGAGGACAAGGCCTTCGTCTTCGAGGCCTTTGACGATCTGGAGCTGGCTCTGGCGGCGATGACCGGCATGGCCGGCGATCTCAGCTTCAACCGCGAGGCTCTGGAAGAGGCCGCGGGCGAAGCTTACTCCGATGCGACCGATCTGGCCGACTGGCTGGTGCGGGAGCTGAACCTGCCCTTCCGGCGCGCCCACCATGTCGCCGGCGCGGCTGTGAAGGCGGCTGAAGCCAAGGGCGCGCCCTTAAGCGGGTTGACGCTGGACGAGTTGAAGGCCATCGAAGACGGAATTGATGAGCGCGTGTTCAAAGTCCTGTCCGCGCGCGCATCCATGGACAGCCGCACCAGCCTGGGCGGGACCGCCCCGGTGCGCGTACGCGAACAGATCGAGGCCTGGAAGACCCGGCTCGGCGAAACCTGACGGAGCGTATCAGATGACGAACTCAAAGCTGAACCGGGCCGGCGCGCTCGCACTGCTGCTGGCCGGCGCTCTGGCGCTCTCAGCCTGCGGCATTCGCGGTGATCTGGAACGCCCCGCGCCGATCTGGGGCGAGGACATGCGCACCGATGAGGAACGCGCCCACGAGACCGAAGACGAAGGCTGACGAGCCATCCGCCGACGCCGTCGCGCCGGGTAGCATGGCAGAGTGCGTGAGAGATCTCGCACAGAATGCCATCCCGGGCGAAGCGCAGCGAAGACCCCGGGCCCATTCCGGTTGGTCTGAACCGTAGGGATGATGCGCGAAATTCGCGGAATGGGTCCCGGCTCAAGGCCGGGATGACAGGCCGTGTGACCGAGGGCCCTACTCCGCCGGCAGCGTGCCGCCGGTTCCGGTGACCTGCATCTTGTCGAAGGATGCCCACACGCCCTCATCGCCGTGCCAGTCGCCCTTGGTGGCGCCCTTGGAGTATTCGGTCGCGCGCGCCTCGAAGAAGTTGGCGTGCTCCACCCCGTTGAGGATCTCCGTCAGCCACGGGATCGGGTGTTCTTCAACACCGTAGATGGTGGGCAGCTTCAACTGCTTCATGCGCCAGTCGGCGATGTAGCGGATGTATTGCTTGATATCGCCCGGCGTCATGCCTTCCACCTCGCCGGCCTCGAAGGCGAGCTCAATGAACTTGTCTTCCAGGTTGACCACCGTCTTGCAGCAATCGGCGATATCATCCTTCACCCCTGCGGTCAGCGCGCCGCTTTCTTCGGCGAAGGTGTGGAACATCTTCATCATGCCCTCGCAGTGCAGCGACTCATCGCGCACCGACCAGGACACGATCTGGCCCATCCCCTTCATCTTGTTGAAGCGCGGGAAGTTCATCAGCATCGCAAAGCTGGCGAAGAGCTGAAGTCCCTCGGTGAAGCCGCCGAACACCGCCATCGAGGTGAGGATGTCGCGGTCGGTCTCCACGCCGAACTTGCCGAGATAATCATGCTTGGCCGCCATCTCCTCATACTCCATGAAGGCGGAGAATTCGGTGTCCGGCATGCCGATGGTTTCCAGCAGCAGCGCGTAGGCGGCGATATGCACCGTCTCCATGTTGGAGAAGGCGGCCAGCATCATGCGCACTTCAACCGGCTTGAAGAGCGGCATGTAGTTTTCCATGTAGTTCGCGCCGACCTCGACATCGGACTGGGTGAAGAAGCGGAAGATCTGCGTCAGCAGGCTGCGCTCCTTATCCGTCAGCTTGGTCGCCCAGTCCTTGCAGTCTTCGCCCAGCGGAACCTCTTCCGGCAGCCAGTGCACCTGCTGCTGGATCTTCCAGAAGTCATACGCCCACGGATAGCGGAACGGCTTGTAGGAGAAGCTCGGGGTCAGCAGGCCGGGGCGGTCGCTGGCAGGGGTCATGGAAATCGTCCTCGTCTGGTTCCGACTCACGAGATGGCGCGTCGTAGAGCCAAGACAAGATATTGTGGTGAACACCGGCTTAACGTCCACCCCTTGTGGACAAACAAGCCGTTTTTCCACAAGCCGGAGCAGTGGGCCTTCTCGTCTCCGGCCAAAACGCGCATGAACATGAACAAGAAATCGCTTGCGAAGATATAAAGACATCTTTATGTCTTTCTTCGCGCCGATTTGAGCTTCAGCTTGCGGGCGCGGGAAACAAGTGCGGCTAAAGCGAAGCGAGAGATGACTGGCGATCCGGCGGATCGCCTGCCCGCGCCCGGCCTTTCGGGTCTCGTTTCACGCAACAGGCGATCTTGCGACCCGACGTCCGCCCGACACGGGATGCTTGTACGATGAACGCCATCGCCCGAACCGCCAACCCCTCGCGCCTGCCCGCGATCACCGCCCACACCGCCTGTCGCGATATCCACACAAGCGTTCGGATCGGCGGACGCCGCCTGCCTGTCACGGGGCGGCTGACCGGAGAAGGCGCCGGCGGGACCGTCTTCGCCCTGGGCGGGATTTCCGCCGACCGCCGGGTCAGCGCCGATGAGGCCGGCAAGGGCTGGTGGCCGCTGGCGACCGGGGCGGGCGGCGCCCTCGACCCGACCCGCCGCGCCATCCTCTCCATGGATTTCCTTGGCGAAACGGTTGATCCCTTTCCCACCGTGCAGGACCAGGCCGAGGCCGCGATCGCGATCGCGGACGCTGCCGGGATTGAGCGTTTTTCGGTGGCCGGGGCGAGCTATGGCGGGGCCGTCGGACTTGCGATTGCGTCCCGCGCACCGGAGCGGGTCACCAAGCTGGCAGCGATCTCCACAGCGGCCCGCCCGGATCCGATGGCGAGCGCGCTGCGCGGCATCCAGCGCGACATCGTCCGCCTCGCCCTGCAACACGGCGACGGTCGCGACGGGCTCGATCTCGCCAGACGGCTCGCCATGACGACCTACCGCACGCGCGCAGAGTTTCGCGAGCGCTTTGACGGCCTGCCCGGCAACAACGCCCTGCCGAGCGATGTGAACGCCTATCTCGCCGCGCGCGGTCGCGAATACGCTGCACGGACGCCGCCCCAGCGCTTTCTGGCGCTTTCACGCTCGCTCGACGCGGTTCAGCTTGACCTTGGCCTGATAAGGGCGCGCGCCAGCCTGCTCGGCGTCGGCGAGGACACCCTCATCCCGGTGGAGGACACCCGTGCGACCGCGCTGGCGCTCGGGGCCGATTATGTTGAAATCTCCAGCGTGTACGGCCATGACGCGTTCTTAAAGGAAGCCGAGCTGATCAATGGCTTTCTGGAGGCCAGCCTGTGAGCGAGCCGCTGCGCCTGGCCACCCTTGCAGCTCGCGCCGGGGTCAAGGCCGATCCCGGTCATGGCGGCGTGATCGCCCCCATCTCGGTATCATCAGCCTATGAACGCGCCGATCCTTCAGCGCCCGGCGCCTTTGACTATGCACGAACCGCCCAGCCCAGCCGGTCGCTTCTGGAACAGACGCTGGCGAGCCTGGAGGGCGCGGCCGGCGCGGTGGTGACCGCCAGCGGCATGGCCGCGATTGATCTGCTCCTGAACGACCTGCCCTACGGCGCTCGCATCGTGGCGGCCCATGATTGCTATGGCGGAACCCAGCGCCTGTTCAATGCGCGCGCCGCTGGTGGACGTTTCAACATCATCTATGCCGACTGCACCGATCTTTACGCGCTGGAAAACGCTCTGGCGCCGGGCGCGGCTCTGCTTTTCCTTGAGACGCCGTCCAACCCGAGACTTCGCATCACCGATATTCAGGCCAGCTGCGTGCTCGGACATGCCGCCGGAGCGATTGTCGCGGTGGACAATACCGTACTCACCCCGGCGCTGCAGCGCCCGCTTTCGCTGGGCGCGGACCTGGTCGTCTCCTCGGTGACGAAAATGCTCAACGGGCATTCCGACATGGTTGGCGGCGTGCTGTGCGCGCGTGACACCGAAACGATTGAACGCCATAGCTGGTGGGCGAACGCTGCCGGCGTCACGGGCGGCGCGTTCGACGCCTTCCTGGCGCTGCGCGGCCTTCGTACCCTGACGGTGCGCGCCAGGGCCCAGAGCGCAGCAGCGTTTGAGATCGCGCAGCGCCTGGCCCGGCGAAGCGATGTTGTACGCGTCGACTATCCCGGCTTGCCGACTCATCCTGGACACGCGCTGGCGAAAGCGCAGCAATCCGGCTTCGGCCCCCTCATCAGCTTCGAACCGAAAGGCGGACCGGACCGCGCGCGCGCCATAGTGTCCGGGCTTGAGCTTTTCACCCTGGCCCAGTCGCTGGGCGGAACTGAAAGCCTGGCGAACATCCCCGCGCTGATGACCCACGCCTCAATGAGTGCTGAGGCGCGTCAGACCGCCGGCGTCGACGATGCGCTCATCCGGCTTTCCGTCGGGCTGGAGGATGTGGAAGATCTCTGGTCGGATCTGGACGCCGCGCTCAGCGCTGGAAGCTGAGCGTGAAGGCGGCGAAGCCCTCAGACGTCTCCCAGGAATCGTTTGGAAGCGAGTAGACCGTTTCACGGTGGATATAGGCGAGCGAAATATCCGCCGCGCCCATCCGCACCGCAACACCGGCCTGGGCGTCTCCCACCACGGCGTAAGGTTCCATGGTGAAGGCTTCACGCAGATCAAACCCGTCTGAGGGATCAAACAGGAGCGCCTGACGATCCGCCCCGGCGAAGAACCACCACGCCGGACGCGACGAGCCGTCATACTCGCCAAGATATTGACCGAGACGCAGCGTGGCGCCGGCTTCGGCGGCTGCGCTCGTATCGGAGAAGCTGACCCCGGCGCGCGGGCTCAACCCGATATCAAGACCATCAAACCCGCCCGGCGAATCCAGTCGCGCCTCATAGCGCAGCGCCATAGCGCGCTGATCGGGCCGCTCACCGGCGAGCACCAGACCGCCAGCTTCGACATAGTCAGACTGGAACGCGTTTACGACGCCCTCGGTATCCGACGAATCGTAAACCGCCACCAGAAGCTGGCCACCGCCATCGGCGCGTTCGGCGAGCACGGCGCTGCGCCCGGAAAAGGCGGCGAGCGATTCCATGCCCTGGCCGCTCTGGGCCGGCGCGGAGGCGCGCGCATCAATGACGGAGCGGGCGAAGCGGGACGCTTCAGCGTCCGCGCCGCGGCCCTGCGACCAGGCCAGTCCGCGATCAACTTCGTTGGTGAACTGGCGCGCATTCGGTGCGCGGGCCGCCGGCTGTTCGCCGCGACCGGCAATGCCGTACTCGGCCAGAAGCGGGCCCATGATCATGGCGGAGGCTTCTTCGGACGGCGCGCTTAGCCGCGCCTGTCCGGCCGGTGCAAAGGCGGCGAACAGGCTGATCGTCGCGATCAGCCCGGCGCTTGTCAGCTCGATTTTGCGACGTCTGGTCATCAGGACCTCGTCAGCTGCGCCCTTCCTCGTTGGAAAGAGTGTATAGCATATTTGGCGATAGTCTGACCCCAAATGAGGCGATGATTTGGTTTCCAACGCCTAAATTCGCCCTTCAAGCGTTAATCTTTTCACCAAAGGTCTGAATTGCAAAAGAAAAGGGCCGGATGCGACATCCGGCCCCAATTTCGCGATGTGCGGATAACCGGCCCTACTGGCAGGCGAGGCATTCTTCATAGTCGGTTTTCGCCGCCGCCTCGACGGAGCGTTCGATGTCGGACTTGTCTCCCGACCCGGCGAACTGGGCGCGCTGGACCGATTTGGAGCGGCAGTAATACAGCGATTTCACGCCCTTCTCCCACGCGCTCCAGTGCAGCATGTGAAGGTCCCATTTATCGATATCTCCCGGCAGGAAGATGTTGAGCGACTGGGACTGGCAGATATAGGGCGTGCGGTCGGCGGCATGCTCGATGACCCAGCGCTGATCGAGCTCAAACGCGGTCTTGAAGGTCGCCTTCTCGTCCTCGCTGAGGATGTCGAGATGCTGGACCGAACCTTCATGCTCCAGGATCGTAGCCCAGACGCCCGGCGTATTGGCGCCTTTCTCGTCCAGCACGGTCTCAAGATGCGGGTTCTTCACCGTGAAGGAACCTGACAGCGTCTTGTGAGTGTAGACATTGGCCGGGATCGGCTCGATGCCTGCGCTGGTGCCGCCGCAAATGATCGAGATCGAGGCGGTCGGCGCAATCGCCAGCTTGTGGGAGAAGCGCGCCTTGATGCCCTGCTCCTCCGCATCCGGGCAGGCGCCGCGCTCTTCGGCCAGCTTCACCGACGCCTTATCTGCGGCCTGACGGATATGCTTGAACAGGCGCAGATTGATCGACTTGGCGATGGCCGATTCAAACGGCACGCCCTGAGCCTGCAGATAGGAATGGAAGCCCATCAGCCCCAGCCCGACCGAGCGCTCGCGCAGCGCTGAATAGACCGCCCGCTCCATCTCAGGCGGCGCCCGATCGATGAAGTCCTGCAGCACATTGTCCAGGAAGCGGAACACGTCGTCGAGGAAGCGCTCGTCATCCTTCCACTCGGGGAATTTCTCCGCGTTGAGCGAAGACAGGCAGCACACCGCCGTGCGGTCGCGGCCATTATGGTCCACACCGGTCGGCAGCATGATTTCCGAGCACAGATTGGACTGGCGCACCTTCAGTCCGAGCTTTTGCTGGTGCACCGGCATGGAGTTGTTCACGGTGTCGGAGAAGATGATGTAGGGCTCGCCGGTCTGCAGGCGCAGCTCCAGAATCTTCTGCCACAGCTTACGCGCGGAGACGGTCTTCACCACCTCGCCGGTCTTCGGCGAGATCAGCCCGAACTCCTCGTCAGCGCGAACCGCATCCATGAAAGCGTCGGAGATGTTCACGCCGTGGTGCAGGTTCAGGCTCTTGCGATTGAAGTCGCCGGACGGTTTGCGCACTTCCAGAAACTCTTCAATTTCCGGGTGATGCACATCCAGATAGCAGGCCGCAGAACCGCGGCGCAACGAGCCCTGCGAGATCGCCAGGGTGAGCGAATCCATCACGCGGATAAAGGGTATGATGCCGGAGGTCTGCCCATTCTGGCCGACCTTCTCGCCAATCGAACGAACGCCGCCCCAATAGGTGCCGATGCCGCCGCCATTGGAGGCGAGCCAGACATTTTCCGTCCAGGTGCCGACAATGTCGTCCAGGCTGTCGGCGACCGAGTTCAGAAAGCAGGAGATCGGCAGGCCGCGCTCAGCCCCGCCATTGGACAGAACCGGCGTGGCCGGCATGAACCAGAGCTTCGACATGTAGTCGTACAGGCGCTGGGCGTGATCGATGTCGTCAGCGAAAGCGACCGAAACGCGCGCAAACATGTCCTGGAAGGACTCGCCCGGCAGCAGATAGCGGTCGATCAGCGTTTTCTTGCCAAATTCGGTCAGAAATGCGTCACGCGACGGATCGGTGACAATCTTGTCCACAACACGCAGATTCACCGCTTTCGGCTTGCCGCGACGCGCTTCGCTGGCGGATACGGCCTGGGCGCCCTGATCGAGAGGCGTCATGTGGAACACTCCGTAGAAGGCAGCGCGCAAGTCTTTGATGCGTGAGGGCGAACGCCCAAGCGCTGCGGTCAAAACCTATATATGCTGTGCGGTCTCCCCCGGAAACCGCAACATATAGTGCTAAGGTGATTTGCGCCCGTCAACGCCTCCAAGGCCCGGAAACCGGTTTTTTTGGTAAACAAAACCTTACCAGAGAACGCTCCGGGGACGGACTCGTTAAACAGTCCTGCCGATTGGTTAGCCCGGTTAGCTGTGGGAAACTTCGCAGCGTGCGCAGCTGGCTCAATGCGCTACCGCATCCCGCCGCCAGACGCTCATCGGTTCGCGCTGTCGGTGGATGGCCGCCTGGGCGGAATGACAGCCATTACCCTTCGAACGCTTCGACAATCTTGCTCGCCCCGGCGCACCAGACCGCTTCATCGCGCGCCAGACCGTCGATCAGAGATTCCAGAGCGGGGATTCGAAACGGCTGGCCGGCGACGAAGGGCGTCAGGGTTAAACCGAGCACCTGCGCGCCATAGCGCTCATGCTCTGATTTCAGGAAATCCTTCGCTTCCAGGATCTGCCGCGCCCAGACCTCTTCAGCCTGCTTGCGCTCGATCAGGAGCTTGAAATCATCAAGCTCGTTATGAACCGGAAGGGCGGTCAGCGGCCCATGAGCGGTGCGCATCGCAAGCGGGATCTGATCGGTCTCCCAGTCCAGCACGGTGGTGAAACCGGCCTCGGCCAAGAGGTCCGGCGTGTTGAAGCTCTCCTGCCGGGCCGGGCTCATCCAGACCGTCGGGTTCAGGCCTGCAGCGTCGAACGCGGCGCGGGCCTCAGCGATCATGGTTCGCTCGTCCTCTTCGGGCAGTCCAGAGTGATGGATGGCGTCGCCATGCAGTCCCGCGCAGGCGATTTCATGTCCATCCTCGATGATGGCATCCATGAGCGGCCGGGCTCGGGTGAGAAGCGCGGCGCTGACCGGGAAGGTTGCGGTGACGCCGACGGCCTTCAGCACGTTCAAAATCCGGAACACACCGACGCGATTGCCGTAATCGCGCGTCGTGAAGTGGCGAAGATCCGGATAGGGCGTGATCATTCCGTGGGGGTGATTGAACGGGTCCTTGGCCGGATTGATCGGGTGAAACTCGCACGGCACGATGATCGCCGCAGCGAGCTTAGCCCTATCTTTCAGCTCCACCCGCGCGCGTTCCTTCGCCAGGCGCCAGTCATGGCGATCCATGTCCTGACCGTGGCGACGCTTCGGGTAATCGAGATAGCTGGATGGCAGGGTCATGAGCGCGCCTCCGCGCCAAACCCGGTTCCGCCGCGCGTCAGCCCTTTGGCGGCGAGGTCATCCTGCGTCGCGTCCCAATAGTGCTCGCGGTAATGCGCCGCGATCTCAGAGCCGGTGGCGAACCACACATCCTCGTCATGAGCGCGGATATGGGCGAGCGCCTCCTCGAACGGGCGGATGCGGTGAGATTGAGCGACGAGATAGGCGTGCAGAGGGATGCACATCACCGCGCCGCTCTCCTCGCTTTCCTTCAAGAGCTGATCGAACTGGCGTTTGAGCACGTCGGCATAGCGCCACGGATCCATGGCCAGCGCGCCATAGGTGATGACGTCATTGACCTCCAGCGAATACGGCATGGAGCACAACCGCCCGGTCCTGGTCTTGACCGGCTGGGGCTGATCGTCCTGGAACAGATCGCACGTATACCAGAAGTCATACTCCGCGATCAGATCCAGCGTACGTTCGGTATGGGTCAGGGCCGGGGCGAGATAGCCGCGTATGCGCTGGCCTGTCGCGTCCTGAACCGTGCGGATGGAGTCTTCGATGACCGCGCGCTCCTGCGCCTCGTCCATCTCATAGGAGAAGCGGGTATTGTAGATGCCGTGGGAGAAGAACTCCCAGCCGCGCGCATTGCAGGCCTCGATGATCTCCGGGCAGTGATCGCACATCGCCACGTTCAGGCTGACCGAGCCTCGAAGCGCGTACTTGTCCATCAGCTCCATCAACCGCCAATGGCCGACCCGGTTGCCGTAATCGCGCTGGGAATACCCCGTCACGTCCGGCGACGGGCGCGGCCAGCCGGGCCGCCTGGGGTTTTTCGGCGGATCGAACTCGTAGAATTCAGTATTCGGCGCGATCCAGAAGGCGAGCTTCTTCTCGCCCGGCCAGCGGATTTTCGGCCGGTTCCGATACGGGCTGTAATCATAGAGATTGGGGTCGGCGATCATGGCGCCGCCCTGCCCGCCTTGTCGTCCCGGCCTTGAGCCGGGACCCATTCCGTGACTGCGAAGTTTGAGCCTTCCGGTTCAGAGCAACCGGACTGGGTCACGGGTCGCGCTGACGCTTGTCTGGGATGACAGGTTTGACCGGTCATCCTGAATACCCCTCGATCCAGGCATAAACCTCAGCTGCCTCCACCACGTCGGCGTATTTCAGCTGCAGATCGGTGAGGTTGGCGAAGTGATAGCTCTCATGCTTGTCGGCGACGCACTCCATCGGAACGATGGTGCGATAGCCGTGGCTCAGCGCATCGACCGCCGTCGCGCGCACACAGCCGGATGTCGACCCGCCGGTGATCACCACAGTGTCAACCCTGTACCAGGTGAGGAAGCTCGCCAGCGGCGTCTCGAAGAAGGCTGACGGCATCCGCTTGGTGTAGACCGCATCGACCGCGTGATCGATCTCCACACGGTCATCGAAAGCGTGGCGCTCCGAACCGTACTTGATGTTCTGCAGGCTGTCGGGCGTATCGGTGCGCGTACCCCAGACGCCGGCGTCAGCGGCGTCGTCCATATAGGCGACATGGGTCCACACAACCGGCAAGCCTTTGGCGCGCGCAGCTCTGGAAATTCCGTTGATGTGGTGGAGCTGATCGGGATCAGTCACATAGGCGGTCTTCGGGAACAGGTCCGGCCGCGTATAGGACTTTTGCGGATCGACATTGATGATGGCGAGCTTCTCGCCGAAGCCGAAGCGCGCACGGGCCGGATTGGCGCGCACCTCCTCGAAGATTTCGCGCGCAGTCTTGTCGGAGCGAACCATGGTCGGCTCAAGTCGGGGCGTGTCGGTCATTTCAGGTCTTCAGGGCTGTGGAAAAGGGTCATAGAGATTGGGAACGCCGTTCGGCGGCTGGAACACCCATTGGCCGTCATCGGCGAAGCGGCCGGCTTCTGAGTGGGTGAAGCGGGTTTCGCTGATCGAAAACTCGCCGAGAATCACCATGTCCCGGCCCGAGCGCCGCGATGTGCGCACGCAGGCGCCGTCTTCGATCGAACCGGTCCACGTCTCCTCCTGCTTCACCCAGGCGAAATCGCAACCCGGATCAAAGCGGATGAGATCCTCAGCCGTGAGCGAGGCGAGCGCCTCCGGCGCAGCGTGCGCATCGGCGAAATCTTCCGCCTCGGCGAACTCATAGGCCGCCATGGCGACGCCGCCGCCTTCGCCCTCGGTGAAGGCGTAGACGCGCTGGCGATAGATATCGCCGTCCGGCCCGCCGACATTGAGCTGGGCGTAGACCAGAGCGCCGGGCGCGGCCTCGCTTTCAAAGCCGTGATGGACCACGAAAAGGTGCGGGCGCGCCGGATCGGCTTCGGTCTCGATCTGGGCGGCGTTGTCCCACGCGCCCTCCAGCATGGCGGCGAGTTCGACGGCCGGTGCTGCGGCCTGGGCGAGGAGAAGCAGGCTTACTGGGCCAATCAACATGGAAGTCTCCCCTTCCCTACCGGCGTCTTCCCGGCGAAGGCCGGGATCCAGTCATAATCGCACGCCAGCTTCAATCGCTGGCGCTCGGCACACATCTGGGTCCCGGCCTTCGCCGTGAAAACACCAGAATTGGTCATCGCTGATCCATCGCCCACACGCCCTTGTCGGCGAGGAAACGGGCCGAGTCCGCAGTATCGCTCGGCAAGTATTCCTCAAACAGGTTGGGCGGGAAGCGATTGCGATAGGCGTCGAAGATGGGTCGGTAGAGATCCATATGCACGTAAGGGATGACATGGCGCTGGCGATAGCTGGCCATGGGAATGTTCACCGTCACGATGGTCTCGTGTTCAGAATTGGCTTCGCCGATCATCGCCCCGTCCGGGCCGTAGACCGCAGAGCCGCCGGCTGAGCCGTTATCGGGCAGGAAGCCCGGATTTCCGGGGCTGACCGCATTGTTCACGATGGCGGTGTAGACGCCGTTATACAGGCTAGTCGCCTGGATATCGACGGGCGTGAAACCGCCGGTCGCGGTGCGCAGGAAGATCTCTCCGCCCTTCATCGCAAAAGCTCTGAACAGCTCCGGCTCGCGCTGCACCGAGCTGGTGATGATATTGCCGAGCGGGGTGCGCGTGACCGGCATGACATGATCCAGCCCGTACATCTCGATATAGCGGTCCAGCACATCATAGATGGTGGTGGTGAACAGCTCGAAGCCCGGCCCGAACACGCCCTTGATATTGCGCGCCTTCCAGTGCTTGTCGACGATCTCGCCATCGGGGCCGATAATGGTGGTGATCGACAGAAGATGGTCAGGCCAGTCAGGGTCCTTCGCGTATGAGCCGAACACGATATAGCAGCCGTATTCGCGCGCTTTGGCGCCGACCGCTGCGGTTTCTTCGCCCGGGATTTCGATGGCCGCGCGGACCGCTTCTTCCCGACCCCAGCTGGCGCGATAGCCGGTGATCGGGAACTCATGGAAGAACAATATGTCCTTGGTCCCGCCCCAGCCCTGAGCCCCGTCGATCAGATCAAGCAGGTGAGCCAGATTCTCCCGCTTGGTGCGGGTCAGCTCGCGCGCGGACCGGGTTTCAACGCCGCGCACCCGGCTCTGAACGACCCCAAGACGCACCACCGGCTTGGCGAGCGCGACCTTCGCATAATCGCCGTCGGCGCGCACATTGGGGTCAAGCCCCCGGTCGGGCAGCGGGCTGGCGGCCGGGTCTGAAGCGGCCTCGCTCTCCTGAGCTCGCGCAGCGGGCGCGGCGGCCAGAGCGCTCATCGCGCAGGCGGCGTAGAACAGATTGCGGCGACTGATATCGGTCATGACGGTCTACTCCGAACCGGCTTGAAGCTGGCGGATCTCATCAAGATCAGCCGGCGGATTGCGCCAGAGCGGGGCCTCAGCCTCGACATAGACGCGAAAAGCCTCCGGAACATCCTCATAGTCTTCCAGCCGCCACGTGATCATGTGCATCACCGCGACCTGACCGCCGCCCCAGGCCGGCAGCTGGCCGATCCGCGCCCAGCTGAGCTGATGGGGCTCGCCGACCGAGCCTTCAGGCTGGATGAAGAAGTCATAATTCTCCCAGGCCTGCACGCGGCGATCCGTACCTGGGATAGGAAAGTCCAGGAAGATCGGCGCGGTGAAGACATAGCTGTCGCCAAGCCGCCGCCAGCTCATCGGCTCGGCTTCAATCGTCTGGACGCGCGGGGCTGACCCCTGCTCCACCGTGGCGATCATCTCACCGTCTTCCACCCGGTAGTCGATGAACTGATAGTCATAGGAGATCGGCGCGACCGGGACGCCGTTGCGCTCGCGCATGATCTCGCCGGTCTGCGGGTCGCGGAAGATATAGACCTTGCGGTTATACTGATGCGCGCTCGGCGCGCCTTCGCCATCCGGCCGGTGCGACACCGCCGTGTCATACCCTTCCATATGGGCGATCACCTCGCCTGAGGGATAGGCGCGCACCGTGCCGGTGGAATACCAGTAGACCGGATCGCCGGACCCGGCGCGCGCATCCACCCAGATCTCGAACACATCCTGGGTGAAGGCTCCGGTTTCGGTATGCGGGACGGCCGGGTCTTCAGCGCCGGCCCCGCTCAGACCACACCCTGTCAGGCCCAGCGCGGCAGTGAGGCTGAAAGCGGCGAAAAGCGTTCTGGTCGTCATCATGGTCTCCCCGAATACACTGTGTCCGAGCGCGGGCGTCGCGCCTTGTCCGGACAAGCTTAACCGATCAGACGCGGCTGGAAACGCAAAAGATATATCTTTTGACCCTCCGGCGCGTTCGGCTTTAATGCGCTCAGTCAGACGCTTCAGCCTCTGACGATTTGGGGATGGATGGCCGCGCCGATCATGGGGTCTGAAGACAATGCCGGCGGCGTCGTGCTCGCGACGCTCATCATCTACAAGATCGTTCTGGTGCTGATCGGGCTCTGGGCGGCCAGACTCAATCGCTCTGAATCGGACTTCTTTCTCGGCGGACGCGGGCTCGGTCCTTGGGTGGCGGGACTGTCCTACGCAGCATCGACCTCCTCAGCCTGGGTGCTGATCGGATTTTCCGGCTTTGTTTTCACCGTCGGGGTTTCCGCACTGTGGATGGTGCCGGGCATATGGGCCGGCTATGTCGTGGTCTGGCTCTGGTTCGGACCGCGCCTGCGCGCAGAGACCGCCACTGAAGGCCATGTCACCTTGAGCGATTTCCTCGCTGCGCGCGCCGGACCGGGCTGGGCGGCGGCGATCTCGGCGCTGGCGGGCGGGCTGGTCCTGTTCACCTTCGTCTTCTACATCGCCGCGCAATTCGGCGCCGCGGCCATTGCGTTTGAAAGCCAGTTCGCGCTCGGGCGCACCGAAAGCGTTCTGCTCGGAGCGGGCGTGATCCTGATCTACGCGCTGCTGGGCGGGTTCTGGGCGGTGTCGATCACCGACACGCTGCAGGGCGCGATGATGGCGCTGATCGCGGTGCTGCTTCCGGCGCTGGCGCTGATCGCCGCCGGCGGTCCGTCCGGCGTGATCGAAACGCTCTCGGCCACCATGCCGGCGAGCTATCTGGATCCGTTCGGCGGGCGCGCCTGGCTGGTCTTTACCGGCTTTGCGCTCGGCATCGCCTCGATCGGGCTGGGCACGTTCGGCCAGCCGCACCTGCTGGCCCGCCTGATGGCGGTCAAGGACGACACCGCCCGACGTCAGGGCTTCGCCATCGCCATGATCTGGGCGGTCGCGGTCTATATCGGCATGGCTGCGCTCGCCCTGTCCGGCCGGGCGCTTCTGGGCGCCCTGGGCAATTCTGAGACCCTGTTCTACGAGATCGCCGGCGCGGTCCTGCCGCCCGTGCTGGCGGGCATCGTCATCGCCGCCGTGCTCTCAGCGGTAATGAGCACGGTGGACTCCCTTCTGGTGGCCGCATCGGCCGCTGCGGCGCACGACATGCGCCTCATCCGTCTGTTGAAGGGCCGCGAAGTGCTGGTCAGCCGCGTGGTGATGGCGGGCATTTGCGCGCTGGCGGTCATTCTCACCCTCAGCGTGGAAGCGACCGTGTTCAACCGCGTCCTCTTCTCCTGGTCGGCGCTGGGCGCGGCTTTCGGGCCGATCGTCGTGGCGCGCATCGCCGGGGTGGAGCCGCGCGCCGAAGCCATCCTCGCCTCCATCGTGCTGGGCTTCAGCGCGACGGTGTTGTTTTACATTTTCGGTCAGGTCCCGACCGATAGCGTGACAGGGCTGGCGCGTCTGCTGGCCGATCTCGCCCAGCTTCCCGGCGATCCGTTCGAGCGGGCTGCACCCTGGCTGCTTCCCCTGCTATTGTGTTTCTTATGGCGTCTGCCTGCGCGTGAACGCAGCAATGACGCGACATCACTGGAGACGTCCTCATGAGCCTGTCCCGCAGCCTTTTCATCGCCGCCGGCGCCGGCATCGCCGGCCTCGCGCTCGGCCTTATCATGGGCCATGGCGCGCCGACCGGATCGGCTCTGGCCCAATCGCCGGACGAAGAGGCCGCGCCTCAAGCCGGTGCCTATATGATCGTGTCCGGCACGGTGTTCGACCGGCCCGCCTTCGGCGCGGGCTACGCCGCTAAGCTGCCGCCGCTCTATGCGCGCCATGGCGGCGAGTATGTCGCCGTGACCGGAAATATCGAAACGCTGGAAGGCGAGACCGAATACCAGTCCATGGTGATCAGCCGCTGGCCCAACGCCCAGGCGGCGCGCGATTTCTGGAATGACCCGGACTATCGCGAGCTCGCCGATGCGCGCATCGACAACAGCTGGGGCGAGTTCCACGTGGTGCTGGTCGAAGCGCTCGCTGCTCCGGCGCAGGAAACCGAAATGGCGCGCGAAGCCCGCGAGGGCGGCGAGTAAGTCTCATGACCGCACCGCTCATCGAGACCGAGCGGCTGCGCCTGCGCGCTCACACGGCCGCCGATTTCACCGCCTCCGCCCGGCTCTGGGCCGACCCTGAGATCGTGCGTCATATCGGCGGCGCCCCGTCCTCGCCCAACCAGTCCTGGCAGCGCATGCTGCGCTATCCCGGCCTGTGGGCGCTTCTGGGCTATGGCTATTGGGCGGTGGAGGAAAAGGCGACCGGCGCCTTTATCGGCGAATCCGGACTGGCGGACTTCAAACGCGAGATCAGCCCGTCGATAGACGGCGCGCCGGAAGCCGGCTGGGTCATCGCAACAGACCGCGCGGGCCGCGGCTACGCCACCGAGGCGGTCACAGCCATCCTCGCCTGGTGCGACGCTCACCGCGCCGAGGAAGAGACCGTCTGCATCATCGCGCCGGACAACGCCGCTTCGGTTCGCGTCGCAGAAAAATGCGGCTTCACCGGCCCTGAGAAAGCCCGCTTCGGCGGCGCAAACACCCTGCTCTTCCGGCGGGCGCGAGGCGGTTAAAGGGCGGCCAAAGCCCCTGCGACAAAGCGGCTTTGACGCCGGGTCTCGCGCTGATCGGCAAATGGTATATCATTTGGTTTGAACCGGGCCGTGTTCGCGGTCCTGATACGAACGCTCCAAGCGTGCGAGACAGACGCGCCGGGGCTGAAGGGGAGGCGGGCCGATGATCGGTTTCATCAGTCAATACGAGCTGGAAATCCTGCGCTGGCTGCACATTCTGGCGATGGTGTACTGGCTCGGCGGCGAGTGGGGAGTGTTCCAGACCTCCTACAAGGTGATCAACACCAGGCTCCCGCTGGAGGAACGCCAGCGCCATATGGAGACCGCCTACCGCATCGACATCATGGCGCGCACCGGCATCATCTCGCTGCTGCCGCTGGGTCTGCACATGGGCTATCTGTGGGGCGTTCAGCCGCTCGGCGGCGCCTGGCTGGTGCTGATGTGGGTGGTCTGGGCGGCCTGGATGGGCGTGACCTGGGGCGCCTTCGCGACGCGCGGCAAGCCGATCTGGAATCTCCTGTCCGGCATTGAGGACTGGAGCCGCTACATCCTCATCCCGCTGCTGATCGGCTCCGGCGTGACCTCGCTGCTCGGCTACGGCCCGTTCGGCATGACGCCGGATGGCGAGCCGATGGCCGGCACCAACTGGTATGATGCGAAAATCCTGACCTTCGGTCTGGCGCTCATCATCGGGGTGATCCTGCGTCTCATCATGCATGAGTGGCAGAAAATGTTCGCCGTGCTCGCGGGCGGCCCGGATGCAGCCGTTGAAGCCACGCTCGACCGGTCCATCAAGATCGGCCGCTCGGTGGCGTATGTTTACTGGATCCTGATCTCGATGACCTGCTTCTTCGCGGCCGTAAAACCGTTCTGATCCAGCGTCCTTCGAGACGGCCTTCGATGACGGGTTTTGCGGCTAATAGGCGGCGCCGGGCGGGTGGGCGGCTTTCAGGGCTCGCGAGCGTTCGCGGTGGGCCGGGATGAGACGCTCCAGCAGAGCGTGGAAGCGCGGGCCGTGATTCATCTCGATGAGATGGCAGGCCTCGTGAGCGCAGACATAATCGATCAGCGCCTCGTCATGACCGAGCAGTCGGGCGTTCAGCCGGATCACGCCATCGCTGGAGCAACTGCCCCAGCGCGCCTTCTGCTCACGGATGAGAACGCCCTTGAGGCGGGCGCCCAGCTGGTCGGCGTAATGGTGAAGCTTCGGTTCGAACAGCGCCTGGGCCTGGCTGCGCCGCCAGCGCTTTACCGCCCGCACGACCGTGGCGCTCCGAAGCGCCCCATCGAGGCGTTCATCCAGCTCGATGACGAGATGCCCGCCGCGCAGACCGGTCCTGGTGCGCGCGCGCGGGCCGGGTTCCACGCGCAAGGTGATCGGCGCGCCGAGATAGGCGATGACCTCGCCATGCACGCCGCGAAGCGGTTCGCGCAAAGGGCGCTCGCTGACGGTTCGCAGCTTTGACAGGATCCAGGCCTGCTTCTCGCGCACGGCGCGCTCCGCCTCACGCTCACGGACATGCTCGGGCAACACCACGGTAAGGCCATCGCCGCCCACTTTCAGCCCGATCGTGCGACGGCGCGCCGACCGGGTCAGCCGGTAAGCGATTTCATCAGAGCCCAGACGGATTCGGCGCGCACTCATGATGGTGAGGCTAGCATGTTCCGCCGGTCAGCCCAGACCGAAGCATGCAGGCGAATCGACGGAGGGCGCGGCGGCGTATCAAGCCCGCTTCTGCTCGCCGCCCTTCATCGCTTCGATCGGCGCGACATGTTTGATGGCGGACTTGCGGCGGCCCCAATCGTTGAGGAGAGAGGCCGCATGCAGCGAACCGGTCAGCTCCGCGTGGCGTTCGATGAGCGCCTTGCAGCGCGCCTCGGCGTCATCATCCAGCGCCAGAACGACCACGCTTTCCGGGTTCAGCCGGGGTGCGAGCTGATCGTCCTCGTCCAGAACGAAGGCTTCGCCGCCCGTCATGCCGGCGGCGAAATTATCGCCGACCGGGCCGAGGATCACGGCAGTCCCGCCGGTCATGTACTCGCACCCATTGGTCCCGCACCCCTCCACCACAACGTCCGCGCCGGAATTGCGCACCGCGAAGCGCTGACCGGCCCGGCCGGCGGCAAACAACGCCCCGGCTGTGGCGCCATAGAGCACGGTATTGCCGATGATCGCGTCGCCGGCTCGGAACTCCCGGCACCCGCCGAAGGGACGCACGGCGATGGTCGCGCCGGACAGGCCTTTGGCGACATAGTCATTGGCGTCGCCTTCCAGATCGATCACCAGACCTTTCGCGGAGAAGGCGCCCAGCGACTGACCGGCTGAACCGCGCAGACGCAGCGTAAGCTGGCCCTCCTCCAAAGCGCTCATGCCGAAAGTGCGCACGATTTCAGAGGAAACCCGCGCGCCCACGGCCCGGTCGGTGTTTCTCACATCATAGACCAGCTGCATCTTCTCGCCCCGGGTGAAGACCGCCGCGGCGTCCTTCAGGATCTGCTCATCGAGGCTGGTCGCGACCGCATTGCGCTGGGTGCGGGTGGAACGCGGCGGGCGGGCATGCGGATCAACGCGCACCAGAAGCGGGTTGAGGTCCAGATCATCCAGATGGGCCGAACCGCGGCTGACCTGCTTGAGGAGATCGGCCCGCCCGATGACGTCCTCAAGCGACTTCGCGCCGAGCCGGGCGAGAATCTCGCGCGTGTCGCGGGCGATGAAGGTCATCAGATTGACCACGTGATCGGGCAGGCCGGGGAAACGCCCGCGCAAGTCCTCGTCCTGTGTGCACACCCCGACCGGGCAGGTGTTGGAATGACACTGGCGCACCATCAGACAGCCCAGCGCGACCAGGCTCGTCGTGCCGACGCCGAACTCCTCTGCGCCGAGCATGGCGGCGATGACGATATCGCGCCCGGTGCGGATGCCGCCATCCGCGCGCAGCGTCACCCGCTCGCGCAGACCGTTCAGCGACAGCACCTGATGGGCTTCTGACAGCCCCAGCTCCAGCGGCGCGCCGGCGAACTTGATCGAGGTTTGCGGGCTGGCGCCGGTGCCGCCGACATTGCCGGAGATGAGAATGATGTCCGCATCGGCCTTGGCCACCCCCGCAGCCACCGCGCCGACGCCGGCGGCGGAGACCAGCTTCACGCAGACCCGCGCGAACGGGTTGATCTGTTTGAGGTCATAGATCAGCTGCGCCAGGTCTTCGATCGAGTAGATGTCGTGATGCGGCGGCGGGCTGATCAGCGTCATGCCCGGCGTGGCGTGGCGCATGCGCGCGATGAACTCGGTCACCTTGAAGCCGGGCAGCTGACCGCCCTCGCCGGGCTTGGCGCCCTGGGCGACCTTGATCTCGATCTCCCGGCACTGATTGAGATATTCCGCCGTCACGCCGAACCGGCCGGACGCGATCTGCTTGACCGCCGAGTTTTCATTGTCGCCATTGGGCAGCGGCGTGTAGCGGGCCGGGTCTTCGCCGCCTTCGCCAGAGACCGATTTGGCGCCGATCCGGTTCATGGCGATGTTGAGCGCGCCATGGGCTTCCGGTGACAGCGCGCCCAGGCTCATGCCCGGCGTGACGAAGCGCTGGCGGATCTCGTTGACGCTTTCACACGCGCTGGTTTCGACCGGGCTCGCGAGCGGGCGCATGTCGAGAAGATCGCGAAGCTGGATCGGGTCCTTGGCTTCGTGCATCTCCACGAAGCGGCGATAGCTGGAATAATCCTCCTCACGCACCGCCTTCTGCAGCGCGGCGACGCTTTCCGCTTCCACTGCGTGAACCTCGCCGGAGGCGCGCTGGCGATAAAATCCGCCAATGGGCAGGCGCACCGCGTCCTCATGATCCCAGGCCCAGGCGTGCAGCTCAGCGAGCTTGGCCTCGATGCCGGCGAGCCCGACGCCGGAAATCCGGCTCGTCACCCCGCCCAGATACTCGTCGGCCAGCGCGCGAGACAGGCCCAGAAGCTCGAAATTGCACCCGCCGCGATAGGACGAGATGACGGAGATTCCCATCTTCGACATGATTTTCAACAAGCCGGCGTCGAAGGCGGCCTTCATGTTGAGCGCCTTGTCTTCGACGCTCATCGATTTCAGCCCGCGCGCGGTGCGCGCCGCAATGGTCTCGAACGCCATGTACGGGTTCACCGTGGTCGCCCCGAGCCCGATCAGCACCGCGCAGGCGTGTGCGTCCGAAGCGTCGGCTGCGCGCACATTGATCGAGGTGTAGGAGCGCAGCTCCTCATCAGTCAGATGCGTGTGCGCCGCGCCGACAGCCAGCGCCATGGGCACGGGACAGCTCGCCGGACCCTGCCCGTCATCGGTGAGCACCAGATGCGAGGCGCCGGCGCGCACCGCAGCGGCCGCCTCGCGTCGGATACGCTCCAGCGCCGTCATCAGCGCGCCGCCGGTTCCGGTGATGGTCCCGGCGGGGAAGGAACAATCGATCTCCACAACGCCCTCGCCCAGAAATTCGCGCAGGCGGGCGTACATGCCATTGGTCAGGATCGGGCTTTCCAGCACGTAGACATCGGTCTGGGTTTCGTCCTGGGCCAGGATGTTGCCGAGATTTTTAAACCGGGTCTTCAGGCTCATCACCCGGCCTTCGCGCAAGGGGTCGATGGGCGGGTTGGTGACCTGGGAGAAGTTCTGGCGGAAATAGTGATAGATCGGCCGGTAGCGGTTCGAGAGCACGGCCAGCGGGCTGTCATCGCCCATTGAGCCGATCGCTTCCTTACCCGTTTCGGCCATAGGCGCGAGGATGACTTCGATCTCCTCAAGCGTCAGCCCGGCGGCGGCCTGGCGGCGCGTGCGTTCAGTCTCGCCGAACAGGAGCGGCTCATCACCGGGACCGATCTCAGCCTCGATATCGCGCACATTGGCGAGCCAGGCCTCATAGGGGTGGCGTTCAGCCAGCCGGTCCAGCAACTCGTCGCCGCGATAGAGCCGGCCGTCTTCCAGATCGACGCCGATCATCCGGCCGGGCTCCACCATGCCGCGCTCAGCGACGCTGGCCGGGTCCAGCGGCGTCATGCCGGTCTCTGACCCCACCGCGAGAATACCGTCCTCGGTGCGGCACCATCGCAGCGGCCGCAGCCCGTTGCGATCCAGCCCGGCGATCGCCCAGCGTCCATCGCACGCCGCGATCGCGGCAGGCCCGTCCCAGGGCTCCATCACCGAATTGCAATACTCGTAAAGCCCGCGCCAGCTCGCCGGCATGAGCTCGGCCCGCTTGGACCAGGCTTCGGGGATGAGCAGCGCCTTGGCCATGGGCGCGGAACGGCCCGCGCGCACCAGCGTCTCGAAGACCTGGTCGAGGGCAGCGGAGTCCGATGATCCGGGCTGGATGACCGGCTTGATCGCTTCGGCATCATCACCGAAGGCTTCGCTCGCCATGAGGATTTCATGGCTCTTCATCCAGTTGGAATTGCCCTTCAGCGTGTTGATCTCGCCATTATGGGCGAGCATGCGGAAAGGCTGGGCGAGCTTCCATTCCGGGAATGTGTTGGTCGAATAGCGCTGATGGAAAATCGCAAACGGCGACACAAACCGCGGATCGGTCAGGTCCGGGTAAAAAGCGTCGATCGCCTCAGCCAGGAACATGCCCTTATAGATGACGTCGCGCATGGACAGCGAGGCGATGTAGAAGCCGGGCAGGGCGAAGCCGCGCGCCCGCGCCTCGATCCGCCGGCGCACCAGATAGAGCAGCCGGTCCAGCAGGCCCGCATCCCGCCCTTGCGGGTCATCGAACAATATCTGTTCGATGGCGGGGCGGGTCGCGGCGGCCTTCTCGCCAAGCACGGACGGATTGATCGGCGTCTGGCGCCAGCCATAAAGCCGGAAGCCGGCGCGCAGGATTTCGGTTTCCACCAGCGTGCGCGCACGCTCCTGCGCAGCAAAATCGGTGCGCGGCAGAAACATCATGCCAACTGCGACAGGGCCTTCGCCCGGCTCGTGCCCGGTGCGCGCGACCTTCTCCTTGAAGAAGTCCTGCGGCACGCCGATGCGCACGCCGGCGCCGTCGCCGGTGCGACCATCCGCATCGACCGCGCCGCGATGCCAGACCGCTTTCAGCGACCGGATCGCCAGTTCCACAATGTCGCGGCGGGGTGCGCCGTCAATCGCGGCGATAAGCCCGACCCCGCACGCATCGCGCTCGCTCGCCGGATCATAGGCGCCGGCCTCGATGAGACGCTCGCGCCGGGCGGTGTAGTCGAGAGCGCTCATTCAGCCGGCTCCATCTGCGCAGCGGCCCTTACCGCGAGATCGGCGTTGATGGAGGCGGCCGCGTCGATGCCGTCGCGCACCGCCCAGACCACCAGAGAGGCGCCGCGAATGATGTCCCCGGCGGCGAACACACCAGGGATATCGGTCTCGCGGCGCTTGTCGGTCTTGATCGTGCCGCGCGCGCTGACACCCAGCTCCGGCGCCTCGAACAGGCGCGGCGCGTCCTCCGGTTCAAAGCCGAGCGCGGCGATGACGAGATCAGCCTCGACATCGAACTCGCCGCCTTCGATCGGCTGCGGCGCGCGACGCCCGCCCGCGTCCGGCGCGCCGAGCTGCATGCGCTGTGCGCGCACGCCGGTGGCGGTGTCCGCGTCGCCGAGAATCGCCGCTGGCGCGGCGAGCCACTCAAACACCACGCCTTCTTCCTCGGCGTGCTTCACCTCGCGAGCCGAGCCCGGCATGTTCTCCCGGTCTCGGCGATAAAGACAGGTGACCGAGCGAGCGCCCTGACGCACTGCGGTGCGCACGCAATCCATCGCCGTGTCCCCGCCGCCGATCACCACGACGCGCTTGTCGGTCGCGGTGAGCCGGCCATTATCAGCCACCGTCTCGCCAAAACCGCGCCGGTTCGATGCGGTCAGGTATTCCAGCGCCGGAACCAGTCCGCGCCCGCCGCCGCCCGGACAGGTCAGGTCGCGCGCCTTATAGGCGCCGATGGCGATGAGCACCGCGTCATGGCGCGCACGCAGTTCAGCCAGGCTCGCATCGCGCCCGACCTCGAAGTTCAGCTTGAACGTCACACCGCTTTCGGCGAGGCGCTCCGTGCGCCGCTCCACCACGTCCTTGTCCAGCTTGAAGTTCGGGATGCCGTAGACCAGAAGCCCGCCGGCCCGGTCATAGCGGTCATAGATCACCACGGAGTGGCCGGCCTCGCGCAGGCGTTCCGCCGCCGACAGGCCCGCCGGGCCTGAACCGATGATGCCGACAGAGAACCCGCTTTCGCGTTCAGGCCTGATCGGCTTGATCCAACCGTTTTCCCAGGCGGTCTCGGTAATCCAGGTCTCCACCGAGCCGATCGTCACCGCACCATGGCCCGACTGCTCGATCACGCAGGCGCCCTCGCATAGACGATCCTGCGGACAGATCCGCCCGCAAATCTCCGGCATGGTGGAAGTTGCCGAGGCGCGCTCATACGCCTCCTCCATCCGGCCTTCAGCGGCCAGCATAAGCCAGTCCGGGATGTCGTTATGCAGGGGGCAGCCGGACTGACAGAAGGGCACGCCGCATTGCGAACAGCGCGCGGCCTGATCCTCGGCCGCTTCCGGCTGGAAGGGCGCGTAAATCTCGTCAAAATCGGCCCGGCGATCATCGGCGGAGCGCTTCTGCGGATAGCTTTGATCAAGCTGCGTGAATTTGAGCACGCCTTGTCTCCTCTCGCGCGCCCGCAGGCCGGGCGCGCCCCGAAATCAATCCTTCTGAAGCCGGCTCAACGTCTGCGCGTCAATTTGTCCGGACTAATGATGCATTGCAGCAAATATATGCTCCCACGACAAGACGGTGAGAGGTCGCGGCGGAACGACCCGGATCTGCCGGCCTCACCGCGCCAATCCGTCGCGCAGCTTCGTAGTTGACACTCATTCGCACCTGAGAGTAGCTAGATGCGAATGAGTTGCGGGAAGGTCCGCAGCTGAACAAGGCTCTGATCGCTCATGTATGTTTGCATCTGCAACGCGCTTCGCAGCCGCGACTTCAAGTCCGCCGCCCAGTCCGGCGCGCGCGATGCGGTCAGCGCCTTCAAGGCGTGCAATGCCCGCCCGCGCTGCGGTCGCTGCCTGGAAGAAGCCGAGCGCACGGTGGCTGGCGCGGCGCCGGTCGGCGCCGTCACGGCCTGACCGCCCACGCAACTGCGTCGCATTAACGAAAATAACGCGAATACAGGTACTTGGATCGCGCGCCGAGTGCGGTATATCCCTTTGCGACGCCGCACGGGCGCGGCGAAAAGGAGACCGGCATGAAGGGCGATGCGAAAGTCATCGAGCATCTGAACAAGGCGCTGAAGCTGGAGCTGACCACGGTCAACCAGTATTTCCTGCATGCGCGCATGTTCAAGGACTGGGGTTTCGCCCGCATCGCGAAGATCGAGTACGAAGAATCGATCGACGAGATGAAGCATGCCGACGCCCTGATCGAACGCATCCTCTTCCTGGAAGCCCTGCCGAACGTGCAGGATCTGGGCAAGGTGATGATCGGCGAGACACTCAAGGAGTGTCTGGAATGCGATCTGAAAGCTGAACAGAACGCACACCCCGTCTACAAGGACGCCGTCGCCTATTGCGAACAGGTTGGAGATTATGTGTCACGCGATCTGTTCGCCGAAATCCTGAAGTCGGAAGAAGAACATATCGACTTCCTGGAAACCCAGCTCGGCCTCATCGAGCGGATCGGCGAGGAGCGCTATATGCAGAGCCAGATGGGTGACGCAGCGGGCTGACCGGGCCTTGACTAACCCATGCTGGCCGACTGCGAGCAGGCAGCCCTTGCAAGAGCGATGCTGGACGGCTAATTCAATCAGGCGACGTTATGATATAACGTAGTTTCTCCCGGATGCGTTTCGCCGGGTGCGCGTATTGAATAAGGCTGGCTGCTTCGGTGTCTCCGCTCTTTTTGCCCATCGCATTCGGCCTTGCCGCCGCGGCTGTCTGCCTTCTGGCCGTGGTGCTGGTGCGCATGGCGAGCGGGTTCACGCGCGCCAATGCGCCCCTCTTCGCCGCCTTTGCGGCCGGCCTGGTGATCTCCGTCGCCATCCTGCACATGATGCCGGAAGCGCTGAATTCGGCGCCGAACGCCCCGCTGCTCATCCTGGCGGGCTTCGCCGGCGGCTTCATTCTGCACCGGCTGATCGAGGCCGGCGCGCACCTCTCCGGCGCCGGCGAGGAACGTCGCATCTCACTTCTGGCCATCGCGCCGGTGCTGGCGATCGCGTTGCATTCGCTTGTTGATGGCGGGGTTTATGCGATCAGCCTGACGGCGGACGCCTTCACCGGCATGCAGGCCGTGCTTGGCCTGGTGATCCATGAGTTGCCCGAGACCGTGATCTGCTTCGTGCTGCTGCAGCGCGCCGGCCTGTCCGATCGGTCTGCGGGCTTATGGGCCTTCCTGGCCGCCGGCGTCACGACGCTGGCCGCCACCCTGGTCGCTGCGCCCTTCGCCGTCAGCCTCAGCCCGGCGCTCCTGGGCGCGGCCTTCGCGGTGGTGGCGGGTCTGTTGCTTCATGTCGGGGCAGGCCATTTGCTGGCCGAAGCCGGAGAACGCGGCTGGCTGCGCGCCGCGCCGGCCCTGGCCGCCGGAGGCGCGCTGGCCGTCGCGATGAGCTTTGTCCATCTGCATCCCCATGGCGAGCATGACGGGCCGCATATCGGAGCGCCGCATTTCGGCCCGCATCTGCACCATGATCATGACGATCACGACCACCCGCACCGCCACCCTGTCGCCTACACCCCGCCTGAAGGAGACCCGCAATGACAATCCGCGCCGTCCTCACCCTCGCCGTCAGCACGCTCGCTCTCAACAGTGCAGCCGCATCAGCGCAGCACGAGCATGGCCATGACCACGGGCATGACCATGATCACCCAGCGGGATCAGTCAGCCTCGGCGCGCATGTGCACGGCCTGGCGCAACTGGATGTCGCTGCTGACCGTGAAGGCCTTCTGGAAGCCATACTGATGAGCGCGGCCTACAATCTCGTCGGGTTCGAACGCGCGCCGAACAACGCTGAAGAGGCTGCTCTGGTCGCGGAGGCGCATACGGCGTTGTCCGGCGGCGCGCTTCTGGCGTTTAATGGCGAGGCGAGCTGCGAGCTGGTCGCGACGAATATTGAGGGCGGGCCTTCAACCGAGTTCGCCGGCGAGGACCATCACCACGATGATGATCACACGCATGACCATGCGCACGGCCACAGCGATAACGGTCACAGCCACGGCGAGGCCGATTTCGTAATCACCTGGACGTATGACTGCGCATCTCCGGCGCAGCTCGACACGATTGAGGCCGCAGGGCTGCTCAGCGCCTTTCCGGCGATCGAGACTTTGGAGCTGACCTATTTTGACGGTGAAGTCGCCGCTGCGGACACGCTGGACGCCGGTTCCACGCGCCTGTCCTGGCGCTAGCCTGCCGAAGAGGCCTTGCAGCGGGCGGCGTCAGCCCGCAAATTCAGGCCCATGATGAAGCTGACACGACGCCTCGCCGCACCGGCGCTCGCCCTTCTGCTCGCCGGGATCACAGCGCCGCTCGCAAGCGCGTTCGACGCGGAGGCTGAAACCGCCGAGCGCATTGATCTGACCTGGTTCGATCTCCTGCCTGAAGGTGAGGCCCAGCGCATCGCGGAACTTCAGCAAATGCAGGCCTTTGTGTCCGGCATGGATCATTTCGGCTCCGAACGCATGCCGCAGATCCAGACCTTCAATGTGGTCGAAGAGCTGGATGGCCAGCGCGTGCGCCTTGGCGGCTATGTTCTGCCCTTCGACTTTTCCGGCTCCGGCGAGGTGTCCCGCTTTCTTCTGGTGCCCTATGTGGGCGCCTGCATTCATGTCCCTCCGCCGCCGCCCAACCAGCTGGTCTACGTGACCACGCAAGAGCCCATCGCGGTGGCGGGTCTGTGGGATCCGGTCTTCGCTGACGGGATCATGCGCACCAAGCGCCACGACAATGATCTGGGCGACACCGCCTATACGCTGGAGCTGATCGCGCTGACGCCCTACCGGCCCTGACCCATCCAGCGCAGCGCGCGATAAGCGGGCGCCGTTTCGGCGCCGTCGCGTCTCAATTCTTACCGCCTCGATCGCCCATGCTTCGCCGCGCCGGTCCGGGCTAGCACCATTCTTGCCCCTCCGGTTCTGGGGCCCGTCATGACTGTGCCAGCGCGGCACATTCGCAAGAGGGGGGCGACTGGGCGCAGCGCGGCGTCGTGGCGGGTCCCGCCTGCAAAGCATCACCAGACTGAAAACGGCCGCCCCCAAGGGGCGGCCGTTTCTTTGCGCGGGCTTCGGTGACAGCCAGAGAAAAGAAAAGGGGCGGCCCGAAGGCCGCCCCAATCCTTGTCGTCCAGACTGCGTGTCCGAGCTCTTAGAACTCGTAACGCAGGCCGATGCGGATCTCGTAGACCGAGTCCAGCGCGTCGACCGTGTCAATCGGACGATCGTCAAACGCGTTGTACCGGTACACGCAGGCGGTGGCTGACGTACAAGCCGTCCGGTACTCGTCGCCGGACAGAGCCGGAGCCGCGTCGATGCCCACAGCGGTGACATCGGACGCACGAACCAGATCGGCTTCAACCACGGCAGCCTGGCCGCGACCGATGCCGTTGGTCTGAACACCCCAGTCGGAGTTGATCAGGTTCGGGAAGTTGATGATGTCGACAACGAACTCGAAATTGTTGTCGCCAACCCAGCGGTCAATGCCCGGAACACCTGGCAGTTCCTGCGTGAAGCGCAGATCCCACTGCTGGTTCCAAGCCGTCTTCGCGCTGTTGACCGACATGATCTGGCCTTCAGCCGCACCAGCCCGATCAGCAAAGGCGAAGAAGGCGTCAGTGTCAAAGCCGGTGGCGTAGACCACAGCCGGATCGCCACCGCGGTTCGGGATGTAGACCGGGTTGTTGTCGAACGGCTCTTCACCATCACCCGCGCGACCAAACAGTGAGAACTCGCCGTCGCTGTCCAGGTCGTAAGCCATGAAGTAGGGAAGGCCGGAACGCGCGGTTGCGAACACATCGACCCGGCTGGTCAAATCGCGGATGAACTCACGCTCATAAGACAGGCTCAGCTTGAAGCTGTCCTCGATCTCCCAGAAGGAGGTGCGAACTTCCGGATTGTTGCGGTCGATGGCCGAAATGCCGCGCCAGTTGGAGATGCCGCGCGAGGAGCCGCCTTCGGAGACCCAGTCGACATCCTGATAGGCGTAGCTGAACGCAAAGCCGAAGCCGTTATCGTACTCTTTAGCGATGCTGAACGTCAGAACGTGGCTTTCCGAACCGTCCGCATTGGTCAGCGAGGTGAGGTTGGAAATGCCAAGAGCTTCCAGATCGGCGTAGATCGTCCGGCCATCCGGGGCAACGCCGGTCGGCAGAGCCGCAGCCAGGTCCAGTTGAGCCCTGTTTTCCCAGATGAACGCATTCTGCGGAGCGGTGAAGAGATACTGCGCCGAGAGCAGGTAGCCATCACCCAAGTTCAGGCCAAACCGGTTCAGATCCAGCTCGTGATCGACCCGGAGCGAGAACTTCCAGTCTGCAGGAATTTCAAAGTCTTCGGCGATCACATCGATGACCGAACCCTCACCAGCGTTCGCCACATCATCCAGCAGAGACTGCGGAATGTCGAACGAGGTGATCGGAACACCGCTCTGGAAACCGGAACCGGTCGGCTGTTGGTAAGAGTTAGAGATCCAGACCTGCGGGTTGCCGCCTGAGAACAGGCCGACACCGCCGGTAACCGTCGTACGGTCATTCGGCTCCCAGCGCGCGCTGAAGCGCGGCATGAACAAGTCTTTGCCATTCAGGTTCTGGCCCGACGTATCCGCCCCGTAGATGCCGTCCAGCGTGCTGTTGAACGGCGGGGTGTCGTCCTGACTGAAGAACTCCCAACGGAAACCACCGGAAACCTCCAGCGTGGGAAGCACTTGCCAGGTGTCCTGAGCAAACACGGTCCAACGCGTGGTGGTGAACGACGCCGCCGCATCGGCCTTGTTGTTCGACAGGGCGTTAGCGTACCGGATGTCCGGCGTGTTGTTGATGATGTCGTCAACGTCGTTGTACCGGAAGCGACCATTGGCGCCGCCAGACAGGAACAGGTTGAAGAGCGAGTAGTCTTCATACTCGACACCAGCCGTGAACAGGTGGTCGCCCCAGGCGTAGTCACCCTGGAAGAAAAGCTGCGTGCGTTCGTCGTTGAACTCGTTCGCGTGACGGAAGCGGTCACAGCCGCCAGTGAAGAACTCACCGCCGCCGGAGATCAGACCTTCCATCGGCGAACCAACGAGCTCAGACGGCGACAGAGAGAACTCCAGCGCCGGCTGGTCAGAACCCGCGTTACAGATCTGGCCGCGAATGAACTCTTTGTAGTTATAGCGGATCGTGGTGGAGAAGCTGTCCGTCCAATCGGAGAAGAGCTGAGCGCTATAGGAGGTAAGCTCAACCGGGACCGCATACCAGGCCGACTGGAAGTTCTGCCGGCTTGTGTTGGTGCCCGTCTCGTCCGTCGTCTGGTAGGTGAAGGACGCGCGGTGATTGTCGGTGATGTTCCAGTCGATCTTGCCCAGAAGACGCTCAGAGGTCACCGGCGTGGAGACGGTGCCCGGGCGACCACCCATGTCGTAACCCAGGTTATCGATCACGAACTGGTTCAAGACGTCGTAGAAGTTCGGATCAATGCCGTCGCTGGTGTCGGAATTGATGAAGCTCTCGCCGGCGCCGGACTCAAACTCGTCGTAGGACACGAAGAAGAAGAGGCGATCCTTGATGATCGGACCACCAAGCGTGAAGCCGTATTCCTTCTCGTCGAACGGAGCGACCGTAACGGCCTGACCGTCGGTCTCGTCGCCGAAATAGCCTTCGTCCTGGTAGTAGTAGTAAAGGCTGCCATCGAACTCATTCGTACCCGAGCGGGTCGTGATGTTCACCAGGCCGCCGGTGAAGCCGGAAGCGGTGACCGAGTAGTCGGAGGCCACAAGCGAGGCGGATTCAACAGCGTCCAGCGAGATCGGGGAGCGCTCGGTGGCGTAGGTGTTGGAGCCGAGACCGAAATCGTCCTGCTGCAGCGAACCGTCGATCGCCAGACCATTGAAGCGCGGGTTCACGCCAGCGACGAAGAGCTGACCCTCGCCGGAGGAAAACGCCAGCGGATCGCGCACGAGAGTCGCGATCACGTCGCGGTTGGCGGCCGGCTGGTTGGCGATGTCATCGGCGGTGAAGTTGGAGCCGACGCCATTGTTCAGATCGAGCGTATTGATCGCTTGTCCGGTGACAACGATCGTTTCAACAGCTTGCGGGTCCAACGAAAAACGCAGCGGCGCCTGCGAGCCGGGGCGCAGATTCAAACCGGTCAGCGCGTCACCTTGGTAGCCTGGCGCCGTGATGGTCACGGTGTAAGGCCCGCCGACGCGAAGACCGGACTGGAAGAAGGCGCCGGTTTCATTAGTGACGGCGAGCGACGCGGTGCCTGAAGGCACGTGAACGATAGTCACCGTCGCACCGCTGATCGGCGCGCCCTGGGCGTCGCTAACCGAACCGCGAAGGTTCGAGGCGGTGGTTTGGGCGTGGACAGCGGCCGGAGCCAGCGCCAGAAGCGCGGCCGCCGAAGCGCCATATGCAAGCTTTTTGAAAAGAGCCATGGGTGTGGTCCCCCTTAATCGACCAGAGAACGGAACGGACACTACGCCCGTATGCCGATGGGCCGGTTACGCGTGGACGTTCAAGGTTTGTTGACGGTTATGTGAAGCTTTTGCGACGTCGTAAAACAGCGTCCATCCGCCTACTGAGTGCATGGTTAACCGCATACCGCCTCAGAATCCCGTAAAAACAGGCGGTCCGGGCGATTGGTCGAGCCTGGGCCCAGAAAGTTTTCAGGTTTGATCCCTACCCCGTCAGCAGCGCGGACTGAGCCTTGTTCATCCGGCGTTGCAGCCGCGCCACAGGCTTGGCTCTGCAAGCGCTTTGACACCGCCACTGGCCAGCGCCATGAAACAGGTATGACCGACTCACATGACATGGCGCACGCTTCCAGCGCGCTCTGGCGGCGCAACGATGCGAAAGCCGCAGCCTTCATTCTCGCCGGGCTGTTGATCCTGCGCCTGTTGGCCATCGCGATCGATCCGCACAGCCTGTATGCGGACGAGACCCAATACTGGCTTTGGTCGCAGAACTTTGACTGGGGTTATTTCTCAAAGCCCCCAATGATCGCCTGGATCATCGCCCTGACAACAGGGCTGTTTGGCGATGCGGACTGGGCGGTGCGCCTGGCCGCGCCCTTTCTTCACACCGGCACGGCGATCTTCGTGGGGCTGACCACGCGCCGCTTATTCGGCGATGCAGCCGGCGCGGCTGCGGTGATCCTGTGGCTGGTCATGCCAGCGGTGTGGATGTCGGGCACGCTCATCACCACGGACGGGCCGCTGGTCTTCTGCTGGAGCATCGGCCTTTACGCACTCGCGCGGCTGCGCGACGGCGCCGGCTGGACGTCTTCGGCGGTGCTGGGCCTGGCGGCCGGCTGCGCCTTCCTGGCCAAGTACGCAGCGATTTACTTCTTCATCGGCTGCGCGCTCGCCCTTTTGCTGGACGGACCGGCCCGGCGCGCACTGATCAGCCTGAAAGGCGTTCTGGCCGGACTGCTCGCCGCAGCGCTCATCGCGCCGAATCTGGCGTGGAACGCGGCCAATGATTTCGCCACGGTCTCCCACACCGCCGCGAACGCCAACTGGAGCGGCCCGCTCTTCAATCCCGGTGAAATGTTAAGCTTCATCGGCGAGCAGTTCGCCGTCTTCGGTCCCGTCGCCTTCGCCGTTCTGGTCATCGCGATCGTCACGGCGGCTCAGGCGTTCAACCGCAGCGATGACGCCCGACCGCGCCTTTTGCTGGCCGGATTCATCGTCCCGGCCCTGGCCATCGTGGCGCTGCAGGCCTTCATCAGCCGGGCGCACGCCAACTGGGCCGCCTCAGCCTATGTCGCTGGGACCATATTGATCGCTGTGTTTCTCACCAGCGGACCGGGATGGCGGCGCTGGGCGCTGTATGGATCGGTCGGACTGCATGCCGTCGCCGGTCTGGCCGCGATGGCGCTTGCTTTCAGCACGCCCTTATCAACCGCGCTTGGCGTGTCGGACGGGTTCAAGCGCGTGCGCGAATGGCCGGCGACAGCCGCCGCGCTGGCGGTCGAGGCGGAACGCGCGGGCGTGGATGTCGTGGTCTTCGACAATCGCAATGATTTTCATCAGATGCAGCGCTATGGCGGGGCCATTAATGCGGAGCTCTTCATGTGGCTGCGCCATGGCGGGGCGCATAATTTCGCCGAAGCGACCTGGCCCCTGCCCGCCGGTCATGCCGGATCGGTGCTCGTGGTCTCCGAACGTCACCATGAAATTCCGGTCCTGCGGCGTGATTTCGCAAGACTCGAACGGTTCGGCGAAATCCGCATCGACCATGGCGGAGCTGAACGCAAGGGCCCGCGCCACTACCGTCTTTTCATCGCCAGCGGGTACCAGCCCGTCGAGCGCACCGCCGAGTTCGAAGCCGAAATCGCACAAGCGATGGCGGTGCACCGCGAAACACCTTGATCCTCGGCTAGTTCAGACCACCCGCCTCATCGCCCCAGAGCTCGCGCAGACGCTGGTCGCGGCGGCAACCGAAGCGGTAACGCTGATAGCGGATCGGATTCTTCACCGCATAGTCCTGATGATAATCTTCAGCCGGCCAGAATGCCCCAGCCGCTTCAATGCGCACCGCAATCGGCTCGTCAAACCGCGCCGCAACCGTCTCGCTTGAGCTGCGCGCCAGCGCGGCCTGCTCATCCGTGGTGGCGAAGATGCGCGGCATATAGGCCTCGCCGCGATCGCAGAACTGGCCGGTTCCATCCAGCGGATCGACCGTGCGCCAGTAATGATAGAGCAAGTCGCCATAGCTGATGACCCCAGGGTCATACTCGATGCGGACCGCCTCGACATGACCGGTTCCGCCACGAACGACCTGACGATAGCTGGGCGCTTCGACATCGCCCCCGGTGAAACCTGAGACCGCGTCGAGCACGCCGTCGAGTTTCTCGAAATCAGCCTCGGTGCACCAGAAACACCCGGAGGCGAGGATCGCGACTTCGGCGCCTTCCGGCGTATTGAACCGAGGCTGCGATGCGGCTTCAGACGAGTTGGCGGGGGCCGGCGCGCAGGCGGCGAGCAGGGCGGTTGCGGCGAACAGGGTGCGGAGGATCATGGGGGCGCTGACCTTTGCGGCAGATATCGACCGGACAGGAGACGAGCCGGCTTGCCCATTTGATCTGGCGCGATGTCGCCCCGGCGGCAACTCAACACCACTTCACGCCTGCGTCAGCAGCCCGTCCATCTCCGGCAGCTCCAGCGCCAAAGCGAGGTTCTGCACCGCCTGAACCGCCGCACCTTTCAGCAGGTTGTCGAGCGTGCACACGACGACACCGCGCCGACCGTCTTCAGCCACGGTGAATCCGCCAACCACCGCGCCAGGATTGAAGGACCCGTCGCGCGCCTCAGGCATCGTCTCGCGCACCTCGATCAGCGCTTCACCGTCATAGGCTTCGGCATAGATGGCGCGCAGCCGGTCGGCCGTCATGACGCTGTTGAATTCAAGCTGGGCGGTCAGCACGATGCCGCGAAAGAACTCCGCCACGTGCGGACTGAAGCGCACATCCGCGCCGAGATGCCGGCTCATCTCATGCTCATGAATGTGATCGGCCAGCTTGTATGGCATGAGATTGTCCGCCAGCGCGGCGGTGTCGTTCTTGCGGCTCGGCGTCGTGCCGGCGCCGGAATAGCCGGAAACCCCGAACAGGTGGGCCGGACCGGACAGCCAGGCGCGCGCCGGCGCAACCGCAAGCTGGCCGGCGGTGGCGTAACAGCCCGGATTGGAAATACGCATCGCGCCGGCATGGCGGTCACGCCCGTACAGCTCCGGCAGGCCGTAGAGCCAATCGGCGTCAAAGCGGAAATCCGCAGACAGATCGACAAGGACGGTGTCCGGGCGAACAGCATGGATCGTGTCCGCCCAGGCGCGCGCTTCACCATTGGGCATGGCCAGGATGATCGCGTCCGCGCCCCTGGCTGCAGCGCTGTCCGGCGCAAGGGCTTCAAACTTCAGCCCGACAGGCGCGCCCTCGGCCATGTTCGCGACCGGTTCGCCGGCCATGGCGCGCGAGGAAGCGTAGGCGAGCTGCATGTCGCTTCGCCGGCCCAGAAGCGCGATGAGTTCACGCCCGGTATGTCCGCGCGCGCCGATAAGGCCGACCGTCTTCATGGCGCCGCCTCCTGTAGCGTCGGCGGTAGGGCCGCGATCACATCCACCATTTGAGCGGTGCGCGCCAGATTATCTTCCCCGCGCCAGAACACCGTCCAGATCCCGCGCTTCACCGCGCCATGGCAGGCGTTGAAATAGAACTCGTTGACCGGATTGTCCGCACGCGAGCGCCAGTAGAGGCGCGGCGCATACGCGATCAATCTGCGCCAGACCGCGCCGCCCAGCCCCTCGCCACGCGCCTCGTCCAGCACGGCGAACTTGTCGAGATAGACCGCGCCTTCCAGCCGCGAGGTTACCGCAGCGGCCCGATAGGTCTCGCTGATGAAGGCCCGGTCAAAATCAAGCCCGGCGAGAAACCCGTCCACAGGCGGGCGCCCGAAAGCCTGCGCGATCAGCCCATTGAGCCGATCCATGTCGAGTTGGGCCTTGTCGGCGACCTCCAGCAGGCGCTCGCCGCGCCTGACCAGCGTGCCCGCACCGGCATGGGTGAAGAGTTCCTTGGCCAGCGCACTCGGCTTGGTAATGGAGACCGAGCTTGAAAGCGGCAGATCATCGAGCAATCGCTTGATCTCCTCGATCTTCAACCGCATCCCGCCCTGGACCCAGCCCGCGTCCATCAGGGTCGTAAAATCGGTTTCCAGATTGATCGCGGAAATCGGCTCGCCCGCCGCATCCAGCAGAGCGCCTGTCCCGGTCAGGAAAACGATCTTGTAAGGCTGCAGCGCGTGAACCATGGCGCGAACGGCGGCATCGCCGTTCACATTCGCCAGCACGCCGTCACTTGTATCGCCAAGGCAGGCCAGAATGGGGGCCTGGCCGGCCCGCGCCGCGGTCTGGACCTGGCCCAGGCGCACGCCGGTCGGCTCGCCCACGCGGCCGAGCCCGGCCTCGTCGATCAGCTCCGCCTCAAACACGCCGGACGGAATGGCCGCCGCCCGACCGCCGCAAGCCCGGATCGCCTCGACCAGTTTAAGGTTCAGTTCCGTCAGCGTATCGCGAATGACGCCCGCAGCCTCAGGCGGTGTGACGCGAAGCCCGTTCTTGCGAACCGTCTCGATGCCCGCCGCCTCCAGGGCGCGGTCCAGCTGAGGACCACCGCCATGCACGATGACCGGCGCCAGGCCGACATTCTGAAGAAACGCGATCGCGGCGGCCAGACTATCCAGATCCTCGTCCATCACCGCGCCGCCGACCTTGACGACTGCAAAGCGTTCCTGATCGAGGCGCGAGAACCGGGTGAGATACTCACGGATTTCCTTGCCGTCGCGCATGTGAGAGAGAAGCTGCACAATGGCCGCACGCACCGGCGCGGCGGCGGCCCCGTTCTCTTCAGCCGGGCCGGTCACGCGGCGTCTCCTGCAACAAGCCGCTCCATGACGGCCTTTTGTACATGAAGCCGGTTCTCCGCCTCCGTCAGCCCGAGAAACGCGTCGGAATCGACCACCGAGTCCGCGATTTTCACATTGCGGCGCATGGGCAGGCAGTGACTGACCACCCCCTTATCGGTCAGCGCCATTTTCGCGTCATCGACCATGAAGCCGGCGCCTTTGGCGCGGACCGGCGCCTCCTCATCCCAGCGGCCATAGAAAGGCAGCGCACCCCAGCTCTTCGCGTAGACCGCATGGGCGCCGGAATAGGCCGTTTCAATATCGGTGGTCATGGAAAAGCGGGTCCCGGCTTCCGCGCAGAAGCGCTCGGCTGCGCCCATATAACGCCCATCGAGCCGATAGGCCTCGTCCGGCACAAGCATGCGCACATTCATCCCGAATTTCGATGCGATCAGGACCGCTGAATTGGCCACCGCCGTGTTCAGCGGCTTGGGGTGGGGCACCCAGGTCAGAAGGAAGTCCTTGCCGCGCACATCGCCCAGCCGGTCCTGCAGCGCCATCATCAGGGCGAGCTCCTGACAGGGGTGCACGATGGTCTCCATATTGATGACCGGCACGGTGGCGTAGCGCGCATAGGCCTCGATCAGCGGATCTTCACGTTCAGCGGTCCAGTTTTCGAACCTGGGAAAGCAACGAATGGCGATGAGATCGACATAGGAGGACAGGACGCGCGCAGCCTCCTTGACGTGTTCTTCCGGTCCGCCATCCATGATCGCGCCATCTTCAATCTCCACCGGCCAGGTCGCGCCGCGCGCATCCAGCACGATGGCGTGCCCGCCAAGCTGGCGTGCGCCGAGATCGAACGAGGTCCGCGTGCGCAGACTCGGATTGAAGAACATCATCGCGATCGACTTGCCGCGCAGCGCCTCGCCTTGCGGCGTCTCGCGATAGGCTCGCGCGCGATCGATAATCGCCTGCAGATCATCGCGGGACCACGGTTCGGTGCTGAGAAAATGACGCATGGGGCTCTGTGCTCAGGATGGAAGAAAGGTTGCAAGGGTCGCCGTTTAGAGGCGGCGCGGCCAGTTGGCAAACTCCAGACGGTCGCCCGCGTGCTTAAGGAGCCCGGCCTTGCACGCCCTCGCCGGCGGCTTCACGAACTGGAAGCCGGCTATCGAGCGCAGCGATGAGGGCGGCGTCCCGATTATAGACGTCATGAATGAAACGGGCCTCGCCAAAACGGTCGCTGACCGCCGTGAAATAGAGAATGTGAACCGGAATGGTCCTGTCCAGATAGACGCGCGTGGTGTCATTTCCCGCCAACACCTCACGCAGCCGCGCCAGCGACCAGCCCGCCTCGGTCTCCAGCACCCATGCGGCAAGCGCTTCAGGATCCTGAACCCGCACGCAGCCGGAAGAGTCCGTTCGCCGGACATTGGCGAACAGATCGCGATGCGGCGTGTCGTGGATGTAGACATTATGCCGGTTGGGGAACATGAACTTCACCTCCCCCATGGCGTTGTTGGGACCGGGCCGCTGGATGATGCGGTAATCCACCTCGCCCCAGCGCGCGGTATAGGGATCGACCTGGCGGCCCGTGTTCAGCTCCACCAGCCGATAGCCTTGCGACAGGGCCCAGGCCGGCGCTGAACGCATCGCGCGCAACCGCGAACTGCCCAAGCCCCCCGGCGCATACCAGATCGGGTTGAGCTCAATATAGCTCATATCCTCGGAGAAGACCGGGGTGGAGGCGTATTGCGAGCCGATCATGGTCTCATGGACACGCTCAATGCGTCCATTCGCCCAGGCCTCCAGCCGGTAATCGGCGATATTGACCCGGATATGGCGCTCACCCAGCTGGTGCGGCAGCCAGCGCCAGCGTTCCAGATTCGCGCGCAGCTGCGCGATCCGGTCAGCCGATGTGAAGGACAGCTCCCGCATTGTGGCGCGATCCAGAGCGCCCGTCGCAGCGAGATTGTGCCGGGTCTGATAGCGCATCAGCGCAGTTTCAAGACGCGCATCGAAGGGCGCGCCCGGCTGGACGGCGCGCTGATACAGCCCTTCGTGAACGAGACGGCGGCGCAGCGCATCAACCCGCGGGCCGGATGACCCGGTCTCCAGGATCGGACCTGACGGCACGGCGGGCGGGCTGGAGCGCACCGCCAGGCGCGCAACGAGTTCGCGACGCAGCACGGCATAGTCAGGATGGTTTGGAGCCAGCCCCTCAAGTGCGGCAAAGACGCGTCCGGAGCCGAGCGCTTCAACCAGCAGGAGCTCCAGATCGATATCGCGCACCGGCGCGGTCCAGTCTTCCTCGATCAGACGCGGATCAACCTTGCCGAAAGCGAGATCTTCAGCATAGGCGAGAAAAGCGAGGCGCGCGGTGCGGTCGCGCGCTTCGCCGGCCGGCGCGGTGATGAGCGCCTGAGCATCGGCGTAATCGCGCGGGTCAAGCCCGTGCGTCCACGCTTCGTTGAGCGCGACGGCGAGCTCGGCGATGTCGGCTTCGCTCCAGCTGAGGTCCAGCGCGCGCGCGCCCGTCAGCGGCGCAAGCCACGCCGCCAGCACGCACAAGACCCAGCAGAACCGCTTCACTGCGAACACGTCCAACCCCTTGCCCGATTGCGAGCCTTCCCAAGCTGGAACGCTAACAAAAGCGGGCCTTTCGCGCCATGGCGAAAGACCCGCTGGAGGCGTCCGCCCCAAGGGGGATGAAGGGGCGGTGCGCACGCGCCGTTCTGAGGGGGAGCAGCGCGCGAAGGAAACGCGTCTATTCGGCGGCCGCGTGCGGCAGGCCGCCCCCGCCGGCGCCCAGGCCGGCCACGGCGCTGACATAGTCATTGCGCGCCTTGGCCGCGTCGATCTGCTTGGCGATATCCTCGTCCTGCTTCTGCAGGGTTTCCGGATCGAGATCGCCATAGTGCAGCACGCCCATATCGGCGTAGGCTTTCTGCACTTTGGGACCCCACAGCCCGATATCCTTCACGATCGGCACGATGCGCTGGAACAGGAGGGTGCGGTAGAGCTGCACGATTTCGGAATTCTCGGTGAACTCCTGGCACTCCTTCACCGGCAGGCCGAGCATTTCATAGACGACCGAGGTCTGGGTCATCCGGTCGCGCATCAGATAGCAGGCCTCGACGAGATACTCCTCGCGCTCATCGCGTTCAGCCTGGGTGAGCTCCGGATAATAGTCGCGCAGCGACAGCCGCCCGAACGCCACGTGGCGACTTTCATCTTCCATCACATAGGCGTTGACCATGCGCGCCAGCGGATTCTGGGCGATGTCGCGAATCGTACCGAAGGCGGCCAGCGCCAGACCCTCGATGACGATCTGCATCGCCAGATAGGTCACGTCCCAGCGCGAATCGCGCAGCGCGTCATTGACCAGCTCCTGCAAGGGATCGGTCATCGGATAGGCGACGCCGAACTTGGTCATCAGCTTGCGATAGGCCTCGACATGGCGGGCCTCGTCCATCACCTGAGTGGCGGCGTAGAATTTCGCATCCAGATCAGGCACGGACTGGACGATTTTCGAGGCGGCCAGAAGCGCGGCCTGCTCACCCTGCAGGAACTGGGAGATATTCCAGGACTGGGAGTGACGGCGCAGCTCCGCCTTTTCCTTCTTGTTCAGCTTGTTCCAGACATCCGAGCCGAAGATGGGCACGGCCTCGTCAGGCATCTCCATCGGGTTTTCCGGATCGAGATCCAGCGACCAGTCGATGCGGTTGACCGCATCCCACTGCATGTCCTTACCCTTCTGGTACAGGTGCATGAGCGTGGTGCGGCCCTCGCCGAACTCCCAGTCGAACACCGCGTCATACGATTGCGGCACATGCCAATGGCTGTCGATGTCGGGAACCGGATAAAGATCGCGCAGAGCGGTCATCGAATGTCTCCTCCAAGGGCGCGATGCACCGACCGGGACAGCCGGCAGACCAACGCGCTAAACGCCTTTCCTCGCTCATTCACGGCGCGAGTGAACAGCGTTCACTTTTTGCAGCATGATCGAAAAGACCTCCGCTTGGCAAGGGGCGCGTCGACGCAGGAGGTCAGCGCCATCGGTTCCACGATACAACACCGGCCCGGGCCGAAGCCCGGGCCGGTGCGCCCCATCTTACCTTTGGACCCGGGCCGGTGGATCAGAACCGACGCCGGATCCCGCTGAGTCATTTCTAATTCTGAGTGCCTTCAGCGCCTTCAGTCCCCTCGCACGTACAGCCATAGTCGTTACAGCCGAGCGTGCCTTCCACGCAGGCATCTGCATCGAACATCTCCAGACAGTCGCTTGCGCCGGCGCAGGCGCAATTGCCCCCATTGCAGATATAGCCCTGGCTGGTGTCCGCCTGCAGATCGAGCTGACCGCCGGCCGGCGATTGGGAGTGAGCATGGGCCTGGCTGATCATGGACAGGAGCAGAGCGGTGTCGCCCGTCTCCAGAGCGCGCTGATAGGTCGGGTTCAGTCGGCCCTCGGCGCGCTGCACCGGAGCCCGCCTCGCCGGCTCGCGAGCCTGTTCACGGTCCGGCGCCGCCCGCTCGACCTGGGTGCTGGCGCGCTGCTGCACCTCTATTGCGGACGCCACCGAAAACAGCGCGGCAAACGTGACGATAAAGGCCACAGCGAAACTCATCAGAAAGCGCATTCTCATTCTCCTTGTTCGGGGGATGGACCGCCATCCCGCTTCAGGCCGATCGATAGCCCCAGCTCCAAGGATGCGGGCAGTAGCGGCGCACGGCAGCGGCGCGCGCAACCCCGTTGCATCTGGTTGCACGCGGACGCGTTGAATGCGACATTCAGACGATGGCCGTTGACGATCTCCCTCACAAGCTGACCCTCGTTCTGAAAGCGCTCAGCCTTAGTAGAGCGGGCCTGGCCCATGGTCTTGGCGTGGACAAGTCGCTGGTCGGACGTTGGGTTTCGGGCAAGGTGACGCCGTCCTCACACAATCTCGCCGCCCTGACGCGCTACGTGGCTGAACGCCGCCCCGGCTTCACGCTGCTGGACTGGGAACGCGAGGTGTCGGCGTTCGCTAGAGGCCTGGGCGTAGACCTGCCATCCGATGCGCCCGCCGCCGATGACTGGTTCCCACCGGTTATCATCGAACAGTCGATCCACAGCGTTCGCTCTCGCGGGCCTTCTTATGACGGTTTCTGGCGTTCCACGCGGCCCTCGCACGATCTTCCGGGCCAGTTCCTGCACGATATCAGCGTGATCCGCTCAGACCGTGAGGCCGGACGCATCCGGTTCAGCACGCGCATCGAAGGCGTGACCTATGCCGGCGCAGCGCTGCTGTTGCAGCACCAATTCTTCTCCATCAGCGCCGACAGCGATGGCGCGGCCCTCATGTTCTCTATTTTCAATGGTGTCGCGCGCAATCGAGCCGAGATGATGGACGGCATCACGCTGGCGACTCTGCGCGATGCGGGCGGCTCGCCCGCGGCGGCGGGCTGCGTGCTGGAACGCGTCGCCGATCTGCCTGGGGATCCGGCGCTGGATGAAGAGCGGCTGAGTGCGCTTTCTGCGCAAACCCCGCTTCTCGCCGAACCCGGCTCAGTGCCAGAGGCCGTACGTGACCACCTGACCCGGTCCGTCAGCGCCGGTCCTGAGGGCTTTTTGCGCCTTCTGGCGGCCACATCGATGGCGCGTGGTCAGATGCTGACCCCGATGCCGAAGGATTGATGGTTACTCGGCGGGCTGGGTGGCCGGGTTCTCGCCGACCTCCCGGCGGGACTGCTGCTCGGCCCAGCGCTGCTTGATCAGCTTTGAGGACAGGCGCGAGCCATCCGGCGACCAGCCTGGCGGGCCGAGCCAATAGCCCAGCGCCTCGCGCCAGGACTTCGCGTTCCGCACATCATTGATGATGCCCAGCCATTCATGCAGGCAGATCTTCAGCGGGTTGCGCGTGCCGAGATTCTTCACAATGCCATAGCGACATGGCTCGTCGTCACGCTCCGGCTCGAACGTGCCAAACATGCGGTCCCAGACGATGAAGACCCCGGCGTAATTGCGATCGAGATAGCGCGGATTGGTGGCGTGATGGACACGGTGGTGGGACGGGGTGTTCATCACCGCTTCAAACCAGGACGGCATGCGCCCGACCGCTTCGGTATGAATCCAGAACTGATAGACCAGATTGAGCGCGCCCACAAAGGCGACCATGGCCGGGGGAAAGCCGATCAGCACCAGCCAGGATCCGAAAAAGATGAATTTCAGCGTCAGCGGGCTCAGCCAGGGCTGCCTGAGCGCGGTCGATAGATTGTAATGCTGGCTAGAGTGGTGGACGACGTGATCGGCCCACCACCAGCGCACGGTGTGCGCAAAGCGATGCGACCAGTAATACACGAAATCATCCAGCACAAAGGCGAGGATGAAAGCCCACCACACAAAGCCGATATCGAACACCGCGAAGCGTTCAATATAGACGAACCACCCAATCGCGATGAAGCCGAGCACGACGCCGGACACGGTGTTGCCGAGCCCCATGATCAGGCTGGCTGCGGTGTCGGACGGCTCGTAATTGACCCGGCGGGTCGAACGCGCATGGATCATCTCCGCAATGATCAGCGCGATGAAGGCGGGGATGGCGAAATAGATCGGGTTGGGAAGCTCATTCATGCTGACGCCTCCACAGCGTTCTGCCGGGCGCCGGCGGCGGTGAGCGCCTCGATCGCCCGCCTCCAGCTTTCCGCCTCGTCTTCATCGGCCAGTGTCAGCGTGACGGCAGGATAGGTGTAATCGTTCAGGGCAAGCTTCAGCCCTGCGCCGTCACGATCCACCGCGCGCACATCGCCAGCGCCAAGCGCTCGCGACACCAGCCCGTCGCCGAGCGCGGTGACAAGCCCTAAACGCTCGCCTCCATCCTCGGTGAAGAGCGCCGCCCGGCCATCGGCGGCGAGCACGCCCTGCGCGGCGCGAAACCCGATCACATCGAACTCGAGCACGGCGCGGGCCGCTGCAAGGCTTTCCACGCGCGCCGGCGTCCAGCCGCCGAGCCGCGCGTTCAGCCAGACCAGGCCGGCGATGGCGAGCGCGGAGATGATGAGAACAAGGATCTGTACGAGTGCTGAGTCCATGGAGGTGAATGTGAACGCCGTTCACCGCCGTATCAAGAGCAGCTTGCGCTCACGGCCTTTCCTAACGAACGAAGCCCCGGGATTTCTCCCGGGGCTTCGGCCATTGTGATGGGGTTGCCCCCAGAGCCTAGAAGCTGGCGCGCAGCGTCAGGCCATAGGTCCGCGGCTCGCCGGGATAATTGTTAAAGCTTGATCCCAGATAACCCACCGACGGGAAGCCGCCCTTGACGAACTCCTCTTCGCCCAGATTGCGGCCCCAGAGCTGGAGGCCCCAGGCTCCGTCCTCAGCCCCGATCCCGATCGAGGCGTTGTACAGGGTGAAGGCGTCCTGATTGGCGACCGGGCGCGGGTCGAGACCCGTGACCAGAGCGAACTCGGACGTGTGAGTCGCCTCGCCGCGAATGAACATCTCCAGATTGTCGCCGATCGGCTGAGTGTAGGTGCCCGTCCACGCGGCGACGAGTTCGGAATTGCCGCGGTCGACGCCGGACAAGTCGTTGAAGTTCCCGGTTGCCCCACGGTCGTTCGTACGCGGCGTAGCGCAAGCGGCGAAGAGCGGATCGGCCGGGTTATAGACCGGGCCGAGCAGCGGGGAGCTGTCCGGGCACGGTGCGAACTCGTACTCGCCATAGTTATCATCGATCAGATAGGTGCCGCCGAGCGTGAAGAAGAGCCGGTCGGTCGGCGCCCATTGAACGTCGAACTCAATGCCGCTGACTTCGATGGAACCGGCATTGTCCAGCGCGAAGCCGGTACCGACGAAGTTCTCCGCCTGGAAGTCCTCAATCTCCTGATTGAAGTAGGCGACGGCGAACTGCATCGCTCCGTCGAGCAGGCTGCCCTTGGCGCCGAGCTCCCAGGAGCTGGCGTCCTCTTCGTTAAACTCGAACACGCCGGTCTCAACCGCCTCGTAGGAGAGATTGAACCCGCCCGGCTTGAAGCCGGTCGAATAGCTTGCATAGACGTTCAGCGTGTCGCTGACGTCATAGCTGGCGATGATCGAGTAGGACAAATTGTCGTCGGATCGCGAGGTCGGGAATTGCGAGGAATCAACCGGCGAGAAGTTCTGGAAGGCGGCGAAGTCTAACAACGGGTTGAAAGGCGTGTTCGCCAGGAAAGCCGCCACGTTCGGGTCGAAAACGACAAATGGGTTGGCGAGCGTCGCGCCCGGAATGCCGGATGCCGCCAGCGCGCCCTCAAGCTGTGCGGCGAACGCAGGATCACCCGCAGCGGACTGAGCCAAGAGCGAAGTCAGCAGGAATGGGCAGGAATTGCCGTTCGGGAAGGCCGGGCAAAGCGCCGGGTTGATGAAGCGCAGGTTGGACCCGAGAGAAGCGAAGTCCAATTCCGAAATCGTATCGGTGATGGTGATATCGGTCACCATATCCTTGTCTTCTTGGGTATACCGACCGCCGAGCGTGAGTGTGAATCGATCAGTGAAGTTGATGTCGAACTGACCGAAGAGCGACCAGGACTGGGTGTCGTACTGGTAGTTCTCCTGAACGGTCAGCCCGGCCGGAAGATAACCGTTGGCCGGCAAGAGCGGCACGCCTGCAACCCCGGTTGCGTTATTCGTGCCGACGAAGAACTCCAGAAGCGTGATACCGCCGGCATTGGCCGGAAGCGTCCCCGGTGCGGCAGCATTGATGCCCGCGACGATATCAGCGACCGCAGCCTGCGAAGCCAGATCGAAGAACGGCTTCGCGTCCGCGCCATAGCCGATGTTCTGATCAAACGTCAGATCGTTGTCGTAATAGAAGAGGCCGCCCATCCAATCGACGAAATTGTCGCCGGTTGAGGTGAAGCGGATCTCCTGGGTGAAGCTGGTGTACTCGTTATCGATATCGCGCGGCTCGACAAGCGAAAGGTCGGAGAAGTCCGCGTCGATATTCTGCAACTCATCATACCGGCGGTAGGCCGTGATCGATGTGAAGGTGAAGGTTTCAAAATCACGATCAATCTGAGCTGAGATGCCGGACGTTTCCAGCTGGGTGTTCACCAGCCCGTCGATCGCAACCTGCTCGTCGAACGGATCGGCCGGAAGCGCGGTTCCGCCCAAACCGATCAAAGCCGCCTGGTCGATCGGGTCATAGAAGCCGAACGCCGCTGCGCAGCAATTCTCATCGATATCGCCATAGTCGGCAATGATGCGCACTTCAGTGTCAGCGTCAGGCGTCCAGAGCAACTGACCGCGATAATTGCGGCGGTCACGGTTGTTGATATCCGTCACCTGAGCCGACGGAGACACGTTTTCAAGGTAGCCGGTATTGGTGTGCGAGGTGCCGTCAATGCGGAACGCCAGAGTGTCGGTGATCGGCCCGGTGACCGTGCCCTTCACGACGAGCTGCCCGAAATTGCCGATCGTGACTTCAGCATCGCCGCCAAAGTCAAACTCCGGCTCCTGGGTGATGAAGCTGACCACGCCGGCAGGGGTATTGCGGCCGAACAGAGTCGATTGCGGTCCGCGGATCACTTCCACGCGCTCCATGGAGAGCAGGTCATTGATCGCAGCTCCGGCGCGCGGGCGATACACGCCGTCGACGAAGACACCGACCGAGGGCTCAAGGCCCGGGTTGAAGGAGCTGGTGCCGATGCCGCGCAGTGTGAACTGGGTGTTGGTCGAAGCCGCAAACTCGGCGACGCGCAGCGATGGAACGAGCGTTTGCAGGTCAGCCGCGTCGCGGATCTGAGATTGCTGAATGGCTTCATCGGTGACGACCGCGACCGAGACCGGGGTCTCCTGCAAGGTCTGCTCGCGCTTCTGCGCGGTCACGGTGATGACATCTTGCGTTTGTGCGTATGCCGCGGTCGACACGAGACCTGCGGCAAGCGCGGTGGCGCCAAGCGCCGCCGACTTGGTGAAACGATTCATTGGGCTCCTCCCCCTTGATATGGGCCGTACTCGATCTTTGCGATTCACAACGCACGGCTATCGCTACTATTAAACCCGCGAATTTGCGTATTGTCATGGGGTTATATCCGGGATGTTCAACGCCGTGTCGCTTATGTGACACGGCCAGGGCGCAAGGCGTTGCCAAGGGGCCACGCGCCGAACGTGATTAACCTTGTTTGTTAACCACAATACTCACCACATTAACCATCCAAATCGCTGAATTTAAATAAAGACCCTCATAATTAAACATAATCGCATTAACTATCATTATTTATTTTGATAATCAATGATTTAAGCCTTAAACTTCTGTTATCTTTATTGGGTTCCGAGAACCGGGGGATTTCATGCTCAGGAATGTATTGGCGGCTTCAGTCGCTTTGACAGCATTGGGAGCCGCAGGCGCTGCGGCGCAACACCCGCACCTGCCGGCGGCCCTGCCGCCGAGCGACGCCCTGCCGGGCGAGTGCTTCCAGCGAGTGCGCATCGAGGCGGTTTACGACACGATCCGCGAAACCGTGTCTGTGGCTGATTCCTATGAGGAATATCTCGTCTCGCCGGCCATTCTGGACATGATCAGCCGTGATTACGTGCGCCGCGAAGCCGGCATGCGCTACATCGTCACCGAGCCGGTCTATCAGACGATCACCGAGGAAGTGCTCGTTCGTCCCGGCTACACCGAATACGACGTCATCCCGGCGCGCCACGAGACCGTGACCGAACGCGTTCTGGTGCGCGAAGGCCGCATGGTCTGGCGTCGCGGCTATGTGGAAGGCGCGCGCGCCGTACGCCATGATCCGGAAACCGGCGATATCTGGTGCCTGGTTGAAGAGCCGGCCGAGTATCGCAACGTGCACCGCACCGTGGTGACCCAGCCGGCCCAGCTGATCGAGCGTCCGGTGCCGGCCCAGTACGACACCATCACCCGTGAAGTGCTTGTCGAGCCCGCGCGCGTGGAAGAAGTGCCGATCCCGGCCGAGCACGCCAGTTACACCAGCTATGTGCTGACTTCACCGGCCGGGGTGGAAACCCGCTTCAGCGAAGCGCGCGAAGACATCATTGAACGCTATGAGCTGATTTCCGGCGAGCGTTATGAGTGGCGCGTGGTGGACTGCGAAGATCTGGAAATCCCCGGCTTCGGTCACCCGATGGGCGGCGGCTATTCCAGCTCCAGCCATTCCAGCTCGCACAGCTCCGGCTACTCCTCCAGCTCGAGCCATCATTCCTCCAGCCACACGACGACCCACCACTCGCCGGAGCCGGACCCTAGCGCGTCCACGCCGGACAGCCGATTCTTCACGGTGCCGAGCGGCAAGTCCAATGATGAGCCGGACTTCGACTACGAAGCCTATGAGGCCTCCCCGGTCGCTTCGCTGAACGCCCATCCGGGCCGTGCGGCGGCTGACCGGTTCGCACGCCAGCGCTAATCCGCGCTGATCAGAGCCTGAACCAACCCCGCCCCTCAAGCCGCCCTGGCGGCTGGGGGCGGGGTTAGTCTTGCGTAGAGCGCGCCGGCCAGGGCGCCGCACGCCATCTGGGCGATAAAGCCGAAGGTGAAGCGCGCGCCTGCGATCACCTGAACACCGAAAAAGACCTGTTCCATCAAGAACAGCATGACCCCGAAGGCGACCGCGCCGGCGGCGGCGAAGACCAGAGTGCGCGCAATCGGCGCGAAGCGGCCCGCCAGCGCCGCCGCCAGGAAGGCCGCGCCGAGCGCGATGGCCAGAATAACACCAAAAAGCGGCGCCAGACCGGCGAGATCGGCCAGCGTCATGGACAGCCGGTCGCCGAGTGAGACCTCGGCCCCGACACCCTTCAGAGCGCTGATGACGAACTGGGTCTGCACCATTGTGGCGAGCACCGCCGTCGCGAGCGTTACGGCGAGATAGCTCGCAATCACGCGAATCCAGCCCATAATGAATCTCCTCAGCACGGCTTCAGGCGCTTGGCGTCCAGACTGCACCAAGTCGCCGGAGCGTCAAAACGAGGGCGGTCAAGCCGCCCTCAGGAGAGATTGATATGCGCCGTTCTTCCATCGTCTCAAGCCTGACAGGCCTCGCTGCGATGACCCTGCTGACCGCCTGCGGCGTCGGCGTGGAGCCCCGCGCGCCCGAGCCGCTCGAGAGCGCGGCGGACTACCAGGTTGAAACCGTCGCCAGCGGTTTCGATTGGCCCTGGGGGCTCGCTTTCCTGCCGGACGGGCGGATGCTGGTCACCGAACGCTCCGGCGCGCTCCGGCTGGTGGATGAGAGCGGGCTCCAGGCCGATCCGGTCGCAGGAACCCCGCCGGTGTATTTCGCCGGCCAGGGCGGACTTCTGGATATCGCGCTCAGTCCTCAGTTCGAAACCGACGGGCTGGTCTATCTGTCCTATTCCCACGGTGATGACAGCGCGAGCACGACCGCGCTCTATCGCGCCCGCTTTGACGGCGAGGCCCTGGCGGACGGAGAACTCGTCTGGACGGCGAGCCCGGATCGCGCCTTCAGCAATCATTATGGCGGACGGCTCGCCTTCCTGCCGGACGGCACGCTGCTGCTGACGCTCGGCGATGCGTTTGCGCTGCGCGAACAGGCTCAGAACCGAACCAATCATCTGGGGTCCATCGTCAGGCTTAACCCGGACGGTTCGGCCCCCACAGACAACCCGTTCGCCGGACGACCGTCCGACGCAGATGGTCCGCCCCTGCCGGAAATCTACTCCTATGGTCACCGCAATGTTCAGGGCATCTCATTCGACGCCGCAACAGGGCGGATCTGGTCACATGAGCACGGGCCGGCGGGCGGTGATGAGCTGAATCTGATCCGTCCCGGCGCCAATTATGGCTGGCCGATCGCCACGGCCGGGCTCGATTATAGCGGGGCGCGCATCTCGCCCTTCAGCGATCATGAGGGCTTTGAAGCGCCGAAGGCCGAATGGAGCCCCTCCATCGCCCCGTCCGGGCTCGCGGTCTATTCCGGCGCATTGTTCGAAGGGTGGGCGGGCGATCTGTTCGTCACCGCGCTCGCCGGCGAGGCGCTGCACCGCATCGTGCTGGATGAGGACGGCGCCGTGATCGGCGAAGAGCTGTTGCTCGCAGAACGCGGCGAGCGGCTGCGCCATGTCCTGGAAGGCCCGGATGGCGCGCTTTACGTGCTGACCGATTCCGATGACGGCGCGATCCTGAAGCTGACCCCGGCGCCCCAAGCCGTGATCGGCGACTAGCGTTCGCTTCGCGAAAGGTGTTCACTTCCGTCAAACGCCCGCTGGACGGGCTGATGGAGCGGTCGGGAAACCTCCGCCCGCAAGAACAAGGGAGGCACGCCTTATGCAGCGCGTGATCGCAGGGCTGATCGTCATCGCCATGGCCGCCGCCATGATCGCGCTGGGCTGGTATTACCGGCCCTGGTCGCCTTACAGCCCGGCCAGCATCGCCGAGCTGGACGTGCCGGAACGCTATACCGAAACCTTCCAGCACATGGACGAGTTCATGCCCGCGCGCATGATCGCAGCCGACGCGCCAGCGCCGCTGCCGCGCGCCGCGCAGCCGCTCAACTTCACCTATCAGTGGAACGGCGCGGACAAGACGCTGGCCGACTGGGTGGAGGAATCCCGCGCCACCAGCCTGATGATCCTGCGCGACGGCGAGATCGTGCACGAGGCCTACTTCCATGGCGCTGAGGCGGACACCCGCCACACCTCCTGGTCGGTCGGCAAGAGCTTTGTCGCCACGCTGATCGGCATGGCGCTCGCAGAAGGCCGGATCGAGAGCCTGGACGATCTGGCCGAAGCGTATGCGCCAAGCTATGCCGGGACCGATTTCGGCCGCACCAGCCTGCGTCATCTTCTGATGATGACCGCCGGCATGGAGTTCAATGAAGAATACGCCGAGGGGCAGCCCTCTGACGTACGCCCGCTCTTCTTCAACGCCTTCATCATGGGCCGCGAACCGGACCGCATGATCGCCAAGATCGAGCGCAATCGCGATCCGGGCGGCGACCTGCACTACGCCAGCCCGACCACCCATGTTCTGGCGGCGGTGGCGCGCGGCGTCTATGAGGCCCCGCTGGCAGACATCGTCGAAGATAGGATCTGGCGCCGGCTCGGCATGGAGCATCAGGCCAGCTGGCTGCAGCACAAGCCCGGCGAGAACGGTCAGGCGATCGGCTATTGCTGCCTTCAGGCCGCCACGGTCGATTATGCCCGCTTCGGCGAGTTCTACCGCGTCGGCGGGCGGTGGAATGGCGAGGCGCTGGTCTCGCCGGACTGGGCGGTCGCGGTCGGCGAGGCGCAGGCGCCGTTTCAGGAACCGGGCCCTGACGGACCCTATCCCGGACGCGGCTACGGGCTGCATTTCTGGCTCGCCGAAGGCTATGAGCCGGTGTTCGCCGCCGCCGGCGTGTTCGGACAGTGGATCTGGATCGACCGCCCGCGCGGCGTTGTGCTGGTCCAGACCTCCGGGGACCCCACCTGGGACGGGCGACGCGAAGAGACCTTCCATGTCTTCAATGCGCTGGCCGAGGCGATCTCCCCGCTGGCGGCGCGTCGCGAGGCGGCTGAGGCGCCCGAGCAGGAAGCGGAACCCGACGAATGACCACGCGCGAGTTCGACTATGTGATCGTCGGCGCCGGTTCAGCCGGATGCGTTCTGGCCGGTCGCCTGTCTGAAAAGCGCGACGTCACGGTCTGCGTTCTTGAGGCCGGCGGGTCGGACAACAAAGCCGCCATCAAGACCCCGATGCTCTTGCAGTTCGCCATCACCAACCCGTCATTCAACTGGGATTACTGGACCGAGCCGCAGACCCATCTGAACGGGCGCAAGCTCTACTGGCCGCGCGGCAAGACGCTGGGCGGCTCCTCCTCCATCAACGCCATGCACTATATGCGCGGCGCGCTGGAGAATTACGATGAGTGGGAGCGCGAATACGGCGCGACCGGTTGGGGTAAGGACGCGGCGCTGGAAGCCTTCAAGCGCGTGGAGCACAACGAGAACCATGCCGATGACTGGCACGGTCAGGGCGGTCCGCTGAACGTGAAGAGCATCGAGCCGCTCAACCCGCTGACCGAGCTCTATTACGAAGCCTGCCGCCAGCGCCAGCTACCGGAAAACCCCGACCATAACGGCGCACGCCAGGAAGGCTTCGGCGTCTATCAGGTCACCCAGAAAGGCGGCAAACGCTGCTCGGCGGCCGATGCCTTCCTGCGCCCGGCGCTGGACCGGCCCAATCTGGAATGCGTGACCGAGGCGCTGGCGCATCGCGTCGTCATCGAGAACGGCCGCGCCAGCGGCGTTCAGGTGGAGATTGACGGCGAGCTTGTCTTCATCGCCGCGCGCAAGGAGGTGATCCTGTCCGGAGGCGCGATCAACTCCCCACACTTGCTGATGCTGTCCGGCGTCGGGCCAGCGGACGGGCTGCGCGAAGCCGGCGTCAGCGTGGAGCATGACCTGCCCGGCGTGGGTCAGAACCTTCAGGACCATCTCGACATCATGGCGCGGATAGGAACGCGCTCGGCGCGCTCCATCGGCTACTCGCTCAGAAGCCTGCCGCGCACCGCCTATGACATGATGCGCTGGGCGCTGACCGGAAGCGGCCGCTTCACGGTAAACCCGGTTCAGGGCTGCGGGTTCGTGAAATCCAGCCGCGCGAAGGATTTGCCTGATCTTCAGCTGGTCTTCATCCCGGCCCTGGCCAGCCCGCACGGGCGCGAAACGCTGACCGGGCATGGGGCAAGCCTGCATGTCTGCCAGCTTTACCCCGGCAGCCGCGGCGCGCTGAAGCTCGCCAGCCCCGACCCGCGCGAGCCGATCAGCATCGACCCGAGCTATCTGTCTGACCCGGAAGATCTGGAGATCATGGTCGACGGGCTGGAGATCGTGCGCGACATCCTGATGAGCGAGGCGTTCGATGCGGAACGCACCGCGCTGCAGCTGCCCGCCGACCCGGCGGCCGGGCGGTCGGCGCTGGCCGACGAAGTGCGCGCCCGCGCCGAAACGCTCTATCATCCCACCTCGACCTGCGCGATGGGGTCCGGCGATCTTTCGGTCGTGGATCCCGAATGCCGCGTGCGCGGGATTGAAGCCCTGCGCGTGGTTGACGCGTCGGTCATGCCGCGCATCGTCGGCGGCAACACAAATGCGCCCACCATCATGATCGCAACGCGCGCCGCCGACATGATCCAGGCCGCCTGAGTCTCATTCGCGAGGAGTCTTCAAGATGACCGCCGCCAACAGCCCCGCCTCCAACGCTGAGCCGCACACCAGCTCCGACGCCGATCAGATCGCCCGCATGAGCGGGCTTCTGGAGGCGCAGAAAACCGCCTTCGCCGCTGAACCGCATCGCCCGATCGAGGAGCGAAAGGCGGACCTGAAGAAGGTCGAGGAGATGGTCAAAGCCCGCGCAGAGGATTTCGCCGCGGCGATCTCTGCCGATTATGGCCGGCGCTCACCCAAAGAGACCCAGGTCACAGAGGCCGGTTTCGTCATCGCCAGCGCCAAGCATGCCCGCCAGCACGTCGCGCGCTGGGCGTCCTCGCGGCGCAAGCCGACCCCGATGACGCTGAAGCCGGGCCTGTCCTATGTGCGCCGCGAGCCGCTGGGCGTGGCCGGCATCATCTCGCCCTGGAACTATCCGATGCAGCTGGCCCTCGCCCCGCTCGTTGCAGCGCTGGCGGCGGGTTGCCGGGCCATGATCAAGCCCAGCGAGTATACGCCGCGCACGGCTGAACTTCTGGAAGAAACGCTCGGCGGCTTGTTCTCCGAAGACCATGTCGCCGTGATCACCGGCGGGCCGGAGGCCGCAGCCGCCTTCTCCGCCCTGCCCTTCGATCATCTGTTCTACACCGGCTCAACCCAGGTCGGCCGGCTGGTCGCGCAGGCGGCGGCGAAAAACCTGACGCCGGTCACGCTTGAGCTTGGCGGCAAGTCGCCCGCCGTGATCGCGCCGGACTTCGATACGACCGAGGCCGCCAAGACCATCGCCTGGGGCAAGTTCCTCAATGCCGGCCAGACCTGCGTCGCGCCGGACTATGTTCTGGCCCCGCGCGGTCAGGAAAAGGCCATGGGCGAGGCGATCATCGCCAATGCTGAAGCCTTCTGGCCGGATGCGGCGAACAATGCCGACTACACCGGCATCATCTCCGACCGGCACCACGCCCGTCTCGGCGAAATGGTCGAGGAAGCCCGCAGCGCCGGAGCCGAACTGGTTCAGGCCGCCTTCGATGAAAGCTCCAATGCGCGCGCCTTCCCGCCCACCGTGGTGATCAATCCGCCCAGCGACATCAAGCTCATGCAGGAAGAGATTTTCGGCCCGGTCCTGCCCGTGATCGGTCATGACGGGATGGAAGACGCCGCCCGCCGGGTCAATCGCGGCGAACGTCCGCTTGCGCTGTATGTCTATTCGAAATCGAAGACCACGGCCCGCCGCTTCCTGTCGAAGACGATGTCCGGCGGCGCCGCGGTCAACACGCCGCTTCTGCATCTGAGCGTGGAGGACCTGCCCTTTGGCGGGGTCGGCGCGTCCGGTCAGGGCGCGTATCACGGCGAGTACGGCTTCTTGACCTTCACCCATGAGCGCGCCGTGTTCGAAGCGCCGGTCTGGCATCCCAGCCGGCTGATGGCGCCGCCTTACGGCAAGGTCTTCGACTTCATCGCAAAGATGCAGACGCGCTAGACGCGCATTCGAGCAAAACGGGGCGGCTCCATGAACAGGTTCTTGCGCGGGGCGATCGGCGTCGTCCTTGTCATTCTTGTGATCATCGCGGTCATCATCGCCTGGCTGGCGGGCCGCTTCGTGGCGACACAGCCCCAAACCGAGGGGCAAATCGCGCTCGCCGGCGTTTCCGATGAAGCCCACATCATTCGCGACGAGCACGGCGTGCCGCACATTTTCGGCGAAACCGACGCCGATGTGTTTTTCGCGCTCGGCTACGCCCACGCCCAGGACCGTTTCTTCCAGATGGATCTGGCGCGTCGCGCGGTGCAGGGCCGGCTTGCAGAACTGTTCGGCGAGCGGGCGGTCCGGGTCGATGCGCGGGCGCGAAACCGGCTGTTTCCGCAAGCCGCCCAGGCGGTGCTGGATAATGGCGCGGAGGAAACCCGCGCCGCGGTGGAAGCTTATGTGGCCGGCGTGAATGCGCGCCTGCAGCGCGGCGCTCCGAGCCCGGAATACGCCATCCTGCGCAAACCTGTGGAAGCTTGGACCGCGCTCGATACCGCCTCGATCACCATCTATCTGGCCGATGACCTGGCCGCAGGCGGGTTTGACGAGACCGAACGCCTCCTGCTGGCCGATGTGCTCAGCGCCGAGCAGCTGGAGCAATGGCTTTCGCCCTTCCCCGACTGGGCGGTGACCACGCTGAAGGACGCCGATATCACCGCGCAGGGCCCGCGCCCGGCGGCGGCGCCCGATGAAGATGCGCTTGCACAACCGGACAATCTGCCCGGCTCCAACGCCTGGGTGGTTTCCGGCGAACGCACCGGGACCGGCGCGCCCCTGCTGGCCAATGATCCGCACCTGTCGCTGGCCGCGCCCTCAATCTGGTATTTCACCCGGCTCCAGCTGGACCATGGCCCGGTCGTCGGCGGCACGGTGCCCGGCTCGCCCTTCGTGATCCTTGGCCGCAACGCGCACGGCGCCTGGGGCTTCACCAATACCGGGTTCGACGTGATCGACTACGTCCCGGTCGATCCGGACACGCTGCAGATCACCGCCGAGCACGAAGAGACGATCCGCGTATCCGGCGGCGAGGACATCACATTTACCGTACGCGAGACCGCGATCGGCCCGGTTCTGGATCCGGACTGGTTCAATCTTGATGGCTTTGACGGTCAGGCGGTGATCCTTCGATCGACCGTGCATTCCGATCAGAACGGCGTCGCTGATGCGACCTTCAAGATCATGCATTCGCGAGGCTGGGACGATTTCGTCGAGGCCGGGCGGACCTGGACCGCGCCGATGCAGAACATGCACTATGCCGGCGTGGACGGCACGATCGGCTACACCACGGCCGGCCTTCTTCCGATCCGCGATGCGGCCGGCGACTGGATCGGTTTCGTCCCCTTTGAAGACCTGCCGCGCGTACGCAATCCGCAGGGCGGCGTCATCGCTTCAGGCAATAATCTTCCCGCCGGCGAGGCCTACCCCTACCCGCTTCCCGGCTCCTATTCGGTCTTCCGCGCCCCGCGCATCGAAGTCTTGCTGGCCGAGACCGAAACTCATGATGCTCAAAGCTTCGCCGCGATCCAGCTGGATGTGACTTCGTATTTCGCCCAGCGCATCCTGCCCGCGCTTCTGGCCGGGCAGCCGCGAACCGAGCTTGGCATGGCCGCCCTTGAGCGCATGGAAGACTGGGACGCTTCGCTCGATGCAGACGGAGCCGAAGGTCTGATCTATTCCGCCTGGCTGGAAGCCTTCACCGAGGCGCTTTTCGCCGACGAGCTCGGCGAAGCCTTCCCCGCCCGCTTCAGCTCGCGGCGCGGCTTCATCGACAGCGTGATCAATGGCGGGGCCTTCGCCTGGTGCGATGATGTCACCACCGAGGCTCGCGAGACCTGTCCGGACCTCGCCGGGCCGGCGCTCGACGAGGCCATGGCCGAAACCGCGGCGCAGCATGGCGCGGATATGGACGCCTGGCGCTGGGGCGAGGTGCATCAGGGCCTGTTCGATCACCCCCTGACCGGCACGCCGCTGATCGGGGAGACCTTCACCGTGCGCGCGCCCATGGGCGGGGACGGCTCGACGGTGAATGTCGCCCACTTCTCCTATCGCACGCCCGGCTATGACGTTTTCCACGCCGCCTCCATGCGGGCGATTTACGATCTGGCCGATCTTGACGCCTCGCTCTTCATGCACGCGCCGGGACAATCCGGTCACCCGCTCTCGCCGCATTATCGCGACCTGGCGCCCCTGTTCAGCGACGGCGAGTTCATCACCATCCCCACAGGCTGGGGCCCTGAAAGCGCGGCTGAGACCATGCGCGTGCTCACCTTGAAGCCGCTATGAGCACGCCGGCGTGCTGCGTACTGGTGACCGGCGCTTCGCGCGGCGCCGGGGCGGCCATCGCGAAAGCGGTAGCGGCGAACGGATCGGATGTCGTTCTGCACTATTCCAGCGCGCGGGAGCGGGCTGAAGCGGTCGCCGAGGAAATCGGCGCGCGCGCCATCGGCCTGGTTCAGGCCGATTTCTCCGAGCCCGGCGCGGCGGCGAGCGCATGGGCCGAGGCGGAGACGCTGACGAGCGGGCGGCTCGACGCGCTGGTGCTCAATCACGGCGTTTTTGAAGCCGGCGCGATCACCGATGATGACGAACTCTGGCGCGCCAACTGGCGGCGCACGCTCCAGATTGATCTGATGTCCGCTGCGGATCTGGCCAGAGAAGCCGCGCGCGCCTGGGTCGACGCCCCGCGCAGCGGAGCGATTATCGCCATCGCCTCACGTGCGGCCCAGCGCGGCGATGACGCCGACCATCCCGCCTATGCTGCGGCCAAGGCCGGGCTGACCGCGATGATGAAGACGATGGCGCGCGCCTATTCCGGGCGGGGGCTGCTGGCCTATACAATCGCGCCGGGCTGGATCGATACTGAGATGGCGCCGCAGAGTGAGGCGGACCGGGCGCGCGCGCACGCTGAAATCCCGCTCGGGCGCATGGCGCAGCCGGATGAGATCGGCGCCCTTGCGGCCTTCCTCTTATCCGGCGGCTGCGCCTCGGCGACCGGGTCGGTGTTTGATGTCAACGGAGCCAGCCATGTTCGCTGAAACGCCAGTCAAGGCAGCCGTGATGATCCGGCGCGCGCTTATGAGCGCCGCCGCCCTGATGCTCGCCGCCTGCGGCGCGCCTGGCTCGCTCCAGCCTGAGCCGGTTGAACCGAATCCCGGCGCGCTGAGCGAAGAGGCTCTGGCCGAACGCCTGGCCGAAGCGATCCGGTTTGAGACCATTTCCCGCAAGGGAGAACCTGACGCCTCGCTTGGCGCCTTTGAGGGCTTCCGCGCCTGGCTGACCGAGACCTATCCGCGCACGTTTGCAGCGTTGGAGGTGGAGGATCTGGGGCATGGAACGCTCTGGCTGACCCTGCAAGGCTCAGATGAGACGCTCGCGCCTATCGTGTTCATCGCCCACCAGGACGTGGTGCCGGTCGAGCCGGGCACGCAAAGCCAGTGGACCCACCCGCCCTTTGAAGGGCGGATCGCCGACGGCTATGTCTGGGGCCGAGGCGCCATCGACATGAAAGCCCACCTCGTCACCCTTCTCACGGCGATGGAGGGGCTGTTGCAGGACGGGTTTGCGCCCCGGCGCACCGTGCATATCGGGCTCGGTCATGACGAAGAGGTGGACGGCGCCGGCGCGCGGGCCATGGCCGCCTGGCTGATCGAACGCGATCAACGCGCCTGGTTCGTGCTCGATGAGGGCGGGGCCATGGTGCTGGACTTCCCCCTGACCGGCGAGCCGACCGCCATGGTCGCTGTGGCCGAGAAGGGTTTTTTGACCGTGGAAGTCACCGCGCGAGCGCGCGGCGGGCATTCCTCTTCGCCGCCCGAGCGCACGGCGGTCGGCCTTCTGGCTCAGGCGCTGACCCGGATACAGGACAATCCGTTCGAGCTCAGCCTTGAGGGCGGGCCGGTCAAGGATATGCTGCGCGCGGTGTCCCCGGACATGGACGGCATGGCCGGCTTCGCCGCTGCGCGGCCGGGCCTGTTCGGCTCCATGATCGTCGATCAGATGCGCCAGGACGATGCGGCCCGCGCCATGCTCGGCACCACGATCGCGCCGACCGTCATTTCCGGCGGCGTGGTGGAGAATGTGCTGCCCCAGGAGGCGCACGCCCTGATCAATCTGCGCCTGCATCCGCGCGATAGCGGCAAAGACGCGCTCGCCCATCTGCGCAGGGCCGTCGACGGCCTTGAGGGCGTCACCATCGAACCCTATTCCAGCTGGTCGGACGCCCCGCCGGTCGCAGCGACATCCGGGCCGGCCTGGAACATCATCGCCGGCGCCGCCGCCAGCCACGCGCCGGAGGGCGCCCTGGTCACGCCGGGCCTTCTGGTCGCCACCACCGACATCCGCGCCTTCGCCGACGCCGCCGACAATCTCTACCGATACAGCCCAGCGGAAATAACGCTCGACGATCTCGCCCGCATCCACGGCGATGACGAACGCATGGCGGTGACAAACCTGCCCGTCATGGTCAGCTATTTCAGAACCGTCATCTACGAAGCCGGCATGAGCGAAGCGCGCTAAGGCGCAGCACACACGCTGTGGCTTGCTCGCAACAGTTGATGTCGCCGATCGGCCACGGGTGGATTTTGCGTCTGGTCCTGCGGGGCAAGCACGGTTAAAGACCACCCTGCCTGAGCGGGTTTGCCGCGCGATGATGGAGGTCTTCCGACCCATGCGATTTCTTTGAACAGGAACGGCGTCCGGCTTGAAGCCGGCGGGTGAACGCCGTAGCGATCGACCCCTCCCGTGCGCGCAGCGCACCGGACTCGATTGATCTTCCGCACCCGTAATCCAGCCGACTGTTCAGATGAAAAGCCGGGCGCTGATTGCGCTTCGGTTCCGGGGTACGGAAATGACCGACTTTACTGACGATTATGAAATCGATGACGATCAACACGCGCCGCGCCGCGTGTTAAGCACGCTGGGCGTGCTGGCCTTCCTCTTGCGTCAGTGGCGCCGGCGACCGGTCTTCTTTGGCTGCCTGGTCGTGTTCACGATGATGGCGACGCTCGCGGATATCTTCGTGCCGGTGGCCGCCGGCATGCTGATTGACGCCATCACCGGCGAGCAAGCCGATCCTGAAGGCGACGCCCACTGGATCGCCTTCGCGCTCTTCCTGGGGCTGGCTGCGGCGGTGAACATTTTCCGCCAGATCGCGGTGCGGTTCGAGATCCGGTTTTCCAGCGCCAACATGGCTGACATGACGACCGAAGCCTTCGCCAAGGTGCAGCGTTTCTCGCTGGACTGGCACGCCAACACCTTCGCCGGCTCCATCGTGCGCCGGATCACGCGCGGCATGTGGGCCTATGACACGGTGACCGCAACGCTCTGGTTCGGGCTGATCCCGTCCATCACGGTGATGATCGGGCTGGGCGTCTACATGGCGTTCACCTGGCCGCTGGTGGGCGCCTATGCGCTGACGGTGACGGCCATCTTCATGGGATTGTCGGTGTGGATGTCGGTCTCCTATGTGCGCCCGCAGAATCTGCGCTCCAACGCCATCGATTCAGAACTGGGCGGCGCGGTGGCCGACGCCATGGGCGGGGTGGCGACGGTGAAGGGCTTCGGCGCGGAAACGCGTGAGGAGGCGCGCTTCCATGACCTCGCCTGGCGTTGGCGGACGGAGACCAAGAAGACCTGGCTGCGCTTTGTGAACACCTGGCTGGTGCAGATGATCGCGGTTCTGGCGCTGCAGGCCGGGCTGACCGGTCTGCTGATCCGGCTGTGGCAGTCCGGCGAGGCGACGCCCGGCTCGGTCGTATTCGCCATCACCGCTTTCCTGATGATGGCCGGCTATATGCGCCGCTTCGGCGAGGAGGTGCAGAATGTCCAGCGAGGTCTTGATGAGATCCAGGACATCGCGCTCTACGATACGCTGAACGAACAGATCGCAGATGCCCCGCAGGCGGCTGAATTCACCCGCGGCGCCGGCGAGATCGTGTTCGACAATGTTGAGTTCACCTATGAGGGTCAGGACCGGCCGCTGTACACCGACTTCTCCCTGCGCATCGCGCCGGGGGAAAAGGTTGCGCTGGTCGGTCCGACCGGATCGGGCAAGTCGACCTTCGTGAAGCTGGTGCAGCGTCTGTACGACGTGAACGCCGGCGCGGTGCGCATTGACGGTCAGGATGTGCGCGCGGTGGCGCAGGCGAGCCTGCGCCAGGCGGTGTCCATCGTGCCGCAGGACCCGGCCCTGTTTCACCGTTCCATCGCGGAAAACATCGCCTATGCCCGTCCGGAGGCGAGCCGGGCGGAGATCGAAGAGGCGGCGCGGCGCGCCCGCGCGCATGACTTCATCGCCCGGCTGCCGAACGGCTATGACACGCTGGTCGGCGAACGCGGGGTGAAGCTGTCAGGCGGGGAGCGTCAGCGGGTGGCGATCGCGCGGGCGATCCTGGCCGATGCGCCCATCCTGATCCTGGATGAGGCCACCTCCTCGCTCGACAACGAGACCGAGCACGAGGTGCAGGCGGCCATGGAGGCGGTGATGCGCGGCAAGACCGCCATCGTCATCGCGCACCGCCTGTCCACCGTGCGCGACGCGGACCGCATCCTGGTGTTCAACCATGGCCGCGTGGTCGAGCAGGGCACCCACGCCGAGCTCGTCGCCAACGATCAGGGCGTCTATGCGCGCCTGGCCGCGCTGGGCGAGGGATAAGGCGTCCAGACCGCCGAAAACAGGGCCGGTCCGCGTCGGGCCGGCCCCATCGGCTTTTCCTGGGTGACTCACCGGGTGACTGTACGGCTTGACCGGCGTACAAGGCGCGCTTCTGCGGCGGTGATGCGCCGTGACCCGCTTGATGGCCTGACGCGCAGAACGCCGCGCAGGGTCTGCGGACTGATCGGACCCATATGACCCTGCACGCCAACATCCCCCCTGTCCTCGCCGAAGCCCTCGCCGAGAAGGGCTATACCGCCCTCACCGAAGTTCAGAGCGCCATTCTTCAGCCTGACGCCGCCGGCGCTGATCTTCTGGTGTCCGCCCAGACCGGTTCAGGCAAGACGGTGGCCTTCGGACTGGCGATGGCGACCGAGCTGCTGGCCGGCGCCGATCAGCTGAGCCGGGCCGGCGCACCGATGGCGCTGGTCATTGCGCCGACGCGCGAGCTCGCCTTGCAGGTCCAGCGCGAGCTGAGCTGGCTCTATCGCTTGGCCGGAGGGCGACTGGCCTCCTGTGTCGGGGGGATGGACGCGCGCTCGGAACGCCGCGCGCTGGAGCGCGGCGCCCATATCGTCGTTGGAACGCCGGGGCGGCTGCGCGACCACATTACGCGCGGCGCGCTGGACCTGTCGCAGCTGAAAGTCGCCGTGCTCGACGAAGCCGATGAAATGCTGGATTTCGGCTTCCGCGAAGATCTGGAATTCATCCTGGACGCTGCACCCGCCGAGCGCCGCACCTTGCTGTTCTCCGCCACGGTTTCTCGGCCCATCGCCGAGCTCGCCCGGCAATATCAGCGCGATGCGCTGCGCATCTCCACGCTCGGCGCGACCGGTCAGCACGCCGATATCACCTATCTGGCCCACACCGTCGCCGGTCATCAGCGTGAGAACGCCGTCATCAATGTGCTGCGCTATCACGATGCGCCGCGCGCTCTGGTCTTCTGCGCCACACGCGACGCCGTGGCCCGGCTCGCTGCACGCCTGCATAATCGCGGCTTCCGCGCCGTGGCGCTCTCAGGCGAGCTGACGCAGGCTGAACGCACCAAGGCGCTGCAATCGCTGCGCGATGGCCGCGCGAATGTGTGTGTGGCGACCGACGTGGCCGCCCGCGGCATTGATCTTCCAGGCCTTGATCTGGTGGTGCACGCCGAGCCGCCCACCAATGCAGAAAGCCTGTTGCACCGTTCAGGCCGGACCGGGCGCGCCGGCGCCAAGGGGATCAGCGTCTTCGTCGTGGCCCATTCGCGAAAGGGACGGGTGATCCGCCTGCTGCGCGAAGCGAAGGTGGATGCAGACTGGGTCGATGCGCCCAGCGCCGAAGCGGTGCGTGAGCGCGACCAGCTGCGCCTGGCCGATCACCCGGCGCTATCTCAGGACCCGCTCGATGGCGGGCTGGACGCGGCGCGCGCGCTGATCGAGCGCTTCGGGGCGGAGCGCGTGGCTGCGGCTTTCCTCGCCGAGCTTGAAACCCGCCTGCCCTCGCCTGAGGAGCTGAGCCCGGTCCCATCGGGCGCGCCGCGCGGCGATGGGACCGGGACCGAACGCGGCCCGCGCCGCGACCGCACCGACTTTGATGACAGCGGCTGGTTCGAGGTCAATCTGGGACGCAAGCACCGCGCTGAACCGAAATGGCTGGTCCCGCTGATCTGCCGCGTCGGCGGGGTGAAGGGGGCTGATATCGGCGCAATCCGGATCGAGGAGCGCACCACCCGATTCCAGATCGCCGATGAAAAGCGCGAAGCCTTCAAGGCGGCGCTGACTCAGCCGCGCGAGCGTGACCAGAATGCGCACATCGTCGAAGCCGGCGAACCCATGCCGGACACGTCTTCGGTGGGCGCCCGACCGCCGCGTCCGCATAAGCCGGGCAAGCCAAAACCCAATTCCAGACCCTACAAGCCACGGCCCGATCACGCGGCGGACGCAGAGCTCGCCGGGCGCAAGGGGAGCGAAAGCGACCCCCGCCCGGCGCGAAAACCGCGAGATGAAGGCAGGGCTGAAAAACCGGCCAGCTACAAGAAGCCGGGCTATCCGAAATCTGACCGCAAAACGTCTGATCGCCCGAAGGCGTCAAAACCGGGCCCGGCCAAGCACGCTCCGAAACGACCCGGCGGCGCCAAACCCGCCGGGGCAAAGCCGAGCGGTTCGCCGAAGCTTAAGCGCATCAAGCGCAAACGCACCGATTAAGGCGACGTGCTCGTGATCGCCGCCTGAACCTTCAGCGCCTGCACTGTCTCACGCACATCATGAACGCGAAGAATGGCGCAGCCGGAGCGCGCGGCGTGCAGCGCGGCGGCGAGTGAGCCGCCGAGGCGATCGGCCGGCTCTGACGCGCTTTCATCAAGGCCCTGGATAAAGCGTTTGCGCGAGGCGCCGAAAAGGATCGGGAAGCCCAGCGAGACGAAATGGTCCAGCGCGGCCATGATCTGAAGATTATGGTCCAGCGTCTTGCCGAACCCGATCCCCGGATCGAGCAGGATGTCGCCGCGCGCCACGCCGGCGGCCATCGCCGCGCCGGCGCGCTGGCCGAGATAGCGCGCGATCTCGGCGACGACATTCTCATAGGCCGGCTCAGCCTGCATGCTGCGCGGCTCGCCCTGCATATGCATCAGACAGACCGTGCAGTTCAGCTCCGCCGCCGCTTCGAGCGCGCCCTCGCTGCGCAGCGCGTTCACGTCATTCCACAGCACAGCCCCGGCGCCGATCGCCGATCGCGCCACGGCCGGCTTCATCGTGTCGATGGAGATCGCCGCTTCGGGCCGGGCCGCGCGCACCGCCTCGATCACCGGCATCACCCGGTCCAGCTCTTCAGCCTCACCGACCGGCTCCGCGCCAGGGCGTGCCGACTCCCCGCCAACGTCCAGCAGGTCCGCACCCTGTTCGAGAAGCGCCAGCGCATGATTGCGCGCCGCGTCAGCGCCAGCGAAACGCCCGCCATCGGAAAAGCTGTCCGGCGTGACATTGACGATGCCCATGACAAGCGGGCGGCGGGGGGGCGGCGCGGTCATGGTCACAGGACAAGGCGATGCGCGCGCAGGGTCAAGTCACCCTTGACGGCGACACGCGACGCCAAGCGGTAGAGATACCCCACCCACGAAAAAACCCGCGCCGGTGAGGGCGCGGGCTTGATCGGCTATGCGTTAGGACGAGACGCTCACGCGCCGCCCGGTTTCGGCTCCAGACCGCCGGGCAGGGCGTCGTCTTCTTCGTCCTCGTCCACGGTCGGCACCGCGCCGACCGGCGCCGCGCCGCTCGGCTTGTGCGGCGGTTCTTCGGGACGTTCGGGCTTCTCGCCCTTCAAAAGCGCGTGGATCTCGTCGCCCGACAGGGTCTCGTATTCCAGCAGGCCTTCAGCCAGCGTCACCCAGTCATCATTCTTTTCCGTCAGGATGTTCCGCGCCGTCTCATTGGCGTCATCAATGAGCTTGCGGACTTCTTCTTCGATGATGCGGGCGGTGTCGCCGGAGACCGATTTGGATCGGACGATCTGCTGACCCAGGAAGACATCGCCGCCATCATTGTCCGAATAATCAATCGTGCCGAGCTGATCGGAGAAGCCCCAGCGGGTGATCATGGCCCGCGCCAGGCGCGTGGCCTGCTGGATGTCGCTGGAGGCGCCGGACGTGATCTTGTCCTTGCCGAATTTCAGCTCTTCTGCGACCCGTCCGCCCATGGCGATGGCCAGGAAGGAGGTCATCTGGGTGTAGTTCTCAGACAGTTTGTCGGCTTCAGGAAGACGCATGACCATCCCGAGCGCGCGACCGCGCGGAATGATCGTGGCTTTGTGCACCGGATCGGATTCCGGAACATTGATCGCCACAATGGCGTGACCGGCCTCGTGATAGGCGGTGAGCGTCTTTTCCTTCTCGCTCATCACCATGGAGCGCCGCTCGGGGCCCATCATCACCTTGTCCTTGGCTTCCTCGAACTCATGCATGCTGACCAGGCGCTTATTGCGCCGGGCGGCGAGCAGGGCGGCCTCGTTGACCAGGTTGGCGAGATCGGCGCCGGAAAAGCCCGGCGTGCCGCGCGCGATCACTTTGGGGTCGACATCATCGGCGATCGGAACATCGCGCATGTGGACCTTCAAGATGCGCTCACGCCCGATAATGTCCGGGTTGGGCACGACAACCTGACGGTCGAAGCGGCCCGGGCGCAGAAGCGCCGGGTCCAGAACATCAGGTCGGTTGGTCGCCGCAATCAGGATGATGCCTTCATTGGCTTCAAAACCGTCCATCTCGACCAGAAGCTGGTTCAGCGTCTGCTCACGCTCATCATTGCCGCCGCCGAGCCCGGCGCCGCGCGAGCGGCCGACCGCGTCGATCTCGTCGATGAAGATGATGCAGGGCGCGTTCTTCTTGGCCTGCTCGAACATGTCGCGCACGCGGCTGGCGCCGACGCCGACGAACATCTCCACAAAGTCCGAACCGGAAATGGTGAAAAAGGGCACGCCGGCTTCACCGGCGATGGCGCGCGCGAGGAGAGTCTTACCGGTGCCCGGAGGCCCGACCAGAAGCGCGCCTTTAGGAATCTTGCCGCCAAGGCGCTGGAACTTCGACGGATCCTTAAGGAAGTCGACGATCTCGGCGAGCTCTTCCTTGGCCTCATCCACACCGGCGACGTCGTCAAAGGTGACGCGTCCGGTCTTTTCGGTCAGCAGCTTGGCCTTGGATTTGCCAAAGCCCATCGCGCCGCGGCCGCCGCCCTGCATCTGGCGCATGAAGAAGATCCACACCCCGATCAGCAGCAGCATCGGGAACCAGCTGATTAGTATGCCCAGAAGGTTCAGCCCGCCCTCAGCCGGCGGCTGGGCGGTGATCTGAACGCCGGATGCGCGCAGCGCATCGGTCACGTTCGCGTCGTTGGGCGCGTAGGTGACATAGGGCGCGCCATTGGCGAGCTGACCGGTGATGGTCTGGCCCTGAATGGTGGCGTTTTCCACCTCGCCAGCCTCCACGCGGTCAAGGAAGGCCGAATACGGCATGTCCGAGGTGGGCGAGCTGGGCTGGGTGGGACCTTGGAGCAAGTTCACCAGCGCGATCAGCAAAACGATCAGCACAGCCCAGACGAGGAGATTACGCGCGTTCATCAAACCATCCTTTTGCCCCGACGCGTCGCGACCGCCGCGCACCGGGTTTTCTTGTCCGCCCTGGTATATTGGGCGCGGCGACGCCGCTTGCCAGTAGCTGCGGCGCCTTGTCTAGCAGTGAGTTATCCGCCGAGGGTGAAGGCGGCGTCAAACTCTGGCGCCTGTTCGGCGCGAAAAAGTGTTCGCATGATCCGCTCCGGACCCAGCCAATGCACGCCCGGCGCGCCCGCACAGGCCTTGACGTTCGACAGGCCCGCAACGAGACACTCCCGCTCCGGACCCGGCTCGATCCTGCACAGACCGGGCCGGAGCGCAGCCGGGACCGACATCGCGACATCTCCGGCCGAACGCCTTGCCCATGCGCGAATGCGACACGGCGCATCCGGCCCGGCGCAGATCTCGAAGCGCCCATCATACACGCCCGATTGCGAGGGTCGCAGCTGCAGCCCTGCAGCGCCGGAAGCGCCGTCGCCGCGCCCGGTCGCCGCGCCGGGATCGCGCCCCAGAACGCCGCCTTGCGTCAGCGCCGCACCGCCCGCCGTGGCGGCGATCCCGGCGTGAAGCGCCTCCAGAAGGCGCTGCGGCGCTGAACCAGCCGGACGCATCACTGCGCCGGACGCCGCGACGATGAGCGCCTCCATCGCGCGCAAACCGACGGCCGCGTCCGCATGCTGAAACGCAGGCGGTTGAAGGCTGAACCCACCCCAATCATGGCTGATCACGCCGTCAGCGATGAGCCGGCTTGCCGCGGCGCGCAGACCGTCCTCCTCGCGCCGCGACCCGGCCTGGCGGCGATCGAGCTCTTCAAGCGTTGCGGCGTCCACGCGTTGAAGCTCAGCGCGGACCCGCACGCGTTCGTACCGGCGATCGGCATTGGACGGATCCTCGATCCAGTCCGGCGCCTCGCCTTCACGCAAGGCCTGGCGAAGCGCGCGGCGCGAATGGGCCAAGGCCGGGCGGGCGATGAGAATCCCGCGTCCTTCCGGCCAGGCCGGGGACGGGCTCAGCACGTCCATGCCGGCCAGACCGCGCGCCGCATCGCTGCGTTCAAGCCGCATGGCGACGGTCTCGCGCTGATCGTCGAGCGTATGGGCCAGAAAGAGGCGATGCGCGCCGCACTCCCGCACCGCCTCAGCCAGAAGGCCGTGGCGCGCCCGTCGCGCGGCGGCTTGTCCGGGACGCGGGTTCGACCACACAAGGATTGAAGGCTCAGCGCCAATCCGCCGGGCGAGATCGGCGGCGCGCTGTGCGTCTGCAGCGCTCGTTTCGCGAAGGCGATGGTCGACGATGAAAGCGTGCAGCGCACGGCCATCGGCCTGCGCCACGCGCACCAGCGTCATCAGCACCGCCAGCGAATCCCCGCCGCCTGAGAAGCCCACGCACAGCGGTCCGCGCGGGGCCAGCGCGCGGGCGGTCTGTGCGATGGTGTCGAGGATCAGTTGCAGCCGGCGCGAGCGGCCTCACGCTGGGCCTTGCGCCGCGCTTCGGCATCCGCATTCGGAAATTGGCGCTGGAAGCCGGCGAGCAGTTCGCACGCCTGGCTGGTCCGCCCCAGCGCGGCAAACGAAGCGGCCAGGCGCACGCCGGCGTCCGGCGCCTTCGGGCCGCGACCGTCTATGCGCAGCGAGGCCAGATAGGAGTCGGCGGCATCGGCATGGTCGCCCTGAACGAAATAGGTCTCGCCGAGCCAGTACCAGGCTTCGCCGGCGAGCCCGTCATCAGGATAGCTTTCGGTGAAGCTCTGGAAGGATTCCTGAGCGCCGGCGAAATCACCATCGAACAGACGGCTGCGACCCTCCATGAAGAGCGTATCAGGCGAGGCCAGCGTCGTTGCCGTGACCGGCGCCGGCATGGGCGCCGCGCGCGGCGCGACCGGCTCTCGACGAACCGGCTCAGCCTGCTGGGCGGACAGCTGCGGCGCGGCGCTGGCTGGCGCGCTTCCCGGTGCGCCAGGCAGTTGCAGGGGCCGCACGGCGGCGGCCCGCTCTTCGGCGAAGCGGTCCGGGTTGGCCGCATCGGCGCCCGCATCAAAGCCTTCCGGGTCGGCAAAGGCCTGAGGCGGCGGGCCCATCTCGAACAACCGATCCACATCGGCGCCCGTGCGCTCCAGCTCTTCGCGCAGACGGCGGTTTTCAAATTCCAGCTGCTCGATCTGGCCGGTCAGCGCGCGTTGCTCGCGCTCAAGCGCGTCCAGCCGCGTGATCAGTCTTTCCGCAACCGGGTCGCCGGCGAGCGCCTGAGCCTCGATTTCGGCCATGCGCGCTTCCATCGCATCAATGCGCGCAGCCAGCTCGCGGCGTGACTGGGCTTCAGCTGGCGCGATCAACGCCGCGCCAACACAGAACAGGATAATCAGTCGGATCATGACGGAGCTCTCAACCAAGATCGAAATTGCCGCTTCATACTAAGGCGTGCTGCGAACTCTGCTCGCCGGGTCGGGCGAAATCATGGCGTCGATCGCATCAAGGCTTCAGCGCGCAACAATAGACCAAGAATGAACGCCCGCAGTGTCGGCTGCGGGCGTTCATCAAGGCGTCAGCGTCGCGCGCAAGGCGCAATCAGGCGCCCAGAGCGCCCGACACGATGGAGGTCGTGGCGTTCCGGTTCAGGGCCCAGCAGCGCTCGGTCGACTGGGTGCAGCTGGGGCGCTCCTTACCGTAAGACACGGTGGAGATCCGGGCCGGCTCGACACCCTGGCTGATCAGGAAGTCGCGCGCCGCATTGGCGCGGCGGGCGCCAAGGGCGAGGTTGTATTCGCGCGTGCCGCGCTCGTCGCAATTACCGGAAACCAGGATGCGAGCGCCGGGATACTGGCTCAGCCAGGCGGCCTGACGGCGCAGGGTGGCGCGCGCTTCGGTCGACAGGTCGGCGCGGTCGAGATCATAGAAAACACGATCGCCGGCGGTCACCTGGAAGTGACGTTCAGTGCCCGGCGTCGGGCCGGCCGGTTGCGGCGGCGGAGCCGGACGCGTGGTCGGCGGCGCGGTGGGCGCGGGAGTCGGGGTCGGGACCGGCTCAGGCTGGCTGGCGCAAGCGGCGGCGAGAAGGCCGATCAGACCGGCGGCTGCGAAGATTTTAAAGTTCATGACGGCGAAGTCCCTCATAAGGCCCATCCGGGGGGTCCGCCCGGGGGCGACGCGGTGCGACCGGTTCAAGTCGTGTGTGATGCCCGCAAGACCCCTCAATTCCACGCTGCGCACATCGGTCTAGTGAACTCTAACCCTTGAGTTCTCAATCAATCAAGGGCGACCACGCCGGGTCGGACGACGCGCCTTGCGTGGGCAGGGGGCGCAGGTTGAAACCAGCGAGATCAACGCTCCACACAGCATATTGCGTGCCATTGCGGCTGCGCTCGCCGCGCGTGAACAACAAGACCCGCCCGTTCGGCGACCAGGTCGGCGTATCAACGAAGAAGCCGCGATACAGGATCCGTTCCTCGCCGGAACCGTCCGAGCGCACCACGCCAACCATGAACTCGCCCTGATGGCGCTTGGTGAAGGCGATCAGATCGCCGCGCGGCGACCAGGACGGGGTGGTGTACAGCCCCTCGCCGAATGTGATCCGCTGTACGTCCGAGCCGTCCGCATTCATCACGTAGAGCTGGGAACGGCCGCCGCGCGAGGAGGAGAAGACCAGCCGCTCGCCGTCCGGCGCGTAGGACGGTTCGATATCGTCAGCCGGATGCGTGGTCAGTTGGCGGATCTGCCGGGTGCGCAGGTCAAAGCTGAAGATGTCATGCTGGCCGCGCCGCTCCGCGCCCACCACGATGGAGCGCCCGTCCGGATGAAAGCGCGCCGACAGGGACTGGCCGTCACCAGCCAGATTCGGTCCGACATCGAACAGCGCTTCCTGCCGACCGGTGGCCAGATCGTACAGATAGGTGGTCGCTGAACCGTCGCGGAAGGACACGTAGGTGATCTGCTGCGCGCTTGGCGAATAATTCGGCAACAGCGCCATATAGCTGCGGTCGGTCAGGTAGGACGGGTTGGCGCCGTCCTGATCCATGATGGCCAGGCGCCGCGTCGGCTCGCCATTGGGTCCGCTGCCTTCAGCGACATAGACGATGCGGGTGTCGAAATACCCGCTCTCGCCGGTCAGACGCTCATAGACCGCGTCTGAAATCTTGTGGGCGACCCGGCGCCAATTCTCAGGAACGGAAACAAACTGCAGACCCAGCATCTGCTGTTCGGCGGCGGTGTCCCACAGCCGGAAAGCAACCAGAAGCCGGCCGTCTTCGGCCACCGTCACCCGACCGGACAGGAGGATCGAAGCGTTGATCACCCGCCAGTCGGAAAAGCGCGGGCGCAGATCGATATTCTCGATCTCTTCGATATAAGCGGCCTGGTCGATCGGGCTGAACAGTCCGGAGCGGTCCAGATTGGCCGCCACCACGCGGGCGATATCCGAACCCGCCTCCTCTGCAACGCCGTCAGAACCGATAAAGTCCGGGATCGCGACGGGCAGCGGATCAAGATGGCCTTCGGTGACATCCACGACGAGCTGGGCGCGCGCCGCGCCAGTCAGGGCGAGAACGAGGAGGAGAGCGGAAAACAGTCGGGCGAAGAGCGTCAGTCGGGCGGTCATGGTCGATCAGGCTCCTGGGGTCTGAAACTCGGGGCAGTCAATTCAATACATAGACGGGTCGAAATTGACGGTTATGCGGCGCCAGTCGCCATATTGACCCGCCGGCATTCTGTAAGGCGCGCATTCGACCACCGCGCGCACTGCGCGTTCGCCGGCCACGCGCAGAAACGCATCCCCGGAAAAGCGAACCCGGCTCTCGTCACGCAGGCGAGGAGCCTGTGACAGGCTGCCGTCGCGCTCCAGCCAGACATCGACGCTAACGCGCAGCGCTTCGGGATTAGGCGCATCGACCGGCGCGCGCCAGCAGCGCGATGTCTGCGCGCGGAACAGATCGGCCATGGTCGCGGTCATATCCGTGCCGGCGCCGGCGCCGCGGCGCTCGGCGCCTTCCTCGGCCTGCCGGTCGGAGCTTGTATCTTCACGGGCCCGGTCAACCAGGCCGGACAGGGCGTCCAGATCGAACGGGTTGGGTTCCGGCTCGGGCTCGGGTTCCGGCTCGGACTGCGCTTCGGGCTCAGCTTCCGGTTCCGGGGCGGGCGGAACCAACTCAGGTTCAGGTTCAGGCTCCGGGGCGATGGGCTCCGGCTCAGGCGGAACCGGTTCCGGCTCGGGCTCGGGCTCGGGCTCAGGTTCAGGCTCCGGCTCTGGTTCGGGCCGAGCCGCGCGCACATTGGTTTCAGGGCCGAGCGTCACAAGCTCCACCGGCACGATCAGGCTTTCACGCAGCTGGCTGGCGGCGCTCGGAAAATAGATGAAGGCCGTCGCCACCAGGCCGACATGAATCCCGACAGAGAAGAAGAAGCCGAAGAGCGCGCGCATGGGCCTGTGAAACGCCCCCTCGCCTACTCGCTGACAGGGTCGGTCACGAGACCGATATCGGCGTAGCCGGCGGCGGAGATGCGCGCCATGACGCGCATCACCTCGCCATAATCCACGCTTTCATCGGCCCGGATATAGACCCGCGCATCGGACCCCGCCCCGGCGATGGCTTCCAGTCGCCCGATCAGCTCGTCATAGGAGATTTCCGTCTCCTGAAGGTAAAGCTGCCCGTCTTCTAATATGGTGATGGTCAGCGGCTCTTCCGACGTGGTCATGGCGCGCGCCTCAGTGTCGGGCAGGTCGACTTCGACCCCGACCGTGAGCAGCGGCGCGGCGACCATGAAGACGATGAGCAGGACCAGCATCACGTCCACGAAAGGCGTGACATTGATCTCCGCATTCGGCTTCCAGCGCCGACGTCCCCCGCCGTTCGAGCTTGTGCTTCCGGCCATAGCGCTCAGTCCTGACGGGCGGCCAGCGCCGCCAGATCATCGACAAAGCCTTCCAGCTTCGCGCCGTACTTGCCGAGATTGGAGCTCAGCCCGTTAAAGAACATCACCGCCGGGATGGCCGCCAGCAGGCCCAGCGCGGTGGCGAACAGCGCCTCGGCGATCCCCGGCGCCACGACCGCCAGGCTGGTGTTTTCCGTCGCGGCGATCGCGCGGAAGGAGTTCATGATGCCCCAGACCGTGCCGAAAAGGCCGATAAAGGGCGCGGCTGAACCGATAATGGCCAGGATGCCGAGCCCGCTTTCAAGCCGGCTCAGCTCGCGGCTGGCTTCAGCCCCGGCGGACTTTTCCACCGAGACCTGATCAAAATCACGAAGCGCAGCCGCCAGCACGCGGCCATAGGGGTCCTTGGGCTGGCGCGCATGGCGCTCGGCCATCGCATCCAGGCTCGTCCCGCTCCAGAACTCGTCCTCAAACGAACGGGCCTTCGAATGCAGGCCGGCATACTGCATCGATTTTTCGATCGCGATCGCCCAGGACCAGATCGACATGATGGCCAGAATCGCCATCACCGCCTTCACGACGATGTCGGCGCGCATGAAAAGGTAGAGGATAGTCATTTCCTGCCCAGGCTGGGCCAGTTCCACCGCGACGGATTCCATATCGGTTTCTCTTCGCTCCCCTCAAGGCGACGGGCGCGCCCGATCGCAAATCCAGTGTCCCGCCAAAGCGTTCATGCTTCAGCGCCGGTCGGGCGGTGATACAAGCCCGGCGCGCCCGCGCCAAGCCATCCCCCGTTACTCATCCGGCGCGATGCAAGAGACTTGCCGCGCCAATGGGGCGATTTGATGAAAGCGCTTCAGGTTTCGCACACAAACGAGATTGCATCGACGACCCGCGTCGGCATGCGGCGCGGGCGGCCATCCAGATCAATGCAGGCGGCCTCCACGCTGGCTTCAGCCAGGATTTCCCCGCCACGCCGGATGATCTGCTCCACGCGCATGCGCGCGCCCTTCATCTCAACAAAGCGCGTCTCCACCGTCAGCGCATCATCGATCCGCGCCGGGCGCAGATATTTCACATGGAGATCGCGCACCGCGAAGCCGAGCGGGCTATCACCGTCCAGCAGCTCAGAATGCGACACGCCGGCTGAACGCAGCGCCTCGGTCCGACCGCGTTCGAAGAATTTCAGATAGTTGGCGTAATAGACCACGCCGGTGAAGTCCGTGTCCTCGTAATACACCCGCACCAGGAGGCGATGGACGCCCTCGGTCCAGATGCCGGCGGCTGGCTCGCTCATGGTTCGTCCCCGAACAGGTCGGGCGCGGCTTTCGGCGGCGTCAGCCCCAGATGGGTCCAGGCGCGCGGCGCCGCGATCCGCCCTCTTGGCGTGCGCTGGATGAAGCCCTGCTGGATGAGGAAGGGTTCAACCACTTCTTCCAGAGCATCGCGCGCCTCTGCGCACGCCGCAGCCAGCGTCTCCACGCCTGCCGGACCGCCGGCGAACCCTTCGATGAGAACCCGCAGATAGCGCCGGTCGAGACTGTCGAGCCCGACCTCGTCCACCTCCAGACGCTTCAGCGCCTTGTCGGCCACGGCTGCGTTGATGAGAGGCGCGGCATCCGCTTCGGCAAAATCGCGCACCCGCCTCAGGAGCCGCCCCGCCACGCGCGGCGTGCCGCGGGCCCGTCGCGCGATCTCGCGCGCGCCCGCCTCGTCCATCGCCGCGCCCAGCTTTCGCGCGCCCCGCGTCACGATGCTGGCGAGCTCACCGACATCGTAGAATTCCAACCGAACCGGCACGCCGAAGCGGTCGCGAAGCGGCGTCGCCAGGAGCCCGGCGCGCGTGGTCGCCCCAACCAGCGTGAAGGGGGGAAGATCGATCCGCACCGTGCGCGCGCTCGGCCCCTCGCCGATCACCAGGTCGAGGCAGAAATCTTCCATCGCCGGGTAGAGAATTTCCTCAACGGCCGGCATCAGACGGTGAATCTCGTCAATAAAGAGCACGTCGCGCTCTTCCAGATTGGTCAGGATGGCGGCGAGGTCGCCCGCCTTGGCGATCACCGGCCCGGACGTGGCGCGGAAGTTCACGCCAAGCTCCTTGGCCACGATCTGCGCCAGCGTGGTCTTGCCCAGGCCCGGAGGCCCCGAAAGGAGCACATGATCCAGCGCCTCATCGCGCCCGCCGGCGGCGGACACAAAGACCTTCAGATTGTCGATCGCAGCCGTCTGCCCGACGAAATCATCAAAGGCGAGCGGGCGCAGCGCCTTGTCGCGACCATCGCCGGTGGCCGGCTCAGCGCTGATGATGCGCTCCTCCTCACTCATGACCTGGGCCCGTGCATCGGCGCGGCATGATAAGGCGTTTCCCCGGCCTTCGCCGGGAAGACGCCAGTGGGGAGAAGGGTTTTCGCGTGTCATCCCGGACTTGAGCCGGGACCCATTGCGTGACGTTGACACCCGCGTCTCTCATGGCAGGCCAACCGGAATGGGTCCCGGATCGCTCCGCGTCCGGGATGACAGGGCGCCGGTTTGCCACACTCACCGCGCCAGCTCCTTCAGAGCGGCCTTGATCAGCGCGCCTTCAGCGGCCTCATCGCCCAGCTGGCCCAGCGCAAGCGCGGCGGCCTGACGGGCTTCGCCTTCGCCATAACCCAGATTGATCAAGGCGGAGACGGCGCCTTCGCGCGCAGCCGATGCGCCCAGTGATACAGCTTCGCCACCAGCGGGCGCCGCCGTTGCGGGTTTGCGCGCGGATACCGGCTCAAACCGCGCGGCCCTGCGACCGACCGGCGGCGCCTTGTCCTTCAGCTCCGTCGCGATGCGCTGGGCGAGCTTCTTGCCGACGCCTTTGGCGCGCTCGAAGGCGGACGCATCGCCAAGCGCGGCGGCATTTTCCACCTCGGAGATGGTCAGCGCGTCCAAGAGGGACAGCGCATGTTTCGCGCCTACCCCCTGCACCGACTGAAGACGCACGAACCAGGCCCGCTCCGGCTCTGAAAGAAAGCCGAACAGCTTGAACGCGTCCTCACGCACATAGGTCTCGATATGAAGCTGGGCCGTCTCGCCGGGATTAAGCGCGGACAGGGCGCGCACGCCCAGCTGCACGAGATAGCCGACCCCGCCAACCTCGATTACGGCCTCGTCCTCGCCCAGACTGTCGACCACGCCCTTCAGCTTGCCGATCATGAAGCCATCCTTGCCGCCGCCCCGCGATGATTGGCGTGGCAGATCGCCACCGCCAACGCGTCCGCCGCGTCCGCATCCGCCTTCGAGCCGGGCAACAGCACCGCAACCATCGCGGCGACCTGGGTTTTGTCCGCGCCGCCGGTCCCGACGACCGACTTTTTCACCAGACGGGCCGCGTATTCTCCAACGCGAAGCCCGGCGCGGGCCGGCGCCAGCACGGCTGCAGCGCGCGCCTGTCCCAGCTTCAGGGCGCTGCCCGGATTGGCGTGAACGAACTGGTCTTCGACCGCCGCTTCATCGGGGCGGTGCTCGGCGATGAGGGCTCCGACAGCGTCATGAATGGCGCACAGGCGCTGCGGCAGCTCGGTGCGCGGCGGTTTGATCACCCCGTATCCGACCAGCGACAGGCGCGAGCCGGCCTGCTCGATCACCCCCCAGCCGGTGATGTTGAGGCCGGGATCAATCCCGAGAATGCGAATCGGCGAACTCATGCGCGAAGCATAGCCTGAGTTGGGCTCGCACACGCCAGCGCGCGATGCAGGCTTACAGCCGGCCAGAGCGCGGCTTGCCGGAGCCTAAGCCGGCGGGCAGGCTGTGTGCATCAAACCAATGAGGACGTTTGCCGATGCGCCTGCTTATCAGCCTTCTGATCGTCGCCATCCTGACCGCCTGTTCCGCTGAGACCGAACCTGAAGCGGCAGGAGCCTACGATCCCGGAGCCCCTGTGGATGCGGACGGCTTCCACGCCCCAACCGAAGCGACCGCACGGCTGAATGCAGCGGCGGGCGCGGCGCTTCGGCTTGATGAAGAGAAGGACTTTCGCGACGCGCTGCGCGGCCGCATCGCGCATGAGCCGGATCTGGAGATCCGCGCTGCGGATGGGTCGCTGATCTGGCGCCCTGCCGACTACGCCTTTCTGGATGGACTGGAGACCGCAAGCGTCAATCCCAGCCTTCTGCGTCAGGCGCGGCTGAATTCCATCCATGGCCTGTTTGAAGTGACCGAAGGCGTCTGGCAGGTGCGCGGCTATGATCTGGCCAATATGAGCGTCATCGAGGGCGAGACCGGCTGGATCATCGTCGATCCGCTCACCACGACGGAGACCGCCAGCGCCGCGCTTTCTCTGGTGAACGCCACGCTCGGCGAGCGCCCGGTCAGCGCCATCATCTTCACCCACAGCCATATCGATCACTTCGGCGGGGTTGGCGGCGTTGCACCGGCAGAAGTCCTGCAGGGCGGCGAGATCCCGGTCATCGCGCCGGCGGGCTTCAGCCGGGCGGTCGCCGATGAGAATGTTCTGGGCGGTCAGGTCATGGGCCGGCGCGCCGGCTATATGTACGGCATGTTCCTGCCGCGCACCCCGCGCGGTCATGTCGACGCCGGGCTCGGCAAATCACCCGCCGTAGGGACCTACACCACCGCGAGGCCGACGCTGGAGATCACCGAGACCGGCCAGAGACTGATGCTGGACGGGGTGGAGTTCGTCTTCCAGTTCGCGCCGGACACCGAAGCCCCGGCCGTGCTGACCTTCCACCTGCCGGCGCACAGAGTCTGGAACAGCGCCGACAATGTCGTGCGCACGATGCACAATCTTTACACGCTGCGCGGCGCGAAAGTCCGCGATGCGATCGCCTGGTCGGATTCCATCGAGGAGGCGCGCCGCCTTTTCGCACCGGACACCGACATCCTCTTCATGGGTCATGGCTGGCCGGTCTTCGGTCAGAGCGAGGTCGACGCCTATCTGCGACGCCAGAGCGATGTCTATCGCTTTATCCACGATCAGACCTTGCGTCTGGCCAATCAGGGCCTGACCCCGGATGAGATCGCCGAAACCATAGCTCTCCCCGATGTGCTGGCCCGGGATTTTTCCGTGCGGGGTTATTACGGCACGCTGCGCCATAACGCGCGGGCGGTCTATCAGCGCTATTTCGGCTGGTTCGACGCGGTGCCGGCGCGCCTGGATCCTCTGCCGCGGTCTGAAGCCGCCGCCCTTTACGTGCAGGCGATGGGCGGAGCGGATGCGGTCCTGGAGCGCTCGGAAGCCGCCTTCGAAACCGGCGAGCATCGCTGGGGCGCGGAGCTGGCGCAGCACCTTGTCTTCGCTGCGCCGCTGAACACCGATGCGCGCGAGCTTCTGGCGCGCCATTACGAGCAGCTGGGCTATCGCGCGGAATCCGCACCCTGGCGCGACATCTATCTGACCGGCGCGATGGAGGCCCGCAACGGCCCGAACGGGATCGATATCGAAGCGCGCGGCGCCGGCTTGCTGTCCGCCATCCCGCTGGATCTGTTCTTCGCGGCCATGGCCACGCGTATTGACGGGCTGGCCGCCGCCGAGCGCGATGTCATCCTGAACTTCACCTTCACCGAGCCCGGCGCTGAGGCCGAAACCTGGGTGGTGGAACTGTCCAACGGCGTCTTGCGCTACGCCCAGGGCGAGCCGGCTGAGAACGCCGCCGCCAGTGTCGACGTCACGCGCCAGTTCTGGCTGCGCCTGATGAGCCGCGATGCGGGCGTGGTCGACATGGTCACCAGCCGCGATTTCGCCGTCGAAGGTGACCGGGCCGCCCTGCTCGGTTTCTTCGCTCTGCTCGAAGAGGGCGACCCGGCCTTTGCGATCGTGGAGCCGTAGCGTTTCAGCGATTGTCGGGCTGACTGCGAACCAACTCCAGCCCGCGCCGCGTGATGCGGTACGGCCCGCCCTGGCGTGACGCCACGGCGCGTTTGCGTTTCAGCTTGCGGAAGATGCGGACTGACACGCCCGGCATCGTCCAGCCTTCACGCGTGAACACGTCAAGGCCGGTGATGCGACCGGATGAGGTTTTGGCCGCTTCAATCCGGCCGCCCTTTGCCAGCGCGTGCAACACGCGCTGTTCGTCTTTGGAAATGTCCATGGAAATTCTGTCTTGAGATCAGCCGCCCATGAGGAAGGCAGGCAAGAAAACAGGCAGCCGGACGCGCTTGCGCCGGGCCGGGTTTCTTCTTGCGCCCCGCTCCAGCCGGAGCGAGGCCCTAACGGGTCTCAGACAGAGTCAACATAAGCGGCTTTAATGGCGCCGAACGGCTTTCACGGCTAGGACCTGGAAGCCACACATGTCGAATTTCAAACCCGCTTCAGCGCTTCGTTCACCACCGCTTCGGCGGTGATGGAGAATTGCTCGTAGAGTTGTTCCGCCGGCGCTGAGCCGCCAAAGCCGGTCATGCCGACAAAGCCGCCATCGCGCCCGATCAGCGCGTCCCAGCCCCAGCGCATCGCCGCTTCGACCGCGACCACCGGAACGCCCGGCGGCAGAACCTGGTCCTGTACCGCGCTCGGCTGTGCCAGGAACCGGTCAAGACACGGCGCGGAAACGACGCGCGAGCGCACGCCGCGCGCCTTGAGCGCCTCATGCGCCTCCACCGCGAGCGCGGTTTCGGTGCCTGAGCCCACCAGAATGGCCTGCGGGTCCTCCTCTTCGCGCAGCGTGTAGGCGCCCCAGGCAGACAGGTTCTCAGACCCGTCATCGGTGCGCAGGTGAGGCGTCTTCTGACGCGAGAGCGCCAGCACGGTCGGACCGTCGCGACGCTCCAGCGCGCACAGCCAGGCCTCAGCCGCCTCCAGCGCGTCGGCGGGTCGGAAAACCTCCAGGTTGGGCATGGCGCGCAGCGCCGACAGGTGCTCCACCGGCTGATGGGTCGGCCCATCCTCGCCCAGCCCGATGGAGTCATGGGTGAAGACATAGACCACCGGCTGATTCATCAGCGCGGACAGGCGGATCGCCGGGCGGCAATAATCGGAGAAGATCAGGAAGGTGCCGCCATAGGGACGCACGCCGCCATGCAGCGCCATCCCGTTCATCGCCGCAGCCATGCCATGCTCGCGCACGCCGTAATGGATATAGGCGCCGGAGAAATCCTCCGGCGTGACAGGCTTCTGGGATTTGGCCTTGGTGTTGTTGGAGCCGGTCAGGTCCGCCGAACCGCCGACAAAGCCGGGGATCAGCTCGGCGATGGCCTCGATCGCGTCGCCGGAGCTGGCGCGCGTCGCCTTGACCGGCTTGCCGGCGGCGACCAGGCGGATATGCGATTTCAGCGCATCAAGCGCGGCATCCGGCAGAGCGCCGGACAGCTGCGCCATGAAGGCGTCGCGCTGTCCGTTGACGTCCAGACGCGCCGTCCACGCCGCGCGGGTCTCCGAGGCGCGCGCACCAGAGGCGCGCCACTCGGCCAGAATATCGGCCGGGATTTCAAACGCGGCGTGCGGCCAGTCCAGAGCCACGCGGGCGCCGGCGATCTCATCAGCGCCGAGCGGCGCGCCATGGGAACCGGCCGTGCCGGCCTTGGTCGGCGCGCCGAAACCGATCGTGGTCTTACAGGCGATCAGGACCGGCTTGTCGGACGTCTTCGCCGCTTCAAGCGCGGCGTCGACAGCTTCGGCGTCATGACCGTCCACGGCCATCGTCATCCAACCGGCGCTCTCAAACCGGGCGCGATGGTCGACCGTGTCGGACAGATCGGTGGAGCCGTCGATGGAGATGGAGTTATCGTCCCACAGCACGATCAGCTTCGACAGCTTCAGATGCCCGGCGATGGAGATCGCTTCCTGGCTGATGCCTTCCTGAAGATCGCCGTCAGACGCAATCACCCAGGTGCGGTGGTCCACCAGATCATCGCCATAGCGCGCATTCATCAGACGCTCCGCCAGCGCCATGCCGACAGCGGTGGAGATGCCCTGACCGAGCGGGCCGGTCGTCGTCTCCACGCCCGGCGTGTGACCGAACTCGGGATGTCCCGGCGTCTTTGAACCGAGCTGCCGGAAATTCTTCAGCTCATCGAGCGTCACGCCCTCCACGCCCGACAGGTGCAGCAGCGCGTAGATCAGCATTGAGCCATGGCCCGCCGACAGGACGAAGCGGTCACGATCGGCCCAGTCGGGGTCAGCCGCATCGTATTTCAGGTGGCGAGTCCAGAGCACGGCGGCCGCGTCCGCCATGCCCATGGGCATGCCGGGATGGCCGCAATTGGCCGCCTCGACCGCATCCATGGATAAGGCGCGAACGGCATTGGCGAGCTGGCGCGTACGCGCGGCATCGATGGGCTGGCTCATGGGTCTGGAGGCTTTCTGCTGACCGGATTAATGGCGTTTCTAAGGGGATTCGCTAGCGTTCGGACCCGCCAAGTTGAAGCCGAGCCATCAGCGCCCGGGTGGACGGATCAAAGCCGTCCTGATCGCCGGACAGGATGGCGTTCGCAAGCGTCTTGCCCAGCTCCACCCCCCATTGGTCGTAAGGGTTGAGCCCGTAGATGAGCGATTCGACGAAAACCTTGTGCTCATGCAGCGCGATCAGCGCGCCGAGCGCTTCCGGCGTAAGGTCGTCAAGCAGAAGCGTGGAGCTGGCCCGCCCGCCCGGCATGGAGCGGTGCTCAGCGAACTCGCCCTCGGCGATGCGGCCGTCGAGCAGGGCCGCGCCCTGTGCGACCATATTGGCCGCGAGCGCCGCGGCGCGCGGATCGTCCTGACGGGCGAGCGCCTCCACACCGACAAAATCCACCGGCGCCTCGTCGAGCCCCTGATGCAGCCACTGGAAGAAGGAGTGCTGCACATCGCAGCCGCGCCCGCCCCAGACCAGCGCGCCGCAGGCCTCGTCCGCCAGGGGTTCTCCCGTGCGGGTGACACCCTTGCCAAGCGATTCCATTTCCAGCTGCTGCAGATAGGCGGCCAGACGCTCCAGCCGGCTGGAATACACCGCGACGCAGCGTGAAGCACGTTTCAGCCCGACCCGGTTCCACACGTCGATGAGCGCCTTGAGCACGGGCAGATTCGCTTCAGCCGGCGCTTCGGTGAAGTGCCGGTCCATCTCCGCCGCGCCGGCGAGCAGCCGGTCAAACACGTTCGGCTCCAGCGCAATTTCAAGGCAGAGCCCGGCCGCAGACCAGAGCGAGTAGCGCCCGCCCACGCCGTCAGCGAAGGCGAAGATGCGATCCGGCGCCACACCGAAGGCTTCAGCGCGCTGAGGGTTGGCGGTCGCCGCGGCAAGCCGCGCGTCAGCGCCGGCCTCGCCGAGGCGCCGCGCAAGCCAGTAGCGCGCAGCGCGGGCATTGAGCAGTGTTTCCTGAGTGGTGAAGGATTTTGAGGTGATGCAGACCAGCGTGGTCTGCGGGTCCGCGCCTTCAAGCGCGTCATCCAGATCGGCCGGATCCAGGTTTGAGACGAAGCGCAGCTCGACGTCCTCGCGGCTAAAGGCTTTGAGCGCATCGCTGACAAGGCGCGGACCGAGATCCGAGCCGCCAATGCCGATATTGACGACCCGCCGCACAGGATGGCCATTCAGCACATCCGGGCGCGCACAAGCTTCAGCGAACTCGCGCGTCGCCGAGCGGGCGGCCCGTAAGGCGTCCGCCACAGCCTGCTCGGTCAGACGCGAAGGGTCGCGCAGGGCCGGGTGCAGGGCGGGGCGCGCCTCCGTCTCATTAACGGCGGCGCCCGTCAGCAATCTGTCCCGCCAGGCGCTGAAACCGGACGCCTCGAGCAGGGCGAACAAAGCGTCGAGCGCCGGTCCGTCAAGCCGCTGCTTGCGCGCGTCGAGATGGATGTGGGCCGCGCCAGCCGTCAGCCGGGTATCGCGCGGCTGGCGGACCAGGGCGGACAGGTCCTCGTCAATCAGTCGCAGCGCGTGATCGGCAAGCGGGTCGAAAACGGAAGCGGGCATGCGCGTGGGTCCTGCAAATGGCCGAGCCCTCGCCATACCGCTCCCAGCGCCGGCGCGAAAGCCTTTCGGACGTCTCAAGGCGGCGCCAGATGCGAGCGCCAGGCCCGCCCGGCCCTTCTCAGCTCAGCAACGCGGCATTGGCCTGCAGGTGCGCCAGGCGCGTCGTGGTGAAGAGCGCGCAGCTGACTTGGGCGTTTTCCAGCGCGGCCTGTAATCCGGTCCCCGCAACAAGGCGTGCGTGGCCCTGCGCGTGTCCGTCTGCGCGAGCCCGAACGCCTTGCGCCAGCTTATAGAGATCGGCCGGACGCCTCGGGATATGAAGACCGGGTGCGCCAGGACCGGCGGTCTCGATTGCGAAGACGTCCAGCCCGGCGGCGCGGGCCCGGGCGATCCGTTCGACTTCGGCTTGGCTCAAGAAAGGATGCACTGGGGCCATCATCGCTTTGAAACACTCCGCATCGAGCGCGTCATCAAGCTCCGAGCCGCGCCCGGCCGCACCCAGCATCGCGAACGCGCCGGCGCGGCGCAGCGCTTCCAGCCGGTCCAGCAGGGCCGGTGTAAGTTCCTCCCCCGCCGCGCTATGAAGAAACAGCGCATCCACGCCCTCCACGCCCAGCCGCGCGAGGCTGGCGAGAACGCTCTGCTCAATGGCGTCGGGCGAGAAATCGCGGGATCGGCGCACCAGGCCGGAGCTGAAAAGGCCCGCCTTGGTGCTGATGAAGACCGCATCGCGCGACAGATCACGCAGCGCCAGGCCCAGCCGGGCCTCGGCCTCGCCTGCGCCATAGGCCGGTGCAGTGTCAAACACGCGTACGCCCTGCTCAAACGCATCATGAATCAGAACGATGGTATCGCGGCGACGAACCAGCGGCGTTCCGTGCGCGCCGGACACGCCGAATCCAAGCCGGCTGAAACCTTCAGCGCTCACCTGCGCCGGGCTTCGACGAGGCTGGCGGCCGCCTGGATCGCCTCATCGATGCTCATTTCGGAGGTGTCCACTTCGATCGCGTCATCAGCCGGCTTCATCGGCGAATCCGCGCGGGCTGCATCACGACCGTCGCGTTCGCGCAGCTGAGTCAGGACCTGGTCAAAGCTGACATCGTCGCCGCGGCTGATCAGTTCAGCATGACGGCGACCGGCGCGGGCGTCCTCGCTGGCGGTGACGTAGAGCTTCACATCGGCATGCGGGCAGATGACCGTGCCGATATCGCGCCCGTCCAGCACCGCCCCGCCCGGTTGATCGGCGAAGGCCAACTGCAGCGCACGCAGCGCAGCGCGCACGCGAGGCTGGGCGGCAATGACCGAAGCCGCCGCGCCGGCTTCGGCGGTGCGGATTGTCTGCTCGTCAATGTCGGCGGGATCGAGCGATCGGGCCGCCTGTTCGGCAATATCGGGATCGTTCGGGTCAGCGCCGGCCTCCATCAGCGCGACTGCAGTCGCGCGATACAGAGATCCGGTGTCCAGGTGCGGCAAACCAAAGCGCGCCGCCAGAGCTCTGGCGATCGTGCCCTTGCCCGAAGCGAGCGGTCCATCGACGGCGATGATCATGGTCAGGCGGTCTCCAGACCGGTCGAAACCCAGCCGTTAAAGCTTGGCCATCTCCTCCTCGGAGACGTCGAAATTGGCGAACACGTTCTGCACGTCGTCAAGATCTTCAAGCGCTTCCATCAGCTTCAGCAGGGTGGCGGCCTTGTCGCCTTCCACCGAGATGAGGTTTTGCGGACGCCAGATAATATTGGCCGATTTGGCGTCGCCGAAGCGCGCCTGCATGGCGCTGCTCACCTCGGCCAGATCCTCGCGCGCGCAATAAACGACATGCTCCGGCGCCGGCTCGCCGTCATCATCGGTGACGTCGTCCTGGATGACGTCTTCAGCGCCGGCCTCGATCGCGGCCTCCAGCATGGTCTCCTCATCGGCGACCGGCAGCGGGAAGCGGATCTCGCCGACCTGATCGAACATGAAGGAGACTGAGCCGGTCTCGCCCATATTGCCGCCATTCTTGGAAAAGGCGGTGCGCACTTCGGCGGCGGAGCGGTTCTTGTTGTCGGTGGAGGACTCCACGATGATGCCGACCCCGGCCGGGCCGAAGCCCTCATAGCGGATTTCGAAATACTCCTCGACATCCCCTCCGGCGGCCTTGGTGATGGCGCGCTCGATATTGTCCTTGGGCATGGACTGGCCCTTGGCGTTGTTCACCGCCAGGCGCAGGCGCGGATTCATGTCCGCGTCCGGTCCTCCCATTTTCACCGCGACCATGATCTCCTTGGAGAGTCTGGAGAAAAGCTTGGCCCGCGCCTTGTCCTGGCGGCCCTTGCGATGCTGGATATTGGCCCATTTTGAATGCCCGGCCATCGGGAAGCCTCCTGCTCACGCCTGTGCTGTCGCGCGCCGGCTCACGGCGCTGCGGAGCGCGGGTTCTAGCCGAATCCGCCATGCGCGCAAAGAGGCGCGCGCAAGGGTGGCGCCCGATGGCGCGCCGTGCGAGACAGGCATGGCTTTATCCCTCGCCTCATGGAGCGTCCGGCCTTGCCCGCCATCGCCGTCATCCCCGCCCGTTTCGGATCCTCGCGACTTCCCGGCAAACCTCTGCACGAAATCGCGGGTCTTCCCATGGTTGAACGCGTGCGCCGTCTGGCGCAGGCGGCGCTGTCTGTCGATAGCGTTCTGGTGGCCACTGACGATCAACGCATTATGGACGCCGTCAGCGCTCATGGCGGCAAGGCCGTGATGACGTCGGAAACCTGCCGCAATGGCACTGAGCGCGTCTACGAGGCGGTCAAGGACTTCGCCGCCAAAGACGATGTCATCGTCAATCTACAGGGCGATGCGCCGCTCACCCCGCCCTGGGTGATTGATGCGGCCGCTTCAGCCATGGCCCGCGATCCGGACCTGCAACTGGCCACGCCGGCGGTCGCACTCGATGCGGCTGGCGAGGACGCTATGCGCGCAGCGAAAGCTTCCGGCGAGGTTGGCGGCACGACTGTGGTCTTCGACAAGGCGATGAACGCGCTCTACTTTTCCAAGGCGGTCATCCCCTTTCAGCGTCACCCCGAAGCCGGCACGCCGGTCTACAAGCATATCGGGCTCTACGCCTATCGCTTTGCGACCCTGAAAAAGCTTGTCGGCTGGGAGCCCAGCCCGCTGGAGCAGGCCGAAAGCCTGGAGCAATTGCGCGCGCTGGAAAACGGCGTGCCGATCCGGGTCGTGTTGACCGATTATCGCGGCCGCACGCCCTGGTCCGTCGATAGCCGATCTGACGCCGATATGGTCGAACGCATCATTCAGCGCGAAGGCGAGATCGTTTAGTCCCATGCTTCTGATTCTGGCTCGCCACGGCAATACGTTCGGCCCCGAAGACACGCCCGTCTGGGTCGGGGCCAATGAAGATCTGCCTCTTGTGGAGAAGGGGCTGGAACAGTCCCGGCAGATTGGCCGCGCAATCCGCGGCGCGGGCGTCGGGCTGGATCGTGTCATCGCCGGACCCCTGAAACGCACACGGATCGGCGCAGAGCTGGCCGCTGAACAGTGTGGCTTCGTCGGGGAGGTGGAGATTGATGATCGGCTGCGCGAGATCGATTACGGGGTGTGGGGCGCCAAGTCCGATCTGGAAATCGAGGAAAGCTGGGGGCCCGGCGCGATCGAGGACTGGCGTGAGCGCTCCATCGCGCCGCGGGGCGCCGGCTGGACGCCCTCTCCGGAGACGCTGAAAGCCAACGCCGCAGCCGTGTTGGACGGTGTCGTGCGCGGGTCCGGCAAGAACGATGCGGTGCTGATCGTGACATCGAACGGCATCCTGCGGTATTTCCATGCGCTCATCGTCGGCGCCGAGGCTCCGGCGGACGAAGCGAAAGTGAAAACCGGCCGGATCGGCGCGGCGCGGATCGGTCCGGACGGCGTCACGCCGCTCTGCTGGAACGCGGAAGCTGAACCGGCAGCGCTTGAAGGGTAACGGGCGGGTGAAAACCGAGCGCCGTATTGTCTGGGTAATGCGCTGCGCCCTGCCCCTCGCCGCCCTGTTCACCATGGCGGGCGGGCTGGGGTTGTCGACCGCTGTCGCGCTGACCGGTCTTTTCGCCGCGCCCTTGCGGGCCGCCTTTCGAACGCTTTCACGCCCGGGGCCGGCTCTGTTGTTGAGCATCGCCGCCATCGGCTGGATCGCGGCCAGCTATGCTTGGTCGCCCTATGATCGACCGGACCAGGCGCTGAAGCTGGTGCTTCTGACCCCGCTCTTTGCGCTGGTTCCGCTCGCCGCGTCCGGCCTCGGCCCGCACGCTCGCGCTCATTTGCGAACCCTGACGGTGTTCTGCGTAACGGCCACGCTGCTGTTCTTTCTGGCCGAGGTGATAAATGGCGCTGCGGTCTCCACAGCATTCAAGCTGCATGTCGAGGGCATGGACCCGGACCGTCCCGACCTCGCGGACTTTGTGATGCGCGTGCTTAGCCGCGGCGCGACGCCCGCCATCATGCTGACCGGCCCGGTCGCGCTCATGCTGTGGCGCGGCGATAGCACGGTGCTGCGCTGGTCGGCGGTCGCCATTCTGGTGCTCGCCGCCATCGCATCGGCCTCCTTCAGGGTGGAAGCCAATATTCTCGCTTTCGCCGGCGGTTTGGTCGCCGGTGCGGCCGCATTGTTCGCACCGCGCCGTGCTCTGCAGAGCCTGCTTGTAGGCCTGGCCGCGCTGATCCTGATGGCTCCGCTGATCATGGTCGCCCTGCTCAGCCTGATGAGCGAGCCCCTGCGCGCGCAAATCCCGCTCTCCTGGGAGTGGCGGCTGGAAATCTGGGCGCACGCCAGCACGCTGATCGCTGAACGCCCGCTCTTCGGGCACGGGCTCGACGTGGCGCGCACCATTGACGAAACCGCAATGCTGCGCGGCATGGAAATCGAGCTTATGTCGCTCCACGCCCACAACGCCGCGCTCCAGATCTGGCTGGACGCCGGCGCGGTGGGCGCGGCTCTGTGCGCCGGCGCGCTCGGCGCCATGGCCTGGGCGGTCGGGCGGCGTGCGCCGGACACCGATGTCGCCGCCGGCGTCGCCTATGTGGTGACGGTCTGGGTCGTCAGCGTCATGCTCGGCTACGGCGTCTGGCAGGAATGGCATCATGGCGCGCTGGCGCTAGCGCTGGCGGTCGCCCTCTTGCTGGAAGGCGCTGGAGAAACGGCCCGAAACTTGCCCCGACGGGCCTGAAAGAGCGCCCCAACCGGCGCGTTGATCAGGAAAACCGGTCATGGTGGCTCAAGTCGGGGCAACCGAAGCAACACGAACGCGACACCCGAAGCTATTGCGTGTCGCGTTGAAACGCGCCTTTGACCTGATCGCGTCAGGCGGCGCGCTTGTACTTCTTTCGCCTTTCCTGCTGGTGATCGGCCTGCTGATCCGCCTTGATGGCGGTCCGGCTCTGTTCGCCCAGCGACGCATCGGACGTGACGGCCGGGTGTTTCATTGCCTGAAATTCCGCACCATGGCGGAGGACGCTGAAGCCCGTCTGCAGACTCTGCTGGATGATGATCCGGCGCTGGCTGAGCGCTACCGCATCTACAAGAAGCTCGATGTCGACCCGCGCATCACCGAGATCGGCGCGTTTCTTCGCAAGACCAGCCTGGACGAATTGCCCCAGCTGCTCAACGTCATCACCGGTGAGATGAGCCTGATCGGCCCGCGTCCCATGATGGAAAACGAGCTGGACGATTACGGCCCGGCCTTCGCTGAGTATCGGGCCGTGCGTCCGGGAATTACCGGGCTGTGGCAGGTGTCGGGGCGTAATACGACCACCTTCGCCGAACGCGCCCGGCTGGATCAGCGCTATGTGCAGACCTGGTCGCTGCTTGGAGATCTGCGCATTCTTGCGCTGACCGTGCGCGAAGTGGTCGCCGGCTCCGGGCGTTGATACGGTTTCAGCGAATGGTCACAATTTGCGCCTAAGGGCTAGGCTCAAACACCCTTGGGAGGCAATCGTGGACCTGTTTCTGGACACTGCAGAGCTTGATGAGATCACCGCGCGCACCGGCGCCGGGCTCGTTGATGGCGTGACAACCAACCCGTCGCTGATCGCCAAATCCGGTGCGGACGTGTTCGAACGCGTCGAGCAAATCTGCCAGGCGGTGGACGGCCCGGTCTCCGCTGAAGTCGTCGCGACCGATACCGACGCCATGCTGGCGGAGGGCCGCCGACTGCGTCAGATCGCCGACAATGTCGTTATCAAGCTTCCGCTCACGCCCGCCGGGCTGGCCGCCTGCCGCACGCTCCATGACGAGGGCGCCCCAACCAATGTCACGCTGTGCTTTTCGGTGAACCAGGCGCTGCTCGCGGCCAAGGCGGGCGCGACCTTCATTTCGCCCTTCATCGGCCGGGTGGAGGATATGGGCGGGGATGGCCAGGCGCTTCTGGCCGGCATTCGCGAGGTCTATGACCAGTTCGGCTTCGAAACGCAGATCCTCGCCGCTTCGCTGCGCTCTCCGGCCCATGTTGAAATGGCCGCCCTGACCGGCTGCGATTGCGCGACGGTGCCGCCGAAAGTCTTTGACGCGCTGGTCAAACACCCGCTCACCGACGCCGGGCTTGAGGCCTTCTTGAGCGATTGGCGCAAGACCGGGCGCGGCGGCCTGGTCTAAAGCCCAGACTTCAAGACCAGCTTGCCAAGGCGCTCGCAAAGCGGATGATCGCGCACCAATAGCCAGCAGGGCAGGACGCATGAGCAAACGATATTTCGGTACGGACGGCATTCGCGGCGCGACCAATACCGCGCCCATGACCGCTGAGATGGCGCTCAAGCTGGGCATGGCGGCCGCTCAATATTTCCGCTCCGACACCAGCCGGCGTCATCAGGTCGTAATCGGCAAGGACACCCGCCTGTCCGGCTACATGCTGGAAAGCGCGCTTGTGTCGGGCTTTACCAGCGCGGGCATGGACGTGATGCAGTTCGGCCCGCTGCCGACCCCGGCGGTGGCGACGCTGACGCGGTCGCTGCGGGCGGATATGGGCGTGATGATCACCGCCTCGCACAATCCGTATCATGATAACGGCATCAAGCTGTTCGGCCCGGACGGGTTCAAGCTCGATGACGCCGCCGAGCTTGAGATTGAGGCGCTGATGGACGGCGCCGCCGAAGATGCGCTCGCCGATCCTGAAGACATCGGCCGGGCCCGCCGGATCGACGATTCCCAGGCGCGCTATGTGGAGATCGTCAAAGCGACCTTCCCGCGCCACCTGCGCTTAAGCGGTCTTCGCATTGTCGTCGATTGCGCCAACGGGGCCGCCTACAAGGTCGCCCCGGCGGCGCTGTGGGAGCTCGGCGCGGATGTGGTGCCGATCAATGTCGAACCGAACGGTTTCAACATCAATGAAGATTGCGGCGCCGTCGCGCCGGACGCGCTGGCGCGGGAAGTGGTGCGCTATCGGGCCGATATCGGGCTGGCGCTCGATGGCGACGCCGACCGCCTGATCGTCAGCGATGAAAAAGGCGAGATCATCGATGGCGACCAGCTGATCGGCCTGATCGCCGGCGCCTGGAAGGCGTCCGACAGGCTGGCGACCGACACGGTCGTGACCACGTTAATGTCCAATCTCGGACTGGAGCAGCATCTGCAGCGGATCGGTCTGAAGCTGGACCGCACGAAGGTGGGCGATCGCTATGTTGTCGAGCGAATGCGCTCAGGCGGCGCCAATCTGGGCGGCGAGCAGTCCGGCCATATCGTCATGAGCGATTTTGCGACCACGGGCGACGGCATGATCGCCGCGCTGCAGGTGCTCGCCCATATCGTGGAAGCCGATAAGCCGGCCAGCGAGGTGCTCAACGTGTTCGAACGCGCTCCGCAGCTTCTGAAGAATGTGCGCTATGAGCGCGGCGCCAAGCCGCTGGAACTGGACGAGGTGAAAGCCGCAATCAGCGAGGCCGAGGCGAGCCTGAACGGCAAGGGCCGGCTTCTGGTGCGCAAATCAGGAACCGAACCTGTGATCCGTGTCATGGCCGAAGGCGACAAGAAGCTCATCCGCCGCGTCGTGGACGATATCTGCGGCGTGCTGGAACAATCATCGAGCGCCTGACCTGAGACTGAGCCCATGCCGGATATCTCAGCGCTGCACTTCAGCTGGCGAACCGCGCTGCTTTTGTTGGCCGCCCTGCATCTTGTCATCGCCGCCGTCCTGCTCTGGCGGCGCGATCTAGAGCGATTATCGAACCGGCTTCTTGCTGTTCTGCTGATCGCGGTGGTGATGGCCTTCATTCCCCAGATCATTGGCTTCGCCGGCTTTTACAACGCCTTTCCCCAGCTCACCTTTGCGCCTTTCAACGTGACTCTGGCGTACGGGCCGCTTGTCTACGCCTATGCTGGCGCGCTCACGCTGGGCCGGCTGCCGCGGCCCGGGTTGTGGCTGTTCGCGCCGGCGGCGCTGCAGTTCGCCTACTACAGCGTCAACTTCATACGTATGGACTGGGAGACGAAGTTCGCCTTCACCCGCACGTTTCACAATCCCTACATCGTACCGCTGGAGGCGGTGCTGGCGCTCGGGTTCGGCGTCGCGGGCGTCGCAGCGTCGGCGCGACTACAGCTGCTCTACAACGCATTTTTGAATCGGCGCACCTCTGCGAAAGCTCAGTTCGATGCTCGCTGGTTCTCCGCCTTCCTGCTCGCCATGGGCGCGGTGTTCGCGCTCGCGATCGGATTTGAACTCTGGGGGCTGATCGTAGGCGGGCTCAGCTATGTTCAGGGCTTCTGGTTCTATCTCGCCGTCGGCGTGATCTGTTATGCGCTGGCTCTGGCTGCGCTGATCACTGTGCGTCATCCTTTCCCCAAGATAACGCGCATGGATGCCGAAGGCGCTGCGGTTTCGGCTCCGGTCGGCCGCGACTGGGCTGCGGAGGCGCAGACCCTGCGTCAGAGGATACTGGAGGAAAGCTGGCACCTGGAGCCGCAACTGTCCCTGACCGAGCTGGCGCGTCGCATGGCGACGAATGAGAGCTATCTGTCGCGCGCGATCAATCAGGGCGCGGGCTGTAACTTCAATCAATTCATCAACGCTATGCGGGTTGATGCGGCGAAGACCCTCCTGAGCGCCTCCGCCGATGACGTGCTCGCCATTGCATTCGATAGCGGATTTAACTCCAAGGCGACCTTCAATCGGGTGTTCCGCGATATCGCCGGCGTCACGCCACGCGCGTGGCGGGCGCAAACGTCTCAAAACCCGTAAATCATGGCCTGAACGGTCAATCGAGACGCATTTGGCGTCCTCAGGTCCGATATCGGCCGGGCGACCAAACACCGATTGAAAGGACCGTCTGATGCTCGCCGTTCTACTGACCGCTTTCCACCTCGCTTCCGCCCCGGCGGCCCCTGCTGATATCGGGCCGGATATCAGCGCTGAAGCCGCCCGCGCCGATCTCGCCCTGGCGCGCGAAGCACTCTCACGCATTCATCCCGGATATGATCGCTACACCTCCGCTGAGACGCTGGACGCGGCGTGGGCGCTCGCTGAGCATCGCGCCGACGGGGATGTTGACCGGCTCTATCTGGATCTATCCCGGATCCTGGCGGAAATCCGCTGCGACCATACCAAGGCGGAACTTCCGCAGGCCGCAGCCGAGGCGCGCGAGACAGCGCCGGTCTATCTGCCCTTCCGCTTCCGCATTTTCGGCGCCGCGCCGGAAGACTGGCGGATGGTGGTGGACCATCCTGGACAGACGGGTCTTGTTCGCGGCGAAGAAATTCTCACCATCGACGGGGACGCCGCTGGCGAACGCCTTCGCGCGGTCGCCGCATTCATGCCGGTTGACGGCTTCACCGACCATGTCAAACCGTTGGTGATCGCCGGTACGACGGAATTCCTGGGTTCCGGCTTCGATCATTTCGACCCGATGTTGAACGCGTTTACCCAAACCGTTGACCTGACCGTGCGCGGTCTGGATGGCGAGGTCCGGCAGGTTCGCGCACGCCGGATCGGTTACGAATCCTTCCGTGAGATCGGCGCCGACGGACGCCGGTTCCGGAACTTCTCCGACCCAGATATGAGCGGGGTGGATTTTCCGGCGCCCGGCGTCGCGGTGATGCGGGTGGACACGTTTGTGAACTACCGTACGCCGGTTGAACCGGAAGAGGTATACGGTCCGCTCTTCGATGCCGTCGCGGAAGCCGGCGTAGAGACGTTGATCATCGATCTGCGTCGCAATGGCGGCGGGTCTGGAGACGCACAGTTCGGGCTGTTACGCCGCCTGCTCCTGGAGCCGGCTGAACCGGTGCGCGACGTGCGAGTGAGATCGATCGATCTGACCGGCCTTCGCGAACATATGAACACGTGGATCCCGCAGGCGCTGGACCCGCAGCCGGAATACTTCAATGCCCGGTCTGACGGCTGGTGGTCGGTGAAGCCCGCCTTCGGCGGCGCTCAAGGCGTTGTTGAGCCGCACCCGGAAGCCTTCCAGGGCGAGGTGATCCTTCTGACCAGCCGGGCGAACTCATCAGGATCGACAAGCTTCACTGCAGCCCTGCGCGAGACGGACCGAGCGACCCTCGTAGGCGAGCCAACCGGGGGCAGCCAGGAAGGCCCGACCGCTGGCGTCATCTATTTCCTCACCCTGCCCAACTCCGGCATCGTCGTGCGCGTGCCGTGGCAATTCACAGAGCAGGGCGTCACCGATCCGGTGTATGGGCGCGGTTTCGATCCTGACGTGCGTGCGCCGCTGACTTATGAGGCATGGATGGACGGTCAAGACCCGGCGCTTGAAGCGGCCATCGCCCTGGCGACGGAGCGCTAGCGCCCCGGCGCGAGCTGGGACAGGCGCCCGCCGATGCGGATGGGCTCGCAGCGCACGGCGAGCCCTGATGCATCGTCGGTTTCCACATAGAGGCCGCAGGCGGTCGCCTCTCCGCTGGCCGGGGTGAAGCGTCCTGAACGCATATGCGTGGTGAAGCGCGCGATCGGCTCTTCCTTGTTCATGCCGATCACCGAGTCGTAATCACCACACATGCCGGCATCGGTCTGATAGGCGGTTCCGCCGGGCAGGATCTGGTGATCCGCCGTCGGCACATGGGTGTGCGTGCCCACGACAAGGCTGGCGCGCCCGTCCAGGAAATGGCCCATCGCGCCCTTCTCGCTTGTCGCCTCGCCATGCATGTCGATGAGGATGGCGTCCGCCGCCGCGCCAAGCGGGCAGGCGGAGAGCTGCGCCTCGACTGTGGCGAACGGATCGTCAAGCGGCTGCATGAAAAGCCGGAGCAGCACGTTGACCACAAGGATGCGGCGTCCGTCAGGAAGATCATAAAGCGAGGCGCCGCGTCCTGGCGCTGTGCCTTCGGGATAATTGACCGGGCGCAGCAGGCGCGGCTCGCGTTCGATATAGGTCAGAGCCTCGTTCTGGTCCCAGGCGTGATTGCCGAGCGTGAGCACGTCAGCCCCTGCATCGAACAGCTCATTGGCCGTGCGTTCGGTAATGCCGAACCCGCCCGCCGCGTTCTCCGCATTGACCACCACGAAATCAAGGCTGAGCTGATCACGCAGACCCGGCAGATGATCGACCACCGCCGCACGGCCCGACTTGCCAACAACATCTCCGAAAAAGGCGATACGCATCGGGCGCTCCTTGAAAGACCCGCGGATATAGCCGTGCGCCGGCGAGCTTGCCAATCCGCAGCGCGGAGCTTCAGCCCGTCAGAGCATCAAAGGGCAATTGGAAGGTGGCTGCGCCGAATTCCTCATGCAGGCGCTGAAAGGTCGGCGCATCGACGCGCTGGATATCGCAGACGCACCAGATCTCTCCATCGCTGGTGAAGTGCGGCGTATCCATAGTGCGTATGTGCACCGGGCCATCGGGGCCCTCCAAAACATTCAGGGAAATCGTCATGGCCAGCTCGCCCCGAAAAATGCCCGCCGCCTCCCATCGTTCGGTCACCACATCAACAGCGGGACCGAAAAGCCCGTAAATCGGGCGACCGCGCAGATCGGCTGGCGCCAGCCCGGCCTCGCTCAAGGCCGGCTGATTGATTTCCAGGAACACTGCGCCCGGCCCAACCAGCGAGCTTGGCCAGAACGCGTTGCGCACGCGGGCGCGAACCACCGCGTCCTGGCGACCGGAGTCGCTCTGACGCTGCAAGTCCAGAAGACGCCGGCGCAGGGAGGGCCGAGGCTCATCAAGGCCGCGCTCCCAGCGCGAAACGGCCGTCTGATCGACCCCGAGCCGATCTGCGAGCGTTTGCTGACTCAGCCCTTGTCGCTGGCGCAGGGCGCGCACCAGGCGCGGCCATTGAGAACTTGCAAAGCTCATTAAACCTATCCGCGCACTCGCCGCACGATCAGCGCTCGGAGTTAGGCGTTTTCAGGAGCGAGCGTCAAATCAGTTTGTTCAAAGCGTCCAAGAACCATCAAGCATGACCGCTACACTTGAAAAATCCTGACCACATGGAGGGGTCCCATGGTCTACAGATTTTTTGCTCAGTGCAGCGCACTTGCGCTCCTCGTCTCCGGCGCCGCAGCGCAGGACAACGCTCAGCTTGCCGAGGAAACCACGCAGGCTGGCTCGGAGCCGACCGCGACGACGGATGTGATAACGGTTTTCAGCCGCGTGCCGCAAACGCTCGACCAGGTCGGATCCGCGACGAGCATCGTGTCCGGGGCCACGATCGAGCTGCAGGGCATTCAGGTGCTTGATGAAGCGCTGGAGCGCACGCCGGGCGTTTCGATCACCCGATCGGGCGGGTTCGGTCAGAACACGCAGGTGCGCATGCGCGGTTTCACCACCAAGCACACCTTGACCATTATCGATGGCGTGAAGATCACCAATCCGGCGGAGTTCGACAATCAGTTCGGCATTGAGCACGTCATGCTCGACAATATCGAGCAGATCGAGGTTCTGCGCGGTCCGCAATCAGGCATTTACGGGGCCGACGCGGTCGCTGGCGTCATCAGCATCGTGACCGCGCGCGGCGCAGGCGACCCGGATTTGCGCCTGTCGGCGATGGCGGCCTCTAACGACACCTACGAACTCTCCGTAGGGTCCCAAGGCGCCGTTGCAAACGGACGCCTGGGATACTCGGCAAGCTTGAGCTGGTTCGACACGGGCGGCATTTCACTGGCGAGCCGGGCGCCGGGCAATGTCGAGGACGACGGCTATGAGAATATCAGCTTCATCGGGAATATCGACTACGACATCACCGGTCTTCTGAGTTTGCGAGCCGGCGCGCGCTATTCGGACAGCAATAACGATACCGACACCAACTTCACCCAGACCACTGACCCCAACGCGCCTTTCTTCCGGCCAGACCTTCCCTCCTTCCTGTTTCAGGACAGCGACGGCTCCATCGAAAGCCGGCAGGGCGTCTACTATGCCGGCCTGAATTATGACGGCGCGCGCGTGTCTCATGACGCGCAGATTTCCTACACCAATCTGGAAACCGAAAGCGACGAACCCGGCGGCGCTTTCGCCAGCGAGGGCGAAGGCTTTGAACTGCAGTATTACGCCACGATTGATATCGGCGATTTCGGGTTTCTTGGACCGGACAGCTTTCTGGTTGCCGGCGCAGACCACCGCCAGGACAACGCCTTTTTCGATCAAACACGCGGGTTCGAGTTCGCTGCGATCGACGAAAGCCTCGACAATACCGGCGTGTTCCTGACCGCAAACCTTGAACTCGCCGAGGGGCTTTTCCTGTCGCTGTCCGGTCGCATCGACGACAATGAACGCTTCGGCGATGTTTCCACCGGCCGCGCCGCAATCGCGTACACGCTCCCGTCCCGCATCACCGGTGCTTCCGACATCAAGCTGCGCGCTTCTTACGGCACGGGTCGCGAGGCGCCGGGTCTGCGTCAGCTGCTCGGCCGCTCGCTCACTTTCGAGGGCAATCCGAACCTGCAGCCGGAAGAAACCTGGATGTACGACGCCGGTATTGATGCAAGCTTCCTCAACGACCGTGTGACGGTGAGCCTGACCGGCTATGTCGGGGAAGCCGATGACGGCATTTTCAACGTATTCGATCCGGTGGCGCAGGTCAGCCGACCGCAGAATATCAGCTCGGTGGTTGAGATGTCCGGGATCGAGCTTGAGAGCCTTATCCGCTTCACCTCCGCGATTGATCTGAGCCTCGCCTATACGAATGCAAGCTCAGAGATCGCCGCCAGCGGCCAGCAACTCTTTGGCCGCCCGGAAAACGAGTTCAGCTTCGCGCTGACCGCCCGCGCGACCGACAAGCTGACCGTGGTCCTTGACGGGTATGCGCGCTCGGAATTCTTCAGCGATTATCCCAGCACGTTCGAGTTGGACGGCTATCAGCTGCTGAACGCCAACGCCGCTTACGACCTCAACGATCAGGTGACATTGCGCGCCGGGGTGAAGAATATCTTTGACGAGGACTATGAAGAAAAGCTGGGCGATAGCGCTTTCGGGCGCACGTTCGAAGCTCGCATAACCGTACGTTTCTAAGAATGGAGGCGGTTATGATCGCTCGCATTTCGGCCCTCGGCCTCGTCCTGTTCGCCGCGCCTGCGCTCGCCGATCCGCTCACGCGTGACTTACCCGAGCCGCCAGTCCGTTTCGACGCATCTTCGACGGTAAACGATCATTTGCGCTGTCTCGACGATGCAGACGTGACGCTCGTCAGCGGCCATCGCGGCGGACCGGAGCCCGGCTTTCCGGAGAACGCGATCGAGACTTTCGCCAACACGCTCTCGCAAGGCCCTTACCTGCTTGAGGTGGATGTACGCCAGACCGCCGACGGGGTTTATGTCCTCATCCACGACAACACGCTTGAGCGCACCACGACCGGCGAAGGCCGGGTTGATGAGACGAGCTGGGCGGAGCTGAAGACCTACCGCCTCGTCGATAACGACGGCGTTCAGACCGAGTTCCGAACACCCAGCGTCACAGAGGCTCTGGCCTGGGCGGAGGGCCGCGCCTTCTTGCAGCTCGACGTCAAGCAGGGTGTCGACATCGCCGAGTTCGCTCGCTTCGTCGCCGCTTCCGGGGCGGCTGACACCGCCGCTGTCATCGCCTATTCGGTCGAGGACGCTTTGGCCGCGGCGCGGGCGCATCCGCGCATTTCGGTTTCTGTTGAGGTGACCGACACGGCAACGCTCGACGCTCTGATCGATGGAGGATTGTCGCCAGAGCGCATGATGGCCTGGACCGGCGTCTCCCCCGAGCCCAAGCCTGAGTTATGGGCGATGCTCGAGGCGCGGGGCGTCGTCGCTGCCTTCGGCGCGCTCTGGTACATGGATGGCGAGGTGCGGGAGACCGGCGACGTCTCCATCTATGCCGAGCTTGCGACAATGGGCGTTGATGTCCTGTCGAGCGATCTGCACCGCCTGGCCTTTGACGCCATAAACGCCGAGCGGGACGCTAGCCCGGCCGTGGCGGCCTGCACCGCTCGCTACGCTGAGCGCTAGACAGCCTCTTCAAAACACAATGACGCCGCGCTCAGTGACGACGGCGTCAAGCGCCACATCGTGTGCGCCAGCGGGAATGCGGCGCACCTCCTGGGCGGCGTAGGCCAGACCGACAGCTGTGACCGGCCCGTTCGCGCTCAGCGCCGCCAGCGTGCGGTCGTAATACCCAGCGCCGTAGCCGAGCCGGCCGCCTGAAGCGTCGAACGCGACCAGCGGGACCAGAACGAGGCTCGGCGTCAGCACGCTCGCTTCGGATCTGGCCTCTTCAACACCGAAAGCGCCGCGCACCAGCTCATCACCGGGCGACCAGGCGCGAAACTGCAGCGGCGCATCCGGGCCGGTAACCGCCGGCAGGCACAGGCGCGCCTGTTCCAGCGCGAAGGTCTCCATCAGCGCGGACGGGTCGAGCTCGCTACCGATCGCGCGATAGCCGGCGACCACCGTGTTGATGGCCGGCCAAAGCGCGTCAGGGAAGGTTTCAACCAGCGTCTTGAAGGCATCGGGGCTTTGCGCCGCGGCTTGGTCTCGCGCCTTCAACGCGGCCCGACGCAGGCGCGATTTGCGCCAGCGCGTCAGCATGTCGAGCGGGTGGAAGCGGCGGCCCCGAATGCGCCGTCGACGTTATGCAATCCCTGCTGACCTGGATAACCAGGTGGGCGCCGCTTGCCCGAGGCCACGGCCAGGGGCAGAGGCAGCTCCCTCACAGAGAGATAAGGTCGCCGGGATGGAAACGTCTGACGCACGCTCCAGAAACCGCCTCCCTTGACTGTGGGGCCAGGACGCGCCGCGCTCAAGCGTCTTCTCCATCCGCAGCAGCGGCGGTCGCCAGCACTTCAAGGCGCTCGGCGGCCTGCGCGATGAGTTCGGCGGCCTTGGCTCGATCCGCCCGGCGACGCGCATCGGCCTGCGAGGTCAGGCCTTTCTGGTCGGTGAATTGCTCACGCAGGCTCTTCAGCTCTCCGCGCGCTTCCTCCAACTCATCAGAGATGATCAGCGACGCCATCAGCAAAAGACGCAGATCGCCGATCTGACCCACCTGCTCGGACAGTTCGCGCACATGGGTGTCGATCTTCGCCGACAGCTCGCGCAGATAAGCCTGCTGACCTTCCTCGCACCCGATGGTGAAAGCGCGCCCGTTCAGCGAAATCGTGACCTTCGCCATCAGCGCGTTCCGTCCGGCTCGTCAGCGGGCTCGCCCTCGACCTCATCGCCGTCTTCCCAGTCGAAGAGCGAATAGCGGCCCTGCCCATCCGATGATCCCGCTTCAACCTCCGTAGAAGCGTCACGGGCTGCAGGCTGCGATCCGGCGTCGACGGCGCTTTGCAAACGCAAAGCACGGATGGCTTCACCCAGCGCTTGCGACGCTTCGGCGGCCGCCTCACGCAGCTCGGTCTCCCGGGCGCGGGATGCATCCAGCGCTTCGGCCAGCCGGGCGCGATCTTCGTCATGACCGGCGGCGTCCACCACGCCGGAGCGGGCTTCATTCAGCCGGTTCGATAGCATGCGCATCCGAGCCTCGACCGCACCCAGGGCGAGATCAAGCCGCTCTGCTGCTGCGTCCAGCGGATCGTCGGCGGAAGGGGATTCGGGAGCAGAAACCATACCAATCAGAATCAAGGCGTACGGCCCGTGTTTCAAGGGGCGAAGTTGAAGTCATGCTTTAAGAAGCTTCAACACGGCGAATATGCGGCGCCCGACTGAGCAATCGGAGCGGATTCCACGCCATCGACCGCGCCATAGACCAGGCAGAAACCGTCCGGCCGTGCTGCACGCGCCGGCGCTTGTCCATCAGAGGGCCCCAACCGGCCAGCGCATCGCCGAGCGCCTTGCCAAACAAGGTGAATTGACGATGACGCGCCGCCGACAGCCAGAGGGCGCCGGTGATGGCGATATGCGCCGGCAGGCTCGCCCACAAGAGCCAGCCGGGTGTGTTCTTCAGGAAGGTCCACAGCCGGTTGCGCGCGCCGTGATAGGTCGCAAACTCTGATCGCCGCGCGGACGAGGCATAGCCCATATGATCGACGATTGCTGAGGATGCCTGGATGACGGAATGCCCGGCGAGGCGGGCGCGATAGCCGAAATCGACATCCTCCACATAGCAGAAATAGTCTTCGTCAAACCCGCCAAGCGCCTCAAACGCGTCTCGGCGCACCATCATGGCCGCTCCGCAGGGCGCGAAGGTCTCGCCTTCTACCGGCGGCTCGATAGCGAGCCCGTATCCGCCGCGATAGGGCACGCCGAAGCCGTGATAGACATCACCGGCGCCGTCGAGCACGCCCGGCATGTCGGCGGCGCGCTGGGTGGAGCCGAACAGGGTCGCCTGCGGGTGACGCGCGCTGGCGGCCATAAGCTCCGCCAGCCAGTCCGGTTCGGGAAAGGCGTCCGGATTGAGCAGGACCAGCCATTGCGCGGCGGCTCGGCCCGCCAGCCGGTTATTGCCAGCTGCAAAACCGAGATTGTCCTCGCTGACGATGAGCTGCGCCCCGTCGGGCAGATCCGCCTCGCTGACCCGTTCTCCATCCGGCGAGCCGTTTTCCAGGACCAGAATCTCAGCCGGTTTGACGCTCAGGCCGTTCACCGCCTCGCGAAGACGTTCCATCGTCGCCCGGCTCTTATAGGCGACGATCAGAAGCGCGGCGTCTGCGGTCTGGTTCACGCGCTAGTCGAGCGCGCCGCGCACCGCGTCGATGACGCGGGACTGGCGCTCGCCGTCGAGATAGGCGTCCATCGGCAGCGAAACAACACGCTCCGCCACGGTCTCGGTGACCGGCAGACCGCCCGGCGCGGTGGCGAAGCGGGCATAGGGCGGCTGTTTGTGCAGCGGAATGGGGTAGTAGACCGCCGTCGGCACGCCTTTTTCCGATAGCGCCGCGCGGAAGCCGTCGCGGTCATCCACCTCAATCGTGTACTGGGCCCAGACCGATACGCCACCCTCAATCACCTGATGGGGACGCACCACATCACCGAAACCGGCCGCATAGCGCTCAGCCGCCGCGTTGCGGTCTTTGATCTCATCGGCGAAAATTTCCAGCTTCGCCAGAAGCACCGCCGCCTGCAGCGTATCCAGCCGGGAGTTCATGCCGATGCGGGCATACTCATAGCGGGTTTCGCCCTCGCCATGAACGGCGAGCGATTTCATCAGACCGTAGAGCGCCTCGTCCTTGCACAGGACCGCGCCGCCATCGCCGTAACAGCCCAGGGGCTTGGCCGGATAGAAGCTGATCGTGGTCACATCCGCCCAGTGGATCGGATGGTGATTATTCAGCGTGCAGCCAAAGCCCTGAGCGGAATCGGCGATCAGCTTTAGCCCGTGTTCGCGGCACAGCTCGGCGATGCGCGGATAGTCAGCCGGCTGACCGAACAAATCCACCGCAATCACCACAGCCGGCTCAAGCCGGCCTTCGGCTTTGACCGCTTCAATGGCCGCAGCCAGGCTTTCCGGATCCATGTTGTAGGTGAGCGGATCGATATCCACGAAAACCGCTTCAGCGCCGAGCCAGGGCACGACTTCAGCGGTCGCTGCAAAGGTGAAGCTCGGCACGAAGACCGCCTGGCCTGGGCGCAGTCCCCAGGCCATCAGCGGCAAGGCCAAGGCATCCGTCCCGTTCGCGCAGGCCAGTGCGTGCGGGGCCTCGCCGAACGCGCTGAGCTCCGCTTCCAGCGCCTTAACCTCGGGGCCGAGAATGTAGCGGCCCTCGTCAATCACCTTGGCGATCGAAGCGTCGAGGGTGGAGCGGATGCGCGCGCGCTGCGTCGCGAGATCGATGAAGGCGACCATGTCAGTCATGAAGGCATTGGTCCTGGCGGTTGGTCGATGCGCGTTTCGCACATCAGGAAAACGAATTTGCATAAGCCTTTAGGCCGAGACCAGCAGTCTGCGAAGTCACGAAGGGTTTCTCTATTCGACGGTGACCGACTTGGCGAGATTGCGCGGCTGGTCGACATCGGTCCCCTTGTGCACGGCGACATGATAGGCCAGCAGCTGGATCGCCACTGAAGCGACGAAGATCGAGGACAGCGGTCCGGCCTGCGGCATGACGAGGAGCTCAGCTGCGTCCTCGCTCAGCGCGTCCGCGCCGGCCGGGTCGGTGATGGCGATCACGTTGGCGCCGCGGCTTTTGACCTGCTCGATAGAGGAGCGGGTCTTATCGAACAGCGCGTCATGCGGGGCGGTGACGATAACGTCCACGCCCTCTTCAATCAGCGCGATCGGTCCGTGCTTCAGCTCCCCGGCGGCGTAGCCCTCAGCGTGGATATAGCTGATTTCCTTCAGCTTCAGCGCGCCTTCCAACGCCAGTGGGAAATACTGGTTGCGCCCCAGATAGAGCACGATCTGCGCCTGGGCGAGATCCTGGGCCAGCGCCTCGATCGCCGGTTCTAGATTCAGCGCCTGGGCCATGAGCTTCGGCGCGGTCATCAGATCATCGACCAGCGCCGTGGCCGCACTCTCGCTCAGTACGCCGCGCTGCAGGCCGGCCATGATGGCGAGCGAGGCCAGGCCGGCCAGCTGGCAGGTGAAGGCCTTGGTCGACGCCACGCCGATTTCCGGCCCGGCCAGGGTCGGTGCGACCGCGCCCGCCTCGCGCGCCATGGTCGAGTGTGCGGTGTTGACCAGGGCGATCGTGTCCAGCCCCGCCTTTTTGCACAGACGCAGCGCTTCCAGCGTGTCGGCGGTTTCGCCGGACTGGGAAATGAAAAGCGCCGCATCCTGCTTCAGGAAGGCCGGCTCGCGATAGCGAAATTCCGATGCGATATCGACTTCGGTCGGAAGCCCGGCGAGCTTTTCAAACCAATACTCGCTGACAAGGCCAGCATAGGCTGCGGTGCCGCAGCCCACAATCGTCAGACGGGCGGTGTCGGAAAAGTCGATCGCGCTATTGGCTTTGGGCAGGCTGGTCAGCGCATCGAGATAGGCCGACAGCGTATGGCCGACGACTTCGGGCTGTTCATGGATTTCCTTTTCCATGAAATGGCGGCGATTGCCCTTTTCGGCCAGCACCGCGCTCACAGGCGCCGGCGCTGCGGGGCGAGACACTTCGGTCTTGTCGGCATTGAAGACGCGCAACGCGTCCGGGGTGATGATCACCGCATCGCCGTCGTCGAGATAGATGACCTCTTCGGCCTCGCCGGTCAGCGCCAGAACGTCTGAAGCCAGGAAGCCCGCCCCGCGCCCGCGCGCGGCCACCAGCGGCGGACCGCGCCGGGCGCCGAGCAACAGCCCCGGCTCGCCTTCGATCAGTGCAGCCAGAGCGAAGGCGCCTTCCAGCTGATCGAGCACGCTCAAGAGCGCATCCTGCGGTGAAGCGCCGCCTTCCAGCGCCATGTCCAGCAGATGGGCGACGGTTTCAGAATCGGTCTCGCTTGACAGCGTGCGACCGGCTTTCCGGATACGCGCGCGCAGCGCCTTGAAGTTCTCGATTATGCCGTTGTGAACCAGATAGACGCGACCGGCCTTGTGCGGGTGAGCATTGGCCTCAGTCGTGGCGCCATGGGTCGCCCAGCGTGTGTGTGCGACACCGCTGATCCCGACAATATCCGGGGTGAGGACCGCTTCCAGCCCGGCCAGCTTGCCGGGTGCGCGGGCGCGGCGCACCGCGCCGCCCTCGGCCATGACCGCAACGCCGGAGGAATCATAGCCGCGATATTCCAGCCGCCGCAGACCTTCGATCAGTACGCGCTCGGCGCGCTCATGCCCTGTCACTCCGACAATGCCGCACATGCGTTCATTCCTTCGCTCGGCGCTTACGCCTGACTTGATGCGGCTCGATTACGGTCCGGGCCGCATGGTTTCAACTAACGTGATGTTTCATTACGTTAGGCTCAGCATCCAGGCCCAGTGCACTGAGCATCTCGTTCATGCGGCGGCGCACAACCGCGCGTGAGGTCTGCGCCTCTGCAAACTTAAGGCCGGCTTCGCGCATGGCTCTCCAGCGGGCCTCGTCGCTGTACAGCTCCACAAGGGCTTCAGCCAGCGCTTCGGCGCTTTCAGCCACCGCGATATCGCGCCCGGCTTCAAGCCCCATGCCCTCCGCCGCGATCGGTGTCGCGACGCATGGCGCGGCCATGGCCAGGCTCGCCGCCACCTTGCCCTTCGCACCCGCGCCGAAGCGCAGCGGTGCGACGGTCAGGCGGACCCGATTGAAGAAGTCCTCCAATCGCTCCACGAAACCTAGAACCTCAATCCCGTCTTTGCCGTCCAACGCGGTGTAGCGATCCGGCATTTTCGAGCCGGCCAGGACGAAGCGCGCGTCTGGAAGGGCGGCGCGGACTTTCGGCCAGACGGCGGTTAAGAACCAGTCGACCGCGTCGGCATTGGGCGGATGACCGAACCCGCCGATAAAACCAATGCCCGCGCGCTCAGCGAAATCAGCCGGGGTGGGCTCCGGATCGTGAATGAGCGGCAGATGCATCACCGGCTCGCCGGGCAGCGCATCGGCGAGAATATCGCGCTCCGCGGTGGAATGGGTGAGCACCAGATCGGCGGCGCGCATCACCGCGAGCTCCCGCTGGCGGGTCTGTTCAGCCGCAGCGCGCATGGCCGGATCGCCGGACAGCTCCGCCTCGCGCGCTTCGCGCAGATAGTGCAGGTCCGCATTCAGCAGAGCGACCCGCGCCTGAGACGCATGGGCGCGCAGATCGGCGAGCACGCGTTCGGCGGTCTCAAACCGGTGCACGAAGACCAGGTCGAACTCAGCCCCGCGCTTCTCGATGAAGGACGAGAAGCGCGATTCGTAAGGGTGGTAGACCGCCTCCACCCCCATCGCCTGCAGCGGCGCGGTGAAGTCGCGCGTCCACAGGAAATTATCCTGCGGCACGAAGGTGACCTTGAAGCCAGCGTGCTGAAGCGCGCGCATGCACTCCACCGCCACGACCGAGCCGGCGTCATGAGCCGGTTCCGGTGTGGTGAGATCGATAAAAAGGGCGCGACGGGCAACGCCGCGCTCCTTCTCAAGCTCCGGCTCGACACCGTTCTGGCGATGGGCGGCGAGCGCGTCGCCCCAGCGCGCATGAAGCCGTTTGAGATTCTCCACCTGGTGCGCCTTGGCGCCGGAACCCAGATCCGTGCCAGAGGTCACGCCTTCGAAATGGATGAGCTGGGAACGCGGCTGATAGACGGTGCGAAGCCCTTCAGCGCGGACCCGAAAGGCCAGATCGGCGTCCTCGGCATAGGCCGGCCTGAAATGTTCATCAAAGCCGCCCAGCTTTTCCCACAGCGCCCGCGGCAGGGCGATGGACGCGCCGGAGATGTAGTCCGCCTCGCGCGCATAGGCGTATTGCGGCCGGCGCGGATCGTCGAAGCGGCCATAATTCCAGGCCGATCCGTCGCGCCAGAATATGCCGCCCGCCTCCTGCAGGCGCCCGTCCGGATAGATGAGTTTTGAACCGGTCAGGCCGACGCTCTGATCGGCCTGAAGCGTATCGATTAATGCATCCAGCCAGCCGGGCAGAACCAGCGTGTCATTGTTCAGAAACACAACATGGCGCCCACGCGCCTGGCGGGCGGTCGCGTTGCAATTGCCGACAAAGCCCTGGTTCTCATCATGCCGGATCCAACGCACGCCGCTGATGGCGACGACGGAGGCGGCCTCGGTTCCGTCGCTGGACCGGTCATCACCGATCAGCACCTCAAAGCTGAGCCCGGTCTGAAGCGCGAGCACGCTTTCCAGACAGGCCAGCGTGTAGGCGATCTGGTTATAGGCGGGGATGATGATGGAGACGTCCGGCTCGGCTTCGTCCCGCACCGGCGCGCGCCTGGCCAGGCGCTCAGCCCAGCGGCGCGCGGTCTCGGCGTCAATCTCCTTTTGGATGGGCGGTCGGCCATCGCTCTGGAAATCGAGATCGTAGTGCGTAATCCATTCGCGCGCCGCACGGGCCGCATCCTCGCCAAACTCGGCGGCGAGCACGGGCGCGAGCCCGGAGAATGGATCACCTCCCGCCGGCGCGGCGACGAGCGGCGCATGTGGGGCGTCACCACCGGCGTTGTTTGCTTCGGCGGGATTGGACCGGGCGCGCAGCCGCGTGAAAAGCTGGCCGGTGGCCGTCCACCAGACAAGCTTCAGGGCGCGCCGGATCGGCGTGGCGAACCAGGGCGCGCGCTGAGCGAGGCGGCGCACGCCTTCGCCTGCGCGCCAGTAAGCGCTCGCCTCGATCACATCCAGGCGATGGGTGAGGCGTTCGCGTTCAATCCGCAGCGCAACACGTTCAGCATCGGCTGAAGCATAGTCGGCCTGGGTGCGCTTCAATTCTCCACCAGCGCGTTCGGCTTCATCACTGAAGGCCGCGACGCTCGCCTCCAGCGCTTTGAAGTCCCGATCGAGGCGCTTGTGTTCGGCGCGTTCAGTCTCGCGCTCAGCCTCCAAAGACCGGATGACCTCAGCGCCCGCCGCCGCGCGCTGTTCCGCATCAGCCTGGGCGGACCGCGCTTCATCGCGTTCGGCTTCCAGAGCAGCGGTCCGCTCGGTGAGACGTTGACGCGCCTCATTTCGTTCGGCTTCCAGCGCAGCGGTTCGCTCGGCCAGACGTTGGCGCGCCTCATTTCGTTCGGCTTCCAGCGATGTGATCAGCTTCGCGCCGGCGCGGGCCCGCGTCTCAGAATCCGCCTGACTCTGGCGCGCCTCATCGCGTTCAGCCTCAACCTCCTGCAACCGGCGCGACGCGGCGGCCTTATTGCGCGCAACGGCGCGGGCGGCGAGCACGCCATACTCGGCCATCTGAGCGGTTAGAGCATCAAGACGAGCGGGCTCACCGCCCGCGCGTTGGGTCTCATAGGCCGTCTGAACGCTTTCGATCCAACCCGTAATGCGCGGCGCGTAATCGGCTGGCCCGGCCTCACCAGCGGGGCTCAGAAATCCGTCGATTTCAGCTTCGATCATGCGATCGGAGACAGAGAGCTCCGCCCCATTGAGCGCCGTGACGCGGGCGATCTCGCCGCGCCAGTTTGTGGTCATCGCCCCGTAATCGAGTAACGCGCCGCCGTGGTTATCCAAGGCCTCGAGCGTGCAGGCGCCGTACCAGCACCAAAGCGCACCGGCCTCGTCCGGCGTCATCGCATCGCGGCGCGACAGCGATTGCGCGACCGCGTCCACGCTGCGGGAAATCGCGACCAGACGCGGCTGATAGCCGGCTCGTTCGGCTGCATCGGCCCAGATGTCGGCGAACAGGGTGCAGCGCGGATCCTTCACCACGATCAGCTCCGCGTCGCCATAGGCTGAGGCGAGCACCTCGGCGGCCGCCTTGACCATGTCTTCGCGGCGCGGGCCGATATCGGCCCTGTCAAACGCCGGCGCATCCCAGCTCGCGCCGAGCTCGGCCAGAAAGGCTTCGTTCTGATCGATGACCGCGCGCGGCTCCCAATAGCCGGTCGGGTTGAACTTGTTCGCGCCCAACAGGTCTTCAGGCAGCTTCGCGCCGAGCAGGTTCAGCACTCGCGCAAGAGCGGACGTGCCCGACCGGTGCATGCCAAGCACGAACAGGGCGATGCGCGCAGCCATCAGCCCTGCGCGCGGCCTTCGACCGCCTTCACATCCCCGCCCTGCTCGCCGAGATAGGCGTCCAGCACCTCCTCAATCGGGCCATAGGCGGCGATTTCGCCATCACGCAGGTAAAGCCCAAGCTCGCAATACCGGCGCAGAAGATTGCGATTGTGCGAGGCGAGCACGATGACGCCGGCGGCCTCTGCGATCGCCTCCATGCGCTCAGCCGCCTTTCGGCGGAAATCCTGATCACCGGCCCCCAGCCATTCATCCATCAACAGGATGTCCGCACCCTGAGCGTCTGCGATGGAGAAGGACAGGCGCAGCTGCATGCCGCGCGAATAGGCCCGCACCGGCCAGGACAGGGCGTCGCCCAGCTCGCTGTACGCGGCGATGTCCTGGGCGCGCTCGGCGGCCTCTTTCCAGCTCAGCCCCTCGCCGAGCAGGCGCACCCGGATATTCTCATACCCGGTCAGCTCGTTGGAAATGCCGATGCCGACATCCATCAACGACTGGATCCGCCCCTCGCTGCTGACCGATCCGGTATCGGGCTCGTACGTGCCCGCCAGAACCCGCAATAGCGTCGATTTGCCCGCGCCGTTCGGCCCGACCAGCCCCAACCGTTCGCCCGTGCCGAGCTTGAAGGATACCCCGCGCAAGGCATTCACCTTGCGGCGACGGCGGCCTTCATTCAGCCGGTAAGTCAGATGCAGGTTATCGGCATGAATCCAGGCCATCAGCGTCTACACCCAGAACACGATGCGGCGCCGGCACGCCGCAAAAACCGCCAGACTGAGCGCTACGCCCAGAACGGTGATCACAGCAACGACAAACCAGCTGGTCAACGGAACGCCATTGCCCACGATCGGGTCGCGAATGATCGCCAGATAATGCGTGAGCGGATTGTAATAGGCGATCTCGCCAAAGCGTCCGAACTGGCCCGGCACCCACAGGATGGGCGTCAGGAAGAAGAGCAGCCGGACCAGCGTCTGAACCAGATGCGCGATATCGCCGAAGCGCGCTGCGATCACGCCGAGCAGAAGCTGCACCCAGACCGCCGTGATCAGATAGATCGCGAGCCCTGGAATGAACCAGAGCAGGGCCAGCGGCTCGGCGACAGGAACGAACACCACCAGCAGCGCCAGGAACACGCCGCTTACCAAAAGCTGGATGGTGTGACGGCAGACCGCCTGAAACACGAAAGACACGAAGGGATACACATTGGCCTTGATCCAGCGTTCATTGCCGGTGAACACCGTGCAGCCCTCGGTCATGGACGCGCTGATGAATTGCCAGAGCAGGAAGCCGATCGTCAGCCAGTGGGCGAAGAAGTTGAGCTCGTAAGGCGACAGATTGCCGAACACGACGATCTTCACGCCGACGAATGCGGCGAACATGAAGAAGACCCACGCCACGCCGAGCGCGGACCGGCTGTAGCGGCGGCGCCAGTCCAGCCATGCGCTGTCGATCGCCAGCCGCCAAAGCCGGGCGGCGCGCGTGAAATCGCTAATCACGCTGCGTGTCATGCTCGACGCCATGACGCCTCGCTCCTGCCTACCGGCGGCTTGGGAACCGCCAGCCTTCCCCTTGCGGACGTGGAATGCATCGTGCCGATTGCCACGCTGGTTGGGAAACACCTATTACACAAGGGGGGCTCGTTTGCGGCGGGCCGGTTGCAGCTGTCAAGTCGCCGGGCGCGGACGAACGAGGTCGTTTCATGAGCCAATCGGACGCTCCCATCTTCATCATCGGCTCGCCGCGATCCGGCACGTCGGTGATGACTTGGGCGCTGGGACAGCACCCCAATATCCAACCGATGCCGGAAACCGCCTGGATTGCGGCGCAATCAGTCGGAGCGGCGCTGGCGCATGAAGCCGGGTCTGATCGCGGTCAGCGCTCTCACCTTTCCAATGTCGATTATCCTCTGCCGCGCTATCTGGAGCTCCAGGGTGAAGCGATCGACCGGATCGTTCACGAGGCCTTCCATAAACGCTGTGACGAGCTTTACGGCGAAAAGGGCGCGCCGAATCCGCGCCAGCTGGCGCGCGAGGATGGAATTTTCGTCCGCCGCCATGTCGATGACCCGAAGCGCCGCTGGGTGGACGGCACCCCGCTGAACACCTTCTACACTTGGGCGCTGTCGCAGATGTTCCCCACCGCGCGCTTTCTGCACCATGTGCGCGCGCCCCACGAGGTGGTGGCTTCGCTTGAGAAGTTCGACCGTGTGGGCGCTGATCCTGTCGATCGTGAACGCGGGCTGCGGGCCTGGGTCGCACACGCTGAAGCGGCCTGGCTAACCGAGCGCGCGCTGGGGTCTGAGCGCGTCTTTCGCGTTGATTTCCAGCGGCTGGAAAGCGACCCGCACGCGCTGATAGGTGAAATCCTGGCCTTCCTGGACGAAGCCGACTGCGCCGAATGCGCCCGCGCGTTTACCCGGCGGGTCAATTCTTCCGGCACGGCCGGCGAGGCCGATGCGCTCAAGACCGCTCTCGACGCGCTTGACGGCCATGCCGGCGCCCAGGCCATATATGCTGATATCCTGAATGCGCCGACCCAGAAGGGCGACGCTGAGGCTCATGACGCGCTGAAGGCTGCGTTCGGGCGACGGCTTGAGGGACGAGCCCTTCTGGGCGAATAGTCATTGCCGTACAGCGCCAACCTTGCGCCAGCCTGTCGGGCGCGAGAAAACCGGGACGCGAGCACGATTGATCAATCCGCGACATCTCAGTGACGCCGATGCGCTGCGCTCGCGCTTCAAGGCCGCCCAGCCTTTCGAGCATCTGTGTCTGGATGACTTCCTCCAGCCGGACATCGCCCGGGCCCTTCTGGATGACTTCCCCGGCTTTGAGCGGCGGGACGCCGCGGACGAGTTCGGTCGCATCGGCCGCAAGGCGGTGAAAACCGATCTGGCTTCGATCAGCCCGGCCTATGCGCGCGCTGCCGAATATCTGGTCGGCGATGAATTCCTTGAATCCATGAGTGCGCTGACCGGAATAGAGGGGCTGAAAGCCGACCCGCTGCAGTATGGCGGCGGCACGCATGAAAACCTCGACGGCCACGATCTCGATCCGCATATCGATTTCAACTACGACTCCGGCACACGGCGACACCGGCGGATCAATCTTCTGGTCTATCTGAACCCGGTCTGGGAGGAGGGCTGGGGCGGTTGCATCGCTCTGCATTCAAACCCATGGGACCCGCAATCGGACGCCGTGCGCGCCTATGCACCCATTTTCAATCGCGCGGTGATGTTCGCGACCAGCGAACGTTCCTGGCATGGCTTTGAAGCCATCCGCCTGCCGGCCGATGCACCGACCCGGTCGCGCAAAAGCCTCTCGATCTATCTTTATACCGATGAGCGCCCGAGCGATGAGATCGCGCCGGAGCACGGCACGTTTTATGTGCCGCGCCCGCTTCCCGGCCATATCCAGACCGGGCGCAGGCTGACCGCTTCGGATATGGACGCAATCCAAGACCGGCTGACGCGCTGGTCGCACTGGCTGCGCTTTCACCAGGCGCGCGAACTTGAACTGTCCGGGCATCTTGAAGCGGCCAAGCGCCGGGGCAATCACGGAGTGCGCCATCATGCACGGGCGCTGGCCAGCGAGCTGGCCTGGCTAGGTGAAGCGTTGTGGCTGGCCTTTCGCCGCCATGTGCTGCGTCACCGGATCGATGAGGAGCCTCATGGCTGAGCGGCGCGCCGGATACACGCTGCTGGAGGCTATGGTCATGCTCGCCATCGTGGCGATCATCTCCACGCTCGTGCTCGAAGCGGTGCGGCTCTCGGCGCAGAGCGGAGTGCGGATCGAACGCGCCTCGGTGCAGGCGGTCAACGCGCGCATGGACCTCCAGGCGCTGCGTGATGCGGTCGCCGGAGCGACGCTGGAGTTTCGCGATACCGGTCTGGGCTTCACCGGCGATGAGCGGTCCTTGCGCGGCTATTCGGTCGCGCCGGTCGGGCTGAACGCAGGCCAGGTCGGGCCGGGGCGGTTCGGGCTGGAGCTGCGCCGCAACGGGCGCGATCTCGATCTCGTCTATCTGGAAGCGCAGCGTGAATGGGTTGTCCGCAGCTGGCCGTTCGGTCAGGCGCGCCTTGAGTATCGCCACCCGGTCTCCGGCGCCTGGAGCACGCAATGGCCCGCCGATCCCATCATGCCCGGCTACACCCAGGCCCTGCCCAGCGCCATCATGTTGCGCGGGCAAGCCGATACGCCAACCCTGGTCTTCAACCTTGTGTCCAACGCGCCGCCCAAGGCCCGGCCGCAGGATCTGGCGGGGGATCCGCTATGACCCGGCGCGAGGGCTACGCCTTCCCGCTCACGCTCGGCGCCATAGCGATCATCGCGCTGATCGCCACGATCGCGTCCGCTCAGGTGCGCGCCTCCACCGAGGCAATGGCGGCCTTGACTGACCTCACGCGCGAACGTCTGGAGGCCCATTCCGCCGAGCAGAGCTTTCTGTATTACATGCTGACCGAGCCCTCCGTGCCGCTCGGCCTGGAGATCGGGGCGCTCTCGCGATTTGAGCGGCAGTTTCGCAATTTCCAGCCCGCCGAGACCACCTACCTGGTCCGTGCGGACGGCTCGGCGAACCAGATCGGCGACACGCCGATGGTGGTGCGTTATTTCGACGAGCAGGCCTTCTTCAACCTGGCCACCACCGATGAGGTGACGGTGCGCCAGCTCCATGAAGCCTTCGGCACCCCGTCGCTGGCCCATGACCGTCTTGCGGCCGCCCTGGCCGACTTCCAGGACGTCGACGATGAGCGGCGCTTTTCCGGTGCAGAGGCGTTCGAATACGACGATCCCTTGCTGCCAGCCAATCGCGAGCTGCGTCACCCTCTGGAGGCCTGCCAGGTGCTGGGTTGGGCGCAGACGCCGGTTTGCGACGACCCAGGCCTGTTGCTGCTGCTGGGCGCGATTCGAGAAACCTCGGAGCTGAATGCGTCCATGGTGTCCGCGCCCATGCTGGACCTCCTGATGCGCGACCGGCGCGCAGCGGATCGCGAGTTTGCGTTCGAGCGCGCGGCCTCCGGCGAGCTGACACGGTTCGGCGAGATCGGCCTTGACCGGTATGATGAGCTGTTCGATCCGGTCAGCTTCCCGACCCCGCCCCGGCTTCGTTTCGCTGTGATTGTTCATGATCTGGAAGGGCAAACGGCCTGGCGAACCGACTATCTGCTCACCATGAGCTCGCAGCGCGCGCCCTTTTCGGTGCGCGGCAGATACCGTATTGGTGGCGAGACAGTTCAAAGGCATCTTCAGATCGGCCCTGATGACCCGCTTCAACGTATTCCCGAGCCCAGCGATCAGCCGGATCAAGGCTGACGCCAGCGTTGAACGCGGAGCGAGCGCGCTCGGCCGGGTCATGCGCGGAGAGCGGATCGTGCTGTCACGCGGTCTGTGTCACTTCGAAACCATCCAGACGCCGCCCGGCGGACGCTCGGCGCGCGCGATCGCAGCCGCCGAGCTGGCCGCACAGGCGCGCGCGCCCTTCCGCGACGCCGAAACCCGTCTGGTCTGGCATGACAACCGCATCGGAGTCTGGAGCTGGCCCAGGAGCGCGCTCGGTCCCCTCGCCGGCGCTGAGGCGGAAGTCATTCCCGAAACGCTGCTGCACGCGCCAGCCGAAGGGCTTGTCGTGCGAACCGGCATGGACGGAGTTGAAGCCCAGTTCTGGAGCGAAGGCGCGCTGCGCGCCAGCCGCTGGTGGCCCGACGAACCCGGTTCCGAAGCCCTGGAGCGGTTCGCGCGCGGCGCCGGCGCCGCGCTTGAGCCCGACGCAGCCACGATCGTGCATGAGCCGGTCCTGGGTGAGCCGCCCGGCGCGCCAGGCGTGCTGGGGCTGGAGCGCTTGCGCGCAATCCGGCCGCGCGATCTCATCGCCCTGGCGCTGATCGTCTTCCTGGCGCCGACGCTCTACCTGTCTGCCCAATGGGTGCGGCTGGATGCATCAAACGCCTCGGCGGCGCGCGAACTGGCCTCGCTGGATCAGGCCAGCGGCGAGGTGATCGCAGCCCGCGCCCAGGCTATGCGAGTCGCTGCGGAGCTGGACGCCTATTCGGTTCTGGACCGGACCCACCCGGCCGCCCCGCTCGCCGTCTTCGCCGAAATCGCTGCGGGACAGGACGCCAGCCTTGAGCAGTTCGCCCTGCGCGCAAACGAGCTTGAAATCATGATCGCCGCGCCGGATGGCATTGCGCCTGTAGATCTGGTCGCAGCGCTTGAAGCCGATCCGCTGATTGAAGGCGTTCGTCTGGAGCCGGCCAATACCGGAGGCCTTTGGCGCCTGTTCGCCGAACTTCAGGAGCCAGCGGCATGAACGCGGCTGTAAACATGCAAAAGCTGCGCGCCGGCCTGGCCGAACAGGCTACTCCGCGCGCCGTGATCGGGCTGGTTCTGCTGGGCGCCTGCCTGGCCTATGTCGCGCTGTCGGGTCTAATCAACGCCGTGGCCGAGCAACGTTCAAGCGCTGAAGAATTGCAGCGCGAGCTCGCGCTCAGCCGCGCGACTGCCGCTGACGCGTCCTGGGCTGAGCGCGCCACGGCCAATGAGGCGGCGCGCGATGCGCTGGAGGCGAAATTCTGGCGCGGCGAGACCGCCGGCATCGTTGCCGCGCAGATCCAGACCGTCCTGGAACAGGCCGTGCGCGACACCAACATGCCGCGCACCCGCGTTCTGGTGCAGGCCGAACCCACCCCTTTGGGCGCGAACGCCAGCCTGTTCGAGGCGGAAATTCGCGGCTTTGACGAGCAAGGTCAATTCCTCGCCCTAATGCGGGCGCTGGCCCAGCAGGAGCGCACGCTCACTCCGGTCAGTTTCGAGTGGCGGCGCAGCAATGGCGCCACCACGATCCGTTTTCACGCTCCGGCCCTGGTCGGCGACGCTGCGGAGGCCCGGTCATGACCGCCACCTTCCGGCTCATCCTTGCCGTCGTGCTGGCCGGTCTGGCGCTGGTCGCCGGTTTTGCAGCCGGCCAGCCGCCGCGCAGTGAAATGGCGGTGCGAGCCGACCGCACGGCGCAAACACCCAGCGCGCCGAGCGAGGCTGAGGTGAACGGGCTGATCGAGCGCATTGCGAGCGCCGGCCTGTTTCCTGAAGCCCAGCTTGAGGCGGAAACAGACGAGACAACCGAAACATCCGAACCGAGCTCCACCGCAGCCGCCCTGGAGGCGGCGCTGACCGATCCAGACCTGGCCGCGATGGTGCGCTCAGGTGGCCATTGGAGCCTGATTATTCCGGTCAGCGCCACTGAGTTCGCCCGCATCAAAACCGGCGATACGCTGGACAATGGCTGGCGAGTGTTGGACATCTCTCCCAGCTCGGTCACACTTGAGGGACCGCAGGGGGATCGACGGATTGAGGCGTTTACAAGTGTCCCGAACCAAAACCCGGGGGCCGCAAACGGCCCGACATCATCACGTCAGCCGGCCGCAGACCGGCAACGCACCGGACCAGGGCAGGCTGCGAACCGCCAACGTGCGGCCAACCCGCGACGCCCCGCGCGATCCGCAAACGCCATCACCGAAAGCCGCGCACAGTCAGGCTTCCAGGGCCGGGCGGCCAATTCGCGCGGTGCTCGACCCAGTTCAGATGATGATGAAGAAGCTCAAGAACGCGCGCGTGAGCGCCGCCGTGCTGCTCAGCGCAACAACCGGCGTCCTCCTGGCGGGCTGTGAAACCGTCCGCCCCGCGCCGACAGACTGGCTGGATATCGGTCAACCTATAACCATGACGGCTGAGAACCGCGGCGATGACGGCGCTGTGGACGGGTTTGAACCCGGCGACAGGGCTGCAGGCGCTGAAGCGCCCGCCGTCGCGACGCGGACCATCCCTCAAATCGCAACGCGCTCCACCCGCTCCAGCGCGACCCAGTCGCCGAGCCTGCGCGGCGACGCGATCAATGTGACCTTGCCGCCCCAACCGGTGCCGCAATTCGTCAACACCGTGTTCGGCGAGATCCTGCAACAACCCTTCAGCCTGGGTCCGGAAGTCGCCCAGCGCAGCGATATCATCTCGCTGCGCAGCGTCCGGTCGATGGAGCCGCAGACCTTTCTGGAGCTGGTGCGTGAAGCGCTGAAGGATTACGGGCTCGCTGTCACCTATGAAAACGGGCTGTACAGCATTATCGCGCTGGATGAGCTGCGGGCTCAAATGCCTCAATTCATAACCTCCAGGGCCGGACCGCACGTGCCTTCCGACCTGCGCCCCGTGGTGCAGTTCATTGAGCTGACGGCGATCTCTGTCGACGACATGCAGCAAATCCTTCGCGAGGCCTTCCCCGACGAGAACGAGCTCCAGATCCGGGCCGACCGGCGCGCCAATTCCATGGTGCTGAGCGGGCTGTCGGAGGACGTGGACGCCGCGTTGGCGATCATTCGCGAAATGGACGAGGTGCGCTTCGCCGGCACCCAGGTGCTCAGCTTCTCACCGCGCAACTGGGACGCGGAGCAATTGCGCGCCGCGCTATCCCAGATCCTGACCGTTGAAGGCTATGTGGTGGGCGATGCGCGCACGCCGACCGCGCTGAACCTTCTGGTGCTGGAGTTCACCAACCAGATTCTGATCTTCGCCGCTGAACCGGAAGTCGCCCGCTATGCCGGCGAGCTCGCAAGCCGGCTGGACGCGGACGCATTCCAGGCGGAAGCGGAAATCCCGCACGTCTATGAAGTGCGCAACGCGGATGCGACGCTGCTGGCGGAAATCGTCAACAACGTGCTCAGCGGCGATGGCACGACCGGGACTGGCGGCGCCAGCGACGGCGGGGACCAGCCCGCAGGCGGCGACGAGTCCGGTTCCGGCAGCCCGCAGCCCGGCGTGTCCAGCATGGGTCAGCTGACGGTGGACGGGCTTGGCAACCGCATCATCTTCATGGGCACCCAGCAGGCGTTTGACCAGGTTGAAGCCCTGCTGCGCCGCTTGGACACGCGTCAGCCGGAAGTGCTGATTGAAGTGATTATCGCGGAGGTGACCCTCACCGACAACTTCTCTTTCGGTCTGGATGCGGTGTTCGATTCTGAAGCTGCGGCGACCTTCTCCGCCCAGCTGACCTCCAATGACGGCCTGACCGGCGTCGTGCGCACCGGACAGGTGACGCTAACCGGCACGTCCCTGACCGCCGGCAATAACCGCATCAATGTGCTGTCCACGCCGCGCATCGTTACGAAGTCCGGATCAGCAGCGTCCATCCAGGTCGGCACCGATGTGCCGGTGATCACATCACAGGCCGCCAGCGGCTCGCAGGTCAGCGGTTCGACGGATATCCTGCAGACGGTCAGCTACCGTTCCACAGGCGTGATCCTGGACGTTCAGCCGCGCGTGTATAGCGGCGACCGGATCGACCTGGTGATCCGCCAGGAACTCAGCGCAGCCGACGTCAACGAGACCGCCGATATCGCCAGCCCGGTCATCTCCAACCGTTCGATCACATCCGAGCTGTCGCTGGAAGATGGTCAGACCGCCGTGCTCGGCGGGCTGATCGAAAACCGCTTCACCTCCGACAATGACGGCATCCCTTTCCTGAAGGATGTGCCGGTCCTGGGTACGCCCTTCCGCAGCGATACGCTGACCTCGACGCGAACCATGCTTCTGGTGCTCGTCACCCCCTATGTCATCCGCTCGGCGGAGGACCGGGGCGCCATGGTCGATGCGCTGCGCGCCAGCATGAATGACGCCTTCCGCAACCAGACCGAGGGCAGCTCGACGATCATGACGCCGGACGAGCCCATGGAGCTGCGGGCGCGATCCGACGTTCGCGGCTAGGGCGACGAGAGCGGGACATGATCGAGGCGTCACCCTCGTTGTGGACGCTGACCGCCGGCCTCGCCGGGACCGGGCTGGGCGCCGCTTTGAACGCCCGTGTCTTCTCCGCCTCGCCGGATCTGGCACGCCTGCGCCCACGCCTCATCGCCTGCGCGATCGGCGTACTCATCTCGGCTTTGGCATGGCTTGCCGCAATCCAGCTGTCTGAAGCGCGCGGGCTGGCCTTCGCCGCCAGCCTGGCCGGGGCCAGCGCCTTCGGCGCAGCGCTTTCAGACTGGCTGGACGGCGAGGTCTCCGATTGGCATTCCGCGGCGATCTTCGTGTCCGCGCTGATCGCCGCGCCCTCGCTCCATCCGGTGCTGACCTGGCCGCTGACCCTTGTGGGCGCGATACTGGGCTTTGCGGTCCTGTGGTTGGCCGGCTGGCTCTACCATCGCTCGCGCGGCGAGCGCGGCATCGGTCAGGGCGATTACGGGCTGGCGGCAGCCGGCGGCGCCTGGGTCGGAGCCGGCCTGGTCGGACCAGCCCTGCTGATCGCCGTCGCGGCGACCGCGTTGACCGCCTGGATCAGACGTGTCGGCGCGCGCGAGCGCATCGCCTTCGCGCCGGGACTGGTTGCGGGCTTCGCCGGCGCCTTGATCATTGAACGGGTGCTGCGATGAGGCCGGGCCCCGCTCAGCGCCGGGCCGGCTTCTCGGTTATCGAAGTGCTTGCCTCGGTCGCGCTTCTGGCGATCGCACTGGTGCCGCTGTTTCAGCTGCAGAGTGCGCTCGCAGAGGCTGCGGTCCGCCTGGAGCTTGCAGCGGAAATCGCCGAGATGGAGGAGAGCGCGCTGGCGCTGATCTCAGCTGTGAACCCGATCGAGCAGAACGAAGGCGCAGATCAGCTTGGCGACTGGTCCATGCGGTGGCGCGCCGAGCCAGTGACCGAAGAAGTCTTTGCTGACGGCTATCTCGGTCAGAGTAATTTCAACATCGCCCTGTTCGAAATCACCGTGACGCTGGAACGCGGCGATACGCGGCGGCAATTCGCCGTGCGTCAGCTGGGTTGGCGCGTAGTTCGAAGCGAGTTTGGCGAGTTGGACCGGTCCCCTCAAGGCGGTTAGCCGCTCGCCTCGCGCGCCCTGTCCACCAGATCATCAAAGCGGGCAAGCCAGCGCGTTGCGCTGAACCGGTTTCTCGCACTCTCACCGGCCGCCTCGCCAAGCCGCTGGCGGTAGGTCTGGTCTGAGATGAGGCGCTCGATCGCGTCTGCGGCCTGATCAAGGTCGGGCTCCGCCCACTCAAACCCGCTGGGATAGAGGCCTTGGGGATCGTAAACCGGAACCCGGCGATATCGGATCAGTTCAGCGCCTTCCGTCGTCAGAAACTCCATGGGCGCAGCCCAGTTCGTGCTCACAACAGCTCGCCCGGCATAGGCCGCGTGCGCCGCCAGAAGCCCGAAACCCTCAGATCGATGCAGACTGATCGCAATGTCGCACACGCTGATGAGACCAATCATCTCCGTATCTGAGAGGCTTGCGGCGTACAGCGAGATATCCGAGCGCGCATCAACCGCCGCCGTAAGGCGTGCGAAGGCGCTCGGCTCGGCCTGTGCGCCCACCACTTTGACGATGAGATGCGCACGCCCAGCCTGACGGTCTGCGGCGCGCATGAAGGCGGTGATGGCGCCATAAGGGTTCTTGCGCGCCGCGGTGGAGCGCAGATCGCATACAGCGAGCGCCAGCAGAGCATCGTCCGGCGCATCAAGGCGGGATCGGTCAAACGGCTCGCTGCGCGCAGCGAAAATGGGCGGCTCGATCACATGGACCACATTGGCCTCACCCAGCCCCGCGCGGATCGCGTCGGCGGAGAAATGGGAGGGCGTCCAGATCGCATCGACAAGGCGCCGCTCGTCCCGCCAGAAGGGCGGGATGCGCTCCAACTCCCAGACCCAGTAGCCGATATGAGCCGCCTTCAGCAGGCGACGCGGCGCACGGCGCATGGAGAAAACTTCCAGTTCCGGCGGATTTAGGTGCGAAATCACCAGATCGCAGTGCGTGTTCGCTCCGGTTTCAGCCAAAACCAGGCGGTGATCCAATGTCAGCGCGCCTGCCTGCCTGCCGCCGGCCTTCAACGCGGACAGGAACAGCCGAGCCGTCTCCCCGATGCCCAGGATCGAGTTGTGAAACCCCAGTATCCTGATCGCCGGCGCGCCGGGTATCGACGCTCGCTTCGGCATGAAGCGCGCGCCAATATGGCGGAAGAAGAGCAGCCAGATTTTGAATAGAAGCGTCTTTAAAGCCGCCATGCCATCATGAACCACAGCCATCGCAACGCATTCACCCAGTGCCGGGGCATAATGGATTGATGACAAAAAGGGAACCGGAACGGCGCGAGCAATCGGGCTTTCTCGTGATTCAGCTCGCCGACCCAGCCAGGGCGATCTGGGCGGTCGTGTCCGGAGAGCCTGATCCGAGCACCGCTCCGCTTGGCCGGCTGGACGCCGGCTCGCGCGCGATCGCGCATGTGAAGCGTGGCAGACGACTTTGTGCTCACGGGCCCGCGGCGCAGACGTGCGCGCTAAACACGCGCCCGGCCACGCGGATGGAGGCGCTCGCCGCGCTCTGCTCGACGCTCGGCTTTTGTGCGCGCCGGCCCCGCCGCGCCTGGCGCTGGATCACCGCGCAGAGGCGGGGCGCATGGCTTTTTCCCGTGCGCATGGCCTTCCAACCGCCCGCTCCAAGCAAGAGCGCCTCCGCACCCGGGCTGTTACCGGGCGCCGAGGCGGTGATCGAGGCCGCCAGGGACGGCAACAGCGCCGCTCCGGTCAGCTGGGATGTGAAGCTCACGCCAACCGGCACGGAGGCGTGCTGGCCGCCGGACACCGAACTCCTGGCCCGGCACAGCGATCTCTTTGATGAGCAGGAGGCCGGAACCGGGGGGCCCCGCCTCCACCTGCCGGTCACCTTGGGCCTTCGCCCCGATACGCCGCTGCAACGCAGGCGCGCCATACCGCAAGATGGGGGCGGCGTCAGCGTGATCGTGCCCACCCGGGACCAGCCGCGCAGGCTCGCCGCCTGCCTGGCCAGCCTGCGCGAGGGGCTGCGTCCTCAGGACGAACTCATCCTGGTGGACCATCGCACGCAAGACGCCGAAGCGCTCGCCCTGATCGACCAGGCTGAGGCCGATGGAGCCCGGATTGTGCGCGAGGGCGGACCGTTCAACTTCTCGCGCCTGATCAATGCCGGAGCGCAACACGCCGATCGCGAAAGCCTGGTGCTGGTGAATAATGATGTGAGCGGGATTTCGCCGGATTTCGCTTCGGTTCTGGCCGGGTGGCTGAACCAGGAAAGAGTCGGCGTGGTCGGGGTGGACCTGCGCTATCCCGGCGGGCGGCGTCAGCATGTCGGCCTGGCGCTCAATGAGGCCGGTCGGCCCGGCCATATCGATCTGGGGCGGCGCGGGGACGGGCCGCTTGGCCTCTACCGGCTGCCGCGCGAAGTCTATGCTGTTACCGGCGCAATGATGGCCCTGCGCCGAAGCCTGTTCGACGCCGCCGGCGGGATGGATGAGGCGCTGGCGCAGGACTTCAACGATGTGGCGCTCTGCCTGGCGGCGAGACAGGCGGGCCTGAAAACCGTCTGGACCCCTGATGTACGCGCAATTCATGCGGAGTCCGCGACGCGCGGGCGCGCCGGCGAGGGTCGCGGGGAGACCGCCTGGCGCCATGTCACTGACCGTTTCGGCGCGCTGGCGACGGAAGATCCGTATTTCCCTGACCGCAATGACCGGGCTCGCCTTCGCTGGCGGATGCGGCGGATGCGCTAGCGCCTCACTGCCGCTCGATCGTGCAGGCGCCCTCGCTCAGCCGCACCGTATAGCGTCTGCGATCCGGGCTGGTCAGCTCAGCCTGCCCGCCGGGACAGAAGCCGCCAGCGGTGAAGGCCACGGCGGGACTAAGCTCCAGCGCCCAGCCGCGCTCCAGCGCGGCGCGCAAACGGGCCGCAGCGGTCGCGTGCGGAATCGGTCGGGCGGCGATGATCGCATCACGGCGCAACTCCACCAGGGTGATATCCAAGCTTCGCACCACGCCTTGAGCGGCCTGGCCCTCCAGCATGCGGGAGATGGACGGGGCGGACAGGGTGATCGCAATGGCGATGATCGCCACCACCGCAATGACTTCCAAGAGGCTGTAGCCGGCTCTCCGGCTTGGGCTAGAGGCCGATATCGGCGTCATTGCCCTGACCGCCTTCGGCATTGTCCGCGCCGAAGCTGTAGACCTGACCGCGATCGGCTGACGAGGCCGCTGGCAGATAGCGATACGGATTGCCCCACGGATCGGTCGGCAGCTCGCCATCCAGATAAGGGCCGTTCCACATCGCCAACGTCGCCTCGGTCGGCTCCATCAGCAGACCCAGCCCTTCTTCATTGGTCGGGTAGCGGCCAATATCCAAACGCATCGTGTCCAGCGAGGTTTCGATCATCCGGATCTGGGTCTGCGCAACCGTGATGCTGGACCGATCAAGCTGGCGGAAGAGCTGCGGCAAGACCAGCGTGGCGAGCGTGGCGATAATCGCCACAGCGACCAGAATCTCCATCAGCGAATAGCCAGGGCGCCGGCGCAGGACCGGCGCTGAGCGAAATGATTTGAAGCGGCGCAACATGCTTCACACTCCCGGAACGAAACCCTTACAGTGCGCGCTTTCTAACACGGACCGGGGCGCTGAAACACATGTCGCGACATCTCTCCGCTGAGGAGGCCGAGCAGCTCAAGCCGGGCGCCGATCACTATCGCGCCTTTGTCGGCCCGCCAAAGCGTTACGGGCTGATGACGCTGTACCAGATGGGCCTGCTCGCCGCGCTCGGACTGGAGGAAACCGACGGCGTGCTTGATTTCGGGTGCGGCTCGATCCGGCTTGGCCGCTCCCTCATCCCCTTCCTGAGGCCCGGCGGCTATTTCGGCATCGACCCCTATACCTGGCTGATCGAGGATGGGCTGAAGGCGGAGACCGGCGAGGAGATCATGACGGTCAAATCCCCGCGCTTTTCCGATGAAGCCGATTTTGACTGCACCGTGTTTGATGAACGCTTCGATTTCATCATCGCCCAGTCCATCGTCACCCATGCCGGCGCGCCGTCCGCAGAGAAGCTGTTCGCCAGCACCGCCAAAGCGCTGAAAGACGACGGTGTTTTCCTGTTCAGCTATCTGAAGGGCGCAGACGATATCGAGCCCCCGGCCGAGCCGTGGACCTATCCGCACAATGTCGCCTATCCGGAGCCCTGGCTGAAGGCGCTGTGCGAGCGCCATGGTCTGATCTGGCGCGCGCTGGACTGGCATCATCCCGGCGCATGCTGGGTCGCCGCCGCCCTCGACGAGCGCCGCCTGCCGCCCGAACACGCCCCGCTCGGCCTCGCCGGCAAACCGCTGGAGCGATGGCGGGCCTAACGAGCGCTTACAGCGCCACGTCATACAGGCTGGTCATCGCCATCACCAGGCTGACGACGATGACGCCGACGACGATGGCGATGAAGGCGATGGCGATAGGTTCGGCCAGCGAGGTCAATTGCTTGGCGAGACTTTGGGCTTCCGCTTCATGCGTTTCGGCAACGAAGAGCAGCATCTCGTCCAGGCTGGCGGAAATGCGCCCCGTCTTGATCAGATTGATCGTCATCGCGTCGAACTCGCCGAAACGCTTCAAGGCCTCATCAAGCGCATCGCCGGAGCGGATCGCGCGGCGCGCCTCGATCAGGCCCTGGCGTCGACGATTGGACCGCACGGCGGCTTCGGCCAGCGACAGAGCATCCAGAAGCGGCGCGCCGCCCGAAAGCGCCGTGCCGCAGATCCGCGCCCAGCGCGCGGTCTCACTGGCTTTCAGGAAGCGTCCAATGACGGGCGCGGACATCAGGGCCTGCTCCACCGCGCCGCGCAGGCCCGGATTGCGCGAGCCCAGAATCACGGCGACGACGAGCCCGGCCGCAACCGCGCCCGTCTGCATCAGGTGGGCGCGCAGGAAGACCCCGGTTTCGATCACCCAGCGTGAGAAGGCCGGCAGATCGGACCGGTCCTCGCCCAGAAGCGCGGCGAAGCGGGGCACGACGAACAGGAAGATGAAGGTGACCGCCACCAGCCCGGCCACAGCCAGGAAGCTGGGATAAGCCAGCGCATTGCGGACTTCAGTCGCCGATTTCAGCTCAGCTTCCATCTGGGAGGCGATGTCGTTGAACGCCTTGGGCAGGTCGCCCGTGGTTTCGCCGAGCTCCACCAGTCGCGGCGCATATTCAGGGAAGCCGGCCCCCAGATGGGAGCGCAGCGCGCCGGACAGCCGCGCACCGGAGCGCAGATCGCGGCGAACCGCGCTGGCCGATTGCGCCAGATCGCGGCACGGCTCTTCAGATTCCATAACCTCAAACGCGCTGAGCAGCGGCGTTCCGGCGCGCAGAAGGACCGCCAGCTGGCGCATGAAGCGCTGCCGGTCGCGCGGGCGCGCCTTGCGACGCGCATAGACACGATCCGTGGCGCGCGATTCACGCAGCTCGAACGGTGCAATGGTCTGAGCTTCAAGCTGGCGCTGGGCGTCGATCCGGTCAGAAGCGCTGATCCGGCCTTCCACCGTGGCGCCGTCCGCATTCAGGCCCTTATAGACGAAAGCCGGCAAATCACCGGTCTCCTGCATGACCGTGGCGCGTGAAGACCGCCATGCGCTGGTCGCGCGGGTGCCCCCATTCGCCAATCACATCAAGCGTCCAGCCCTCGACCGTCGCCGCACGCAATTGCTCTTGAGTGAAGTCAAACGGGTCTCTGTCAGCATGGGTCACGATGCCGCGCGGATGCGCAACCCCGCCCGGCTGCGCATCGGCGGGTCGTTCGAAATACGTCACGAGGAAGCGACCGCCCGGTTCAAACACCGGGGCAAGCGCGATCAGGCACCGGGCGAGCTCATCTTGCGGCAGATGCGTGAACACCGACTGGGCGATCGCATAGTTGAAGGTCACGCCGAACCCGGTCGCGTCGAAGTCGCCGACCGTCGCGAGATTGGCGCGCGGAAGCCGGCTCGCCAAACCCATCGGCACAATCTCGCGCTCATATCCCGCGTCCAGCAATTCCTCTCGCAGATCAAGTCCGTAATAGCGTCCGGGCTGGAGGTAGGGCACAAGCCGCACTCCAGCGCGCAAAGAGCCGCAGCCGACATCCAGAAGACGATCCTCAGGCATTAACCCCTGGCTGACGAGAAAGTCGAACTGCAGCGCGCCAAGCTCTTCCCAGAGCCCGCCGATTACATCGCGATGTTCGCCAAGCGCCACCCGCTCGCGCACAAGATCGACGTCGTGATAGGCCGAAGGTCCGGACGCATTCATGAGTTTTCTTCCTTAGAGAGCGCCGCCACGCACCGCACCAATGCCCGCGCACCCAGCTCGTTGAGCGAGCCAAACAAGATTGGCGCGATCTCCGGCACAGCGTAATCGCGCCCTGTAATCAGTCTGTATTGAGCGGCATAGCGCTCCCAGGCGGTCAGCCCGTCAGCCCCGGTCGGCTTATCGACGCCTTTAGAAGTCGCCACCCCATCATGATACTGATGGAAGGTGCCCTCGCCAAGCAGGAGCAGATACCGACTGTTTGGCGCTTCCAGACAACGGCGGAAGAAATCGTGATTGACGATACCGCCGCCAGGAAGATCAAACCGCTCATCATAACCGCCCAGGCGCTCATAATGGGCCTTGCGCAGAATGATCGCATTGCTCTCGGCGATCGGGCCGAGCCAGCCGGCTCGCGCCGACAGACCCAGCGCTGCGATATCGAACAGGCGATAACCGTCCTGCGGCCAGCGGATCGCGGCTAACAGGCGGTCTTCTTCATCCTGATTATAGCCTTGCGCCGCGCTGATAGGCTGCGGCTTTGGTCCGAGATGATAGCCGAGTGTGGCGATAACCGGCTCGCCGTCCAGACGGGCGGCTTGGCTAGCTTTCGCCAGAATCCCCGGGCTCGCCATGCGCGCGCCGTCAATCACCGGGCAGACCCATTCGCCGCGAGCCAGCGTTGCGCCCTGATTGAGCGCGCGCGCCGGGGAGGGGTGCGGGTCTTCAACATCAATCCAGCGCACCCGATGCCCGAACCGGTCTCGCACCGACTGCGGCACAGGCTCGGACGAGCCGTTCTCCATGACGAGAATTTCCACCTCGTCCTCACCAATGCCGGTCTGATAGGGCGGCAGGAAGGACTGGACCGTGCGCGGTATCTCGCGCGCCATGTCATAGGCGATGAGGATGATGGAGACGAAAGGCCGGGCCATGAGCCGTCAGGCGACCACCGCGCCGCGAGGCGATGCGCCAGGCTGGTCAGAGCCCGGATCGCCGGCGCCCGGCCCGGCCGCGCCAATCACGCGCACGATCTCCTCCACGGTTGTGAGGCCCCTGGCCGCCTTCAGCAGCCCGTCTTCATACAAGGTGAGAAAGCCGTCCTTGCGCGCGGCCGCCATCAAGGCCGCATCGCCCGCCTTCTCCATCACCGCATCGCGCAGCTCCGGCGTGAAGCGGGCCACCTCGAACACGGCGATCCGTCCAGAATAACCCGTGCCGGAGCATTTCTTGCAGCCCACCGCGCGCTTCCATTGCGCCCCGCCGGCGTCCAGCGGGATCGGCGCGCCCTGCGCGCGCGCGCGGGCCAGGCGCGCATCGGCGGCCTCACACTCGCTCGGCTCAGCCGGCTCAGCGCACGCCTCGCACACCCGGCGCACCAGGCGTTGCCCGATCAGACCGCGCAGCGAGGCCGCAGCCAGAAAACGCTCCACGCCCAGATCGATAAGCCGCTCGATCGCGGCGAGCGCTGAATTGGTGTGCAGGGTGGACAATACCAGGTGACCGGTGAGCGCGGCCTGGGTCGCGATGGAGGCGGTTTCTCCGTCGCGGATCTCTCCGATCATGATGACATCGGGATCCTGGCGCAGAATGGCGCGCAGGCCGCGCGCAAACGTGTAGCCGATATCGGCGCGCGCCTGGACCTGGGTGACGCCCTCCATGTCGTACTCGACCGGGTCTTCGATCGTGATGATCTTGCGCTCGCCGTCATTGACCCGTTCCAGCCCGCGATACAGCGTGGTCGACTTGCCCGAGCCGGTCGGACCGGTCACCAGAATGACGCCGTTCTTTTCCGCGACCAGCGCTTCAAACCCGGCCATGGCCGCGCCTTCAAGGCCGAGGCCTTCCAGGCTCGGCAGGCTCTGCTGTTTGCGCAGGAGGCGCAGTACCAGACTCTCACCCCAGGCGCCGGGCAGGCTGGAGACGCGAAGATCGATATCCTGGCCGGCGAAGCGCACCGATTGACGCCCATCCTGCGGTAGGCGGCGTTCGGCGATGTCCATGCCCGACAACAGCTTCACCCGCGAGGCCACCGCATCGAACCGGCCGCGCGGCAGGGTCTGGGCGTTGTGCAGCACGCCATCAATACGAAAGCGGATCTGGAAATGGTGCTCAAACGGCTCGATGTGAACATCGGATGCGCGCTGACGCAGCGCGTCCTCGAACACCCCGTTGACCAGATCGATCACCGGCGCCTCTTCGGCGAGCTCGCGCAGGCGCGCGATATCATCGCCTGCGTCCTCATCGGTGACGCGGCCCGCCGTGCGCAGCGCGGCCAGCGCCGCGTCCAGGAGACGGTTGGGGCCCAGCACCATGCGGATATCGCCGGCGCCGGTGCGCTCCAGCGGCTCGGCCAGCGCCGGGTCCAGCGGAGCGCGGGCGAACACGGCGACCACGTCCGGCGGGTCATCGGGCCCCTGCTCGACCTCACCATCTGACGCCGCAGCCTCAGGAAGCCAGGCGACCGCATCGTGCTGCAGCAGCCATTCCGCCGACAGGCCCAGCCGGTCGCAGCACTGGTGATAGCTGCGCGGGTCTTCCGGCAGATGATCGGCGGTGATGACCGGCAGATCGAGCTGAGCCGACAGCGCTGACAGCAGAGTCTCCTCCGCCAGCGCGCCGGTGCGCAGAAGCGCCTGGCCGAACGGGCCGCCCAGCTCAGCCTGATATCGCGCGGCGTCGTCCAGATCGCGTTCGGTCACCGCGCCCTGGTCTAAAAGAATCTCGCCGATACGCCGACTGTCCATGGCGCTGTTCACCTGCTCTCGTGATCACTCTGCGATCCGTGGCCGGACCTTAACTGAGCCCGGCGGCGGGATAAATGCCTCACCGCCGTCAGCGACCGAGCCGAGCCGGCACAACGAGAAAGGGCGGCTTGATTAAGCCGCCCTTTGCCCGGCGCTCCCGATGACCGGGAGTCGCCCTTATCAAAGGCTTGCAGCCTTAGCCGTCCAGATCGTCGGCCACATCGCCGATGCCGAGCTCGGCGTCCGCGCCGCGACCGTCGCGGGTCAGGTGGCGTGCGGTGATCGATTCCTCAAGCGCTTCTACCGTGAAGCGGATATCGCCGCGGCCCCATTC
>JBCBSP010000007.1:0-203132 GCA_039819095.1 Pseudomonadota bacterium
CGCGGCGTTGCTGGATCAGGCTTGCGCCCATTGTCCAATATTCCCTACTGCTGCCTCCCGGAGGAGTCTGGGCCGTGTCTCAGTCCCAGTGTGGCTGATCATCCTCTCAAACCAGCTACAGATCGCAGCCTTGGTGGGCCATTACCCCACCAACAAGCTAATCTGACGCGGGCCGATCCTTCGGCGATAAATCTTTCCCCCAAGGGGCGTATTCGGTATTACACCTCGTTTCCAAGGGCTATTCCGAACCGAAGGGTACGTTCCCACGCGTTACTCACCCGTCTGCCGCTCACCCGAAGGTGCGCTCGACTTGCATGTGTTAAGCCTTCCGCCAGCGTTCGTTCTGAGCCAGAATCAAACTCTCAAGTTGATTCGACTTCGACTGAACAAAGCGTACTCAAAGTGACGGAGATTACCGCCCACCGATCCGAAGACCAGTGAACGAAAATCGTCACTAGAGAAACGCAAAGTTAGTCGGCGTCTCGGTGGATGGCTTAGCCCGATGGGCCGGTCCATCCGCAACGACGCCGCCGCCTGCGTTTCTCTTTCCAAAACCAACAATGTCAAAGAGCTGGTTCGAAACGCCAGGACCGCAGCCCTGGAGAAGAACCCGCCGAGCGATCCGAGATCGAACCGTCCGGCGTTGGGAGCGCGGTGTCTAAAGAGCCGCAAACCCGAAGTCAATCACCTCACCGCAGAAAACATACAGCGCTGAAGCTCCGGCTGGTGACCCCTGAAGAAGGGCCGTCCGACCAGCGCTTAATACGCTGCATATGTTCGCCGCCATGACGCGAGAGCGGGGTATCTAGTGATCCTCCGATCCCGTGTCAACCGCCTTATTCGAGTTCGACACCTCAAAGCAGATGGCTCTGCAAATCAGCGTCAAAACGACCTCGTCGGCGCGACAAGCACGCCGCCAAAATCACCCGTCCAAAGCGGAGAGGGCTGACAGTATGAGCAGGTTCGCCGGATCGATCAAGGAAAAAAGCTCAAGGCTGTCTTCCCGATATCGTTCGCGGCGGGCTGTCATCCCGTCGAGGTCGCGGTGTGTACTCAGGGCGGGCGGTGGAGGCAAGGACTTTCTTGCACTTTTTTGACACCCGCTCGCAGCGAGCGGCGAGATCGCCTTTACTGGCTGGAAACCACCAACTGCATCAGGCGGTTTCGATATAGGAGCGCATCGCTGCGGCTTCCGCTTCGGCTTCGGCGATCCGGCGCTTCACCACATCGCCGATGGAGACCACGCCGACCAGCGCGCCGGCCTCAACGATCAGAACATGGCGCACGCGGCGCTGCGTCATGAGCTCCATAAGCGCGTTCACATCGGCCAGCCCGTCGGCGGTCACCAGATCCGTGCTCATGACCTGCGATACGCCAAGCTGGAGCGCAGACGGGCCCTCTTCGGCGACGAGACGCGCCAGATCGCGTTCAGAAAACACCCCAAGCGGCGTCGAATCACCGGGCTGGCAGATCACTACCGCGCCAATGCGATGCTCGGTCAGAACCCGGGCCGCATCGGTCAGGGTCATGTCAGGCGGCGCGGTGATCACCGAGCCGCCCTTTTCGTCCAGAATGCGTCGTGCGGTCATTCACGCCTCCTTCGCAGCCCGGTTATGGGCTACTATAATGCCTCAAAAGCCTGCATCTGGCCAAATCCGTGGCGTGCAAGGCGTGCGATTGCGTCGGGGGCGCATGCCGTGGACGCGCATGCACAGGCGGGGGCGAGACAAAAATGAACCGATATCTGAAACGACTTGAAGCCGATATCGACCGCTGGATCGCCGCAGGCCTGGTTGAAGCCGGCGCCAAGGCGGACCTGCTGCGCCTGGCCGCGCCGGCGCGGTCCGCCTGGAGCGCCGCCGGCGCCGGGGCCATCCTCGGCGCGGTGCTGCTGGCGCTGGCGGCGATCACCTTCGTGGCGGCGAATTGGGCCGATATGGCGCGAGTGCTCCGCTTTGCGGTGATCCTCGGCGCGCTCTGGGCGGCCTTCGGCGGCGCAGCTTTCGCGTTTTCACGCGGCTCGGCCATCACCGGGCATGCGCTCGCGCTTCTGGGCGCAGCCTTGTTCGGCGCAGCCATCATGCTGACGGCGCAGACCTTTAACATGGCCAGCTTCCGCAATACCGGCGTGCTGATCTGGGCCGGCGGCGCGCTGGCGGCCGCGGTGCTGCTGCAGTCCCGCCCGGTGATGATTCTCGCCGGTCTTCTGCTGGCCGGCTGGATCGGGCTGGAAAGCGCCAGCCCCTATGCGCCCGCTATTGTCTGGAGCTTCATTCCCGCCGCGCTTGCAACCGCGGCGGCGGCCAGCTGGCTGCGCTCGGCGGTGAGCTGGAACCTGGTCGCGATCGCGCTGTTCATCTGGCTCTGGAGCGTCATGGCGCACCTGGCGGAGCTGGAGGCGGGCTCAACACTAGGGCTGATCTGCCTGGTGATTCTCATCTCAGGCGCGCTCGCCTTGCTCGCCGCCACCGGCCGTGACTCAGGTCTCTTCGGCGCCGGCGTGCTATGCAACTGGTCGGCCGTTATGGCGCTGGCGGGCGGTTTCCTTGTCCAGATCCCGTTTGGCCGGTTCGACGGCGAACGCGCATCGGCGACGGCGGACCGCTGGGCGGAAATCACCGGCGCGCTCTCAGGTCCGCTGATGATGATCGCGCTGGGCGCTGCGGCCATTCTCATCGCGCTCAGCCTTTGGCGGTCGGTCCGCGGCGCCCTGCCCTGGACCGCAGGTGCGGCGATGGCGGCCTGCGCGTTCTCCGCGCTGGCCTTGCCGTTCCTGGCCGAGCAAACGGGAATCGGCGCCGCCTTCATCATCAGGATCACTCTGGGCGCGCTCATCTTCATCCTCGCCGCCGGATTGATCACGGCGGGCGGTCGTGAAGGCCGACGCTTCATCGGCGCGCTTGGCGTCATTCTGTTCATCGCCCAATCGCTTTACGTCTACACAGTGCTGTTCGGCAGTCTTCTGGACACCGCACTATTCTTCTTTATCGGAGGTGCGCTCCTGCTCGGCTTGTCACTTGCCGCTGCGCGGCTGGGACGAAAGGCGAGCCCCGCAGAGCCGGAGGTGAAGTCATGAACCACATGCCGAGACTGCTCGTGATCGCGCTGGCGATGACTGGCGTCCTGATCGGCCTCGTCGCCACTCATGCCGCCCGGCGCGCCGGCGGTGAAGAGATTCGCCTGGCCATGGAGCCGGTCGATCCACGTGATATCCTGCTTGGCCACTATGTCATCGTGCGCACGCCGGCCCACAACGTGGCCCTGCAGGGGCCGGCCGCCGACACCAGCCAGTGGCGCGAAGGCGATCGCGTCTTCGTCTCGCTGCAGGAAGATGCAGACGGTGTTCTCAGACCAGCCGGCGCGCATAAAGACCGCGAAGCGGCGCGTACTCCCTATCTTGCCGGGCGCGTGCGATGGGCGTCCGTACAATGGGACTGGACTGAAAGGGAAGAGATCACCGATGAGAACGGCGAGACGCGCTGGATCGAGCCTGTCCAAGTCCCTGAGAGTCGCCGCGTAAGCTTGCGCGTGGTCTATAATCTGGAGCGCTACTTCGCCTCACGCGAAGACGCGCTCGCCCTTGAAGACATGCAGCGCGAAGACCGGCTCAGGCTGATCATCTCCGTCGACCGGCGCGGCAACGCCGTCATCAAGGGTTTGGAGATTGACGGTGAGACTCACTACGACACGCTGCTCTAGATCACCGTCGGCGGGGGCTGAACACAGCCAGGAAGACCGGGTAGAGCGCCGCACCGGCGGCGAGCCCGCCCAGATGCGCAGCCCAGGCCAGCCCTGTGGATGCAAAGCCGCCGATCACCGCCAGTGCGACATTGATCAGGGCCCACGGGACCGCAAGCCGGGCCATGCCCGCGAGCCCGCCGCGCACCCACCCGGCCGCGGCGATCAGCCCTGAGGCTGCGGTCGACGCGCCGACCATGGCGGTTCCCTCATTCCAGTGAACGGCCTCATGGGCGAGCGCGCCCGCCAGAGCGCAGGTGAAGAAGAAGGCCAGAAACCCGAAAGCGCCCAGCGCGGAATTGGAGAAAGGCCTCGCCGCCGCCGCGCCGAAGGCGAGGATCGCCGCGGCGTTGATCCCGGCATGAAGCCAGCCGCCATGCACGAAAACATGCAGGAACCAGGCATGGACGCCGCCAAAGGCGCGCCCCTCGTCAGGGCCGGCGACAACCACGCCCATCAACAGGAAGAACTCACGCCCCATCCCAAACTGGCTCAGGGCGTGCGTGGCGATCACGCCCAGCGCAAGCGCGACAGCCAGCACCGGCATATCGTTGAAAACCGGTTGGTTAATATGGCCCGGCGGCGGGCGTGGCGTCTCGTCCATGACAATCCTTGGCGTCCATATGCGGCGGCGGAGGCTGGCACAGCGGTTGCAGCTCTGCGACCAAACTGTCTCTAAAGAGGACATGAACCATGCCGCGCCGCAATCTCTTGTTCACCGCAGCCCTGCTGCCCGCGCTTCTGGCGGGATCGGCACTGGCCCAGTCGGGCTCGGTCAGTGAATGGAGCCAGCCCTATGGCTATCAGCCGGGCTCGCAGAACCAACCTTATGCCGGAAGCCGTGATCGCAATGGCAACCGCCTGGTCATCAACGGCCTGATCCAGAATTCCGGCGTCGGCGGTTATGTGCAGGGTCAGGGCCAGACCGGATTTTCCGGCGTCGGCGCCGCCAATGGCGGTTTCGGCTATGGCCCGAACTCGGCGTTGGCCTTCTCCCAGTCCACCGCCATCGCCAATCAGCTGAACGTCATCGTCAACGGACACAACAACACCGTTGTGGTGAACGCGAACCAGACCAATACCGGCACGGTCACCGCCGGCTCCACGGCTGGCGCGCAGACGAGCGAAGCGACAGCGCAGGAGCAAACCAATGCGGGCGGTTAAATCCATTCTCGTTTCGGTGGCCGCGCTGGCTGCGTCAGCCTGCGCCACCTCCTCACCCGGTTCTGACGGGCTGTACGCGACGCCAACCGGCAGCGCACCGGTCACCGCCAATGCGACCCCGTATTCGGACGCGCTGGTGTGCATGTCCAGCTATGCCCGTTCACGCGGCATGGCCGCGCCGCGTGTCGCGGTGGGGCGGATCGCCGACTATACCGGCCAGATCGCGCCGGAAGGCGGAACGCGCGTCACCCAGGGCGCTTCGCTGATGGCGATGAGCGCCTTCGCCAAGGCCGGCGCCAATCTGGTGGAGCGTTTTGATACGTCGGTTTCAGAACTTGAGCTGCGCTACACCAATAACCAGCTCATCGCCGATGATCGCCCCAGCGCACAATCGCCGGGCTTCCGGCAGATCTATGCCGGCTCCATCCCGGGCTCCGACTACTTCCTGGTCGGCGGCATCACCGAGCTGAACTCCAACATTCGCTCCAATGGTCAGGATCTGCTGGCCGGCGACCGGATCGATTCCTCGCCGTCCGGCCTGGTTTCGCGCCGCGTCTATGTGATGAATGTCGGCCTGGACCTTCGCCTTGTGGATACCCGCACGCTCGAAGTCGTTGACGTCATCTCCTACCAGAAGCAGATCATCGGCCGCGAACTGTCGGCGAACCTGTTCTCCTTCTTCGGCGATGTCGTCGTGGACGCCTCGGCCGGCGGCCGTTCGCTTGAGCCGGTCCAGCTGGCCGTGCGCTCGGTCGTGGAACGCGCCGTGCTGGAGTTCTCCTCCGCGCTTTATGGCGTCGATCCTCTGCAGGCCTGCGAGTTCAATGATCCGCTCGGCCCGACCAACATCACCGGCGGTGTGAACACCGCCACCCGTTACGCTACGAGAGGGGCTCAACATGTCCAAGCTCGCACTGAAGTGGATCGCGGGCACCAGCGCCGCGACTCTGATCTCCGCAGCCTGCTTCGCGGAACCTACGAGTGATCTTGTAGCCGACCAGCGTGAGACGAGCCCGGTCGAAGCCGAAGCCGAGACCGAAGCCGTTGATGCCGAGTACGCCGACGCGGTCGCCGTGGCCCAGGCCAATGGCGTGGTTGCCGACAGCGTGGTCGACACCCGGCTCACCGTCACCCAGAGCCTCGGCGACGGGACGGATGGCTATGGGTCGGCCAATGCGACAAGCTCGCTGACCGGCGCCAATGTCTGGGGGGGCGCGCTGTCGACCGCCACGGCCCAGGGCAATGCGGTCACGGGCGCCTTCCACGCTCCGGCTGAAGTCAATCTCGATCAGGACGCGCGCGGCCCAGCTGCGGCGAGCGCCCTCGCCGAGCTGCGTCTGGATGACTATTCCGGCGCGGCCCAGACCCAGGCCAACGCCAGCGCCAACGCCGCTGAGCTTTACGGCGAGGATTCTCTCGATGTTTACGCGCGCCAGCGCTTCGAAGGCGCGGTGAGCGCGACGGCGAACACGGTCACCACCGGACAAACCGAAAGCGCAACGACCAGCGCCGTCGCAGCGGGCAACAGCCTGCTGGTTACAGGCTGGGACGCGGACCCCATCGTGGATGTCGATCAGGCTTCGCATGGCGAGGTCGCCGTGCTCGCGAGCAGCACGCACGACGCGCTCATTCATGGCGCGGTCGTCGCCGCTGAGGGCGCCGGCAATACCGCAAAAATCCAAAATGACTGGGGCTATGCCCACATGCAGGGCGTTCAGTCCAACACGGGCGGTGTGCAGGTCATCGCGGAGCTGAACGCAGCCGATTTCGGTTGGGGCTCCGGCGTCGCGGGCGCGAACGCGGCGGGCAATTCCGCCGTGGTGTCCAATATCGGCGCTGACGCCTATATGGGCCTCGACCAGAACAATAGCGGCGCTGTGAGCGCCTCCAGCAGCGTCAGCGGCGCGGGCGGTTCAGCCCTGATCGCGTCGGCCAGCGCCTTCGGCAACACCCAGTCGGCCTATATCTGCTCAGAATGCCCGGTGGGGCTCGACGCTTCGGCGAACCAGGTCAACTCCGGTCCGGTCACGGCGCGTTCGCGCTCTGTGTCGAGCGGTCACACGCCGGTGGTCTCCAGCAACGCCACGGCGGTGGGCAATAGCCTGACCTTCTCCAATACAGCGCCGCAATAAGGCGTATCAGCCTCGCGGACTTCGCCGGCGGCATGGCGGCTTCCGCGCAACCTCGCCCCGGAGCGCTCCCCGCTCCGGGGCGCTTTTGCGCGCTAACCAGGGCCGGACGCCCCTCATCAAACCTGTCATCCCGGCTCGACGCGCTGACCCGCTTGGCCTTCGGCGACGGGTTTGATGGTCTTCACCACACCAGCTTCGGTGCGGCGTAGCGGGCGGTGACGCCTTCGTCAGCCAGCAATTGCGCGGCGCGGTCGGCGTCGAAGCCGTCCCTGAAATCGCCGGAGACGATGCCGTCGGCGATGAAGAGCGCGTCCAGGCCCTCAGCCATGGCGCCAGCGAGATCGGTGGCCGGGCCATCGCCGATGGCGAGGATGGCGTCCTTGTCCACCGGCGCCTTCAAGAGCGGTTCGAGCGCGCGATAGGCGGCATCATAGATGGGCGGGTGCGGTTTTCCGGCATAGACGACCGAACCGCCGAGCTCTTCATACAGTTGAGCCAGCGCGCCGGCGCAGTAGAGAAGTCGCCCGTCCACCTCAACGACGATGTCCGGATTGGCGCAGACCATGTCGAGCCGGCGCAGCTTCGCCTCGGTCAACAGATCGCGATACTCATCCGGCGTCTCGGCCTCCCAATCGAACAGGCCTGTGCAGGAGATGAATTCGGCGTCTTTCAGCGGGGCGAATTCAAGCCCGGTCCCTTCATAGAGATGCCCGTCCCACTCAGGCCCAAGCCTGAAGGCTGGCCCCGGCGCGCGGGCTGTGAGCTCAGCGGTAATCGCGCCGCCGGAGGTCGCCGCCCCGTCAAATGCGTCATCGGGCGCACCCATCTGTTTCAGCTGCGCCAACAGCGCCTCAGGGCGCCGGGGCGAGTTCGACAGGAGCAGCACGCGCCCGCCGGCCCCACGAAAGCGCTGCAGCGCCTCGATCGCTTCAGGAACAAGGCTGGAGCCGCCGCGAACGACGCCCCACACATCGCACAGCAGCGCCTCATATTGATCAGCGATTTCCGAGAGGCGGACGGGGGCTTGCATCAGCTATCCTGACAACACGTGATGATTATTTGGAGAACACTTTGCGTGTTCAGGATAGTGCGCGAAATAGATCTTGGAGAACCCAAGCGTGTCTATCGTAGCGCCGCCGTCGAGAGAGACCATGCCAGCGGCGCCTGTATGGTCAGCCACCACCAATAGCCGGACATCGTCGCTGCCGACCTCCCTTTTATATTCCGGCAGCTTTTTTGACTTGTCGTGGATAGCTGCCTGAATAGCCGATGCGCCAGACTGCCTGACCCAGCCAACCGAAGCGCTTATTGCCTGCCAGCGATCCCTCCCTGCGCCATCCGGCATTTCTGGAGGCGAATTTCTAGCATGGAAAAATATACCCTCTCGCGAAACATAGCGCCGCGTCTCCCACCAATTTGACCGGCCACCCGCTTCAGATATCTCGATTATTTCGTCTACAAAACTATCCTCAACGCTGGTGAATCGGCGAGTATAATCGCGCGACTCGGCTCCCACCAAGTCCAGCAAATAATCCGAGCTAACAAAATTTACGTGCAATTTTACGGCTGATCTACTTCTAAACTGGTCTTCGATTCGCGATACAATATTTTTTCTGTTCTGATATATTTTTCTTTGATCTAGACTCTTTCACCTTCTCATCGCTATCAACAAATACATCGGTTACTTCAAGCGCGAACCGACCAGAACGCCCTGAACATATGAAGTCGGGCGACTCCCTTGAATCAAGAGAGATGCTCTCTCCAAGCTGGTCAAAAAGCCAACTCGCAAAGAAGAGTTCCCGTTCCTTCTTTCGTTCTTCCTTAATATTCGAACGCTTCGGCAAGCCCGCCTACCCCGCTCGCCTCTGCGCGCCGTCAGCTTCGGCGATGACGTCTTCACGCACCGGGCGCGGCGCGCCGAATAGATGGCCCTGGGCGTAGGCGATATCGAGATCGAGCACTTCCACCACGGTGGATTCGGTCTCGATCTTCTCCGCGACCAGATCGACGCCATAGCGCGCGAACAGACCGGCCACGTCTTCCGGCTGGAGCGCACCGGCCTCACGTCCGGCGATGGCTTCCCCGCCATTGGCCGCCGCAACCAGACGCGAGCCTTCAATCTTGGCGAAGCGAACGCCCGCGCGCTGCAGCTCGGCCAGGTCCAGATTGAGATTGGCGACCTGATCAATGGAGAAGCGGAAGCCGTAATCGGCGAGCCGGGCCATGTTGCGCGCAGCAATCGCGGATCGGCCTTCAAAGGCGGCTTGAGGCATCTCAAAGATCAGCGAGCCGGCAAGGTCTGAGTTGCGGCGCAGAAAGTCCAGAAAGTCCGGGAAGAAGCTCTCATCAGCCAGCGCCCGGATGGAGACATTGCAGAATATCCCGATCCGGCGATCAGACTTGGTCAGGCGACGCACGATCTGCACGCAGCGGAACAGCAGAACATTGTCCAGCTCAGCGATCAGGCCGGCCTCTTCAGCCGCCTTGATGAATTTCGCCGGCGGGATGACTTCACCATCGCCGTCGCGCAGCCGTGTGAAGCCTTCATAGAAATAGGTGCGTCGCTGCGGCAGTCCGACAACCGGCTGCAGGTAAAGATCAACCCGGTTCGCATCGAGCGCAGTGCGGATGACGTCCGCGCCCATTGGGTCCGCCGGTCTCTCATCGGGTGCATTCGCCGCCGGCCCGGCGCCGGCCCGCTCCAGCCTCGTGAGAAGCTCGGCGATGATGCGCTCTTCCGACGGGGTCTGCGCACTGGCCGGCGCAGCAGAAGGCGCAGGCGCCGCGGGAGGCGTTTCGGGGCTGACTTCGGGTGCAGCAATCGCTTCACCGAGTTGAGGCGGAGCGATGGAGGCGGTGTCGGGCGACAGTTCGTCCAGCCGCGACTCGGCCCGCTCCAGAGCGCGCGAGAGCGAGCGATTGGCGGCTTTGAGCTGCTGGATATCGCGCGATGTGGCGGCGTTTTCCTGCGCACGGGCCGCAGCGCTGTGCACCTGACCGGCGATGAGGAAGACCACGGCCCCCATCACCCAGGCGAGCTGGGAGGACATCAGATCAAAGCGCTGAAACGCCAGCGCGGCGATCACAGCGATCAGCGCGTAGGCGAGCACGACCAGAATGTCAGTAGCGCGCGGCATGGCCGCCCTCGCCTTCATCAAGCGCCGACCGCATGGCGGCGGCTAGACCCACACCCGCATCCGCGCGAATCGCAGACACAGCCCTTCATAGATTAGGCTGCGTTAACATCTCTTGTCAGATTCTTAACGCCCCGAGGCCGGACCACCCCCTGTCCGCCGCGCCCAAGCTGTGGAAAACCGGCCTCGCGCGGCTCAGAAGGCGACGGACAGCAAAACGCCGGCGCGATCGCTCACGCCGGCGTTCGCTGCTTGAGTTCGGCCAGACCTTATGAGGTCAGCGGCGCGATACGGATTTCCACCCGGCGGTTGGCGGCCCGGCCGGCGTCGGTTTCGTTCGAGGCGATCGGCGCCCGCTCGCCCATGCCGGCGACGTAGAAGCGGTCGCCATTCACCCCGCGTGCGATCAGAGCACTGGCGACGGCGTTCGCACGACGCTCTGAAAGGTCCAGATTATAGGCGTCGTCCCCGCGGCTGTCGGCGTGGCCGACAATGTCGATCAGCGTCGCCGGATAGGTCAGGAAAACATCGGCGACATCGTTCAGGATCGGATCAAAGCGCGGCTCCACGACCGATGAGGCGGTAGCGAAAGTCACATCGCCGGGCATGACGAGCACCAGCTCGTCGCCCACCCGGCGCACGGTGACGCCCGATCCGCGCAGGCGCTCGCGGAAGGCGCGTTCCTGTCGGTCCATGTAATTGCCGACGCCCGCACCCGCGAGTGCGCCGATACCCGCGCCGATGAGCGCATTGCGACGGTCATCCCCGCCGGCGAGCGTGCCGGCGGCGGCCCCTGCGACCGCGCCGATCAGCGCGCCGGAACCGGTGCGGTTCTGGGTGACATTTCCATACTGGTCAGTGGTTGTGCACGCAGCGGTGAAGATCAACGCGGCGGCGACGGCGATAAGAGATCGAAACATTGCGGCCTCCAAAGGCTCCTCGTGAAACTGATACGCGCGAATGCGCTCTGCCCAGCCATAATCCCCACAGCATCATGGCGCCAGTACGATCACGCGGCAAAAGCATGCATTCATGAAGATGAACGCGGCTTGAACCGGAACTCCGTCGCGCAACAAAAAATGCACGCCGCAGCTCTTGACGGGCCTTAGTGAGACACCTACTTCCGGCGCGCTGGCAGCCGGCGGATCAGAGTGCTAACGCATTCGCCCTTCGGCAGGCCTGACATCGTATTCGACGAACCCACTGCTCATTGGATGGAGTAAAGCCCGATGAACTTTCGTCCCCTGCATGACCGCGTGGTCGTGAAGCGCGTAGAAGAAGAAACCACCACCAAAGGCGGGATCATCATCCCCGACACCGCCCAGGAAAAGCCCCAGGAAGGCGAAGTCGTCGCCGTGGGCCCCGGCGCACGCGACGATGACGGCGATATCATCGCCCTCGACGTGAAAGTCGGCGACCGCATCCTGTTCGGCAAATGGTCCGGCACCGAGATCACCCTGGACGGTGAAGAGCTCCTGATCATGAAGGAGTCCGACATCATGGGCGTGATCGAAGGCGGCTCATCGGCCTCTGCGGCAGCTTAAGCCTGACCGCTTCGACCCCAGAATTCCTCTGTAAATCTTGAGAAGACAGGTAGACCGACATGGCTGCTAAAGACGTCAAATTCTCCGTCAGCGCGCGTGAGAAAATGCTCACCGGCGTGGACACCCTCGCTGACGCGGTGAAAGTCACCCTCGGCCCGAAAGGCCGCAATGTGGTGATCGAAAAATCCTTCGGCGCGCCGCGCACCACCAAGGACGGCGTGTCCGTGGCGAAGGAAGTCGAACTTGAGGACAAGTTCGAGAACATGGGCGCTCAGATGGTCCGTGAAGTCGCTTCGCGCACCAATGACGAAGCCGGCGACGGCACCACCACCGCCACCGTCCTCGCCCAAGCCATCATCCGCGAAGGCATGAAGTCGGTCGCGGCCGGCATGAACCCGATGGATCTCAAGCGCGGCATCGAAAAGGCCGTCGCCAAGGTCGTCGAGGAAATCAAATCGAAATCCACCCCGATCAAGGGTTCTTCGGAAATCGCTCAGGTCGGCACCATCTCCTCCAACGGCGAAAAAGAAATCGGCGACATGATCGCCCACGCCATGGAGAAAGTCGGCAATGAAGGCGTGATCACGGTTGAAGAAGCGAAGTCGCTGGAAACCGAGCTGGATGTCGTTGAAGGCATGCAGTTCGACCGCGGCTACCTCTCGCCCTACTTCATCACCGACCCGGACAAGATGATTGCGGATCTGGAAGACCCGTACATCCTGCTGTTCGAGAAAAAGCTGTCCTCGCTGCAGGCCATGCTGCCGGTGCTCGAAGCGGTGGTTCAGTCCAGCCGCCCGCTCCTCATCATCGCTGAAGACGTTGAAGGCGAAGCGCTGGCCACCCTGGTGGTGAACAAGCTGCGCGGCGGCCTGAAAGTCGCAGCCGTCAAGGCCCCGGGCTTCGGCGATCGCCGCAAGGCCATGCTGGAAGACATCGCGGTGCTGACCGGCGGTCAGGTCATCTCTGAAGACCTCGGCATCAAGCTGGAAAACGTGACCCTGGACATGCTGGGCACGGCCAAGAAAGTCGCCATCACCAAGGACGACACCACGATTGTCGACGGCGCCGGCGCCAAGGAGGCCATTGAAGGCCGCGTTGGCCAGATCCGCCGTCAGATCGAGGACACCTCGTCTGAGTACGACAAGGAGAAGCTGCAGGAGCGCCTGGCCAAGCTGGCCGGCGGTGTTGCGGTGATCAAGGTCGGCGGCGCTTCGGAAATCGAAGTGAAAGAACGCAAGGACCGTGTCGATGACGCGCTGAACGCCACCCGCGCTGCAGTGGAAGAAGGCATTGTCGCCGGCGGCGGCGTCGCGCTTCTCAAAGCCGGCTCCGTGCTCGACGGGTTTGAAGGCGAAAACGAGGATCAGACCCAGGGTGCGGCCATCGTGGCTCGCGCCATCCAGGCTCCGATCCGTCAAATTGCCGAAAACGCCGGTGTTGAAGGCTCCATCGTGGTCGGCAAGGTGACCGAGAACGCTTCGGCGAATTTCGGCTACAACGCCCAGACCGAAGAATATGGCGACATGTTCGAATTCGGCGTGATCGACCCGGCCAAAGTGGTGCGCACCGCGCTGCAGGACGCGGCCTCGGTCGCCGGCCTGTTCGTCACCACCGAAGCGGCCATCGCTGAAAAGCCGAAGAAAGACGCTCCGGCCATGCCGGCGGCGCCGGACATGGGCGGCATGGGCTTCTAAGCCTCTGCCTATCCAAGGCTTGAAACGGGAAAGGGCGGCTCACCTGAGCCGCCCTTTTTCTTTTTTGCTCAGCCGTCAGACGCGCGGGTCGGGGTCAACACCAGGCGGAACAGGCCTCCGGCCTGTGATCCAACAGCCATAGAGGCCAGCTGATCATAAGCCACGATCAGGGTCGGACTGGATATCACCTCGCGTTCGCCGGACACGTGACGGAACACCTCAAACTCCAGAATCACCCGACCCGGCTCGCAGTGCGGGCCGGCGTCCGGCGTGCAGTCCTGCGCAGTGACTTCAAATCCGAGCTCATCTTCGCCGACCTGCGTGAGAGGCGCGGCGACGGTTTCGCCAAATGCGAGACCCACCTGGCCTTGCGCGATGTTCGCATCGCTGATCTCCATGAAGTAGGACAGCGAAACGTCTTCGGCTTCAGCCGAGGCAGGCGTCAGCATCCCGACCGCCATGGCGGCGACCAGGGCCGAAGCGAGCGCGCCTGCGCCAGCCCAGCCGATCCGGTCAGACTGACGCTCCGCGCGACATAGGCGCCACGATGCCCGCCCCGTCTCGCGTCGGCGCACATAGGCCTCGATCATCTCTCGCAGCACATCGCTGACGGTGCGGTCCTCGCCGCGCACCAGATCCGCGAAACGCGTCTTCAGACGGTCCGGCAGCCGCGCTTCAATGACCGCATTCTTCTTCTGCCAGCCGGGCTGCTGAGCCGGGCGATCATGAGGTTGGGAAGCATGTGAAGGGGAGCGGCGCATGGCGACCTCGCAGATTCATTGATCTGCGATCAGGCTAGCCAGCCACCGCTCCGTGCCAAGCAAAACCGTGTCTGGACATGGTCAGACACGCAATCCGCGTCAGCCTTCCGGCTCATCCGGCCCCATGCGAACCCGCTCGGCATGAATCTCCACCCGAACGTTCAGCGCCTCAGCGGCGCGCACCGACATCACTGCGCCGCGTCCGTACTTGGTCAGCAGCACAGGCGACGCGATCACCTGTTCACCCTCCTCGCCATGACGCGTGATCGTGACTTCAACGATCACATTGTCCGCAGCGCAACGATCCGCAGGTTCGCAGGGGCTGGCGAGCACGCCGACTTCGTAAAAGTAAGAGCCCTCATCATCGAATGATGGTGGCAGACGGAACTGCTCGGCGCGGCCATAGTCGAGATTGATCGCTGACTCCACCTGCTGATTGTCACCAGGTTTTGAAATCGAAACCTCGAACATTAGCTCGACATCATCGGCGATCGCGGTCGCCGGGCTGAACAAGAGCGCGGTCGAGGCCAGCACCACGCCAGCAAGCGCGCTTATTCCAAAAACAGGTTTCTTCATGAGGGTCCAGCCTTTCTCGATCAGTGAGGGGCACGGCTCTGAGCCGGCTCTGACATAGCCCGCCATAAATTCACGCAACGCATCGCTTGCCGAACGCCCCGTCTCACGACAGCGCTCCAGAAAGGCGGCTTTCGCCTCATCTGAGACACGCACCTCAATGGTGGTGGTCTTCTTCGGTTCGCGATCCTGCATATGTCCTGAACTCATGACGACGCTCCCTTCTGACCGGAAAGGCTCGCTCATCCCAAGCATCTTCGTGCGGGGACGCAAGCGCTTTCGTGTGGGGACGCGCTAGCGCATGCCGACATGGCCCTGCAGCGCGTCGATGCGCGCGACCGCTTCATCAATACGCGCTTCAGTGAGCATGCCGGCCTCAATCGCCTCACGCACCCAGATCACGATCTTCTGCGGCAGCTCCGGGTCCGGATTGGCGGAGTTGGAGATCAACAGCAGGTCATTGCCGGCTGCGATAGAGCGGATCACCGCCTCGCGGCGTGTGTGGTGGTCGCGAATGGCGCCCATATCGAGATCATCGGTGATGAGCGTTCCGCGATAGCCCATCGCCCGGCGCAGCAGGCCGTTCATCATCGGCTCGGAGAAAGTCGCCGGGACCCCGCTCGGATCCAGCCGCTCATTGATAAGATGCCCACCCATGATGAGATGGGCCCGGTCCATTTCGATCAGCCTGGCGAAGGGCTCGACCTCTTCAAACGACCAGGTGGATGTCAGATCGACGAAGCCGTCATGACTGTCGCCGCTGGAACGCCCATGACCGGGAAAATGCTTGATTGAGCAGGCGGCGCCGCGCGCCTCGAACGCATCGATAAAAGCGGCGCAGAACGCCGCGATGGTCTCGGCATCCTGCCCATAGGCGCGGTCATAGCGTCCGATCACCGCATTGGCGTCCATGTGCACGTCCGCCACCGGCGCCAGATTCATGTTGAACCCGGCGGCGCTGAACTCGGCCGCCGCCGCCGCGTAGAGCTCGCGGGCGTAGTCCAATCCGCCGGCGGCGACATCGCGAGCCCTGGGTATCGCCAGATAGCCAAACTCTCGCGACAGGCGCTGAACGAAGCCGCCTTCCTGATCAATCGCCATCCAGGCGTTCGGCGAAGCGGCCCTGAAGCGGGCAGCGAGACCTTCCGCTCCGGCCCTCGAACGCGCATTGTGCCTAAGGAAGAGCACGCCGCCAATGCGGCCTTCACTGAGATGGGCCTCGATCCGGTCCGGGCCCTCGCCGTCCGGCTGCGCGCCCAGAAAGCCCAGCACCAGCATCCGGCCAACCTTGCGGGCAAGGCTCACTTGCGAGCCGGCCCTGAGCGGAGCCGGCATGGCGCTATCGGCCAACCCGCCAGGCAGGCCGGCAGCCGCAGCGCCGCCCGCCACGAACCCGGCCAGCACATCACGACGATCCATCATCTCAGCGGTCTCCGCGCCGTCTCATCCATCAGCTCAGCTAAGCCGCGCCCGCCAGGCTTGTCCACGCGACCAAGCGCCAGAGCGGCGGGACGCGAAAGACCTTGCTGTCCCTGCGTTCCAACTCACGCTTATAACGAAGATGTAACGCGGTGGTGTGGCTGCGGTAAGGCGCGCCGCCCCAGCTTTGTCCGAAGAGGTCAGGACGTCTTGGGAGGACACACCTATGAGAAATCTGTTTCGCGCCGCCGTTGCGGCCGCCCCGCTTGCACTTGCCGCTGCGGCTCCGGCTTCGGCGCAAGACGTCGTCATCATTAATGGCGAACGCATTGAGCTGGCCGAAGGCCAATCCGCCGCCGAAGCCATCAACGAAGCGCTGGACCGGGCGCGCGCCGAAGCGGGCGAAGATGAAAACGTTGAGTTTGATGTCGATCTGAATTTCGACGTCGAAGGCTCAAGCTGGAGCGAAACGGACTCTGAAGCCATGCAGACCGCCATGGCGGCTCTACAAGGCGCCTTCGCCGCCATACAGGCTGATGGCGAACGCTTCGCCGTGCGCATTCAGACCGAGTTCAACGATACCGACTGGGAAGAGGTCGCCGACCGCATCGCACGACAGGCGGAACGCACCGCCCAGCTTGATGAGCGCGAGATTGAGCGCATCACCGAACGGGCGGCGCGGCAGGCCGAACGCGCGTCCGCGATCGCGGATCGCCAGATCGAAATCCATGTCGCGCGCGCCGCACGGCAGGCCGAGAGGATGGGCGAGCGGGCGGCCCTGATGGGCCTGCGCTCTGCTGAAGCCGGCATGCGCGCGGGTATTCGCGGCATTGATCAGGCGCTCGAGAACGGCTGGACCGGTCGCGAGGGCGAACGCCGCGCGCTGACCGAAGATGAACGCGAGGAACTGCAAGAGGCTCGCGAGGAGCTCAGCGAAGCGCTTGAGGAGCTGCGTAGCGAGCATGGCGAGCTTTCGGACGAAATCCATGTGCGCGTTCAGGCCGATGCTGATGAACGCGAGTACAGCTCGCGCCGCATCATGGTTCGCCGCTCTGAAGATGGCGGGCGAGAACAGACACGATCGGTGCGTATCCATGACGAAGACGGTCGCCGCCGGGTCTGGGTCGATGGCGAAGAGCTGACCGGTGACGCGCTGACTCAATGGATGAACACTGAGGAAGCTCGCCGGCTGGCGGGCGCCCCGGATGCGCCCGCCCCGCCCTCACCGCCGGCGACGCCGCGCTGACGCCCGGCGCTCTCTGGGCCCGGTTCGCTTCGCGTCCTTCGATGCAAACTGTTGAGATGTCGTCCCGGAAGCGCGACGCGCTATCCGGGACCCATTCCGGTTAACCTGATACGAGACCAGGCGGAAAGTTCGCAGAACACGTCCCGGGTCCGCGCGCATTAGCGCTTGGCCGGGATTGTCTGTGTTTGAGGTGGGATAGTGCGCTTGGGCCAGGATGCGGGGCGGTCGCCCGGACCGGTTCCGTCGCTGCGGCGGCGCCGGGATCCAAAACAGGATGCACTAGACTTCTGGGTTCCCGCTTTCGCGGGGAGGGAGAGAACAGCCCGCCAGCGAATGTAAACAAGATCGAACTTGACGCGCCCGCTTGAAGGCCGATCTTTTGTGCATAGGATCGGGGGCATATCCATGAAACGCATCGCACTCATCATCGCCGGGATTCTCTTTACGGCGATCGCGACCGGGCTGATCTGGCTGAACACGAGCGTCTATGGCCGGATCTATCTGCCATCGGGAACAGGGATCACAGCGAAACAGCTTTGCTCGCTGCAATGGGTGTCGGGCCTCAGCCAGGAGCGCGCCCGCGCGCTCTATCTCGACCCGCTTCTGGGCGATGTAGCCGACCTGCTCAGCGTGCATGTCGACGCTGAAGTGAAAGAGGTTCGCACCAGCATTTTCGGGCTGTGGCGCCAGCATGCGATCTATCGCGACGGGCTTGGCTGCACGCTGGTTCATGACGCCAATCAGTTCGATGCCGAGCTGAGCCTGCCGCCCGCCCGGGCTCATCAGCCGCTCACGCTCAACGCGGACCATCGCGACGCCCACTTCGACACCAACATGCTGCATGCGGCGATCGCCGACGCCTTTGCCGAGCCCATCAACACGCTCGCAGTCGCCGTGCTCCACGAGGGCCGGCTGGTCGCGGACGCCTACGCAACCGATATCAGTGCGGACAGCCCGCTTCACGGCTGGTCGATGACGAAATCGGCCATGGCCACCCTTGCCGGAGTGATGGTGGAGCGCGGCGAGGTCGACATGTTCGCCGAGGGCAGGATCACCGAACTGATGGAGGTCGATCCGTCCTACGCCGATGTGACGCTGGATTCTCTGCTGCGCATGGCCGGCGGGTTCGCCATCGCAGAGACCAATACCGGAACCGATCCGAACTCCGACATGCTGTTCACTGAAGCCGACATGCCCCGTTTCGCCGCCACGCGCGAGCGCCTGCACCCGCCCGGCGCACACTGGCAGTACATGAGCGGCAACACCATCCTGGCCACCCGCACCATGCAGGACGAGCTCGGTGACACCGTCGCCGACCAGGTCGCAGGATTGCGCGAACGTCTGTTTGAACCGCTTGGAATCTATTCAGCCATTATGGAACTCGATCAGACAGGAACCTTCCAGGGCAGCTCCTACATGTACGCCACCGCCCATGACTGGGCGCGTCTGGCGCAATTCCAGCTCGACACCGTGAGCCCGGACGGCGAGATCCGCCTACCCGATGGCTGGTACGACTATGTCGCCACGCCGACGCCCACCTCTGACGGGATGTATGGCGTCGGTTTCTGGACCAATGATGACGGCCTGCCGGACAACACCGTGCGCATGAGCGGCTTCCAGGGTCAGTGGGCCTATATCATCCCGTCCCACGATCTCGTCGTGGTGCGTCTCGGCGCCACCAATTACCGCAATGACCGCGCCCGCAATCTCGCTGGCGCGGTGCTGGAAGCGATGCGCGAGGAAGAAGCTGCGATCGATGTTCAGGCTGAAGACGCGGCTGAACCGCAATAGGCCTGGCGCCCAAGCCGGAGTCCCGGCGGGTTCGGGGCCGGGGTGACAGCTCAAAACACGTGTCATTCCGGGCGAGCGTAGCGAGACCCGGGACCCATCCGGTCGGTCTGAACCATGGAGCGCGAGCGTCAACATCACGGGCTGGGTCCCGGCTCGGGGCCGGGATGACAGGGCCAAGCTTGCCCGCCTGGGACGCGCGACCTAGTCCGGCACGCTCACAGAGGGCGCGTCAGTGAATGGGCGTATGCCGAACTGGGGATAGATTTCCGACGGGAAATAGACAACGCCATTGGCGACCACCATGGAAATGGTCTTGAGGTCCTTGAAGTCCGTGGCGGGATCGCCGGGCACAAGGAAGAAGTCGGCATATTTGCCCGGCGTAATCGAGCCAAGCTCATCGCCTGCGCTGAGATAATCGGCCATGCCCTGGCTGGCCCAGGCCAGGATTTCGGACGGCTCCATGCCGATGCTCTGATAAAGCTCCAGCTCGCGATGATAGGCGAAGGAGCCGCCCAGATCGGTGCCCGGCACCATGAAGATGCCGCGCTCGCGCAGCTCCGCCAGCGCCGCTGTAATCTGCGCAAAGGCGCCGCGATAGGCGATATCATCCGCCTCGCTTTCAATCGCCGCCCAGGCCGAGCGCGCCGAACGCTGAGAGGCCGCCGGCATATGATCGATGTAATCGACCGCGCCGGGCGAAAGCTCGCCATTGCGTGACAGCAAAAGCGCTTCATGGATGGCGAAGGTGGGATCGATGGCGATTTCGGCATCCACCATGGACTGGATGGTGGCCTGCACCGCTTCACTGGTCAGGTCGAGCTCGGGAAGCCGCTTCAGCGCAGTCAGGCGCAAGAGGGTGCGGGTGTCCTCGCCTTGATTAAGCACCCAGCCCAGCATGAGCTGGTTGATGTGGGTCAACTCGTCATAGCCCGCCGCGATCATGGCGTCGGCGTCGGTGAAGGCCGGCACATGCCCAGTCACGCGCAGACCGTGGGCGCGCGCTTCGGCGATCAGCGCCGGGATCCAATCCGGGTCCATAGAATTATAGACCTTGATCTGGTGGAAACCGTCGCGCTCAGCATAGGTGCGCACCGCCTCAACCGCTTCGTCCTGACTGCCGACGAGAATGCCGTTATTGGAGTTGAACGGGCTGCGTCCCTCAATGAAGCCGGAGCGGAAGACGCGCGGTCCGGCGACGCGGCCGCTTTCGATATTGGCGATCAGACCGTCCAGCACCTCATTATTATTGCCCATGTCGCGCACGCTGGTGATGCCCGCCGCGATGCCCAGAGCCGCTGCGCTTTCACCCAGATGGGCGTGCATCTCAAACAGGCCGGGAAGCAAAGTGCCGCCCGCGCCATCCACGATGACCGCGCCGTCCGGAACCGGCTCGCTGGTCGGGCCGACCGATACAATCCGCTCGCCTTCGAATACAACCGTCGACAGATCGGTGCGGCTTTCAGTGTCCGGATCAAAGACGTGCACATTGGTGACGGCCACGGGGCCGTCAAACTGGCGCGCGGTGCGGGCCTGAATGTCTTCGTACCGCCGGGCGCCATACTCAGCAGCCCGGGCGCGCAAGGCTTCATCGTGGGCCTCATAGCCTTCAGGAAGAATGGCGAAGCCCGGGGTGATGACGCCGAAGAAGGCCGCTCCCTCCATCAGGAAATAGGTCGGGTTCAGGCTCGCGCCCGACAGCGCCCAGGCGGTGATGTCGGCGGCCGTATAACCCTCTCCGACCGTCAGCGTTTCCAGCTCGGTCAGACGCAGCTCCCCGCCTGGCAGCGCTTCTATGGTCAGATCCTCATCAGCCAGCAGCAGTCGGGCAGCGATCGCCAGCTGATAGGGCGAAGCATTCTGCGGGACGTAGTAGGCCGGTTCCGACAAATCTGCGGCCCCCTCGCCAGTGGCGTCTCGCCAACGCGCCTGTCCGCCAGACCACTCAAACATCTCATCGACCGGATTGCCGAAGCTCGATGCGCCCTCAATTGTCCAGCTCACCGGGTAGCCGTCAGCGTTCAGCGCGATGTCTTCATTGAGCGTCGGCCCGCGCCCGTTATTGCGGAACTCATACTCGATCTGAAAGCCGGTTACGGTGCGCATGACGTTCGCTGCGCCAATGGGCGTGCCCCCCACCATAACGATGAAACGGTCAGCTTCATGCTCCGGCGCAGCAATAGGCGCTCGCGCCTCAGCAGGAGCCGAGGCGTCCTCAACCGGCGCGGAACACGCTGCGAGCGCCGCAACGCCCATCACAATCATCCAGGCGGGTGGTGAATACTGCATCAAGTCTCTCCCCGATCACACGACAAAGCTTGATCAAAGAGATAGCAGGCGTACGCGATCCTGTCGCTGAATCAATACGTTCAGGCCGATCCCCGTAACCCGGAAAAGCCAGACCATGACGCTTTGGCGCTCTACCGGTTGGATGACGCCGCGCCTAACAGCGCCCGTCATCGCAGCCACGGCGGGCCGGGCGGGGGCAGGTTTCAGTGGTGAAGACATCGCCAAGAATGCCGTCGCAATCATCCTCGTCATAGTGACGGCGCGGCGGGTGATGGCGGCGTGAGGAACCCTGATGGCGCACGCCCTGATGACCCCGATCGCGAAGGATGTAGCCGCCGACATATCGGCCGTCATGGCTGGAGCCGTGATGGCGCCTGCCTGAACCGTAATGGCGCGGACGGTCATACGGGTTTGACAACGGACGATAGCCGCCGCGGCGGCCCCAGCTGGTGCATTCAGGACACTGGGTGGCGATGTCCAGGCGCAGCTCCGACAGCTCGTCGCTCATGGAGGAGAAGCGGTCCTGCGCCCGGCTCCATTCACCCCGGCTGGCGCTGCAATCGTCCTCGTTATAGCCGCGCTGATGCATGCACATGGCGTAGGCTTGGCAGGACTGGGTGGCGAAGCGGTAGGAGGCGTCCAGATCGGTGACGAAGGCGCGCACCAGCTCAACCGCCTCGCTCGGCGGATCAAGATAGGGCGGCGCGCTGACACGGTTCTGCGTCTCGGTGCGGGTGTCCGCCTCGCTGCGCTCGTCGGGGCCGAAGACCTGATCGCTGTCGAAGGTGGAAGTGCGCACCTCGGAAATCATCTGGTCGCGCTGCTGAGTGAGACTGTCGATGCCGCACAGGCGTTCAGCCGCCTCCACCGAGAACACATCCACCGCCGGCACTATGCCGCGCTGGAAAGCGTGCTCATGGACGAATTCTCCGCCCGTGGAACAACCGGCGAGCAGGCCCGCGGCGAGCAGGGTGGCGAGATGGGCTTTCATGACGGCGTCCTTTCCTTCCTGCCGATGCGCCTAGCGCGACGCGGGCAGTTCAGCCTCAAGACAGCCCGGATCGACATAGCGCATGTCATCAATGTGAATGCGCTCACGCCAGTCCAGGAAAAACTCACTCTCACGCTCCATGGCCGCCTCCACCAGTCGGTGACCGATCGTCACCCACCGGTCTGCGGCGTCATCGAAGCGGTAAAACTCACGCGTGTTGCGCCAGCGGCGCGCCATCGGGTGTCCGAGTGCGGCTGCATCGCGCAGATAGGCGTCGGCGCGCTCGGGATTCTCCACCATGCCGCACAGACGATAGCTGCCAAGCACCGCGCCAGTGCCATAAATGATTGAGAGATTGAAATAGGCGTCCGGGTCGTTGCGCCGGGCGGCGGTCTCGAACCATTCCAGAGACAGATCGGTATTCTGCGTCACGCCGAGGCCGGCGGCGTACATGATTCCGAGCGCGTTCTGCAACTGCGGCTCGCGCGCGGTCTGAGCAGCGTGGCAGATCAAGAGCGTGGTTTGACGCGGGCTCAGCGAACCGGTCTCGTCATAGCCCAGCTCCCGCTGGAAATCGCGCACCGCTTCACGCGTGTTCGGACCGTATTCGCCATCGATATCATTGGCGTAATAGCCCAGCGCCCGAAGCGCGCGCTGGCGCAGTCGCAGGCTGATCACATCCCCCACCCCGCCGGGGCCGACCCGTGAAATGCGACGCAGGCTTTGCGCGTCGGACTCGCACTGCACCATGTGCGCCTGCAGCCGGCGCTGGGCCAGAAGCGCGGCCTGGGCCCCGAAGGGGCGGCCCCAATCGACCGCGTGCCGCCAGTAATCCATCGCCCGGTCGATCGGTCGATCCGATACGCCGGGACGCAGCAGTGTGATCCGCGTGGAGGCGCCGCAGCTGGGCGAATAAAGCCCGCCTGGCCGATCCGGATCGCAATCGATATCCACCGTGGTCAGTTCCGCATCACCGCGCAGCAGCCAGTAGCGCGATCCGCTTGCATAGAGCCGGGCCGCCTGTTCGCGCGGCATGCAGGCGCGCTGCAAGCCGAACTCCGGCAGCAGGCAGACAATGCGCTGATCGGGATACAGCTCTTTTTCCGCGCAATCATCGCACGGCTCGACCGCCCAGGGGCGCTCGCTGAAACGCTCAGCAGACGATCCGCGAAGCAGGGGCGAGCCGAACGAGCCTCCAAAGCCGGGGCTGCGCGAGGCGCTCCCGCCGAAAATACTGTCAAACGCGCTGGAGCCAGCCGGTTCGCTCGGTCCGCCCCACGGGTCTTCGGGATTCTGGGACGGGTCGTCGGAGTCGCGATCAGAGGAGAAGGTCCAGTCAGAATCGCGTTGCGGCTCGCCGAACTCGCTGCGTTCGCAGCTGGCGGCAAGCAGAGCGCACCCGGCGATCAGCGCCAGTCGCACATATCCCAAAGCCATTGACGGGCCCGTGTGTTCGCTGACGATCATGACGCGCCCCTCCCATTGCGTCCGCCGCTCAGAACGGAGAAGACCTGACACTGGTTCGCCCACTCCGCCACGCTGGTCTGCTCCTCAGAGGAAAACACGGCGCGGATCACGTCCGGCTCGATCAATGCGTAGACATCGCCTCGCACGGCATCCGCATAACGATCAAAACTGATTCGGGTCACACGCGTCTGAATTGAACTCACGAAACAGTCGCAACGCTCCCACTCCCAGCCATTGCCGGCAGCGTTCAGATCGCGCTCAGACGCTAGACAGCCACGCGTCAGAACATCGTGTGAGCTCGCCCAGAACGGCCCGGTCGGGCCGCCATCCGGCGAATGGATAAACATCCAGTAGGCGCTGCCCGCCCCGGCAACCCCAGCAGATAACAGGCACAAAATCACAATACCGACAAACCGCCCCGGGCGACCGCCGGCCAGGGCGAACGCCAGACCGATCATCACAACAAATGCGATGCAGCCTGCCAGCAAGATGATCTGCTCAAGCGTCATGGCGCCGCGATCTCCCCCGAAAGCGCGGGTGGAAGCGGTGACGGCGCATCGCCCTGGATCGGACGCTTGCTCGTCATGCCTGACTTCCTCCCTCGCAGCGATGATCAACGCCCCACTCGCGTTAACCTTCGCTAACGTCACGTTAACCGTGGATGAACCGCATGACCAGCGGGGTTCGCAAATAATTGCCCGGTCGCATTAACCATAATTGTTAAGCCTGATGCGGCTTTGGGAGACCTTACCAATCGACGGCGGGCGCCTGCCCGGCGTAAAGCTCCGCCAGGCGTCGAAGGGTCGCCGGCGTTGCATCTTCAGGCGGATCAAGCGGATCCACCCAAAGCCTTTCGGCGATTTCACCGGCGCTGTCGGTTGGGCAGGATCGCCACCGCCTCACCCGGTAGAGGACGATATGGTCGCCGCGAAACCCGGGATGGCGGAACACGCCGATCAGCTCGAACGCTTCAGGATCGGCCCCGACCTCTTCACGGCACTCCTTGCACAGCGCCTGCGGGATCGATTCGCCCCGCTCCACGCCTCCGCCCGGCAGAAAAAGCCCCTGCTTGTAGGTGTGCCGAACCAAGCAGACGCGGCCCTGTTCATCTTCGATGATCGCGCGCACGCCCAGCGTCATAGGCCGGCTCAGCCGCCACCAGAGCCGGAAAACCGGGGTGAGGCTTTCGCGAAAAGCGACGAGACGCGAACCGGACATAAGACAGCCTCCTGAAGGGCGCGAATTCACCGCGTCTTTGACTGGCGCGCGCGACGCTCAGTCGTGTATACACGCCCTGACGCGCGCCGGATCGGCGCTCGAACCCATTGCTGCAGTCTGCCGCCGCTGGCGGAAAAGGGGAAATGATCATGGCCGCCATCATCGCTCTTGGCCTCTGCTTCGGCATCTTCGCAATTCTCAACCTGATCGAATTCAAACGACTCGACTAGGCGACGGCCCGGCCTCGCCCTGAAGGGCTGGACCGGATCGATACCGCGTCATGGACATCGCCCTCCTCACCAATCTCATCCTGGTGCTCGCCGGGATCCTCATCCTGCTTTTCGGAGGCGATTTTCTCGTGCGCGGCGCCGTGGCGCTTGCGCGCAAGCTTGGCATCGCCCCGCTTATCGTGGGCCTGACCATAGTCGCCTTCGGCACCAGCGCGCCGGAAATGGTGGTCTCCGCCTTCGCCGCGATCGAGGGCGCGCCGGGCATCGCCATCGGCAATATCGTCGGTTCCAACATCGCGAACATCCTTCTGGTGCTAGGCCTGCCGGCGATCCTGGCGCCCATGGCCACCGCAGCGCCGGGCGTGCGCACCAACGTGCTGATCGCGTTCGGCGCTTCACTGCTCTTCATCGGGCTGACCTGGGACCGGGTGCTTGATCTGAGCGACGGCGCCATCCTCTTTGCACTCATTATTGTCTATATCGCGTGGCTCGCCCTGGTGGCGCGCAAGGCCAAGGATGATCCCATCATCGCCGAACTGACCGATATAGACGGCATGGACGGATTGCCGAAAGGGCCGCTGGCCATTGCCGGCATGGTGCTGATCGGCGTGGTTTTCCTGCCCATCGGCGCACATCTCATCGTGGCCGGGGGCGGCGAGCTGGCGCGCGGGTTGGGCGTGTCTGAAGCCATTGTCGGCCTGACGCTCATCGCCTTCGGCACCTCCCTGCCTGAGCTGGCCACAGCCATGGTCGCGGCCTTGCGACGCCACGCGGAGATGGCGATCGGCAATGTCATCGGCTCCAACATCTTCAACCTGTTCGCGGTCGGCGGCATCGCGGGCGTAGCGACATCCTTCGGTCCGGCGGGTCTGGCCCAGGTCGACGAAGCCTTCTTCCGACTGGATTACTGGGTGATGATGGGCGCCATCGCGGCAGCCATGCTGTTTGTCCTGACACGCCGCCCGATCGGGCGGCTGGCCGGGCTGGTTCTCTTCACCGCCTATTGCGGGTATATCGGCGCGCTTGTCTGGCAGAGCCTGAACTAAGAGCGCATACCGATGTCCCGCCGCACCCTGATCTCGAAGGATTTCGCCTTCGACGCCGCCCATCATTTCGAGCACAAGGATGCGGCCCATCCTTTCTCGCGCCTGCACGGCCACTCCTTCGCAGGCACGGTGACGCTGGAAGGCGCCCCGGCAGGCGAGAGCGGCATGGTGAAGGACTTCTGGGAGATCGATCAGGAGATCGCCAAGCTGCGCGATCAGCTCGATCACCGCCTTCTCAATGAGGTGGAGGGGCTCTCCCACCCTTCCCTTGAGGTCATCGCCGCCTGGGTGTTCGACCGGCTCGACTCCGTCCTCCCCGGCCTTGTCTGCGTTGAAATCCGTCGCCCCAGCTGTGGCGAGAAGGCAAGCGTCAGCCGCGATTAAGCCGCGCGCCACCTCAGGCGGGAGCGAACGCTCCAAAGACGGCCATTAACCATAAGTATCGACAGCTCTTCACTTTTCGGCCATGGCCGCCCCGGTTAAACGCTTCCCATTCGAGCCCGTTAAGGTATTATTTACCCTGCCAGGGGGCGACACGATGAACTGGGTGATCCGAATTGTAGCGGTGAGCATCGCCGTGCTCGGGCTGAGCTTCACGGCTATGACGAGCGTGTCCGCACAGGACGCGGTGCTCGGCCCGGAGGGACGAGCCTATTCGGTGGAGACCCGCTCAACGCGCTTTGTGGTGCGCTTTACGCGCGATGGCCGCTATGAGGACTCGCGCGGGCTTGAAGGGTTCTGGAGCTTTGACGGTCGCACGCTGTGCGTCCTTGTGCGCGAGCCCGGTCCGAACGGGCGCGAGGTGGAGCTGTGCCGGCCCTGGCGCGATATGCGCGTTGGCGTCAGTGAGATCTCCAGCGAATGGACGCTCAACGGCGAACGCGCACGCGTTTCCCGGATCGAGTAAAGCGGCGAGACGGGCCGCCCGATCTGCGGTATTGTTCAGTATCAGGCGTCGGGGGGCGGCGCCGCAATCATGAGGGGTGCGCGCCATGGGACGTGTGTTTCGCCGGGTCAGCTCCGCCAGCCTGACCCTGTTTCTCGCTTTCATCCTGTCCTACGCCATCCTGATCGGGCTGGCGTTGTGGTCGCCGATCACGCTGAACTGGATGCTCGACGGCGCGGAAATGCTGGAGGACACGCTCACCCACACCGGCCTGCCGGACCGCTACAACAATTTCGTGCGGATTTTCGTCAATGACGAACAGATTCTGTTCGTCTTCTTCGCCATCATCGCGCGCATCTTCATCGCCATAATCGGCACATCCTTCTCAGCGGCGATCAAACCGCGCCGCTGACACCGCGCGTCATCCCGGGCGCGCAGCGACCCGGGACCCATCCCGTGACCTCTCCGCCTGGAGCCTTTCGGTTCAGACCAACCGGAATAGATCCCGGATAGCGGCTGCGCCGCTTGCGGGATGACATGGCGCATAACCGGCGCAGCCAATGCTGCGCTCACCGCTATTTGTGAAACCGGTCGAACCAGTGCTTGACCCGATCCCAGACGCCGGGATGACGCTTCAGCCAGCCGGTGATCAGCGCGTGGGCGCGCTTTGAGGTCGCCGCCAGCAAGAACAGCGAAAAGATGAAGAGCGGCAAGCCGAGCGGCAGCGGCAGGAAGAAGAGCGGAATGGAAAGGGCGAGCAGGAACAGCGCGAGCGCAACCAGAATCGCGCGCACGACGGCTTGCACGACGCCGTGGACGCCGTTCTTCGCCCAATTGCCAGCTGGTTCCTCGTTCATCGCCACCGTTATCGACCGCCCTGATCCGTACCCGCCTTCCGCGTGCGTAGTACGGTTTCATATTGTTGCGCGCGCGTAGCCGGGCAAGACATAAGCCGCAGCGACACCCGCGATAGTCCAGCCGCGCCATGCTGATAAACGCGATGACACGGCGTTGTAAGGGCGGTTTTAAGGCACCCTACTGCGCCGCCACCTGATCGTTAGCCGACGGCAGCCAGCGCAGGATAGGCGAACGCGCCGCGCGCGTCTCGTCCAATCGCTTGGCCGGCGCATGTCGCGGCGCCGCGGTGAAGCGGTCGGTCTCGCCAGCCTTCGCCGAACGGGCCAGACCCTCCAGCGTGTCGCAGAAGCGATCAAGCGAGGCTTTCGATTCAGTTTCGGTCGGTTCGATCAGCATTGCCCCGTGAACGACCAGCGGGAAATACATGGTCATCGGGTGATAACCCTCGTCGATCATCGCCTTGGCGAAGTCGAGCGTGGACACGCCGGTGTCTTTCAAGAAGCGGTCATCGAACAGGGCTTCGTGCATGCACGTGCCGTCAAAGGCCGGCGTCATCACGTCTTTTAAACGCGCCAGCACATAGTTCGCATTCAAAACCGCATCCTCGGCCACTTGGCGAAGCCCGTCTGAACCATGGCTCATCATGTAGGACAGGGCGCGGGTGAACATGCCCATCTGGCCATGAAAGGCGACCATGCGCCCGAACGGATCGCCGCCCTCGGCGCGGGCCTCGTCCTCATGTTCGACCATGCGCCAGCCCTCATCGGTCGTGACGACATAAGGAACCGGCGCATAGGGTGCGAGCGCTTCGGAGAAGACCGTCGGGCCGGAGCCCGGCCCGCCGCCGCCATGCGGTGTGGAGAAGGTCTTGTGCAGATTGATGTGCATCGCGTCGATGCCGAGATCGCCCGGGCGCACGCGCCCGACGATGGCGTTGAAATTGGCGCCGTCGCAATAAAAATACCCGCCCGCCTCATGCATCAGATCGGCGATCTCGCGGATATCGCGTTCAAACAGCCCGCAGGTATTGGGATTGGTCAGCATGATCGCCGCGACATCACCGCCGAGCTTGGCCTTGAAGGCCTCCATGTCGACCCGTCCGGTCTCGTCGGCGGGGATCTCATCGGTGGTGAAACCGCACTGCACGGCGGTCGCCGGGTTGGTGCCGTGCGCGCTTTCAGGAACCAGGACGCGACGCCGATGGGTCTGGCCCTTGGCGTCCAGCGCGGCGCGGATCGCCATCATGCCGCACAGCTCGCCATGCGCGCCGGCCTTCGGGCTCATCGCCACTGCCGGCGTGCCGGTCAGCGTCATCAACCAGTGCGCCAGCTCGCCGATCAGCTCATAAGCGCCCTGAACGGTCGATTGCGGCTGCAGCGGGTGAATGTCGGACAGGCCCGAAACCCGCGCCATCTTCTCGTTGAGACGCGGATTGTGCTTCATGGTGCACGAGCCGAGCGGGTAGAGCCCCAGATCGATCGCGTAATTCTTACGGCTCAAACGCACATAATGGCGCATGGCCTCCGGTTCCGACAGGCCCGGCAGGCCGATATCGGACGTGCGCTCCAGCCCGCCCAGACGGGTCGGCGCGCCGGACGGTTCGGGCAGATCCACGCCCGTACTGTCCTGCTCGCCGCGCTCGAAGATCAGCGGTTCGGCCTGATCGAGCCCGCGCGAGCCGGAGAAAGTGTCCTCATACGCGCCAGGGTCAGGCGCATGGATCGGACGGGACGGACGGCCTTGCGTGTTCATCGCCATAACGCTGCTCCTTACACAGCTGAGGGGTCGGGTTCCGACTGCGCCGGGGCGCAATCGGGAAAACGGGCGGTGATCGCCGGAACGATCGACGTCTTGAAAAAACCTTTGGTGAGCAGGTCGTTATGACCAGCGCCTGCAAAGACAACGCGCTGCGCCGACGCAGGCGCGTGAGCCAGCAGACGTTCAGACTGGACCGGGGCGACCACGCGGTCTTCCGCGCCATGCCCCATCAGGATGAACTCATCCACTTCGCTTATCCTCAGGTCGGACCGATAATGATCGCGCAAAAGCCAGCTGACCGGAGCGAAGGGAATCTGCGCCTCAGCGAGCGCCAGCACCGATACGTACGGCGCCTCCAGAACGAGGAAAGCGGCCTTGCGAGCGATTGCGACCTCGATCGCCGGATAGCTACCAAGCGAAAACCCGTGAATGATGATGTCCGCTGGCGCCACACCCTCGTCGACGAGGTGGTCGAATGCGCTCAAAGCGTCAATCACAAGCCCGGCTTCGGACGGCGCCCCGGTGGAGCCGACATAGCCGCGCCATGACACGGCCAACAACCCGGCGCCTGTCTGAGCCGCCATCGCACTATAATGGGGTGCGGCCCGCCCGATATGTCCGCCATTGCCATGCAGATGCAGGATGGTCGGGCAATCCGTTTGCGCGAACGCGCGCCAGACCTGAAGCTGCTCACCGTCATGCGTACTGATATGGCTATAGGCGCTGAGGTCCGAGCTAAACTCGGCCACAGGCGTTCTATCAGGCAGATAGATCAGCCGGTCCTGAAACGCCCACAGCGCGGCAAGCAGCACCAGATACGCGGCCGCAGCTAGGGCGAGTATGCGCAAGGCCAGGCTCAATCGAGCGCTCCTTGATCGTTCGGCGCCAGGCACATTGTCAAAGAGCCGCCTTCAAAGCCGTCGCCAACGCATCGATATCGGCATCGGTATTGGTTTCGGTGGCCGCCAGGATCAGGCGGTCGTCAAGGCCGGCTTTCGGGTAGAGCCGGCTTGCCGGAACGCCGGCGAGCACGCCCCTGGCGGCCAGCGCGTCCACGACCTCGGCGGCTGGCCTGGGCAGGCGCACGGTGATCTCGTTGAAGAAGGCGCTCGTCTCAAGCTCGACCCCGTCCAGCGCGGACATGCGGTCGGCGAGTTCAGATGCACGCTCGTGATTGAGACGCGCCAGCTTGCGCAGCCCCGCCTCACCCAGAAGCGTGACATGGATGGTCCAGGCCAGCGCCATCAATCCGGAATTGGTGCAGATATTCGAGGTCGCCTTGTCCCGGCGGATATGCTGCTCGCGCGTGGACAGGGTCAGCACATAGCCGCGGCGCCCGTCCGCATCGACGGTCTCACCGGCCAGGCGCCCCGGCATGTTGCGGATAAAATTGCGATCCCCGCGGCAGGCGAACAGGCCCACATAAGGCCCGCCGAACTGCAGACCGACGCCGAAGGACTGACCCTCGCCGACAATGATGTCTGCGCCCATCTCGCCCGGCGCCGCAACAAGACCCAGCGAAACCGCCTCGGTGAACACCGCAATCAGCAGCGCGCCCCTGGCGTGAGCGGCTTCGGCGATGGGCGTCAGATCGTGGACCTGGCCGAACACGTCCGGGTTCTGCACCACGACGCAGGCCGTGCCGTCATCGATCGAGGCGGCGATATCGTCCAGCCCGCCCGGAACCGGGACGTTCGAGACCGTCTCGATGTCCATGTATTTGGCCAGCGTATGGGTCGCGGCGGCGTAGTGCGGGTGCAGATTGCCCGACAGCACCGCCTTTTTGCGCTTGGTGATGCGCGCGGCCATCAGCACCGCTTCTGCGCACGCGGTGGAGCCGTCATACATTGAGGCGTTGGCCACATCGGTCCCGGTCAGAAGCGCGACCTGGGTCTGGAACTCGAACAGGGTCTGCAAGGTGCCCTGGCTGATCTCCGGCTGGTAAGGCGTGTAGGAGGTCAGAAATTCCGAGCGCTGGATCAGATGATCGACCGTAGCCGGCACATGGTGCTTGTACGCGCCTGCGCCCACGAAGAAGGGCGCGTCGGAGGCGGCGATATTCTTCTTCGCCATCGCGGCGAAGGCGCGCTCCACCTCCAGCTCGGTCGCCCGGCGCGGCAGATCCACCGGACCGTTCAGGCGCGCGGCTTCAGGCACGTCCTCAAAGAGCGCATCAATCGATGGCGCGCCGATCGTGTTCAGCATGACGGCGCGGTCGGCCGGGGTCAGGGGAAGATAACGCATCAAGGAAACCTGTTCATCGAAGAGTCGACATTTCGCCCGCCGCCGAGGCTAGAACGATGCGGCGAAGTTAGTTCGCAACGAAGCGTGGGAAAGCGTGCGCCCCCGCTTCATCATCAGCCGATATGAGCGTCGTAGGCGGCCTGATCCATCAGCGCAGCGAACTCGCCGGCATCGCTGACCTTGATCTTCACGAACCAGCCCTCGCCGTCCGGCGCTTCATTGACCTTGGCCGGCTCGCCTTCCAGCGCGTCATTGACGGCGATGATCTCGCCGGCGACCGGGGCGTATATCTCAGAAGCCGCCTTCACGCTCTCCACCACGGCGATCTCGTCGCCCTTGGCGAAGGTCTTTCCCACTTCGGGCAATTCCACGAACACCACATCGCCAAGCTGTTCAGCGGCGTAGGCGGTGATGCCGACCACGCCTTCAGCGCCATCGACGCGGATCCATTCATGGTCTTCGGTGAAACGGGTCTGGCTCATACTCATTCTCCCCAGTAGGCGGCCTCAGCCGCGGTAATAGCGTTGCGCCACAAAGGGCGTCTTCACAATCTCGGCGGCGCGAGCCTTGCCGCGCACCATCAGATCCACAGGCGTGCCCGGCGCGGCCAGATCGGCGCGCACATAGCCCATGGCGATCGGCCCGCCCACGGTCGGGCCGAACCCACCGGAGGTGACAATGCCGACACGCTCGCCTCCCACCACGATCTCGGTTCCTTCACGCGCCGGCGCACGGTCCTTCAGCAACAGACCAACGCGCTTTTCCTTCGCGCCGGCCGCACGCTCGGCCAGGATGCGTTCAGCGCCCGGGAAATCCGCACGCTCGCGCCGGGATTTCGCCACCGCCCACATCAGCGCCGCTTCAACCGGCGTGCGGGTCTCGTCCATGTCGTGGCCATAAAGGCAGAGCCCGGCTTCAAGACGCAGCGAATCGCGCGCGCCGAGACCGATCGGCTTGACCCGGTCATCGGCCAGAAGAACCCGCGCCAGCGCATCCGCATCCGCATTGGGAACGGAGATCTCAAACCCGTCCTCGCCGGTATAGCCGGACCGGAAGATGAGCACGTCAAACCCGGCAAGCGAGAACCGGCCGGCCTGCATGAAGATCAGCTTGGCCGCCGGCGGGCAGAGCGCTTCCATCACGCCGTGCGCCTGCGGGCCCTGCAGCGCCAGAAGCGCCCGGTCGGACAGGACGGTCAGCCCCGCCCGGTCGCCGAAGCGCGAAGCCATGTGCGCAAAATCATTCGCCTTGCAGGCGGCGTTGACGACGAGGAACACGCCGCGACCGTCCGGGCGCGAGACCATCAGATCATCCATGACGCCGCCCTCATCATTGAGCAGCAGCGAGTATTTCTGTTCACCGGGCCCGATCTGGGAGAGATCGGCGGTGATCAGGGCCTCGAGCGCGGCCTCGTCGCCGGTCACGCGCGCCTGGCCCATGTGGGAGACATCGAAAAGTCCGGCGGCTTCGCGCGTGTGATTGTGCTCAGCCATCACCCCTTCGTACTGAACCGGCATGTCATAGCCGGCGAAGGGCACCATCTTGGCCCCGAGCTCCAGGTGGAGATCATGAAGCGGCGTGCGCAGAAGTTCGGTCACGGCGTCGTCCTTGCGTGCGAGCGCCGGTCCGGCCCCTGCGTTAGAGGAAACCGTGGCGCGCCCCCGCTGTCTCGACGACCTGAGAGATTGGGCGGTCAGGGGGCTTAGCGCCCGCGCCGCTTGCTCCTTCGGTGGGATGAACGCGGCCGAACCGCCCTCACCCGCTTTCCAGCGTCGGCCTTGTCCCTGCGGTCCTGTCGCCTGAGCGTTTCCGGGGCGGTTGCGCCTTCGGCGCCGGCGTCTTCGGCCGGTCTCTCCCACAGGGGGCCCGATATGTTCGGCAAATTAGCCGGCGAGAGAGGCGAGTCAATCAGGGATGCGGAGCTTTCCCCCGCTTGTTATCGGCGCGCCTACATCCGCTCCGGCGCGTCCAGACCGATCAGGCTAAGCACCAGTTCAAGCTGGCGCAGCGTTGTTGCTGCGAGCGACAGGCGCGAGGCGCGGATCGCCGCATCTTCCTCCGGCAGGATCGGGCAGGCGGAATAGAAGCTGGAGAAGGCCTGAGCCAGCGTATAGGCGTGATCGCACAGATGGTTCGGCGCGCGATCATCGAAGGCGCGTTGCAGCGCGCCGGCGAAGCCGTCGAGCCGGCGCACAAGCGCGGCTTCTTCCGGCGCGGTGATCAGAATTTCACCGGGCGTCAGCCCGCGCGCCTCAGCCTTGCGCATGACCGACTTCACCCGCACCGCCTGATACAGGAGATAAGGCCCGGTCTTGCCTTCAAAGGAGACGAAACGGTCCAGCTCGAAGATATAGTTGGTGGTCCGGTAATTCTGCAGATCGGCGAACTTGATCGCGGCGTTGGCGACCTGACGGGCCACGCGGTCGAACTCATCCGGAGCCAGTTCCGCGCCGAGCCCGGCTTCTTCCAGCCGGGAACGGGCGCGCTGATAGGCTTCGTCGATGAGGTCGGCCAGGCGGAATGTGCCCCCGGCGCGGGTTCTCAGACGCTTACCGTCGGTTCCGTTGACCGTGCCGAACTTGACGTGTTCCAGCCCGTCTTCCTCAGCCAGACCCGCCTTGTAGGCGGCGCGGAAGACTTGCTCGAAATGATCGGACTGGCCCAGATCGACCACATAGAGAATGAGATCGGGATCCTGCTCACGGCGGCGCTCCAGAATCGTCGCCAGATCGGTCGTTCCGTAGAGCGCCGAGCCCTGGCTGGAGACGAGGATCAACGGCGCCAGATCCTTCTTGTCATCCTCGCGCGCGACCCGGACCACCCATGCGCCGTCGCTTTCTTCGGCCACGCCGCGCGCCTTGAAGTCCGCGACCAGTTCGGGGATCAGGTCATTGACGTCGCTTTCGCCCTTCCACAGGTCGAAATGCACGCCCAGCGCATCGAAATCGACCTTCAAAGCGGCCACCGACACGGCGATGAAGTGCTTGAGCAGCGCGCGATAGCCGGCGCGGCCCGCTTGCAACTCAGCGGTCGCCCTGCGCGAACGCTCATTGCGCGCCGCATCGTCCTTGGCCCTGGCCGAGGCCTGAGGATAGAGCCGCGCGAGATCGTCAATCGTGACCGGCGGCTGATCGGGATAAGGCCCGGTGAAGTCGGCGTCAAAATAGGGCAGGTCCGGTTGTTCGTCTTCCAGCTCGGTGACGAGATGACCCATCTGCAGACCCCAATCGCCGAGATGGATATCGCTGGTCACCTGATGGCCGAGGAAGCGCATCAGCCGCTGAAGGCTGTCGCCCAGCACGCTGGAACGCAAGTGGCCGACATGCATGGGCTTGGCGACATTCGGGCCGCCGAAATCAATCATCAACCGGATCGGCTCTTGCGCGCGCGGAGCGCCGCACCGCTCATCCCCGGCGATCACATTTGCGCGGGTCGCGTAAAGCCTGTCAGGGGGCGTCAGGTTCAGAAAACCCGGCCCGGCGATCTCGATGTCGACGCCCGGCAGTGTATCGGACAGGCGCTGCGTAACCGCATCGGCGATGGCCCGCGGCGGCTTCTTCGCGGACTTGGCCCCGGCCATGGCGCCATTGCACTGATAGGGCGCAAGATCAGGCCGTCCGCTCTCAATCACCTGACCCAGCGTCGCGGGCAGACCTTCGGCTTCGAACGCGGCGGCGACAGCTTCGCTAAGCTGGCTGGCGATGGTGCTCATGGGAAGCGATTTCAGTCCTGACCGGCATCAATGCGGAAGCGCAGGCCCTGGCGGTTGAATTCGATCTGTTCATCCGTCAGGACAAAGCCGACGAGGATCTCGAAATTCGCCCCTGAAGTCGTCTCGTCGAGGCGCGGGATGGACAGCCGGTCGATCTCTTCGATGACGACCACACGGTCCTGCCCAGGCTCGAAGGTCACGGGAATCTCATATTCGAAACGGTCGATCACGGCCATGTCGCGCCGGGTGACGGTGATGAAATAGCGATAGACGCGGCTATCGCCGACCGCAGCGGGCCCGCGTCCGAAGGCGAAACGGATCGCCATCTCGTTATCGATCGGCCCGGCCCGCTCGCCGGAATAACGGCACAGGCTCGCCACGTTCAGAATCTCGCCTGTGAAACCGATATTCTCATAAAGCAGTTCATCAGAGCCGGGAAACTCCACAAGCCGGTGCGCATCATAAAGCGAGAGCGCGTTGGGACACGGGCCCGGATTGGGTTCAGGCGTGCCGAGATTATCCTGCACGGTCTGACACCCTGCCAGAGTGAGCGAGGCGGCGGCGAGCAGGGCGGGGGCGGTGAAACGCATGAAGACTTCCCGAAGCGGACGATGAAACCCAAGTCAATCACACAAAGACCGGCTGCGGGGCGCGTTGAAGGTTTGCGTTCCCGGTCGGCATTGTTATCTCCAGTCTCTACGATGCACGCGCGCGCAGAGCAATGTCGCGCCTGAACAAGGATCGCCCGGCCATGACTGATGCTGCAATCGCGACCCAGGCGAAGCGTCGACCCCTGAAGGTGATGCTGGCCGCGCCGCGCGGCTTCTGCGCCGGAGTGGACCGGGCGATCCAGATCGTCGAGCGCGCGCTGGAGCGCTATGGAGCGCCGGTCTATGTGCGCCACGAAATCGTGCACAACAAGCATGTGGTCAACCGGCTCGAAGCGATGGGCGCGGTCTTCGTCAAAGAGCTGGACGAATGCCCGGACGACCGCCCGGTGGTGTTCTCAGCTCACGGCGTGCCCAAACACGTGCCGGCCGAAGCGGCCCGGCGCGACATGCTCTATGTCGATGCGACCTGCCCGCTGGTTTCCAAGGTCCATGTCGAAGCCCAGCGCCATCACCGAAATGGGCGCGAAATCCTGCTTATCGGCCATGCCGGCCACCCTGAGGTGATCGGCACGATGGGCCAACTGCCAGACGGCGCCATCCATCTGATCGAAACGGTGGAGGACGCCGCCGCCTTCACGCCGGCGAATGCGGATAATCTCGCCTTCGTCACCCAGACCACGCTTTCGGTCGACGACACCGCCGAGATCGTCGAAGCCCTGCAGAAGCGCTTCCCGGCCATCGCCGCGCCGCACAAGGAAGATATCTGCTACGCCACGACCAACCGCCAGGCGGCGGTGAAGGCGATGGCCGCGAAGGCCGACCTCTTCCTGGTGGTCGGCGCGCCCAACTCGTCAAACTCGGTGCGCCTGGTGGAAGTGGCCGAGCGCGCCGGCGCCGGCGCGGCGCGCCTTGTCCAGCGGGCTGAGGATATCGACTGGCGCTGGTTCGACGGGGTGGACACGCTCGGCGTCACCGCCGGCGCCTCCGCACCTGAAGAACTCGTCGAAGACCTGCTCGCCGCCGCCGCGGGGCGCTTCGCCATCACAATCGAAGAAGTGCGCGTCGCCGATGAAGACGTGGTGTTCAAACTGCCCAAGGAAGTGGCTTAGGCGATGAAGCTAGTACGGGACAGACACCATGAGCGCACGCTATCCTGGTCCCCATGAGCCCGAACAAAACCCAGCCGACCGAACAGACCGCCGAGGCCTTCCTTGCCGGCGTTGAGCCGGAGCGAAAGCGTGAGGAGGCGCGGGTCCTGCTTGATATGTTCAGGCGCGTGACCGGATGCGAGCCGGTGATGTGGGGGCCGTCCCTGATCGGGTTCGGTTCCTATCACTACAAATACGAAAGCGGGCGCGAGGGCGATTTCCTCGCCACCGGTTTCTCGCCGCGCAAGGCCCAGCATTCCATTTACATCTTGCCGGGCTATACCGATTTCAGTGAGATCCTCTCCCGGCTCGGCAAGCACTCCATGGGCAAGTCCTGCCTCTACATCAAGACGTTGGCGGACGTTGATCTGGTTGTGCTGGAGGAGCTGGTGCGCGCGGGGCTTGAGACGTTGAAAACCCGATATGAGGTCAGGTTATGAGTGCGACGCCGCGCGCCATCGTCACCGCCTGGGTGAAGGCGTTCAACGCGGGCGATATTGATAGGCTCACGGCGCTATACCATCAGGACGCCGTCAATCATCAGGTTGCGTACGAGCCGCTCGAAGGCCGGACCGCCATCCGCGAAATGTTCGAGACGGAGTTTTCCCGCGCGACGATGGTTTGCACCATCGAGAATCTGTTCGAAGACGGCGAGTGGGCGATCCTGGAGTGGTCCGACCCTCTGGGCCTGCGCGGGTGCGGGTTTTTCCATGTGGTTGAGGGCTTGATCCGGTTCCAGCGCGGGTATTTCGACAAGCTGAGTTTTTACCGCAGCCAGGGTCTGCCGCTGGAAGACGCTCTGCGCGACGGGATGTGATGGACTGTTGGCGAAGCTCATCACCATACATACGGACGGCGCCTGTTCGGGCAATCCCGGCCCCGGTGGCTGGGGCGCGGTGCTGGAATGGCGCGGTCATGAGAAAGAGCTCTCCGGCGCCGAAGCTGAGACCACCAATAACCGAATGGAGCTAATGGCCGCCATTCAGGCGCTGGAAGCGCTCAAACGCCCCTCAAAGGTACGGCTGGTGACCGACAGCATCTATGTGCGCGACGGCGTCACCAAATGGATCCATGGCTGGAAGAAGAATGGCTGGAAAACATCCGCGAAAAAGCCGGTGAAGAATGAAGACCTCTGGCGGCGTCTTGATGAAGCGGCCACGCGTCACGATGTGAGCTGGGAATGGGTTAAGGGCCATGCCGGCCACCCGGAAAACGAACGCGCCGACGCGCTGGCTCGAGCGGCGATCGAGACACTGACCGAAGCAGAAGACTAACGGCCTTCCCATCGAAGGGCGATCGGCGCCGGGCTCAAACCGAACAGCGTCCTTCGAGACGGCCTCTCGGCCACCTCAGGATGACGAAGCATGGCGCCCTGTGATCCTCACCCTTAGGAGCGAACCCATCAACGACCCGCATCAAACTGTCATCCCGGAAGCGCGAAGCGCTACCCGGGACCCCGTCCGGTTGGTTTGAACTGCAGGGCTCCAAGCGCAGACATCACGGAATGGATCCCGGCTCGGCGGCTTCGCCTTGACCGGGATGACAGGTTTTACGCTGGATCAGCCTCATCGGACTGATGATCATGCCCCCCAGCCCCTGAAGTCGAAGGTCAACCCTCACTCGACTTCATCCAGAAGCTCCGCTCTGTCATTCCTGACCGCATTCACTGCGTTCGAAACCTTGCGCGCGGTCAGCACGCCGTCCGGCTCCACCTTCAGGAAGGGCTGCGGGTCGTTCTCACGATCCAGCCAGGCCGAATAGTCTTGCGGCGCGATCATGACCGGGCAGCGATGATGCAGGTGGGCGATGTCATTATTGGCTTCGGCGGTGAGGATGGCGAAGCTGTCGACCTTCGACGCACCCTCGCCCCAGCGCTCCCAAAGCCCGGCGAAGACCATGGGCGCGCCATCAGCTCGGGTGATGTACCAGGGCTGCTTGCCCTCCTCAGTTTTCGACCATTCGTAAAACCCGTTCGCGGGAATGAGCGCGCGGCGCCGGGAAAGCGCCTGGCGGAAGGTCGGTTTCTCCGCAGCGGTTTCGCAGCGCGCATTGATCAGCGGCTTGGTCTTGGCCGGCCCGTCCCTGGACCAGTGCGGCACGAGCCCCCAACGCACGAGCGACAGGCGCGGCTCCCCGCTCCCGCCCGCTCGGATCACCGGCAGGTTTTGTGTCGGAGCCGCATTCCAGCTCGGCTGCAGATTGGGCCGATCAGGAAATTCGCCGAATATGGCGCGCAGCTCGTCGAGCGTTATGGTGATGACATATCGACCGCACATGAGCGCGATAGCGCCCTTACCCGATCAAACCGTCAAGCCGCAGGACCGCCATGACCTCAGCTCGCAAGCCTGTTGCCTCCGTCGGCGTCGTGGTGTGGCGCGGCGATGAAGTCCTGCTCATTCAGCGCGGGCGCGACCCCTATAAGGGTCAATGGTCCATCCCCGGCGGCAAGATCCAGCTCGGCGAGACCGCACGCCAGGCGGCCTTGCGCGAACTCAAAGAAGAAACGGGCGTTGAGGCGCGCCTGATCGGTCTGATCGATGTCGTCGATTCCATCAGCACCGACTGGCACTATGTGCTGATCGATTTCGCGGCTGAATGGACCGGCGGCGAGCCGATCGCCGCCGATGACGCCATGGCGGCTGAGTTCGTGAGCGTCGATGAAGCTCGCGAACGTCTCGCCTGGGACGAAACCCGCCGTGTGATCGACCGGTCGCGCGCCATGGTGGGCGCGGCCATAACTCGGCCAGAATCCGGCTCCATCCCGTCTGCATGATCAAGCCGCGCACATTCGCCTTCCTGGCCGCCTTGATGGTCGCCGCATCGTCCGCTGGCGCGCAGGAGCTGCGCGATGATCGCTACCCGGTCACCGAGCTGGCGTCCGTTATGGGCGAGCTCCACTATTTCGCGTTCACCTGCGAAAGCCGCAACGCGCAGGAATGGCGCCGGCGCATGAGTGAGCTCTTGGAATTGGAAGCGCCCACGCGCGGCTCCTATCGTGACCGCCTCATCCGCGCCTTCAATGACGGGTTCCGCCAACATGAGCGCCGGCGCACACGCTGTGGAGCGGAGGCTGAGCTTGAGCAGCAAAGGCTCGCCCGGCGCGGCGAAGCCCTCGCAGAGGCGCTGCGCCAGGAGTATATCGAGTAGCACGCCTGTGTTGAGGGCCGACAACCCCTAGTAATCATTCCGCCGGCTAAGTACAAACCCCTACATTTATTGGAGTTTTATGCTTAAGCGGTCGTTTACCGCATACCCCTCATTTGAGTGTCGATTTTGTGTCGGCGGGCGACTGACTGGGAACGCCTACGCTCGACTGACGCAGGCGACATATGGGGTCCGACATGATCAAACTGTCCTTGAAGCAACAGCTGGCCGGCGCCTTTGCAGGCGGCGCGCTGATCACCTTGGCCGTAGGCGCCGTTGGAGGCTTCGGCGTTCGCTCGCTTGCAGAGACCTTCATCGAGTATCGGCAAAGCGCCCGTGAGAGCCTGGCATCAAATGAGGTTCAGGTCGAACTTCTGCACGCCCGGCAGGCCGCCTTTGAATGGCGCGCCACGGGCGATGCTGAGGCGGCGGACACATTCCATACAAGCGCAGGCGCTCTTAATGAGCATGCGCTCGCGCTCGGCAATGCCGAACTTGCAGCACAAATCGACGCCTATCGCGGGGCGTTCGAAATCGCAGTCGAGGATCAAGTGATCCGCAATGCGGCAGTTGCAGAGATGCACGAGAGCGGCACCAGCGCTCGCCGGGCGATCTCACAGATCATGTCCAGCGCCTACAACGATGGCGATAGCGACGCGGCCTATTATGCCGGGGTGATGCAGGAGCGAGTACTCTTGTCGCGCTTTTATGGAGAACGCTTCCTGGTCACCAATGAAGCCAATGACATGGAGCGAACCCTTGCCGAACTGGCTGAGGGACGCGCCGCCTTGGCGGACATGCGCGTGCAGCTTCAAGACCCGGAACGACGTCAGCTCGCCGATGAGGCGGAGGGCCAGCTGGACGCTTATGCAGGTGCGTTCGAGCGAGCGAGGTCCGCCATCCTGGAACGCAATGAGTCGGCCGCGGAAATGGACGCGATCGGCCCTCAGATCTATGAACGCGCCGAGCTGCTGCGCACCGCCTCCGTTGACAGACAAAACACATTGGGGCCGCGCGCTCAGGCAAGCGCTGAACGCACGCAGCTGATCGCCATCATCGCCGCAATCATGGGCGTTATCATCGCAGCCGCGCTCGCCTTGATTATGGGCGCTCGGATTTCTGGCGCGCTTAAACGGATCATCGGCTCGATGACGAGCCTTGCTAAGGGTCAGAACGACATTGTCATTGAAGGCGCGGAGCGTACCGACGAGATCGGCGACATGGCCCGGGCGCTGCAGGTGTTCAAGGAAAACGCCGAAGAGGTTGAACGCCTGAACACCGAGCAGGAGGCCGCCAAGGCCCAGGCCGAAGCTGAACGCAAGGCCGCCATGACCCGCATGGCTGATGAGTTTGAAGGCCAGGTCGGCGCGGTGATCGTGGCGCTTGCTGAGGCGTCTGAAAGCCTGCAGGAGAAATCCCGTACGCTGACCGGCGCGGTCAACGACACCAGCCAGCGCTCCACCTCGGTGGCGGCCGCCGCCGAACAGGCCAGCACCAGCGTCGGCGCTGTAGCGTCCGCCGCTGAGGAGCTTACCGCCTCGATCCGCGAAGTCTCCACACAGCTCGCCTCGGCGGCTGACGCGGCCAGCGCATCCAGCCGTGAGGCTGCAGCAAGCCAAGCCCAACTTGATCGGTTGAATGAGGCGGTCATGGGCGTCGATCAAATCGTCGGCTCTATCAACGACGTGGCCGAACAGACCAATCTGCTGGCGCTGAACGCCACGATTGAAGCCGCCCGAGCCGGCGAGGCCGGCAAGGGCTTCGCGGTCGTGGCCAGCGAGGTGAAAGCGCTGGCCGAGCAGACCCAGAAGCTCACCGAAGAGATCAACCAGCGCCTCGGCGAGATCGGCGGGGCGGCGAATGATGCGATCGAGGCGACCAAGGGCGTGATCGACCGGATCGCGGATATCGACAACACCTCCACCGCGCTCGCCGCAGCGGTTGAAGAACAGACCTCGGCGACCGGGGAAATCTCATCCAGCGCCCAGCAGGCCGCTGACGGCGCCCAGACCGTGTCGGCGGACATTACCGGGGTTCAAAGTTCAGTCAGCGATTCCGCCTCGGTGGCGGAGACTGTCGATCAGGCGGCTGCGGAGCTGCGGGCCAATGCCGAGCGCCTGCGCACCCAGCTGGACGGCTTCCTGGCTGAAGTCCGCGCTGCCTGATGCGATCCAGGCGCGCGCCGGCGACCCGGCGCGCACCTATCGCCTCTCTGACAGAGGGATTATTGATCATCATGAAACTCTGCCGCCTGATCTATTTCAGCCGCGCGCGGATCGACACATCCGATTCTAAGCGCCTTCATTCGCTCGCAGCGAGCTCTGGCGCGCGCAACTCAGTCCACGACGTTACCGGGGCGCTCGCGGCGTCAAACGATGCGTTTCTGCAGCTGCTTGAAGGCCCGCGTAGCGAGTTGTCGAAACTTCTCGGGCGGCTGTATGGCGACACCCGCCACGAAGGCCTGGTGGTTGCCGGTATGGACGAAGTCAAGACCCGGCTCTTTCCCGCCTGGGCGATGACGCTGGCCGAACCCAAGGTCGGCGCACACGAATTCACCTATGAGCAATTGCGCGATCAGTCGAGTGTGGATCTCATCGAGCATCTTGCCGGGCGCCGCCTATGGCCTGAACTTGACGCCTATGAGCCGATCGATACGCATGCCGACACGATCGCGCTCTAGATCATGACCTAATTTCTCTCAAGCAGCTCGTTAGCCGCCTGACGGACGACATCCACCGGCAAATCCCCCATCAGGCTGTCCTCGGCTAGACGAAGCCGACCGCGTTCGCTTTCATCGGCCGGACCGCCGGCGCGAACCGCGCGGGTTCGCGCGCCCCACGGTCCGTACACACGCTCATCGGTCGGCCCGAACAGGCCCAAAGTCGGCGCACCGGACGCCGCTGCGATATGCATCAGTCCGGAATCATTGCCGACAAAGAGTCTGGCGCGCTCCAACACCGCGCCGGCCTCTACAATGGAGAGCTGACCGGTCAGATCGATCAGCCGTTCCGGATCGATCCCCTCCGCGGCGGCCCGAGACTTGGCCTCGTCGCCCGGCCCGCCCAGCAGGACAACGTTCATGCCGGCAAGAGCCCCATCAGAGCCAGTCAGATGGCGCGCCAGTTCGCTGAAGCGATCCGGCGCCCATTCCTTGAAGGGCGCCGCGGCCGCCGGGGCCAGGGCAAGGAAACCCGTCTGCGGGAAAAGTGCTTCAGCCCTTTCGCGCGCAGCCTGGTCCAGCCAGAGAACCGGTGCTGGCGGCGTGTTAAGCGCCAGAACGCGGCCCGCTTCCACCACCTTGTGCAGGACAGCGTCTTCTGCGGGTCGCCGCTTCACAGCACGCTTAGCCGTCCAGACCATGCGTGACATCGCTGACCGGCGAAGATCGACCACCAGATCCCAGCGGCGCATCACCGTGCGTCGCCACAGATCGATCCAGTGACCGCCGCCTGCGCGCTTTGCCATCACGATGATCTCGCCGACACCGGGGGCCGCACGAAACAGCGGTGCAGCCAGAGGCCCGCACGCGACCGTGATGCGGGCGTCCGGATTGTGCGAGACCAGATGGTCAAGCAGACCCGATGACAGAACCGCATCGCCGATGCGGGTTGAGGTGATGAACAGAATACGCGCCATGGCGCGGCGCTTTAGCCGACCACGGCGCATCACGCCAGCATTCAGCACCGCAGCCTGATCTTGTGCACGGCGGGCGCACGCCCCTATCTAGCAGACATGAGCCCGCAATCAGACTTCCTCACCACCCTGCCCGACCGGGCCGTCATTTCCATGACCGGGCCGGACGCGCGCGCCTTTCTCACCCGCGTCATCTCCAATGGTCCGGACGGGGCCGCGCCTGGCCGCGCACAGTTTGCCAGCCTGCTTACCCCCCAAGGCAAGGTGTTGGCCGATCTGATCTTCTTCGACGATGGCGATAGCGGTCTTCTGGTCGATCTGCCGGCCAGCGAAGCCAAAGCGCTACTCAAGCGCTTCACCCTCTACCGGCTGCGCGCCAAGGCCGAGATTGCGCTGCGCGACGATCTCGCCGTGGCCGCCGCGCGGGGCGAAGGCGAGGCGGAGCTGACAACGATCGCGCTCGCCGCAGCGCCGGACCCGCGTTCGCCCGAACTCGGACTTCGCGCCATCGTCCCAGCCGGCGGCCCGGTGGAGAGTGAGGGCTATCACTCAGCACGTATAGCGGCGGGCGTGCCGGAGTTCGGGGCCGATTACGGCGCTTCAGAGGTCTTCTCCACCGACGTCAATCACGATCTAATGGACGGCATCGATTACAAGAAGGGCTGCTTTGTCGGTCAGGAAGTCGCCAGCCGGATGCGTCGCAAGGGCGGCGTCCGCAAACGCACCGTGCGGCTTGTAATCTCCAACGACGTGGAAACGGGCGCTCCCGTGCAAGCCGGAGACACGCCGGTCGGCGCGGTGACGTCCGCGTCAGGCGCCAACACCCTCGCGCTGGTCCGCATCGATCGGGCCGAAAAGGCTATGGCCGGCGGCGGGGGGCTGAGCATTAACGGGGCGCAAGCACAGCTGCTGGATGATTTCGGCGCGTTGTCCCCAGCTGGATAGGTTGGGGGCTTGCCCGCGCGGCGCGTTCCGCGCGATCAGAAATCATGACCGATGCACTCAATCGCTGCGCCTGGCCGGGCGACGACCCGCTTTATGTCGCCTATCACGACACCGAGTGGGGCGTGCCGGAGTACGATGCGCGCGCCCTTTGGGAGAAGCTGATCCTGGACGGGTTTCAGGCCGGGCTCGCCTGGATCACCATATTGCGCAAGCGCGAGACGATGCGCGCCGCGTTCGACGGCTTTGATCCTGAGATCATCGCGCATTATGGCGAGGCCGATATCGAACGCCTGCTCGCCGATCCGGGCATTATCCGCTCGCGCGCGAAGATCAACGCGGCGATCGGCAATGCCCAGGCCTTCTTGAGGATCGAGGAGAGCGGTGACGGGTTCGCGCCCTTCTTGTGGGACTTCGTCGATGGCGCACCGATCCAGAACCGCTGGGCGAGCCTTCAGGACACGCCGACCCAGACCGATGAAAGCCGGGCGATGAGCAAGGCGCTGAAAGCGGAGGGCTTCAAGTTCTGCGGACCGGTCATCGTTTACGCCTTCATGCAGGCGGTCGGCATGGTCAACGACCATGCAACCCACTGCTTCCGCCATGGCGAGTGCGCCGCGCTGGCGCGCTAACCAGCGATCTAAGCGCTCTGTGGTCGACAAGCCGGGGCTGCGACGTCTAAATTGCGGCAAAACCGGAAAGATTCTGCCCCGGAGCTCCGATCATGACCGCCGCCGTCATCCGTTCCACCGGCTTGTGGACGCCTGAACACTCCATATCCAACGCAGAGCTGGTGGAGGCGTTCAACGCCTATGTCGAACGCCATAACGCCGAGCACGCCGATGCGATCGAGCGCGGCGAGGTTGAAGCCCTCAACCCGTCTTCGGTGGAGTTCATCGAAAAGGCTTCGGGCATCAAGTCGCGCTTTGTGGTGGACAAGGACGGCATTCTGGATGAGGCGCGCATGACGCCCTTCATTCCCACGCGCCCCAATGAAGATATCTCCATTCTCGCCGAAATCGGGCTGAAAGCCTGCCTGGACGCGCTGGAGCGCGCCGGACGCACTGCGGCTGATGTGGACGGGGTGATTGTGGCGGCGTCCAACCTGCAGCGCGGCTACCCGGCCATGGCGATCGAGATCCAGGAGGCGCTCGGCATTGAGGAGGGCTTCGGCTTTGACATGAACGTGGCCTGCTCGTCGGCCACGTTCGGCATTCAGGCCGCCGCCGACATGATCGCAGCCGGCCATGCCCGCGCGCTATTGGTGGTCAATCCGGAAATTTGTTCAGGCCATCTGAACTGGCGCGATCGCGACAGCCATTTCATCTTCGGCGATGTCGCCACCGCCATCCTGCTGGAGCGCGACGATCTGGGCGAAGGCGGCTGGTCGATCATCGGCACCAAGCTGCGGACAAAATTCTCCAACAATATCCGGAATAATTTCGGCTTCCTGAACCGGACCGAGCGCCCGACAGGCGACAATGCGCCGATCCAGAACGGCATGGCGAAGGATGACAAGCTCTTCGTCCAGGAAGGCCGCAAAGTGTTCAAGGAAGTCGTGCCCATGGTGTCCAACATGATCCGCGTGCACATGGACGAGCTGGGCCTTGAAGCCGACGATATGAAACGGGTCTGGCTGCACCAGGCCAACATCAATATGAATCTGATGATCGCCAAGAAAGTGTTCGGTCGCGATGCCGGCGGGGAAGACGCCCCGACCATTCTGGACGAGTACGCCAACACCTCGTCAGCCGGTTCGATCATCGCCTTCCACAAGCATTCCGATGACCTGAAGGCCGGAGACAAGGGCGTGATCTGCTCGTTCGGCGCCGGCTATAGCGCCGGGACCGTGTTCGTGGAGAAGCTCGCTTGAACCCAGCCGAGGAAGCCGGTTGGCTTGCCCGACTGCTGGCCAAGACGAATGAATACCTGTCCATACCCTGCGTGACCGGCGCTGAAGGCGTGCTGCTCGACCATGTCGCGGCGGACTTCCAGCGCCTGAACATGACGGTCGAGCGCACCGATGGACTGGTGATCGTGCGCCCGCGCGCGCCGCGCCCCGGCAAGCTGCATCTGTTTGTGCGCGCGGATCGGCGCGGCGGCGTTCTGGATGATGACGGTCAGGCGCAACTGACCGGCGGGCCCAGCGCACAGGGCGCGCCGGACCGCCTCATCGGACAGGCGGTCTACGCGTTCAATCCGGCGACCGGCGCGCATCTGTCCTATGGCGGGATCACTACGATCACAGCCGATGATGAAGGCTCGCCCGCGCGCCTGGAAATTTCCGATCTTGCCGGCGCGCCCGCAAAATCACCGCTCGCTTTCGATGGACGCCTCGATCTGACGACACCGGGTTATGTGTACGGTCCCCTGGCTGACACCCTCAATCTCGCGATGGTGAGAATCGCCGCCGAAATGGGCGCGGACGCCAGCTTCATCTTCGCCGGACGGGGCGCGCACGACCGCGTCGCCGACCGGATGCTGGACTGGGCAGAGGCGGGCGGACTTGATCCGACGCGCCAGCTGATCGGGTTGTGCTGCGGCGCGTTTGAGGAAAGCGCCGCCGCGCAGGCTGGCGCCGTGGTTCTGCGACGACGGGATTCCGTCGCGAGCTTTGACGCGCGCGCCGTTGCGCGGCTGGAGCGCGCAGCAGAAGCCGCCAGAGCGCCCATCTTGTTCAAGGACGCCTTCATTGAGGCTGAGAACACTGCGCGCAAACGGCGAAACCGCCCCGTCATTGCTTTGGGCGATACTGAGATCGGCCGCATCACGGCGCGCTCACGCGGCGCATATACCGGCGCCAGCCTGCAATTGCCGGTCTTCGCTCACGCCAAGGGTCTCGGCACGACGCCGGGGGCTCTGCGCGCATCCCTGCGCACCGTGATCGAAGCCTGCCGGATGGAAGAGGCTTAGGCCTTCTCCCCATGCAGGGCGAGATCGGCGCCCTCCACCTCGTCTTGCGCATCGATGCGCAGGCTCATCACCCGCTCCATCAGCCACAGGATAAGGAAGGTGACGACCGCGCAATAGACCGCCACGGCCAGCGCGCCCCAGGTCTGGGTGAAGACCAGCATCAAATCGCCCTCGATCGCGCCGCCGGTCCCGCCCACAGCCGAGGCCGCGAACACGCCGGTCAGTATGGCGCCAGCGAGCCCTCCCACCCCGTGAAGACCGAAAGCATCCAGGCTGTCATCGTATTTCAGCCAGGCTTTGAGCGACATCACCGCCCAATAGGTCGAAGCAGCGGTCAGCACCCCGATGATGAAGGCGGCATAGGGCTCCACAAAACCCGCCGCCGGCGTAATGCCCACCAGGCCGGCGACCGCACCGGATGCGGCGCCCAGCACGCTGGGCTTGCCGCGCAGCGCCCATTCCAGCCCCGCCCAGGCGATGGCTGCGGAAGCCGCTGCGATCTGGGTGACAAGAGCGGCGTGCGCCGCCGCCGCGTTCGCGCCCAGCGCGGAACCTCCGTTAAACCCGAACCAGCCGACCCAAAGCAGGCCGGCGCCAATCACGGTGAGAACCAGATTGTGAGGCGGCGCGCCCTCCTTCGGCCAACCGGTGCGAGGGCCGAGCTTTAACGCCAGCACCAGCCCGGCGACGCCGGCATTGATGTGCACCACCGCCCCTCCGGCGAAGTCGAGCACGCCCGCCTCGGCGAGAAACCCGCCGCCCCAGACCCAATGGGCGACGGGCGCGTAGACGATGAGAAGCCAGACCGGCGCAAAGACCCCCCAGGCCTTGAAGCTGAGACGCTCGGCAGCAGCGCCGGCGATAATGGCCACCGTGATGATCGCGAAGGTCATCTGAAACAGGATGAAGACGCTCTCAGGCAGGTCGCCGAACGCGGAGTCCACTTCAAGCCCGCTGAGGAAAAGCCGCTCAAACCCGCCGAAGAATGCACCCTGTCCGCCAAACGCGAAAGAATAACCCGCCGCCACCCAGACCAGCGTCACCAAAGCCGCTGCAGCCAGGCTCTGCATCAGCGTGGAAAGAACCGCCGTTCGCTTCACCATGCCGCCATAGAAGAGCGCCAGGCCCGGCACGGTCATCATCAGCACAAGCGCGCAGGCGGTCAGAACCCAGGCGATATCTCCGGCGGCGAAAGCGGTGGCGTCCATGCGTGCAGCTCCCCAAGCAATGTCTTGAGGAACCAGCCTGCCCTGCCCGCCGCGCGAGTCAGCGTCCGAGGTTTATTTTGCAGCGCACAAAAAGCGTGGCGCCGCACAATTAGGCACCGATGCCCAGCTATCGAGCGGCGCTGCATCACCTGGAAACCCGCTCATTGCCGGGAAAGTCACGGTCTCTGCGTGCAGCCGCCCCCGGCGAATGTCACAGACCGGCGCTAGACATGCACCGGCTGGGCTTCGGTGATCTTGTAGACGAGATCATCCCCGTCGGCCTCGTGAATGGTCACGTAGTCGCCGACCCGCAGCATGTGATCGCCCAGCTTGTAGACCGGCTCATCCGGGCCTTCATCTTCTTCATCGTAGTGGAAATGCCAGTGCGAGCCGCGATGGGAGAGCCAGCCGTCGGCGCGCTCGTCCTCGTCCGGGGAAAACCGGATGACGGTGCAGGCTTTCTTGTGCGCGCGCCACAGATCCGCGTCGAGCTTGCCATCCTTGTCCAGCGGCGCAGTCAGCACATAGCCATGATTGTCATCGCCTTCAGGAAAGCCGGCGTCAGGATTGCGACCAAGGCGCAGGACGAGTCGGGTCAGCGACATGAGAATTCTCCATGTGTGTGTGTTTGCAGGCGCCCCTAGTGGGCGATCAAAAGCGAAGGACCGTCGGTGGCTGAGAGCAATGATCGGGTCACGCCGCCGAAAATGAACTGTGCGATCCGCGAATGTCCGTAAGCGCCGGCCACCAGCAGGTCGCAATCATCTGACGCGGCGATGATCGCTTCGCCAAGCCGCCCCTTGTCCTCAAGCGGATGGGCGGTGGAGCTGACCCCGCGCGCATTGAGCCAGTTGGCCAGCCGGTTCGGGGCGGCGGCGGCGCGGTCCTGATAGTCCAGATTGCGCGGGCTGTGCAGGATTTTCACGGACACATCGCTGGTGAAGAAGGGCTCAGCGGCGAAGGCTGCGCGCGCGGCTTCCTTGGAACCGTCCCAGGCGACCGCAATCGATTTGGGCGCGATCGCGCCGCGCCGCGGCACATAGATGGGACAGCTTTCATCGACGAGGCAGGACGCGGTGAAGTCCGCCAGCGGGCCGCGTCCTGCCGCGCCCTGGGGGCAGGCCACCAGAAGACGTACGAGCCGCGCCTGTTCCGCCGCCTCGGACGGGGCGTCGGTGATGCGCTTGAAAGAGGCGCCGGCGGCGTCCGCCGGACCGGCCTCCAACGCCGCTTTGAAAGCGCGTTCAGCCTCGGCTCCGGCGCGTTCGGCCTCCTCACGCACCGCGTCGATGGCGGTGGAGACCACAGAGGCGCCCGCCGCGCCCGGGCCTGTCCACATCATGTAATTGGCCGGGTCCGGCTCTACGAAAAGCCCGCGCACATCGGCAGAGAAAACCGGCGCCAGCGCACAGGCGGCGGTGAGCGGTCCTTCATCGGACGGAGCACCCTGTAGGGCGACGATAATGCGTTCGCGAGCCATGACAGCCTCCTGCGCCATTGGCGCCTCACCAGCCCATTGGGGCTGGCCAGCGGCGCCGCTTTCGTTGAATTTACGATCTTTCCGCTTCGGGCGGGAGGTGAGTAGCCGCATAAGGAGCCGGGACATAATGGCGCGGGCGATGACGGAGGGCGGCAAACCACGCGCCTGGCAGCGCATGCTGTCAGGCCGACGCCTGGACCTGCTCGATCCCTCCCCTTTCGACGTGGAAATCGACGATATCGCCCACGGGCTGGCGCGCGTGGCGCGCTGGAACGGCCAGACCCATGGCGATCACGCCTTCTCGGTGGCCGAACACTCAATGGTCGTGGAGCGCCTGTGCGCGCGCCTTGAACCGGACTGGCCGGCAAAGTGGCGCCTCGCCGCCCTCATCCACGATGCACCGGAATATGTGGTGGGCGACATGATCTCACCGTTCAAGGCCCAGCTGGGGCCGGAGTACAAGCAGGTGGAAGCCCGCCTGGAAGCGGCGATCCATCTGCGCTTCGGCCTGCCGGTCGCCCTGCCTGAAACGGTGCGCAAGACGATCAAGCGCGCCGACCGCGTCTGCGCCTATTTCGAGGCGGTTCAGATCGCCGGCTTCTCCGTGGAGGAGGCCCGAAAGCTCTTTGGCCGGCCACCCGCAGGCGTCCAGCTTCAGATCAGCCCTGAGCCCGCCCACCAGGCCCAGGCGCTTTTCCTGGAACGGTTTAACGCCATCCATCGACTGATGGATCCGCCGCGACACGTTGCGGACCGCGCGTCATGACAACCGATCAGCCCGCCGCGCCGATCGCCGCCGGCCCGCTGGTCGTCGGGCTGAATGCGGTGATCTTTGCGGTGGAGAATGGCGAACCCAAAGTGCTCGTTACTGAAGGCGCGGACGGCCAGACCGCCCTGCCCTTTGGTCCGTTCGATCCGGCGGCGCACAGGACTTTCGAGATCGGGCTTCGTGAATGGGTGCGCACTCAGACCGGGTTTGAGCTGGGCTATGTGGAGCAGCTCTACACGTTTGGCGACAAGGGGCGCGAAGCGCCGCTGGCTGCGCTGACCGGGTCGGCGGGCGCACGAGTAATTTCGGTAGGCTATCTTGGCCTGGCGCCGGAGGCGCGCGCCCTGCCCGGCGCGGGCCGATGGGAGCCTTGGAGTCGTTTCTTCCCCTGGGAGGACCATCGCGAGGGCCGCCCGGACATGATCAGCGTCATCATCGAGCCGCGCCTGCGGTCCTGGGCCGATGAGGCCGCTGCGCCCGGTCGGCGCGCCGCACGCGTTGAACGCGCGCGCACCACGTTCGGCCTGGATGGCGCGCCCTGGAACGAAGAACGCGCGCTGGACCGATATGAACTCCTGTATGAGGCCGGCCTCGTCGCGGAAGCCTGGCGCGATCAGACTCTGCAGCCGGACGGCTCGCAGCTGGGCGCGTCCATGGCGTCCGATCATCGCAGAATCCTCGCCACTGCGATCTCCCGGCTGCGCGGCAAGATCAAGTATCGCCCGGTGGCGTTCGAATTGATGCCGACCGAGTTCACCCTGTCCCAGCTGCAGAAAGTGGTTGAGGGCCTGGCCGGCTTCGCCCTGCACAAACAGAATTTTCGCCGCGCGCTGGATCGCGCCGGGTTTGTCGAAGGCACGGGACGGCTGGAACCGAAAACCGGCGGTCGCCCGGCTGAGCTGCATCGCTTCCGCCGCGAAAGCGCCCCGCGAGGCGCCGCGCTGGGCCTGGCCATCCCTCGGCTGAAGGACCATTAAGCGCTCCGGAAACGGAAGAAACGAATCAGCGCCACTTGCATCGCGTCTTGCAATCGGCGATAAGCACCCCCACCTTAGGCTCACAACGAGCATAACCATCGCAGTGACAGGCGGCGCACAGCGCGCCGTTTCTTTCGACCCTAGAAATGCTCAATTCGAGCAAAACTGGCGCTTCGACCGGACCGGAACGACAGCGCATACGGGAGGACCGCCATGGACGGCATGGACTGGATCAAGCAACGCAATCGCGCAGCCAATGACGCGCAGGCGCTTTCGCCGGCCAATGACGGCGCGCATGACACGGCGTGGCCCGCCGTTGAGGATCTTGTCTATGACCACGGCGTCAAAGCCCGCGTCGATCATCTCTATGACGCGGTGAAGAGCGTGGTCACGCCGATGGAATGGCCGGCGCACGCGCCCGTCATCGACGCCATTCTGCAACTGAAGGAAGAACGCAACGCTGTCATCCTGGCGCACAACTACATGACGCCGGAAATCTTCAACTGCGTGGGCGACATCACCGGCGACTCGCTGAAGCTCGCTCAGGTCGCCGCTGAGGCCGAAGCTGATGTGATCGTCCAGGCCGGCGTTCATTTCATGGCCGAAACCGCGAAAATCCTGTCACCGGGCAAGACTGTGCTGATCCCGGATCTGCGCGCAGGCTGCTCGCTCGCCGCCTCCATCACGGGCCGCGATGTGCGCCGCATCCGCGAAGCCTATCCGCACCTGCCCATCGTCACCTATGTGAACACGACCGCCGAGGTGAAGGCGGAATGCGATATCTGCTGCACCTCATCCAACGCGGTTCAGGTGTGCGAGGCGATCGCCCAGGACTGGGGCGTGGACACCGTCATCCTCATTCCCGATGAGTATCTCGCCAAGAATGTCGCCGCGCAGACCGAGCTGAAAATCCTGACCTGGAAAGGCTCGTGCGAAGTGCATGAGCAATTCACGCCGGAAGACATTGACGCGCTGCGCGAGGCGCACCCTGACGCGGTGATCCTGACCCACCCCGAATGCCCGCCTGAGGTCATGAACAAGGCCGACTTCGCCGGCTCCACCGGCGCGATGTCGAGCTATGTTGAGAAAAACCAGCCAGCCAAGGCCATCCTCATCACCGAATGCTCGATGAGCGATAACGTCTCGGTGGCCAATCCGGGCGTCCAGTTCGTCAAGCCATGCAATCTGTGCCCGCACATGAAGCGCATCACGCTGGCCGGCATTTATGAGGCCCTTCGCGACATGAAGCATCAGGTCGAAGTCGACCCCGATGTCGCCGAGCGCGCCCGCGCCAGCGTTCAGGCCATGCTGGACCTGCCGAAACTGGAAACCCCGCCGCATTTCGACACCGACCGCGAAGCGATCGCGGTGCCGTATGTGAGCGTTTGATCTCCTCCCCACCACGGCCCTCCCTTCAAGGGAGGAAGAGACCCATGGCGTCGCACGATACGCTGCTGAGCTGAAGCTGACTTGAACACAACGGTCCGCATAAACCCCCTCCCCCGTCGGGGGAGAGTTGGGGTGGGGGGCGAGCGCCTCCTCATCGTCGGCGCGGGCGTGACCGGATTGCGCGCGGCGCTCGCCTCGCCGGCGCCGGTGACGCTGCTGACCGGGTCGGTGCTGGGCGACGGGACCTCGACCGGCTGGGCGCAGGGCGGGGTCGCCGCCGCGCTGGGTGCGGACGACAGCCCGGCCCTGCACGCAGCCGATACGATCCGCGCCGGCGCCGGGCTGGTGAACGAAGCCGCCGCCCGCGTTCTGGCCGAAGAAGGCCCCGCCGAAGTGGAAGCCCTGCACGCGCTCGGCGCGCCGTTTGAACGCGGCGAGGATGGCCGTTGGCTGCTGTCGCGCGAGGCGGCTCATGGGCGCGCCCGCGTGGCGCGGGTGAAGGGCGATCAGGCTGGCGCCGGCATGCTGGCCGCGCTGATCAGGGCGGTGCGCGACGCCGACCACATCACCATCCTCAATGGTTGGCGGGTCCGCGCGCTTGTGCCGGATGAGAATGGCGGCTGCGCCGGCGTGCTCGCAGAACGCCCCGACGGCGTTCTTCAAACACTCGAAGCGTCAGCGACGCTTCTGACCACCGGCAGCCTGTGCGGGCTCTACGCGGTGACCACCACGCCCTGGACGAGCCAGGGTCAGGCGCTGGCGATGGCCGCCCAGCTCGGCGCGGTCATACAGGACGCGGAGTTCATCCAATTCCATCCCACCGCCATTGATGTCGGGCGTGATCCGGCGCCGCTGGCGACCGAAGCGCTTCGCGGCGAAGGCGCCACCCTTCTGGACCGCCAGGGCCTGCGCTTCATGACCGGCGTCCATGCCGATTCGGAACTGGCGCCGCGCGATGTCGTCGCGCGCGCCGTGCACCGTCAGGTCCAGTCCGGCAGGGGCGCCTTCCTGGATGCGCGCACCGCAGTCGGCGCGGCCTTCCCGGACCGTTTCCCATCGGTCTTCGCCGCCTGTCGCGCCGCCGGAATCGATCCACGCATCCAGCCCATACCCGTTGCGCCCGCCGCGCACTACCACATGGGCGGGGTCGCGACTGATCTGGACGGCTTCACCGGCGTTGAAGGGCTGTACGCGGCGGGCGAGTGCGCCTCCAACGGTCTGCACGGCGCAAACCGTCTGGCGTCGAACTCGCTTCTGGAAGGGCTGGTTTTCGGTCGCCGGGCTGCGCAGGCCGCCGCCGGCGCGCTCGACCGCAACGCCCGGCCCGCCGCAGCGCGTCCGCTCGGCGATCTCGCCGGCCCGCCCCTCCAGCGTCTGCGCGAAGCCATGTCGGCTCATGCCGGCGTGGAACGCGATCAAGCCGGCCTTGTGCGTCTCATCGAGATTATCGACCGGCTGGAAGCGCGGTGCGGCCCGCGTGCTGCGCTGACGGCGGCGCGGTTCGTCGCCGCCGGCGCGCTGGAGCGCACCGAGAGCCGGGGCGGACATTTCCGCCGCGACTTCCCGAAGAGTTCCGACACCGCTGAACACTCGCGCATGACGGCTGAACAGGCCTATGCGGTCAGCGCACCGAACACGGCGTCCCTGGAGGCCGCGCAATGACAATGCCGACGCCGATCCCGCATCATCTGGTCGCTGAGGCCGTTGCGCGCGCGCTGGCCGAAGACCTTGGCGGGCGCGGCGACATCACCAGCCTGGCCGTCATCCCCGCCGAGGCTGAAGCGCGCTTCGTAATCGCCGCGCGTCAAGCCGGCGTGCTCGCCGGCGCCGCCGCGGCGCGCGAAGCCTTCAGCCAGTCGAGCGAACTCATCACGCAGGATTGGCGCAAGGCCGATGGCGACGCGCTTCAGGCCGGCGACATCATCGCTTCTGTGTCCGGCCCAGCTCGCGCGCTGCTGACGGCGGAACGCACTGCACTGAACTTCCTGGGCCGGATGAGCGGCATCGCCACCCTCACCCGCGCCTATGCCGACCAGACCGCCGATGCCAAAGCCGTCATCGCTCACACGCGCAAGACAACGCCGGGGCTTCGCGCGCTGGAGCTTCACGCGGTGCGCGCCGGCGGCGGGGCGAGCCATCGCTTCGGGCTCGATGACGCCATTCTGATCAAGGACAACCATGTCGCCGTTTGCGGCTCGGTCGGTGAAGCGGTGCGCCGCGCGCGCGCCTTCGCCGGTCACATGACGCGGGTCGCCGTCGAGATCGACCGGCTGGATCAGCTGCATGACGCCCTCGCAGCGGGCGCGGAAAGCGTGCTCCTGGACAATTTCAGCCTGGACGATCTGCGCGCCGCAGTCGCGCAAACCGGCGGACGCGCCATGCTGGAAGCCTCAGGCGGGGTGACGCTCGGCACTGTCGGCGATATCGCGGCGACCGGCGTCGATGTGATCAGCGTCGGCGCGCTGACCCATTCAGCGCCCAATTTCGATTTCGGGATGGATGAGGCATAAGCCGCCCGCCGGGGCATAGGCCAAAGCCCGCGTCTACGCCTCGCGTTCCAGCATCAGGAGCTGGCGCTCCGACCGGTTCGGGAAGCGGTAGAAGATGTGCTCGCCGATGCGGCGGGTGCGCACCAGGCTGTCATTCCAGTGCGGATCGACAGCAGTCGTATGATAGTGCGTCGCGCGGCGGGTGACCGGTTGAGCAAAGCCCATCATGGCGTGGTCGGCGACCATTTGCGCCCGCTCCCAGCCGCGGCCGTAGGGCGCGCGCTCCATTGAGCCGTCGCAGGTGAAGGTGAACTGGCAGCCGGTCACGCGTTCGGAACCCTGATACACGACCTCGCAGATCGTGTTCGGATAGGCGCGGTGGCGCACCCGGTTCAGGATCACTTCAGCAACCGCCTTCTGGCCCCAGACCGTCTCGCTGCGCGCTTCATAGAAGACGCCCTCAGCCAGGCAGCGACGCTCGCGTTCGGAAAAGCGCGCCGATTGCAGATGATCGCTGTCGAAGGTCTGCAGATCTTCGATCCCGCGCGCTGCGACCGAGACGCCGTCCGCCGCATCAATCAAGGTGAGCGCCGCGATCGGCGCATCGGCGTCAAACGCCTCATAGGCGCTCGCCAGCGCGGTCCATGCGCTGCGCTCGTCCTGCTGGGCGACACGCTCATTGGCGAGCGGCAGGGTGAAGGCGACAAGCGCCGCAGCAGCGACGCCGCCAGCGGTCTTCAGCGCCAGCTTCAGGCGCGATTTCAGCAATGTGGACGCCATGACGGCCTCCTCAATCGGTGTGTCGCAAGACGGTCGCAGCCCGATAGATAGCGCGCGCCAGTCTTGCGGCCATGTTCTGAACGCTAGGGGCGATCTCTGAACAAGGCGTGAAACAAAAGGTCCGCCCGCTTACACGAAGCGTGCAGACGCGGTCAACGCGCCTTTATTCAGCCATCATTTGGTAATGTTGCGCGGGCGCTTCAAGTGCAGGGCGAAGCTATTGAAGTCAAAGCCGATCACGACTTCGTGTTCAGCGCCGCCTGGGCCGCGGCCAGGCGCGCAATCGGCACCCGGTATGGCGAACAGGACACATAATCGAGCCCGACGCTCTCGCAGAAGCGAATCGAGGCCGGGTCGCCGCCATGCTCGCCGCAAATGCCCAGCTTCAGCCCCTCGCGCGCCGCACGACCGCGTTCCGCCGCGATGGCGACCAGATCGCCCACCCCGTCCTGATCGATGGAGACGAACGGATCTTTCTCGAAAATCTGCGCTTCCAGATAGGCGCCGAGGAATTTGCCGGCGTCATCGCGCGACAGGCCGAACGTGGTCTGGGTCAGATCATTGGTGCCGAAGGAGAAGAATTGCGCGTGCTCGGCGATGTCGCCGGCGCGCAGCGCCGCGCGCGGCAGCTCGATCATCGTGCCGATAAGATAGACCGGCGCGGTCCCGGTCTCGCGCCCGACATCGCGCGCCACCGCTTCCACACGCACTTTCAGGATTTCAAGTTCCCTGGCCGCAGCGACCAGCGGGATCATCACTTCGGCGACCGGCTTGACGCCGGTCTCCTTCTCGACCGCCGCCTGAGCCTCAAAGATGGCGCGGGCCTGCATCTCATAGATTTCCGGGAAGGTGATCCCCAGCCGGCAACCGCGATGGCCGAGCATCGGATTGGTTTCCGCCAGCGCGCGGGCGCGCTCCATCAGCAAATCGGCCGGCAGGCCGGTCGCCTCGGCGACCGCGCGCACATCGTCCTCGCTGTGCGGGAGGAATTCGTGCAGCGGCGGGTCCAGAAGCCGGATCGTGCAGGGGCGATCCTCCATAATGCGGAAAATAGACGCGAAATCATCGCGCTGCATGGGCAGGATTTTCGACAGCGCCGCAATGCGCCCGGACTGGTCTTCAGCCAGGATCATCTCACGCACCGCCGCAATGCGGTCGGCGTCGAAGAACATGTGCTCAGTGCGGCACAGCCCGATGCCCTCAGCGCCGAACTCGCGCGCGGTTTGAACATCAGCCGGCGTTTCAGCATTGGTGCGAACGCGCATGCGGCGCGCCTTGTCCGCCCAGCCCATCAGCGTGGCGAAATCGCCCGTCAGCTCCGGCTTGATCATGCGCGCTTCGCCGGCGAGCACTTCGCCGGTGGCGCCGTCAACCGTGACGACATCGCCTTCTGAGACGATGCGCCCGCGAGCCGTGAAGGTGCGCGCCTGCGCATCAATACGCACTTCGCCAGCGCCGGAGACGCAGGGCCGGCCCATGCCGCGCGCCACGACCGCGGCGTGGCTCGTCATGCCGCCGCGCGCCGTGACGATGGCTTCGGCCGCATGCATGCCGTGAATGTCTTCCGGCGAGGTCTCCACGCGAACCAGGATCACCTTCTCGCCCAGCCCGGCGCGGTGTTCGGCGTCATCGGAATCAAACACAACCTTGCCGGAGGCCGCGCCCGGCGAGGCGGGCAGGCCCTTGGCCAGCACGTCGCGCTCATAGCTCTCATCAATGGTGGGGTGGAGCAGCTGGTCCAGCGCGGACGGATCCACGCGCAGCACCGCCTCTTCCTCGGTGATCAGGCCTTCGCTGGCCATATCCACCGCGATTTTAAGGGCGGCCTTGGCGGTGCGCTTGCCATTGCGGGTCTGCAGCATCCAGAGCCGGCCCTGTTCGACCGTAAACTCGATGTCCTGCATGTCGCGATAATGGCGTTCGAGCCGGTCGAACACCTCGGCAAGCTGGCCGAAAACCTCCGGCAGCGCCTCTTCCATGGACGGCTCGCGATCGTCCATCTTCTCGCGCATATCCTTGGTCAGGCATTGCGGCGTGCGAATGCCGGCGACCACGTCCTCACCCTGGGCGTTGATCAGGAACTCGCCGTAATAGGCTTTCTCGCCGGTCGACGGGTCGCGCGTGAAGGCCACGCCCGTGGCCGAGGTCTCGCCCATATTGCCGAACACCATGGCCTGGACATTGACCGCCGTGCCCCAGCTCGCCGGGATGTCATACATGCGCCGATAGGTGATCGCCCGGTCATTCATCCAGGAGCCGAACACCGCCCCGATCGCGCCCCAGAGCTGGTCGCGCGGATCGGTCGGGAAAGGCTGGCCCAGCGCGTCCTGAACCGCGGCCTTATACTCGACGATGAGCTCGGCCCATTCGTCCGCAGAGATTTCAGTGTCGAGCTGATAGTCGCGGTCTTCCTTGTAGCGCTCCAGAAGCTCTTCGAAGACCGAGTGCGGCACGCCCAGCACCACGTCGGAATACATGGTGATGAAGCGGCGATAGCTGTCGAGCGCGAAACGCCGGTCGCCGGAGAGCTTCGCGAGGCCCTCGGCGGTCTCATCGTTGAGGCCTAGATTGAGCACCGTATCCATCATGCCGGGCATGGAGGCGCGAGCGCCGGAGCGCACCGAGACCAGCAGCGGATTAGCCGGATCGCCGAACCGCTTGTCGACAATGGCCTCCAGCGCGGCGAGCGCGGCCTCCAGCTCGTCGTTCAGCGCGTCGGGATAGTTGCGGTCATTGTCATAGAAGGCGGTGCAGACCGCCGTGGTCAGGGTGAAGCCTGGCGGCACCGGCAGGCCGAGCCGGGCCATCTCGGCCAGATTGGCGCCCTTGCCGCCCAGAAGATTCTTGTCCCCGCGATCGCCATCGGCCGAACCGCCGCCGAACGCATAAACCCACTTCGCCATGACATGGCCCTTCTCGTCTTTTCACGCCGCCGATGAGTCGGCGAGAGCCTCAGCCCTCAAGCCGGTCGAAATCGGCGACGGTGTGAACCGCGCTTCTTATCTTCGATAGAAGCAAAAGTCTGTTGCGACGCAACACCTCTTCCTCGGCGTTGACAGTGACCGCCTCGAAAAACGCATCCACCGGCCCGCGCAGGGAAGCCAGCGCGGACATGGCAGCCTCGAAGTCTTCGCGCTCCAGAGCCGCCTGCGCATCGCCGCCTGCGGACTGAAGCGCCGCGATCAGCGCGCGCTCTTCAGGCTCTGGCGCCTCGGCGAGGTAATCCGCCTCCGGCGCGCCGTCATAAGCCGCGCCATCCTTCTTCTCCTCGGCTTTCAGAATATTCGCCGCCCGGCGATACCCTGCCAGAAGCGCAGCGCCGTCGTCGGTGTCGATGAAGGCCTGCAGCTCAGTTACGCGTCGAACAAACAACACCAAGTCGTCTTCAATACCAACATCGCCGGCAGCATTGAAAACGTCGTGCCTGAATCCGATGTCGCGATACTTGTGATAAATCCTGTCGAGGAAGAAATAGAAGAGGTCCTTTAGCTTCTCGTCATCAGCGAACGGAAGATCCGCTAGGCGCGCACTTTCTTTCAGCAAAATTTCCCCGGATGGCTTGCGAGCAAGGTCACGTTTTAGCTGTCGCGCAACCTCGCCTATTCTTTCTTTCATCGGCGATCGGCTGTCAGTTAATCTCAAACCTCCTCGAAATTCGCGCATCAGGTCGACAAAGAGGATTGGGTCTTCGAGTTCGATGCGAGTTTCCGTATCGAGAATAGTTCGAATAACCCCCAACGCCGCACGCCTAAGCGCGAACGGGTCTTTCGACCCTGTGGGCTTTTCATCGATCGCCCAGAAGCCCACCAGCGTGTCGAGCTTGTCGGCCAGTGCGACCGCGGCGCTGACCGGGGCGGTCGGGACGTCATCGGACGGGCCTTGCGGCTTGTAATGATCGCGGATGGCGTCGGCGATGGCGGGGTCTTCGCCGCCCTTCAGCGCGTAGTACCGCCCCATCGCGCCCTGCAGCTCGGGGAATTCGTAGACCATCTGGCTGACCAGATCGGCCTTGGCCAGGCGCGCGGCGCGTTCGGCGAGATCGGGATCGGCACCCACCGCGTCGGCCAACTCGCGCGCCAGCGCCGCGACGCGCTCCACCTTGTCGGCGACCGTGCCGAGCTTTTCGTGGAAGGTGACTTTGGACAGCTCGCCGGCCATCGCGTCGAGGCCGGTCTTCAGGTCCGCGTCCCAGAAATGGCGGGCGTCTGAGAGGCGCGCCGACAGCACACGAGCCGCGCCGAGCGCGATCGCCTTGCCGCCATCGGGCGCGTCCTGATTGGCCAGCATGACGAATTTCGGCGCGAGCTGGCCGGTCTTCGGGTCGCGCACCGCGAAATAGCGCTGGTGGACCTTCATCGTCAGCGTGATGACTTCCGGCGGCAGGTCGAGGAAATCGGGATCCATCTCGCCGAGCACGGGAACCGGATGCTCGACCAGCCCTGCGACTTCATCGAGCAGGCCAGCATCTTCGACCAGCTCCAGCCCGGCCTCGGCGCAGACCTGACGCGCACCGACGAGCACCGCCTCGCGGCGCTCGGCCCGGCCGAGGATCACGCCGTTGCGGCGCAGCGTGGATTCATAATCGGCGAAGTCTTTCACCGTGAACGGCCCGCGCCCATGCACGCGATGGCCTTCGGTCTCATCGGAGGCGGCGATGCCGAACACCTCAAGCGGAACCACCGCTCCGCCAAGAAGACAGATCACGCGCTGCAGCGGGCGCACCCAGCGCTGGGTCTTATCGCCCTCGCCGAACTTCATCGATTTCGGCCAGGGGAAGCCCTTCGCGATTTCCGGCACGGCCTCGGCGATCACTTCAGCGGTGTTCCGGCCCGGCTTCTCGATCAGGGCGATGTAGAACTCGCCCTTCTTGCCCGCCTCGATCTTGCACTGATCCAGGCTGGTCAGCCCGGCCGAGCGCAGGAAACCCTCAATCGCCTTGTCCGGCGCGCCGACCTTGGGGCCTTTGCGCTCCTCGCGCACGTCTTCAGTCTTTTCCGGCAGCCCATCGATGACGAGACCCAGACGGCGCGGACCGGAGAAGGTCTCAAAGCGCTCAAAGGACAGCCCCGCCGCGTCCAGCTGCGCGCGCATCAGGCGCTCAAGATCAGCCTCGGCGCGCGCCTGCATCCGCGCGGGAATTTCCTCGCTGAAGAACTCGAGCAGCAATTCGGACATGAGATGAAGGCCTTAAGAAATCAGGGCTTGTTGTGACTGCCATCGCAGAGCGGCTGACCCTGGGTGGCTTTACAGCTGCAGAAGAAGACGCGTTTCGTTTCCGGCGCGGTCCAGGCGAGCGGCGCATATTCGGTCGGCTGGTGGGAGCCGTCGCAGAAGGGCTGTTTGGCCGAGCGACCGCACGTGCACCAGAAATACGTCTTGCCGGCCTCCACCTCGACGGGCAGCGGCGCGTCGCCTGCGCGAACCGGATCGCTCATGGTCAGCCTCCCAAGGTCTTCTTCGCGGCCGGGCGCTCGGTGCAGCGCTGCGCGTACGCCGCCATGGCGGGCTTTGCCGGGAAGAGCTTCCACTGAATGGCCCAGCCGATCGCGCCGCCCAGCACCAGATCAGCGGCTGTGAACCAGTCGCCGAACAGGAAGGGGTCGACCTTCTCAAGGCGTTGTTCCAGCACATCCACGACGAGTTCGACATTGCCCCAGCCAGCCTGCTGACGCTTGGTCTCGAACTTGGCGCCGGCCTGCATCATGGCGGGTTCGACGGCGGCGGCCTGAAAGGCGATCCAGCGCAGATATTCGCCGCGTCGGGGATCGCCGATGGCGGGCGCCAGGTCGTTCGGCGATTTGTACTTGTCGGCCAGATAGATCGCGATCGCGGCGGTCTCGGTGACAATGGTCTCGCCATCGGTGAGCGCCGGGATCTTGCCCATCGGGTTGATGGCGAGGAATTCCTCCGACCGCATCGACCCGTCCTCATACTGCACCGGCGCGAGCTCGTACGGGCAGCCGATTTCCTCCAGCAGCCAATGCATCATGACGGCCCGCGAGTGCGGGTTGTGATAGAGCTTGATGGTCATGCGGCTTCTCCTTTTTCAAGCGCCACCCACTTGCTGGCGCAGCCCTTGGCAAGATCGCGCACGCGCGCAATCCAGCTGGCCCGTTCAGCAACCGAGATCGCCCCGCGCGCATCGACCAGGTTGAACAGGTGAGACGCCTTCAGACAGTAGTCATAGGCCGGCAGAGGCAGAGGCGGGTCCAGCGCAAGCAGGGCATTGCACTGGGTCTCCGCGTCCTCAAACCAGCGCACCAGCATGTCGACATCGGCGTGTTCGAAATTGAAGCGTGAGTGCTGGCGCTCGTTTTCCAGGAAAACGTCGCCATAGCTCATGCCAGCACCGTTGAAGTCGAGATCGTAAACGTTTTCAACGCCCTGGATATACATGGCCAGGCGCTCCAGACCGTAGGTCAACTCGCCGGAGACCCGCTCCACATCCAATCCGCCGACCTGCTGGAAGTATGTGAACTGGCTCACCTCCATCCCGTCGCACCAGACCTCCCAGCCCAGCCCCCAGGCACCCACCGTGGGGTTCTCCCAGTCATCCTCAACGAAACGCACATCGTGCAGCTTGCGATCCACCCCGATCGCGTCGAGGCTTTCCAGGTAGAGGTCCTGCAAATTGTTGGGGCTGGGCTTTAACAGCACCTGAAACTGGTAATAGTGCTGCAGCCGGTTCGGGTTCTCGCCATAGCGCCCGTCCGCGGGGCGGCGCGAGGGCTGCACATAAGCCGCGCGCCACGGCTTGCTCCCCAGCGAGCGCAGCGTGGTGGCCGGGTGCAGCGTGCCGGCGCCGACCTCCACGTCATAGGGCTGCAGAATGGCGCAGCCCTGGCTCGCCCAATAGCTCTGTAAACGCAGGATCAGGTCCTGAAAGGACGGGGTGGCTCCGGCCATGGTCGCTCTGTGATCTTGAGGGCGCCGGCGACGCTGCGCCGGACAGGAAAATCGCGCGGACCCTAGGCCTCGCCGCCCGGCTAATCAAGAACCGCCCGAAGCGCGGTCTTCATCGCGTTTCACCCGCGCCTCCACCGCCTTGCGCGCCGCCTCGGCGGCCTCCTCGCGTCTGGCGCGGGTCGGCTTGCGAAAAAAGAACCAGATCAGGCCCGCAGCGAGCACCAGAAGGAGGGTGAGTTCAAAGATCGACATGGGAGCCTAGAGCCCCAAACGCGCCCAAAGGCCTCGCGATTCCAGCGTGTCGGCGAGGACTTCGCTGGTCGAACCGACGAAGCGGGACAGCGCCCCGGCGCGTTTGGGCGCCAGCATCTTGATGCGCACATCCTCGCCATAGCGCTCCTGAAGCTCAGCCTTCAGATCGGCTTCGCCATCGGCCAGCCCGTTCGCCACCGCGTCGGTTCCAATGAAGACCGCGCCGGTGAACAGATCGGCGTCTTCGGCGAGCTTTTCTGAGCGGCGGGTGCGCACGATGTCGATGAACTGCTCGTGCATCTTCGCCATGATCGATTCCAGGCGTTCCGACTGCTCTTTCGTTTCCGGACCGAAGGGGTCGGCCAGCACCTTGTCGGCCCCGGCTGTCTTCAGCCGGCGCTCCACGCCGACCTTCTTCATCACATCGGTGAAACCGAAACCGGAAGACACCACGCCGATCGAACCGAGAATGGACGAGCCGTCGCAGAAGATCTCATCGCCCGCGCACGCGAGCATGTATCCCCCGGACGCGGCGGCATCCTCGCAAAAAACCAGCACAGTCTTCTTGTTCGCTTCCGCCAGCGCCCGGATGCGCCGGTAGATCAGGCGCGACTGCACAGGGCTGCCGCCTGGACTGTTGATCAGGAGCGCCACCGCCGGCGCGTCATTCATGGAGAAGGCGCGCTCCAGAAGCTTCTCAACGCGCTGCAAAGAGAGCGTCTGTCCGCCGCCGCGCCCTCCCGCCGCGATCATGCCTTCCAGCCGCACAACCGGCACCTTGGCCGATCCGGGAAGCAGGCGTTCATACAGGGAAAAAGCGGCGGACTTCAGATTCTCGGCAACAGACATGAAAGCTCCAGACGACAGCAGGGTTCGTCGAGCAGATGGCGTTGCTAGCCTCGCATGACAAGGCCCGCCTGACCGCGAAGAACGGCTTCGGCGTCCTGAGTATAGTCGGATGTGGGGCCATCCGGATGAAGGATGAACGGGCTGAGTAATGTCAATGGCGTGCGCGCGCCTTTAACCGCACGCACCAGCACCCGCGTCGCGGGGCTTTCGGATCGGGGCTGAACCGGTCTGACGCACACCGCGCCGGCGCGGCCCTGCAGCGCGCTGAGCGCGAGCGGAAGCGCATCGGCGCGATGGATCAGCGTCAGAACGCCCTTCGGACGCAGCGCCTTAAGGGCCGCATCAATCCAGGCCGACCCGCCCGCATCCGCGATCCAGGCGGCCTTGCGGCCCGGCGGCGGCTCGCGGATTTCACCCGGCTCATACCAGGGCGGGTTGAGGAACACCGCGTCAAAATCGCGCTCCACCTTCCAGCTGAGCGCATCGGCCTGCTCTACCCGAACACGCTGGGACAATCGATTGCGCTCGACATTGGCGCAGGCGAGCGCGAACGCCGCGTCCTCGCGCTCAAGGCCGAGGAAGTCGGCTTCGGGATAGAGCACACCCGCAGACAGGAGCGCCGCGCCGGCGCCGCAGCCCAGCTCCAGCGCACGATCGCCGGGCGATGCATCCAGGGCCGCAGCCAGCAGGGCGGCGTCCAGCCCCGCGCGATAGCCTTTGACCGGCTGGCGCAGCGAAATCCGCCCACCCAGGAAGGCGGCCTCATCGGTTTGCGACGGCGCAGCGCTCACCCGTCCTCGCCGTCCTGATCCTTCAAGGCGTCGGTGAGATGGCGCCGGGCGGCGTCCGCATCCTCCTCGGCGACCATGACGCGTCGCTTGATCCACGGCAGCGAGCCGCCGAACAGGCTGGAGGTTTCTGCATCGAGCACAACCGCCTCGATGCCGGCCGATTGCAGCACCGCCTGGGCAAAGGACAGGCGCACCGGATCGTTGGTGGCGAAGACTTCAATCACGCGAATGTGCTCCAGATCAGCTGAGGAAGGCCTGCGGCGAACGGCTGCACGTCCTTGCCGCCCCATGTTCGCCTTCCTATTGTTCTGCGCGATCACGGTCGACCGCAAGGGGGCCTGCGGTGAACGGACTTCCGCAGCCGAACATGGACGCTTCAACACTCGATCCCGTCGCTCAGCTCATGGCGCTGTCGGGGAAGGATATGGCGCGTGTGGAATCCGTCATCGATGAGCGCATGGGCAGCCAGACGCCGCTGATTCCGAAACTCGCGCACTATCTGGTCGAAGCGGGCGGAAAACGCATCCGTCCGCTGATCACCGTCTCAACGGCGCGCATGCTCGGCTATGAGGGCGATGGTCATATCAATCTCGCTGCGGCGGTGGAGTTCATCCACTCCGCAACGCTTCTGCATGACGATGTCGTTGACGAGTCCGAGCTGCGCCGCGGCCGCAAGAGCGCCAATCTGGTCTGGGGCAATGCGCACAGCGTGCTGGTCGGCGATTTCCTCTTCGCCCGCTCTTTCATGCTGATGGTCGAGGCCGGCTCAATGGAGGCGCTGCACGTGCTCTCGCAAGCCGCCTCAACGATTGCCGAGGGCGAGGTGCGTCAGCTTCTTGCGGCGGGCAAGATCGACACAACCCGCGCCGCCTATATGAGCATTATCGAGGCCAAGACGGCTGCGCTGTTCGCCGCCGCGGCCCAATCGCCCGCCATTCTGGCCGGCTGCTCGAAGGCGGACGAAGCGCGTCTGGAGACTTATGGGCGCGAGCTCGGACTGGCGTTCCAGCTCGTCGATGATGCGCTGGATTATGGCGGGCTCGCTGCGGATCTGGGCAAGAATACCGGCGATGATTTCCGCGAGGCCAAAATGACCTTGCCCGTCGCTCTGGCGCTGGAGACGGCGGACGACTCAGAGCGCGCCTTCTGGCGCCGCACCATGAGCGATCGCGATCAGCGCGATGGCGATCTGGATGAGGCCATCGCCATCATCAAGCGCCATGACGGACTGAACGCCACGCTGGCTCAGGCGCGCGGCCACGCTGCGGCGGCCCAGTCCGCGCTGGACAGCTTCCCGGACAATGCCTGGCGCTCCGCGCTTTCAGGCCTTGCAGAATTCGTGGTGGAACGCGCCTACTGAGCGATACGCGAGGCCGCCGCATAGACCGCGCTGAGCACCGCGACGGCTGACCAGAAGACAGCGAACGGCGCCCAGTCCGGCCCCTGCAGCGCGATCAGACCCGCCAGCACGCACGCCGCGGAAAGCCCCGCATAGGCCAGGGCGGTCTGCCCATGGCTCCAACCTGAAGCGATGAGCCGCTGATAGGCATGCTCGCGATGCGCCGCCAGAGACAAACGTCCGCCTCGCGCGCGGCGCAGCATCGTCAAAAGCACATCGGCCAGAAACGGCAGCACGAAGAGGGGCGCCAGCCAGACCGAGCCGGGAACACCCTTGCCGGCGAACGCCAGCGCGCCCGCCCCGTACAAGGCGCCGGCGCATAGCGAGCCGACATCGCCGGCAAACACCCTGGCCGGCGGCCGGTTGACCAGAAGAAAACCGAACAGCCCGCCCGCCAGCGCCGCCCCGGCGAGGCTGGTCGCCAGGCTGCCGGTGGCCAGACCCGCGAACACCAGGCCCAGCCCGGCCGGGATCAGACCCGCAGCGAGCATGGCGTCGGCCCCGTCCATGAAATTGGATGCGTTGACGACCACGAACAGGAAAAGTCCCGAACCGAGAAGCGCGATCGGATAGGCCAGCGGCAAAGCGATCTGCGCATTGAACGCCAGAGCGCGGACCGGTCCGACGAGCCCCGCCGCGATCAGGCACGCCGCTGTGATCAGGGCGAATTTCAGCACTGAAGAGGGTGTGAACAGGTCATCGATGAGCCCCAAAGCCCCCAGCATGAGCGCAAACCCGATGACCACAGCCGCCTCGGCTGGCGCGACCGGATAGCTCAGCGCGATAAGCCCGGCCGCGCCGAGCCCAGCGACCACGCCCAGCCCGCCGGCGCGCGGCGTCGGCGAAGCGTGATTGGACCGCGCGTTGGGCTCATCGATAACCCCGGCGCGCATCATCAAGAGCGCAACAAACAGGCTGGTCAGCACCGCTCCAAGCCCGGGCCAGATCACGAAGGCGGCGAGCCCGCTCAAAGCTTCACACCCTCAAGAAGGCTGGCGCGAACCCTCCAGCCCGGCCTGGCCAGAGCGATTGACGCAGCGGCGGCCTCAGCGGCGGCCTCGTCAACAAAGATCGCCAGGCAGGTGGAGCCGGAGCCGGACATGCGCGCCATCCGGGCGCCGGGCGCGGCGCCCAGCAGCGTCAGCGCCTCACCGACAACAGGCGAGAGCTGCTGCGCCGGCGCCTCAAGATCATTGGCCGATCCCACGGCGATCTCGATGGCCCGGTCCACGCTGCCTGCGGCGGGCGTTCGCGCCTCCCCGATCGGGCGCGGATGCTCCTCGTCATAGCGGGCGAACACCGCGCCGGTGGACAAGGCCTCGCCAGGATAGGCCAGCACCGCATAAAGGTCCGGCCAGGCCGCCAGGCGCTGGATCGCCTCCCCGCGCCCGGTCATGCGCAGCGGCGCGCTATGAACGCAGGCAGGAACATCAGACCCGACAACCGATCCGATCTCCGCCAGCTGCTTCAGCGAAAATCCGCAATCCCAAAGCCTGTTGAGTCCGCGCAAAACGCCCGCCGCGTCCGCTGAACCGCCGCCCAGCCCGGCGCCCGCCGGCAAGTGCTTTTCCAGCGTGATGCGCGCGCCAAGCTCCGGCTTTCCAGCCGCGGCGCGCAGCGCATAGGCGGCTTTCAGCGCGAGATTATCGCTGAGTCCGGTCAACGCGTCGGCGCCGGGCCCGGTCAACTCCAGCCCGAGCGAGCCGGCCGCGCTGAGGCCGATCGCATCGCCCCAGTCGCGCGAAAACACGACCAGGCTATCCAGCGGATGGTAGCCATCGCCGCGCGGCGGGCCGACCCTCAAAGTGAGATTGATCTTGGCCGGTGCGAATTCGACAAGGTCCGCCGCCGGCTGCTGCGCCGGGCTCATTCCAGATCGGCCGGAGCCGCGTCCAGCCCCGCTTCCAGACGGGTCTCGATCAGGCTGCGCTCGCGCTCTTCCGGCTGAAGGCTGAGCGCGCGACGCCACTGGAATTGGGCTTCACGCTGACGTCCGCTGCGATAATAAGCATCGCCCAGATGCCAGTTGATCGTCGGATTATAGGGTGAAAGCGCCACGGCCTGTTCAAGATGGGCGACAGCCTCATCGAACCGGCCCTGCTTGAAATAACCCCAACCCAGGCTGTCAATGATGGAGCCGTTTTCCGGCGACAGGCGCGCCGCTTCGCTGACCAGCTCAAAGCCGCGCTCGACATTCAGGTTCAGCACGATCCAGTTATAGCCCAGATGGTTGAGCACGCGCGGCTGTTCAGGATCGATCTCCAGCGCCCGCAGAAAGAGCGCCTCTGCGGCGGGCCAATCGCCGCCGATCTGGCGGCACACCCCTTCAAAGAAGGCAAAACGCCAGTCCTGGTCGCCGCCAATTCCGTCCGCGCGCTCCGCCGCCGCACGCGCATAGATCGGCGCAGCCTGCTCACAGCGCTGAGTGACGCGATAGATGTCGGCCAGCAAGAGCTGGGCGTTCTGGCTCTCAAAACGCGTATTGGCCTCTTCGGCCAGCATCTCACCGCCCGTTCGGTCGCCGGAACGAAACCGCAGCCAGGCGCGATCCACCGCAGCGGCTTCAGCAAAAGCGCCGCCGGCGATCTCCACATAGACCCCTTCTGCGGCCTCAAACAGAGACAGGCGCTCCAGAACGCCCGCGAGATAATAGCTGTTGCGGTGGAACTGCGGGTCGAGCCGCTGGACGATGCGCAGGTAGAGCGCGGCGTATTCGCTGCGCGAGGTGTTCGCGAACACAGCCGCCGGCGCGAATACCGCGCGCGCCGCGGCTTCAGCCGGGTGCGGCGCGCGCGGAGCCCGGCGACCGGCTTCGACACGCGCCAGGGCAACACGCAGATCATACGCGCCCGGCGTGCGCTCCAGCTGTCGCGAGTAAAAGCGGATTGCGTCGTCGCGACGGCCTTGACGCTCCAGAAACTCGCCGAACATGCGCGTGGTGAACGCGTTCAGCTGCAGTGAGCCGATGGCGTTGCGATAGGCCTCTTCGGCCTCCCCAACGCGGCCTGCAGCCTCAAACACCAGCGCGTCGTGGACAAACCAGTAGGTGGCGTAGCGACGGGCGCTGCGCGTGGCGGCGGCGCGTTCGCGGGCCACCTCATCGGCGCCCTCGCGCTGGATCCGACCCCAATCTTCAATCATCTGGCGCACGACTTCAGCGAACGGGCCGGCGATGGCGCGACCCTCCACTGAACGTATCTCGCGACGATCCGCCAGCGCCCCGGCCATCAGATAAATGCCCGCCAGGCGCGCCTCGTCTTCGGCATTGCGGCGCGAGGCCATAGCGGCCCGATCCGCGCGCGCGAAATCCCCGGCCACAAGGGCTGACAGGAAGGCGTTCTCGGAGATGACGGCGGAGTTGGGTTCCTGCTCCAGCGCCTCAGCGTACAGGCGCGCCGCCTCAGAGGCTTCGCGCGAAGAGCCGGCATAGCGCGCCGCCAGAAAAGCGCCGTAAGCTGAGGGCGGCGCCTCATCCGGCTCCAGGAAGCCGGGCCGTGACATGCACGACCCCGCCCCGGCCAGAACAAGGCCAGCCATCATCAGCCAGAAGACGCGCGGTGCGCGGATCACGTTCGTTCTCGCTTTCAAGTCAGGCCCAAGATAAAGAAACGGTCGCGCTACATGCCTGGATAGTTCGGCCCGCCCGCGCCTTCCGGCGTGGTCCAGTTGATATTCTGGTTCGGATCCTTGATGTCGCAGGTCTTGCAGTGGACGCAGTTCTGCGCGTTGATCACGAACTTCGCTTCACCGCCCTCGTCCGGCGTCACCCACTCATAGACCGCCGCCGGGCAATAGCGCGCGGACGGGCCGCCGAACACATCATACTCCGAACGCTTCTGAAGCTCCGCATCGGCGAGCTTCAGATGCACCGGCTGATCTTCCTCGTGATTGGTGTTGGAAATGAAGACCGAGGAGAGCCGGTCGAAAGTCAGAACATTGTCCGGCTTGGGATAGTGGATCGGCTTGCACTTGGCGGCCGGTTTGGTCGCCTCGTGATCAGCGCCGCCATGCTTCATCGTGCCGAAGACGGAGAAGCCGAACAGCTCGTTGGTCCACATGTCCGCCCCGCCCAGCACGATGCCGATCGCGGTGCCGAAGCGGCTCCAGAGCGGCTTGGCGTTGCGCACCTTCTTCAGCTCCGTCTTCACCCAGGATGCGTCATAGGCGTCTTCATAGGCGTCCAGCACGTCGCCCGCGCGACCAGCGGCGAGCGCGTCGAAGGCGGCTTCAGCGCCGAGCATGCCGGTCTTCATCGCATTATGGCTGCCCTTGATGCGCGGCACGTTCACAAAGCCCGCCGAGCAGCCGATCAGCGCGCCGCCGGGGAAGGCGAGCTTGGGCACGGACTGGTATCCGCCCTCGGTGATGGCGCGCGCGCCATAGGACAGACGTTCCGCGCCTTCAAAGATCGGCGCGATTTCCGGATGGGTCTTGTAGCGCTGAAACTCGCCGAACGGGAACAGGTGCGGGTTCTTGTAATTGAGGTGCACCACGAAGCCGATCGACACCAGATTATCGCCGAAATGATACATGAAGGCGCCGCCGCCGGTGCTGTTGTCCAGCGGCCAGCCGAAGGAGTGCTGAGCCAGGCCCTTCTTGTGGTGCTCCGGCTTGACCCGCCAGAGCTCCTTCATCCCGATGCCGTATTTCTGAGGCTCGCGGCCCTCATCAAGACCAAACCGCGCGATCGCCTTCTTCGACAGCGATCCGCGCGCACCTTCGGCCAGCAGCACATACTTGCCGCGCAGCTCCATGCCGGGCTGGTACATATCCTTGTGCGAGCCGTCGCGGGCCACGCCCATATCGCCGGTGACGACGCCCTTGATGACCCCGTCTTCCTCGATCAGTTCAGCCGCCGGGAAGCCGGGATAGATTTCCACGCCCATCGCCTCGGCCTTTTCAGCCAACCAGCGGCACAGCGTGCCCAGAGAGCCGATATAGCAGCCATGATTGTGCATGAAGCCGGGCATGCCGAAGCCAGGCACTGCGATCGAACCGCCCGGGCCCATGATCAGGAATTTGTCTTCATCGACCTGGGTGTCGAACGGGTTGGCCGGGTCTTCGCGCCAGTCCGGGATGAGTTCGTCCAGCGCCTTGGGATCAAACACAACGCCGGACAGGATATGCGCGCCGACTTCAGAGCCTTTTTCAATGACGGCGATGGACAGGTCCCGCCCGGTTTCTTCGCAGCGCTGCTTAAAGCGGATGGCGGCGGCGAGACCGGCCGGCCCCGCTCCGGCGATCACGACGTCATACTCCATGGAGTCCCGTTCAACGGCTTCGGACATGATCTCTCCTCATACTCTGTCTTGTTTGGCCCCGGCGCGCGACCGTCGAGCCGCGCTGTGCGCTTTGCGTTCTTCAGTGCTGGTCTTAGCTTACCCTTATGAGTTCAGCTAGAGCGCGACCGCGCCTGGAACAGAGGCGGGCGGCGGCCTGCACGCGAAGGAAAGCACGGGCGCAATGAGCCAGACTGACCTGAACGCTCCTGACGAGGACAAGCGTCGCGCGCTGAAGAGCCTAACCGACTGGTGGGCGCTTGCCGGAATCGAGCCCCTGCCCGGCGCTGCGCCGCAAGCGCGTCGACGCCCGCCGACCGGAAGCGCCGAGCCAGCGCGCAAGGATGCCGGCGGACCTCCCGCCCCGGCCGCAACCCCGGCGGCGGCGCGCGCAGCCGGGTTCGCTCGTGATCACGGTGAGGACGCACCCGCCCAGGACGGTCGGGCCATGGCCGCCGCGGCGCACGATCTGGACGCCCTGAAAGCAACGCTGGATTCATTCGAAGGCTGCTCGCTGAAGCATACGGCGCGCAATCTCGTATTCTCGCGCGGCGATCCGAAAAGCCCGGTCATGGTGGTCGGCGAAGGCCCGGGACGGGAGGAGGACGAGCGCGGCGCGCCCTTCGTCGGTCGGTCCGGTCAGCTTCTGGACCGGATGCTGGCCGCCATAGGGCTCGATCCTGAACAGGTCTATGTCAGCAATGTCGTGTTCTGGCGTCCACCGGGCAACCGCAAACCCACCGATGCCGAAATCGAAGCCTGCCGGCCCTTCGCAGAGCGCCATATCGAACTGTCGAAACCCAAATTGCTTGTTTTCGCCGGCGGCATCGCCGCACAGACCCTGCTGCACGCCAAATCCGGGATTATGAGCCTGCGCGGACGCTGGGCGGAATACCGGGTCAGCGAGAGCGAAACCATCCCGGCCCTGCCCGTCTTCCACCCGGCGTTTCTTCTGCGACGACCGGCGGAAAAGGCGCGCGCCTGGCAGGATATGATCAGCCTCCAGAAACGCCTGGAGACGTTGCAGACCGACTAGACGCTAAAGCAGGCCCATCCGACGTAATACCGCAGCAAGCCCTTCGGTGACGGGGGTGGCCTCGAACTCCGGAAGGAGGGCGGCGAACTTCGCGCCATCGATCTGGTGCGGGTTTGACCAGAGATAGGCCATCTCGGCGACCTCACGCCCCTGCGCCCACACCAGGCCCAGAAGGCGGATCATCGTCCACGGCATGCCGGAGACGTTCAGCGAGCGGTCGAGCAGCGTATTGATCTGAGCGACCAGTTCATCGCCGGTGAGCGTCCAACCTGGGAAGCCGATTGTCTCGAAGGACTCAAATTGTGACCGGCGTGTCGCCAGCGCAGCCATCGCCCGGCCCAAATCCGGCAGGTAGGCCCAGGCGTGATCGCGATCGAGCGGGCCGGGATAAACGAAGCGGCCCTTATCAAGCTTCGCGCCCATATGGGTTTCAAACCAGTTTCCGGTATCCGCGCCCTCGATGAAGTCACCCGCGCGAAGGATAACCGTACGCACGCCGTCGCCCGCAGCCTCGCGATAGCTGGCCTCCATTGCTTCGCGCAGCCGCCCTTTGCGCGTGGTCGGGGCGTGCGGCGTCGTCTCATCCAGCACCTCCGGCATGCCGGATCCATAGCTGTAGACATTGCCAGGCAGCATCACCGTCGCACCGCTGGATCGCGCTGCGGCGAGCGTATTGGCGGTGAAGCGCGGCAGGGCGTCCGCCCATTTCGGATAAGGCGGGTTCAGCGCATTGACGATGACAGAACAGCCCTCGGCCGCGCGCGCCACAGAAGGCGCATCGAAAGCGTCGAGGCTCACCTGTTCGGCGCCGGCGGGGGGGCTCGTCCAGCTTCGCGCAGCAGCGCGAACCGACCAGCCTTCTGCTTCGAAGCCTGAGATCGCGGCGCGTGCAAACCGCCCCTTCGCGCCGAGAACCAGAACGCGCTCGCTGTCCATTGCTGCGGCCTCCCTCAACGACCGGAGAAGCCGGCGCGCACATCGGATGCCCGATCAATATCTCGGAGAACGCGAAGCCTGGCTATGCGGCCTAGTGCGCACGCTCGAAGGCGCGCCTCCAGATCGGCGCCCGTCTGAGGGTGCGACCAGCGTACTCCGTCGAACAGAATCGCAGGCGCCGGCGCGTCCAGCGCCAGCAACCAGTAGCCGCCGTCCGCCGCCGGACCGATGACCGCATCATGGCGCTTCAGCGCCGCGAAGGTCGCAGCGATATCGGCACGCACGATCTGGGGCGCATCAGTCCCGATGACGCAGACCGGCCGCCTCGCGCCGAACACACGCATCTGGCGCACGCCGAGATCTCCATCGCCCTGAGGGATACGCGCAATATCGACCGGCCACACCCGCGGAAACCGGCGAGACGCCGCGCTGTCCGGACTGACCGCCAACACGGTCTCCCAACGCGGGTCGGTCACCGCTCGCAGAATGCGCGCTGTCATCGCACGATGCAGACGCCAGGCCTGCACCTTGCCGATCCCGGCGGCGAGCCGGGTCTTGGCGCCGCCTATGACCGGCGCCTTGGCGAAAACGACGAGCCGAGGCTTCATCGGGCGCGATAGGCTCGCGCCAGCGAAGCGGGATCGGCGCCGAGATAATAGCGCGTCAGAAGGCTCATATTCTTCGCCGAACGCTTCAGATACCCCTCACGCCGGAAGCGCTCCGCGCTGGTTACCGCACGGGCCGGCAAAATATCAAGCCGTCGCCGCCCGATGCGGCGGACCAGATCCACATCTTCAAACAGGGGCCAGGGCTTGAACCCGCCCAGCCGATCATGGAAGGCCTTGGTGATGAGCAGACCCTGATCGCCATAGGGCAGCTTCAGCACCCGCGCGCGCCAGTTCACGCTCCGCTCAAGCCGCCGCGCCGCCGCGCTGTTGTCATCAAGGGCGAAGCTGAAGGCTGCGGCCCGATCGGCGTGCGCGCTGATCTCCAGATGGCGGCGCACGCACCCCGTCCAGCCGGGCTCAAGAATCGTGTCGGCGTGGAGAAATAAGAAGGCGTCGCCCGCCTGCATGGCGCAGCTGGCCGCCTCAGCGCCCGCCGCCAGCTGACCGCCGCGACCCGTCGCACCGGTCACGATGCGGAAGCCCGCCCGCCTCGCGATCGACACGCTGGCGTCGCTGGACCCGCCATCGGCCAGGGTCCAGTCGCCGATCAGCCCGGTGCGCAGCCCTTCGCCCAGAGCGTTGATGGTCGCCGGCAGATGCGCAGCAGCGTTCAAGGCCGGAATGACAGGAAAGACGCGAAGCATGACATGGATTTGCCCGTGCCGATGGGCAGAAGTCAATGCGAAATTGTTCTTGTTATGTTCTGTTTCGCGCGATAGCCTCGCCTTCATGAGTGCTCACACGCCGAAAGCTCGCCCGTCATCGCCCCTGCCCGCCGTTTTGCAACCGCGTGGTCGCGGGGCGAAATCCAATGCGGCCGGTCGCTATGAGAGCGAGACCCGCGAGCCGTTTGACGATGGCTGGAATGATCAGGACCGCAAGCCGCCCAAGCTGGCCACCCGTCTGGTGAAGGACGGTTCGCGCACGATCATCTCAAAAAACGACAGCCCGGACATCGGCTTTGACCGGTCGATCAATCCCTATCGCGGCTGCGAACATGGCTGTGTCTACTGCTATGCGCGCCCGACCCACGCCTATTGGGGCTATTCCGCCGGCATCGACTTTGAAAGCGTCATCCTGTTCAAGCCTGGCGCGGCGGGGCTTTTGCGCAAGGCGCTGTCCAAGCCTGGCTATCAGGCTGAGCCGATCATGATCGGCGCGATCACAGACCCCTATCAGCCAATGGAGCGGCGCCTGCAGATCACCCGCTCGCTGCTGGAAGTTTTCGTTCAGACCCGCCACCCGATGAAGATTATCACCAAGTCGGCCAGCATCACCCGCGATATCGACCTGCTGGCGGAGCTCGCCGAACAGAAGCTGGCGGGCGCGGCGATTTCCCTGACAACGCTGGATCGCCGGCTTTCACGCGCGATGGAGCCTCGCGCCTCCTCGCCTGAACGCCGGCTGGATGCGATCGAAGCGCTCGCCAAGGCCGGCATACCGGTCACGGTCATGACCGCGCCGGTCATTCCCGGCCTGACCGATCACGAGCTGGAAAACCTGCTTCAGGCGGCCGCGAACGTCGGCGCGCGTTCCGCCGGCTATGTGCTCCTGCGCCTGCCTCTGGAAGTGCGTGACCTGTTTCAGCAATGGCTGAAGGAAGAGCGTCCCGCCGCAGCCTCGAAGATCATGAGCCTCATCCGTCAGACGCGCGGCGGACGCGATTACGATCCGACCTTCGGCAGGCGCGGCGTTGGCGAAGGCCCGGTCGCTGAGCTGATCGCGAAACGCTTCAAGACCGCGCTGAGACGCCTGAAACTCGACACGCCGCGCGAGCCGCTGCGCACCGACCTCTTCAGACCGCCCGGCGAGGATGCGCGCCAATTGAGCCTACTCTAAACTCATTGCGAAGACATGCTTGATGGAGAGACGTTTTGACAGGCAGGCCCCTCATCGCCGGCGTGGACGAGGCCGGGCGCGGGCCGCTCGCCGGGCCTGTAGTGGCCGCGGCGGTGATCCTGCCCGAAGACCGCTCCGGGCTGGAAAAGCTTGCTGACTCCAAGACGCTTACCGCCCGGCGCCGTGAGGCGCTCGCTGAGGCCCTTCGCGAGCGCGCCCTGGTTGGGCTGGGCATCGCCGAGCCGGCTGAAATCGACGCGTTCAATATTCTGCACGCCACCATGCGCGCCATGGCCCGCGCCGTCGCTGCGCTGGCTGAAACGCCGGATGAGGTGCTCATTGACGGCAATCGGATCCCAGAGGGCCTGCCGGCGCCGGCGCGCGCCATTGTCGGCGGCGACCGGGTAGAGGCATGTATCTCGGCCGCCTCCATCATCGCGAAAACGACCCGCGATGGGCTGATGGCTGAAGCTGAAAGCCGTTTTCCGGGCTACGGCTTTGCCGGTCACAAGGGCTATCCCAGCCCCGCTCACCGCGAAGCCCTTGTACAGCTGGGCCTCTGCCCCATTCATCGGTTAAGCTATCGCCCGGTCGCAGAGGCCGCGAAGGCGGGCGGCGCGACTGGCTGAGCCGCAGAAAACGACACTGGCGATTCGCACGTTAGCAAAGTGGTAAGCCGCATCGATTCATCGGTGGGGAATCAGCGGTTTGCGAAAGGAATGCGCAGTGGGTGGTGATATCAGGGACAAGCTTCCCGTAGACCAGATCCTCCACGGCGACTGCGTGGAGATCATGAAGACGCTGCCCGACGGCAGCGTTGATCTGATCTTCGCAGACCCGCCCTATAATCTTCAGCTTGGCGGCGATCTGCACCGGCCGGACAATTCCATGGTCGATGCGGTCAATGCTGAATGGGACCAGGTCGGCGATTTCGACGATTATGATCTGTTTTCCTGCGCCTGGTTGACCGAGGCCCGCCGTGTCCTGAAAGACGATGGCGCGCTGTGGACGATTGGCAGCTATCACAATATTTTCCGCGTCGGCGCCTTCCTTCAGGATATGGGCTTCTGGATCCTGAATGACGTGATCTGGCGCAAGTCCAACCCGATGCCGAATTTCAAGGGCACGCGCTTCACCAACGCCCACGAAACGCTGATCTGGGCGGCCAAGACCAGGGACGCAAAGGTCACCTTCAACTATCAGGCGATGAAGGCGCTCAATGAGGGCGTTCAGATGCGCTCTGACTGGACTTTACCGATCTGCGCGGGGTCAGAACGGCTGAAACTGTCTGACGGCAAGAAAGCGCACCCGACGCAGAAGCCGGAAGCGCTCCTGCACCGGGTGCTGCTGGCGAGCACCGATCCCGGCCAGGTCGTGCTGGACCCCTTCTTCGGCACCGGCACGACCGGCGCGGTGGCGCGCAAGCTCGGGCGCCATTTCATCGGCGTTGACGCCGACCCCGATTACGCAGCACTCGCGCGCAAACGCATTGATGCGATCGAACCCGGCGACCCGTCCGCGCTTCAGGTGACGCAGTCCAAACGCCAATTGCCGCGCATCCCGTTCGGCGCGCTGGTCGAAGCCGGCCTCATCAAGCCGGGCGATACGCTCTACTGCGCCCAGGGACGGCGCACCGCGCGCGTGCGCGCGGACGGCTCGGTGACGGCGGGCGGCGAGGCCGGCTCCATCCACCAGATCGGCGCTCATGTTCAAGGCGCGCCGTCCTGCAATGGCTGGACCTTCTGGCATGTGCGCAGCAAGGGCGCACTGGCCCCGATCGACGTGCTGCGTTCACGCATCAGAGCCGAACGCGAAGCGCAGACCGCATAAGCGCGGAAACAGCGTTTCCTGCACCGCGCATCAGGGCGCAGACGCGTGTTCTGTTTTGCTCAGGCCTGGTTCAGACCGGCGCGCGCCGCCTTCATCATCACGCTCGGCAGGGCGACTTCGCCCAGCATCTCCAGCGTAACGAAACGGCCTTCGGGCGGGCGCCAGTCTTCCGGCGCGTCCGCGCACATTACGCGCAGCTCCAGCTGAAAATGGGTGAAGACATGGCTGACCGGGTTGGCTTCGTGCCAGTCGGCATGAAAAGGCGCGGATGCGCGCCAGTCAGCAGATTCAGCGGACCACGCAGGGCCCGGCAGCTCCAGCATGCCGCCCAACAACCCCTCATCGGGACGAGTGCGCAGCCAAAGCCCTGATGCGCCGCCCTCGGCTTGTCCGACGACATGAAAGCACACCCCGCGCCGGACCGGCTTGGGCTTCTTCTTCAGCTTCTTAGGATACTCCGTCTGCCGGCTCGCCGCGCGCGCGCTGCAGGCGGCGGTCCACGGACAGGCTTCGCACTGAGGTGATTTCGGCGTGCATACCGTCGCTCCGAGGTCCATCAGGGCCTGCGCATAATCGCCGGGCCGGGCCGGGTCGGCGAGTTCGCCGGCGAGCGTGCGAATCTCCGGCTTCGCCTTAGGAAGCGGGGTTTCCAGACTGAACAGGCGCGAGAGCACGCGCTCCACATTGCCATCGACGACGCTTGCAGGACGGTCGAACGCGACGGCGCGAATGGCGTTGGCGGTGTATTCGCCAATGCCCGGCAAGGCGCGCAATTCGTCCAATGTGTTCGGGAACACGCCATCATGACGCTCGCACACCGCACCGGCGCAGGCGTGCAGATTGCGGGCCCGCGCATAATAGCCAAGCCCGGCCCAGGCCGCGAGCACATCCTCGCGATCCGCAGCGGCCAGGTCGCGCACGCCCGGCCAGCGTTTCAGAAACTCGAGCCAGTACGGCGCAGCGTGGGCCACCGTGGTCTGCTGCAGCATGATTTCAGACAGCCAGACCGCATACGGATCGGCCATGGTTCCGCTCGCGCGATCCTCAGGCCGAATGCGCCAGGGCAGGGTTCGCCCCTGGCGGTCATACCAGTCCAGAAGCCGCGCACGCAGCTCCGCTGCGTTCTCGCGCGCGCTTTGCGTCTCACACTCGCTGCGCCTGCCCGCCATGAATCCCCGCCAAACCGCCTTGCCAGCGCGCCAGCCGGGCGCGATGGTCGCCCTATGAGCTTGGATCGCGATCCGCCCCGGTCAACGCCGCATCGCAGACGCATCAGCGTCAAGGGCTTCGGTTCGACCGAAGCCGGCGAGGCGCTCGCTTGGGCGAATGAGCATCGCGGTCGCGCGCCGCGCGCCGGCGCTAGGCCCGTAGCCGATGCGGTCGCCAAGGTCGTCCGGCCGATGGCGAAACGCTTCGGGCCCGGTGTCAGCGAGCTTTCAGAACGCTGGGTGGAGATTGTCGGCGCGCCGCTGGCCGCCTGGTCGCAGCCGGAACGCTATCAGTCCGGCGCCGGCGGAACGGCGCTCGTGGTGCGCGCCAAAGGACCCGCAGCTGCGCTGATCGAAGCCCAGTCGGCGCAGATTCTCGATCGCGTCGCGGCCTATTCCGGCAAGCCGGTGCGCCGGCTGCGCATTGTCCAGGGCGCTCTGAAGGGCATGACCAGCCCGGCGCGGGCGCGGCCTCAAAGAATCGTGAAAACCACTGGTCAGGCGCCCCAATCGGTGGAAGCATCCCCGCAAGCCCGTTTAGAACAGACACTGGAGCGCTGGCGGCGCGATATCGTTTCAAGCGACAGCCCGCCGGACAAAACCTGATGCGCAGCCCGTGCGCCAACACGATGATGGAGCCCTACTCATGACGCTCACCCGGCGACTTCTTACCGCAGCCAGCCTCGCCGCCGGCCTGGTGCTCGCAGCCTGTGGCGGAGGCGGCGGGGCCGCAGACTCCGGGCGCGGCGCGTTCGAGCGTGAAGACGATGTCGCCAAGGGTTCGCCGGACGCACCGGTCACGATGGTGGAATACGCCTCGGTCGCCTGCGGCGGCTGCGGCGTATTCCACAACACCGTCATGCCGTCGCTGCAAAGCTATATCGACGAGGGCGAGGTGCGTTACGTCTTTCGTGAAATGCTGACCGGCCAGGTCCAGCTCGCTGTTGCCGGCTTTATGCTGGCGCGTTGCGCAGAGGACGATGAGGGCTATCTGGAGATCGTGGAAGTGCTCTTCCAGCAGCAGCGCGCGCTTTTCGTTGCGATGCAGGCCGGCAATGCGAATGACCAACTACAGGCAATCGCGCGCTCGGCCGGTTTCACCGATGAACGTTACCGCACCTGCCTGACTGACGAGACTTTGCTTGAACAGGTCCGCCAGGCGAACGACCAGGCGGTTGCGGACGGCATAGGCTCCACGCCGACTTTCATCTTCAATGGCGAGCTGCTTGAGACAGCGCGCGGCCCGGACGGCGGCGGCCTTGTCTACGCTGTCGGCGGCGAGCCGCTGGTCGACGAGCAGGGCAGCATTCCTGCGGAATTCACCGCAGACTCGTTTGAACGAATCATCCTTCACTACAAGGCTCGCGCCGAAAGCGGCGGCGAAAATGTGGATGACAGCGACGCCTAGGACGCGGATCACAAGATATCCGGACGAGGCGTTGAGGAGGGTGGTGTGAAGTTCACCCAGCTTCGCCTGGCGGGTTTCAAGTCCTTCGTCGAACCGGCGGAGCTGCGCATTGACGCCGGGCTGACCGGCGTCATCGGCCCGAACGGCTGCGGCAAATCCAACCTGCTTGAAGCCCTGCGCTGGGTGATGGGCGCGACCTCGGCCAAGTCGTTGCGCGGCGGCGGCATGGAAGATGTCATCTTCGCCGGAACCGACTCGCGCCCCTCGCGTGACCACGCTGAGGTCACCCTTTGGGTGGACAATACCGAGCGCACCGCTCCGGCCCGGTTCAACGATGCCGACCTTCTGCAGGTCGTACGCCGCATCGCGCGCGGCAAAGGTTCTGACTACAAGATCAATGGCGAGGATGTGCGCGCCAAAGACGTGCAGCTTCTCTTCGCTGACGCGGGCACGGGCGCGAATTCTCCGGCGCTGGTGCGCCAGGGCCAGATCAGCGAGCTGATCAACGCCAAGCCGGAAAACCGACGCCGCGTTCTGGAAGAAGCCGCCGGCGTCGCCGGGCTCCGGGCAAGGCGGCGTGAGGCTCAGCTGAAGCTCAACGCCGCCGAAGCCAATCTCGATCGGTTGGCTGAAATCGTAGACGAGCTGGACAGCCGCTATCAGGGTCTGCAGCGTCAGGCGCGCCAGGCGTCGCGCTATCGCAAGCTTTCAGGTCAGATCCGCGAGTTTGAAGCCCTGGTCTGGCTAAGGCGCTGGCGCGATGCGCATGAGTCTGTCGCCTCGGCCGAAGCCGAACATGGTGAGATCGAAGCGGTCGCGGCTGAGGCGATCCGCATCGCCGCCAGCGCGGCCAGCGCGGCCGAAGCCGCCTCCTCCACCATCCAGCCTTTGCGCGAGGCCGAGGCTGAAGCCGCCGCCGCGCTGAGGCTCATCGAACGCGAGCGCGACGGGCTTGAGCGCGATCTGGAAACCGCACGCAGCGAAATCACGCGGCTTGAAGCTCGCCTTGTGGAGATCGACGCCGGCGCGGAACGCGAAGCGCATCTGGCTGACGAGGCTGCACAGGCGCTGGAGCGGGTTCACCAGTCGCTGGAGCGGGTGCGAGAAGACGGCAAGGACGATCAAGGCGCACAGGAACGCGCCGAAGCCGCCCTCGCCCACGCCGATGAGCAGCGGGCAGCGGCGGAGAAACGCCTCGATCTGCGCGCAGCGGAGAGCGCCAATCATCGCGCCGCGCTTGAAGCGGCCCGCCGGACCGAGGAACAGACCCGCGCCCGTCTTCAACGCGCCGAAGCCGAACACGCCCGCGCCGCCAAAACGATGGCCGAGTGCGAAGCCGCAGCACCACCTGATCTTCACAGCAGCCAGGCCGAAGCCGACGCCGCACGCCAAGCCGCTGAAACTGCACGGGCCGCCGTAGAAACGGCCCGCGCCCAACTCACCCAGGTGCGCGAACGCGCCGAAGCCGCCCGGGAAGCCGCCCAGTCCGCCAGCGCCGAAGCGGCTGGCCTGGACCGCGAACGCGCCAGTCTTGAGCGCCTGCTTGCAAGCAGCGGCGACGAGGCCGGCGTGCTTGATGCCGTGACGGCGCAGCACGGCTTTGAGAAGGCGCTCGCCGCTGCGCTGGGTGATGATCTTGAAGCTTCGCTAGACACCGGTGCGGCGCGTCGCTGGACCGGCTCAGCCATCAGGGCGCAGGCCTTCGCCGGCGAGGTCACGCCGCTCGATAAGGCCGTTGAGGCCCCGCGCGAGCTTGCCGCCCGCCTCGCGGCCATCGGCGTTGTCGATTCCCCAGAAGCCGCCGAACGCCTGGCCGGCGCCTTGCAGCCCGGTCAGCGGCTGGTGACGCGCGAAGGCGGGCTTTATCGCTGGGATGGGTTTCAGGCCAGCGCCGGCGCGCCTTCGGCTGCGGCGGTGCGTCTGGAAACGCGCAATCGCCTGACCGATCTCAAAGCCGAGATCGCGACGGCTGAACGGCGCTCCGCCGATAATGCCGAGACAGCCGATGAAGCCGCCAGCGCCTTGCAGACCGCCCGCGAGGCCGAAGCTAAAGCTGAAACGGGACGCCGCAGCGCCGACGCCGCGCTGAGCGAGGCCGAACGCCGCCTCGCATCCGCCAGCGCTGAAGCCGCCCTCGAAGAGGCGCGCCGCGCCAATCTCGCTGAAGCGCTTTCAAGAGCCGAGGCGGCCCGCGATGAGGCAGCTGAGGAAGCCAAAGCCGCTGAAGCCGCCTACGCGGAACTGAACACCGCCGATGACGGCGAGGCGTTGCTGGGTCGCGCGCGTCAGGATGCGGAGACGGCGCGTTCCGCCGCCGCTGACGCCCGCGCAGCGCTGGAGAGCGTGAAGCGAGAAGCTCAGGGCCGGCGCCATCGCGTCGCTTCGCTGGAGCGCGAAGAAGCCGACTGGCGGCGGCGCTCCGACGCCGCGCGCGAGCGGGTTGAGGCCCTCAAAGCCAAGCGCAGTGAATCCGAAGCCGGGCTTGAAACGGCCCGCAACGCACCGGAGGCGATCGAGGCGCGGCGCAGCGCGCTTTACGACGCCCTCGGGGCGGCCGAATCAAAAGCCCGCCATGCGCGCGACGCGGTGGTCGAGGCCGAAGCGCGCAACAAGGATGTGGACAGCACGCTGCGCGCGGCCGAACGTGAAGCCAGCGCCGCGCGTGAGGCGCGCGCAGCGGCGTCCGCCAAGCTGGACGCGGCCCGCGAACGCATCGCCGAGACCGGCGAGCGCCTGCAGGACGCGACCGGCGAAACCCCTGAAGCGCTCGGCGTGCGCGTTGATGGCAGCGAGTATCAGGCGCTCTCCGCCCAGGAGATCGAACGCCGGCTGGATGAGGCGCGTCTGGCCCGCGAACGCCTGGGTGCGGTCAATCTGCGCGCCGATGAAGAGGCTGAAGAACTCAACAGCGAACGCCAGCGCCTGTCCGGCGAACGCGATGAGCTGACCGAGGCGGTGGCCCGCCTGCGAAAGGCGGTCGACACGCTGTCACGCGAAGGGCGCGCCCGTCTGCTTGAGGCCTTCGATGTCGTGGACGGGCATTTCCGCAATCTGTTCGTCACCCTGTTTGGAGGCGGCAGCGCGGAGCTGCAGCTGACCGAGAGCCACGACCCGCTGGAAGCCGGGCTTGAGATCATGGCCTGCCCGCCGGGCAAGAAGTTGCAGACCATGTCGCTGATGTCCGGCGGCGAGCAGGCGCTGACGGCCACGGCGCTGATCTTCGCGATCTTCCTGTCCAACCCGTCGCCGGTCTGCGTGCTGGATGAGGTCGATGCACCGCTGGATGACGCCAATGTGGACCGCTATTGCCGCCTGCTGGACGAGATGAGACGGCTCACCGACACCCGCTTCCTGGTGATCACCCACAACGCTGTCACCATGGCCCGGATGGACCGTCTGTTCGGCGTGACCATGGCCGAGCGCGGCATATCCCAGCTGGTCTCTGTGAACCTGAAAGCGGCGGAGGCGCTGGCCGCCGCTGAGTGAGTTAATATTTCCACTTATTTTCAATAACTTACGTCACACCCAAGCTTGCTTGACAGGGTATCGGACCGCTTATAGGGTGCGCGCGCCTGACGGGGGTCCCCCCGGCGGGCGGCTGACCATCATGTCCCGCCGAGAAGAACCCACGTTCACCACGCCACCTGATCCCGACGACTTCGAGACGCGTCTCAACGCAAAGCTCGAAGCTCGACGGCGAGCAGAGGCGGAGGCCCGCAAGGGCCCATCAGGTTGGGCGCTGGGCGTCAGATACGGGTCGGAGTTTACAGGCGGCGTGATTGTCGGAGGCGGGCTGGGCTATATCGCCGATCTCGTCTTTGGCTGGACGCCTTTCGGGCTTCTGGTCGGCGTTTGCCTTGGGTTTGCAGCCGGCGCGCTGAATGTGGTGCGGGCGGCGCAATCGATGAATAACGCCAGCGGCGCTGAGGACGGTCCTCGCGACGACGCGTAAAACGAAGCTAGAGGCGCGGCGAACCGATTCGCCGCTCCGGATTGAAAGGGCATTGGGCGTGGCTGACGCGACGAACCCGATTGAGCAGTTCCAGATCAAGCCGATCGTGGATTTCTCGATCGCCGGCTATGATCTGTCCTTCACCAATTCCAGCTATTTCATGGTCGCAGCGGTGCTGCTGATCGTGACGCTCCTGTCGGTCGCCACCGGCAAGCGCGCCCTGGTGCCCGGACGGGCCCAATCGGTGGCGGAGCTGACCTATGAATTCGTCGCCGGCATGATCCGGTCCACCGCCGGTCCGGACGGTCTGCGCTTCTTCCCGCTGGTCTTCACCCTGTTCGCTTTCGTGCTGATGTCGAACATGCTGGGAATGATGCATTACTTCCCCGCACCGGGCCTGAAGGGCTTCACCACCACCAGCCATCTCATCGTGACCATCGGGCTTGCGGCCATCGTGATGTCGGTCGTGGTGGGCTATGGCGTGTACAAGAACGGCTTCGGTTTCCTGAAACTGTTCGTGCCGTCCGGCGTTCCGGCGGCGGTTCTGCCCTTCGTGGTGCTGATTGAGGTGATCAGCTTCCTGTCCCGCCCGATCAGCCTGTCCGTGCGCCTGTTCGCCAACATGCTGGCCGGTCACATCCTTCTGAAAGTGTTCGCCGGCTTCATCGTGATGCTCGGCGCGGCCGGCGGCGCCTGGGCGGCGCTCGGCATTCTTCCCTTCTTCATGGTCGTCGCGATCACCGCGCTGGAATTCCTGGTGGCGTTCCTGCAAGCCTATGTGTTCGCGATCCTGACCTGCATCTATCTGAGCGACGCGCTCCATCCGGGGCACTAAGCGCTTCGCCGCAGATCAATCTTCCGTCATTCAAACAAACCCTTCCAAGGAGCGAAACAATGGACGGCAATATCGCAGAAATGGGCAAGTTCATCGGCGCGGGTCTGGCTTGCCTCGGCATGCTGGGCGCAGCGATCGGCGTGGGCAATATCTTCGGGTCCTTCCTGCAAGGCGCGCTGCGCAATCCTGGTGCGGCTCAACAGCAGTTCGGCAACCTGATCTTCGGCTTCGCCGTGACCGAGGCGCTCGGCATCTTCTCGCTGCTGATCGCGCTTCTGCTGCTCTTCGTCGTCTAATCAGACGACGCCAGCCCGTTAAGGCCTCGCTGCAGATCGGATCTGCGGCGAGGTTTCCCGGGCCCTGTCTGTCGCGTTCACGCGAATGGAGGTCGCTTTGGCGGCTGATGCTTACGCTGAAACGGCGGGTCATGCGGCTGAAGTCGCCTTCCCGCCCTTCGACCCGACCTATTATGCGTCGCAACTCTTCTGGTTCGCGATCTGCTTTGCGGTGCTCTACTTCCTCCTGTCGCGCGTGGTTCTGCCGCGCATCGGCTCGGTGATTGAAGAGCGTCGCGATCGCGTGGCCGATGATCTTGATGCGGCTGCGCAGCTGAAGCTGCAAGCGGATGAGACCACGGCTGCGTATGAAAAATCCCTTGCCGATGCCCGTGGGAAGGCTCAGGCGCTGGCGGCTGAAGCCCGCGCCGATGCCGACGCGGCCATCGCGCAGGAAAGCGCAGCGCTCAATGTTCAGCTGGAGGCCAAGCAGGCCGACGCTGAGAAGCGCATCGCCGAGGCGCGCGACAAGGCTCTGACCGAGGTAAGCACCATCGCCGCTTCGGCGGCCGCTGCGGTCGCCGACCAGCTCGCCGGACTGGAAGTCAGCGAGGCGGATGCGGTCAAGGCCGTCACCGCATCGTCTAAGGAGGGCTGATCTGATGAGCTATCTGCTCGGCGATACGACATTCTGGGCCTTTATCGGCCTCATCGCCTTTTTCGGCGTCCTTGCCTATTTCGGCGTGCACAAGACGATCGGCAAGGCGCTGGACTCCCGCGCCGACACGATCCGGAACGAGCTGGACGAGGCGCGCCGGCTGCGCGAGGAAGCTCAGGAGCTGCTCGCCAACTATGAGCGCCGCCAGCGCGAAGCCGCCTCAGAAGCCGAAGCCATCGTCAAACAGGCCAAGCTGGAAACCGAGCGCATGCGCGAAGCGGCCCAGGAAGCTCTGACCGAGCGTCTGGAGCGCCGAACCGCGATGGCCGAACAACGCATCGCTCAGGCCGAAGCCCAGGCCGCTAAGGATGTGCGAACCATGGCCGCAGAACTCGCAGTGCAGGCCGCTGAGACGCTCTTGAAAGACAAGCTGTCCAAAACCCAGCGCAACGCGCTGGTGAAATCCGACATCGCCTCACTCGGCGAGAAGCTGAACTAGGACCCGGCACTTCAGGGGAACGGCCCCTTACGGGCTGTCGCAAGAGCCCGAGCGGGAAACCGTTCGGGCTTTTTCGTCCTCACGCTCCCGATTCCCGCCATGCAGAACGAACGCAGGACGCCCCGCAATTCATTTCGGTTGGCTTAGACGGAGCTGACGATGTGAAAAGGCGCTTAAACCCCGTCCTTGAACCATACGGCGAGATGATCGACGAAAAGCCTCACCCGATGGGCCAGATAACGGTTTGAGGGAAAGACCGCCCACAGATCGCGGTCGTCCGGAGACCAGTCGGGAAGGACGCGCACGACACGGCCCGCCTCCAGCGCCTCGCGCGCCGCCCAGGCCGGCGGGCACGCGATGCCCGCCCCGGCGCACGCCGCCGCCACGGCCGCCTTGGCGCCGTTCAGCGAGAGCCGGCCATTAATCTTCACTTCCTCGCTCGTTCCGTCTTTTGAAAAGCGCCATTGATGCGGGGTCGGCTTGTTGCGGTCGACCACGCAGCCCAGGCGCGACAGATCACGCGGATGGGTCGGCGCGCCGTGAAGCTTGAGGAAGTCGGGACTGGCGATGAGGGTGAGCGGCGCATCAGCCAGCCGTTTGGCGATCAGCGAGGAATCGCCCAGATGCCCGATGCGCACGGCCACGTCATAGCCCTCGTCGACCAGATCGACCATGCGGTCGGCGAGATCGAGGCGCACCTCCACCTCCGGCCAGGCCGTCATGAAGGCGGTAATCGGCTCAATGAGGCGGGTGGAGCCGAAATCCACCGGCGCGGCGACCCGCAAAACACCCGCCGCCGCCGCGGTCTCCTGGGCGAGACCGTTCTCGATCGCTTCGTATTCCGACAACCAGGGTCGCACCCGATCGAGCAGGGCCCGCCCCGGATCGGTCAGGCGAACCGAGCGCGTTGTCCGTTCCAGCAGGCGCGCCTGAAGCCGCTCCTCCAGCGCTGCGATCTGTTTTGACGCCGCGCCCGGGGTAAGACCGAGGCGTTCAGCCGCGCGGGTAAAGCTCTCCAGCTCAGCCACGGCGGCGAACAGGCGAAGAGCGTCAATGCGATCCATGACGGGCGGGCTCCGGCAGCGAACAAGACGCCCGTTCTTTCCCCAACAGACAAAGTTGAGACTTCAGGCGCGCATTGCATATGCGTCGTTAATGACGGATACGCAACCCGCCGTGTTCGCTTACCGGCGCCACGCCCTGCGATCAGGCCTGGTTCAGCCAGCGTTTGGCTTCCAGGCGAGAGATCGTACGCTCATGGACTTCATCCGGGCCGTCCGCCAGGCGCAGCGTGCGAATGCCGGCGAAGCTCGCCGCCAGCGGGAAGTCGTTCGAAACCCCGCCCCCGCCATGGGCCTGGATCGCATCATCAATGACCGACAGCGCGACGCGCGGCGCGGCGACCTTGATCATGGCGATTTCACCACGCGCGGCCTTATTGCCCACCGTGTCCATCATCCAGGCCGCTTTCAGCGTCAGAAGGCGCGCGCTCTCGATATCGATGCGCGCCTTGGCGATGCGGTGCTCCCAGATCGAGTGCTTGATCACCGGCTTGCCAAACGCTTCCCGGCTCATCAGCCGCTTCACCATCAGCTCCAGCGCGCGTTCGGCCGCACCGATCGTGCGCATGCAGTGGTGAATCCGGCCCGGACCAAGCCGGCCTTGCGCAATCTCAAAGCCGCGCCCCTCTCCGAGCAGAATGTTCGATGCAGGCACGCGCACATTCTCCAGCACCACTTCCATGTGACCATGAGGGGCGTCGTCATAACCGAAGACCGGCAGGTGGCGTTCAACCGTGACGCCTTCAGCGTCGGCCGGAACCAGGATCATGGACTGCTGGCTGTAGGTGTCGGCGTCCGGATCGCTCTTGCCCATCACGATATAGACCTTGCAGCGGGGATCCCCGGCGCCGGAGCTCCACCATTTGCGGCCATTGACGACGTATTCATCGCCCTCGCGGCGGATCGAGCACTCGATATTGGTTGCGTCGGAGGAGGCCACCGCTGGTTCGGTCATCAGGAAGGCGGACCGGATTTCGCCTGCAAGGAGCGGCGTCAGCCACTGCGCCTGTTGCTCCGGCGTGCCGTAGCGCACCAGCACTTCCATATTGCCGGTGTCGGGCGCAGCGCAGTTGAACACTTCAGACGACCAGACAACCCGGCCCATCTCTTCGGCCAGCGGCGCGTAGTCGGCGTTTGAAAGCCCTGCGCCCTCTTTTGAGTCCGGCAGGAAGAGATTCCACAAACCGGCCTCTTTGGCCTTTCCCTTGAGCTCTTCGATGATGGGCAGGACCTGCCAGCGATTCTGCCCGAAGCCTTCCAGCTGGGCCATATAGGTCGGCTCGTTGGGATAGACGTGCGCGTCCATGAAGGCGCGGACCCGGTCCAGATACTCCTTGCAGGTCTGCGAATATTCAAAATTCATGGCAAAGCCCCTCCCGGACGTTTGATGATGCGGCGCTTGGCGGCCGGCTGATTTGGTTCGATAAGTTAGCGCGCATCTTCAACAATCCGAGCCCCAGCGTCACGCGGCAATATGACATCGGCCCTGCTTCTCCTCGCCGTCTTCCTCACCGCCGCCCTGTCTGCGGTGTTTGGCATGGCGGGCGGGCTGGTGCTGATGGGCCTGCTCGCTCTGCTTTTCCCGGTTCCGGTGGCGATGGTGACGCACGGGCTGGTTCAGAGCGTCTCCAATGGCTGGCGCGCTTTTCTTTTGAGGGACTTCATCTTGTGGCGGCCGCTGGCCTGGTATGCACTCGGCGCTTTGGGCGCTGTCGCAGTGCTGATCAGCGTCTCCATCACCCTGCCGGCGGCCTGGCTGTTCATCGTGCTGGGCCTGGTGCCGGCGCTGGTCTGGGTCCCGGCTGACCGGTTCCGTCTGGACTTCACCCGGCGCATCGACGCGGTCGCCTGCGGTCTGACGGTGACGGGGCTGAACACGATCGCCGGCGTGTCGGGGCCGCTTCTGGACGTCTTCGCCCAGAACGCTGAGACCGACCGGCGATCCATCGTCGCCACCAAGGCCGCGAGCCAGGTCGCTGCGCATGCGGTCAAGATCGTCTATTACGTCGCCCCGGCCCTGACGTCCGGCGCGGCTCCGGCGGCCTGGCTTTTGGTGCTGGCGCTCGGCGCTTCGGTGCTCGGCACGAGCCTCGGCGCGCGAGCTCTGCACCGGTTGAGCGAGGCGAGCTTCCGGCGCTGGACGAAGGGCCTCGTTACAGTAATCGGCGCAACCTATCTGGCGCGCGGGATATGGATGCTGAGCAGCGGAGGCGGATCATGAGACTGTTCGCGATGAAGCTGGAGGACGACCATGTGCGTCTGGAGCCGCTGCACGAGGGCCATCGCAAAGCTCTGCGGGCGCTCGCCGATGATCCGGAGCTGTGGGCGCTGACCACACAGCGCGGCGACGGCGACTGGTTTGACGGCTGGTTCGACACGGTGCGCACCGCCCACGCCAAGGGACTGCAGATCTCCTTCGCTGTCTTTTCCAAAGCTGCGAACGCCTATGCCGGGCACACCTCATACCTGTCGATTGCGCCGGACCATCAGCGCGTGGAAATCGGCTGGACCTGGTACGCCGTCCCGTTTCGCGGCGGTGCGGTGAACCCGGCCTGCAAGCGGCTCCTGCTGACGCACGCCTTCAAGAGCGGGGCTGAACGGGTGGAGCTGAAAACACACGGGCTCAACCAGCGCAGCCAGCGCGCCATGGAAAAACTGGGCGCGGTGCGCGAGGGCGTCTTGCGCAGCCACACCCCGACCTGGAAGGGCGATCGGCGCGACACGGTTTTCTACTCAATCCTGAAAAGCGAATGGCCAGAGGTGGAAGCCGGGCTCGATGCGCGGCTGGGCGCGCGGCGCAGCGAGACGGTGAACGCCATCACCGTCGGGATGGACGACCCGATGCGCGACGAGGTCAAGGCGCTCCTTAAGCGCCATGCCGAGTTCGCCGAGGCCAACTCGCCGCCCCAGACCTGCCATTACTTTCAGCCCGAACGCCTCACCGATGACGATGTCAGCTTCTGGACCGCACGCGAGGGTGACGCCGTGCTCGGCTGCATCGCGTTGAAGGCGCTCGACGATCACCATGGCGAGATCAAATCCATGCATGTCGCCGAAGCGGCGCGCGGCCGGGGCGTGGCGCGAATGCTGGTGCAACACCTCATTGAGGCGGCGCGCGGACGCGGCATGACCCGGCTCAGCCTGGAAACCGGCCGCTCCGATGGGTTCGCGCCCTCGCGCGCGCTCTATGCCGCCATGGGGTTTGAACCATGCGAGCCGTTTGCAGATTATACCAGTGAAGGCTTCAGCTATCTGATGTCGCGAGCGGTTTAGCGTTTTTGAGCGGTCACCTTTTCGAACCGCAAAACCGGACCCACTTTTGCTGAAAAGGCTCTAGATATCTGCGCCGACCGCCTCGCGCACCGAGGAAAACCCGTCCGCCTTCAGCCGTTCGGCAAGCCCGTCGCGGATCCGCGTCACCAGGCCGGGGCCCTCATAGACGAGGGCGGTGTAAAGCTGAACGGCGTTCGCCCCGGCGCGGATTTTCGCATAGGCGGTGTCCGCGCAGGACACCCCGCCCACACCAATCAGCGCCATCTCAGGGCCGGCGGCCTGGCGCATGCGTTTCAAAAGGGCCGTGGAGCGTTCAAACAACGGCGCGCCGGACAGCCCGCCCTGATGGCCGGCATGGGCGCTTTTCAGCTCCGGCGCGCGCGCCAGCGTGGTGTTGGACACGATCAGGCCTGACAGACGCCATTTGCGCGCCTGCTCGATGATCGGATCGATATCGGCCTCACCGAGATCCGGCGCAATCTTCAGGAAGACCGGCTCCACCCCACGCGCGTCATCAACCGCTTTCAGCAGTCGCTCCAGCTCTTCACCGGTCTGCATTGAACGCAGGCCCGGCGTGTTCGGCGAAGAGATATTCACCGTGAAAAAACTCGCCAGCCCGCTCAACGCCCTCAGGAGCACCGCATAATCAGCCGCGCGGTCTTCAGAATCCTTGTTGGCGCCGAGATTGACGCCGACCACCCCGCCGGCATCGCGACGCGCTTCCAGCCGGGCCTGAACTGCGGCGAGGCCCTCATTATTGAAGCCCATGCGATTGATAACCGCGCGGTCTTCGCGCAGGCGGAACAGGCGCGGCTTGGGGTTGCCCGCCTGAGGACGGGGCGTGACCGCGCCAACTTCGACAAAGGCGAAGCCCGCAGCCAGCAGCGCATCCGGCGCCTCGGCGTTCTTGTCGAACCCGGCCGCGAGCCCGACCGGATGATCAAGATCGATACCGGCCAGTGCGGTCGCCAGAACCGGATCGGCATTGGCCGCCGGTTTCGGACCCAGCCCGGCGGCGAGACTGCGAACCGCCGCCCTGTGAGCGGTCTCCGGCGGCAGCAGGGTCAACGCGCGTGCTGCGAGCGTCTGGATCGGATCGGAAAGAACCATGACGCGCGGGATAAACCGCTGCAAGCCGGGCCGCAAGTCGGTTGCGGTAGGACTATTATCCTTTATTGTGCTTTTTGTCCTTTATCGATTCAGGATTCGTTCATGCTCACCCATGCCCAGATCTGGCGCGCGATCGATCGCTTGGCTGAAAGTCGAGGGCTGACCCCGTCCGGGCTGGCCCGTTTAGCCGGGCTGGACCCGACCACCTTCAACCCGTCCAAGCGCAGCTCCGCTGACGGCTCCAAGCCGCGATGGCCCTCGACAGAGAGCCTCGCCAAAACGCTGGCGGCGACCCGGACCCGATTTGAAGACTTCGCCGCCTGGGCCGATGGCGCCGGGTCAGGGCGCTCGGTTCCGCTCATCGGGTTCGCCGAAGCCGGGACGGACGGATTTTTCGACGATGCCGGCTTTCCGGCCGGAAGCGGCTGGGAAGAGGTGCGTTTTCCAGGCGTGGACGATGACAACGCCTATGCGCTGGAGATTTCCGGCCAGTCCATGGAACCGCTCTACCGCGAAGGCGATCGGGTGGTGGTCGCGCCCGGCGCGGCCCCGCGCCGGGGAGACCGGGTGGTCGTCAAGCTGCGCACCGGCGAGGTGACCGCCAAACAGCTTGGACGCGTCACCGAGGAGTCAGTGGAGCTGATCTCGCTGAACCCCGACTACGAAGACCGCAGCGTCGCCAGTGAGGACATCATCTGGATGGCCCGGATCGTCTGGGCGAGCCAATAGGCGAGACCAGACGTCCTAAGGCAGGAGACATATCGTCTGGGCGAGCCAGTAGGCGAGCCTGCCTCACCCGTCTGGAGGGACGTACTGGAACACCTCCTCCAGCGGCTTGCCGAAGACATGGGCGATCTTGAAGGCGGCCTCCAGCGAGGGCGAATAGCGGTTCTGCTCCATGGCGATAATGGTCTGGCGGGTCACGCCAACCCGCCTGCCGAGCTCGGCCTGGGTCATCTCCCCGGCGTGAAAGCGCAGCTCGCGGATGCGGTTCTCTATGGACGGCTTCCTGGCCATGACGCTCACACGCCCCGGCGATAGTCGACCGCGCGGAACACGCCCTTGGCGATCTCAGCGGCGACCAGCCCGCCCAGCACCGCATGCGCGATCCAGAAGACAGGCTGACCCACCAGAGCCAGAGCGATCGCCAGAAGCGCGAACCCGCCCAGCACATGTCCGGCGCGCGCTTCAGCGCGCGTCTCGATCAGCCTGTCGCGCTCATCAGCCGCATCGGCGTCCTTCGGCGCGGCGGCCGCAATCAGGATGTGAGCGATCACCCCGGCGATGACGAGAAAGATCACCGCGCCCAGCAAGAGCGGCGTCACATTCGTGATCGACGCCTCTCCCGCCAGCGCTGGCGGCAGCACCGCAAGGAAGTAAGCCCCATAAGCCAGAACGAAGATCGCCGTCATGGCGAGATTGCTTTTCTCATGAAACGACATGTCAAACCCTTCTATCTTTATGTATGATTTTTTTGACATGTTGATGTGTATGCGTGATTAGACATAATGTCAAACTATTCGGTCATTATACCGTTTGCCAACCCGTCCGAATTGCGGACGCTTGCAATGAAAAGCCCGGCTCATTGGCCGGGTTCGTTATCGTTCAGCTTTTGTCGCGGTTGTTTCGCCCTATGCCGCGCTCAAACCGTTCCCAAGTTTCGTCAGAAAGCTTTGGAGCGGTAGACTTAGGGACTTTAGCAACACGTTTAAGGGCACCTTCAAACCGCCCTTCGTCTTCGTCGCACTCCAGCTCATCAGCAAGTTTTCGAAATTTATCGGCCTGAGAAGGTTTTTCGGGGATATCACTCATATCTATCTCCAACGCTTTACCGTAGTGGTAAGATATAGTAGATCACGCTTCGAATTAAGGGTGTCGGGTTTGGTGAGCGGGCGACCGGATTCGAACCGGCATCTCTAAGATGGGGAGCCTAGCGCAATAACCATTATACTACGCCCGCGTGGTGTGTGGTTAGCTTGGTTCTAGGGCGGATGGTTTTCGGGCCATCCGCCCAACTTCTTCAATTCTCCTCGTCCTCATCGGCATCGAAACCGTCGACATCATTAGGGTCGACGGGCGCGATCGCATACATGCCCTTCCGCTTGGGAACGCTAAAGATCATTTCCGCTTTGGCCATGCGATAGAGCTTGCGAGAAATGAACACTCGCTCATGAACCTTGTCGGTGGCGCGCCACAGGCTGACAAGGATCTCATCAATGTTCGCAGCGCCGCCGTAGTCACGGATTACCTGCTGAATATCGAGTTCGAGCTGGTCGCTTTCGGAAATGCTCAGCTCTTTTCGTAAATCCGCCGGAAGGTCGTCGAGATTGCCAAGGCGCATCACACCGCGCTTGGGCAGCGATACCGCAGAGCTGTCGACCGGGGCATTGCCCGCTTCAATCTTCTCCAGCTTGTACTGGAGATTCTCAAACCGAGCGACGATCTGTTTGTGTCGGTTGGACCGCGTCTCGTCTTTAGAGAAGCGCGAAGCCTGGCGGCGGTGATAGGCCGCTTGCTCCTTGACAAAGGCTAAATCGTTTTGTACATCAATCATCGTCGTGAGGCGCACAGAGCCCGCGCCCTCCTTCTTGAGGGGTTCATACAGTTTCCAAAGCCGGGTCGTTCGCGCGACCCGGCTTTTTGCTTACGCGATATCCTTCGCGCGCGCAAGGCGCCTGCGGGGATTTTTTTGCATTACCCACAGCGCGACGCCAGATTCACGCGTTTCTCGCTTTTCCCGCTTTTCCCGAGTATCTGCTTTTTGCGCGTTTTGCGCGTCTTGCGCGTTTTGCGAATTTCGCACCGCTCGTTTGCGACGACACGCTGAGCTTATTGGGTAGCGAGCGAGTGAGTCCCGCGATAGGTGAGGCGCTTGCCCTTGGTCATGCGTAGCGCTGTGTCAGTTCGGTCGATGTCGCGAACGCCGTTCGCTTCGCGCTCATTATAGCGGAAGTCAAACTCCGCCAGATAACGATGCAAGTGCTTCTTGGCGCAGTGCTGGTACACGCCGCGCATGCCCTTCTTGAAGACGCTGAAATAGCCCTCAGCACTGTTCGTGGTTACATCGCCGCGCACGTATTCATCCGCGCCATGGTTCACAGTTTCATGCGCCGCAAAGCCCTTGCCAATCGGCTTGTAGTAGCGCGCTTCATCGGTCATCAGCCGAGCCTCGCGGGCGATATTCGCCTGAAGGATCGGGCCAAGCGTTGCGGGCTTCAGGTCATCCACGACCATCGTGCGCACGCGCTTCGTGTCGCGATCCACAAGAGCGAGTACCTTGCGCTTGTGGCTGTAGCCACCGGCCTTCATCGGCATACCCGGCTCGCGACCAATGAACGTCTCATCGGCTTCGACCGCGCCGCCGCCAGAACCGAACGGAACGTCCAGATCACCGGAGCGCATCGCCTCACGAATGCGGTGCGCTAGAAACCACGCCGTCTTGTACGTAACCTCCAAGGTGCGCTCTAGCTGCTTGGCGCTCACGCCCTTCTTGCTGGAGCACATCAGGTAGACAGCCTGGAGCATCTTGTGCAGCGGGATGCGGCCATGCTCGAAGACCGTGCCAACCTTCACGGTGAATTGCTTGCGGCAGGAACCGCACTTCTTAAGGCCGTGGCGCACGCGCTGATCCGGATTTGCCTTGATCGCGTACACCTTCTCCCGATTGCCGCAATGAGGGCAGACCGGACCTTCAGGCCAGATCACGCTTTCCAGCTTGGCGAACGCTGCGGCTTCATCGTGAAAGTACGGGGCGGACAGAGCAGACATTGCGGGCTCCTTCGATGAGCCCTTTATGCTTCAGATTCGTTGGGTTTGCAATGTATATAATGGCCAACTATTCTGACATAATGTCGTGTCGGACTCAGTTCTCCAGCTGGCGGATCGCTTCTTCGCTTGCGCTTGCCGGATCAGTTTCGAGGCGGGCTTTCATCGCTTCGGAGAGCGTCTGAATGCCTTGTTCGAAGGCGTCCCGGGGTAGAGCCGCCAGTGCAGCGTCCAGCTCCGATGCCGCCTCTTCGGCGTGCAGCACCGGGTCGGCGGCGATCAGGGAGACGGCGAAATAATAGTGCAGCGCCGGCTCGGTTCCGCCCATGGCCGAGGCGGCGCGATAGCGCTCGATCCCGAATTGCGGATCGGCGCCCAGCGTGCCGGGTCCGCCGCGCCGGGCGACCTCCATATGCCAGGCGCCGAGCATAGCGTGGCCCCACGGGTCGTGCGGGTCGAGCTCAAGCGCGACCTCAATATGCTCGCGCCCGCGCTGGGGCAGTCCGCGCAGCACCGCCCCGACCGGGGAGATATAGCGGGTCTGATAACCGATCCCGGCGGCGAAGCGCAGGTGGGACAGCGCACGGTCCGGAGCAAGCTCCACAGCGCGCTCGCCCGCTTCACGAGCGGCGACCGCTGCGCGTCGCCGATCGCGCCGCGTGGTGACGGCCTCGGTCATGAGCGCAGCGAGATGAGCGCCGGCGGCGAGGATCTGCGCATCGGCGGTGTCGAATTCAGAGGAGAGCGCTGCGGCTTCGTCCCAGCGGCCTTCGGCATAAAGCTGAGACGCCGCATCCATCTCCGCAGCGTCCCCCGTCAGAAGAGCAAAGAGTGAGATCAAGGTGGCGAGCATCATGGCGGAGAGGATAGTCCGCCGAACGGCGCACGGCGAGACCCCGCCGGCTCAAGCGGAAAGATCTTCGCCTGCGAGCGCGCGTTCAATCAAGCTGATGGTGGCGGGAAGGCCGTACACGGCCGCGAAACCGCCAAAGCGCGGGCCCTGGGACTGACCCAGCAACACCTCATACAGCGCCTTGAACCAGTCGCGCAGATTTTCAAAGTCCTGAGCCTTGCCCGCAGCATAGACCTCCGACTGGATGGTTTCGCCATCGCGCTCATCCGGATCAAGCGCCTTGAAACGGGCCACGAGGTCTTCCAGCGCAGCGCGCTCCATCGCGCTGGGGGCGCGATAGGCCTTGTCGGGCTTCACGAAGTCCTCGTAATAGGCCAGCGCATAGCCCGCCAGGCGATCCAGAAACGGGTCGCTCTGCGGGGTCTCTTCCGGCGCGTATTTGGAGATGAAACCCCATAGCGTCGCCTTGTCGTGCGCATTGGCGGCGGACACCAGGTTGAGCAGGAGCGCGAAGGATATCCCTGCGCCGGCCGCCGGCGGCTTGCCGGAATGGACATGCCAGCCAGGGTTCTCAACCTGCCTGGCCGGCTCCTGATCCGGATAGGCGGTCAGGTGCTGGCGATACTCGTCGACCGCCTTGGGAATAACGTCGAAATACAGACGCTTGGCCGTTTTCGGCTTCTGGAACATGTAAAGCGCGAGGCTTTCCTGCGGCGCGTAGCGCAACCACTCCTCCACCGCCAGCCCATTACCCTTGGACTTGGAGATCTTCTCGCCCTTATCGTCCAGGAACAGCTCGTAGACGTACTGGACAGGCGGCTCCACCCCGAGGATCCGGCAGATGCGCGAATAGATCGGCGCATTGGCCTGGTGGTCCTTGCCGAACATCTCAAAATCGACGCCCAGAGCGGCCCAGCGCATGCCGAAATCAGGCTTCCATTGCAGCTTCACATGCCCGCCGGTGACCGGCAGCGTCACATCGCCGCCGTCCTCGTCCTCAAACGTGACCGTGCCGGCGCGCGGATCCGTCGCCTTCATCGGAACGTAGAGAACCCGGCCCGTGCTGGGTGAGATCGGCAGGAAGGGCGAATAGGTGGCGCGGCGCTCTTCGCCAAGCGTGGGCAGCATGACGTCCATGATGGCGTCATACTTCTCCAGCGCGCGCAGAAGCGTCTCGTCAAACGCGCCGGAGCGGTATTGCTCCGTCGCCGAATAGAATTCGTAGTCGAAGCCGAAACCATCCAGGAAGGCCCGTAGTCGCGCATTATTGTGCTGGGCGAACCCCTCATGGGTCCCGAACGGATCGGGCACTTCGGTCAGCGGCTTGCCCAGATACTCGGCCAGCATGTCCTGATTGGGCAGGTTGGACGGCACTTTGCGCATGCCGTCCATATCGTCTGAAAAGGCGATCAGGCGGGTCGGATAGGCATCGTTGGTCAGAACCCGGAACGCGTGCCGCACCATGGTGGTGCGCGCCACTTCGCCGAATGTCCCGATATGCGGCAGACCGGATGGGCCGTAGCCGGTCTCGAAGATTACCGCGCCGCCCTGAACGCCGGATTTTTCAACGCGCTTGAGCACCTGGCGGGCCAGTTCGAAGGGCCAGGCCTTGGCGTCAGCGGCGAGTGAGGAAAGATCGGTCATGGCGGCTTGTCTCGTTGCGGACTTGCTGGGTCAGACGCGCCAACTAGGCCCGCCATCGCCCGCGGTCAACCGGACGCGCACGCAAGAGCCAGACGCGTCCGCATCATCGGCGCGCTCAGCACAGGCTGCAGATGAGAAGCGGCCCGAAGCGTGCTGGATCAGAGGCCGGGCAGTTTCGGGCGGATCGAACGGCGGCGTTCGATCTCCACCTCACCGCCCCCGGTCACCGCTTCGATCGAATCGCTAACCGCAGCCGGGTCGATCGGTTCAGACGGAGCGTTCGCGCCCGGGATGATTTCAGTCTCGCCGGACTCGCCCTCGCGCCAGAACAGCACGCGGTCGGCGAAGCTGCGATCCTTGCGCACCACTGCGGCGGTTTCACCATCAATCAGCGCGCGGATCTGCGGGTTGGCGTCGCCCGCGCCGGCGCGGGCCGCGAAGAGAATCTCACCATCGGTCGCGCTCGTCGCGTCGAGGTCACCAAACAGCGCGCGGCGCGCCTGCTGGTCCGGGAAAATATCTTCCGCACGCAAAGCGCCCGGCTGAGGCGGACGCAGCGAATATTCCGGCGGAACCGTGAGAGGCGCGATGGTCACCACGCGGAATTCGTCCGGAACGGTTTTCTCAGCGCCGAGCGCCTGGCGCACGCCGGACGAACATGCGCTCGTCCCGACAAGAGCGGCGACGGCGATGATAACGAGCGAACGAGAGCGCATGCATTCCTCCAAAACGGTCTGAGGCGATCAACCGTGCTTGTAACAGAGCCAGCATCAAGCTGGCCAGAGCCTGGGGCGCCCGTCAGGCGCGCGGACGCCCGTCATCGCCGCTGATCAGAAGATCGGCGATCAGCACGACGACGCCGATCGAGATAGAAGCATCGGCGACATTGAACACGTAAGGAAACCACAAGCCGGAAAAATCCAGGAAGTCCGCGACCGCTCCGTAAGCGATGCGATCAATGACATTGCCGATGGCGCCGCCGATGATCAGCCCGAAGGCGACCGCCTGCATCCAGCGTACAGCCCGGGTCAGCCAGACCGCCAGCAGCGCAGAGATCGCCAGCGCGAAGCCGATCAGGATCAGGCGCTGCCAGAGCGAATCCGCCTGAAACAGCCCGAAGCTGACCCCGCGATTCCACACCATGGTCAGATTGAACCAGGGATCGAGCACCTGGATGCGTGAGCCGGCGCCGCCTGCATCCAGATCGATAATGCGCAGGATCCAGTGCTTGACCAGCTGATCCGCGATCAGGATGAGGCCGGCGAGCGTGAACCCGCTCAGCGCCATCATCCGGCTAGGTCGGCGTCGTGCGAACATCGCGTCTTCAGGCCTCTTGCTGGTTGGTGTCCCACCAGGCGACCGCGTCGGCGTCGCGCGCGGTCAGGTCAGGGTAGCGCGGATCAGAGCCGACGTCCGGTGTGATTTTCCACGAACGTGCGCATTTGCGCCCTTCGGCGGGCGCGAACACCACCGTCACGTCTGCGACATCGTCCAGCGCAAAGGCGCCGTCCGGCCCCGGCCCGTCAAGCAGGCGAAGCTGACTGGTGATGGCGATATCGGCCAGGAAGGCTTCAAGCGCCTCAGATCCGGCTTCGGCCGCCAGCGCATCGCGATAGGCCGGATCGGCGAGATAGACGTCCGGCGCCGCTTCCAGGCTGGAGCCGATCACCTTGGCCCGGCGTTCGCCTTCCAGAGCTCCGGTCACCACGCGACGGACCGCCCGGATGCGGTCCCAGCGCGCGGCGCGCTCATCATCACGCCAGCCTTGCGGCGTTTCAGGGAATTCTCGCAGATGCACAGAATCATCATCGCTCGGATATCGGGTCAGCCAGGCCTCTTCCATCGTGAACGGCAGAAGCGGCGCAAGCCAGGCGGTCAACCGGTCGAAAACCTCCGCCATTACCGTGCGCGCCGCCATCCGGCGAAGCTCGACCGGCTTGTCGCAATACAGGCTGTCCTTGCGTACATCCAGATAGAAGGCCGACAGATCGTTTGCGCAGAAATTGAACAAGGCCGACCAGGCGCGCTTGAAATCAAACGCGGCGTAAGCCTCGCGCACCTGAACGTCGAGCTCGGAAAGGCGATGCAGCACCCAGCGCTCCAGCGAGGGCATGTCGTCCAGCGCCACGCGTTCGGTCTGCGCGTCATATCCATCGAGCGCGCCGAGCAGATAGCGCAGCGTGTTGCGCAGCTTGCGATAGGAATCAGCCGCCGATCCCAGGATGGATTCCCCGATGCGCAGATCGCCGGAGAAATCCGCACTCGCCGCCCAGAGCCGCAAGATGTCGGCGCCGTACTTGTCGGCGACCGCATTCGGCGCGAGCACATTGCCGAGGGATTTGGACATCTTCATGCCCTTCTCATCGACGATGAAGCCGTGCGTGATGACCGCTTCATAGGGGGCCCGACCCCGCGTGCCGCAACTTTGCAGGAGCGAGGATTGGAACCAGCCGCGATGCTGGTCGGAGCCTTCAAGATAGACATCCGCGGGCCACTCGCCTTCGCGAAGCGCGAAGGCGTGGGTGCAGCCGGAATCAAACCACACATCCAGGATATCGGTGACCGGCTCATAGTCGGCCGCGTCGTAATCATTGCCGAGGAAATCCTGCGGGTCGCGGTCAAACCACGCGTCCGCTCCGCCCTCCTCGACCGCCGCGATGATGCGGGCGTTGACGTTCGGATCGTTGAGCAGCTCGCCGGTTTCACGATGCACGAAGAGGGTCAGCGGCACGCCCCAGGCGCGTTGGCGCGAGATCAGCCAGTCCGGGCGGCTCTCCACCATGGAGCGGATGCGATTCTCAGCCACCGCCGGGGTCCAGCCCGTCGCCTCGATGGCTTTGAGCGCCTTGGCGCGCAGGGTCGAGCCGTCCGCCATGTCCCGGTCGATGGCGATGAACCATTGCGGCGTGTTGCGGAACAGGACCGGCGCTTTGGAACGCCAGGAATGCGGGTAGGAATGCTCCAGTCGTCCGCGCGCCAGAAGATGACCCTGCTCGATCAGCGCGTCGGTCACCGCCTTGTTGGCCGGACCTTCCTGCCCGGCTTTCTTGCCGTCAGTGCGGATGATCTGCATCCCGGCGAAGACCGGGATATGGTCCAGATAGGCGCCGTCCGGGCCCACCGTGTGGGGGATGGGCTCTTTGGGGTCATGCCAGAGCGGGGCCATCATCCAGGCGGCGAAGTCCTCCGCGCCGTGACCCGGCGCGGTATGGACAAAGCCCGTGCCGACATCGTCGGTGACGTGATCGCCCGCCAGAAGCGGCACGCGGTAATTCCAGTAAGGATCAAGCTCGGCGAACGGGTGCGAACAGATCAGCCCCGTCGGATCAGCATCGCCCAGGCGTTTGGCCTTGGTGATGAAGCCCTTCTTGGCCACATCAGTCCAGAGCGCATCGGCCACCACCAGCTTGTCGCCCGGACGCGCCCAGGGCAGGAAATCGGCGCCGGTGTCGGCGGCCTCCACCTGATAGACGCCATAGCTGATCTTGGTCGAGTAACAGATCGCCCGGTTGGCCGGGATCGTCCACGGGGTGGTGGTGTAGATGACGATGTGGGCGCCGGTCAGATCGGCGCTGACGCCGACCCCGTCCTGTTTCACTCCGCGGATGGGGAAACGGACCCAGACCTCAGGCGAGACCTTGTCTTTGTACTCCACCTCGGCTTCGGCGAGCGCGGTCTGTTCCACAGGCGACCACATCACCGGGGTGGAGCCGCGATAGACCAGGCCCTGATCCACGAATTTCAGGAATTCCGACACGATGGCCGCTTCAGAGCCGTAGGCCATGGTGGTGTAGGGATCGTCCCACTCGCCTTCCACGCCGAGCCGCCTGAACTCCTCGCGCTGGATGTCGATCCAGCCATCGGCGTATTCGCGGCAGGCCTTGCGGAATTCGGAGGTTGGAACGTCCTCCTTGCGCTTGCCCTTCTGCCGATACTGGCGCTCAACCTGCCATTCGATCGGCAGGCCGTGGCAGTCCCAGCCTGGACGATAAGGCGCGTCATGACCGGCCATGCGCGCGGTGCGCACGACAAAATCCTTGAGGATTTTGTTCATGCCGGTGCCCAGGTGGATATGCCCGTTGGCGTAGGGCGGTCCGTCATGAAGTACGAATCGTTCCTTGCCGGCGCCGGCTGCGCGCATGCGCTCGTAGAGCCCGATCCGCGCCCAACGCTCCAGAAGCTCCGGCTCGCGCTTGGGCAGGCCGGCGCGCATAGGAAACTCGGTATGAGGCAGGAAGAGGGTCTGTTTGTAATCGCGGGCCGGCGTGTCTTGCGCCGGGGTGTCGCTCGCTGGGGTCATCGCGGCGGGTCCGTATCAGAAGAGAGCTTGAAGAAAGACGTGTGCGAAAAGGCTCCCGACGCCGCGGCGGTGTGAACCGTCAACCGCGGGCCGGGCCGCTAATTCGACCACGGAGGATGATGCGCAAAAAGCTCATGAACCCGGTCTATCAGCGCCGCGCCGAAGGGTCCACCCGCCGCGCGCCGCTGACCGGCGCAGGCCGGCGCCGGGCTCTATTCCTCGTCTTCGAAAATCGCTTCGATCGGCTCACCGAACAGTCGCGCGATCTTGAAGGCGAGCGGCAGGGACGGGTCGTACTTGCCCCGCTCCAGCGCGTTCACCGTCTGGCGAGACACGTCCAGCTTGTCGGCCAGCACCGCCTGGCTCCAGCCGCGGTCACCTCGCAAGTCCTTCAGCCGGTTCTTCATCACCCGCGCTCACTCATAGCTACGCAGCTGAATGCAGAGCGAGGCGTAATAGCCCAGAATTCCCGCCGGCAGCACCATAACACCGGCGCTGATCAGATAAGCTGGCGGCGCCTCGCCGGGCGTTGCGATCGCGATGACCCCCAGCGCAAAGATAAGGAAGGCGGCTCCGGCGAACCCGATCGCCAGCGCAGCCAGATGGATTTGCCGCTGCAACTCGTCCAGCGAACGGATCAGCGCTGTGAACTCATAGGACAGAAAACCGGCCAGCACGATGGCGGCTACAGCGCTGGCGACTGCGATGAGCGAAGCGTGCGGTTCTGCGGAATTGGAAAACACCGACGCCAAGGCGATCGTCGGCAGGAAGAGGAGCGAGGCGACGGTCGCGCGGACCACATAGCGCCGCCTTGCCGCAGGCGGAGTCGAGCTGGCTTCCGGCATCAGATTGATCATCGCTTTACCCTCCTCTTCCCGCCTCAGCTCACGCTGCGTCTACGGTTTGCGCATCAGCACGCTTACCGCCTGTAAAACGCGACCACAGCCGGGCCCGGTTCGCGAACGCTGTCCAGCCCAGCACCACCGCGCCAGCCCAGAAGAGCGCTTCAGTCGACAACGCCGCAGCGAACACCGTGGCGAAGAACGCCCAGCGCGGCCAGTCGATCAGGACCGCCCCGCCGACGCTCAGCCACGAGGCCGCGCACGCCGCAGCCGCAATCAACAACAAACCCCGACGGGCTTTCTCTCCGAGTGTCATGGCTTACCCCTTAATGTCAAGTACGCTTGACTATATGGCGTAAAGGAGGCTTGACGTCAAGGGCGCTTTACAATTCGAGTCCAAAAAAGCCGGCCCCGTCACCGAGGCCGGCTTTCCTGTGTTGGCGCTGAAACCGCTTACTTGTTCGGCTGCGGCGTTGTGCGCAGGTAAGGCTTGATCTTGGTGTAGCCTTTGGCGAACAGCTTGTCGGCCTCTTCATCGGATACGGTCGGCACGACGATGACATCTTCACCGTCGGTCCAGTTGACCGGTGTGGCGACCTTGTAACCGTCGGTCAGCTGCAGCGAATCGATCAGGCGCAGCACCTCGTTGAAATTACGGCCCGCGCTCGGCGGATAGGTGAAGGTGGCGCGGATTTTCTTGTTTGGGTCGATGACATAGACCGCGCGAACCGTGACTTTCGGATCCGCGTTCGGGTGGATCATCTGATAGAGCTCGGACACCGAACGGTCAGTGTCGGCGATGATCGGGAAGTTCATCGCGACGCCCTGGGTCTCTTCGATATCCTTGATCCAGCCGTGGTGATCCTCAACCGGGTCGACCGAGAGCGCGATGGCTTTGGCGCCGCGCCTGGCGAACTCGTCCTTCAGCTTGGCGGTGAAGCCCAGCTCGGTGGTGCAGACCGGGGTGTAGTCAGCCGGGTGAGAGAAGAAAATCACCCAGTCATCGCCGATCCAGTCGTGAAACTTGATGCGGCCTTCGGTGGTTTCAGCGTCGAAATCGGGGGCGAGATCGCCGAGCAGCAGACCCATATCCTTGTCCTTTACGTATCGCGTGGAGGGGTTGGCGGAAGTGTCGAACGCTGGCTAAGTGGCGACGTTCAGCGCCGAGCGCAACCGTTCTTACGAGAACGTGAGCGAAAGCTCGCCAAACGTTCGCGAATCTCCCCCACCGGGGCCCGAACAGGAGTGCCCACCATGGCCACGCTCATCCTTATGCGACACGCCAAGGCCGTCGACCGGATGGACGCCGAGGACGATTTCGAACGCGGGCTGACCGAGCGTGGGCGCAGCGACGCCGCGCGCGCCGGCGAGGCGATGAAAGCCGCAGAACTGAGCGCCGATCTGGCGCTGGTCAGCCCGTCCCGGCGCACGCGCGAGACCTGGACGGCGGTCGCTGACGCGCTGGGCGCACCGCGGGTCGATGACCCGATGGCGCTCTACCACGCGTCAGACACCATGCTGGAGCGGTTGATCATCGACGCGCTAGATCAGGGCGGCAGCGCCATTGCGCTCGTCGGACATAATCCAGGCATCGGCGCCCTCGCCCACACGCTCGCGGCGCGCGCCGGGCGGGCAACCGCCATGCCGCCCGGCTGGCCGACCAGTGCGGTCGTGGCGTTCGACTTCACACCCGGCTCAATGACGTTCGAAGCGGCTGAGCTGCGTTTCCTCTTCAACCCGAAGACCTGATAAATCCCGTAAAACGGGAATAATTTGTCGCATTTCCCCTGAATAGATATCAACGCACCTTCACCCTTGAGTGGAAAGATGGGGTGTCGGAGGGGATTTCATGCCGGATGATGGTCGCGTGCAGCGCCTTTCTGTGGAGAGGCTGCGCGAAGATGCGTATGTCGCGCGCTTCGCCAGACGCACTGCGCTTAACGCACTGCGCCGCGCAATCTTTGAGCTGCGCCGGGCGAGGCCGGGGCAAAGCGCAGCCTCGGCCGCCCCGCAAACCGGCTGGGCGATGGCCGGCCCGACCCTGTTCATGCTGGGCTTGATCATCTTCGCGCCAACCGTCGCGAGCGCGATGATCTGGGGCCTGCTCGGGGCAGGCTTTCTCAGCCTCGCTGTCTTTCGCCTGTCCGCCGCTTTGACACCGCCACGCTATAGCCCGCGCCGTCCTTTGCCGGTGAGCCAGCTGCCGAGCCTCACCGTCATTTGTGCGCTCCACCGCGAACCTGGCGAGGTCGTGGAAGGGCTGGCGCGTCAGCTTTCCCAGCTCGACTATCCCGCCGACCGGCTGACCCTCGCCCTGGCGGTGGAAGCCGATGATGAAGAAACCTGCCGAGCCGCCCACGCCGCCGCCCGGCGCTGGCCGCTTGAGGTGATCGAAACGCCGCCGCGCGGACCGCGCACAAAGCCGAAAGCGTTGAACTACGCCCTGCACCTGACCGGCGGGGAGCTGATCGCGGTCTATGACGCGGAAGACTGCCCGGCGCCGGACCAGCTGCGCGCGGCCGCTGAAGCCTTCAGCGCTGACGCCCGCCTCGGCTGCGTTCAGGCGCCGCTCAGCTGGTATAACGCAGAAGAAACCTGGCTGACGCGGCAGTTCGCGCTGGAGTACGCAGCGCAGTTTCATGTGCTTCTGCCCTTCTACGCGCGCCTTGGCTGGCCCCTGCCTCTAGGCGGCACCAGCAATGTTTTCCGCCGCACCGCGCTTGAAACATGCGGCGGCTGGGATCCGTTCAACGTCACCGAGGACGCCGATCTCGGCTTCAGGCTGGCGCGCGAGGGGTGGCGCATCGGGCTCATCGAACCGGGCACGCGTGAAGAAGCGCCAACAACGCTTCGGCCCTGGATCGCCCAGCGCAGTCGATGGCTGAAAGGCCACCTCATCACCAGCATGGTGCACGCACGCGATCTGCCCGACCTCAGACGCGGCGCCGGTCCGGGCGCATGCCGGGCGCTGATCATCGCGCTGGCGGCCAATGCGCTCAGCGGCGCCCTGCACGCCCCCAGCCTGTTCGCCGCTCTTATGCTGGCGGGGCTTAGCGCCTTCGTGCACTGGGGCTCAGCGCCGCTGTGGGGGCTGGCCGTCCTGATGGCGGGCTATGCTGCGGCCGGCGCGGCGGCCCTTGTTGGCGCGAGGCGCGCAGGCTTTCGCCCCCGGCTCAGCGCGCTATTGTCGATGCCGCTCTACTGGCCGCTGCAGAGTCTCGCCTTCATGCGGGCCTTGAACGAGATGGCAGGCGATCCTTATTCATGGACCAAGACGCATCACGGCGTCAGCGCCGTGCCCCGCCCCGACACTGGGCCGGGCGGAGCATGAAGGATCGCCGCCCGATGAGCTTTGAGCTGACAATCATCCTGATGATCGCCGGACTGGCGGTGTTCGGACTGGCCGCCTGGCGCGGCGGTCGGCGCGCCGATCCGCTCAAGGGCGTGCGGCTCATCCCCTGGACTCCGATCGCGGTTCTGGCGGCGGTCTTTACGCTGACCGTACTGGCTCACCTGCTTAGCTTTTACGGTATCGAGACCGGTCAGCGCTATCGCTGATCAGCCCCCCGCAAGCCCGGACCCGGTCCAGACCAGGACGGCGATGAAGGCGATCACGAAGAGCGCCACGCTGATCCGGCGCAGCAAGGGCGGGCGGCGGCGCCACCAGGCCATGATCTCCTCGCCGAACAGGAAAACCAGCACCGCCATCGACATGTATCGAATGCTGCGCCCCACCGTCACGGCGATCACAAAGCCCGCGAACCCGACGCCGGCAAGCCCCGCAGCGAAGCTGGTGAACTGAACCGGCACGGGCGTCATCATGCCGACGAAGACGGCCCAGACCCCGGCGTCCTCGATACGCGTGCGCGCGCCCGCAACATCGCTCGCCATCGTTTCAGTCAGCAGCGGCGCCACCAGGCCGAAAGCCGCAGCCCCCACGCCGAATGAGATCAGACACCCCGTCACCGAGCCCAGGATGACAGCGATCGCAGCCGGGAAGACGTGTCCGCGTCCGCGCAGCATTTCAGCCAGAAGCGGGAACTCGATCGGCCAGGGCAGAACCGACGATTCAATCACCGAACCAAGATAGAGCGCCGGCAACGCCCAGCGCCCCCGCGCGGCGCGCGTCAAACGCAGACCCGCCAGGCGAAGCGCGCGCAATGGCGCAAACCCGCGGCTCGAGCGCGAAGAGGGCTTAGCAGACGACATGCAAGCGATTTACCGCAAAGCGCCCCAAGGAAAGGCGCGGCGAATGGTCCAAGTGCAGCCAATGCTAAAGCGCGCCATTGGAGCCGGCGGCAGGCTTGGAAACTCAAGTATATTATTTAAATCAAACACCTATTATCTCATGGCGGTGAATCGCCACATGCTTGACTTTCCCATTTGCGCGAAGAGAAACCGCACCTGCGTCTTTCTCAGCAGCCGGCCGCCGGTTCAAGTCCGGCTTGGATCGCCCGAGGCGGCGAAATTGCAATCCTAGGGCGCGAATCTCGGAAACTCTGACATAGATCAATAAAAACAAAGCCTTGGAACCACCGCTATGCGGCGTGTTAGCCGATATCGCTTGATGCCGGGCGCATTCACATGCGCATCCATGATGACATCTCGCCCGATGAGATTTGCATCCCCTGATCGACTGAAGCACCTATTTCAGAAACTCAAATGCTCTTGGGTCGACGCTCGCGGCCGACATAAGGCCGCCCATCAGCGCTCCAGGTATGCCTGGGCTACATACATCCTGACCGGTCAAGAAGAGCCCCGGGATCGGTGTCGTCGCCCGCAGTCCACCGCACATCACCCGACCCGGTGTCACATCCAGCCCGTAAAACGCGCCCTGTCGGTGGCCGGTGAAAGCGACCGTGGACAAGGGCGTCGCCAACTCCTTGTACACCACCAGCTTGGCAAGATCGGGGAAGTGTTCCTCGAACATCGCCATCAAGGTGTCTGCGGCGCGTTGCTTGAAGTCGGCGTAATCTCCGCCGCGCTGACCCGGCGGCTTGCCCGCCCATCGGGCCACCGTCGACCAGTCAGCCCACACAATGAGCTGGCCCGTATGTTTCTGCCGTGGACCAGGGTCGTGAGAGGGGTTCTTCAATGAACCGAATCCCACCGTCATCTGCGGGGGAGCCTCATCGGGCGCATTGGTCCAGATAACGTCCGTCTTGCCTGCTGGGAACAGCCAGTGGTTCGCCTTGGTGGCGCCGGCTGCTTGGATGTCGCCTTCAAAGCCCAGAAACATGTTGAAGTGCGCGATGCTGGACGGCAACGCGCGGATTTCCGCAATCCACTCCTCATGGCCGGCATCGTCCGGCAGAAGTCCATCAAGGGTTTCTCGCGCACCGATGTCGGACACCACGGCTCCGCCCCTGATCTCTTCGCCACCGCTGGTTCGGACACCCACCGCTTTGCCGTCTTCGATAAGCACTTTCTCAACCCGGACGCCGGCTCGGGCCTGACCGCCATTCTTGGTGATGGCCGGAATCATGTGTTCGGCATAGGCCGCCGCCCCGCCAGCCGGATACCAGGAACCGGAAATCAGATAAGCTCCGGCGATCATGGCGTGCATGGCGAAACTGGCTTTGCTGGGACGCCCGCCGTGATCGCCCCATTGGGCCGTCATCGCCGCCGCAAGTTCGGGATTGTCGGTAAGGGTGTCGACAAAGTCCTGAGTGGTCGGCAAGCAGTACTTCTCGACCGCTGCGCGGCCCGTTTCATCAAGCATGTCCCCGGCCGATTCCGGCATGGAACGGGACGGAAAGACTTTATAGAGCGCAGCGCGGCCTTCTCGCAGCGCCACCGTCCACGCCTCAATGGCTTCGGCCTCATCCGGGAAGCGGTCCTTTAAGTCGCGTTCCTGAGCCTCATAAGGTCTGGAAAGCGCAAGCGGTTCTGACGATCTAATATGCAGATAGTCATAGACTGCGCCTAAGGAGACGAACTCCATCGGGGTGTCGCACAACGCGTCGAGTCGTTGGCGGATAAGGTCATCTGGAGACATCGAGCTGAGATAATGAACGCCTACATCCCAGGTGAAGCCTTCCCTTGAAAAGCTATGCGTCAAACCGCCAAGGGACTGATGCTGCTCCAGCAATAACACCCTGTTTCCGACCTGGGCCAGGGCTGAAGCGGCGGCCATGCCACCCATGCCCGATCCAATAACAATCACATCCCACTCGGTCGGGGTTGATGGCCCCGACCCTGCTAGGTCCTCCACCATATCGATGTTTCCTCTGATGGGCGCCTCTGATCCATACCATTAGCAGGGATAATGGGGTCTTGTGAGGCAAAGGTCTTCCCGACCGATTGCCGCATTACGGCTTCGCTATCGGGAGTTTGACCTGAGCCCCCATGCCGCCCTCGTTTTTATGGGAGCGTCGCGGGGGTTGCTCGGCTCCCCGAATTGTACCGCGTGGATCGATGTCGGTGAGACGGGATGGAACCCGGCGCACATAGTGCCAGCGGCCGTCTCGTTGGAGCAGGGATCGGTCGGCGACGCGCGCCATGACCGCATCTCCTTGTTGCACAAAAAGTTGCACAAACACCGAAACCCGGTGAGCCGGAGCAGACAGAAAGTCCGGGAAGCGTGCGTAAATCTGAATAAAATCAGAGCATTAATTGATTGAAAATGCAAACAGAATTGGAGCGGGTAGCGAGAATCGAACTCGCACGTTCAGCTTGGGAAGCTGACAGGCTGCCATTACATCATACCCGCCGGTGCGGGGCCTTACCTGAAAGCCCCAGCGCCGGGCCGAGGAACCTACTGGGCGCGCCTTTTCAATTCAAGGCGGACGCCGCTATTGACTCATCGGACGCCCCGCCTGCGATGACATCCGCGTGAAGGGCGGCGCTTTGCGGTTGAGCGGGCGGCGGGCAGAGCCTAGCCTTTGATCAACAAGGCGATTTGAAGGACGTCCCGCCCTTATGCTTGATGATGATACGCGCGCCCTGCCCCTACCGGCGCCGTTCACTGATCCCGATCTCACCGCGAAGGGCGAGACGCGCGCTTCGGCGGCATTCGACCGGCTGAAGACACTGTGGTTCAACACCGGCACGCTGTGCAATATCACCTGCGCGAACTGCTATATCGAAAGCTCGCCGAGCAATGACCGGCTCGTCTATCTGACGCTGGCCGACGCCTCGCCCTATCTGGACGAGATTGACGCCATGGGCCTTGGCCCGGTGGAGATCGGATTCACCGGCGGCGAACCCTTCATGAACCCCCATATGATCGCGCTCATCGAAGCCGCGCTGTCGCGCGGCCATGAGGCGCTGGTGCTGACCAACGCCATGCGCCCGATGATGCGCCCGCGCATGCAGGAGGGCCTTCTGGCGCTGAAGGCGCGATACGGTGACCGGCTCTGCCTGCGGATCAGCCTGGATCACTACACGCCTGAGCACCATGACGCTGAACGCGGCAAGGGCGGGTTCGACGAAACGCTTAAAGGGATGAGCTGGCTGGTTGAAAATGGCTTTCGGGTGACCGCCGCCGGTCGCTCGCTCTGGGGCGAGGAGGAGACAGTCGCGCGCGCCGGATTCGCATCCCTGTTCGCCCGGCTTGGCGCGCGCATCGATGTCGACGATCCGGCTCAGCTTGTCCTCTTCCCGGAGATGACCGAGACCGGCGAACCGCCGGAAATCACCACTGGCTGCTGGGATATCCTTAAACTGGATCCACGAACGGTGATGTGCGCGTCCAGCCGCATGGTGGTCAAGCGCAAGGGCGCGGATGCGCCGACCGTATTGTCCTGCACGCTGATCCCGTATGACGCCGCCTTTGAGATGGGCGCCGGGCTGCGCGAAAGCCTGAAACCAGTCAAACTCAATCACCGTTATTGCGCGCAATTCTGCGTGCTGGGCGGGGCGAGCTGCTCGTAACGATCAAGGCGCCTGTTCGTCGCCGACCCGTTCCAGCTGGCGCTCAGCCAGCCGGGTCATGAGTGCTGTGAACACCAGCGCCATCGGCCCGGCCATGGCGCATAACGTCATCAAAGAGCGCGCGGCGCCGCCAGTGATGACGAAATAGGCCGCCATCGCTGCGAGGTAGCCAGTGATAAACAGCACAGCCCCGCCGAGCGTGCGCCAAAGCATCAACTGCTGCATCTCATCAAGCCGGTTCGAGCGGCGAGTCAGGATAATCGGCGCAGCGAGCAGCGGCGCCCATAGCAGAAAGCCAGCGGCGATCCGCGCTACAAGGACAAAGGTTTCGTTCAAGATGACAAAGGAGAGCAGGCCGCTGGCGGCCCACCAGACGATCAGGATGAGGATGTGGGTGTTGGTGAATATTCGATCGGTAGACATTGCAATGGCCCCGTGAAAGTAAAGCGTGCTTGACGCTCGTCCGTCGCGGCCCAAAGGTCAAGCGCCTCTGACCTTACAAATCATCAATCCTTGGCTACGGGCGCCCGAAAGTGCTTGGCCAGCTTGAGCCCTTGCGCCTGGTAGTTGGAACTCCCGGAGCCATATGGCGCCTCCACAGCGCCGGCCATTGGTTCGTAGACGAGTTTCGCAACCGGCTGGCCATGCTCTAGGATAAACGGCACGTCGCGCCCCCTAACCTCAAGCACCGCGCGCGCGCCGGCGCCGCCGGCGGACTCCACGCCGAAACCCGGGTCAAAGAAGCCGGCGTAATGGGCGCGAAACTCGCCGATCTCAGGCGCGATGGGCGCCATTTCGGCCGCCTCATCGAGCCCGATCTGCACCGCTTCCCGGCTCGCGAGAATATAAAATTCACCCGGGTCAAGAACGATGCGCCCGTCCGGGGCATGGAGCGGCTCCCAGAAGGCGGCGGGATCGTGAGCGCCGACACCGGTCAGATCGACAAGCGGGCTGTGGCGCTTGGCGCGATACCCCACCGGAGCATCGCCGCGCGCGTTCAGATCAACCGAGAGGGTTTCTGAGCGCCCGATCGGCGGCGAGGCGCGCCGCAAACGCGCCTGCACCAGACGGTCGCCGGGCCGGGCGAGAATGGAGAAGGTGCGCGGACAGATCTCCACATAGAGCCTGCCTTCATATCCGGCCGGCGCCTGATCGAAGGCGGACGCGCCATCGGCGATCACGCGGGTGAAGACATCCAGCCGACCGGTTGAGCTTTTCGGATTCATCACTGCAGCCACATCGCCCGGTAGCGCGAAACGCTCCGCGATCTCGGCGAGATAAACACAGCCTGTCTCCAGCACCGCGCCGTCTGAACCCAGCGCGATCTCATGCATGACGAGGTCGGACTTCAGACGGTCCTCAACACTGCGTCCGGCTCCGGGCAGAAAGCTCGCCCGCAACCGCCAGACCCTTCCGCCCAGCCGCAGATCAAGGCTCGCCGGCTGGATTTGGTCATCCTCAATGGGCGTGCTGGCGCTCAATGCGCCAGCTTGCGTCAGCGCCTTGAGCGCACGGTCTGGCAGGATGCCGGCGGATTCGGAAGCTTCAGTCACGGTGGACGGCTCGGATCTGGACGCAGAATCACATTGAGTGGTCGCCAACCCTAGGCGGGCGCCGGCCTGCGGGCCAGCGTCGAAACCGCCTGGGGCGTCGCCAGGCCGGGCTTCGCGGCGCCGGGCGCCGATTCTCCTTGCCGGACGCGCCGCTTAGGAGTGTCATGGTCGCGTATGGAAGCAAGGTGGCCGGCGAAGGAATGCGAGCGCCATGTACAAGCAGGAAACGCGCGGCGTCCTGATCAAGGTCAAGCCGGATTATCTGGACGAGGAGTCCGATCCGGACGCGAGCCGCTATGTCTGGGGCTATACCGTGGAAATCGAAAACCGCGGCGAGGAGCCGATCCAGCTGCTGACACGCGAATGGCGCATCACCGATGCGCTCGGGCGCACCCAGATCGTGCGCGGCGACGGGGTGGTCGGCGAGCAGCCCGTGATCGCGCCCGGCGACAGCTATCGCTACCGCTCCGGCGCCCCTCTGCCCACGCCCTCCGGCTTCATGGTCGGGCGCTATGGCATGCGGGCGGCGGGCGGCGATGCTTTTGAAGCCGATATTCCCGCCTTTGCGCTGGATACGCCGTTCGAGCGTTCCAGCGTGCATTAAACAGCCCCTTTAAGGCCTGCCCTTGAGCGCCTCGGCCCGCACCATACTGTTTGTTCTCGGCGTCATGCTGCTGGCCTTGTCCGCAGCGCAGCTCGCCCCTGCGCTGGTGGACCTGCGCGCCGATGCGCGATCGGCGCACGCGTTTTTCGGCTCCGCCGTGATCGGCCTGTTCGCCGGCGGCGTGATGACGTTGATGGGCCGTGGAACCAATAAGTCGATCAGCCCGCGCGGCGCGATCATCGTGACCGCCGGCTCCTGGGCGCTGCTGGCGCTGGCGGCCGCCGCCCCTCTGAAGCTTGCCGCGCCGGAGTTGAGCTGGACCGACGCCATCTTCGAGGCGACATCGGGGATCACCACGACCGGCGCCACGATCATGACCGGTTTGCAGGACCAGCCGGCCGGCGTGCTCCTGTGGCGGGCGATCCTGCAATGGATTGGCGGGATCGGGATCATCGTCACCGCCATGGCGATCTGGCCGGCGCTCGGCATTGGCGGGATGCAGCTCTTCCGCATGGAAAGCTCCGACACTTCAGAGAAGGCCCTGCCGCGCGCCGGCCAGATCGCCGCAGCCGTCGGCGTGGTCTATCTGGCGCTCACCGCGCTGTGCTTCTTCGCCTATATCGCCGCCGGGATGACGCCGTTTGAGGCAACCGCCCACGCCATGACGACGATCGCAACCGGCGGGTTCTCCACCCATGACGGCTCGATCGGCGCCTTTTCAGAAGGCGGAGCGGATCTGGTGGCGCTGGTCTTCATGGTGTTGGCCGGCCTGCCTTTCCTGCTCTATCTGCGCGCCGCTCAGGGCCGGCCCGACATCCTCTTCGCCGACCCTCAGGTGCGCGCCTTTCTCATGACCGCCTTTCTGGCGGCGGCGGCCCTGACCGTCTGGCTCGTCATTCACGAACCGCACATGATCGAGGGCGCAGGTGAAACGATTCCGGCCTGGCGGCTGGCGGCGGTCAACGCAGTCTCCATCCTGACCGGGACCGGCTACGCCTCCGCCGATTACGGGCTGTGGGGCGGCGGCGCGGTCGCGCTCTTCTTCATGCTGATGTTCATCGGCGGGTGTGCGGGTTCAACCACCTGTTCGGTGAAGATTTTCCGCTACCAGATCGCCGGGGCGGCCTTTCGCGCCTATGTCGCACGCGCCTCACGCCCTCATGCGGTGCGCCCGGTGCGCTATCGCGGCAAGGCGCTTTCGGACGCTGCGGTGCGCAGCGTCATCATCTTCTTCTTCGTCTTCTTCGCCGTTTTCGCCGCCTCGGCCTGCGCGCTCGCCCTGATCGGGTTAGACCCGATCACGGCGGTATCCGGCGCGGCGACGACACTGGCCAATGTCGGCCCCGGACTCGGCCCGCAGATCGGTCCATCCGGCACGTTTGGCGATCTGCCCGAAACGGCCAAATGGGTGATGATCGGAAATATGCTGATCGGACGGCTTGAAATCCTCACCGTGCTGGCGCTTCTGACGCCCACCTTCTGGCGGGGCTGAGCCGATGACGATTTTTATCGATGCGGACGCCTGTCCGGTGAAGGATGAAACCATCCGGGTCGCCGAACGCCACCAGACCGAGGTCAAGCTGGTCTGCGATGGCGGACTGCGTCGACCGGGCAGCGCGTGGGCGCAGTTGATCATCGTGCCGGAGGGCGCGGACGCCGCTGATGACTGGATCGCGGACCACATCGCGCCGGGCGATGTGTGCGTGACCGGCGATATCCCGCTTGCGGATCGCTGCGTGAAGGCCGGCGCTAAGGCGATCGACCACCGCGGTGCGGAGTTCACCCCTTCCAGCATCGGCTCGAAGCTGGCCATGCGCGATCTGATGACCGATTTGCGCAGCGCCGGGCAGATGGAGGGTGGCGGCGGGCGGGCCTATTCACAGCGCGACCGGTCGGAATTTCTCAACGGGCTTGAGCGGGTCATGCAGGACATCAGACGCGGGCGTTAGGCGGGCCCTCGCCCCGCCGCCTCCACCTCGTTCGGGTCGAAGCGCCAGTCGCGATTGCAGTATTCGCACGTCATGACGATCGCGCCGTCCTGGATCATGTGATCGAGATCATCTTCAGAGAAGCTTGCCAGAATTCGCGCGAGGCGAGCCCGTTCGCACGTGCAGCGCTTGACCATGGTTTCCGCTTCGAAGATCCGCACGCCTTCTTCGTGAAACAGGCGATACATCAGTCGCCCCGCGCTCACTTCACGGTCGATCAGCTCCACATCGGTGAGCGTGTCGAATAGGGCGCGGGCGTGGTCGAAATCCTCATCATCGCCGGGACGGGTTTCGTCTTCGGCCAGGCGTTGGATCATGGCCCCGCCGGCGCGCCAGTTCTGCCCCCCGCCTGCTTCCATCTCACGGCCGACCGCAAGCCGGATGCGGGTGGGCAATTGTTCAGACTGCATGAAATAGTCTTCCGCCGAGCGCGCGAGCGAGCCGTCCTGAAGCTCAGTGACGCCCTGATAGCGCTGCATGTCGGAGCCCTGATCGATCGTCATCACGAACAAACCCTGGCCGATCAGCGTCTGCGCACCGGGCTGGCGGCCTTTTTCCGCTTCCAGCTTAGCCACGCCCTCAGCATCGTACTTGGCGAAAGCGCGCAGCCCCTCGCCCACTGTGTAATCGGCGACCACGAAGCTGACCGGGCCGTCCACGCCGTCCTTGCTGCTGGCCTGAATGATCAGCCGGCCTTCGAACTTCATGCCGGAGCCGATGAGCAGCGCGAGCAGCGCCGCCTCTCCGGTCAGCGCCGCAACCGGATAGGGATAGTCATGCGCCCTCAGGATTTCATCGATAAGAGGCCCGAGCCGGGCGACGCGCCCGCGCACCGCGCGGCCCTCCAGCTGGAAGGGCGCGACGATATCGTCGCGATCGCCGAGATGGTCGGCGCGCTCGCCGGCATCGCTCATGTCAGGCGTCCTTTCAGCCTCAGGCCGGCGTCAGGGCCGACAGGGCCGCATCCAGCGTTTCGACCGCCTGACGGGCATGCGCCTCTTCGATGATCAGCGGCGGCGCCATGCGCGAGACATTATCGCCAGCGGAACCGATCAGCAGCTTGCGCTCGCGCGCTTCGGCCTGAAGCTGCTTGTTCAGATAGCCCTTGCGCAGCTTGATCCCGACGAGCAGCCCCTTGCCGCGCACTTCCTCCACCTTGTCGGGGTGGATATCGGCCAGCGAAGCCAGCTGTTGATGCAAGAAGTTGGCGGTATGATTGACCCCGTCCAGGAAGCCGTCCGCCGTGATCTCGTCATAAACGACATTGCCGACCGCGACCGCCAACGGGTTGCCGCCGAAGGTGGAGCCGTGCTTGCCGACCACCATGTGCGCGCCGGCCTCGTCCGTCGTCAGACAGGCGCCGAGCGGGAACCCGCCGCCCACGCCCTTGGCCACGGCCATGATGTCCGGGCGCGCGCCCTCGGCCCAGTCATGAGCCCAGACCTTGCCGGTGCGTCCGGCGCCGCACTGAACCTCATCATAGATCAAGAGCAGGCCATGCTCATCGCACAGATCACGCAGACCGCGCAGACACTGCTCCGGTATCGCACGAACCCCGCCCTCGCCCTGAACCGGCTCGACCAGGATGGCCGCCGTTTCTTCAGAAATGGCCGCACTCAACGCATCGTGATCGCCGAACGGAAGCTGGTCGAAGCCTTCCATCTTCGGGCCGAAGCCTTCCAGATAGGCCGGATTGCCGCCGGCATTGATCGCGCCATAGCTGCGACCGTGGAAGGCGCCGGTGAAGGTGATGATCCGATACCGGTCCGGGCGGCCCTGCGAGAAGTGATAATGACGCGCCGTCTTCAGCGCCGCCTCGATCGCTTCGGTGCCTGAGTTGGTGAAAAAGACCCGGTCGGCGAAGCTGTCTGCGCAATATTTGTCGGCGAGTTCGACCTGGCCGGGGACCTGGAACATGTTGGACAGGTGCCAGAGCTTGTCGGCCTGTTCCTTCAGAGCGGCGACCGCCTTCGGGTGGGCGTGGCCGAGCGCATTGACTGCGATGCCGGAGATGAAGTCGAGATACTTGTCGCCGCCGCGCTCGAACAGCCAGACGCCCTGCCCGCTTTCAAACACCTGCGGCGGCGGCGCATAGGTCTCCATCAACGGCTTCGGCATTATGCATCTCCCCTGCTTCAGGGCGGCGCGAAGATGATGCGCGATGGCGCGGTGCGGCCCTGATGTCCCGACCCGGTGTAGGGCCGGCGCGCTCCCGCTTCAAGACCCCGTTCAGGTCTTCAGACGCCAACCGGAACGCAGCAGCAGATAACAGGCGATGAGCAGCGCCAGATTGATCGCGGTGATCACCATCCCGCCCACCAGAGGCGAGCCGTCCGACACGCCGATAAAGCCATAGCGGAACCCGTCAATCATGAAGAAGAACGGGTTGAAATGGCTGATCGTGTAGAAGGGCTCCGGCAATATTTCGATCGAGTAGAACGTGCCCGACAGGAAGGTCAGCGGCATGATCACGAAGTTTGTGATGACCGCCAGATGATCAAACTTCTCCGCCCAGACGCCGGCGATGACACCAACCATGGCCAGCATGGCCGCCGCGCTGAGCCCGAAGAAGATCACGGCCCAGACATGGCTCACCGGAAGCGCAATGAAGGGGATGATCACCGCCAGCGTGACCGCGCCGACCATGATCCCGCGCGTCATCGCGCCAGCGATAAAGGCCGTCGCAAGCTCGCCCGGCGAGAGCGGCGGCATCAGGAAATCCACCGTATTGCCCTGCACCTTGGACACGATGAGCGATGAGGAGGAGTTGGCGAAGGCGTTATTGAGAATGCCCATCATCGCCAGCCCGGGCGCCAGAAAGGCGGTGAAGGCCACGCCATTGATCTCACCGCGCTGAGCGCCGATCGCCAGTGAAAAAACCAGCATGAAGAGCAAGGTGGTCGCGACCGGCGCCAGCACCGTCTGGAACGCCACTTTCAGGAAGCGGCGCACCTCCTTCTTGTAGAGGGTCCACAGCCCAAGCCAGTTCACGGCGCCGACAGCGCGCGGCTGCGGCGCTTCAATTGAGGCTTGATCGCGCATGAGCGACTCCGTCTAGACGCTTCGGGTCGGCCCATCTAGCACGGCGCGCGCTACGGACGCCAAGGGCGCGCATCAGCTTTCACGATGCAGCTGATTCGACTTTTCCACGCCCGAATCGATTCGCGCACCTTGTGCCTTGGCCGCTCGCAGATACGATATCTGGTGTTGAGACCCAACATATAGACGGTCGGGTCCAGCTGAGCCCTATTTATTGGGCTGGTTATTGGAGCGTAGCAGGCGAGGAGCGCACCGCCATGGCGTGGACAGAAGATCGCGTGGAAACACTGAAAAAGCTGTGGGCTGACGGCCTCAGCGCCAGTCAGATTGCAAAGCAGCTTGGCGGGGTTACCCGTAATGCGGTGATCGGCAAGGTTCACCGTCTGGGCCTGTCTGGTCGCGCCGCGCCCTCGCGTCCGACGCGCAGGCCCGCAGCGCCGCGCACGGCTTCGCCGCGCCCTGCGGCGAAGGCGGCCGCCAAGCCAAAGCCTGCGCCAGCTTCAGCACCGGCAACACCGGCTGCGGCTCGCGCTCCGGCTCCAGTACGCCAGGTCGCGCCAGCCGCTCCGATCAAGCCAGCCATGCTGCCCTCCGGCGAGTACGCCACCGTGCTGACCTTGCGCGAGGGCATGTGCAAATGGCCGATCGGCGACCCGGCGGATACCGAATTCCGCTTCTGCGGGCGCGGAACCAAGCCTGGCAGCGCCTATTGCGACGCCCACGCTCAGCTCGCCTACCAGCCGCAGGCCAAGCGCAAGCGCAAGCCGGCTGATGATGCGCGCGCAGCGCTGGATTCCCTTCAGGCGACCCGTCGGGTGAATTTCTAGAAACGCCTGCCAGGCCGGCACGACTGGTGAGGAAGGGGGCGCGCGCGCCCCCTTCTCTTTTTTGCGCCGAGATCTACTCGCCCTCGAAGCTGACCAAAGCGGCCGTGGTCACGCCCAGAGCTTCAAGCTTGCTTGCGCCTTTAAGCGCCGGCAGATCGATCACGAAGCTGGCGCCAACCACCTCTGCACCCGCCTGGCGCAGGAGCAGGACCGCAGCTTCGGCCGTCCCGCCCGTCGCGATCAGGTCATCGACGATGAGGACGCGCTCGCCGGGTTGCACCGCATCGGTGTGGATCTCCACCTCATCGACGCCGTATTCCAGCTCATAGGACTGCGCGATCGTCTCATAGGGCAACTTGCCCTTCTTGCGGATCGGCACAAAGCCCACCGAGAGCTGGTGAGCCACCGCACCGCCCAGGATGAAGCCGCGCGCCTCGATGCCGGCGACCTTGTCGATCTTCTTGCCGGCATGTGGAAACACCATGGCGTCCACCGCCGCACGGAACGCGCCGGCATCGCCAAGAAGCGTTGTAACGTCACGAAACTGGATGCCGTCCTTTGGATAGTCGGCAATGGTGCGAATTGCTGCTTTGAGATGATCCATCCTGCGCCCCCGGCCCGCCGCCCCACTGCTTCGGTTCAAGGCTGCGAGCATCAATAGGCGCGGCTTCAGCGTCAACCACAGCGCAGGGTTCGCGCGCAGACATGAAAAACCCGCCCGGACATGACATCCGGGCGGGTCGTCACATCACGCCGCCTGCTGAGTTGGGGGTCAGGCGCGGCGTGAAGGCGTGCTCATGCTTACGAACCGTCAGCAGACGCCAGGCGACGCTCCGCGGCGAGACGGGCAAGATGCACCTGCTCCAGGCGCGGCTGGCCGACCTGACGAACAACCGCCTCGACGACTTCCTTCACGCAGGCCTGGGTCTCGGTGACGGTCTCAAGATTGAACGACCGGCAATAACGCCGAGCCTCGTTGCTCAAGCGGTCATAGGCCGCTTCAGTGCTCGCCGCGCCATCAAGGCTCGCGCGTTGAACGCTGAAGGTGAACGCGCCCGGCTCTTCAGCCATCGCAGCTGTGGAACCGATCGCAGCAAAAACAGCTGCGGCGATCGCAGTGGATGTGAACATTTTCATTGTTGTCCTCCTTTCAGAAGGACCGCCGCCCTCTGTCGGGACGGTCGGACTTTCAGCGGCTGTCAGGCGTCGCACGGGCGCTTCGAAACAGGGTGGAACAGCGCGCCTCCAGAGGCGCATCCGAACAGCCAGGGTTTATGTCGTTATTCTGTCACCCTTCAGTCATATTACTGTAATATGTCCGAACCCGGATGAAAAGGGGGAAATTACAGAGCTCGGATTTCAGCGGCTAATCCATATTTTATTATTATTTTTCAGTTATTTGTAATCCTTAATTTGACTCATCACGAAAACCGCCCCCCTCAGAAACTGCGAGGAATCCCTCGTGATTACTGCACGCCATCTAAGCGATTCTGTCATCGGATATGTGGATAAATCAGCGACGCCTGACCGCCATCTCAAGCGTCGGCGCGAGCCTCGATTTCAGATGAAGCCTGGTCTCAGGCCAGCACCCGGCCCGCGACAGCGTCCAGCTTGGCCATAAGCGCCGGGTCGCGATGCTCCGGAGGCGTGAGGATGGCGTGATCGAGCGCGGTTTCGATTCCTTGCGGGCTGGGCGTGCGTTCGGTTTTGCTTAGCGCCTCGGTCAGATGGCCGAGCATGAGCTGCGCGCTGGCGACATTGCGTTTAAGGACGGCGAGCACGTCCGTCACGTCGACATCCGGAGTTTCGTCGCGCCAGCAATCATAGTCGGTGACCATGGCCGCGGTCGCGTAGGGCAGCTCGGCCTCTCGGGCGAGCTTGGCTTCGGGCATGTTGGTCATGCCGATCACATCCATGCCCCAGGCGCGATAGAGATAACTCTCCGCCCGGGTTGAGAATTGCGGGCCTTCCATGGCGATATAGGCGCCGCCCTGGACCACGCGCTCAACCCCGGCCGCACGCGCCGCTTCAGCGGCGAGCCCGGACAGCCGCCGGCAGACCGGATCGGCGAGCGCAACATGGCCGACGCACCCCTTCCCGAAAAAGCTCTTCTCGCGCGCAAACGTGCGATCAACGAACTGGTCGACGAAAACGAAGGCGCCCGGCGGTAGATCCTCACGCAGCGAGCCGCAGGCGGACAGGGACAGAAGATCGGTCACCCCGGCGCGTTTGAGCGCATCGATATTGGCGCGGTAATTGATGGCGCTCGGCGGTACGCGATGGCCTTCGCCATGGCGGGGCAGGAAGACGAGTTCCACCGCGTTCAGGCGCGCATGAACAAGCTCGCCGGACGGGGCGCCCCAAGGTGTGTCTACGCGTTCGCGGCGTACATACTCAACACCCTCGATCGCATAGAGGCCCGAGCCTCCGATCACGCCCAGCTTCCAGCCCTTGCTCATCGTTTTCGTCCTTCGCTACGCCTCGGCCCCACCATAGCAAACGGGCCGCCCTGAACAGGACGGCCCGCGTGCAACATGTCTGTCACCGTCCGCCTCAGTGGCTGACCCGCGACCAGATCTGGCGGTAGGACGCCCACAGCAAGCCCGCCAGGATGAGCAGATAGATCATCACCATCAGACCCATGCGTTTGCGCGCTTCCATGTGGGGCTCAGCCGCCCAGGCCAGGAAGGCGGTTATGTCATGGGCCATCTGTTCCTTGGTGGCCGGCGTGCCGTCCGCATACTCGATCAGATCGTCCTGCAGCTGTGGCGGCATGGCGATGATCTGACCGGACTTGTACGGGTTGTAGTAATTGCCCGGACGCACATCGAGGTCGGTCGGAACCTCGTAATCATAGCCCAGCATGAGCGAGCGGATGTATTCCGGCCCGCCCTTGCGCGCCTTTACGATCACCGACAGGTCCGGCGGATAGGCGCCGCCATTGGCGGCCCGGCCCTGCTGCTGGTTCTCATACGGGTAGGGGAAGCCGTCAGCCGGGCGCCCCGGGCGCTCGAACATGTCCCCGAACTCATCGGGTCCGTCCATCACGATGTACTCAGCCGCAATGGCCTGGATGATCGGGTTGTCGTTCGGGTTCGGGAAATCGTCGCTATGAAACGGCCCGCCCTCTTCGCCGAGATGGCGGATGGACAGGTGCTGCAGACCGTGACAGGCCGCGCAGACCTCCTGATACACTTGGAAGCCGCGCTGCACCGCATTGCGGTCGAACTGACCGAACGGGCCTTCAAACGACCAGGTGTGCGGTTCAGGGCTTTTGTAATCGCCAGCGGCCATAGCGCCGGTGGAGGCGGCGGCGGCCAGCATGGCGGCGGTGAGAAGACGCATCATCGTTTTCATCGATCCAGGTCTCCTATTCGGCCGGAGCCGGTTGCGCCGCGCCTGCGCCGGACGGCTTCGATGCGGACGCGCCCAGCACCGATTCCTCAATTGAGGCCGGTCGTTCCTTCGGCGTCTCGATCAATCCGAGCACAGGCAGGATCACGAGGAAGTAGGCGAAATAGTAGATGGTCAGGACACGGCCCATGAGCAGGAAGTCCACGCCCAGAGCTCCAAGACCCGGAACCTTGGAGTCAGGCAGCTCCGCGCCGGCCCAGCCGAGCCCCAGACACGCCACTACGAAGAAGGCGAAGAACCAGCGCGCCAGCGGACGGTAGCGCATGGAGCGCACCTTGGAGGTGTCCAGCCAAGGCAGGATGAACAACACCCCAATGGAGCCGAACATCAAGAGCACGCCGCCCAGCTTGTCGGGAACCGCGCGCAGGATCGCGTAGAAGGGCAAGAGATACCATTCAGGCACGATCAGCGCCGGCGTCACCAGCGGGTCAGCCTCGATATAGTTGTCCGCATGACCCAGCGCGTCGGGCCAGTAGAAGACGAAGAAGGCGAAAATCAAGAAGAAGACCACCATCGCGAAGCCGTCTTTCACCGTGTAGTACGGGTGGAAAGGCAGCGTATCGCGGCTCGTCTTCACGCTGATGCCGGTCGGGTTGTTATTGCCAGGCACGTGCAGTGCCCAGATATGCAGGCCGACGACGCCCGCGATCAGGAACGGGATCAGATAGTGCAGTGAGAAGAAGCGGTTCAGCGTCGCATTGCCGACCGAGAACCCACCCCACAGCCACTCGGTGACCGGCCCGCCAATGATCGGCAGAGCGCCGAACAAATTGGTGATCACCATCGCGCCCCAGAAGGACATCTGGCCCCACGGCAGCACATAGCCGAGGAAGGCGGCGGCCATCATCAACAGGTAGATGACCACGCCCAGAATCCACAACAGCTCCCGCGGCGCTTTGTAGGAGCCGTAATAGAGCCCGCGGAAAATGTGCATGTAGACCGCCAGAAAGAACATCGACGCGCCCACCGCGTGGATATTCCTCAACAGCCAGCCAAAGTTCACATCCCGGTCGATCCGCTCAACGCTGGCGAAGGCCATATCGACATGCGGCACATAGTGCATGGCCAGCACGATCCCGGTGAGGATCTGGACCATCAGGCACACGGTCAGAATGCCGCCGAACGTGTACCAGTAATTCAGATTCCTCGGGGTCGGGAAATCGACAAAGGAGTCCCAGCCCAGCCGCACGATCGGAAGCCGCTCGTCCAGCCATTTGGTGAAGCCGGTTTTCGGCTCGTAAGTGCTCGGTCCGCTCATGATCGCTTTCCTTAGCCCAGACGCAGGGTGGTGTTCGACACGAAGGTCATCTGCGGCACGCCGAGATTCTCCGGGGCCGGTCCGCGGCGAATGCGCCCGGACGTGTCGTAGTGAGAGCCATGGCACGGACAGAACCAGGCGCCGTAATCGCCCGCGCCCTCGGTCGGCACGCAGCCCAGATGGGTGCAGTTGGCGCTGGTCACCAGGATGGAGGCGCGGAACGCCTCGTCCAGTTCCACGCCTTCAGCCATTGCAGCGGTGAGCGCGGAACGGTTCTCATCGGTGGCCGGCGAACCGTCGGCGATGTTCACATTGCGCGCATCCCCGTCCGGCAGGGCGTCGACCGCAACCTCGCGAGCCTCTTCGATTTCCGCCCCGGTGCGCCGGCGCACAAAGTGCGGGCGCTCGCGGAACATGACCGTCATCTCCGAGCCTTCCAGCATGTCGCCGACATTCACCTCGGTGCTGGCGAGCGCCAGGGTGTCGGCGGCCGGGTTCATCTGGTCGACAAAGGGCCATAAGACCATGGCGCCGCCGGCTGCGGTCGCGCCGATGGCGGCGATATGGATGAAATCACGGCGGGACGGCTCCTGGCCGTGCTCCTCACCGGACTGGGCGGTGTTCACGTCACTCACAACATGACCTCTCGCAACAAACTCCCAAAGGGGCGCGTAAGCGAATTCGCATTGCGCTGGCGCAGGATGGACCTTAATCGCCCCATTAGAGCTCTTAAGATAGTCCCAGCAGCACTAGGGACATGCGACCTGCCGCCGCACAAGGCGCGCAGGACGCACCAAGGTATGGCGCGGATTAGAATGCGGCTGGCTTTTTTTCAACCGGATATTCCGCAGAATGTCGGTTCCGGCATGCGACTTTCGGCCTGTTTCGGCTGCGGGATGGACATAATCGAGCCCTGCGCCTTCCCCTTGACCGACAAGGGCGTGCGTCGCGCGGCGATGGATTATGGCGGGGGAACCGACATCATCCGCTGGCCCAGCTTTGAAGACTGGGCCGCAGCGCCTGGCCGCATCATCCTGATGACCACGAGGGCCGCCCAGCCGCTCTGGACCCACCGATTCGCCCCCGACGACCGCATTCTGATGGGATCGGAGAGCGCCGGCGTTCCCGACCCCGTCCACGCCCGCGCCGACGCCCGCATCCTCATCCCCCTCGCGCCCGGCGCACGTTCGCTGAATGTGGTGACGGCAGCCGCGATCGCGCTGGGCGAAGCGGCGCGGCAGACGCTTTAGGGGTCCTTGCCGTCGGCCCACGCGGCCACGTTCTCTTCAAGATGCATGATTGAGGTGGTTCCAGGGATCACCACAATGTTTTCAGACCGGTTCAGAAGCCAGGTCAGTCCCTCGCGCGGGTTGAGCTTTGCACCCGGCTGCATCGGATTGGCGCCGAGGGGACCGTAGGGAATGTACGCAATGCTACGCTCGGCGGTTATTTCGATGAGCGCTTCGTCATCCCGCTCAACCATGTTGTAGCGATTCTGCACCGACGCGATCGGCGCGACCCCCAGGGCGCGATCGAGATCGCTACGGGTCACGTTCGACAGACCGATATGTCCCACGCGCCCATCGGCTTGGGCCTCGGCAATCGCAGCGACCGATATCTCGATCGGCGTCGCCGGGTCTACGCGGTGCAGCTGGAACAGATCAATGCGGTCTCGGCGCAGATTGATCAGCGCCCGGTCGATCTGGCGCAGCAACGTATCGCGTGACCCGTCGATGACGATCCGGCCCGGTTCCGGCTTGTCGACACCGCCCTTGGTGGCGAGCACGACGTTGCGACCTTCAAGCGCCTCACCAACCAGCCGGTCGGCATGCTCTGGGCCATAAGCCCATGCACTATCGAAAAAATTGACACCAAGGCCCGCCGCGTGACGCAACAGGCGAACACCGTCATTCCAGTCCCCGTACGGGCCGAAGTTACCAGGTTGGCCTGTCAGCCGCATCGCCCCGTATCCGAGACGGGAAACTTCAAGCTCGCCTCCGATCCGGAAGCGGCGCGTATTCATGTTCGCTTGTGCTGTCATTGAGGTCTCCATGATCTTCCCCGCCACCGATTGAGCGAGTTCACGAAGCATGACGTCTTCACCAAAATGTCGTAGCCGTGTGAGTTGCAGTTCTGTTATACGATGATCGTATGACTAAGGCTCAAGATCGACTCCTCCTGCTGGCGACCTTCATTCGGATCGCAGAGCGTGGATCAATCAGCGCCGCGGCGCGCGATATCGGGGTGTCCCAGGCCGCGGCGAGTCGCCAGCTGGCGTCGCTTGAGCGCCTTCTGAGCACTCAGCTGGTCCAACGCAGCACTCAGGCCCTCAGCCTGACTGAGGCGGGGGAACGCACGCTCATTGAAGCGCGCAGCCTCATCGAGAGTTGGGAGGCGCTGTGCGAACAGGCCAACGATCAGACCGAGGCGCTTGGCGGTGCGTTGAAAGTCGTGGCGCCGGTGGTCCTGGGACAGACCGCACTGGCGAGTGCGGCGGCGGACTTTCTGAAAATGAATGGCGATATCCGCCTCACATGGCTGCTCGATGATGGGCCTATCCGCTTTGCCGAAACCGGATGCGATCTCTGGATTCGGGCCGGGGAGCCGGACGATGACAGGCTCATCGTGCGCGAAATCGCCTTGATCGATCGTGTTGTCGTCGCTGCTCCATCATTGACGCCAAGCCCGCTGCCCGACCCGGCAACGCTTGGCGAACTCCCCTTCGCCGCCGTTCGGCCTTTCGAAGGCGAACAGCCTCTGCTTTATAATCCATCGGGCGACTTCATGCGCCTGTCTGTGAAGGTGAGCCTGTCCACAGACAACCTAATGGCGGCGCTGCAGACCGTTCGTGACGGCGCCGCATTCTGCATCGCTCCTTTCTGGCTGGTCGCCGACGAGCTGGCCTCGGGCGCGCTGGTCACACCGCTTCCTGACTGGGCCGCCCAACCGCTTACCCTGACCGCCAGCTTCCTGCCCGCCCGACGAACCACGCGCCGACTTCGCGCCCTGATCGACCATCTCAGCGCAAGCATCCTCAAACTGCCTGGGGTGGAACCGGTCTAAGCTTACCTCTGCTCCAACGCCGCCGCGCCCGCCGGCAGAATGACGGCGTTCGCCGTGGCGATCAGTTTCTCGTCCGTGTCTGAGAGGGCGTAGACCTTCACCTCGACAACGACCTGGCGCTTGCCGGCCTTGACCACTTCGGCGCGGGCGGCGAATTCGTCACCGACGCCAGGGCGCAGGAAGTTCAATGAGAATTGCGCGGTGAGCACATCGCCCACCACCGTGGCGGCGGCATAGGCGGCGGCGTTGTCGGCGAGGAAGCCGACCAGCCCGCCATGCAGGAAGCCATGATGCTGGGTCATGTCCTCCGGGCGGAGGCGCATGCGCGTTTCAACACGCCCGTCCTCAGCGGAGACCACCTCAAGCCCGGTCCAGCTGGTGAAGGGTTGAGCCTGCGCGATCGCGTTCAGAAGCTCCGCATTCACCACGATTTCCTCAGAGCCGGGCTGGCTGGATTTGGCCGCCTCAATCGCCCTCTGACGGGTCTGTTGGCGTGCGGTTTCATGTGAGTGGGACATAGGCTTTACTCCTGATTAGACCGACCGGTCTATATAGTGGTCACGAAACCGGCTAGGCTGCAAGCCATCAACGGCGAGCGTAAGGCGCGGCTATTGCCGGCGAAATGAGGACGGGACATGAGCCAGCGAGCGATGAGGCCCACCCGATGGCGCACATAGAGTCACCAATGCGCGAGCGCGACCGGCCCGGCACGCGTGAGCGACTGGTCAGGGCGGCCGCCCGGCTGTTTCAGGAGCGCGGCTATGGCGGCGTTGGTCTGTCTGAAATTCTCAGCCTGGCGGACGCTCCGAAGGGTTCGCTCTATCACCACTTTCCTGAAGGCAAGACCCAGCTTGCCCGCGCCGCGCTTGAGATGGCGGGAGACCGGCTGGAGGCGAGCCTGGCGCAGGCCCGCGAAGCCGGCGGCGATGCGGCAAACATGGTGGAGGGTTTCGCCGGCTTGCTGGCGGGATGGCTGGAAGCCTCAAACTTCACCCAAGGCTGTCCGGTGGCGACCATCGCGCTGGAGCAAGCCGGTCAGCCTGGCGAGCTGACCGATACAGTCGCGGCGATCTTCAGGCGCTGGCGCGAAACGCTTCGCCTGTCATTGCTGGGCGATGGGATCGCGCAAGAGCGCGCCGACGCTCTGGCGAACCTCGCATTATCTGCGATCGAGGGCGCGTTGATCCTGGCGCGTGCGGAGCGCAATGGCGATCTGGTCCGCCGCGCCGCTGGAGAGATCGCCGCCCTCATCCGCACCGAACCGCGCGCGCAGGCCGCCCAGCCCGGGCTCAGCTGAGCCCGGCCCGCTCCAACGCTTCTGCGACAGGGACGAAGCGTTCGCCCGCTTGCTTGTGCAGTCCGGCCGGGTTCGCGTTGAGTACATCCTGACGCATCCAGGCCTCAGCCACCGAGGCGTCTGCCTCAACCCCGGAGAAAAAGGCGATGCGGCGGATCTCGTCTTCCAGATTCTCAAGCAGCGCTTCGTAGGAAACCCGCAGGACGCGATCCGGGAAAAGCTCGCTCCAGCGCCCGACGAGCCGACGATTGGCTGCAATCACCCGGGCGACGTCGTCCGGATGGTAGGTCCAGTGCCGCGCGCGGCGGAAGCGCCGCTTGTAACAGGCCCAGGCCAGATCGGCCGGGTCGCGTTCGATGACGATGAAGCGCGCGGCCGGCAGTGAGAGGCTCGCAGCGCCGGCCGCCAGCTCATTGACCGAGGCCGGATCGATGACTCTTCTGGTGCGCCCGACGCGCTCTTCAACGAAGCGCAGATAGGTCCGACCAACCTCGGCAAGAACCCCCTCCCCGCGCTGACCGCGCATGGCGGCCTCAAGATCTTCGCGCGTATGCGCGCCCAGCGGCGCGGCGGACATCCAGAATAGTGCGTTATTGCGCGGCAGGCGCGCGACATCCTCTCCGGCGGCCAGCACATCAGTCAGCCAGTCGGCGGCACAGCCGGGCGCGGCGATTACGAAGACGGGGCGGGCATCGAGCAGCCCGCTTTCCAGATGCTGATCAGCGAACCGATCATCATAGGTGCGCAGGACATGGTCCACGCCATTGGCGTGGGCTTCAATATTGAAACCGGCGCCGGACCGGTAAAACGCTGCGCCCTCAGCAATGCGGCGCGCCGCCAGATCGTACTCGCCCTGGTCTTCATAGGCCTTGGCGAGCGCATAGGAGAGAATGCCGCGCTCGACCGGGTCGGCGCTCTCGCCCAGCCCGATCCTCATCTGCTCCATCTCCACCAGCTCGCTATCGCTCGGCCTGAAGCGTCTGGACGCAGCCAGGCCTTCCCAGGCTGAACCGCTGCTGGCGTCGGCGTGCAGAGCCTGGCGATAACGATGCTCGGCTTCAGCCGTGCGGCCAAGATCCAGCAGAACCCGGCCGGCGCGCCGATTTAGCGAGGCGTCTTTGGGTGCGGCTGACAGAAGACGCTCCAGGACGTTGAGCGCAGCCTCGTTCTCGCCCAGTGCCGAATGCGCCGCAGCGAGCCAGGTCCAGCTGTCCAGATGCGCCGGCGCTTCTTCGGTCAGCTTCAGCGCGGCGTTGCGTGCGGCGACCTCGTCGCCGGCCTCCAGCGCCAGCGCGGCCACTTCAGCCCATTCCAGACCCAGCTTGGCTTCAACGGCCAGCGCTTCTCGACATGCGCTGGACACTGCGAGCAGATTCTCGCTATCGCGCGCCTGGCGCAACCGCTCAATATGGTTGGTCATGACTGCTAAACTCTCGCCCCGACTGGCATTCGGCGGCGGACCCTATCCAAGCCGCCGTGCAAACGGAAGCGCCCAAGGCGCCGATGTCCGCCTGCAGCGGAAGGCTAGAAGCTGAGAGGCAGGACGCCGGACGCGGCAAGCCAGCCGACCGCCCCGCCTGCAAGCAGCAGGACCGCGCCTGTCAGGATGCGGCGCACCCACTTCCAGATGGCTGCGGCGCGGGCGCGCTGGAAGGCCTTGCGAACCGTCCAGCCGGACGTGTTCAGATCGGCGTCGGCAGGCAGATCGGCACCGGCCGCGTACAGGCAGAGTCGCGCCAGAACATCGATCGCCAGCTGGGCCTCTGCGATCTCCGAGACGCGCAAGGGTAGTTTGCCGGCATGGTGGCCGCCATAGGCGCTTTCCAGGCCGTGCAGGCGCGTCGCCTTGCCGTAGCGCGCATCGTCATGCCGGGACGGGCCGAACAGGACAAGCCGCGCCAAGAATTCCGCCATCGGCGCGCGTTTGACCAGCGCCTCGCGCTCCTTGGCCGAGGCGTGCACGCCGGCATATTCATAAAGCTGGCCCAGGCGCAGCAAGGCGGCCTCGCCGCCCTCCTGGGGCAATAATCGCGTGCGCTTTTCAGCCTCCCTGGCCGTTTCGCTCGGCAGATCCGCGTACGGATCGGAGGCGCCGTGCGCACCGTCGGTTTTCGCACCGCGATTGTAATCAACGAACGGACCGAACACCGCATCCGGGAAGAGGCTGGCGCAGATGTCGAAGGCTTCGCGGGCGCGCTCCACAGCCTTGCGGTTGGAATAGTCGGCGATCTCCGGATCCGAGCGCAGCAGCCGTTCAGCCGAAGCCAGGCCCTTGGCCGCCTCGCCGAGCGATTCCAGCATCGCCTTGGGCGGCGCCCCGGCCGCATCGGTGAGCGGCGCGCTGATCTCTTCACCATCCCGCGCGCGCAGACGCCGACGCTGAGCGTTCTCCGCCTGCAAACGCAGCCGGTGCAGCGTCTCATCGAAGGGCGTATCGCGTTCGGCTTCCCAGTCTTCGCGCCGCCAGCGGCCCATGACGAAAATCCACGGCGAACCGCCCGCCTGCAGGCGCTGGTTCAGCTCGCGGGAAAACTCAGTTTTGCCGCTGGCGGTCAGCGTGTCGTAGATCGCTTCGACATAGTCGAAGACCAAAACCCGGGCGGCGCGTTCGAACTTCTCGCCGCTGACCGGCTCGCTGGCGGAGGCCGTGCCCTTCAGGCTGAACAGCTCGTCAAAAGGCTGGGCCGCCACCTTACGCAGATCGGAATTGGTCTGCTCGTAAAGATCGGCGAGTTCGGAACGCGGGCCGTCCGGCAGGCGGCTTTGACCGCGCGAGCCTTGCGAGTAGGACACCGCGATCTGGATCTGCTGGCGCAGCTGCAGCTCATGGTCCACATGGGTGTTGTGGCTGGCCGCATCGTTCTCGCCGCGATGGCCGGACTCCGATTGAACCTCATCATAATCGTGAAGCCACAGATCATTATCGTACAGCCCGCCGCTGACACGGTGGCGATAGCGTTGGGAGAACACGTCGAGCTTGCTCATGAAGCCAGGCCTTTCGCCTGAGCCAATAGCGCGGCCCGATCCAGGCTGAAGTCGGACTCAATCCAGGCCGCCTCCAGAGCCGCCAGCATCTCGCCCAGCGCCGGGCCTTTCTCGACGCCGAGCTGCAGCAGGTCGCCGCCGCGCACCGGCAGGTGGGGGCGCTGATAGCGCTCCGCCGCGCTGAGATCGGATGTGAGGTGCGAGGCTTCACCTTCACCGAAGGCGAGGCTGAGACGAATCTGATCCCGAAACCCGTCGCCGCCAAGCCGGTAGAGCGACGCACGGCGATCCGCCTCACCACAACCAGCGCGCGAACGCGGGGTCATCGCCAGCATTTTGAACCGCCGGCTTTCCGCATTTGACGCCTTCATCGATTCACACAGCGCCGCCATCCGACCCTCATCGGCCTGGAGCAGAGCCGCCGTCCGCAATAGCGGGTCAGGCGGCAAGGACTCCCTCTTGTCCATGTGAATTATGCCTAACAATAGGTTTAAGTCGAGCGTGCCGGGCAAGACTTCTTTAAGAACGTGACCTTCGCGCATCGCTTCGATGACACGGCTGGGGTCCGGCGCGCTGATCAGCGCCTTCCATTCTTTCCACACCCGCTCCCGCGAAAGACCGTCCAGACCAGCGCTCAGCGCGATGCAGGCCGCGTGGCCATCCTTGTTCAGCGCGCGCCCATACCAGGCAGTGAAACGGTAAAAACGCAGGATGCGCAGATAGTCTTCCGTTATCCGGGCTCGCGGATCGCCAATAAAGACGATGCGCCGCGTTTCAATATCGGCGAGCCCGCCCACCGGATCATGAACCGCACCGTCCGCGTCGGCATAGAGCGCGTTGATGCGAAAATCACGTCGTGCGGCGTCCTCAGCCCAGTCGGTGGTGAAGCGGACCCGCGATCGCCGGCCCTGCGGCTCGATATCGCGGCGCAAGGTAGTGATCTCGAAGGGCTTTCCCCCGCTCACCGCCGTAACGGTGCCATGATCAATCCCGGTCGGGATGGCTTTCAGCCCGGCCGCCTTGAGCGCATCCATGACCGCGCCCGGCTCCAGCAGGGTGGCGATATCAATATCGCCGACCGGCTCGCCCAGCAGCGCATTGCGGATACAGCCGCCGACGAAACGGGCCTGACCTTCGCCCAGCGCCTGCATGACCGCTCGGGTCTGCGGCGCGGTGATCCAGGCGTGGCGAGCCGGGTCCAGCTGCATGGCCGCTCAGCGGCGCAGATGCGTCGGGGTTTCGTTCGCCGTCGGTTGCTCGACCGGCTCGATCCGTCCCGGCGTGATCTCGCCGTCCTCAAGGCTCGGCGGGACGAAGACGCCCTCATCGGCCCCCTGTTCGGCGCTGATCAGGGCAAACGTGACCATGGCCAGAATCGCCAGCGTCGCGCCCATCAGAGCCAGCATCTGATAGGGCGCGGGCGGCTCCTCACCGGTCACCGGGCGGCGCCCCCGCAAGGCGCGCCAGGTGAAGAACGCCGCAAAGGGCGCGCAGAACAGAAGCAGCTCGATCAAGGTCATGCGCAGCATGAGGCGTCTCCTGTCATCGCCGGTTCGGTGCGATGCGTTTTGAAAGCGCACGCAGCATGCCTGCTGTCGCGCCCCAGATATAGCGTCCACGGTAGGGCATGGCGTAATACCGTCGAAGCCGCCCGCGAAACTCACGCTCTTCCAGCCTGTGATTACGCGGATTCATCAGGAAGTCGAAAGGCGCTTCAAACACATCGGCCACCTCGCCAGGATCAATGCGCAGCTCAAAGCCGGCTTCAACCACGCCCACGAAGGGCGTGACCATGTAGCCGGTGACCGTTTCATAAGCCTCGAACCGGCCAAGGAGCGTGATCTGGTCAGGCGACAGGCCGATCTCTTCTTCGGTTTCCCTCAGCGCGCATTCAGCCAGGCTCTCGCGGCCCTGAAGCTGACGTCCGCCGGGAAAGCTGACCTGGCCGGCATGAGCCTGCAGGTGGTCGGCCCGCCTTGTCAGGAGGATGGAAAGCCCCCCTTCGCGGCGCACCAGAAGAGCCAGAACCGCCGCCGGTTTCAAGGCTCGACCGGTCGGGGCGGACGCCCCGTTCAGATCCCCATCACCCAGGACCGGCGCAACGCCGGGTCCCTCAACCGGATCGAGCCGATCTGAGATATGAGCCAGAAGGGCGTCGCCGTCCTGGCGCAGGGCCTCGCTCGCCGTCATGGTCGAGGGCCCAGAGTGAAAAAGGCGCCATCGCTCCATACGCCCAGCACCGGCTCGCCGGCCTCATCTGATCCCTCGACGACAAAATCGGCCAGTTCATAGAAAACCGGACGCGTCATCAGCGCCTCCATCCGCCCGCGAATGTGCACGTAAGGCGCAGGCTCGCCGGTTTGCCGATCGAAGACGACGCGGATGGGATGATCGGGCCCGGCGATGACCATATCGTCGAAATTCGTCGCGAAGGCGATGCGCTGATCCCGGCCCTCGCCGGAAGCGTCCATGCGCACGGCGATGAACGGTGCGGCCTCCACCTCGATGGCGATCTTCTCCACTGGGGTGACCAGATAGGTGCGGCCATCGTCATCTTTACGCAAGATTCTGGAAAACAGCCGGATGAGAGGCTGGCGGGTGATGCGAACGCCCTCATGCCACCAGGATCCGTCGCGGCGGATGACCATATCCATCTCACCGCAATACTCCGGCTCCCACAAATGCACAGGCGGCAGCGCGCCGCCGTGCTCGGCGGTTTCGGCCGCCTTGATCAGCGACTGCATCGGATCAGGTTCTGAAGCCGGCCCGGCCATGGACACCTCTTGCGGCTGCGGCCATGTTTCCATTCAACCCGCCTGTTGATCAGGCGCGCTTTCATCTCAGTGCTTAGGACATAAGTCGATGACGCCCGATAAGGAAGACGAAGCCGCGCTCGCGCGCAAAGCTGACGCCGCCGTGGAACGCCTCGACGCGGTCAAGGCCTCCATCGGCAAAGCCGTGTTTGGGCTGGAGGACGTGGTCGAGCAGAGCCTGGCCACGCTTCTATCCGGCGGCCATGGCCTGCTGGTCGGCGCGCCGGGCCTGGCCAAGACCCGCCTGGTGCACACGCTGGCGATCGTCACCGGGCTTGATGATAAGCGCGTGCAATTTACCCCGGACCTTATGCCGGCCGATATTCTCGGTTCTGAAGTGCTGGAAGAAGATGCAGCCGGCAAGCGCGCCTTCCGCTTCCTTCCCGGGCCGGTTTTCTGCCGGCTCCTGATGGCCGACGAGATCAACCGCGCCAGCCCGCGCACCCAGGCCGCGCTCCTGCAGGCCATGCAGGAAGGCTTCGTCACGGTCGCCGGGGAGCGTCATGATCTGCCCCAGCCTTTCCACGTGCTCGCCACCCAGAACCCGATTGAACAGGAAGGCACCTATCCGCTGCCTGAAGCCCAGCTTGACCGCTTCATGATGCAGATCGACGTGCCGTATCCCGACCGCGATGATGAGCGGCGTATTCTTCTGGCCACGACCGGGCTGGAAGATCCCAGCGCGGAACCCGTCCTGAACGTGGACGAGCTTGTCGAGCTGCAACAGCTGGTGCGCGCCATGCCGGTCGGCGAAGAAACGCTTAGCGCCATCCTGACCCTGGTGGAAAGCGCCCGTCCCGGTGACGCGGCTGATGACGAAGTGCGCGAGGGCGTCGCCTGGGGCCCCGGCCCGCGCGCCGGTCAGGCGCTGATGCTGGCGGTGCGGGCGCGGGCGCTCCTGCAGGGACGCCTGGCGCCCTCCACCGAAGATGTCGCCGCCCTGGCCGAGCCGGTCCTGAAGCACCGCATGGCGCTGAGCTTCGCGGCGAGGGCCGATGGTCTGACGCTGGAGCGCCTCATCCAACGTCTCGCTGCGGCGGCTGCATAAACGCTGATGACGTCCGCCATCTCCACCCGGAATAGACGCCGTGAGATCGCCCTGCGCCTGTCCGCAGAGCGATCTGCAGCGCCCTTCCCCGCCCTGCTGGCTCGAGCGGAAAAGATCGCCGCTGCGGTCACGCTTGGCGCACATGGGCGACGGGCGCCGGGCGCGGGGGAAACCTTTTGGGAATATCGCCGCCACCGCCGCGAAGACGGGGTGGGCGCGATCGACTGGCGGCGGTCCGCGCGCGGCGATCAGCTTTTCGTGCGTGAATCCGAATGGGAAGCGGCCAACGCCGTCTATCTCTGGCGGGACGGCTCGCCGGGCATGGATCTCGCCTATGAGCGCGGCGCGCTGACCAAGCGCGACAGCGCGGCGGTCTGCCTGATGGCGCTCGCCGCCCTGCTCAACCGCGGCGGCGAACGCATCGCGGTGCTGGGCGAAGACGAACGACCGCGATCAGGGCGCATCGCGTACGATATGGCCGCCCGGCGGCTCGCGCTCGGCGACGGCTCGGCCCAAGCGGTCGAAGCCGCCGTGATCGGTCGCCATGCACGCCTGGTGCTGGCCAGCGATTTTCTCGATCCGGTCGAGACCTGGCAGGCGCGTCTGGCGCGGTTCAGGGCCATTGGAGCGGGCGGCGTACTGTTGCGCACCGTCGATCCATGCGAGGAAGACTTCGCCTTCACGGGACGGACCCGTTTCGAAGCCCCTCACGGCGGCGATGCGCTGATCCTGGGGCGCGCCGAAGACGCCCGCACCGCCTATCGCGAACGCTGGACCGAGCACGGCGTCGCCTTAAAGGCGTTGGCGCGCCGGGGCGGATGGACGCTGATCACCCACCGGACCGACCGATCGGCTTCTGAGGCGGTGCTGGCGCTCTATCAGGCGCTGGACCCGGAGGCGGTCTAGATGAGTTTCGGCCCGCTTTTCTTCGCTGCGCCCTGGGCGCTCGCCGCGCTCATCGCACTGCCGGCGATCTGGCTGTTGCTGCGCGCGACGCCGCCAGCGCCCAAGCGCATCCGCTTTGCCCCGCTGCGCCTGCTTCTGAGACTGGCGCCCACGCCGGAGACACCGCGTTCAGCGCCTTGGTGGCTCATCCTGTTCCGCCTGCTGATCGCTGCGCTCGTCATCATCGCGCTGGCCGACCCGGTCTGGCGCCCGGATGCGCGAACCGGGACAAACGGGCCACTCCTTGTGGTGCTGGACGATGGCTGGCCGGCGGCGAGCCGATGGCGAGAGCGGGTCAGAGAGGCGCGCTCGCGCCTGGAAGGCGCTGTGGCCGATGGTCGTCTGGCCGGGCTGCTTCTGACTGCATCGGACACGGATGCGCCGGACGCCCTCTTCACGCCGCCCGGCGAGGCGCTGACGCGCCTCAACGCGGCTGAACCTCGACCCTGGCGGAGCAACCGGCTGGGCGCGCTCGTGGCGTTGAGCGACGCGTTCGAGGCGCGCTCCGACGCTGCGCGGGTTGAGATCATCTGGATCAGCGACGGAACCTCGGATGCGTATGACGCGGCCTTCGCCTCGCAGCTTGTCGAATATGGCAGCCTGCGCGTGCTGACGCCCGGCGCGGAGCATGCACCGCTCGCCCTCCTGCCCGCGCAGCCCTCCGGCGAAGGGTTCACCGTCACCGCGCTCAGGGCCGACCCGCGCGGCCAGCGCCAGGCGATGGTGCGCGCCCTGTCCGCGGACGGGCTGAGCATGGCGCGCGCCGAACTGAGCTTCGCCGACGGGCAGGCGCGCGCCGAGGCCGGTATCGTGCTGCCTCTGGATCTGCGTAACCGCGTCACCCGGATCGATATTGAGAACGAAGCATCGGCCGGGGCGTTGCAATTGCTCGGCGACGCCTGGCGGCGTCCGCGCATCGGGTTGATCGAGCCGCCCGGCGGCGAAGATCGTCAGCCGCTCCTGTCCGATCTGTTCTACGCTGAAGAAGCGCTGTCCGGCTTCGCCGAACCGGTGCGCGCCGATCTCGACACGCTGCTCGCCTCCGACCCTGCAGCTCTCGTGATGGTCGATGCGGCGCGTTCTGAAGATGAGGCGCTGGCCGATTTTGTGGCGTCCGGCGGCCTGCTGATCCGCTTCGCCGGACCCAGACTCGCCGCGCGGGGGGACGATCTGGTTCCCACGCGGCTGCGTGAGGGCGGGCGGCTGTTCGGCGGGGCCATGGCCTGGGGCGAGCCGCAGGCGCTGGGCGCGTTTCCCCAGTCCAGCCCGTTCGCCGGGTTGAGCCTGCCGGGCGATGTGCGCATCGATCGTCAGGTTCTGGCCGAGCCTGAACCCGGTCTGGACGCGCAGGTCTGGGCGCGGCTGGCCGATGGCACGCCGCTGGTCACCTGGGCGCGGCGCGGTGATGGGCTGGTGGTGCTGTTTCATGTCACCGCCGGGCCGGACTGGTCCAATCTCGCCCTGTCGGGCCTGTTCCCGGCCATGCTGGAGCGGGTCGCCGCCTTTGCCCGCAATCCGCGTTCGGAACCCCCGACCGACGGCGCCTGGTCGATCGAGCGCGCCCTGTCCGGGGCCGGCCAGCTCGTCAATCCCCCGGCCGGCGCGCAGCCAGTCCCCGCAACCGCCTTCGCCTCGGCTGAAGCCGGACCGCAGACCCCGCCGGGGCTGTACACGCTCGGCCCGGCGCGCGAGACGCTGAACGCGGTGCGCGGCGATATCGTGCTGGAGCCGCTGGCGCGCGACCTGCCGGGCGCGGTCTTCGAAACCCTGGATGGCGTCGCCGAACAGCGCCTCGCTGGTTCGCTCCTGGTGCTCGCCGCGATCCTGTTTGCGCTGGATGTGATCATCGCGCTGGCGATGGCGGGACGCTTGCCGGCCCTGCCCCGCACGCTTGGAGCCGGAGCTATAGCCCTTCTCGCCAGCGTCGTGTTGACCGGCCTGATCCAGTCGCCCGCCATGGCCCAGACTCCACCGCCCAGCCCGGCGCTGGAGAATGCGCTGGATGTGCGTCTGGCCTATGTGCTGACCGGCGATGCGCGCATTGATGCGATGAGCGAGGCCGGGCTGACAGGCCTCTCCAGAGAGATCACCAGGCGCAGCGCCATTGAGCCGGTCGCGCCGCGCGGCGTTGATATCGAAACCGACCCCATCCTCTACTTTCCGGTGCTCTACTGGCCGGTGACGCTGGATGCGCCTTCGCTTTCGCAAGATGCGGCGGAGAAGCTGGAAGCCTACATTCAGGCTGGCGGGCTGATCGTGTTCGATACACAGGACGCGGCCGAGGCCGCCGCGCGCATCGGCCCTCACCCGGGCTTGGTGCGCGTCCTGGAAGCGGTCGATGTGCCCGCTCTGATGCGCGCGCCTGAAGACCATGTTCTCACCCGCACTTTCTACATCACGGACGGCTTTCCCGGCCGCCATTCCGGCGGAGCGGTCTGGGTGGAAGCCGATCCGGACGGGTCCTCGCGCGATGGAACCAGCGGCGTGGTCATCGGCTCAGCCGACTGGGCGGCGGCCTGGGCGGTCAGCCCTGATGGCGGCTTCATGGCGCCGGTCGAAGGCGGCGCGCGCCAGCGCGAGATGGCGTACCGCTTCGGCGTCAATCTCGCCATGTATGCGCTCACCGGCAATTACAAGGAAGATCAGGTCCATGTCAGCGCCATCCTTGAGCGACTGGGGCGCGAACCATGAGCGCGGCTGAACTCGCCTTCAGCCCGCTGGCGCCGAGCTGGGCGCTCATGGCGCTCGGCGCCGCGCTGACGCTGGCGGCGCTGGGGGCTTTCGCGCGCGGTCTTAAAGGCTGGCTCTGGCGCGCCCTCGCCGGCGGCGCCCTGATCGCGGCGCTTGCCAATCCGGGCCTCGTCACCGAGCTGCGCGAACCCTTGCCCGATATCGCACTGCTGGTGGTCGATGACAGCGAGTCCATGGCCATTGGCGAACGCGCCAATGAAGCCGAAGCCATCGCCCAGACGGTTCGCGAGGCGGCCGACTCCGATCCTTCGCTGGAGCTAGTCGAAATCGCCGGAGGTCGCGACGCGCAGGGCACGCGCCTGTTTGAAACCATTCGAGGTGGCCTGGCGGAAATTCCACGCTCGCGTCTGGCCGGCGTCATCGCCGCGAGCGACGGCCGGATACACGACACCGAAATCGACGCTGAAGCGCTGGCGCTGAACGCGCCTGCCCACCTTATGCTCGCCGGGAACGCCAATGCCGGCGACCGCCGCCTGATCATCACAGAGGCGCCGCGCTACGGGCTGGTCGATGATCCCATCACCTTCACCCTGCGCGTGGAGGACAGCGCGATCGAGGCTGAAGGCACCGCCTTGGTCCGGCTCAGCGTGGATGGCGGCGAGGAGATCACCGCCCGCGCGCGCATCGGCGAGGACATTCAGGTGCGCGCCCGCATCAATAATCGCGGCGCCAATGTGGTTCAGATCGAGGTCGACCCCGGCCCGCAGGAATTGTCGCTCATAAACAACCGCGCCGCGGTGAGCGTGACCGGCGTGCGCGACCGGCTGCGTGTTCTGTTGATCACCGGCGAGCCCCATAACGGTGCGCGCGCCTGGCGCGACCTGCTCAAATCGGACCCGTCCGTGGACCTCGTCCACTTCACCATTCTGCGCCCGCTGGAAAAACAGGACGGCACACCGCCTGAAGAACTGGCGCTGATCACCTTCCCGGTGTTCGAGCTGTTTCAGGAGCGGCTGACCGATTTCGATCTGGTCATCTTCGACCGCTATCGCCGACGCGGCATTCTTCTGCCCCGCTATTTCAACAATATCGCGCAATACGTCGAACAGGGCGGCGCGCTTCTGGTGACCACCGGCCCGCCCTTCGCCGGCGGGGCGAGTCTTGCGCGCTCGCCGCTGGCCGGCGTGCTGCCGGCGCGCCCGGACGCCGTCATCGAGACCTGGCCCTATCGTCCGCAGGTCAGCGAACTGGGCGAGCGCCACCCCGTCACGGCGGCCTTCGCGGGCGCCGATGAACGCTGGGGCCATTGGTACCGGCGCATCGGCGCGCAGGCGCTGGGCGGGGAGACCTTGCTGGAAAACCCCGAGGGCGAGCCGCTTCTGGTGCTGGACCGGGTCGGTCAGGGCCGCGCCGCCATGCTGCTGTCGGACCAGGCCTGGCTGTGGGCGCGCGGCCATGAAGGCGGCGGCCCGCATGACGAGCTCTTCCGCCGGGTCGCACACTGGCTGATGGGCGAACCGGAGCTCGACGAAGAACGCCTCTCGGCCACCGTGTCCGACGGCGTATTGCGCACCGCCCGCAACACGCTCGCTGAAACCCCGCCGGAGCTGGAGGCGAGCTGGCCTTCTGGACGGGTGGAGACGCTGCAGATGATCGCCGACGGGCCGGGACGCTTCATCGCCGATACGCCCGCGCTGGAAACAGGGCTGGTGCGCCTGCGCTCCGATGATCTGACCACCGTGGCCGCCTCCGGCGCGCTGAACCCGCGCGAATACGCTGAGCTGTCACCCGACCCTGAAGGACTTGGAGCGCTGCGAACCGAAACCGGCGGCGGTGTCTATCGGCTAAGCGAGGGCGTTCCGGACCTGCGCCGTCCGCGCGCCGGCGCCGTTCAGGCCGGCTTCAACTGGGCCGGGCTGCAGCGCAATAGCGCCTATGTGGTGGTGGAAGCCGAACGCACCCCCCTCGCACCCGCCCTTCTGATCGTCGCGATCCTGCTGGCGCTGTTCGCCGGCGCCTGGCGTCGCGAGGGTGAGTGATTAAATCTTCACTGGAAACAATGTCTGCGGATTTGTGGAATTAACTCCAGTCGCCAGCCGTCCTATCTGCCTCCTCAACGAGGTCATGCCTCACACCAATGGAGGAAGAGATGATTGATATTCGACGTTTCGACAGCCTTGGCGCGTTTCAGACCGATTGGCTGAACGCCAAGCATCATTTCAGCTTTGGCGGCTATCACGACCCCAGCCGGATGGGATGGGGCGCGCTCAGGGTCTGGAATGATGACGCGATCCGCGCCCAGACCGGCTTTCCGCCTCACCCGCATGCGGAGATGGAGATCATCACCTATGTGCGCGAAGGCGCGATCACGCATGAGGACAGCCTGGGCAATCGCGGCCGCACCGAGGCCGGCGATATCCAGGTGATGAGCGCCGGCTCCGGCATTCGCCACTCGGAGTATAATCTGGAGGATGAAACCACGCGCATTTTCCAGATCTGGATCATGCCCGATGAGCGCGGCGGCGAGCCGTACTGGAATGCGCGTGAGTTTCCCAAAGCCGATCGGGCCGGCGAGCTTGTCGTTCTGGCCTCAGGACGCGACGGCGATGAAGACGCGCTGCCCATCCGGGCCGACGCCCGCGTGCTGGGCGCGACGCTTAAAGCCGGCGAAACCGTCCGCTATGCGCTGGAAGAAGGCCGTCACGCCTATTTGACGCCCGCCGAGGGCGTGGTCTCGGTCAATGGCGAGACCGTCAACGCCCGCGACGGCGCAGCCATCCGCGATCTCGATCAGATCGAGATCACCGCGTCTGAGGATGCGGAGATTGTGATGGTGGACAGCCGATAGTAGGCGACTGAATGGAGCTGATGGGCGGACGCGAATGCGTCCGCCCGTTTCTCATGAGCCGCGCCGGCCTAGCTGGCCAGGCGCGGCAGCCAGAACATCATGGCCGCGCCGACCACGCCAGTGGCGGTGATCCCGGCGCCGGCGAAGACCAGCCCGGCAGCGGCGTAACGCAAGGTTGGCCCGCCCTTGTCGCGGGCATATTGGTAGACCTCAAGGATCACCAACGGCGCACCATAGCAGCCAAAGACGAGGAAGTAGTCCACCGGCCCGTCGAGCATGCGACCCACGCCGGGCATGGCGCCGCCGGTCGCGATCATCCAGAAGCCGTACCCAACCCGAAAGAACCAGACCCCGCTCGCTGCGATGAACAGGCGCAGCGCCCAGCGGTGATGAGCGTCGAAACGCCGGACCAGGGCAGCGCGCAACGCCAGACCGGCGAAGACAATGATCAGAACGGCGTTGATCGAAATTCCGATCTCCGGGATCAGCCCGGCCATTCCCCGCCCCCAGGTCAGATAGAGCGCGCCAAGGCTGATCACGACGGCGACCGTCAGATAAATCCGACCGGTCCAGCGGTGGAATACCGGGAAGGCCTGGCGGATCTGCGGGATGAATTGCAGCGGCCCGGCGACCGTAATCAGGAAAGCCAAAGCCAGGTGGAGGAGGAGGTTGAAATTGCCGAAGGCGTCTCCGTCCACGATGCCGACGATGAGCCGCCGCGACATGGCTTCCCAGTCCGCCTCCAGCACCGACCCTCCAAAATGCACGAGGATGTAATAGGCGAAAAAGAACTGGCCGAAGGCGGCGATTATGAACCAGGTGGCGGCTGAGGCGCGCAGCGTGTTTCGCGCGTGAGCCCGCTCGCCGCTCGGCCCTGCCAGACTTGTACTCATGATACGATCTCCAATCAGCAAAACACGCCCGTGCAGGCGCGCGACAGGCAACAGAATCGAAACGGGCTGTCTGGTCTCGCCGGTTCGGAAATCGGCTGGAACCGGGCCGGTTTCGGCGTTTGGCTGAACGAAAATCGATCACCGATTTTGAAATCGACCGGTATTCGCGAACCTTTCCATCTAGCGTGCTGAGCGATGAGAGCGCTCGCGCTCAGGCCGCAGCGTGCTACGCTCACCGAAGCTTTGATCTGTAGACGAACGAGACGCGCCCATGGTCGACCTCACCCTGTTTCAAACGCTTGCCGCATGCGTCATGCTGGGCGTGCTCATCCTTTCAGTCCTGCGGCGGACCGAGACCTATCTGAGCTGGGCCTGGATTGCGTTCTGCACTTCGGCGACGGCCTCGCTGCTGCTGCGCGGCCTGGGCGATGACGCCGGGCAGATCGGCCTGCTCCTGCTCGCGCCAGCCTCAGCCACCTGCGGGGCCTCCTGGCTTCTGGCCCGGGCCTTGTTTCGCGAGGGGCGCCCCTTCGGCGCGGCGCATCTGATTGTCGTTGCGGTGATCGCGGCGGTGAACTTGTCTCCGGCCGGGGCGCTCGGAGCAGCCCTGGGCAATCTTCAGGACCTGCTGGCCTCCACGGTGATCGTTCTGACTTTGTGGGAAGGCGTTCGCGGATGGGCTCAGCTCCACTCTCGCGCAGAGAAAGCCGTGCGCCTTTTCTTCCTTAGCGTCACTGCAGCAGCCGTATTGGTCGCGGTTGTCTGGCTGCGCGAGACGTCTGACGCAGCCTGGCTGGGCGATGCGGTGGAAACAGCTGCTCTGCTGGCTGTCTCCGCCGCCGCCGCCCTTTGCGTGCTTTTTCGCGGTCGGCATCCGCTTGGCGGAGGTGCGCCACAGAGAAGAATGCCGACTGACGCCAACCTGCGGCGCATTGACTCGGAAATCCGTGATCTTGGCGAACGTCTTGATGCGCTCGTACGCCGTGAACAGCTGTATCTGAAGTCTGACCTGAAGGTCGCCGACATAGCGCGCCTGTTACACGCGCCGGAATATAAGGTTACGCGCGCCATCACCGGCGCATTGCGGGCGCCCAACTTTAATCAGTTCATCAATCGATTGCGCGTCGATCACGCGCGTCGTCTCATGGAAGACGACCCGCACCTGTCCATCCTGGCGGTGGCTTTCGATAGTGGTTTCGCATCGATCGGACCGTTTAATCGGGCCTTCAAAGCCATCACAGGCCGGACTCCGCGCGCATATCGAGCCGAGCGCGGCGAGGGCTCAAGCCTCGCTGCGGAGTAAAGGCAAGACACGGTTAACGCCCTTTGTCGATGATCGCGCCCGATCTTCCCGCGAAAGGACATCAAAGCCATGCGCAAGACCTTGCTTGTCACCACAGCCTGCGCCTCTTTGTTTACTCCGGGCTGCGCGGTCGTGGGCGCCACCGCGATCGCGGCGGATGCGGCGGTGGGAACGGCCGGCTTCGTGATCGGAACCACGGGCGATCTCGCCGAAGGCACGATCCACGCCCTGACCCCGCTCGGCCCGGACGATGATGACGATGACGATGAGGGCGAAGACAGCCAGGACTGAACTTCGCCGGATCAGGCTCAAGCGCAGCGCGCATTGTGATCACGAAGTGCTGTGGGCTGGGTCGGGCGAGTGCTATACTCACCTTCGGGCTGGGGCCCATGGACTGAAAAGGAGATCGCCATGCGCGCCTTCATTGCACTGCTTGCTGCGGTAACGCTCGCTGCTCCGGCGCTCGCTCAACGCGGCTGGCATGGCGGCCTGGATCGCAGCTTTTCCGGACCGGTCGCCATCACCTCCATCACCATTGGTGAGGAACTGGCCGAAGATGATGATGATATCGGCGAGCGCGAGTTCGCCCGCCTTATTGACGATCTTCGAGATGAGGTCGCCTCGCAACTGGCTGATATCGGCCGCTTCTCCGCCGAACCGGTCGCCGGCGCCGCGCGGCTGGAACTGGTCATCACCGACGCCAAGCCCAACCGGCCGACGCAGAACCAGCTGGGGCGCAGACCCGGCCTGTCGATCCGCAGCTTCAGCATTGGCGGCGCTGAAATTGAAGGTGTGCTTTATGACGCGAGCGGGGTCGAGATCGGCGCCTTTCGTTACGCCTATTTCAGCGACGACATCCGCGATGCCCGGGCGCGCTCGACCTGGAGCGATGCGCGGCGCAGCTTTGATCGCTTCGCCCGGCGCCTGGCGCGCGAGTTGAACACTCAGGCCAGCTGATCGGCGCCCTGATGGGTCGGCGCTACGGTGCGCCGATCCATTTATGCGTCTGCAGGCTGAGACGCCATTTGGGGTGTTTCAGACAGTACTGATAGGCGGCCTCGGCGTTTTCCATCTGCCGGGGACCGTCCATTGGCTGCAGGCGAAATTGCTGGAAATCGAGATGATCGTAGGCTTCCGGCGGGGCGTCGGCCTGCGGGTAGACCAGTTTCAGCTCATGACCGCTGCTCTGCTTCAGAGGCGCGGTCGATTTGGGGCTGACGCAGATCCAGTCAATCCCGTCCGGCGCTTCGATCGTGCCGTTCGTCTCCACGGCGATCTCGAACCCGGCCCGGTGCAGCGCATCAATCAAGGCCCGGTCCAGCTGCAGCAACGGCTCGCCGCCCGTGCACACGACATAAGGCTCGCCGCCGCCCGGCCAGAGACCGGCGACCGCCCGCGAAAGCGCGTCGGCATCGGCGAATTTTCCGCCATTCACGCCGTCGGTCCCGACAAAATCCGTGTCGCAGAATGTGCAGACGGCCGTGGCGCGATCACGCTCCAGGCCACTCCACAGATTGCACCCGGCAAAGCGCAGAAAGACCGCAGGCCGGCCCGTCTGACCGCCCTCGCCCTGCACGGTGAGGAACATCTCCTTGACCGAATATGTCACCGGGCCGCCCCCTCGCGCCATTCGCGCCAGCCCTTTTCGCGCAGCTCGCACGCCGGACAGTTCGCGCAGCCATAGCCCCAATCGTGACGCGTCCCACGTTCGCCGCGATAACAGCTATGGGTCTCTTCTTCGATCAGGTCGATCAAGGCATCATCGCCAAGTGAGGCCGCCAGCGTCCAGGTTTCAGCCTTGGTCAAGTGCATCAGCGGGGTGTCGATGCGCATCGACTCGCCGAGCCCCAGGCTGATCGCGCGCTCCTGGGCCTCAATCGTTTCGCTGCGACAGTCCGGATAGCCGGAATAATCGGTCTGGCAAACGCCGGCGACGAGAACCGAAGCGCCGCGCCGATAGGCGTGGGCCGCCGCCACCGTCAGAAAGACCAGATTGCGCGCCGGCACAAAGCTTGTCGGCAGACCTTTGCGATCAATCTCAAACTCGCGTTCAGCCGTGAGCGCGGTATCCGACAACCCGCCATAGCCGGACAGGTCAACCTCAACATCCTCGCCCAGACGCTCCGCCCAGCCCGGCGCGATGGCGCCGATCTTCGCGCGTACGCGCTGGCGCGCCTGCAGCTCAACTCCATGACGCTGGCCATAGGCGAAGCCGATGGTTTCCACACGCGCATAACGCGCCAGCGCCCAGGCCAGGCAGGTGGCCGAATCCTGCCCGCCTGAAAAAAGCACCAGCGCGGCCTCGTTCGCGATATCCTCGTTTTCAGTCATGGGACGCTATATCCGCCGCCCAAGCCCGCCTCGCAAGCCGGAGAGCCAGATGACCGACGCTGAAGCGCCCGCCATGAGACTGATCTACACCACCTGGCCGGATGCGGAGGCGGCTGAGCGCGTCGCTGCAGTCTTGCTCAACGACCGTCTGGTCGCCTGCGCGAATATGCTCGCGCCGATGCGCTCAGTGTTCCGCTGGGAAGGCGCGGTGCAGCGCGAAACCGAGATCCCGGTCCTGTTCAAGACCAGCGCCAGACGCGCCGTTGAGGTGCAGCAGCGCATCTCCGCGCTTCACCCGTATGACGAGCCCTGCATCATCGCCCTGCCGGTCGACAGTCGTGCAAGCTCGGAAGGGTTTCTACGCTGGGTCTCCCTTCAAGTGAGCGGTTGAGACGTCCGCATTTGTGACATCCCGGTGAAGTTTCCGCGACATCGCCTTCTGCTTAAGGCTGATGAAAGCTGAGATGGCGACATGCTCCTTGTGATGCGCGAAAGGCGCGCAAAGAGGAAACGTCCATGTCCCGTACCGTCCGCGCCGCGCTGGAAGATGCGCCGACCATTCGCCCAATCGCCACCGGGACGCAGGTCTATGATCTGTTCTCCGAGGACACCGATCTGCTGGCGTGCGCCGTGGTCGATCGGGGCCGACCGATCGGACTGGTTTCGCGCAACGCCTTCTTCCTTCGGATGGCCGACACGCATGGCCGCGCCCTGTTCGCCAAGCGCCCGGTCACCTTTGTCATGAACAAGCTGCCACTCATCGTGGAAAGTGATCAACCGCTCAATGATCTGAACCGCGCCATCATCACCGAGCGCCAGGGCGCTTTGTTCGACGGCTTCATCATTACGCGCGATGGGCTTTATGAGGGCGTTGGCACGGGCTTCAGCCTGATGCGGGCCATGCAGCAGGAAGTCGAGGAGCGTAACCTGAAGCTGGTCGGCCTGGCTGAGCAGCTGGGTCGGGCCAGGATCGAAGCGGTGTCCGCGGCTCAGGCCAAGTCCGACTTTCTGGCCACGATGAGCCACGAAATCCGTACCCCGCTTAACGGTGTGCTGGGCGTCACACAGCTGCTGATCGAATCCGGACTTGATCACGAGCGGTTGAAACTGGCCCAGACTATCCAGGGCTCTGGCGAAATCCTGCATCGCCTGCTCAACGATGTGCTTGATCTTTCCAAGATCGACGCGGGCAAGATGGAGTTGGAAGAAGGCGCTTTCGAGCTCCAGACACTGGCTCAGGACGCGCGCAATCTGTGGCGACCGCGCGCCGATGAAAAGCAGATCGCCTTCGACGTTCATGTCGAGGACGGCGTCAATGCACATTTGCGAGGCGATAGCGTCCGGATCAAACAAATCCTGTTCAACCTCATCGGCAACGCCATCAAGTTCACCAGCGAGGGCTCGATCGATGTGACGCTGCGCCTGATTGCGATCAGTCCACAACGCCAAATCCTGCGCGCGGAAGTCGCCGATACCGGATGCGGAATCCCGGCGGAAAGCCAGAAGAAACTCTTCGGCGCATTCACCCAGGCCGACAGCGCGACCACACGGCGATTTGGCGGGACAGGCCTTGGCCTGACAATCTGCAAACGCCTTGTCGAGCTGATGGGCGGAACGATCAATTTTGAAAGCCAGGACGGCGCCGGGTCGCGCTTCTGGTTCGAATTGCCGCTTGAAAAGCTGGCGGACAAGCCTGAACCGCAAATCGGTGAACCGCCGAGTTCCCCAATCGCCTCGTCAAAGGCGCCGCGCATACTCGTAGCCGAGGACAATACGATCAATCAGGAGGTCGTGCGCGGATTCCTGAAGCTGCGCGGCTGGGACTGCGAGATCGTGACGGACGGCGAAGCCGCGCTTCATGCCGTCCGGAACGACCGGTTCGACCTCGTTCTGATGGATGTGCAAATGCCGGGCATGGATGGTCTGGAAGCGACGCGCCGCATCCGAAAACTGGATAGCAAGGCGGCGATGACGCCGATTGTCGCGCTCACAGCGAACGCCATGCGCGGTGACGAAGCCCGCTGCCTGGAAGCCGGCATGAACGGTTATGCGGCCAAGCCAATCGTCAAAGCGCAGCTGTTCGCCGCAATAGACGCTGCCCTGGCGCCGCCACAGCCCGAGACAGCGAATAAACACAGCGTGGCCTGAGCAGTACTGCTCTAGTCTTCTGGTTAAAAGCGCGCGATCACGCCGTGCGGCGCAGGCTCGCCAGGGCGACCTGGTCAGCGCTTAGCGCAAGGCCGAGGGCCTCAAGCACAGACTCCTCGGTGACGGGCGAACGCAGCAGCGTCTCCTGACCTGCGGTCTGTGCCGGCCCGTCCAGCTCGCTTTCAAGCCGTATGACCGGCGTCAGTGACGCCGTTGACGCCAAAGCCCGGATGTCAGCGGCGACATCTTCCGCCTCGCCGTCATCAAGCGACATGCCGATAACCACGCAATCATAGGCGGACGCACTTAAGGCTTCGGTCAGCGCCGAACCGCTTTCCACACACGTCACCACACAGTTGAGCGCCTTCAGATAGCCCAGCAGAACCGATTGACGCGGGCCGTCCTGCTCGGCCACGACAATGCGCAGTCGACGATTGGACAGGCTGATGCGCTCTTCAGCTGAGAAGCGGTCGGCGCGCGCGGAGACACGGGCGCCGACCTCAAACCAGAAGACAGAACCCTTGCCGTCCTCGCCCGGCTCATATCCGGCCGATCCGTTCATCAGCGAGGCCAGCTTGGAGATCAGCAGAAGCCCAAGACCGGTGCCGGCTTCGCGAACCGACGCGTCCGGCTCTTCAACTGCGAAGGGGTTGAACAGATTCTGGCGCGCGCTGGCCGGCACGCCGCAGCCGGTATCGCGAACGCTTGCCCGCAACCGCGCCTTCCCGTCCGCGCCGGCCTTCACAACGAAGGACAGCGAAATACCGCCAGCGTCGGTGAAGCGGGCTGCATTGATCAGGAAAGTCTCGACCATCTGCGTCAGACGACTGCGATCAACACGCAGCGCACTTGTCGTGTCGCCTTCATAATGAATCTGGAAACTCAGCTTCTTGCCCCGGGCGCGCGGGGCAATGAAGCGCTCCGCAGCCTCGCCGAGGTCCTGCGCGGTGACATCGTCAAGCACCAGATCCAGCCGCCCGGCATCAATGCGCGAGACGTCCAGGATATCGTTGACGTGGCGGTTGAGCTGATTGCCGGATTCCCGCAGGCGCGCCAGCAGCTTGGACTGCTCCTCGTCCAGGCGGCTCTCGCTCAACAGCTCCGCCAGACCCAGAACGCCGTTGAGCGGCCCGCCCAGCTCATGGCTCATATTCGCCATCAGGGCGGCGCTTGACGCCATCTGGTTTTCAGCCGATTTGGCCGCAGCCTCATGGCGATCCGCCAGCCGCGAAAGCGCCAGGCTTTGCGCCTCGCTCTCGCGGCGCGCCTCCTCAAGATGGACGTTGGCCGTAACCGCATCGCCCAGCGTGCCGGCATAGGTCTTCGAAAGCCTGCGCATGATCAGGAAGAACACGCCGCACAGCGCGGCCATCATGAAATTGCCGGCTCCGCCCTGAAGCGCGAAGAACAACGCCAGCAGCGACATGGCCGGCAGAGTGTAGGCCGCCGTAAGGCGGGGAACCGCCGCAGAGGTAAGCGCAGCGCCCGCCGACATGCCGGCGATCATCACCACCGCAGCCATGACGGCGGCTGGGTCGGGATTGACCGGGAGCAGGAAAGGCGCAGCGCCCCACAAGCCGCCGACAGCAGCGGACAACACGGCGTAAATCGTGATCAACCGGGCGCTCGGCGGCTCGCCGCTGCGCCGCGAGGGCGCCAGCGTGAGCAATCGCACGACAGACAGAACGCACATGGCCGCAAACCATGCGCCCAGTACGACTGCATCCACGCTGGCCAGCATGAAACCGCCCAGCACCGCGGCATTGACGATATTGAACGGAACCGCCGTCAGCGCGCTCTTGGCGACCAGGCTTCGACGCGCATCCGCCGTGCGGCGCGAAATCTCTTCAGCGCGTGCTTCAGCACGATCGCTTGAGTACCCCATATCCATCCTCCAGGCTGCTTTTGCAGCTCTCTTGGGTCGGACGGTAGACAAGGACGGTTAAATTCCGGTTCCCGGGGCGTTAGGGTCTCGCGAACCTGCGCGCGCACGCCTACTTTCCTTGCGTCATCTTCGCCCATCGGAGGGTTCGCCCATGACTGGACTTCGCATTGCTGCGCCGTTTTCCATCATGCTGGCCGCGCTGACGCTGAGCGCCTGCGGGTCTGATCGCGAGCGCGCCGATGCTCCGGACCAGGCTCTATCCGCCATCGATCTTAGCGTCGATCCGGACGCGCCCGCCGAGACCATCATCTGGCGCGACCTGTTGCCGGACGGTGAACTTGAGATTCTCCAGCAGCTCCAGGAAGGCCGGGCCGCCCCCTCGCTGATGAGTCAGTTCGCCGGACGCGATAATGAGCAGATCGGTACGTTCAACGTGGTCGAAGAGTTGGACGGCGCGATCATACGCATGCCGGGCTACATCCTGCCGCTAGATTATGCTGAGGCGGGCGCGGCGCGGGAGTTTCTCCTGCTGCCCTATCACGGGGCCTGCATACACTACCCGCCGCCGCCGCCGAACCAGATCGTCTATATGCGTTCCGCTGAACCGGTCCGGTTCAACGCGCTATGGGACCCGGTCTGGGTTGAAGGCCGCATGCAGGTGGAGCAGGTCTCCTCAGAACTCGCCGACGCGGCCTACTCCATCGCCGTGCGTTCAGTGGAGCCCTATGAAGGTTAGGGCTCAGCCGGCCTGCAGGCGTGCATTGGCCGCGACCGCAGCGGTGAGCGCGGCATCAAGCTCGGATCGCTCCACGCCAAGCGTCTCGGGCGGCTCAGCGCCCGGATAGGCGCGTTCCAGAAGCGCCAGCGCGCGAAGAAAGGCCAGCGAGGCTTCAGTGTCGGCCTCGGCGATGAGCGACAGCGCAGTCGGTGCGCGCCCGTTCGCCGCGCCGCTCAGCCCATACCCATCCAGCCAGGCATGTTCATTCTCGCTCACGAGCGCGTATTGCAGAACAGCCCGCTCGATCAGATCCACCAGAACGCCCGCCTCCACAGCGGCCGCTGAGCCGGACGGCTCCGGCGCTGCGGCCAGTGTGTCGTCCAGACCCGCGAGAACCGCATCCACGGCTGAGCGAAGCTGTGTTTCGTCCGCGCCCTGAAAATGCAGCACGGCGGCCTGGTTCAACGCTTCCATGATGGAGGCGCCGCCCCGCGCCTCAACCACCGGCTCCAGATCGACATAAATCTCCGAGATCGGATGGGAGAACATTTCCGCCGCCGCGGCGCGGTCGCCCAGATCCAGCGCGGCGAGCCCAGCGATATAATGGGCCCGCATGACCTCAACGGCGCTGATATAGATCACCGGATCGGTCATTGCCGCGTCAGGATCGATCCCGAACTCACCCCCCGCCTCGCCGGCTTCTCCGCCGAAGCCGCCTTCTCCGGCCTCGCCTGCCGGGGCTGTCATCGCGCCGGTCTGGGACTGGGAAGCGGCGGTCTCCTGAGGAGCCCCACAACCGGCCAGGGCCAGAGCCGCCAGACTCGCCCCGGACAGCGAGGCCGTCGTCCAGCGTCTGGTGCGTGTCTTGATGATCATGACGGCGTGTTCCCCGAAGCGGACAAATCAATGCGCTGAGATTACGCTGCTGCGAGCTGTTCGCAATCGCAGAGGATGATATGCCGCACCATCTCGCCCAGGTGCTCACGCCTGATGAGCTTGAGCAGATCAGAGCGCTGTGCGTGGACGAGGACGCTTTCGCGCCGGGTGAACGCACGGCCGGCTGGGCGGCGCGCCCAGTGAAATCCAATCTGCAGATGAAGCCCGGCGGGCGGCTCGATGCGGTTCGTCGGATCGTTGAGCCGGCCATGCGCCGTCACCCGGTTTTCACCGCCCTCGCCTTGCCCAAATCGACCACCGGCCTGCTCGTAAACCGCCACCAGGCCGGTATGCATTATGGTCGCCATGTCGATGATGCACTCATAGGCAGGGTGCGCGCAGATCTGTCCTTTACCGTCTTCCTCTCGCCGCCCGATTCCTATCGCGGCGGAGCGCTGATCCTGCATGGAGTCGACGGCGAAACCGCGATCAAGGCGGATGCCGGCGATGCGGTGATCTATGACACAGGCGAGCTGCACGAGGTCGCCCCGGTCACTGACGGCGAGCGGACTGCGGTTGTCGGCTGGGTGCGATCCTATGTGCGCAGCGCTGAACAACGCGCCATCCTGTTCGATCTGGATCGCTCCACGCGGGCCATAATCGAATCCCATGGCCGCAGCGAGGCGATCGACCATCTCATCGCGGCGCGCACCAACCTGCTTCGGATGTGGGCTGAGGATTGAAGGCTTCAAACAGTCCGCGCACCGATTAACCTTGACGCAACGCCCGGTGATGGTGCGCTCTTACGGTTCGACGCAAGGAAGAGACACCCCTCCCATGAGCACCGGAAACGACGCCGCCCCTGATGCGAGCCCTCAGAGCGCGCGCCGCAACGCTTTCACCCGCTTCCTGGACACGGTGGAGTGGCTGGGCAATCTGCTGCCGCACCCGGTCACGCTTTTCGCCATTCTGGCGGTCGGAATCGTCTTCCTGTCCGGCTTTTTCGGCTGGGTTGGACTGGCGGTAGAGGACCCCCGCCCGGCCGGCTCACGCGGTGTGGCGGACGATGGAATCATCCAGGCGGTCAGCCTTATGAATGGGGATGGTCTGCGCCGCATCTTCACCAACCTGACCACCAATTTCACCAGCTTTGCGCCTTTGGGAGTTGTGCTGGTGGCGATGCTGGGCGTAGGCGTTGCGGAAAAATCGGGCCTTCTCTCCGCTGCGGTTCGCGCGCTGGTGCTGGGCGCGCCCAAGCACATGGTCACGGTCGCCATCGTGTTCGCCGGCATCATCTCCAACACCGCCTCGGAAGTCGGCTATGTGGTGCTGATCCCGCTGGCGGGGGCGATTTTCTACGCACTGGGCCGACATCCGCTTGCGGGCATGGCGGCGGCCTTTGCGGGCGTATCAGGCGGGTATAGCGCCAATCTCCTGATCGGAACGATCGATCCTTTGCTGGCGGGCATCACCGAGGAAGCCGCACAGCTCATTGATCCGGCCTATACGGTCAACGCGACGGCGAACTGGTATTTCATGGTCGCCTCAACCTTCCTGATCACGATTATCGGGTCGCTGGTCACTATTTTTGTCGTTGAGCCCAAGCTCGGCCCTTATGACAACTCGCGCGCGGACCCGAACGTCCTCGACAAATCCATGATGGACAGCATCAAGCCGATTGAAGCGAAGGGCCTGAAATGGGCCGGCTGGGGACTCATCGCGGTTATCGCAGTGATGATCTACACGCTGCTCGGCGACACACTACCTGCGCGGCTTTCGGTCTGGTTTATCGACGTCCCGATTCCAGTCATCGGCGGCGCGGATATCTCCTTCCTTCCGGGCGCTGGCGTGCTGCGCGACCCTGTGACTGACGACGTCATGCGCTCGCCCTTCTTCAGCGGCTTTGTGGTGTGGATCCTGATCTTCTTCCTGGTCACCGGCTATGCCTATGGGCGCACCGTGGGCACGATGAAGACGGACCGCGACATCATTGACGCCATGGCGACCGCTATTTCTGCGCTGGGCCTTTACATCGTTCTGGTCTTCTTCGCCGCCCAGTTCGTCGCCTTCTTCGGCTGGACCCATCTGGGCGCAATTACTGCGGTAACGGGCGCCAACTTTCTTCAAAGCACCGGCATGACCGGGCCCATGGTCTTCTTTCTGTTCATCCTGATGTGCGCGCTGATCAATCTGTCGCTTGGATCGGCCTCGGCGCAATGGGCGGTGACCGCGCCGATCTTCGTGCCCATGCTGATGCTGATCGGCTACTCGCCGGAAGTCATCCAGGCGGCCTACCGGATCGGGGACAGCTCCACCAATATCATCACCCCGATGATGAGCTATTTCGGCCTCATCCTGGCGTGGGCCACGCGCTATGACAAAAACCTCGGCGTCGGCACGCTCATCGCGATGATGCTGCCCTACTCGATGGCCTTCATCCTGTTCTGGTCCGGCTTCTTCTTCCTGTGGACCTTCATCGCAGGCCTGCCGGTCGGCATCGGCTCGCCGACCTACTACACCCTGCCCGGCGGGTGATGAGGCGTTAGCCCCCCCGTCGACACCATAAGCGCTTCGACCTGCGCCCGGCTCGGCAGTGCAGGCTGCGCGCCCGGGCCGGTGGCGCAGGCGGCGCCGGCGGCGCAGGCGAAAGCGAGCGCTTCTTCCGTCGGCTGGCCTTCCAGAAGCGCCAGCGTCAAAGCGCCGACGAAAGCGTCGCCCGCGCCGGTCGTATCGATCGCGTGAACGGTCGGCGGAACCGCCTTGGCGATCAATTCGCCATCACGGTAAAGCTCAGCGCCTTTCGCCCCGAGCGTCACCGCAAGCAGGCCGCCCGCGGCGCGCAGACGGGTCTCGCCGTAAAACGCCGCCTCAGACTCGTTGACGATCAGCAGATCAGCGCGCGCCAGAAGCGCATCGGGAACCGGCAGGGCCGGCGCCAGGTTCAGGGCTACGAAGCCTGTGCACAGATCCACCGCAGCAGCCAGGGTCGCCACCGGGATTTCAAGCTGCCCGATCAGCGCGTCCTCTATCACTTCTGGCAGGTGTTCCGGCGCGAACGCGCCATTCGCGCCGGGCGCGACGACGATCTGGTTTTCGCCCGCTTCGCTGACCGCAATGAGCGCTACCCCGGTGGGCGTGTCCTGAGTCGCAGCGCAGCCGGACAGGTCCACGCCGTCCCGACGCAACAGAGCCAGAGCCAGCTCCGCTTCATTGTCCGCACCCACGCGCGCCAGCAGGCTGACATCTGCACCCAGGCGGCGCGCGGCGAGCGCCTGGTTGGCGCCCTTGCCGCCGGGATGACGGTCGAACACCCCGCCCAGCACCGTCTCCCCTGGTCCCGGCAAGATCTCGCAGCGCGCCACGAGATCGAGATTGACCGAGCCGGCGACCGTAATGCGCGGCGCGCTCATAGCCGCGTGATCCGGTCCAGCATCAGATCGAACAGGGCGGGCGCATCCACGCCGGTCGCCCATCGGATATTCGGCTGAGCCCCATCGCCCAGATAGACATCGATCGCCGTATGCCCACGCGTCAGTCCGGCGCGCGTCTCCACCTCCACCGCAGCCGGGCAGGTGGCGAACAGCTCCGGCGCCAGGAGATAACCGATCGTACACGGATCGTGCAGCGCAGCGCCTTCGCTGCCATAGAGCGCGCCATAGACCGCATTCACGTGGCGGATCATGGTGTGGGCGAGCTCAGCGGCGCGGTGACCGGAGTGCTCAAGCCGGCTCATGCGCTGCGGCGTGCAGCGAAACTGCAAGGTGGCGTCCAGCCCGATCAGGGTGATCGGGCGACCGCAGGCCAGCACGATCCGCGCCGCGTGCGGATCAGCGTAAATGTTGAACTCCGCCGAGGCCGTGATATTGCCGCCGGCCGCGCGCGCGCCGCCCATGATAACAAGCTCCCCGATCGCCGCAGCGATGTCGGGCGCCTGGATCAGCGCCACGGCCAGATTCGTCATCGGCCCGGTGATCACCAGGGTCAGCGAGGCCGGCTCGGCGGCGCGCAGCGTCTCGATCAGATGGCTGACCGCATGGGCGTCCTGCGCGTGCGATTGGGCCGGCGGCAGCTGCGCTGCGCCCAGCCCGCAGGGCCCGTGGACATGGTCGGCGAAAACCGGCGCCTCCACCATGGGCCTGGGGCATCCGGCATGAACCGGAATATCGCTGCGCCCAGCCAGCGCGAGCACGCCGAGCGCGTTACGCGTGCACACATCCACCGGCACATTGCCCGCCACGGTGTGAATCGCGCGTACATCCAGCGCCTCCGGCGAGGCCAGGGCGAGCATCAGAGCGATGCAGTCATCAATGCCGGGATCGCAATCGATCAGGATCGGGCGAACCATGACCGCGCCTCAATCAGGGAACGAAGAGGATGGCCGCGATCGCCGCGCTCATCAGATTGGCGAGCGAACCGGCCAGCACGGCGCGAAGACCGAACTGCGCGATCTGGGCCATGCGATCCGGGATCAGACTGCCCAGCCCGCCCAGCAGAATGCCGACCGAGCTGAGATTGGCGAAACCACACAGCGCAATGGTCAGAATGGCCTGGCTGCGCGGCGAGAACTCATCCATCGTCGCCGACAGCGACAGATAGGCGACGAACTCGTTGATGATGACCTTCTCGCCGACAATCGCGCCGGCGGCCTGTGCTTCGGCCCAGGGAATGCTCAGCGCGAACATGAGCGGGGCGAACAGGACGCCCAGAATGGTCTGAACGCTCAGCCCCTCAAGACCGACCAGCCCGCCGATCAGACCGAGCAGCCCGTTCAGCACGGCGATCAGCGACACGAAAGCGATCAGCATGGCGCCGATATTCAGCGCCAGCTGCAGCCCGTCCTTGGCGCCGACGGCGGCGGCCATCACCACATTGGCGTGACCCTCCTTGTCGGCCTTGGGCTTGAGGATGTCCTGGCTGGCGTTGTCGTCCGGATCGTCCGGCATGATGATCTTGGCCATCAACAAACCGCCGGGCGCGGCCATGAAGCTGGCGGCCAGAAGATATTCCACGCTGATGCCGAGCTGGGCGTAGGCGGCCAGAACCGTGCCGGCGACCGAGGCCAGTCCTGAGGTCATGATGGCGAAGAGCTGCGGCTTGGTGATGCCCGTCAGATAGGGTTTGACCACCAGCGGAGCTTCGGTCTGGCCGACGAAGATATTGGCCGCCGCATTGAGCGAAACCACCCGCCCGCAGGCCAGGATCTTGTGCAGCACATAGCCCACGATCGTGACCACCCACTGCATGATGCCGATATAGTAAAGCACCGACATCAAAGCGGAAAAAAAGATGATGACCGGCAGGACGTTCAGCGCGAAGCTGAACCCCACCGCCTCTGAAACCAGCGGCCCGAAGACCATTTCGATGCCGGCATTGGCGAAGCCCAGAAGCGCGGTGACCGCTTCGGACAGCGCCGCCAGAGCCGCGCGCCCGGCCGGGAGGTAAAGCACCAGCACGCCGATCAGCACCTGCAGCCCCAGAGCCGCAGCGACCACGCGCAGCCGGATGGCGCTTCGGTTGGTCGAGGCGATATAGGCGATGAGAAGCAGGATGAGCACGCCGCCCGCAGCGTTCAGGCTTTCAGTCATGGCCACGCCATACCCCCGGTAACAATCCCAGTCGCAAATGTGCGCCGCTGAAACGCCGTGGTCCACTGCGCGACTGCTTATGATCAACCAGCGCCCTGCTTATGCTTGAAGTGGAAGCCAGAGGTGGCAAAATTTTTGCTGGATTACACCGCCCTTCCTTATTTCTTAGTGAGTTCGCAGCAAAGCGGCGCCAACTGGAGCGAAATCGATGCAATCGGCAGAAATCGAAATTCTTGATGTTCCGATCAAGCACCGGCTTCAACAATGGATTAGCTTTCCTTTGAGTGCTCCCGTCAGACGGGCGTTCAGCATCATGTTGGCTGGATCGAAACACGTTCAGCAATTTGTCGCGTTCACCGCCGTGATGGCGCTCTTGTTGAGCGCCGCTGTCTTCACCGTCTGGCCCAATCTGGAAAGCATGACCTTCCTCGAGTTCGTGACGCCAGCTATCCAATTCGTTGGCGGCTTCGGGCCGTTCGTTACGCTGCTTGCATCGACTCTCTGGTTCTTGCTCTGGCTGCTTCCCAAACCGGACCCTCTCGAAGATACGGCGGTTACATCATTCAAATTCGTACCGGCCACCCCGGAGCTGGCTGGCGGGATTACCGAAATCGCCCATAGCTGGTTCGGTTCAAAAAATCTGGGCGGCCGCCAAGCCAGACGCACCTACTTTGAAGAGCTTATGGCGAACAACGATGAAGCGAACCTGCGCCCTGCGCCGTTCTACGCACTCTTGGAGGTCACGAATGACGGGGCGGAAAGACTAGTCGGTTACACAGCTGTCCTCGCCTTGAACGCCGCAGCTTATGAGAGCCATCGGTCTGGCGACCGCAGCCAATACGATCTCACGGCAAAGGACCTCTGGAAGAAAGGCGAACCGGGCCCTAAACGTCTGTATATCCAAGCGATCGCAATACACCCTGCGCGCCGTCGCTCCAAGCCCACCAAGATGGCGCTCAAGGCGATGCTCGCTGATCATCTCGGGCATGCCGTTGGAGTGATAAAGGACGACTTCCCTAGTTATTCTGAGGGTCTGAATGAGATCGCCATCTACGGCGAGGAATTCTCGGAAGGCGGCCGGCGTTTTGTTGAATCGCTAGGCGGAGGCGTGAACGCGGACCGCCAGAGCGCTGATCGGAACCCGATTATGGATGTATCGTTGTCAGACCAAGAGGGCGCCAATGCAGCACTGTTCGCGCTTGCGCGCTCACGCGCGCTCGACCTCGCCGTTGAACCTCCAAGTTTTGTCGGGCTGAGGTGATACCTGCTTGAGGCACAAAAATGGGAGCATGGTTAGTGGACACTTCAACGCAAATCAGACGCTGATCATGCCCTTCGCGCCAAACAAATACCGCGCCCGTTCGAACGCAATTCGAACGCTTGTGACGCTAGGCCGCCATCTTTTGGAAATGGCGCGCCCGTTCGAACTTAGTTCGAACTCCTCGGACATTGAGGCGGCCATTTTTTATGGAAAAATGGCGCGCCGGGGAGGATTCGAACCCCCGACCCCCAGATTCGTAGTCTGGTGCTCTATCCAGCTGAGCTACCGGCGCCTGTTTCGCGCGGGCGACGGGCTTTAGCCCGGTCGGCGCGAGGCGCGGAACCTAGCGGGGCGCCTGCGCCTTGGCAAGCAGGCCGGCGCCGGTTTTGTGCAGCGCGTTCTCAGCCGGGCTGGGATCGGGCCGCATGCACGCCCCGGGCGATGGCGCGGGCGAGACAATCGGCCGCCAGCGAGCCCAGTCGGATCGTCGTCAGAGCACCCGGCGGGTTGAGCGCGGAGCGGCCTGTGGACAGGGCGAAAACGACATCGCCGTCAAAGGGCGTATGGCAGGGGCGGATGGCGCGCGCCATGCCGTCCTGGGCCATGACGGCGAGCCTGCGGGTCTGATCGCGGGTCAGCTCCGCATCGGTCGCGATAATGGCCAGCGTCGTCTGTTGGCGCGGAGAGGGATTGAACTTGGCCGCGCCGAAATCCTCCGGGTCAAACCCGGTGGAGGTGTCCGGACGCGCGCCGCCGAATTCACCGTCGATCTCGTAAGGCCAGGCCCAGTAGACATCCTGATTGGGCAGGGTGACCGAGCCGAAACTGTTCACGCAGACGAGGGCTGCGACGGTGTAGCCGTCTTCGGTGACGATGCTGGCCGATCCGGTCGCGCCGGGCAGCGTTCCAGCCATGGCGCCCAGCCCCGCGCCGGCCCGACCAAGCCGAACCGGCCCGCCGGCGCCGGCCTGGCGATAGGCGTCCATGCCAAGCGCGCGGTAGGGCGGGGTCTCGCCCCACGCCTTGTCGCCGCCATTGGCGAGATCATAGAGACAGGCTGACGGCACGATGGGCGAGTTGGGCACGCCAGGCTGCGGGAACAGGCCGAAGCCGCGACCCTCAGCGCCAAGCCCGGCGCACACCCCGTCTGCGGCGGCGAGCCCGTAAACCGACCCGCCCGACAGTACGACCGCATCGACGGTTTCCACCAGACCGCCGGGATTCATCACATCGCTTTCCCGGGTCGCAGGGCCGCCGCCGCGTACATCGATCGCGGCGCGCACAGGCTCAGCGCACACCAGCGCCGTCACGCCGGTTCGAACACCCGCGTCTTCGGCCTGGCCGACCGAGAGGCCCTCAATATCGGTGATGTCATTGCGCGGTCCGGGTCTGGCGGTCATGGACGCAGTCTCCTGGAAAAAGCAGTGCGACCACACTAGGCCCGACGTCGTTCCGACTGAAGCCCTGTCATCGCGCGCCGCGCCATGAGCGATCAGGGCTGGCCATGGCCGGTGGGAGTAAGGTTATGATCGCGGTGAATCTGCGCTCAGCATTCGCTGGCGCTCCCGCGACGCCGACGACAGGATCTCAGCATGACCCGAACCACCCTCTTCGCCTGCAGCGTGAGCCTGCTCAGCCTTGCCGCGTGCGGCGCGCCCGATGCGGTTGAGTCCGCAAACAGCAGCGCGACCCCGGCGACGCGTGAAGCCGCAGCTGAGCCCGCCCATGAGGGCATGGTGGCTGCGGCCCATCCGCTGGCGGTGGAGGCCGGGCTGCAGGCTCTGCGCGCGGGCGGCGATGCGGTAGACGCCGCGATCGCGGTGCAGGCCGTCCTGGGTCTGGTTGAACCGCAAAGCTCAGGCCTGGGCGGCGGGGCCTTCATGGTGCGTTATGACGCCGGGACCGGTGATGTGACCGTCTATGACGGGCGTGAGACCGCACCGGCGAGCGTGGATGAGAACCTGTTCCGCGACGCCTCCGGCGAGCCGTTCGGCTTCCTTGACGGATGGACCAGTGGGCGCTCGGTCGGCGCGCCGGGCGTGATCGCAATGATGGCGATGGCGCATGAAGAACACGGCGCGCTGGACTGGGCGGACGGGTTCGCTGAAGCCGCCCGCATCGCCGATGAAGGCTTTGCGGTTGCGCCGCGCCTGTCGCAGCTCGCCGCGCGCGTGGCCCGGTTCAGCCCGCTCGATGAACGCGAAGAGACAGCGCGCTATTTCTATGATGAGAACGGCGAGGCCCGTGCGGTCGGCGCAATGCTGACCAATCCGGAATACGCCGAGACCGCGCGCGCGATTGGCGAGGATTGGCGCAATTTCTATGAAGGCGGGATCGCCGAGGCGATCATCGCCGGGGTCCGGCTGGAGCCCAACCCCGGCGCGCTCACGCTTGAGGATCTGGCCGCCTACGAGCCGGTCCGCCGGGAGGCGATTTGCCTGCCCTATCGCAGCTATCAGATCTGCTCCGCCCCGCCGCCAAGCTCCGGCGCGGTGGCGACAGCCGCCATCATGAAACTGCTGGAGCCGTACGATATGAGCGCGCACGGGCCGGACACGGTCATGGGCTGGCACCTCTTCATCGAGGCCAGTCGGCTCGCCTATGCCGATCGCGACGCCTATGTCGGCGACCCGGCCTTTGCCGATGTGCCGGTAGCCGGTCTGACCGATGCCGATTATCTCGCCTCGCGCAGCACGCTGATTTCACCGGAGGCCGTGATCGAGACTGCTGAAGCCGGCGACCCGCCCGGCGCGCCGCAACCGAGCTCGGACTCAAGCGATGATGCGCCCGGCACCAGTCATTTCGTCGTGGTCGACGGTGACGGCGATGTGGTCTCTATGACCACCACGGTGGAAAGCCCGTTCGGCTCCCAGCGCTGGGCGAACGGCTTTTTGCTCAACAATCAGCTGACTGATTTCGCCTTTGTTGCGCGCGATGAGGATGGGCGGCTTGTTCCGAACGCGGTTGCGCCCGGCAAACGCCCGCGCTCGTCCATGTCGCCGACCATCGTGCTGGATGAAGATGGCGGATTCGTGCTGGCGACGGGCTCTCCGGGCGGCAACTCCATCGTGGCCTACACCGCCAAATCGCTCGTGGCCATGCTGGACTGGGGGATGAGCCCGGACGAAGCGGCCGCCCTGCCCAATGTGGTCGCGCGCGGCGATATCGTGCGGATCGAGGAAGGCTTCGACACAGCGATCCTGGCCGAACTTCAAGCGATGGGTCACGAGATCGAAGGCGGGCGCGGGGAGATCTCCGGCATCCATATCGTGCGCCTGACCGAAGACGGCGGCCTTGAAGGCGCCGCCGATCCGCGCCGCGACGGCAGCGCCGAGACGCCTTAAGCGGACTGAAGCCTCACCTCGAAGACGGCCCCGTCTTCGCTGGTCCCGGCCAGCTCCACATCGCCGCCCATGGCGCGGGCGAGCTCGCGCGCGATGGACAGGCCGAGGCCTGTGCCGCCGACGCGCGTGGTGCCGGTGAAAGGTTCGAACAGATGCTCTTGCGCCTTGTCCGGCAGGCCTGGACCGGTATCGGCCACACGAACCACCACAAACTCGCCGTCGGTGCGTGCGGAGACAGACAGCCGCCGGGTCTGGCTGATTTCCATCGCCTGAACCGCGTTCCGGAACAGGTTCAGGAAGATCCGGTGCAGGTGATCGGTGTCCGCTTTCACACAGACCAGATCATCGACATCATTGACCCATTCGGCCGCCCCGATCGAAGCGAAGGCGTCGCCGGCCGCATCGTCCAGCGCGGGGGCCAGGGGGGCGGAAACCAATTCCGGATCGTGTTCTGAGGACCGACCGTATTCCAGCGTCTCTTGACAGAGCCGCACGCCGCGATCGACCGCACGGACCAGCCGCGCGCCCATGGCGGCCACACGCGTATCGGAGCTCATCGCGAGACGGTCGGAGATCAGCTGGGCTGAGGTCAGCACATTGCGCAGATCGTGATTGATCTTGGCCACCGCCCCGCCAAGCGTGGCCAGACGCTCACGCTGGCGGAATGAGGCGCGCACATCGCTTTGCATGGCGGCGAGTGCGCGCTCGGCCTGACCGATCTCGTCGGACCGCTTGGAGACCGTGATCGTGCGCTGAGGATCGGCCGGGTCGGCCTGAAACGCGGTCATCGCCTTGGCGAGTCGCCGCATAGGCCGGACCAGAATGAACAGAAGCGAGACATAGATCAGCCCGCCGGTGACCAGCGAGATGAAGATGGACAGCCAGAAGATCCGGACAGAGAAGGCGAACAGCTCACGGCGAAGCGGCGCCTCGGGTACGACGACGGAGATGATCTCGCCGGGGCGCGTCGCCGGCTCGGCGAAGATGCGGATATAGCGGCCTTCCGGCGCAAAAAAGGTGTGGCAGGTCTCGATAATGCTCTGCAGCAGGTTCATTTCAGACAGATCGACATTGACGATCGGCCCCTGAACGGCGCCGCCGAGAATGCGCTCATTCATCCCGTCGCTGATGCGCGAGACCAGAACGGCGTCCACGCCAACGAGCAGTTCGCGAACCTGATCTTCGCTCAGTTCTCCGGCTTCCCCGGCGATGGCGGCCAGGTGCGCGGCTTCAGCACGATCGGCGAGCCAGCCGGAGCGGAAGCTGGCCGAGCTGGGGATGAAGATCATCACCTCGGCGACAAGCACGAACGCCACCGCCAGCGCCAGCAGCTTGCCCGGCAGGGAGCCTGAGGCGGCGCGAAGCCAGCCCAGCCAATTTAAGGACTCCTGCCTGGTGTTCTGCATCACTCCCCCATCCATGCGGCGCTCTAATGGAAAGCGGTCAGAATACGCGACCAGGTCCTGGCGAAGGGCCCGAACACGACCGGCTCGTAATACCTTCCGGCGGCGCGTTTGAGCACTTCCCCGCGCGTCGGATAAGGCGCGACCGCTTCGGTCAGCTCGCGCACTTTCGCGCCGCGTTGCACCGCGAGCGTCGCCAGCTGCACGATATCGTCTGCGCGATCGCCGGCGACATGGACGCCCAGCAGCTTCGCGCCCGGTCCGATGACGAGCTTGGCCCCGCCCTCGTCCGCACCTTCCGCCAGCGCACGGTCATTATCGTCAAAGCCCCAGGCGGCGGTGCGCACCTTGTCGCCATGCTCCTCACGCGCTTCGGTCTCGGTCAGCCCGACCTGCGCGACAGGCGGATCGGTATAGACCGCGCCGGGAATGGCGGCGGAGGACTGCCGCGTCGGCATGCCGAAATAGAGATTTCTGACAATGACGGAGCCATGCCAGCCCGCCAGATGGGTCAGCGCGCCCTTCCCGGCGATATCGCCAGCGGCATAGACACGTCTGTTCGCAGTGCGCAGCTTGTCATCACAGACGATACCGGCGCGATCAGCCTCAACGCCGGCCGCTTCAAGGTTCAGATGCTCCACATTCGGCGTGCGACCGGCGGCCACCAGAAGATGGCTGGGCTTGATCTGCCCACCGTCCTCCAGCTCAAGCACCGGGCGGCCATCGACCGTGTCGACTCTGGAGGCGCGCACGCCTTCGATGATCTCCACCCCGTCCGCTTTCAGCGCGGCGCGCACAAGCTCGGCATGCTCCGGCTCGAACCGCGACAACAGGCGTTCCGCCTCAACGATGGTGACCTTCGCGCCAAGCCGGGCGAAAGCCTGACCCAGCTCAGACCCGATGGGTCCGCCCCCGAGAATGGCGAGATGCTCCGGAAGAGCCTCCAGCGACCAGATGGTTTCATTGGTCAGATAGGGCGCCTCGGCCAAGCCGGGTACGGGCGGAATGGCCGCTCGAGAGCCAGCCGCGATCACGAAGCGCTTGGCTTTCACCAACACGCTGTCGCTCTCAACCGTGTTCGGACCGATGAAGCGCGCACGCTCGCGGATGACTTTCACGCCGAAGCCCTCAAAGCGCTCCTGGCTGTCATTGGGCTCGATCGCTGTGATGGCGCGGCGCACATGGGCCATGACGGCGGAAAAGTCGATATGCGGTTCGCCCGCGCTGACGCCCATCCGGGCGCCGTCGCGAATGGCGTGAACGTGATGGGCCGCTGTGAGGATGGCTTTGGACGGCACGCAGCCGGTGTTCAGACAATCGCCGCCCATCTCGCCGGCCTCAAACAGGACCACGCTGCGTCCCAGCTGAGCCGCACCGGCCGACGCGGTCAGCCCGGCTGCGCCGGCGCCGATCACGCACAGATCGGCCTTCATCGTTTCGCGCGCCATCAGCCCGCCTCCGATTCAGACTTGGCCTTGACCCGGCGCATCACCCACGGCGCGAGGGCGAGCGCGGCGAAAGCAGCGATCGCAGCCAGCACGTCCGGCGTCAAAAGGCTGGCGAAGCCCGGTATTTCTCCGGACGCGGCCTCGGAAAGCTTGGAACCAACGACCGCATAGACATAGGCGCCAGGGATCACGCCGATCAGAGTGCCGAGCACATAGGCCCGCAGCGGCACATTCAACACCGCAGTCGCGATATTGATGCCAAAGAAGGGCAAAGCGGGAATCAGTCGCAACAAGAGGACATAGGTAAAGGCGTCACGCGAGAAGCCGTCCTGCAGCTTCTCCACATAACCGCCGAAACGCTCACGAACCCAGTCGGCGAAGGCGTAGCGCGCAGCCAGGAAGATAATGGTCGCCCCGGCGCTCGCGCCGATCACCGCGACGCCGGTTCCGATATAGCTGCCGAACAGGAAGCCGGCGCCGATGGTGAACCAGAGCGCGCCAGGCACCGAAATGGAGACGGCCACAGCGTAGAACAGCATGTAGGCGAGCACGGCCTGCAGCAGATTATTCTCGACCCAGCCGTCCAAGTCCCGCAATAGCGCCTGCGCCCGATCCGGATCGAGGTATTGCGGCCCGCCGAATGCAAAAAAAGCGGCGAGCCCGGCGAGCAGAACGCCGAGCGGCGCCAGGCGCGCCCAAAGCGGCTTGCGAGGCGCCGGCGGGACCGGGATCGCGTGGGCGGGTTCAGAATCAGACATCGAATACTCTTTTATCAGACAGCGTCATGGTATGCGCCGGTTTGTATGCGGTGCGAAGGCTCCGCTCCGGCGCTATGTCGAGCCGGTGTATACGCCAGGGAAGGCACACGGTCGCATCACGACCGGCGCGCCGGCTCTCACGAGGCTGTGAGCGCTTGACACCGGGCACGCGCCCCCGTAGATCACGCGGCTCGTTTTCAGCGGCGCGCGAAACAACAGGCGCTGCGCTGCGACTTTTGAGGAGCCCCGTCGTGAAACGCACGTTCCAACCGTCCAATCTCGTCCGCAAGCGTCGGCACGGCTTCCGCTCGCGCATGGCGACCAAGAACGGCCGGCAGGTTATTGCGCGCCGTCGCTCCAAAGGCCGCAAGCGCCTCTCGGCCTGATTATTCCGATGACGCCGCGGGCGACGAGCCCGCATTATCCGGACAAGTCCGCGCGCCTTCGCAGGCGGCGCGATTTTTTGCGTCTGCGCCGCGGAGCCAAGGCGGTGCGCGCCTCGGTCGTCGTTGAAAGCGCCCCGCGCGAGCCTGAGGACAGCGCGCCGCCGCGCGCCGGTTTCACCGCATCGAAGAAGGTCGGCAATGCGGTCGCGCGCAATCGCGCCCGCCGAAGACTGAAAGAAGCGGTCCGCCTGCTACTGCCCCTCCACGGCGCGCCGGGAACCGATTATGTGTTCATCGCGCGCAAGCGCACCCTTGTGCGGGCCTGGCCGGCTTTGCTTGACGATGTGAAAAGCGCATTGCTAAGCCTCGCCCCGTCCGATGATCGCGATGGGAACACCGCGCCTGCGAATGACATCACGCGCCAGGACTGACGGCGCGACACCGAAGGACCTTCCCGCTCATGGGCGATAATCGCAACTTCATCCTCGCGATCGCGATCACGATCGGCATTCTGTTCCTGTACAACGCCTTCGTTCTGGAGCCGATGGGCGAGCGACAGCGCGCCGCCCAGGAGGCTTCCGCCGAAGCGGGTGAAACCCCGGACGTTAATGCAGCGCCGGTGGTCACCATGGGCGCGGACGGCGAGCCGGTCGTCATCGACGAACCGAGCGCGCCCGGCGCCCTGTCGCGGGACGACGCGCTGGCGCTGAGCGAGCGGGTGGATATCCGGACCCCAGCGCTGGAAGGCTCGATCGCCCTGACCGGCGCCCGTTTCGACGATCTGCAGCTGCTGCGCTACGACACCGAGGTGGAATCCGACATCCCGGTCACCTTGCTGACCCCGCGCGAAGCCCCGCTCGGTCACTATGTGATCAATGGCTGGGCCGGCGCCGCCGGCGCGCCGGACGACATGCCGGGCGCAGACACGCCCTGGCGGCTCGCCTCCGGATCCACGCTTACGCCTGAGACCCCGATCACGCTGGAATATGCAACGGGCGATCTGGTCTTCCGGCGCACCATCTCGGTGGATGCCGACTATCTGTTCACGGTGACCGATACGGTCACCAATAACGGTTCGGCGCCGGCCTCTATGGCGCGCTACGCCCAGGTTCGCCAGCACGGCAAGCCGGCCGACCTGACCAATTTCTTCATCCTGCACGAAGGCCTGATCGGCATGGTCGGCGATGAGCTGATCGACCGCAAATACAACAAGCTGGACAACGATGGCGGGATTGAACGCTCCGGCGAAGGCGCCTGGATGGGCGTCACATCGAAATACTGGCTCGCCGCCGCCGCGCCGGCCGAACCCGGCCCGGTGACCGCTCAGTTCCAGGTGCGTCCGAGCGGTGACCAGAATATCTATGAGTCCAACTATATCCGCGCCGCCGACACACTGGCGCCGGGCGGGACGCTGACCACCACCGCCTATGTCTATGCCGGATCCAAGGATGTGCAGCTGCTGCAGCGCTATCAGGACGAGCAGGGCATCGCCCGCTTCGACATGGCGGTCGACTGGGGCATGTTCTGGTTCCTGACCCGGCCCTTCTTCTATCTTCTGGACCTGTTCAATGGCTGGTTGGGCAATTTCGGGCTCGCCATCATGGCGGTGACGGTGCTGACCAAGCTCGCCCTCTTCCCGCTGAACAACAGGGCCTTCGCCTCCATGGCGAAGATGCGCGCGGCGGCGCCGCGCATGACCGAGCTGCGCGAGACCTACAAGGACGATCCGCAGAAGCAGCAGCAGGCGATCATGGAGATGTATCGCAAGGAGAAGATCAATCCGCTGGCCGGGTGTCTGCCCATCCTGCCGCAAATTCCGATCTTCTTTGCGCTGTACAAGATCGTCTTCATCTCGCTGGAAGCCCGCCACGCGCCCTTCTTCGGCTGGATTCGCGATATGAGCGCCCCGGACCCGACCAGCATGTGGAATCTGTTCGGCCTGCTTCCCTACGATCCGGCGGGCGTTCCGATCATTGGCGGGGTGTTGGCGATCGGCGCCTGGCCGATCCTGATGGGCATCACCATGTGGGCCCAGCAGGCGCTGAACCCGCCTCCGCCGGACAAGATCCAGCGCCAGATCTTCGCCTTCATGCCGATCATCTTCACCATCGTGCTGGCGCCCTTCGCCGCCGCGCTGGTGATCTACTGGACCTGGAACAACTTCCTGACGATCCTGCAGCAATACATCATCATGCGCCGCCAGGGCGTGGAGACCGAGCTCGACAAGAAAATCGGGGCGCTCTACCTGCGCTATACGGGCAAAACCGCTCTGGCGGCTCCTTCAGCGGACGGCGAAGCGACGGCGACGTCTGAAACGATCTCTGTGACGCCTGAATCCGCTGACGGCGAAGCGCCCGCCAACGAGGCTGAGGCTGAGTCTGAAGCGAAGAGTGAAGCAAAGCCGGCTGCCCAACCCGGCGCGCGGACCCGCTCCAACCCGGCGGCGAAGAAGCCGCGCGGCGGCGCACGCGCCAAGCGGGCGACCACACGCAAGAAACCGGCCCCGAGGAAGAAGCCGACATCTGACGAGGGAGGCGAGGGCTGACCGCCTCAGTCCATGCCGAGACCGCGCCGGACGCGGCGGAGGGCCGCCGTCGCGAGGCCGGTCGAAAGCTGTTCGCCGGCCCGTGCGATTTCATGCTGGGCGCTGTGTCGATGGAGACCCTTCCGCCCTCAACGGTTCCGGAAGTCGCCTTCGCGGGCCGCTCCAATGTCGGCAAATCCTCATTGGTGAACGCGCTGACAGGGCGCAAGACGCTGGCGCGCGCCTCCAACGAACCAGGCCGGACGCGGGAGCTGAACTTCTTTGATCTGGGAGGGCGGCTGCGCCTGGTCGACCTGCCCGGCTATGGCTTCGCCAAAGCGCCCAAGGATGTTGCCCAGCGCTGGACACGGCTGACGCAGGACTATCTGAAAGGCCGGGTCAATCTCAAACGCGCCATTCTGCTGATCGATTCACGGCGCGGCATCAAGGCCAATGACGAAGAGGTCATGAAGGTGCTCGACGACTCCGCCGTCGTCTATCAGCTTGTCCTGACCAAGCTGGACAAGCTGAAGCCAGGCGAGCAGGACAAGGTCATCGCGCACAGCCTCGCCAAGATCACCAAACGCCCCGCCGCCTATCCGCTGCTGGCGGCGACCTCAGCGCTGAAGAAGACCGGACTGGATGCTCTGCGCGCCGACCTCGCCGACCTCGCCCTCACGCCCTAAAACTAGTCTGGTGATGACCCGTCTCACTGCTCTTCTGCCGCTTGGCTTCGCCCTGATCGGCCTGACCGCTCCGGCGAAGGCTGGCGATGTGTGTAATGAGACCAGCTTTATGATCGAGATCGCCATGGCTTGGCGCACCCCGTCAGGCCTCGCGGCGGAGGGCTGGACCTCGATCCGCCCCGGCGAGTGCGCCGAGGCCGGCCCCACGAGTGATGTGGAGCAGTATCTCTACGCGCGCACCACCCAGGCCTATCTGGGCGGAGTGCGCGAATGGCGCGGCGGCCAGACCGTGTGCATTGATGCCGATAACTTCGCTTTTGAAGGCGTCGCCGATTGCGCCGCGCAGGGCCTGGACGCGCGAGAATTTCGCCGTCTGAGCAGTGAAGAACGCGAGCGCGCCGTGCTGGTTGAAGCCGAGAATTACGGCGCGCGCGCCAGCGATGCCGGGCTCCAGCGCCTGCTTCAGGCCGCCGGATACGATGTGCGCACGATTGACGGCTATGTCGGCCGGCGTACGCGGCGCGAGATCGGCGATTTCGAGATCGATGTCAGCCGCCGCTTCGGCGATGATCGCGGCGGGCTGGTTGATGCGCTGCACGAGGCGGCGCTCGCGCGAAACGCCCGGACGGGGCTGCGCATCTGCAATGACGCCTCTTTTCCCATCGGCGCAGCGATCGCGCGCACCGTCGCCGAGGAAGAAGCATGGGAAAGCCGGGGCTGGTGGCGCATTCAGCCGGGGGCCTGTGTTCGCGCGCTCGCCGAACCGCTGGAAGCCGGCTCGGCCCATGTGTTCGCCCAGCGGCTGGCCCCCGGCGAGCTGCCGGTCGCCATGACGGGCGGGCAGGAAGCCTTCTGCATCGCGCCGGCGCGCTTTTCCGCGCTCGGCAGAAACGATTGTGCGGAGCGCTCTTATGACATCGCGCAATTTCGACCCGCGCCGGAGCCGGTCGAGGGCGCCGCCACGGCCCGTTTCACCGATGCTGACTTCGGGCCTGCGCCATGAGGCGGCGAGCATGATCCCGTCGCGCGGCCTGGCCCATGTCGATACCTGGGTGTTCGATCTGGACAACACGCTCTATCCGGCGGATGCCGAAGTGATGAGCCAGGTCGACAAGCGCATGACCCAGTTCGTGATGCAACTTCTGGATCTCGAACACGACGCCGCTCGGTCCGTGCAGAAGCGCTACTGGCATGATTACGGCACGACGCTGAACGGGTTGATGAGCAATCACGATGTGGATCTGCACGCCTTTCTCGATTTCGTGCACGACATCGATCACGACGTGCTGGCCCCGGATCCGGTCCTGGCCCAGCACATCAGCCAGCTTGAGGGCCGCCGGCTTGTCTATACCAACGGCTCCATGAAGCACGCCGAACGGGTGATCGACCGGCTCGGGCTGAACGGCCAGTTTCATGACCTGTTCGACATCGCCGCAGCCGACTTCACGCCAAAGCCTCAGCGCGCCGCCTTTGACCGCTTCACCGGCCATTTCGGCATAACACCCAACGGCGCGGCCATGTTCGAGGATTCCGCGCGCAATCTGGAAACCGCGGCGGCCATGGGCTTCACAACCGTTCTGGTGCGCGCGCCGATCCACATCCCCGAAGGCGAAAGCGCCGGGCCGGGCGAAGAACCCGACCATGTCCACTATGTCGCCGATTGCCTGAAAACCTTCCTGGGCGAGGTCGTCAGTCCACCTACGGCGCACACCGATGCCGACGCCTCCTCCGCAACCGACACAAGCGATGAGATACGCTGATGAGCACGACGCTGGAAGCTGCAATCGACGCCGCCTGGGAGAACCGAGAAACCCTCTCAAGTGACACAAAAGGCCCAGCCCGCGAGGCGGTCGAGGCCGCACTCGCGGGTCTTGATGACGGCTCGCTGCGCGTGGCTTCAAGAGCCAACGGCGCGGACTGGGTAGTGCATCAATGGCTGAAGAAGGCGGTGCTGCTTTCCTTTCGGCTGAACGCCAACCGGATCATCCCCGGCGGTCCTGATGGCGGGCCGTGGTGGGACAAGGTCCCATCCAAGTTCGAAGGCTGGGACGAGACCCGCTTTAAGGCCGCCGGCTTTCGCGCCGTGCCGCCGGCTGCGGTGCGCCGCGGCGCCTATATCGGGCGCAACGCCGTGCTCATGCCGTCCTATGTGAATATCGGCGCCTATGTCGATGAAGGCGCGATGATCGACACCTGGGCGACGGTCGGCTCATGCGCCCAGATCGGCAAGAATGTGCACATCTCAGGCGGGGCCGGCATTGGCGGCGTTCTGGAACCGCTTCAAGCCAACCCCGTCATCATCGAAGACGGCGCCTTCGTCGGCGCGCGCGCCGAAGTCGCCGAAGGCGTGATCGTGCGCGAAGGCGCGGTCCTGTCCATGGGCGTGTATCTGGGCGCCTCGACCAAGATCGTCGACCGCGCCACCGGCGAGATCACACGCGGCGAGGTCCCGCCTTACGCCGTCGTGGTGCCCGGCTCACTACCGTCGGACACGGGCGGGCCGGCCCTCTACTGCGCCGTGATCGTCAAACGCGTCGACGCCCAGACGCGCGCCAAGACCAGCATCAACGCGCTGCTGCGGGATTAGCACCCGCAAGCAAACCCGTCGCACCAATGTCGGTTGTCGTCCGAGCCATAGCCGCTAACGATGACACCGCTCGCAGGGCGGAACACCGTTTGGCAGAACGGTCCTAACCGCGTTAGCCGGATCAGACACATCAGGCGCGTCGGATGTCTCCGACCCAAGCACACCAGACGGCACGCACTCAAAGACGCCTCAGACCCACGAATGCCGCAGACGTCATGAAGGCCTCAGACGCATCCCCAATCCGACTCGTGTCATTTCCCTTATAAGGCTTATAAGTAAAATGACACTTATAAGAGGAGCTGTAAGCTAGGCGTGGCAGCTGGCCCTGATCAGATGGCTTTGCTGACATGGTGTTGGTGAAGCGGTCTTACTGAGCGCCTCCTGTCGAATGGCCGAACAGGAAATTGTGTGGCGTCGCGCTAGCGGCAGGAAAGGGCGAATCATGTCCAAAGTGGTTGTGGAGCTTGATCTTGAGGCTCATAAGGTCATTGAATTACATAGAAAATCCTTGGGTCAATCACATCTGGACATCATTAAGTCGGCGCTGCGCCAAGCGGTGCCTCCGGCTGCGGGGAACGCAGCCGCAACCCGTCGCAGAGCCGTAGAGGAATCGCCTCGTCGAGGGTCTGAGCGCCAGGTCGGACAGTTTTTCGTGCGCGTCGGCGCGCGCCAAACGACCTGCTTCAGTCAGAAAGCTGCTTATAAGCAGGTTATGGAATGGCTGGAGGAAGACCACCCTGGACTATTTGAACAGCTCAGCCGGCAGAAGACCCGTCGCGGGCGCTGCATCGTCGCGCGCTCGCCGCAGGCGCTTTACGCCCGGCCGGGCCTCGACCATCTGGCCGAAGCGCTCGGTGAAGACTGGTATGCGGATACGAATCTGTCGAAGACGCAGAAATTCACCCGCCTTCGGATCGCGTGTGCTGAAGCCGGGCTTACCTTGTTCAAGGAGGTCGATCCGGGCTTCAGGTAAAGCCCGACAGACAAAGAATGACCACCCGGGCAGCGGCTCAGGCAAGACCGCGCCTGCCTCACAACACCCTGAAACTCGCCTCGCCCCAGATGTGGACGAGCGCCGGGGCGAGCACTGAGCCGGTCGCAGCGCGGATCCAGACGAGCAGGAAGGCGAAGGGCAGGATGACGGCGGCTGGCTGCATCTCCACGAGCATGGCGAAGCCTGGCTCGCTCATCAGGCTGGTGGCCGCGGCTGTGTAGAGCACCGCGCTGATCACCGCGCCCCAGCCGAGCGCGGCGCCGAGCAGTTTGACCGGCGTGGAGAAGGCGCGATCCAGCGCGAACAGAAGCACGCCGCGATAGAGGAGTTCGGCCTCCAACGGCGAGAGCACGCCGTCAAACGCCAGACCTGTAAACACGTCCCCGCCTAGCGGGGCCGCCTGCAGCGCGCCGACCGTGGCGAGCACCACCAGCAGCACAGCGAGCGCCCAGCCCAGCATGGGCGCGGGGCCGCGCTGGGCCAGCGTGAAGCCCGCCTCTGCGGGACGGGCGCGGGTGAGGACAAAGGCTGCAGCAATGATCAGGGCCAGCGACAGCAGCACGCCCTCCCACGGCGCGGCGCCGGGCAGAACGTCCAGAATGTCCGCCCGGCCCCAGCCCAGCGTGCGCACCGCGCTCTCAGCCAGGAAAAGCGCGCCGGCGATGACCAGCCAGACCAGATTGACCCGCCCGCGCATCACCGCCAGCCCGATCAGGCTGAGCAGGACGAACAGGCCGCAATGAACGAAAAACTCAGCCAGATCGCTCGACATCACCGGCTTGCCCCTTCCAAACCCCGCCACCGCGAGACCGAAACTAACGGCGCGCAGCGGGCGTGGCGAGCGCCGTGTTTACTCAAGCGCGCTGAGCACTGATTTCAGCAGGCCTGGAAACCGCGCTTCCAGGCAATCTGCCCGCACGCGGTTTCGATAAACGCCATCTTCATCGATCCAGCTCTCAACGACCCCAGCGTTTCGCAGCACGGTGAAGTGACGTGAAAGCGTCGCCTTGGGTATGTCCGGCCCGGCTGCTGCGCGACACCCGCACCCTTCAGCCTGAATGAGCGTGCGCACGATATCCAGGCGCACCGGGTCTGAGAGCGCCTTAAGCACCACTCCAAGCGCCACGGCGTGTTCACCTGGATCAGCTGATCGCAGCTTTGAGCGTATATCTTCGTCGGCTGACGACACGTTATTGGGTCCTTCGTTCAGAGCCGGTTTGAAAACAATCACACGGAAGACTTGATCGGCGGCGCCGGGCTTCTCATGTAGGCGATACGCCGGTTCCATAAATCGGAACCATTGTCGTTTTATGTTCCGGTTGGCGGAACCACCCTTACAGGAAAATGAGATCATGACCCTTTCGCTTCAAGGTCAAACCGCGTTGGTCACAGCCGGCACGCGCGGGATTGGCGGTGCGATCGCGACGCGGCTCGCTGAAGCCGGTGCGAACATCGCTGTCACCTTCGCCGGCAATCAGACGGCTGCGGACGAGAAAGTCGCCGAGTTGAAGGCGCTGGGCGTCAATGCGGTTGCGTTCAAATCTGACGCCTCCGATCCGTCGGCGGCCAAACGCCTGGTCGGCGAGGTTGTCGAAGCCCTGGGCCGGCTGGACATACTGGTCAATAATTCAGGCAGTTTCCAGCTCGCGGTTCTTGGGTCCGATGAGGCGGAGACCGCCTTCGATGCGTCGTTCGACTGGAACGTGAAAACGCCGTTCATCCTCGCCAACGAAGCCGCGAAAGTGCTCCCAACCGGCGGACGGATCATCAATATCGGGTCGATCAATGCTGACGTCTCGCTCATTCCCGGGGCCTCGATCTACTCCATGACCAAGGGCGCGCTTCAAGCGCTTACGCGCGGCTGGGCGCGCGATCTGGCGGATCGGCAAATCACCGTGAATGTCATCCAGCCCGGGCCCATCGATACTGAAATGAACCCGGCCGATTCAGAGTTCGCCGCATTCATCGGCGGTCGCACGGCGTTCGGTCGATACGGGACGGCGCGGGAGGTGGCGAACCTCGCCGCCTGGCTGGCCTCTCCAGAAGCGAGCTATGTCACCGGCGCCGCGATCGACATTGATGGCGGGCTAAAGACCTAGAAGCCCCCCGCACAGAGATCGGCGCGACGGCGGCCTGCATATGGCCCTGCGCGCTGATCTCGCCTATTTGACGGGGCATGACGCGCTCCGACCTCTTCGATCCGATTCCCCTCGCCCGCCGGCTTATCCAGGCGCCCTCGGTCACCCCGCACGACGCTGGCGCTCTGGACGCTCTGAGCGACGCTTTGAGCGCGCTTGGTTTTGTCTGCGAGCGCTTCGTGTTCGAGGAGGTGGATAATCTCTACGCCCGGCTTGGCGACGCCGCGCCGGTCTTCTGCTTCGCCGGCCATACCGATGTGGTTCCTGAAGGCGATGAGGCCGCCTGGAGCGCCCCGCCGTTTGGCGGCGAGGTGCGCGACGGCGTTCTGTGGGGACGCGGCGCGGCCGACATGAAGAGCGCGCTGGCCGCGATGGCGGCGGCCTGCGCGCGTCATCTCCAGGCCAAGGGCCCGCCGGCCGGCTCCATCGCCTTCCTGATTACTGGCGATGAGGAAGGCCCGGCGGTGAACGGCACCAAGAAGCTGCTGGAGGCGCTGCATGAGCGCGGCGAGCGCTTCGATCATTGCCTGGTCGGCGAGCCGACCAATCCAAACCAGCTCGGCGATACGATCAAGGTGGGCCGGCGCGGCTCGCTGAATGGGGTGATCCGCGTCATCGGCCGCCAAGGCCATGTCGCCTATCCGGAGCGCGCGGAAAACCCGCTCCCGGCGCTGATCGCGCTTCTGGACCGGCTGCAGGCTCGGGTGCTCGATGAAGGCGCGCCGCATTTTCAGGCCTCCAATCTGGAAGTCACCTCCATCGATGTCGGCAATCCGGCGCACAATGTGATCCCAGCCGAGGCGGCCGCGAAGTTCAATATCCGTTTCAACACCAACCATGCCGGCGACGCGCTGAAAGCCTGGATCGAGGGTGAGGCGAAGAAGGTCGATCTTGATTTCGCCGGACAGATCGAACTTGACCTGAAGGTCACTGGCGAGGCCTTCCTCACCACGCCGGGCGCCTTCACACGGCTGGTGCGCGATGCTGTATGCGCCAATACCGGGCGCGAACCGGCCATGACCACAGGCGGCGGCACGTCGGACGCCCGCTTCATCAAGAACTACGCCCAGGTGGTGGAGTTCGGCCTGGTCGGGGAAACCATGCACCAGGTCGATGAACGCGTGGATGTGGCCGATATCGAACAGCTGACCGACATCTATGCCGATATTCTGCAACGCTATTTTGCGGAGCTCGCCTGATGCTGCGCCTTATCGGTGAAACGCGCTCCGGCCTGACCGGCGTGGCGAAGCTGATCGCCTTCCGGCCGGATTGGAAGACGCATTTCGACATATCCGGCACGGGCGTGGCGCGCTCCTTTCTCGCCGCACTGGTCGGCCTGCCCGCCTTTGTCCTGATCGTTGCCGGCGCCAATTACTTCGTCGCCGCCAACCCGCAGCTCAGCGCGCAGGACCCCGATGCAGGCTTCACCCTGGTGGAAGCGGGCGTGCACTATCTGCGGCTCTGGCTGGTCTTTCCGCTGGCGGCTGCCCTGACCGTCCGCCTTCTCGGACTGCAAGCCGCGTTCGGGCCATGGCTGGTGGTGCACAACTGGACGGTCTGCATGCTTTTGATGCTGCAGGGCTTCTTCTGGGCGCTCTATGCCGCGGGCATTGCCGATGCCGGCTCGCTGGGCGCCGTGCTCAGCTTTTACACCATGGCCCGCCTGCTGGCGCACTGGCGCGTCGCGGCAGGCGCGCTCGATCTCGGCTGGGGCCCCGCGGCTGCCGCCGCCGGCATTCCGGTCGTGTTGGATTATCTGACGCTGCTGGCGTTGGAGCAGGTCATCTAACGCCTCGCGCGCTGGCGCACATAGCTGCCCGCGATTAAATCGTAAGGCGTCCTTCGCCAGACCAATGCGCTGATTACATAAACGACAGCCACTGCGATCGCCCCGAGGCTGATCACGATATTGGTCGTCGGCATCGGGTCCAGGAAGGGTCGCCCAGGGACGTACCAGATCGCGAAATGAGCGATCTCCCAAGGCAGAAACTTCACCGCACTTCGTACAAGCGAGCGAGCGGTTCCCAGGCGGGCGCCGTTGCCGGCCTCCACGCGCAAACCCAATACGCGCTTTCCCAGCGTGCCGTGCAGCGGCGAGGTCTCCAGCACGGCGAAGTAGAGCACCACTGGCGCGGTGAGCGTGGCGAAAGCGATGGCGTGCCCGCGAAGCTTGCCCGCGAAATCCGCCGGCGATGCGCCCACGTCCGGCCCAAAGGCGAAGGCGATGGCGCTCAACCCAGCCGCATAGACTGCCAGCAAGAGGTAGTCGATCAGGAAGGCGAAGACGCGGCGCGCGCCGGAGGCTCGATCGTCTATCATTCGCAGTGCGTCCTAGTCGGCTGACGAGCAAGCCTCTCTCGGATAGCGCACAAAAGCCAGATACAGCCCGTCCGGCGGCGCCACAGGGCCGCAGCGGCGGCGATCCGCAGCGGCGAGCGCATCAGCGAAATCCGCGGCCGACCACTTGCCCAGCCCGACCTCCGCCAGAGAGCCGACGATGGAGCGGACCTGCCGGTGCAGAAAGCTGATCGCCTCCACGCGGAGCTCGATGCACTCGCCCTCGCGCGTCACCGCGATCGCATCCAGCGATTTGACCGGGGTTTCGGCCTGACACTGGGAATCGCGAAACGTTGTGAAATCATGCGTTCCGACACAGGCTTGCGCGGCCTCGTGCATGGCTTCAGAGTCCAGCCGGCGCGCGACCTTCCACGCCTTGCCGCGCTCCAGCGCGAGCGGCGCGCGGCGGTCGATCAGCCGGTAGACATAGCCGCGACGTATGGCCTTGAAGCGCGCGTGAAACTGTGACGAGACCTCTTCAGCATCGATCACGGCAATGGGGTCAGGGCGCAGATGATGGTTCAGCGCATCGCGCACCACATCGCCTCGCAAATCCTTGTCGAGATCCAGATGGGCGACCTGACCGAACGCATGAACGCCCGCATCCGTGCGCCCGGCCCCGTACACCTCGCGCGGCTGCTCGTCGAGCACTTCGGCGGCGCGCTCCAGCGCGGCCTGAACAGAAGGCCCGTTCTCCTGACGCTGCCAGCCCACGAAGGGCCCGCCATCATACTCGATCGTGAGCTTGTAGCGCGGCATGCCTCAGTCCAGCACCGTTCCGGCGGGCAGTCCGTTTCCGCGCAGAAAGGCGTCCGCGTCCATGGCGGCCCTACCCTCGCGCTGCAGGCGGGCCAGGCGAACCGCGCCGCGTCCGCAGGCGATCAGGAGAGCCTCGTCCAGCGCTTCGCCGGGCTCGCCCTCGCCGCGTTCCGGCGTCGCGAAATGGACCTTCACCCGCACATCGCTCTTCTCGGTGGGCAGCTCGAACCACGCGCCGGGAAAGGGCGAAAGCCCGCGAATGCGATCACTGACCTCGCCGGCGGGGCGAGACCAGTCGATGCGCGCCTCCTCGCGGGTGATCTTTTTCGCGTAGGTAACGCCCTCCTCACTCTGCGGCGTCGCCCCCAGCGAGCCACGTTCCAACGCCGCGAGCGTGCGCGGCCAGAGCTGGGCGCCGACGGTCATCAACCGGTCGTGCAGCGCGCCGGCGGTGTCTTCCGGCGCGATCGGCACGATTTCGCTCATCAGAACAGGACCGGTATCCAGCCCAGCTTCCATCTGCATGACCTGGACCCCGGTCACCTCATCGCCGGCCATAATGGCGCGCTGAATGGGGGCCGCCCCGCGCCAGCGCGGCAGAAGCGAGGCATGAAGGTTCAAACACCCCAGGCGCGGCGTATCGAGCGCTTCCTGAGGCAGGATCTGGCCGTACGCCACGACGCAGGCCGCATCGAGATCAAGGCTGGCGAAATCGGCCAGCACGTCCGGATCGTGAAAGCTTTCCGGCGTCGCAACATCCAGACCGAAAGCTTCGGCAAGCTGGTGAACGGGCGTCTTCGTCGAGCTCTGACCGCGCCCGCGCGGGCGCTCCGGCTGGGTGTAGACACGCACGAGCTGATGGCCCGCGCCGACGATCTCGGCGAGCGAACGCGCGGCGAATTCAGGCGTGCCCATGAAGGCGAGACGAAGCGTCATGGAAAACTCGTATTCAGCGTGCAGTCATCAATGGCCGCTTCTGATATCGTGCGCTTATCGGCTTGGCCACTGGAGGTCTGATCTTGGTTTCACTCCGCACTCTGTTCGCGATCGCTGCGCTCATGGTCCTTGCCGCCTGCGCGCCGCAGACCGAAAGCCCGGTGGAGCCGCCTGCTCCGCCGCCGATGGACAGGATCGCCGCGATTGGCGAAGCCTGCGGCGGAATGATGGGCGTCACCTGCGCCGGAGAAGACGAGAAGCGGGCCTTCTGCAACATTCCGCCGGAGAATATATGCGGCGCCGCCGACGGCATGGGCGTCTGCGAGGTGAGACCGCAAGCCTGCACCCGGGAGTATCGCCCGGTCTGCGGCTGCGATGGGCGCACCTACGGCAATGCCTGCACCGCTGCGGCGGCGGGCGTCAGCGTCTCACGCACGGGCGTGTGCGAACCCGCTGAAAACTTGCGCTGATCGGGCTGAAAATCTAAACGTCCACTTTGATCGCCAAGGAGGACCCCGCCCATGATTTCATTCCGCTGACCCCGACCCTCAGCCGGGCGCGTCGTGCGCCCGATCCGGAATGAATATCCTTTGAAAGGCGGACCTTATGACCTCCCTGAACTCTCAGACCGCGCTGATCACCGGCGCGGCCCGCGGCATCGGCGCCGCCATCGCGGAACGCTTCGTGCGCGCCGGCGCGACGGTGTGGCTCACCGATATCAACGAAGCCGGCGGGCGGAAGACGGCTGCCCGTCTCGGCGCCAAGGCGTGTTTTCTAAGCCTCGACGTACGCGAAGAAGACGACTGGGTCGCCGCCGCGCAAGCCGTTCGCGAGCGCCATGGCGGGCTCGACGTGCTGGTCAATAATGCCGGCGTCACCGGTTTTCTGGAGACGCCCGGCCCGCACGATCCGGAACATCTCGACCTTGCGAGCTGGCGGGAGGTGCACCGGGTCAACACGGATGGGGTTGCGCTCGGCTGCAAATACGCGATCGGGCTGATGAAGGCCCGTGAGGCCGGCTCGATCATCAATATCTCATCGCGCTCCGGCATTGTCGGCATTCCCGGCGCGGCGGCTTACGCCGCTTCCAAGGCGGCGGTGCGCAATCACACAAAGTCTGTTGCGCTCTACTGCGCGCAGCAGGGATATCCGATCCGCTGCAACTCCATCCACCCCGCCGCCATCTTCACCGAGATGTGGGAAGCCATGCTTGGCGAAGGCGCTGAGCGCGACGCCATGATCGCCGACATCGAAGCCGGCGTGCCCATGGGACGGTTCGGCTCGCCCGACGAGGTCGCCGAAGCCGCGCTCTTCCTGGCGAGCGCGGCTTCGGCCTACATGACCGGGTCTGAGCTGCATATCGATGGCGGGATACTCGCCGGCGCTGAAGCCTCGCCCAAAGCGGCGCGCTGACCGCTCTGGCGCCTTGTCGGCGGCAAGCGAACATGATCGGCTGCAGCCTCGCATTGAGGAAGCGCCCATGTCTTCACGTCTCGCCGGCAAGGTCGCCATTATCACGGGCGGCGCAAGCGGCATCGGCCAGGCGACCGTCGAGCTGTTCCTGGGTCACGGCGCGAAGCTCATTATCGCCGATATCCAGGCCGAACGCGGCGAAGCGCTCGCAGCCGGGCATGAATGCGCCGTCTTCCAGCAGGCTGACGTGACGCGTGAGGAGGATGTTCAAGCGCTCGTCACCGGCGCGGTGGAGCGTTTTGGACGCCTCGACATTGTGTTCAACAATGCCGGCGTGCTTGAGCCCGATGAGGGGCTGGAGGGCGTGACGGCCGACGGCTTCGACCGGGTCTTCGCGCTTCATGTGCGCGCCGCCGTACTGGCGGCTAAGCACGCAGCGCCGATCCTGCGGGCTCAGGGCTCCGGCGTCATCCTCAATACCGGCTCCATCGCCGGTGAAGGCGTCGGCTTCGGGCCCGTGCTCTATTCCAGCGCCAAGGCCGCACTCGCCCACTTCACACGCATCAGCGCGGCGCGGCTGGCCAAAGACGGCGTACGGGTCAATGCGATCCAGCCGGGCGTCATACCCACCGCGATCACCGGGCGCATGTTCGGGCTCGATCAGGCGATGGCCGAGCGCAAGGCCCGGCGCCTGAAGCGCGCCGCGCGCGGCCTGCAGCCCCTGCCCGTCGCTGGCGAGGCGCGCGATATCGCCGAGGCCGCGCTGTTTCTGGCGTCTGATGCAGGCCGCTTCATCACCGGCCAGGTGCTCACCGTGGATGGCGGGGCGACGCTGGGCTCGGTCGAGGAAGCCTCCGGCGGCGTATTTTCCGGGATCGCCGAGCTCTATGGGCTGGACGCGGATGGCGCATGATGGCGGGCGACCCTGGGCGGGAATGACGCTTTAGGGATCAGCCCTCTCCACCCGTCATCCCCCGGCTTGCCCGGGGGACACATTCCGGTCGGGTGGGGGTCGAGCGCCGATGCTCCGTGATCTCCGGCCCACCCTGGCCCTCCCCTCAAGGGGAGGGAAAACGCTACCTCGGAATCGAGGGACGTATGGATTTACGTCACGGAATGGGTCCCCGCATGCGCGGGGATGAATCACCTGCCACGGAGTGCACTGCCTGCTGGCGTCTTCCCGGCGAAGGCCGGGAGGGGGCCGCTTTTCCATCACTCCCCAAGCGCTTCATCGCCCCAGGCGGGCGGCGGCGTTTCGACCGGGCGCGTCAGGTCGAAGACCGCCCGGAAATGACGATTGGGACGTCTCAGCTCGTACACATACTCCGTGTCGGTCGCCGTCACGAACCAGGTATTCAACATCGAGTCCGGAATGCCTTCGGCTTCAAACAGAGCCTTGCTGAAATCATCCGCCGGGAAGGCGAGCGACGAGCCGGACCCCGGACCAAGCGTGCGCCCGCCATACCAGGACAAAGCGTCCTGCTCACCATCCTCATGGCGGTGATTATGCTTAAGCTCAACCGATCCATCCTCATGCCGGGTGAAGACCCAGACGCGCGAGCGGTCTTCGCCGACATGAAAAGGCGCGCGCACCACATCGTCTTCACAATCGCGCACATGCATGACCAAGCGTTGGCTGGCGAAGGATTCATCGCGCGGATCGGTCGTCGTCACACGGCCTTCAAAGGCTTGCCCGCACACGGCCGCGAGGGCGACGAGCAGGCCCGGCGGCGAATCTGACGCAGCAGGGTCTGCCTGCCGCCCCGTATCGCAGGAGACCAACGCCGCGGCGATTGAAATGACTGAAACGGCTTTGAGCATCGCCACCCCCTTATCCAGAAGAGCAGGCTAGCCGACTGGTCTGTGAATGGAAGGGCTCAGGCCGCCGTGCTGGCGCGCGCCTTGACGAGCTTTTGCACCTTCTTCACCGCCCGGTCCCGTTTCAGGCGCGACAGATAATCGATGAAGACGACGCCTTCGAGATGGTCCATCTCGTGCTGAATGCAGACCGCGAACATATCCTCGGCGATCTCCTCGCGCGGCTCGCCGTCATAGTCGAGATACTCCACCTTCACCCGGGTCGGTCGCTCCACATCGTCATAGACATCCGGCACGGACAGACAGCCCTCCTGATAGGGCTTTAAATCCTCGGTGAGCGGGGTGATGATCGGATTGACGAAATGGCGCGGGCTGTCGCGGCCTTCGGACAGATCCATGACGATGACGCGCCTGGCGACGCCGATCTGGATCGCCGCCAAGCCGATGCCGTCCGCCGCGTACATAGTCTCCACCATGTCATCCATCAGCGCGCGCAGATCATCATCCACGCCGTCAACGGGCTTGGAGACCTCTTTCAGGCGCGGGTCGGGGACGGTGAGGATATCGCGTACGGCCATGCCGGATAGGTAATTCGCGAGCCCGCCGGGTGCAAGATCGGATGCCCGCCATGAATGGCTGGTCATCCGTTCAGGCGCGCGCAATGATCAGCACACAACCGCTTACGGAGCCTATCGCCATGTCCTCAATCGAGTTTGTCTTCGATGTCGCCAGCCCGAACGCCTATCTCGCCTACCACGCGCTCAAAGGGGTCGAGACGCGCACGGGCGCTGAGCTGAAGCTGACACCCTGCCTGCTGGGCGGCATATTCAAGGAGACCGGCAACCAGGCGCCCATGCTGGCCTTTGCGAATATCCGCAACAAGCTGGACTACGACATGCTGGAGATTGACCGCTTCATCAAAGCCCACGGGCTGACGCGGTTCCGGTTCAACCCGCACTTTCCCGTCAACACGCTCGCGGTCATGCGGGGCGCAGCCGCGCTTCAGCTGGACGCGCCGGACCGGGTCCGCGCCTATTGCGAGACCGGCCTGAAAGCCATGTGGGAGGATGAGCGCGATCTCGGCGACCCGGCTGTGATCGCTGAGGTCCTCAGCACGGCCGGGTTTGACGCCGACGCCCTCTTCGCGCGCACGCAGGAGCCCGACGTCAAGCAGCGCCTGATCGCGAACACCAAAGATGCTGTGGAGCGCGGTGCATTCGGCATCCCGACCTTCTTCGTCGGCTCTGAGATGTTCTTCGGCAAGGAACGCCTCGCTCAGGTCGAGGCCGAGCATAAGCGGCAAAGCGCATGAGCGGCGCGGCCCTCATCATCGGCGCAGGCGACGCGACCGGCGGCGCGATCGGGCGCGCTTTCGCCTCGGAGGGCTATCACGCCTGCCTGGTGCGCCGCCCGCGGGGGCTTGAAGCGCTGGAGGCGCTGGCTCAGTCCATCCGCGAGGATGGCCGTGCGGCGAGCGCTTTCGGGGTTGATGCCCGGGACGAAGACCAGATGATCGCCCTGTTCGATCAGGTCGAAGACGAGATCGGTCCGATAGAGGTTGTGGTCTTCAATATCGGCGCGAACGTGAATTTCGCCATCGAAGACACCTCCGCGCGCGTTTATCGCAAGGTGTGGGAGATGGCCGCCTTCGCCGGTTTCCTGGTCGGGCGCGAGGCGGCCAGGCGCATGAAACCGCGCGGGCGCGGAACCGTGCTCTTCACCGGCGCGACGGCGAGCCTGCGCGGCGGCAAGGGATACTCCGCCTTCGCCGGCGCGAAGTTCGCGCTGCGCGCGCTGGCCCAGTCCATGGCCCGCGAACTCGGCCCCTCGAACATCCATGTCGCCCACATCATCATCGATGGCGCGATCGACGGCGCCTTCATCGAGCAATTCGTCGACGATATCGACAGCCTGCGCGCTGAGGACGCCGTGCTCTCACCGGACGATATCGCGGCGAACTATGTGTGGCTGCACAATCAGCCGCGCAGCGCCTGGACCCACGAGCTGGACCTGCGCCCATGGAGGGAGAAATGGTGAGCTGACGCGTTTGGTCAGTCTTCTTCGGGCCCGGCGAGCGCGCGGGGCGTTTCATCGACCTGATCGGGGGCCTGGAGCGCTTTCTGGCTGGCCTGACCGTTCAGCTCAGCCATGCGACGCGCCGAGACCAGGACACGACCTTCCAGCGAGGCGACGGCCTTATTGTAATTACCGGTCGCGGTCCTAAGCCCGGAGCCGACCCGGCCCAGATGCTCGGCGAAGGTTGCGAGCCGGTCGTGCAACTCTGAACCGATCGCGGCGATTTTTACCGCATTGGTCTCCAGCTTTTCCTGACGGAAGCCGTAAGCCACCGCCTTGGCGAGCGCCAGCAAGGTCGCCGGCGTGGTGATGATGACATTCGCCTTGATGGCTTCGTCGAACAGGTTGGGGTCTTCCTCCATCGCGGCCGAATAGAAGCTCTCACCGGGGATGAACAGGGCGACGAAATCCACCGCGCCCTCGACGGCGCCGGCGTATTCCTTGCGCGCCAGCTGCTTGATATGGGTGCGCACCTGCTGAGCGTGACGGCCCATGGCCTTTTTGCGTTCCGCCTCGTCCGGCGCCTCAACCGCATCAAGATAGGCGGTCAGCGCGACCTTGGAATCAATGACGAAGCGCCCGCCGCCGGGAAGCCGTACGACAAAGTCGGGCCTCAGCGCGGCGCCTTCAGCGTCGCGGGTCTGATGCTGGCTTTCATAGTCGATGCCTTTGGTCAGGCCGGCCAGTTCCAGAATGTTTTCCACGGTGCGTTCGCCCCACTGACCGCGCGTGGTGGAGGAGCGCTGCAGCGCATTGACCAGCTTTGAGGTCTGTGAGCGCTGGGTTTCCAGACCCTGGCTCAAAGTGCGTATCTGTTCGCCCAGCTCGGTGCGGTGAGTGAGGCGTTCCTTCTCGATCGTCTCCACCTGGGTCTTGAAGGCTTCCAGCCTTTCCCGGATCGGATCGACGAGCGATTTCACCCCGCCTTCGGCATCCTTCTGCTGCTGCTTGAAAGTGTGCTCGGCGCGCTCGATCAGCTGTTTCTGAGAGGCGGTCAGCGCCTCATTGGCCAGCAGCTTGAATTTCTGTTGCAGCTCATCGCCGATCTGGCCCAGCCGCGCGCGCTCTTCTTCCAGCGCGCGGTTGCGATCCTTGATCTCCTGATCCTGACGCGCCAGCCGGGCTTCGGCCTGGCGCAGTTCGGCGCGCACTGACGCAAGTTCGCCCTCCACGACGCCAAGCCGCTCAAGGCGCTCATGCGCGCGGGTGAGCTCCAGACGGTCGTCATCATGTTCGTCGCGCGCAGCATCCAGCGCTTCACGCAAGGCTTTCGCTTCGCCCGATGCGCGGACCACGAACAGCGCCATGACGAGCGCAAGCACGCCCAGCGCGGCGCCGGCGACGACAAAGGCGAGATTATACGGATCCATCGGCGGGTCGGCTCCAGCTGCACGCGGTCAAACTCGGATGCTGAACTCACGCTTACCCGGATTCGAACCCGGCGCGCGCCTTGCAGGTCACAGCCATCGCAGCGGGAGGAGCCGTCAGAATGCGACTCACAAGCGTATCGATCCGGGATTTAGGCGCGCGCGATGTCGCGGCGTGGAACAGTTTCGCCGCGCCCGGCGGGCGTTTGATCAGTCCTTACCTTCGGTATGAGTTCGCGCGCACGATTGATGAGGTGCGCGGCGATGTTCAGGTCCTCGTCGCCGAGGATGAGGACGGCGCCGCCGGCTATATGCCCTTTCACCGCGTGCGCGGGCTGGTGCGCCCGGCCGCCGCGCCGATGTCGGATTATCAGGGGCTTGTGGCCCGCCCGGGCATCAGCCTGGCGCCGCAGGACATGCTGGACGCAATGCGCGCCGGCGCCTTCGTCTATGAAAACTGGGTCGGCGGAGACGCGCCCGGCAAGGTGCGCGAACGCGCCGGCTCTACGGTGATCAATGTCTCAGACGGCGCTGAGGCCTGGTTCGAAACCCGCAAGGCCCTCTACAAGGATCACTTCAAGAAGGCGGCCCGCCGGGCGCGACGCGCCGAACAGGAGTTCGGCCCGGCGCGCGTGGAGTTCGGCGATCCGCTCGGCGAACGCTTTGAGCTGTTGAAAGCGTGGAAATCGGCGCAATACCGTAAGACCGGAAAGCTCGATCTGTTCAGCATTGACTGGGTGGATCGCACGCTGAGCACCTTCGCCTCACAGCGTTTCGGCGCGGTTCGCGGCCTGGTCGCGACGCTCTATTATGGCGATGAAATCGCGGCGATCGAGTTCGGCATCGCGGCCGGCGATATCTATCATTCCTGGTTTCCGGCCTACGATTCGCGCTTTGCCAGCGTCTCTCCGGGTCTGCAACTGCTTCACGGCGTTATCGAAGGCGCGCAGCAGCTCGGCCTCTCGCGGATTGATCTGGGCAAGGGCGATAGCGCCTACAAGAAATACTACGCGGATTACGAAGTCCCGCTGACGGCGGGCCGGTCAGTGGGCGCGAGCCTGGCCGCGGCGCGCATCGCCGCAGGTGAAGCCACAGAGCTGACGGCGAGCCTTCTGCCCGGACGTCTGCGCGAGGCGCCGGTGAAGCTGCGCCGCCGCTGGGCACAGATCTCCGCGTTCGAACCGGCGATGAGCCGCAGCGTGACCCGGATGGGCGAAGCGTTCGCCGGCGCGCTGATGCACACCGGGCGCTGAGCTTCGGCTTCACAACACCCTTACTGACGACAGCGTTTTCTTCGGCGCTGAGATCGCTATGCTTGGCATGTGCGACATTCTGTCATGCCGGAGACGCCCCATCATGCTGCGCTGCCTTACCGCTCTTGCCCTGACCCTGCCCTTCACCGCCCCGGCCCTCGCCCAGGACGTGATTGAAAGCGAGCAGGCGAACTTCACCGTGGAAACGCTGGCCGAAGGGCTCGCCTTTCCCTGGTCGGTCGCCTTCCTGCCCGAAGGTGCATATCTGGTCGCCGAACGCGACGGGGCGCTTCGCGTCGTTGACGGCGACGGCCTGCGCGAAAACGCCGTCTCCGGACTGCCGGACGATCTGATCGTCACCCGCCAGGGCGGCTTGATGGAAGTGGCCCTTCATCCTGATTTTGAGGCCAATCGTCTCGTCTACATCACCTATTCCGAAGGGACTGAACAGGCGAACCGCACCGCGCTTGCGCGGGGTCGGCTGAGCGAAGACCTGTCGTCTCTGGAAGAGGTGGAGGATCTGTTCCGCGTCAATTTCGACAAGGCGCGCGGCTTCCATTTCGGCGGCCGGCTCCTGATCAATGATGACGGCACGCTCTTTTTGACCCTGGGCGATGGCGGACGCCATCAGGACGAAGCGCAAAACCCTGAAAACCATATCGGGACAGTGGTCCGTCTGACGCTCGACGGCGAGCCGGCGTCGGGAAATCCCTTCCTCGACACGGACGGCCACGCGCCGGAAATCTTCACCTACGGCCACCGCAATGTGCAGGGCATCGCCCGCAACCCGGCGACCGGTTCGGTCTGGACGCACGAGCATGGCGCGCGCGGCGGCGATGAAATCAACATTATCGAACCAGGTCTGAATTTCGGCTGGCCGCGCATCACCTACGGCATCAACTATAACGGCTCGATCATCTCCGAAGACCGGGCGCTTGAGGGCCTGTCCCAGCCGATCTGGTACTGGAATCCGTCCATCGCACCGTCCGGCATGGCCTTCTACGAAGGCGACGCGTTCGAGCACTGGAAGGGCGATCTGTTCACCTCAGCGCTCGCCGGTTCGGCGATCATCCGACAGGAAGTCATCGGCGACCGGGTGATTTCTGAAGAACGCCTGCTTGAGGATCTCGGCGAGCGCTTCCGCGATGTGCGCTCCGGCCCGGATGGCGCACTCTACGTGCTTACCGATTCTGATGAGGGGCGGCTTCTTCGCCTGATCCCGGCCGAAGCGGAGAACTAAGCCTCAATGCAAATGACGCGGGCGGCGGGCATTCGCAAGCATCCTCTCGACGCTCGGCCGGCGTTCGTCCGCAGCGTCGATCAATCGGCGCAGATTGTCGGCGGTCAGCTCGCTCAGCTCGCCCGCATCGACGGTGAGCGGGTCTTCGGCGAGCGCCTCGGCGCGGCGCGCCGCCTCAATCTCCTCGTCGGTCTTGTCACGATCGGCCATCATCCCCTCCGCAATGCGCCAGCGTGTCCCTAACGGTCGGTGTGACGCAAGCTGCGGGCCAGCCCGCTCGCAAACGGCCTCAGCGCGACAGCGCGTCGGCCAGGAAGGGCAGGCTTACATCCATGCGGTAGTCGATGCCGGAATGATCGTCGGCGAATTCTTCATAGCGATGCTCAACGCCCATCGCCTTCAGACGGCGGGTCAGACGGCGCGCGCCATAGACCAGATCATACTGGTCGATATCGCCGCAATCGATGAAGAGCGCCTTCAGCTGTTTCAGGTTTTCCGCGTGGCTCTCCACCAGGGTCAGCGGATCCCAGGCGCGCCAGTTCGCCCAGCGTTCCTCGATGATCTCGCAGGTGTCCTGCGTCACCGGAAGACGCACGCCGTAAGGCTCGTCCGGCGCCGGGTCATAGGTCGCGGCCATGGCCAGGATCATCAGCGCGTGAATGTCGGATCCCTTTGGCTTTTCCGCTCCCAGCACCGCTTCGATGAAGGCTTCGATGGAGTCAGATTTGGCCAGCGCGCGCAGCGTGTTGGCGAAGTCCCGGCCATAGACCAGCTCAAACGCCATGTCTCCGCTATGACAGGCCGCTCCAGCCCAGAAATCAGCGTGCAGAAGCGCATGCACGATGGCGCCGTATCCGCCCGAGCTTTTGCCGAACAGGCCGCGCCGGCCCGGTCCGCCGCATTGAAAGCGCGCTTCCACCGCCGGGGTGAAGTCTTCAATCAGCGCATCTTCCCAGCGGCCCATGACCGATGAATTAATGTATTGATTGCCGCCCAGCGTGGTGAAGCAATCCGGGAACGCGACCACGCAGGGCTTCATCGCACCGGACCCGATCAGCCGGTCCAGGCGCTCCGGCGCGTTCTCGCCGAAATTCTTCCAGTTCGTATGGGAAAAGCCGCTTCCAGTGTAGCCAACGATATCAACAAGCAGCGCAAGCCCCGCCCCGTCATGACCCGCCGGCACATAGACATCGATCCCGCGTCGGCCCGGATCGCCCAGCGTGTTGTCGGCGGCTGCAGGACTGTCGACTTGGATGCGGTGAACGGTTCCGGTCTGGTGATCGCTGCGTCGGGTCATGAGGTTCTCACAGTCAAGCCGGTCGCCGGCTTTTGAACGCAGCGGCCAGCGTGCCGTCATCGAGATAGTCCAGCTCGCCGCCCACCGGTACGCCGCGCGCCAGCGAAGTGATGTCGATGGAGGCGTGCTCCAGCTTGTCGGCGATGAAATGGGCCGTGGTCTGGCCTTCCACCGTGGCGTTGAGCGCCAGGATGATCTCCTTCACCTCGCCATCACCGGCCCGTTCGATGAGCTTAGCGATATTGAGCTGTTCGGGGCCGACCCCGTCGAGCGCGGACAACACACCACCCAGAACGTGATAGCGACCGCGAAACGCATGAGCCCGCTCCAGCGCCCACAGATCGCCCACCGTCTCCACCACGCAGATCACCGTCCGGTCGCGGCTATTGGACCGGCAGACCGAGCACGGATCGACGACATCGAGATTGCCGCAGGTCGAACAGGCCGAAATCCGCTCCGCCGCCTCAGCCATCGCGTCAGCCAGCGGACGCATGAGCGCGTCGCGCTTCTGCAACATGCTCAACGCCGCCCGGCGCGCAGAACGCGGCCCCAGCCCCGGCAATTTCGCCAGAAGCGTGATCAAACGTTCGATTTCAGGACCGGCGGCGGACATTCAGACCCCGAATCAGCGAGACGCGGCCAGCATAGCCCGGATGGCGCCTAAGGCTTGATCCCGAAGGGCAGATCAATGCCGGGCGGCATGCCCATCCCGCCCATGGCGTCGCCCAGGATTTTCTGCTGCGCGATATCGGCCTTGCGCTTGGCGTCCGACAGGGCGGCGAGCAGCAGATCCTCAAGGATTTCCGGCTCGTCCGGATCAATGGCGGTCTTATCGATGCTGACGCCTTTCGGCTCGCCCTTGGCGCTCATGCGCACCGTGACTAGGCCGGCGCCCGCCTCACCGACGACTTCAGCGTCGTCCAGCCGCGCCTGGGCCTCGCCCATCTTTTTCTGCATTTCCTGAGCCTGCTTCATCAGGCCGGACAAATCCTTCATGGCAGGCTCTCCTGTCTGGGCGTTTCCGGTTCGTCTTGCGCGCCATCCCCAGCGACATCGCCTGAGGCCGCGCTTTCGTGCATCTCAAGCAGTTCGGCGCCCGGGAACAGCTCCAGCGCCTTTTGAACCGCCGGGTCGCGGCGACCGGCTTCCAGCTTTTCCTCGCGCAGGCGATGGCGGCGTTCTTCGAGCGTTTCCCCACCCCGGCTTTGCGAGCGCCCATCGACCAGCCACCGCGCACCGGTCTGTTCCTTCAGGAAGGCGGCCAGCCGGTTGCTGAGATCATCCGGCGCGCCGTCAGCCGGTTCGAACACCAGCTTGCCGGCGTCCAGCGCGACCAGGCGCACGAAGCGGCGCACATCCACAAGCAGGCGGATTTCACGCGCCGCATCAATCATGTCCGCCAGATCATCAATCGTGTGCAGGGAAGCGCCCGCCTCCTCCCGCCCGTCCGGGGCGGGCGCAGAAGGCGGGGTTCCGCCGGAGCCGGGCTGAACGATCGGCGCGAGGGTCGTCTCAGGCTGAAGGGCGGCCGGCGGGGTGGCCGCCACCGGATCAGCCAGAGCCTGCGGGCCGGGATCAGTCGCCGGCGCGCCCCTCTCCGGGGCGGGCGCCGTCGCAGCCTCTTTGGGCGGCTGACCGGACAGAAGCCGGGCGGCGTCTTCAGGCGAGGGCAGATCGGCCGCCGCCATCAGGCGGATCATCGCCATTTCCGCCGCTGCAACCGGATCCGGCGCAACGCGAACATCGTCCAGACCGCCCAGCGCGACCTTCCAGAGCCGCGCCAGGCTGGCGAGCGTCTGCTTGTCCGCCAGCGCCTGCAGGCGCGCCTGGGTTTCGGCCGCCTCGCCGAGATCAGCCTCAGGGCCCGCCGCCTTAAGCCGGCTCATCGCGTGCAGGTGATCAAGCACATCGCGCACCAACACCTGAGGATCGGCGCCGCGATCATACTGCTCGCGCAATTCGCCAAGTGCGGCGCCGGCCTGGCCTTCAAGCACGGCTTCAAGCAGATCGAGAACGCGCGCCCGATCCGCCAGACCGAGCATCTCGCGCACCTGCAGCGCGGATACCGCGCCCTCGTCCTCGCCCTGCACAATCGCCTGATCGAGCAGCGATAGCGCATCACGCACCGAGCCTTCCGCCGCGCGCGCAATGGCCACCAGCCCGTCGCGCTCCACTCTGGCGTTTTCGTTGTCGCAGATGCGCGCCAGATGGTCGGTCAGCACGTCGCGCTCCACGCGCTTTAAGTCAAAGCGCTGGCAGCGGGACAGAACCGTGACCGGCACTTTGCGGATCTCGGTTGTGGCGAAGATGAATTTCACATGCGCAGGCGGCTCTTCCAGTGTTTTCAGAAGCGCGTTGAAGGCCGAGGTCGACAGCATGTGGACCTCGTCGATGATGTAGACCTTGTAGCGCGCGGAAACCGGGGAATACCGCACGCCTTCCAGGATTTCACGGATATCGCCGACGCCGGTGCGCGAGGCGGCGTCCATCTCCATCACATCGACATGGGAGGACTGCGCGATGCGTTCGCAGTGCTCGCCGGGCGGGTTGAGAACCATGGACGGGGCGTCGGCCTCAGCCGTGCGATAGTTGAGCGCCCGCGCAATCAGCCGCGCTGTGGTGGTTTTTCCGACCCCGCGCACGCCAGTCAGCATATAGGCATGTGCGATGCGCCCAGCGGCGAAGGCGTTGGTCAGAGTGCGCACCATGGCGTCCTGACCGATCAGATCGTCGAAATTCTGCGGGCGGTATTTGCGAGCCAGAACCTGATAGCCGGCGCCGGACTGCGGCGCGGCCTCAAGACCGGGCAGCGCGACATCGTCCGGGCCGGGCCCTTCTGCGGGCGGCTCGTTCAGCGCGTCTTCGCGATCAGGATCAAGCTCGTCCATCGCGGCGGGGCGCCCTTTGCTCTGCGGGGTTGGAGCCGTGAAGCGGCGCGAAAAGTGGAAGACCGGACAGCGACCCGAGCGGAAAACTCGTTACGGCTGCTTCCTTCCGGACCTGACCGGGTTGGCGAGACGCCCGTCCGCGCCGGCCTTCCACTTGACATTATCGGGACTGTGAGGCCGGCGCGCAAGGCGTAGCGGCGCCCTTAGCGTGGATTGCTCCGCCGCCGGGTTTGCTGGCGCAGGCCGTCAGCGCGCATTGACTTTGAAAACGTTAGCCAAAGAGGCCGATGCCCGCTCGGCTTGAGCGGTTAAAGCCTGCCACGCAATGCAAGCGCATTCAGCGCGTCATCAAGAAACCCGGCGTGGCGCTCCAACGCCTCTACCAGCTGCATGTCGCCGTTTGCAGCGATGGCCTCATCAAGCCAGAACGCCACCGCGCGCTTCTGGGTTTGAAGCCAGTCCAGCACGCGCAATTCTTCCCGGCTCAGCGCACGGTCAGGCTTTGTCGGCGGGTAACGGTCGTTGAGATTATGCAGCAGGACGGACGCCGTGAAGGCGTTGGGTTCAGGCGGGGCGGTGATCGCGGCGAGCTCTGTCATGCGCTTACGTTATGCGACTCATTCGCATTTACAATGAGGCATTGGAGCTTCGCGCGTGTGGTCTGATGCCGCAGGCTCTCCACACACAAACGCCCCGCCGTGGGGAAATCGGCGAGGCGCTCATGTCGGCACGTCAGGCTTGAAGTCAGGCGGCGGACTTCGCAGGGCCGCCGAACTGCTCATCGATCGGGGTGTCGATGATGTGGTTGGCGTAGTTGGACACCGTCTTCAGCGAGACGCCGAGAATGACGTCGAGCACATTGGCGCGGGTGAAGCCGGCGGCGATGAAGGCGTCGACCGCGTCTTCGCCGACCCAGCCGCGCTCAACGACGACGCGGCGGGTAAACTCGGCCAGCGCCTGCAGGCGCGCATCAGCCAGCTCGCCGCCTGAGCGCAGCGCTGCGATCTCAGCGTCATCAAGGCCGGCGCCTTTGGCGAGTCCGGAATGCGCCGCCAGGCAGTACTGGCAGCCGTTTTCTTCGCTCGCCGTGAGCAAGACCACCTGCACCTCCGCGCCGGTCAAAGACGTCTTGTCCAATAGCGCGGCGACCGTGGTGTAGGCTGCGAACACGGCGGGGCTTTCGGCCAGCGCGCCATACAGGTTCGGGATGAAGCCGATTGCCGACTTCACGTCGGACAGGCGCAGCCTGGAGCTATCGGGTGCTGTGGTTTCGTCGTGGATTTCAAATTGGGCCATCGTAAGCCTCTCCCAGGTTTGGATCGGCGCCGCGGCGCGGCTTGGCCCCGCGTCCGGCGTCGGGCTGACACATGCTCATCCCGGCCCGACTTGAGAAGCCCACGAAGTTTCACGTGTCTTCACGCGGACGCGACCGGATCGTGTGTGCGTTCACTTGAAGCTGGTCAGGGCCGGCCCGCCGCGCTAGGCCTGCCGGCCATGCAGCTGACTTTCACCGGATCACGGCTCGATCACGCGAGCCTGGAGCGCGTCGACGCCGATTGGATCGCCGCGCGCAAATCAGAGCCGTCCGCCAGAGCGATCCTCTTCGCCGGCGGCGATATCGCGGTGGACGCAGATGGTTCCCCGCTTGTGGTCCCCGCCGCTGAGGCCGAGCGCTACGCACTCAGACGCCCCGGCCTGATCTTCGTCGGTATGGATGGCTCGACGGCCTGGTTCGCCGCCTCTCTTGAACGCGGGCAGGCGGACCAGGGCCCTGACTTTCGAATCACCGCCATGCATGTCGAGGCCGACTTCGCTTGCGTCATGGGACGCGCGCGCGCGGTGCTGCAATGGCATGGGCGCCGGCGCTACTGCTCCAATTGCGGCACAGAGAACGCGCCGGCTGATGGCGGATTGAAGCTGGTCTGCCCAAGTTGTGGCATGCAGCATTTCCCGCGCGTCGATCCCTCCGTGATTATGCTGCCCCATGCCGGCGATCGCTGCGTTCTTGGACGACAGGCGAACTGGCCGCCAGGCCTGTTCGCGACGCTGGCCGGCTTCATCGAGCCGGGCGAGACCATCGAAGAGGCCTGTGCCCGAGAGACGCGCGAGGAGATCGGGCTGACAGTGGTCAATGCGCGCTATATCGCAAGCCAGCCTTGGCCTTTCCCGTCCTCGCTGATGATCGGGCTGATCGCCGAGATCGAGCCGGGCGAGCTGAAGCCGGACGATGATCTGGAAGATGCGCGCTGGTTTACCCGCGACGACGTCCGCGCGCTGTACAGCGGCGAAATCGCCCGATGGGCCCCGCCGCATTTTTCCATTTCCCGCCAGCTGATTGATCTGTGGCTGGACGGTGAAACCTGACCGCCCGCGACGACCTGCCGCGCCCGGAAGCGCGCGACATGAGCTACATCCGGGGTCGGAGCGGTTCTTAAGCCGTCAGTAGCGGTTGCTTGACTGCGCGCAGCGTGCCAAACACCGCTCAACGCACACATTAACAGGCAATGAGAGAACGTCGATGGGCGATCTTTTCTGGAACAAGGTGGCAGGCGCGCTTCTGGCGCTCTTCCTCATCGTCATGGGTCTGCAGACCGTGGCGGACATGGTCTATAGCGACGAAGCGCCAGAGACGATCGCCTACCCGATCGATCTGTCGATCCTGGAAGGCTCCGCAACGACGGAAGCTGAAGAGGAAGGCCCGGTTGATTTCGGCCTCCTGCTTGCTGCAGCGGACCTGTCCGCTGGCGAACGCGTCGTGCGCCGTTGCGTGAGTTGTCATACGCTCGGCGAAGGCGGCGCAGACGGCACCGGCCCGCACATGTGGGGCGTGATGGGTCGCGCTGTCGCGGCAGTCGACGGCTTCAACTATTCCAGCGCGATGCAGGACTACTCCGAAGACAGCAGCGTGGTCTGGGGCTACCAGAACATGTACGATTATCTTGAGAATCCGCGTCGCTACGTGCCCGGCACGGCGATGAGCTTCGCCGGCCTGCGCAATCAGGAAGACCGCATCAATATCATCGCCTTCCTGCGCACGCTGGATCGCAATCCCATGGCTCTGCCGGACCCGCTTCCTGTCGAAGCCCCGGCTGAGCTTGTCGACACGGCGATGGCTGAAGGCGCACAAGGCGAATCAGACCTGGCCGCTTTCGCTGACGCTGCTGAAGCTGCAATCGATGACGCCGCCGCACAGGGCGAAGCCCTGATCGAGGGCGCTGACGAAGCGATTGAAGGCGCAACGGACGCCGCGCAAAACCTTGCCGAAGACGCCGTCGAAGCGGTTGGCAACGCCGCTGATGACGCGCCGACCGAAGAGGACGAAGGCTAAGCCCCTTCCTTCCAAACCGAAAACAAAGGCGCTTCGCAGGTCGCGGAGCGCCTTTTTCGTTGTGGGAATTTATAAGCGCCGATCAGTCCGGCCGCCGGAAAATCCCGCTGATGGGCGCGTGGTGGAAGGCGATCCGGCGGGCCGCGCGCGCGAGCGGCTCAGCCGCAGTCATCATGTGGTGAGCGTTGGCGTGCAACAGGGTTTCAGCATCGGTCATGATCCCGACATGGCCCGGCCAGAAAACCAGATCGCCGCGCTGCAGGCCTGACACGTCATCGCGCGCCTCAAGCTCGGTCCAGTTCTGGCGCGCCCAGGCCTCCTGATCGCCGGAATCGCGCGGACAGCGGATGCCGGCGGCCTCAAGCGCGGTCTGCACCAAGCCGGAGCAGTCCAGCCCGAGGCTCTCCTTGCCGCCCCACTGATAGGGCGCGTGCACAAAGCGCTCGGCGACGGCGACGTAGTCGTCTTCAGACGCGCCCAGCGCGCTGAGATGCGGCTCAAACACCCATCCAAGGCGTTGCGCCTCGATGAAGCGTCCATTGCGCACGCCTGCGGAGATTTTCGCGTTCATAGAGACCAGGAAGCGCGGCGCGCTTTTCAGGTCGGCTTGCGAAAACACATAGGTGCGCAAAGCCGCGACGCGGTGTGTCGGAATGAGCGCCGGCGCGGAAAGCGCCGCCATATCAACCCAGCCTCGATACCCGTCAAGCTGCGAGCGGCCATAGCCCCAGCCAGACTCCTCGCGCTCGATCTCGAACGTTTCGCCGCACAGGAGCTGGCTGTCCAGAGACCCGTCATCGTCCGGCGTCCGGCGGATCGCCGCGACCCCGGCGGTGCATTGATAGAGCCCGCTCACCGCCTCAGCCGCCATAGCGCTGCTTCAGATAGGCGTAGAGCGCGCGCCCGCCGAGCAGCTCGCCGCCCTTGGGCCGACCCGGACGTGGGCTCGGATTCCAGGCGAAAATGTCAAAATGCGCCCAGGCTGCGGCGTCGCTGGCGAAACGGCGAAGGAAAAGCGCGGCGGTGATGGAACCGGCCATCGGCCCGGCGCCGGTGGAGGACAGATCGGAAATCTCGCCGTCCATCTGAATGTCGTAGCCATCGTGTAGCGGCATGCGCCAGACCGGGTCGTCCACCTGGCGGCCCTGGGCGGTCACGGCTTCGGCCATAGCGTCATCAGCGGTGTAGATGGGCGCCAGTTCCGGCCCGAGCGCCACACGCGCCGCCCCGGTCAGCGTCGCCATATCGATAAGCAGTTCAGGCTTGTCCTCGCACGCCTTGGTGATCGCATCGGCGAGCACCAGTCGTCCTTCCGCATCGGTATTACCAATCTCAACCGTCAGCCCCTTACGCGAGGATAGGATATCGCCTGGACGGAAGGCGGAACCGGATATGGCGTTCTCAACCGCCGGGATCAGCACGTGTAGGCGCACCTTCAGCCCTGCATCCATGATCATCGAGGCAAGGCCCAGAACGCTCGCTGCCCCGCCCATATCCTTCTTCATCAAGCGCATGAAGGCGGACGCCTTGATATCCAGCCCCCCGGAATCAAAGCACACGCCCTTGCCCACCAGCGCCAGACGCGGATGGCTCCGATCGCCCCATTCGAACTCGATAAGGCGCGGCGCATCGACCGAGGCCCGCCCGACCGCATGAATCATCGGATAATTCTCATCCAGCAACGCGTCGCCGACGACGCAGCGCATCTCAGCGCCATGGCGGTCGGCGAGCTCGCGCGCAGCCGCTTCCAGATGGTTCGGCAGCATGTCGGCGGCGGGCGTATTGACCAGATCGCGCGTCAGGGTCGCCCCGCGGACGACACGCTCAGCCTCTGCGATGTCAGCCCCGTCCAGAGCGGCGAAACGCGCCGGCGCTCGTTTAGCCTTGCGATAGCGGGTGAACTGATACCCGCCCAGCGCCAAAGCGATCGAGGTCTGGGTCGGGTCCCAACCACTGGGACACTCGACCACCCGCCAGTCGCCTTGCGGCAGGCTCAAAGCCGCATCGCCAGCGCTGAAGGGCGTTTTCGCCGGACCGGCTCCAATCAGCGCGCCGTCCTCGCCGGGCAGCAGGAGCAGCTCTCCGGGAGCCGCCTTGAAGCCGGACGCCTCGACATGGGCGCGCACGGCTGAGGGTAAGGAGGCGAGGCGGTCATCCAGCCCGTCGGCGGCGAGAATCCGGACCGGGCGAGCCGGAGCGTCAGCAGGAGCGAAGATTGCGGTCATGAACAGCCCTGAAGCAGTGACGGTTGAAATCAGCGCGCAGCGCTGCTCGCGCGGCGTGCGAAGCGTTAACGGCTTCTTGACCGGCGCGGCGCAGTTTGATCGCTCGCACGGCGTTAAGAGGTAGACCATGAGCGCTCGCTTGTCCGCAATGACCCGCACGAGCATCCTCGTCCTGGCGTTGGGCGCGCTGAGCGCCTGCTCCACGACGCAGGAACTGCAGCCCACCGAGCAGGAGGCCGCGCTTGCCGAAGCGCTTCAGGAACGCGAACTGGCGCCCGCGACCGCCGAAGAGCGCGACGCGGTGCGCAATCAGGATCTCCTCACCCAGGCCGCCTTCTGGGCCGAAGCCCATGAGCTGAACCCCGGCGACCGGGAAGCGGCCTTCGAGCTGTCACGGGTGCTGCGCTTGCTGGGCGGCGCCCAGCGCTCCGCCGAGATCGCACGCCAATCGCTGGCCCTCTACCCCGATGATATCGGCCTGCTGGGCCAGTACGGGCTGGCGCTGACAGCCATGGGCCGCGGCCCGTCCGCTCTGGAGCCGTTGAGCCGAGCAGCCACTGACCCCGGCGCGGGCTGGCGCATCATCAATGCGCTCGGCGTTGCTCTGGAACAGGCCGGCCGCAAGGACGCGGCGCGCGCACGCTTCAATCAGGCTTTGCTGCTGGCGCCAGGAGAACCGGCGATTGAGAGCAATCTGGCGCTCTCCTACGCGCTGGATGGTCAGGCCGAACAGGCCGAAGCCATGCTCAGACGCGCCGCGCGCAGCGACCGCGCTACGCCTCAGGTCCGCCAGAATCTCGCGCTTGTCGTTGCGCTCCAGGGACGCTTTGACGAGGCCGAACAGATCGCGCTTATCGACGCCACGCCGGAAATGGCTGAGGCGAACATGGATTATGTGCGGAGCCTGATGAGCAATCCGCGGCGCTGGGACGCGCTCGCCCAAACCGCAGAGCCGCGCCGCCAGACGCCGCGTCTTCGCCGGTAGCGCTGAATTCTACGACTTGAACGGATCGGTATCGCCAGCCGTCGGCGGCGCGGATTTCGGCGGAGGCGGAAGCGGCGGGGCCGCACCCTCGGTGCGCTTCAACGGAAAACCCTCGCGCAAGCTGGCGGTGACCAGCGTGTGATCGAACCGGAAATCATCAACCAGCTCGCGCAATTCGCGCGGCGCCTTTCCGTTCTTCGACACTTCGATGGCGCGATAGAGCGCGAACAGGCGCAGATAGCCTTTGTCGTCGCGCGACAGGCTGGTCTCATCCAGCCGTGAGCAGACCGAAACCAGCCCCTGGACACCCTGGCGACGCTTCTCAAAGGCGAGATTGATCAGGGCGTTGACCAGCGCCACACGCCAGCCGATCTCTGCGAAATCCACCTTGCGCGGCACGGCGGCGAGCTCGGTCCTCGCCTTTTCTTTATCGCCCGCAGCCAGTGCGGCGAGTGCGTGATCGGTCGCGGTTGCGGCAAGGCGGTATTCCTCCTGCCGGCGTTCGCTCACCTTGCTTGCCCCGAACATGAAGCGGGTCGTCCTTTCACTTCAGCGCCAGTCCCCCACCTGCGCAGCGGGAGACTGTAGCGCCGCAAGTCCCGTTCGTCACAGGTTTTGGTAGCTGAGAATGGCCGGGCCGAGAATCACAACGAAGAGCACCGGCAGAAAGAAGACGATCATCGGAACGGTCAGCTTGGCCGGAAGCGCAGCCGCCTTCTTTTCCGCCGCCGCCATGCGCATATCCCGGTTTTCCTTCGCCATGACCCGCAGCGCCTGACCCAGCGGCGTGCCGTAGCGTTCCGCCTGCACCAGGGCGGTGGCCACCGCTTTCACGCCGGGATGATTGGTGCGGTAAGCGAGATTCTCGTAAGCCTGACGCCGGTCCTGCAGATAGGACAGCTCCGCCGTCGTCAGCGAAAGCTCTTCAGCCAGCTCGATGGAGTTGACCCCTACTTCGGACGCCACCTTCTGGAAGGCAGCCTCCACAGACATGCCGGATTCCACGCAGATCAGGAGCAGATCAAGAGAGTCAGGAAACGCCTTCATGATGGAGTCGCGGCGCTTCTGTGCGACATTCTTCAGATAAATGCCCGGCGCATAATAGCCGAGTACGGCCATGCCAACGACGATCGTGAGGCGCTGCGGCAGCTCCAGGCCGAAATCATTGATCACGAACAGATAGAACACCCCCGCGCCCAGCAGCAGGAAGGGCGCAATGAAGCGCGCAAAGTAGAAGGCGGAGACCGGCCCGGGACCGCGCAGGCCGGCCTGGGCGAGCTTGCGCTGAAGGTCGGGGTCTTTGAGCGCCTCTTGAAGGTTCAGCTTCTCCACGACCTTCCGGTAAAGGCTGCGCGTATCCTTACCGCGCAGATTGGCCTTGCGGTCATCAAGCGACTCTCTGGACTTCTTGCGCAATTCCTCACGCCGGTTGGCCACGGCCTTGAGGCGTTTGTCGGTCTTGTCGCCCCCCATGGCCGGAGCCGACAGCGTAACGACCGTCGCAAAGACGAGTGCGGCCGCGATCAGCGCGAAAATCGTGTCCGGCGAGACGATCCACTCAGCAAAGGCGTCGATATTCATCTTCTCGCCTCGCTAATGTTTGAAATTGATCATGCCGCGCATCATCAGAATGCCCATCAGCATCCACAGACCGCCGCCCAGCAGCATCATCTGACCCGTCGCGCTGGTGAACATCGGGCCCATATAATCCGGCGAAATCAGGCTGATGATGACCAGAACGCCCGGTGGCAGCGAGCCGATGATGAAGGCTGACGCCTTGGCTTCAGACGACAGGGCCTGGATCTTCTCGCGCATCATCTTGCGGGCCCGTAAAACCCCTGACAGATTGCCCAGCGCTTCGGCGAGATTGCCGCCCGTGCGCTGCTGGATCAGCAGAACCGTGGCGAAAAAGTTCAGCTCTGGAAGCGGCATGCGGGTGGTCATCCGGCGCATGCCCTCTTCCAGGTCGACGCCGACGGAGATGCCTTCAACCAGCTGGGCGAATTCAGATCCGACCGGCTCAGGGGTCTCGCGCGCGATGACTTTCAGACACTCGCTCAGCGGCAGGCCGGATTTGACGCCGCGCACGATGATGTCGAGCGCATCGGCGAAGTGCTCGGTGAATTTCTTCTGCCGGGCGTCGCGGCGCATGCCGAGATACCAGCGCGGCGCACCAAGGCCGAGCACGATGCCGGCGGCGAGCACCAGAAGAATGTTCTGGCCCGCGACCAGCACGCCCAGCGCACCGACAAACCCCAGAACGCCGGAGATGATCCAGAACTGGGTCGGCGACCATTCAAGCCCCGCCTGCTCAATTCGCGCGCGCAGGGTTAGCGATTTCTTCCGCGCCTGTTTCTGGCGCTCTTCCATCTCTTTGAGCGAGTCCTGGATCTGGCGCTTTTTCTGCGCAGTCTGATCCAACTTGGCGCCGCCATGGCGGACCGCCGCGCCCTCGCCCTTGACCACCGCGGCGCGTTGCATAACGCGTTTGTCGCCTCCGCTGGTCAGCGCAAAGCCGCCGCCGACGACCGCGATGAAGACTGCAGCTGCGGCCAGGATGAAGGCGAGTTCGCCGCCGGGCATCGCGTCAGGCCTCCGCCGCGTCGAGCGCTTCGGCGAGTTCTTTTTCCAGGCCGTAATAGCGCGCGCGATCCCAGAATTTCGGCCGCGCGATGCCGGTGGAGTTGTGCACGCCGGTGATATCGCCGTGCTCGTCCTCGCCGGTGATTTCGTACAGGAAGAGATCCTGGGTGACGATCACGTCGCCTTCCATGCCGATCACTTCGGTGATGTGGGTGATCTTGCGCGAACCGTCGCGCAGGCGCGCGGCCTGAACCACCACGTCGATGGA
>JBCBSP010000008.1:0-145706 GCA_039819095.1 Pseudomonadota bacterium
CCGGTTGGCCGCGCTGTACTGGATCTCCACGGTCTCCACGCCCAGCGTCTTGGAGCGGATATTGTTCAGAAGATCATAGCTGTAGCTGCCCGAACCCCACGGCCCCGACGCGGTGGAAAGCCGTCCGAGCGCGTCATAGGTGAAGCTGCGGCTCTCGCTTGGCAGCATGTGAACGATGATGTCGGACACCCGGCCATTGGCGTCATAGATGTAGCTATGGTCAAAAGCCGTCACCCCGCCGCCGGAGATGTCCACATCGATGATCTGATGACGGCTGTTGAAGACGTGGGTCTGCGCCAGCCCGTTGCCGAAATTCAGCGACTGAAGCCGGCCTGAGGGGTGGTAGGTTCCGCCGCTGGCATAGTCGAACGAATTCCAGCGTACGCCGCGGGCGCGGCCATGGCCGTCGGGCAGCGCGAAGACCAGGCGCGATGAGGGCGTGCGTATGGAACGATATCGACCGTCGGTTTCATAGGCGTGACGCGTCTCATAGGTGCGCCCGTCCACCACCAGCTCTTCTTCGGTCAGCTGGTTCATCACATCATAGGTGTAGGTCCAGGCCGTCGCGCCCCGGTCGGCCGTCATCAGATTGCCGTTGGCGTCATAGCTCATCGCCACGTCGGGCGAGGCGTCGGGATAATTCACGCTGGTCAGGCGGCCCAGAAGATCATAGCCATGCACCGTCCTGGCGCTTGACCCCGCCGTGCCGCAGGCCGCCGTCGGGCTCATGCCCCGCGCCACGGTCAGCACCTGACCGGCCGCGTCATAGGTGTACTGGGTCGCCCCGGTCTCCGGCGTCACATGGCGGCACAGGCGCTGCCGGGCGTCGTAGGTCCAGCTCTGGGTCTCATCAACGGTGAAGCCTGAATGGGTACCGAACTGGCGCGCGGTTAAGAGGTTATCGAAGACGTTATGCGTCATCTCGGTGGTCAGGCCGAGCGGGTGATCGATACGCACCGGCACACCGTCATCAGGCCCGCCCCAGCCTGAACGCCAGGTCGTGGTGACATTGCCGGACGGATCGGTAACCCGGATCCGGTTGTCAGTGAGAAATTGCGTGGTGATGGTCGCAAACGGGGCGACATTCTCCCGCGTCTCGATCACGCGGCCGAGGCCGTCATAGGTGGTCTCGACCCCGGTGGCGGGGTTGGACCCGGTCGAGGGGAAGCTCGCAAAGACCGTGCGCCCGAGCTCGTCATATTCAAACCGGGTGAAAATCGAGCCGCCACCGCCACTGATGGCGCGCTGTTCAATCCGGGTCGGGCGGTGGAAGCCATCCAGCGTGCGGATGGTGCGCAAGGCTCCATGATTGACCGTCTGGGTCAGACCCGAGCCGAGGCCGGTATAGCTGACCGTCGTGTCGGCAAAGCCTGCAGGCCGGTTGATCAGAGTAAGCCAGCCCATGCTATTGTGGCCATAGCCGGTTGTGGTCCCGTTGGGATCGGTCAGGCTGGTGACCCAACCGTTATCATCGACAATGCGTGATAGGGTGGTGGCGTCCGGTCGCGTGACCAGCTGAGGAATGCCGCGCTTCCAGTTGGACGCCGTGGTGCGCCGGTTCAGCGCATCCTCATGCCAGGCCAATGTCCCGTCGGCGTTATAGTCGAAATCCGCGACCCGCGCGCCGAACTGATTGCGCCAGACGACGTCGCCGTCGCTGTTATATCCAAATCGGTCCACCTCCACGCCGTTAAGGCGCACGACCGATGGCAGTCCTAGAACCCACTGCGATGTATTGTGCGCATAGCTCGTAGTTGTGATGCGAGAGCCGCCGCCTAGCGTCGAGCTGCGCTCAACGCGCGTCGGAAAACCGAAGCTGTATGCTGATGAAGTCGGCTGATTATTGTATTCTGTCTCAGTGAGATAGGTCTCACCATTTTGGGTGATTTCCCGGCGATCCTCTCGGATGGCATGTTGATACGGTTCAAACGCGCCGGTAGTCGAGGCAAGATAATAGCCGATGAAAGGGCCTTGATCATATTCGAAATCCAAGACCTGGATCAGGGCGCTCTGCGAAGAGTCAGAATAAACCTCGATCCGTTCAATCAGCCCCTTGCGCCAATTGAACTCCCGATTGACATGGTAGACTGAAACGACCCCGTCCGGAGCGGTGAATGTCCGCTTCTTCGTCGCCGATAAAGACGGGTTCTGGTTTTCGCGGCTTCCATCATCCTCTTCATATTCATAGGTCCAGATCGCGGCGGGGTTGGTCCCATCCTGCAGCCGTTTTTCAGAAATCGCGTAATTCGTTGTGTATCGAGGGGAGCCCGGAGTGGTTCCCGTGCACGTCGGGCTCAAATCCCAGAATGGTGAAGGAGGAATCCCCCATGGGGCGCCCTTTATACCGTTATCAATGATGGTCGATTCGAAGACACCCTGGACACCGCTGGGATGCGTGATGGTATGCGTGGGCAGCCAAGCACCACAGACAGTATCAAACAGGTCCATTCCCGGCAGTTCGAAATTAAGGTCGAAACTCCACTGACGGCCATCGGGAAGTTCGACCCGATCCAGGCGTAAAGTTGAGAGGTGGCCAGTCGAATTATAGTGGTAATCCCACGTGCGTCCGTTCGCTTGAACTTGTGAAATCTGTGTCGAACTTCCGACAGCGGCATAAGTAATATCAATGACGCGGCCATCATTCGCCTCGATTTTAGTCGGGCCGTATGCGTTGTACGAATACTCAACCCAATTGCCGTGCACATCCTCCACACGGGACGCATACATAACCGCCCGAAAGACCGGCTCGTGGTTATTGCCCTGCACCTGAACCTGAACGCCTGACCAGGTTGTGTGGAATTCCGAAATTTCTCTAAGGTGATACCTTAATACATCGAAGCGATACCGGGTTCCATTAGGGTCTGTTGCTATAAATCCATCACCTAAGTCACTGGCTTGCCCCGGCAGACAATCGACTTTCCAAAATTGGTTGGTGACATATTCGGCGCTGGCCAATTGGGGGTTGGTAGATGGGTGCTCATCAATTAGATAACCTGCATTTTCTCCAGGTATGTTTAAGCGCACGCCGCCATAATACTCGGTACCCCATAAAGTTTCTATTTCAAGGCTCGTGCCTCCGCCAGAGAGATAGACTTCGTATATCCGATCTGTATCCGGCGGAACATAAGCGCCAGGGCCGCCGCATCGGTTAGCCTGCCAGCTTTCGGAACCTGCAGGATTATCACTGTAGACGAATGTCTCCATGCGCGGCACTTCAACAGCCCAGTCTCCAAGCGCATGGCTGCTGCCGGGAACTCCGGTTCCCGTTGAACGGGCAAATTGAACCGGCAAGTCAGAGTTTCCGGGCAGAGAGACATCCACGTGATAGAAAGAGAGGGATCCATCATCCGGGCTGATGGTATCCCCCATGAGCTCATTCGAAAGCCTCGACAAAGTTGGTGTCAGCTCACGGAAAGACTTATCGAACATCGGCGTGAAGGCTTCGTCGACTTGGCCCTCAGCGGGAGACAGGATCAGCACCCCGATTATAGAAGCCCAAAAGGCGGCTGCCGCCATGCGGAGAGTCTTGTCCCAAACGCGCATTCTTAGGCCCTCAGCATTGCGTGAAAATTGAATGATTTTCTATAATGAAGCTTATTATGAAATGAGTCTACGCCTTTAACGAGAGTCAAAATCGACGCAGATCATAGAAGTGGAGTGAGGACCGCTATTGGTGGTCGGACGACGAACCCTGCGCTTGGCGTGCATGCTCCCTTGCAAGCAGGGCTGCGCCGCTCAAGCCGATCAAGGGTGCGGTCTTCTCTAATTGAGCCTGCCAAGCGATCGGATTTGAGGGGAAGTCGCCTTCGGATTGGCTCACCGAAGTGGTTCACCGGTTTTATTCGTTCGGCGGTTTTCCTGCAGGGGCGTTCATTCGGTTACCGCCCCACAATGCCGCGGCTTGAGGGGTCGCGACGCTGCTGGAAATGCTTGGTCCGGGCGCGACTTCATTCATGGTGTCCAGCCGCCACACCTCATTATGGAGAACCCAGATTGCCCCGTCCTGTCGGCGGTGTCCCCGCGTTCGTGCGCTTTTGAAAGAATTGGAAGCCGAAGGTGAAAGGGAGGGTGTGCAGGTGGTGAAGATCGATTTGCGCGGAGTGCGTCAGATCTTCTGTCGGAATAGCATCGACCCAGACGCATTTCCGTTTCGACGCCGGCGTCTCACCGCCTGCGCTTCGACTTTTTTCCGCCCGGCTTCTTTTCCTCAAACGGCTCCACGCGCAGCTTGATCTTATGGTCGCGCGGGCCGGGTGAGCCGTCAGGCATCTGGCCGCGATAATAGCCTTTCTGCCATTTCTCCTCGAGCGCGTCCGGGTCGCGTTGTTTGACCCGGCCGGTGAAGTCCGACCGGCTCTCGCGCCAGATCGCCATTTGCTGTTCGGTTTTCGGGTCGGCCTGGATGGTGCGCAGCTCCGGGTCGATGCGTTCGAACAGATCCCGGCGCACCGGGAAGAGATGCGCGATCGCCTCGCCGGGTTCGAACCGCACCTCGCCGGGCCGGGTGAAGCGCCAGTTCATGGTGAAGGTATACGGGCTCCAATCGGTCTCGATCACCCCGGTCAGCCCGGCGATCCCATCCTTGGGCTGATTGAGCGGGGCGGTGACGAAGATATTCCAGCCCGGCGGCGTCTTCAGAAGAAAGCCCATATCGAAGGTGAGAATGCCCGAGCCGAAATTGCTGCCCGCCGTGCCCGGCAGTCCTTGCTTGAGCGGCTCGTCGAGCTTGATCCCGACATCGTCCACCTTCAGCCCGCCATTCCAGCGCGCCGTCACCCCCATGGGCGTGAACACCTCCCAGCCATGCTGATTGGCGACCGATAACGGCAGGCAGCGATAGGCGAAGCTTTCAGGCGTGTCGTCCATCCACTGACGGCGCGCATCCGCCGGGCGGATCGTCACCGGATGAGAGGTCAGGGCGTGGCAGATGAGTTTCATGACGACAGATTTGCCGTGTGTCGCGGGGGGCAGGCAAGTGGGCCGCTGGCGGGCCGGAGAACTGAACCCCTCGCGATTTCGCTGCACTTGGCCTATATGACCGCGCCATGACCGCTGTAACGCTCAATCTCGCCGAGGCGAACCGCCCCGATGCCGGCCCGATCGCTCTGTCCGGCCTGACGCGCGCGCAAATTCGCGAGGCGCTGATCACGTCCGGGCTGGTGGAAGAGAAGAAGGCGAAGATGCGCGCCGAGCAGCTCTGGCGCTGGATCTATCATCACGGCGTCACCGATTTCGACGCGATGACGAATGTCTCCAAGGATCTGCGCGCGGGCTTAAAGCAGGCCTTCACGCTGGCGCGCCCCGAGATCGTGGAGCGTCAGGTCAGCGTGGACGGCACGCGCAAATATCTCATCCGCCTGGCGCCGGGCGTGGAGGCGGAGACCGTCTTCATTCCCGATGTCGGCAAGTCCGGCGCGCTATGCGTGTCCAGCCAGGTCGGCTGCACGCTGAACTGCACATTCTGCCATACCGGAACCCAGGCGCTGGTGCGCAATCTGACCGCGGCGGAAATCGTCGCCCAGGTGATGATCGCGCGCGATGATCTGGGCGAGTGGCCGACCTCCAATGAAGACCGGCGGCTGACCAATATCGTCTTCATGGGTATGGGCGAGCCGCTCTATAATCTCGATCATGTCGCCGATGCGATCGATGTGATTTCAGACAATGAAGGCATCGCCATCGGCCGGCGGCGCATCACCGTGTCGACCTCCGGCGTGGTTCCGAAGATCATCGAGCTCGGCGAACGCACCGGAACCATGCTCGCCATCAGCCTGCACGCCACAAATGATCCGTTGCGCGATGAGCTGGTCCCGCTGAACAAGAAATACCCGATCGCCGAGCTTATGGAGGCCATCAAGGCCTATCCGGGTCTGGGCAACGCCAAACGGGTGACGTTCGAATATGTCATGCTGAAAGGCGTTAATGACAGCCTGGCCGAAGCGCGCGCGCTGGTGAAGCTGCTGAAGGGCGTGCCGTCGAAGATCAATCTCATCCCGTTCAATCCCTGGCCGAACAGCCCGTATGAGTGTTCCGACTGGGACCGGATCGAGGCCTTCGCCGATGTGGTCAACCGCGCCGGTTACGCCAGCCCGATCCGCACCCCGCGCGGCCGGGACATCTTCGCCGCCTGCGGTCAGCTGAAAAGCGAAAGCCAGAAACTGCGCGCGAGCGAACGTCGCAGGCTGGAGCGGGCGGAGAGCGCCGGTTAGCGCGTCTAGCATGATTTGAGGCTGGCTTAGATCACCCAAAGCCGGATAAATCTTTGGTGATCAGGCGGGCTATTTTATCGTACGCTTCATTAACCATTAAAGTTGAGTCTGAGCGGCGCTCATTACATGCACGGATTCGGCTCTGTGAAATCGGTCCCCACCCGCTCGACTTCAACACGCTTCCCCCTTGTCCTGCTCAGCCTCATTGCCTTGCTGGTCGGGGGGTTTCCTGTGCTGGCTGCGAGCTGGCGGGCCGCTTCGACTGACCAGATCGCCGTGGTCTGGCCGGCCGGCTGGAGCCGGGCGGAGCAGATGCGGGCGACTGCTCGGGCTGACGCCAGGATTGTTCGTTTCGGCGGGGCGCCCGGCGTCATGGTGGTTGAGGCGGAGGCTTTCCCTGAGCTTCGCGCCGCTGGCGCCCTGTTTTTTCTTGATCCCCAAGCCGTCGGCGCGTGCGCGCTCGGCGCTGATCGTAATGGAGGGGTCACATGACCCGGCTTGAAACCGTTCGTACGCGCGCCTCAAACGTGCTCCTCGTCGTCATTGGCGCAGGGCTGGCGCTCTTTCTGCTTACGGCGCTCCTGGTCGAGCCCTCCCGCGCCCTGATTGGCGGCGGACTGATGGCCCTGGCCGGAGCGTTGGCGTTCGGGGCCTGGCGCTCTGACTCCGCCGGCTGGCCAACGCGCGCCGCCATTGCCGTCGCTCTGGTCAGCATACCCGCCGCTTTCACCTATCTGATGAGCGGGCGCGCCTGGCAGATCGACATGCACATGATGTTTTTCGCTGCGCTCGCGGCGGCGGCGCTTTTGTGCGACTGGCGCGCCATTGTCGCGGCGGCGGCCGTGACGGCGCTGCATCATCTCAGCCTGAATATCCTCCTGCCCTGGGCGGTTTTCCCCGAGGGTGCGGATCTAGGACGGGTACTGGTCCATGCCGGCGTGGTCATCGCGCAGAGCGCGGCGCTGATCTGGATGACGTCCGTGATCGCTCATGCGCTGGAAGCCGCCGATGAGAGCGTCACCGAGGCTGAAGCCGCCAAGCTGCAGGCCGCGGGTCTGGCTGAAGCCGACCGCGAGCGCCAGACCGTGGCCGATGCTGCGCGCAAGACGGCTGAGGATGGCGCGCGGGCGTTTGAACACAATGTCGCCGCGGTGCTCGGTGATGTGCAGAACGCCTCTGATCAGCTCGACAGGCTTGCCGATCAGCTACGCGGGGATGCTGGCGCAACGCGCTCCGGCGCGGATGCGGCCGCTACGCGCGCTTCTGAAACCGCACATCATGTCGAGGCGGTGGCCTCCGCCGCCCAGGAACTTGCCGCTTCCATCGCGGAAGTCACCCGCACGCTGGAAGGCGCGGACCAGATTTCCGAACGCGCCGCCGGCGAAGCGGCGCGAGCCGGTGAATCCATGGGTGATCTGCAGACCGCCGCGCGTGAAATCGAAGATATCGCCGCGCTCGTGTCCGATATCGCCGAGCAGACCAATCTTCTGGCGCTCAACGCCACCATTGAAGCGGCCCGCGCCGGAGAGGCCGGGAAGGGCTTTGCTGTCGTCGCCGAGGAGGTCAAGCAGCTCGCCGATCAGACCGGCAAGGCGACCGAGGATATCCGGTCAAAGATCGATGCGATGCGGTCCGCCGCTGACGGCGCGGGGGCGGCCCTGTCGAAGATCGCCGCCACCATCCAGGATGTGCGCGACGCCTCAGGCAGTGCGCGCGGCGCGTTTGATCAACAGGCGAGCGCCACCGGCGAGATCGCCCGGCTGGCTCAGGACGCGTCCGGCTCCACCGGCGAGGTTGGCGCTCAGGCCGCCGAAGTGACCGCCGCCGCCGCCCGCACCGATACTGCGGCTGAAGCCTTCAGCGGCGCTTCCGCCAGCCTGCGCGAGGCGGCCGGCAAACTCGACGCGGAGCTTCAGCGTTTTCGCAGCTCGCTGAATGAGAGTGCGGCCTGATCGGTCAGCTTCCAGGAGCCGGCCGGCCGACTATTGTTATCTGGAAGGTCGTCAGGCAGGCATCCGCCAGCCGCCATCCACTCTCGGTCTCGACAAAGCTGCAGACGGCGTGATCGCGACCGGCGATGCCCGATTCCAGCCCGAGCCGCTCCGGGTCCTGCAGCTGATTGAAACGTGCTCGCGGCATCACATAACTCAGCCGCCGGGCCGGGGCTCCGTCCGTGCGCGGCAGTGCGGCGGTGTCGTAAACGCAGACGGGCGGCTGCATCAGTACGGTGCGCACTGAAGGATCGCCCATGCGCCGACCGAAAATCTGTTCTTCCAGGCGGGGCTCGTCTTCGAGCTGACGCAGCCGGGCGCGCAGCACCGGGTCGTCCGGGCTCAGCCAGCGCGCCAGGGCGTCTTCATCATGGCCCACAATGGCGCGGAACACCGCCATCTCACCGGCGTCCGGGGCCCGACACACCGGTTTCGGTGGCGGCGGAGTGGCGCAGGCGGTCAGGGCCGCCAGCACGGTCAAGCCGGCCAGGATTGATTTCAGCGATTTCAAAGCGCGTTCCCTCTTAGCGGCGCCCCCATAGGCGAACATTAGAGTGCCGCGCCCATCGCGGCGCGCCAAGTCAAACCTGTTCGGCGCCTCTCCGCGTCAGGCGCACCCGCCGGTCATCGCATCAATCCATTGTGCGATCAGCGCCGCGCCTTCGGCATGTGACAAGGCCCGTCCGAGTTCCGGCATCATGATGTCGGCGCGTTCTGAAACCATGCGGTGATGCAGGATCGAAGCCTCCGCATCGCCGGGAACGATGGAGAAGACGCGCCCGCCCGTGCCGCGCCCGGCCGCGATCGGCGGCTTGCAAAGGCCGAGATTGGGCCCGCTCGGCTCCCAGGGCTCCAGATAGAGCCCGGACGTGTCCGCCGGGCCGGTGCGCGAATGACAATGGGCGCAATTAATGTCGAGATAGCTGCGAGCTGTGGCGTCCAGCTGGACCAGGCTCACCTCACCATAAGACCAGAGGGTGTTTCGCGGCGCGGCCTCAGCATCTGGCGCGCCGGCGAGCAGACCGCCTTCGCTCCAGACGGCGAGCTGGTTCGCGGTCCCTTCAAAATAGGCGAAATCGCTGTTGAGATGGCGCGCCTTCGGTCCGATCGGGCGCACATCGCCAGCTGTGGTGTCGGTTTCGTGGCAGCCTGCACACTGATTGACGTCCGGGGTCAGATAGCCCAACGGGCGCTCGGTGCGGTCCAGCGCCACCAGCGTCAGATCAAACGCTGAGCCGATCCGCATGAGCGGCGCGCTGCGCTGATCTTCCCGCCAGACATAGGGAAGCGCGTCCCAGCCGGCTTCGCGCCGAACCAGAATACGGGTCTCGATCAGGCGGACCTCCGACAGGTCCAGCCGGCGTCCATCGAAATGGGCGAGCCGCTCATTGGATTGGACGACGCGATCAAACCCGCCGCCGGCGCGCGGATAGTAGAAGGTCTTGGTGATCACCGTTCCGATCGGGAAGCTGAACGTCTCACGCCCATCATAAACCGCCGGCTCCGCGCCTGTCGGCAGCCAGACCGTGCGCAGCTTCATCGCATAGTCGGTGAAGAGCTGGGTGTTTAGATCGTAGGGCGTCACGCCGTCCGCGAGCACGAGCGCGCCGTCTTCAATACGGAACTGGCCCCAGGCGAGCGCGTCGACGGGATCGGTCTCAGCGTGGAAAACCGGTTCCGGTTCCCCTATGAGGTCCGGCTCCTGGCTACAGGCGCTCAACGCGAACGCGGCGAACGCTGAACCGATCAGCGCGGTCAGGCCAAGGCGCATCAGAAGGGCAGCTCGGCGGCGGGCAGGGGCGCGTGCTCACACTGGTGATCTTCAGTCGCCATGCGCGGATTGGAGAAGCCGCCCGGGCTGTCGACATTGATCACCTCGCCATCGCTGACGCACAGGCGAAGCGCTTCGGGCAGGGCGCCGTCGACGAATTTGTTCTCATCGACATGCCCGTCCCAGATCACGGCGGGGAAGCGACCGGTCGGTCCGAACATCGCCACGCGCAGCGCCTGCAGATCCAGCCCGTCCGGATTGCCGCCGCCGCCCTCATAGGTGTTGGAGTGGATATGCACGCCCTCCGGATAGGCGTCGAAATCATCGGTCACGCCCAAGCGCGAGAAGCCGGCGGTGTAGAGAGAGGAGATAATCACGTGGGCCGTACGGTTGTCGCGCAGACGGTTGTTGAAGATCTCCACATCGTCATTGGAATTCACCAATATGCCGCTGCCGGCCGGAACGCTCGCGACCGGCGTGCCTTCATGGCCGAAATTGCCGGTATTATTCTCAAACACGTCATTGTCGAACACGCGCGTGCCGGCGCCGGGGCGCGGCAGGTTCGGCATGTTGAAGATCAGAATACCGCCCGTATTGTTGGTGGCGACATTGCCGTAAACGTCGGCCAGGTTGGAGTTCTCGATCTCGATCCCGGCGACATTGTACTCGGCGCGGTTATTGCGCACGACGATATGGTCCGACTGGCCGACATAAATGCCTGCATCCGACGCGCCGATGGCGACGGAATCCTCGATCAGGATATTGCGCGACTGAACCGGATAGAGCCCGTAGGCGCCGTTCTCGGTGGAGGGTCCGTTGGTCCATTCCACCCGGACGCCGCGAATGATGATGTTCTCGCCGTCGGTGATCTTCAACGCATCGCCGACCGTGTCTTCGAAGGCGAGATTTTCGATGGTGAAATCATTGGAGCCGGAAACCAGAAGCCCTTCTGCGCCCTGCCGCTGCTCGGCGAAGGACAGGATGGTCTCGTCCATCCCGGCTCCGCGTATCGTCACATTGTCCACGCTGTTCAGCGACAGCCCGCGCTCAATGATGAAGCGCCCTGCGGGAATCTCGATCACCGCGCCCGGTTCGGCATCCAGCAGCGCTGTCATCAGCACGCTCTGATACGCCCGGTCGAAATCCGTGACATCGCGTCCTTCCGGCTCGCCGCCGCAGGCGGACAGAACCACGATCGCCGCCAGCGGCATGGTGAAACGCAAAACGTCCATCGACGTCTCCTCCCGGTTTTCAGTGCAGGGCTTTGCACCCTCTGCGCACGATCAGTCCGAGGATAGGCGAACGGCGTTCACCGTGTCGAGCGTTGGCGGGTTTGCGGCTTGTGCGCCGGAGTATTCCGACGCAAACTCGCCCTAAGGGAGTGTCCGGCCATGCATATTCTCTTTGCCCTCCTCGGCGCGATCGGTGCGATCGCCTTCTTCCTGTGGCGCATCAATATGGGTGTCAGGGCGGCGCGGGAGCTCGCCGATGCAGCAGGCGAGGCTGCAAATCTGCCGCGCAAGATGCGCTTCAGGTCCAGATCAAAAAAGCGCGGCGTGGATGTCATCGACGATGCGCGCGAGGCCGGCGCGGTCATCCTCTACGGGGCCGCGAAGTCCGCCGGCGAAGTGGATTCTTTGGTGAAGGCTTTCCTGAGCGAAGCCATGTCGGCCCGCTTCAATGTCGATGCGGCGTCAGCAGCGGAGCTGACTGCGCGCGCCGCCTGGCATCTGAACAGTCTGAATGACCCGGTCAGCGTGCTGAATCGCATGACCGATCTGGTCGCCAGCCAGGCCGGCGCCGATGCGCTGGCGGATCTGGATGCGGTGATGGCCGAACTTGGCGAAGGCGGGCCGGTCGATGCTGACGCGTTCGAACGATACCGCGCCCAGTACCGCCGCCGCGCCGGGCTCGGTTCGCGCTAGCGGATGCCGGTGATCGAGGGGCTTGCGCTAGCGCGCGGCGTGATGTCCCTTTCCGTCCAATTCAAACTCTTGTGCGACGGAGATCCGCCATGCTTCTGCACACTGCGTCCTGGCCTGAGATTGAGGGCTATCTGAATAAATCCAGAGGCATCGTCATACCCATCGGTTCCACCGAGCAGCATGGGCCGAACGGGTTGATCGGAACCGATGCGATCTGTCCTGAAGTGATCGCGCGCGAGGCTGGCGCGGAGGCTGGTTTTCTGGTCGGGCCGACCTTTAATGTCGGCGTCGCCCAGCATCATCTCGGCTTTCCCGGTTCGATGACGCTGCGCCCATCCACCATGATCGCAGTGATTGGAGACTGGGTGGATTCGCTGGCGCGCCATGGCTTTGAGCGCATCTATTTCATCAACGGACATGGCGGGAACATCGCGACCATCGCAGCGGCCTTCGCCGAGTGTTATTCCAACTGGTCGCTGGACGGCGAGCCTTGCCCTTACAAGCTGGCGACCGCCAACTGGTGGGCATTGCCCGGCGTGATGGATGTGTGCCGCTCCCTCTTCCCGGTCGGCGACGGCGCGCACGCGACGGCCTCTGAAGTCGCGGTGACCTATTACGCCTATCCCGACCACATCAAAGACGTCGCGATGAGCCCGAAAATCGCCCCGGATGGCGACTTCACCGATGCGGCTGACTATCGCGCCACCTTTCCGGACGGGCGGATCGCCTCCGACCCGTCACAGGCGACGTCTCAGAAGGGTGCTGAGATCGTTGCGGCGGCCAAGGCCAGCCTGATCAACGAAGTCACGCGCTTCTTCGCTGAGTAGAGCGCGGCCGCTCATTTTTGAAGCTTTCGCGACAGCTTCACCGGACCACTTCCGTGTAGCGCGTCATGCGGTTACAGACCAACGGGTCCGGCCGCGTTCAGAACCTCCGGTGTTTTGACGGTCTTGATCTGGAGTGTACGAACATGAAAGCGTTCAGTCTTCCCATCTGCTTCAGCGCCGCCGCCCTGCTGCTCGCAGCCTGTGGCGGCCAGGACCAGGCCGAACCGGCTCATGAAGCCGCCAGCGAGGCCGCGCCCGCCTCACAGCCGGTGGTCGCTACGCCGCGCGGTACAGGCGAGGACACGTTGCAGGACCGCGGCGTCGCGCCGAACTGGACCGAAGGTGCGGATATCCGCACCACCTATCTCGCCCCGATCGCCCGGCGCACCTGCGAGGCGATCGACACCGGCGACTGGGCTGAGACCCTCCCGGCCGGCTCCGCCTTCGCCTCGCGCGGCGCGGATGCGCGCGTGCTGATCGCCATTGCCGACCCTGACGGAAGCCGCACCAGCCTGGCGGTCTCCACTCCGGAACTGGAACCGGATGTGCGGGTCGCTTTCGACAGCGCTGTCGCCGAGTTCATGCGTCATAATCTACGTGCTGAAGATGATCGCGCCGGCGCCGGCATGCATCGAGGTCGGGATGGCAGGGCCTGTATCGTGCAGACCGATCCAGAGGTCATCGAAACGCTGCGCACCGCCATCGACGCCGCCCAGGCGCTTTCCATGATCGAGCAACTGACCGGCGGCGGCTGAAATCGGTGATGCCGGTCTCGGGCGACGCCTTTAGCGCGGCCGCGACACCCACAAGACGCGGGTGGAGCCCTGAGGCCGGGCCAGGTCCGCGAAGGCGTGTCTGATCCGGCCGTCAAAGCTGACGCTGTCGCCGAGCGCGAGCTGAATCGGCTCGCGGCCCTCAAACCAGGCGCCGACCCTGCCGCTCAGGACATGGATGAAGTCCTGCGTGTCATGGGCGTGCAGCTCCGGGAAGTCGTCGATATCACCAGCCACGAGCGTGCTGATATGGATGGCGCCGTGCGGATCATCCGCGCCGCCTGACAGGCGCTCATACCGGTAGAGCGGGTTGGCGTAAGTGTCGCCTTCGCCTGCCCGGACCAGTCGCACTTCGCCTGCGCCATGCGGCTCGCCTTCCATCACCAGGGCGGGCAGGGCGAGCTCCAGCCCTGAAGCGAGCTTTCGCAGCACCTCATAGGTCGGCGACATCTCCGCGCGCTCGATCTTGGACAGGGCGGCGCGCGATACGCCGCTGCTTTCGCTCAGCGCCTGCAGGGTCAGCCCCATCGTTTTTCGTCGCGCCTTCACGCGCGCGCCCAGACGCGCGGTCGCGCCTTCGTCGGCTTCCCGACTGGAAAGTTGGGTCATTGCAAACTCATTCCACTATGATAGAATTCTAATATGGTAGAAAATATCGCGGCTTTGATCAAAGCGTTTGCGCGCGCAGGCGCGCTTGCCGCTTTCACCCTGTTGGTCGCCGGTTGCGAAGATCGCGAAGGGGAGGCCCGTGAAATGAACCCGAACGCCAGCACCGAAAACATCAGCCATGAGGCCCAATTTACCCGGTTGACCAGCCTGGTCGGCGACTGGTCCGGGACCAATGAGGCGGGCCGGGAGGTGAGTGTGAGCTACAGCCTTACCGCAGCCGACACCGTGCTGGTGGAGACCTGGCGGTTTCATAACGGGTTGGAGGCGCTGACCCTCTACCATATGGACGGCGCCCGTCTGCTCGCCACGCATTACTGCCCGATCGGCAATCAGCCGCGCTTCGTGCTGACTGAAAAGACCCCGGAGGGGCGGCTCGACTTCACCTTTGAAAGCGCGACCAACCTGGCTGATCTGGGCGACCCGCACGGTCACGCCTTCACCCTCCAGCCGCTCAACTCCGATACGTTCGAACGCTACGAGACCTATCTCGACCAGGGCGAGCTGAACACCAATGGCGTCGTGTTCTCAAGGGTGGAGTGAGGGGCGGCCGGAGCGTGTTCTTACGCCGGTCCAGCCTCGTTTCAGGCAGGTTCAGCGATGGCGTTGTTGACGCGGATGAATTGGGCTGATTGACCGAACGCGGTGAACAGGGCGCGATCCACGCCGGTCAGCCAGGCCTGGCCGCCAACGGCCAGCAGGGCTTCGGCCAGTCCTTCGCGGCGGGCTGCATCAAGATGGGCGCAGGCCTCGTCCAGGATCAGGATGGGGGCCCGGTCCCTGGCGCGCGCGAGTGCGGCGGCCTGGGCCAGGGCGAGCCCGACCACGAGCGATTTTTGCTCACCCGTCGAGCAATCAGCGGCTCTCTGGTCCTTGTCTCGATGACGGGCGGCGAGCTCGGTGCGGTGCGGTCCGCTCAGCGTTCGCCCGGTGGCGGCGTCGCGCCGGCGCGCGTCCTGAAGGGTCCGGGCAAAGCGCTCTTCAGCCTCGGCCGCGCTCGCGCTCTCGGCGAGCCAGGCCTCCACCTCGCCCTCCAGCGCAATGTCCGCCTTGGGAAAGGCGCTGGCCGGTCGGGCGTCGATCTCACCCTGCAGACGCACCAGCGCATCAAGCCGCGCCGCAGCGAGCGCGACCCCCGCGCCGGCCATTTCAATCTCCAGCGCCGTCAGCCAGTCCGGATCGGCGCGGCGGCCTTCGGCCTCGCCCTCCAGCAGGCGTTGTCGCTGGCGCATGGATTTTTCATAGGCGGCGGCCTGGGCGCCATGGCCCGGCTCGCCGGCAAGCACCAGTCGGTCGAAAAAGCGCAGGCGGTCTGAGCGCGCACCGGCCCAGAGCCGGTCCTCACGCGGGGTCAGCCACATCATGGGCAGGATGCGGGCGAGCTCGCTCTGGGTTGCGGCCGCGCCGTCCAGACGGGTCTTGCGCCGCGCCGGATTCGCCGGATCGGCGCCGGTGGCGAGCGTGACCGGGCCGTCAGGGGTCATGGCCTCAGCGAAGACCGCCCAGTTGACCAGGACGGGCGCTTCACCGGGCGCTTCACCGGGTGCGTCGCCGGGTTGACGGCGGCGTATCGCGTCGGCCCCCGCGCCGCGAAGACCGCGCCCGGGGCCCAGAAAGGAAACCGCTTCAGCCAGATTGGTCTTGCCCGCGCCGTTCTCACCGAACAGGCAGACCGGCCGGGCGTCCAGTTGCAAATCCAGCTGACTGTAATTGCGGAATTCCGCCAAGCGCAGCCGCATCACCGCGCAGTTCAGCGCGGAGCACTCGGTCTCGGCGCCGCCAGGCTGTGAGGGGGTCGTCACACCCGAAGCGGCATCAGCACGTATTCGGCGTCGGGGTCGCCGGAGTCCGTCACGCGGGTCGGCGAGCCGGCGTCAGCAAATTCGAAGATCGCCTCATCGCCCTCGATCTGAGCGGCGACGTCGAGCAGGTAGCGCGCATTGAAGCCGATGGAGAGTTCTTCATCGCTGTAGTCGGCGGTGAGCTCTTCATTGGCGGCGCCGGCTTCGGGGTTGTTGACTGCGAGCACCAGGTTTGACGGTGAGGCCGTCAGCTTGATGGAGCGCGATTTCTCCTGGGAGATGGTCGCAACCCGGTCCACGGCCTGAGCGAAGGGCGCGCGATCCACGCGCATGATCTTGTCATTGCCACGCGGGATGACGCGCTCATACTCAGGGAAGGCCCCGTCAATCAGCTTGGAGGTCAGCACCGCTGCGCCGACATGGAAGCGGATCTTACCCTCGGAGACGGAGATCTCGACCTCGCCATCAAGGTCTTCCAAGAGACGGCGGACTTCCTGAACCGGTTTGCGCGGCACGATCACCGCGGGCATGGCGTGTGCGCCATCGGGAAGATCGCACTCGGCCAGCGCCAGGCGGTGGCCGTCGGTGGCGACGGCGCGCAAGGTGGCGCGACCCTCACGCTCGGCGGCATGCAGGTGAATGCCGTTGAGATAATAGCGCGTCTCCTCGGTGGAGATGGCGAAGCGCGTCTTGTCGATCAGCCGGGCCAGAGCATCGGCGTCGATGCGAAAATGCGTCGCCAGATCCTCGCTCGGCATCACCGGGAAATCACCTGGCGGCAAGGCGGGGAGGTTGAAGCGCGAGCGACCGGCGGCGACCTGAAGGCGCGGGTCATCACCGCCAATCTCCATCGTCACATCAGAGCCTTCCGGCAGCTTGCGCATGATCTCGTAAAGCGTGTGGGCCGGCGCGGTAACGACGCCCTCGCGTTCGATGCGCGCCTCAGTCTCTTCCACGATCTCCATATCGAGATCGGTGGCGGTCAGCCGCGCGTGCCCGCCCGTGGCGTTGATCAGCACGTTGGACAGGATCGGAATGGTGTTGCGGCGCTCCACGACGGCCTGGACATGCCCGAGGGCCTTGAGAAGAGCTGCGCGCTCGATGGTGAGCTTCATCAGTCTCGCCTTCTGGTGAGGCGGGGCGCCAGGTGAGAATCACCCTCCCGCGAAAATCAGGACGATAAGGATAGCCCAAAAGAAACGGTCGCAAGAAGAGGGCTCTTGCGACCGTTTCAGCTGACGAGGGGTGTCAGCCTCGCAGGCGGCGTTTCACGGCGTCGACATCGTCGGCCAAAGCCGCGTCTGAGGGCAGCCGCTCCGCGATTTTGTTCACCGCATGGATCACGGTGGAATGGTCTCGCCCGCCGAAACGTCGACCGATATCCGGCAGCGAGCGTGTGGTGAGGGTTTTGCACAGATACATGGCGATGTGACGCGGACGCACGACCGACTGGGTGCGGCGCTTGGAGATGATGTCGTCCACCGTCACGCCGAACTGGGCGGCTGCGGCCTTCTGGATATCATCCACGGTGAGCCGGCGTTCCGCCTTCACCGGCAGCTCCGCCAGCGCGTCCTGCACTGTCTCCATGGTGACGGGCAGATTCATGTAGGCGGTGCGCACCACGATATTGTTCAGAACACCCTCAAGCTCGCGCGCCGATGCGGTGACACGCGCGGCCAGGAAGTCGCGAACTGTCTCCGGCACATCGAGATCCGGGCAGTGCGTGCGCGCCATAGCGATCTTGCAGTCGAGAATTTTGCGGCGCAGGTCCAGGTCCGGAACCTCCAGCGGGCAGGCGAATCCGCCAGCCAGCAATGAGGCGATGCGCGGATCGGACGCGTTCAGCTCGCCTGGCGCGCAATGGGAGGCGAGCACGACCGGCTTGCCCTCATTCATCCGCGCAGCAACGGTGTGCAGAAACTCATCCTCGGTGCGCGGCTTGCCGGCGATGAAATGGACATCGTCGATGAGAAGCACGTCGCATTCGCGCACCTGATCCTTGAAGGGCTGGACATCGCGCTGACGCAGGGCCGACTGGAAGCCGTTCAGAAATTCCTCTGCGGTCAGGTAGAGCGCCTTGCGCCCGGTCTCACCCAAAGAGACGGCGTGCGCGATGGCGCGCATCAGGTGGGTCTTGCCGACGCCATAGCCGCCATAGAAGAAAACCGGGTTGAACGGCGCGCTGGAGCTTGACGCAATCGTCTGCGCTGCCGTCGCGGCCATCATATTGGCCTGGCCGATCATGAAGGTGTCGAAGGTGAAACGCGCTTCTTCGCCGGCCGCCGCGCGACCGGTTGCGCCTTTGGTAGGTGCGGGGCGGTCGGAGCCCTGCGATGCGGAGCGCGCATTTTGAGCTTCGCCAGCGCCGTTCAGGACCGCTTCGCGGCGCAAACCGGCCAGTTTGGAAGGCTGCGTTTCGGCGCAGATCTCGATCTCGCGCGCTTCGCCATCCATCAGAGCCCAGATCGCCCGGAGCCGACCGCCGAGATTATCTTCGGTCCAGGCCCGGCTGTACTCGTTGGGGCAGATGATGCGCACGCCCGCCGCGCCGCTGAGGCTGGCTTGGCTTGCCTCCACGCGAAGTCGAGCGATATCGGAAGCATAAATGGTATCGCCATACTCGCTCCGCAACCGCGCTCTGACCCCGCGCCAAACCTCGAAAATCTGCTCAGCGCCCGTCATGTGATATACAGCCCCCGCTGATGCGGTGTTATTTTTAAACCCCATTGCCCCAACTTTCAAAAGGCGGCCGGCCTGGCAATTCTGGCTAGCTAACATTTTGTTTTTCAGACGCAATTATCTCTTCGGGCAACGCAAAACTTTGCCGCCCGTTGGGCTCTTCTTGGTCCGTATGAAGATAACTTGCGTCAGTCCCGTTAAGTTACCGTCGCGCCCGCTCCGGTCAACCGCATTAACCTTGTCTTAACCCCCGATTTCCGTCTTGACAGGGTATTTCCCGTGACGCTGCGTGGCTTTGCGCCTGAAAAAAAATTTCAGCTAATTTCAGTCAACGAGATTTGCTCGCACTGCAGCATGATCGTGGGCCGTTTGCGCTCAGAGGCGCAGGCTATTCGGCACGCTGGGAGGTTTATGGTTTCTCCTTTTAAAGCAATGTTATGCACGCAATGCGGTTATCATGAAAACATCAAACAAAACGCCCGGAAGCCAGCTTCCGGGCGCACTGTGTTTTGATCCGGCTAAGGACCGAATTTCACTAAGCTGTCATGGCCTTAACACGGGCCGAAAGCCGGGAGACTTTCCGTGAGCCGGTATTCTTGTGGATGATGCCCTTGGACACCGCCGACATCACTTCTGATTCCGCCGTTTTCAGCGCGGTGCGGGCTTCGTCCGCATTGCCGCCTTCAATCGCAGCCTCAACCTTCTTAACGAAGGTGCGCATGCGCGTGCGGCGCGCCTTGTTGACTTCGGTGCGGCGGGCGATTTTGCGCACCATTTTTTTCGCCGAACGGGTATTCGCCATCGAGTTAGCCGTGCTCTTTCAAACAAAAGGCGCCACACGCGATAAGGGTGGCGCGAGAATTCCGTGAGGCGCGGCGTATACCGGTCGCGCGCGCTGTCGTCAACATGATCAAGCGCTCCGCCTTAGCGATGCTTGAAATGGGCTGCGCGCTTGTCCGCGAAAGCGGCCATGCCTTCGCTCTGATCCTCGGTGGCGAATTGCGACTGGAAGACCCGGCGTTCAAAGCGCACGCCTTCGGCCAGGCCCATTTCAAAGGCCATGTTGATCGTTTCCTTGGTCATCATGGCGATGGGCAGTGATTTCGAGGCAATGGTCTCGGCCGCCTCCATGGCGACATCCAGAAGATCGTCGGCCGGCACGACGCGCGAAACCAGCCCGGCGCGTTCGGCCTCTTCAGCCGGCATCATCCGGCCGGTCAGGCACAGATCCATCGCCTTGGCCTTGCCGACCGCGCGCGGCAGGCGCTGCGTGCCGCCGGCGCCGGGCATGACGCCGAGATTGATTTCCGGCTGACCGAACTTGGCCGTTTCCGCCGCGATGATGAAGTCGCACATCATCGCGATCTCGCACCCGCCGCCCAGAGCATAGCCGGCGACCGCCGCGATGATCGGCTTGCGAAAGCGCGCCACGCTCTCCCAGGTCTCCGCGAAGGGGTCGTGACGATAGAGCGAGACGAAGTCGTGCTCTTGCAGCTCCTTGATGTCGGCGCCCGCCGCGAAGGCCTTCGCCGAGCCGGTCAACACAACGCAGCCAATCTCCTCATCGCGTTCAAACGCGGTGAGCGCATCGGTCAGCTCGGTGGTTAGCTCATTGCAGAGCGCGTTCAGCGCGGTCGGGCGGTCAAGCGTGATCACGCCGACACGGCCTTCGGTTTTCACCTGGATCATCGAATAGGCCATCAAAGGCTCCGTTTGTCGCACGGCGCGAAGGCGCTCGCACGTCTGACAAGGATAGGCTCGGCCTCCCATAGCCGAAGCGCGGCGCCGGGTCGACACCCCGGCGCCAGACGCTCAGCCTGCCCCTCCCTGATCAGGCGCGGCTAAGGCTGCGGGTTCAGGCGGCTGACCGCGTACCCTTCAGCTTCCAGAAGAGCGATGACGCCCTCTTCACCAGGCATGTGACCGGCGCCGACGGCCATGAAGGCGACACCGGGCTCGGCAAGCGCTGCGATGATGTGCGGGATCCAGTTATGGTTACGCTCTACCATGATGGCCTGATAGGTCTCCGGAGACTGCTCGCGCATCTCCACATTGATCGCCGCGTCCAGCTCGTCCATGTCGCCGACCGCCCAAGCGCGCACAATGCGGTTGATGATCTCCGGACCCGCCTGCAAGTCGGCAAGGCCTCGCTCCATATCACGCGCCTGCGCTTCCAGCGGTACGGACGCGAAGGCTGAGAACTGATCCTCGACCGTCTCGAAATAGGCGAACGCCATGCCCGTTTCAGCCGCGTCGCGGGCCAGAACCTGATCCACGCCGGAGTTTGGATCATAGCCAAGGGCTGTGATCTGCGAGACTGCGATGGTCACCGAGGCGAGCCAGGGCTGCAGCCCTTCCATCGCCGCCGGGGCGAGGCCGAGCTTCGGGCCTTCAGCGCTCAGCACCGCAATCGCGTCTTCGCTCAGAAGGCTGGACAGGGTCACGCCGGCTGGATTGAAACCGTAACGCGGCAGAAGCGCGCCCATCTGGGCCTGGGCTTGCTCACTGACCACATCGGCCTCAAGCCAGAGCGTGTCTGCTTCAGCGAACGCGGTCTGGAAGGCTTCGGTGCGCCAGTCGAGCGTGGCCGGCAGCAGGTGGACGGTGCCGAACAGGTAGAGCCGGGTGTCCTCATCCTCCAGCAGCCAGATCGCCGGATCCGCATCAATCTCGGCATAGCTTGCATCCGGCGCGCCAACAGGCTGCGCGTGCATTGCGCCGCCGGTGAAGCCGGCCAGCGCCAGCGCCAAAGCGCAGGCGCGCAGGGGAGACGTCATCATCTTCATCATGTGCTCCTTATCGACCATCATCATTATGAGCTCTCTTGATTTTGGACCAGCGGGGTTCCGCTGTTTTGTGTAAAGGGTCATTTACACTTCGCCAGCAACTTGTCAAGTGTGCTTTACTCGCCTTCCGAGTCGTCACCGCCCACTCACCTTTGGCAAGTCCCGCAGTAAAAGCTTGAGCGTCCGCTCTGCACGATGCGTTTCACCACGCCGCTGCATCCTTCGCCCCGGCACGGCTCGCCCTCGCGACCATAGACATCAAAGCGATGCTGGAAATAACCCAGCGCTCCGTCTGTGCCGGCATAATCTCGCAAGGTTGAGCCGCCGGCTTCGATCGCCTCACCGATCACGTCCCGAACCGACGCGGCCAGCCGCGCCGAACGGGCGCCGGGAATGGACAGCGCAGAGCGTTTGGGCGAGATCCGAGCACGGAACAGGGCTTCGCAGACATAGATATTGCCCAGCCCCGCCACGATGCGCTGGTCCAGAAGCGCTGCCTTGATCGGGGTGCGCTTGCCAGCAAGGGCATGATCGAGATGAGCCGCGGAGAAGGCGTTGGAGTTCGGCTCGGGGCCCAGCAAGGCCAGATAGGGCTGAGACGCCTCGTCGGCGGTGTCGAACAGCGTCATGAAGCCGAAGCGGCGCGGGTCGTTATAGGTGACCGTCACCCCGCCCTCCAGCTGGAAGACGACATGATCATGGGCGGGGTTGGCCGCCGGGGCGTAGACGAAATCGCCCGGCTGACGGGCAAGTTCGTCCGCTTCGATGGAAAAGCGCCCGGACATGCCCAGATGCATCAGCAGGGTCTCGCCGGAGCCCAGCCGCACGAGCAGATATTTCGCTCGCCGGTCCACGCGCTCCACCCGCGTCCCGGTCAGCCGTTCGGCGAAGCGGTCGGGAAAGGCGAAGCGCAGATCGGGGCGGTTGGCGCGTGCGGCAAGAATGCGACGGTTTTCCATCGCCGGGGCCAGACCGCGCCGCACCGTCTCGACTTCAGGCAGTTCCGGCATCACCATCCTTCGACATGCTGCTGAGATCGAAATACGCCAAGGCCCGCCCCGAAGCGAGGCTTGCCCGCACCGAGGATATCGGTTCGGTCGCCGGGGAAGCGCTGGATGCGCTCGCGCGCCGGCGGGCCGGCACGCCGGCGCCGTCCGCCTTCAGCGACCACCCCCATCCCTGGACGCTGGACTTTGCACGTCTTCTGGCGCGCCGCGTGGATGACAGGTTGAGCGCCGGCGCGCCCTGGCCGGGTCGTCACCTGATCAGCTGCGACGGCGCCGCCGGGCGATCCGGCATGACCAGCCATGCTCCGGGCGAGCGGCTACTGGCTCCAGCCTGGCTTCACGATGTCGCCTGGCGCGTGGAGCGCGAGGACGGCTCGGCGCTGGCGGATACGCCGCTTGTCGCCCGGCTGGTCTGGCGGGGCGGCTGGCCGCAGTTGGTTGGCGCGTGTGACGCCATTGCGGCCTGCCGGGCGCGGGTCAGGCTGGTCTGCGCCAATGCAGATCCGGCCCGCGCGGTTGGAGAGATGACATTGGCTGAGGCGCTGGCCTTTCGCATCTCGGCTTTCGCACCGGCCGGAGATCGCGTCGTGCTGGCCTTTTACGGCGGGGATGACGCGGGGGCTGAGCGCGCCGGCTTCACCCTGTTCGATTATGCCTGCGGCGAGCGCGACGTGAAGCCGCGCCGCTAGGCGCGCCGGCTGTCTGGCCGGCGCAGGCTGCAGGGCCTATGTTCGCGCCCATGACCGAGATCGCTTCTTCCGACCCGTCCGCATCCGGCGCCGACACGGCCTCTTTCGGCTTTCGGCAAGTGCCAGCCTCTGAAAAGGCGGGCCTCGTCCGCAGCGTGTTTGACCGGTCTGCGCGGCGCTACGATCTCATGAATGACTTCATGAGTCTCGGCGTGCACCGGGTCTGGAAAGAGATCGCCATCACCAAGGCCAATCCTTCGCCGGGCGAACGCCTGATCGATGTGGCCGGCGGCACGGGCGATCTGGCGCGGGCCTTTCTGGACCGGGCTGAAGCGCGCCGAAAGCGTCGCGGCGGGACGCCGGCTGAAGCGGTGGTGGCCGACATCAACGCGCAGATGATGTTCGCCGGGCTCAAACGCGGCGGCGGGGCGCAGCTGCGCTGGGCGTGCGCGGACGCCGAACGCCTGCCTTTTCCCGATGGGAGCGCCGATTGCGTCATGATCGGCTTTGGCATTCGCAACGTGACCCGGCGCGATGCCGCGCTGGCGGATATGCGCCGTGTGCTCAAGCCGGGCGGTCGTTTCTTAAGCCTTGAATTCTCACGTCCGACCACGCGCGCCCTGTCGCGAGTGTACGACGCCTGGTCCTTCAAGGTGATCCCGCAGCTCGGGGCGCTCGTCGCGCAAGATCGCGACAGCTATCAGTATCTGGTGGAGTCCATCCGCCGCTTCCCCCATCAGGACGCCTTCAAGGCCGAGATCAAGGCCGCAGGCTTCAGCAATGTGACCGTCACCAACCTGTCCGGCGGCATCGCAGCCCTGCACATGGGCTGGAAGGTCTGACGCATCTTTTTTGCTGAGCCTGTCGAAACGGGCCAGGCTCGCGCGTCTTGTATTTGAAAGCCTCGAACGCAAGGTCGCTTGGAGGCTTCAAACGCGAGAAAGGACGCGAAGCGAGAGATGCAATACGCCATATTGATCTATGAGACGCCGGGTGAGTTCGCCCGCCGATCCGGACAGGAGTCCTCCGTCTACTGGTCAGGCTGGGCCGCCTATTTTGGCGCGCTCGGTGAACGGGCCCGGAGCGGGGCCTGCCTTAAAGGTCCTGAGACGGGCACGACGGTTCGCGGCGGTGCGCAGGCGCGCGAGGTTCAGGACGGGCCGTATGCCGACACGCGTGAACAGCTCGGCGGCTTTACGCTTATTGAGGCGGATAGCCTTGATGATGCGCTGGCCTGGGCGGAGCGTTGCCCCGCCGCCGCAACCGGCGCGGTTGAAGTCCGCCCCGTTTTGCCGATGAGTGAAGTATCGGAGATGCAATCATGAAATACGCCCTTTTTCTTTATGATGACGAGGCCGAATGGACCAGCCTCAGCGAAGCCGAACGCGGTGCGGTGATTGGGGAGCACATGGCTTATGTCGATGCTCTGGTGGCCGCTGGCGCCATGCAGGGCGGCGAGCCGCTGCAGACCAGCGAACAGGCCCGAACACTTCGCGGCGGAAAGGTTGAGGACGGACCTTATGCCGATACGCGAGAACAGCTGGGCGGCTTTTATGTCATCGACGTCGCCGACATGGACGTCGCGCTGGACTGGGCGCGCAAATGCCCAACGGCGAAGACCGGTGTGGTCGAGGTCCGGCCCGTCCCGGACTATGGCGGGTAGAGCCTTTTCAGCAAAACTTAGAACCGGTTTTTCGGTTCGAAAAGGCGATCACTCAAAGGCCTGGAGCGTTTTCGGTTGACTGGATTCGACCCAGAACGCTCCAGGCGAGCTGACGCTCGCGCGGCGGCTGAAACCGTCGCGCGGGACGCCTATGGCAGGCTGGTGGCCATCCTGGCCGCGCGCACGGGCGATCTCGCCGCTGCTGAAGACGCGCTGGGTGATGCGTTTGAACGCGCCCTCAGCCGTTGGCCTCAGACCGGCCCGCCCGACAATCCGCAAGCCTGGCTCCTGAAAACCGCGCAGCGCCGGATCATCGACGCCTCGCGACGCTCCGCCACGGCGCACGGTGCGGTCGATCATCTTGCAATTCTGGCTGACGAGGCCGCCTCGGCGAGCGCAGAGCCGCTCGCCGACCGGCGCCTCACGCTTATGGCGGCCTGCGCGCACCCGGCGATTGACGCCTCGGTTCGCACCCCGCTCATCCTGCAGACCGTGCTGGGCCTGTCCGCTGAGCGGATCGCTTCGACCTTTCTGGTTTCGCCTGCGGCGATGGGTCAGCGCCTGTCGCGGGCGAAGGCGAAAATCCGCGAGGCGGGGATCCGGTTCGAACCCCCGCAGCGTCACGCGCTCGGCGAGCGCTTGGAGGCGATCTGCCAATCCATCTATGCGGCGTACAGCACTGGCTGGGAGATGGACGACCCGACCGGCGGCGCGCTCATCGCCGGGCTTGCCTCCGAGGCGATCCATCTGGCCCGCCTCGTGACCGCTCTGGCCCCGCAGCGTGCTGAACCGAAAGCCCTGCTCGCATTGATACTCTATTGCGAGGCTCGCCGGTCTGCGCGGCGCGATGGTGAGGACCGATTCATCCCGCTCAGCGAACAGGATCCAGCGCTCTGGGACCACGCTATGATTGAGGAGGCTGAAACGCTGCTGAAGGTCGCGCTCGCCGGGGGTCCGCCTGGCCGGTTCGGGTTGGAGGCCGCAATCCAGTCGGTTCACTCTGCCCGCGCCCGCACCGGACACACGGACTGGAGGGCCTTGGCGACGCTGTATGACCGGCTGGCCGAGCTGGGCGGCGGCGTCGGGGCGCGTCTGGCGCGGGCTGCGGCGCTGGGGGAAGCGGAGGGCGCGCTGATCGGGCTTGAGGCTCTGGCCGGGATTGAAGCTGACGCCGGCGATAGTCTGGGCGATCACCAGCCCTACTGGGCGACGCGCGCCCACCTTCTGGTCGCCGCAGGCCGGCTTGAAGGCGCCCTTGCTTCCTATCGGCGCGCGGCCGGGCTCGCGCGCGATCCGAGGGTGCGCGACTTCCTGCTTGAACGCGCCGATCGGCTGGCGCGCTGACATGCGGCGCCGCGTGGTCTCGCCAAGCGGGGCTCTGCGACCTAAACCCTTATCCCGTGTTGAAGACGATCTCTCATACCGCCCGTCTCTTACGGGCCGCCTGGACGCTTGCGCGCCATGACGCGATGTTTCCGGCCGAGTACCAGGCCATGCTCCCGCCGCCGGCGCGCTGGACGGGCCGCTTCGCGCGACTTATCGCGATCCGGGACCGGGCCGCCAATCCGGGTGAACGTCTGGCGCGGGCGCTGGAAAAGCTGGGTCCGGCCTATATCAAGTTCGGCCAGGTGCTGGCCACGCGCGCCGACGTTGTCGGCGCCGATTTCGCGCGCGGGCTTTCGCGCCTGCAGGACCGGCTTCCCGCATTTGACGATAGGCTCGCCCGCGCTGCGGTCGAGCGCGAGCTCGGCAAGCCGATCGATCAGCTCTTTTCGCATTTCGGGCCGGCTGTTGCGGCCGCTTCGATCGCTCAGGTGCACAAGGCTGTGACGCTGGACGGTCGAAACGTGGCCGTGAAGATCATCCGCCCGGATATCGCCCGGCGCATGGCGCGCGATATCGGCGCGCTGAAGCTGGGCGCCCGGTTGGCGGTCCGGGTTTTCCCGAAATCGCGCAGGCTGGAACCGAAAGGCTTTGTGGAGACCGTTGCCCGCTCCTTGACGCTTGAACTGGATCTGCGTCTGGAGGCGGCTTCGGCCAGCGAGCTTGCTGAAGCGGCGGTCGCGGCCGATAATCTGAACCTGCCAGAGATTGACTGGTCGCTCACCTCCAAAGGTGTTCTGACCACCCAATGGATCGATGCGTTGCCGCTGACGGATATCGACGCGATCCGCGAGGCCGGCGTCGACACCGCAAAGCTCGCTGCGGACATTACCGACGGCTTCCTGACCACGGCGCTGGATCGCGGCGTCTTCCACGCGGACATGCATGCGGGCAATCTCTTCGTGGAGCCGGGCGGCAAGCTCTGGGCGGTGGATTTCGGGATCATGGGCCGGCTGGGCCGGGAGGAGCGGCGCTATCTCGCCATCATTCTGCACGGCTTCCTGACCCGCGATTATGATCGAGCGGCGGCGGCGCATTTCGATGCCGGCTATGTGCCGGCGCATCACTCGCGCACCGATTTCGCCAGCGCGTTGCGCGCTGTCGCCGAACCGATCTTCGGCAAGACCGCCGATGAGGTGGCGATGAGCCGGGTGCTCTTACAGCTGTTTGAGATCACCGAGCTGTTCGACATGCATCTGCAGACCCAGCTCGTGCTCCTGCAGAAGACGATGGTGCAGGCTGAGGGCGTATGCCGGATGCTGGCTGAGCAGCATGATATGTGGGCGGCCTCCGCGCCGGCGGTCGAACGCTTCATGCGCCGCGAGCTCGGTCCGGAAGGTCATCTGCGTGATCTCGCTGATGATCTGGACCGCCTGCAGAAGGCCGTCCGGCGCCTGCCTGACGCGCTGGACGACCTGCACCGCCTGGCTGATGCGATGGAGGCCGACGCCGCCACCGTTTCTTCACCTACGTCCGGCCGCGTAGGTTGGCTTGGCCTCGTGACCGTCGCCGCGGCAAGCGGCGCCTTCGCCGCTTGGGTATTGAGCATTCTCACCCGCTGAACGCGTATCGGCGCCGTCGCTGACCCGCGCTTTCGTGATCCGCCGGGAAGGTGACCTTGACGCACTTGCGCGCTAAGGACAGAGCCTAAGAGCAATGAGCACAGGCAGATGGCCAGCAAACGCATTCTCCTCATCATTGGCGGCGGCATCGCGGCGTATAAGTCGCTGGAGCTGATCCGCGAGCTGGCGCGCCGCTCCATCGCTTCGCGCTGCATCCTCACCGAGGCGGCCAAGCAGTTCGTCACGCCGATGAGCGTCGCGGCCCTGTCCGGCGACAAGGTGTATGACGATCTGTTCTCGCTGACCGACGAGGCGGAGATGGGCCATATCGAGCTGTCGCGCTCCGCCGATCTCGTCGTGGTCAGCCCGGCAACCGCCAATCTGATGGCCAAGGCCGCGCACGGGCTGGCTGATGATCTTGCCTCCACGACGCTCCTGGCCACCGACAAGCCGGTGGTCATGGCGCCGGCGATGAATGTGCGCATGTGGCTGCATGCGGCCACCCAGGCGAACACCGAAACGCTCAAAGCTCGCGGCGTGACGATCATCGACCCGGATGAGGGCGAGATGGCGTGCGGCGAGTTCGGGCCTGGCCGGCTGGCTGAACCGGTGCGCATCGCTGACGCCATTGAACGTGCGCTGAACTCATGAGCCGTCGCGCCTTGCTGACCGCTGGACCGACGCTGGAGGCGATCGACCCGGTGCGTTTCATCTCTAACCGGTCGAGCGGGCGTCAGGGCTATGCGCTGGCGCGCGCGTTGGCCAAGCGCGGGTTTGAGGTCACTCTGGTCAGCGGACCGACCGCGCTGGCCGCGCCTGAAGGCGTGCGCACGGTGCAGGTGGAAAGCGCGCTGGACATGATGGCGGCGGTGGAAAGCCATCTTCCCGCCGATGTGTTCATCGCCGTCGCCGCTGTGGCCGACTGGCGCCCGGCCCAGACTCATGCGCGCAAGCTGAAGGTCGACAAGGCCGGATTCAGCCAGCTGCAGCTGATCGAGAATCCGGACATTCTCAAGACCGTCGCGGCGATGGGCGCGCGCCGGCCGGAACTGGTGATCGGCTTCGCCGCTGAGACCCATGATGTGCAGGCCCATGCCGAGGCGAAACGCGCGCGCAAGGGCTGCGACTGGATCATCGCCAATGATGTGTCCGGCGATGTGATGGGCGGGCTGCAGAATGAGGCCCTGATCCTGACCGGCGCCGAGGCCGAGCGTCTGGCGCGCGCTTCCAAGGATGAGATCGCAGATGCGATCGCGGGGCGAATCGCGGCTTTCTTCCAGCGAGTTCAAGCCGTGTGAAGGAGCCCGCCCGTGGTTCACGTCCCGATCAAGCGCCTGCCCCACCATGACGGATTGCCGCTGCCGGCCTATCAGACGACCGGATCGGCCGGCGCGGATCTTCACGCCGCCCTGCCTGAGGAGGAGCCGGTGGTGCTGCAGCCGGGCGAATGGCGTCTCATTCCGACCGGCATCGCCATCGCCCTGCCCAACGGCTATGAGGCCCAAGTGCGCCCGCGCTCAGGCCTGGCGGCCAAACACGCCATAAGCTGCGTCAACACGCCCGGCACGATCGACAGCGATTATCGCGGCGAGCTGAGGGTCAATCTGATCAATCACGGCCGCGAGCCCTTCACCGTGCGCCGCGGCGAGCGCATCGCCCAGATCATCGTCGCCCCGGTCATCCAAGCCAGCTGGGCGGAGGCGGACAGCCTCGACGAAACAGAACGCGGCGCGGGCGGGTTCGGCTCGACCGGGGTGTAGGCCTCAGGCCGCCACCACCACCCCGTCTTCCACCCGCACCTTGACCGGTTTCAGCCCGGCCTTGCCGGCGGGGCCGCCCATGCAGGCGCCGCTCTCAACGTCGAAGCTCGCGCCATGGAAGGGGCAGACGATGAAACGGCCTTCGCTGACCAGCGTCCTGCCTGAAGGCAGGCTCAATGGCCGGCCGGCATGCGGGCAGACATTGATATAGGCGCGCACCGTATCGCCGGACCGAACGAGCAGGACTGGGACGCCCGCCCAGTCTGACGGCCTGCCGCCGGGGTCTGGAATATCTTCGACCTGTCCCAGCGCCGTTCCCGGAGGCGGAAGCTCGCTCGCCTGGTTCAAGCCGACAGGTCTTCAGGCGCGTGCAGCGTCCATTTGAACGGGATCCAGAACACGTCCTTGAACAGGCCCGCCTTCGCATACGGATCCTCGGTGAGGATGTCGCGCAGTTGAGCCTCATCCCCGGCTTCGACGATGAGGAGCGACCCCACGGGCTGTCCTTCCGGATTGAGGAGCGGACCGCCCATGCGAACAGCCGTCCCGTCCGCGTTCGCCCAGGCCAGATGCGCCTGGCGATTATCCAAGCGCATCTGCAGCGCGCCGTCCTGATCGGTGCAGGTTACCGCAAACAGCATGGCTCAGCCTTCCAGGCTTTCATCCCACTCGCCGAGCGAGGCCAGACCATTCATTCTGGCGCGATGATTGAAGGCGGCCTGAGCCGCTTCGACATTACCCGCCTTGCCGGCCCAGGCCTTCAGCGGGGCGGCCTGTAGCGCGCGGCCATAGGAGAAGGTGAGCGGCCAAGGCAGGTCGTAGGCGGCGTTCATCAGGTGCAGGTGCGCGGTCGCATCCACATCCGACTGGCCGCCGGACAGGAAGGCGATGCCGGGCACGGCCGACGGCACGCAATTGGACAGGCATTGCACCGTCATCGCCGCGACTTCTTCGCGGCTCGCCGGGTCGGCGCTGCTGGTCCCGGCGATCACCATGTTCGGCTTCAAGATCGTGCCTTCCAGCACGACGCCCTGCGCGAAAAGTTCTGCGTAGAGCTGCTTCAGGCCGTACTCGGTCACCTCGTAGCAGCGCTCGATGGAGTGATCGCCATCCATGATGACTTCCGGCTCCACGATCGGGACGATATTGGCTTCCTGGCAAAGCATCGCATAGCGCGCGAGCGCGTGCATGTTCGCATTGATGCAGTATTGCGAGGGTACGGACTCGTCGCCGCCGGAGCCGATATGGATCACGGCGCGCCATTTGGCGAAGCGCGCGCCAAGTTCGTAATACTCCGCCAGCCGGTCGCGCAGCCCGTCGAGACCCTCGGTGACGGTTTCGCCCGGTGCGCCAGCCAGCGGCTTGGCGCCCATATCCACCTTGATTCCGGGAACCGCGCCGGCCGCGGCGATCAACTCAGCGAGCGGCGCGCCGTCCGCCGCGCTCTGGCGCAGCGTCTCGTCATACAGGATGACGCCTGAGATATGCTCGCTCATCGCCGGTTCGGCGCGGAACAGCATTTCGCGCCAGTCACGACGGCTATCGGCTGTGGAAGTCAGCCCGATCGTGTCGAAGCGTTTCTTGATCGTGCCGGTGGATTCATCGGCGGCCAGAATGCCTTTGCCCGGCGCAACCATGGCCAGCGCGGTTTCATTGAGTTGGTCGAGATCCATCGGTCCTGTCCCCCGCAAGGTTTGTCGATGATTGGGTTGAAACCGCCGCGGTGCGCGTCGGTCAAGCTTTAAGCGCCTCCACGCCGGGCAGTGGCTTGCCTTCCATCCATTCCAGGAAGGCGCCGCCGGCGGTGGAAACGAAGGTGAAATCGTCCGCGACGCGCGCATGGTTGAGCGCGGCGACCGTATCGCCGCCGCCAGCGACCACGACGAGCTGCTTGTTGCGGCAGCGGCGCGCGGCGAACTGGGCGGCTTCCACCGTGGCGGTATCGAACGGAGCGATCTCGAACGCGCCCAGCGGTCCGTTCCAGACCAGGGTGCGCGAGGCTTCGATGGCGTCCGCCAGCCGGTCCACGGTGGCCGGCCCGCAATCAAGGATCATCTCGTCGGCGCCGATATCATCAAGCTCGGCCACGCGCCGATCGGCATGAGCCCTGAACTCTTCAGCAACGACCGCATCGGTTGGCAGCAGGAGTTCGCACGAGGCGATGGCGGCGGCGTCGATAATGTCGCGCGCGGTTCCCATCGCATCGGCCTCATGCAGGCTGGCGCCCACATCCACCCCCTTGGCGGCGAGGAATGTGTTCGCCATCGCACCGCCGACGAAGAGCCTGTCGACTTTCTTCACGAGATTCTTCAACAGCGCAATCTTGGTGGAGACTTTCGCCCCGCCGACAATCGCCAGAACCGGGCGGTTCGGCGCATCCAGCGCTGCGGTCAGGTGATCGATCTCGCGCTGCATGGACAGGCCGGCATAGGCCGGCAGATGCTTTGCAACGCCTTCGGTGGAGCCGTGCGCGCGATGCGCTGCAGAGAAGGCGTCATTGACATAAACATCGCCAAGCGCGGCCAGAGAAGCAGCGAAGTCTGGATCGTTCGTCTCTTCGCCAACGTGGAAGCGCGTGTTCTCCAGGAGGACGACACCGCCGGGCGCCAGCGCGGCGATTGCGCCTTCAGCCGCCGGGCCGATGCAATCGGCGGCGAAGCCGACCGGTGCGCCGATCAAGTCGGCCAGAACCGGGGCCACCGGCTGCAGGCTCATGGCGTCAACGCGCTGGCCCTTGGGTCGGCCGAAATGGGCGAGCAGCACCGTTCTGGCGCCCGCTTCGCTCAGGCGCTGGATCGTCGGCAGAGCGGCGCGCAGGCGCGTATCATCGCTCACCGCGCCGTCCTTCATAGGGACATTGAAGTCCACCCGGACCAGGACGGTCTTGCCGGCGAGCTCAGCATCTTCAAGGCGTCGGATCATGCATGTCTCTCCGGTTTCGTCGTTACATGCGGCGCGGCGGCTTCTTCCTCCCTCCCCTCGGAGGGTAGGGAAGGGGATGATGGCGCTCTTCTCGTGGCCGGTCTTACAGAAACCGTCCCATCGCCCGGGCGGTGTCGATCATGCGGCAGGCGAAGCCCCACTCATTGTCATACCAGGTCATCACCCGCACCAGCTCGCCATCGATCACATTGGTCTTGTCGATCGCAACGATGGATGAGCGGGGGTCGTGATTATAGTCGATGGAGACCAGCGGGATGTCGTCATAGCCGAGCACGCCCTTCATCGGGCCGTCTGCGGCGGCTTTGACCGCGGCGTTGATCGCGTCCTTGCTTGTCGCCTTTGAAGGCGTGAAGACCAGATCGATCAAAGACACGTTCGGGGTTGGCACGCGCACGGCGGACCCGTCGAGCTTGCCGGCGAGCTCCGGCAGCACCAGCCCGACCGCCTTGGCCGCGCCGGTCGAGGTCGGCACCATGGACATGGCGGCTGCGCGCGCGCGATGCAGATCCTTGTGGTTCCGGTCCAGCGTCGGCTGATCGCCGGTATAGGCGTGGATGGTGGTCATGTGACCACGCGTGATGCCGACCGCGTCATTGAGAACCTTGGCCACCGGGGCGAGCCCGTTCGTGGTGCACGAGGCGTTGGACACGACGATGTCGTCACCGGTCAGCTGGTCATGATTGACCCCGTAGACGATGGTCTTGTCGGCGTTCTTCGCAGGCGCTGAACACAGCACGCGTTGGGCGCCGGCCTCGATATGGGCCATGGACGCCTCTTTGGAGTTGAACTTGCCGGTGCACTCCATGACGAGATCGACGCCCATATCGGCCCAGGGCAGCTTGGCCGGGTCGCGCTCATTGACCTTGGTGATGCGCCCGAAGCCGAGATCCATCCAGTCTTCGCCAGTGGTCACCTCGCCGCGATAGCGGCCATGCACGCTGTCATAGGAAAACAGATGCGCGATCGCTTCGGGTGAGCCGCTATTATTGATCGCGACGATCTCGATCGCGTCGGTATGCTGGTGCTCCAGCACCGCGCGCAGGGCGAGACGCCCGATCCGGCCAAATCCATTGATCGCCACGCGAAGGGCCATGGAACCGCTCCTTGAATCATCGTGTTGGGCGGAACGCAAAGCCCCGCAAGCTGACGTCAGGCGATCGCACTGAAGACGGCGCGACGCGCGACGGGGAATTCGCGCGCGGTTTAGACGCTTTGGCGCGGCGCGTCCACACGAAGCCGGCGCCGCCGCGCCGCGCTCTTGCATCCAAGCCCGCGCCCTGTCAGAACCCGGCACAAATCCGAGGCTCGGCCTCAACTATTCGCGGAGAGTTGAAATGAAGGTCCTGGTTCTGGGCGGTGACGGTTTTTGTGGTTGGCCGAGCGCGCTGCATCTGTCCGCGCGCGGGCATGATGTGGTGATCGTGGACAATCTGTCCCGCCGCAAGATCGATATCGAGCTTGAGGTTGACAGCCTGACCCCGATCCGCCCGATCGGCGAGCGTCTGGCGGCCTGGAAAGAGGTCAGCGGAAAGACGATCGGCTTCAAGGATCTGAATATCGGCAAGGACTATCAGGAGCTGGTCGACCTGATCGCGGAAGAAAAGCCGGACGCCATCGTTCATTTCGCCGAACAGCGCGCTGCGCCCTACTCGATGAAGTCGGCCCGCCACAAGCGCTATACCGTCGATAATAACCTGAACGCCACCAATGATGTGCTCGCCGCCATCGTGGAATCCGGCGAGGATATTCATCTGGTTCATCTGGGCACGATGGGCGTGTATGGCTACGGCACGGCCGGGATGAAGATTCCTGAAGGATATCTCAAGGTTAAGGTGGAGACGGCTGAGGGCTTGAAGGATCAGGAAATCCTCTACCCGGCCAATCCAGGCTCCATCTATCACATGACCAAGACCCAGGATCAGCTCTTCTTCCACTTCTACAACAAGAACGACAAGGTGAAGATCACCGATCTCCACCAGGGCATTGTCTGGGGCACCCAGACCGACGAGACCAAGAAGGACGACCGCCTGATCAACCGGTTCGACTATGATGGCGATTACGGCACGGTTCTGAACCGCTTCCTGATGCAGGCGGCCATCGACTTCCCGCTGACCGTTCACGGAACCGGCGGCCAGACCCGCGCCTTCATCCACATCCAGGACACCGTGCGCTGCATCGAGCTGGCCGTGACTAACCCGCCGCAGACCGGCGACCGGGTCCAGATCATGAACCAGATGACCGAGACGCACCGGGTGCGCGATCTGGCGAAAATGATCGCCGACCTCACCGATGCGCAGATCGCGCTTCTACCCAACCCGCGCAATGAGGCTGACGAGAACGATCTGCATGTGGAGAACGACACCTTCATCCAGATGGGTCTCAAACCGATCACCCTGGCCGAAGGCCTGCTGGAAGAGGTCACCGAGATCGCGCGCAAATACGCCGACCGGTGCGACCGCTCCAAGGTGAAATCGGTCTCCTACTGGAACAAGGCGCGCCAGGCGGCCGACCAGGAAACCGGCTAGGTCAGCGCCAGACCTGACATGACACAGCCCGCCGGGAGCGATCCTGGCGGGCTTTTCTTGCGTTTTTGTCATGCTTTTCACGCGGATGCGTTTTTTTCTTGGGCGCGGGCGATGCGAAGGTGTGCGTCATGAGTTCGGCCTGGATGAATAAACTTGGCGTCTATCAGGAGAGCTGCGCGCGCCGCGGGCGGTCGGCGCTCGCCTGGCGCCATGAGGTCGGCTTCGACAACTTGCCGCCTCCGCATCTTCGGTTGCCTGAAACCCGGCTTAGCGTGAAGACCGAGACCCGATTTGATTGCTCCGGCGATATCGTGGATCAAAGGCATTGGGTAATGGGGCCCTCCCACACTCCAGCGTTCTTCGTCCCTCTCCCGGGGACACGCTATGAAGGTCGCTTCATCCTGCCTGAGGAGGCGATGGCGGTTCTCGGCATTCGTCCCGATGAAATCACCGACAAACGTGTGCCGCTCAGTGAGCTCAAACCCGGCTTGACCGGAGAGGACTTCCGGTTACGCCTCCCCGGAGACGAAACCACTTATGCCGCTCGATTGATCCGGGCGAGCCGCGGACGAGCGCCCCTGGAGAAAGTTGCGGATCGCGTGGGGATCACCCTGCGCCATCTGCGACGCCTCATGAAGGAGCGCACGGGGCTAAGCCCGAAGGCGCTGGCCCGACGGCTTCAGGTGCAGGCCGCAATCGAGCGTGCGGACCAGAGCGCCTATCCCGATTGGGCCGATATCGCTCTGGCGACCGGGTTCAGCGATCAGGCTCATCTCATTCGTTCGATGCGCAGCATCGCCGGCGACACCCCGGCCCGGCTTCACGCCGTCCGTCAGCGCCAGTCCGTTTTGTTCAATCGCGACGCTGTCACCTGACCCAGATTGGTGTCCAGCAACACTCTGGAGGCCAATCCGTGAAACAACTTCTTTCTTCCTTGCTCGTCGTTACATGTGCCGGGATGGCGGGCGCACAGGACCCCCAAACGCTAACCTTTGACGACGAGGTGTGGACGATTGACGCCCAGCACGCTCAGCTCGTGGAGCGATTGGGCCAACCCGCCTTGCACTGGCATACCGGTTTCGTCTGGCTCGATCAGCGCCAGCTCGGGACTGGCGAACTCCGTTTCGACCTCTCGCTAAGCGGCATGCCTGGTTATACCGGCGTGATCTGGCATGCGCAGAGCCGGGGCGACTGGGAGAAATTCTATTTTCGTCATCACCTCAGCGGTTTGCCGGATTCAGTGCAATACACTCCCGCCTTCGACGGCGTGACCGCCTGGCAGATTCACGCCGACAGCGATTTCATGAGCGTCGTTAACCACGAGACTGAACGTTGGATGGCGGTGCGCGTGGTGATCGGGGAAGACAGCGCCGACATCTACATGGATGGCGAGCTGATCCACCACGTGCCTGACCTGCTCCGTGATGAAAGCGGCGGCGGTATCGGGTTCTGGAATTTCGGCCTGGAAGACCAGCACTCGGCCTTTATCCGCAATGTCGAGATCATCAACACCCCCAATCCCGAAATCAAAGGAAGGTCGACAGGCGTCACACACGACTTGCCCGACGGCCTGGTGACAGAGTGGCGTGTATCGGCGCCCTTCAGCGAAGCGCGGCTCGCCACAGAGACGGTCGCGGATGTCCGGGCCGGTTTGGCGGATTGGACAACGTTGGCGGTGGAAGCCAACGGCATCGCCAATCTTGCCCGGGCGGCGCGCATCAGCGAGGGCAATACCGTGCTCGCCGAGGCCACGCTCACATCCCCGTCCGCACAGACAGTCAATCTCAGCTTCGGTTATTCCGATCGCGTCGTCGTGACATTGAATGGCGAGCGTTTGTTTGCGGGCAATAATACATTCTTAACCCGGGACTATCGCTATCTCGGAACGGTGACGCGCCATGTGGCCGTGCCGCTTGATTTGCAGCCGGGAGACAACACGCTGACCTTCGCCCTGTCCGAACTGGTCGGCGGCTGGGCCGTCACGGCGGACATTCAGGGTGGAGACGGCGTTGAGTTGACGTCGCATTGAGCCTTCATGGCCCCGGCGAACGCAACAAGCCCGCTCGGATTGCCGGGCGGGCTTTGCTTTCTCGAAACCCACCCGCTTCACGCGAATGCTTTTTCCCTGAACGGGCCTGGAGCGTCAGTCTCTTCCCATCACAGAGCAGTGGATGAACCGTCTCGGAGTCTATCAGGAGGCCCGCGCCGGGCGCATGGCGCGCGGCCTGTCGTTGAAAGCGTCGCCGCAGTTCGGCGAGTATCTGCGCCGTCCCCACTGCGATGATCTCGGCGCCCTGCGTGATGCGGCGGCAAGCCGCCTGACGACGCTCGATTGCTTGATGAGATCGAACGCAGCATGCGGATTTACGCCGCGTTCAGGGCCGGTCAGCGCGGCGACGGACCGCGCGGCGTCTCCGATGCTGATCGCGAGGCTTTCATGGGCGAGAACCTGGGTCGCGCGCTCACCGCGCTTGGCGAAGGCGGGGCCGAACCACCCCGCATGATCGTCTTCATCGGCGGGCACGCCGCGCGCATCGCCGAGGCGAGCGGCGCGGCAAGCCTGCACATTGGCGTTCCTCGGTATCAGCCTGACGATGTTGCTTCCCCGCCGGACCTGTTCACCGCGACCAAAGCGGTGCTGATTGACACCAACGGCGTTCTGAATGGAAGCGATGAGGCTGCGTTCGCCGGGCTTGAGCCCTCCCTGTTGCCTGACCTGCAAGGCTTCGACGCGCTGACCTATCTTAAAGAGGCGCCGCACGCCAGTCTTAAAGAGGCGCCGCACGAGCCGCGCTCCATCATGTTGCGCCATAAAACGTCCTTCCGGACAACCATGCTGACTGCCCTCGTCATGGGCCTTATCGTCGCCGCGCTGTCGCTCATCAGCCTTCTTCCAACCGTCCGGGCCGGCGCACGCACCGCGCTGGGACGCAGCGCAGCCGCGCCCGCCTTGCTGCGCTGGGCGCCGATGGCCGCTTTGGCTCTGGTCATGGGGTTGACCCTTTCGCTGCAATTGACCGCCATTATGGAGCCGGGCGCGGCCGGGGCGATGACTTCTGCTTCGGGCCTCCACGGGCTCTTGCTGGTGATAGGCGGGCGGCTTGCGACCGGACTTGTCATTCTGGCGCTGATGCGAGGCTGGTTCGCCTTGGGTTCGCGCCTTCTCTATGCCGTCTGCGGGCTGTCGGTCCTCACCCTGGCGCTATGGATGCGCTACTGGAATCTGGGCGGCATGTTCGCCTGATCGATCTGAAGCTCGCGCCGTTAGCGACGGATCGGCGCCTGTCCGCCCGTTGCATCCCCTGAACGCTATTCGGCGTCAGGAGGACAGGCATGGCGGATGATGCGGTTCTGAATGCTGAGGCCGGACCGGCAGACGCGTCTGAGGGCCAGGAATATGCAGCCGGCCTTTCAGTTTCGCGCGCTGATATGGGGCTGAGCGCGCCACCCGGCGATGTCAGCGGGGCGGTCGCAACCAACCGGTTCGGCATGGGTGCGCGTCCTGGCGAGATCGAAACCGCCTCAAGCGATCCGGTGCGCTATCTGCGCGATCAGGTTCGTGCAAGCGGTGGCCCGGCCTTGCCGGAGCTGACCGGTTCAAAAGCGGCCTATCGCACCGTGATCACCTATCAAGAGGTGATCCGGCGCGCGCAGGACGGCGATTATGACGATCCTGATGCGGTGGTCGCCGCCGCGCAGCAGGATCTGGTCCGCCCGCGGCTTGAGCACACTTTCGCGCGCACGCGCCTGGCGGCGATGACTGCGGACAGTTTCGCCGAGCGCTGGGTGCGGTTCTGGTCAAACCATTTTTCGGTCTCTGCGGTGGGCGGCGACATGATTCCCACAGCCGCCACGCTGGAGGCTGAAGCGATCCGCCCGAACGCGTTCAAGCGATTTGATGAGCTCGCGCTGGCCGCCGATCTGCACATCGCGATGCTGCTCTACCTGGACAATATCTTCTCCATCGGACCGAATTCGCCGGCCGGCTCCACCTTCGGTGTCGGGATGAATGAGAATCTGGCGCGTGAGATTCTCGAGCTTCATACGATCGGCGTGGAGGGCGGCTACCGTCAGAGCGATGTCGAAGCCTTCGCACGAGCGCTGACCGGCTGGACAGTCGGCAATCCGCGCATCCACCCCGAAGCGCGCTGGGGTGAGGCGCTGTTCGATGAGCGCCTGCACGAGCCCGGCCCGCAGACGGTTATGGGCGTGACCTATGCCGACACCGGCGCGGATCAGGCGCGGGCCATCCTTTCCAACCTGGCGCAACATCCCGCCATCGCTCGACGCATGGCGGAGAAGCTGGCGCGTCATTTCTTCTCAGACCAGCCAAGCAAGCCGCAAATCCGCCATATCGAGCGCGCCTGGCGTTGGTCAGGCGGGGATTTGGCGGTCGTTGCGCGGGCTCTGGCTTCCGTGCCTGACGCCTTCGATATGGCGCCGGTTAAATTCAAGCCGCCCGAAGAGTATGTCATATCCGCCCTGCGTGCCCTTGATGCGTCCATGCTCAGCTTTGGAGAGCTGATGACAACCTTTCAGGCGATCGGTCAGGCACCGTTCAGCGCCCCCTCGCCGGAAGGCTGGCCCGATGATGAATCCAGCTGGGCGAACCCGGATGCGATCAAGAAGCGGTTGGAATATGTCAACGCTCTGGCGCGCCAGCTCGGCGGTGATGGCGAGCCCCTCATGCGCGGCTATTCAGCCCTTGGTCATCGGCTTGATCCGGATACGGAACTTGCCGTCTCGCGCGCTGAAAGCGAGTTGCAGGGGTTGACCCTTCTGCTCATGGCGCCGGACTTCCTGCGTCGCTGATTGTTCGGGCTGAAGACAAGGAGAGCGTCATGACCCGTTTCACGCTGAACCGCCGCCGGCTTTTGATGGCCGGTCTCGCCGGACTGGGCATGACCGCGCCGGGCCTGACGGCGAGTTTTGCCCAGACGCCGGGTCCGGGCGGCCGGAAACTTGTTCTCGTCATCCTTCGCGGTGCGATGGACGGGCTGGCCGCGCTCGCGCCGACAGCTGATCCGCTGTATACGGACTATAGAGGCGGGCTCGCCCTGATGCGCGGAACGCCGCTGGCGGGCGGCTTCACGCTGCACCCTGCGCTTTCAACTCTGGCCTCGCTCTGGTCACGTGGTCAGGCGCTTGGAATTCAGGCCATCGCCACCCCCTATCGCGATCGTAGTCATTTCGACGGTCAGGACTTGTTGGAGACCGGCGGTCAGCGGGCCGGGCTGAACTCGGACGGTTGGCTGAACCGCGTGCTTCAGGTGCTGGGCGGCGCGGCTCCCGGCGCGCTGGGCGTGGGCGGATCCTTGCCCTTGGTCTTACGCGGTGCGGCGCCCGCCTCCAGCTGGTCGCCGCCTGTCCTGCCGGAAGTCGACCCCTCCACAGTCACGCGCCTGATGGATCTGTATGCTGATGATGTGGTGCTCTCGGAAGCTCTGATGCTTGCGATCGAGACCGATCTGATCGCCGGGGATATTGGCGATGATACCGGCGGGCGGGTGACGCCGGCTGATCTCGCCTCAGCGGCGGCCAGCCTCATGATCGCGAATGACGGTCCTGATCTGGCGGTGCTGGAGCTGGAGGGCTGGGATACGCACGTCAATCAGGGTGCGGATGAGGGTCAGCTGGCGAACCGACTTAGCGAGCTGGACGCTGCGATCGACGCGCTTCAGGCCGGACTCGGCGCCTATTGGGGTGATACCGCGGTCATGGTGACGACGGAGTTTGGCCGTACGGTCCGCGTCAATGGGGGCGGCGGAACCGATCACGGCACGGGCGGCGCGGCCTTTCTGCTCGGGGGCGCTGTGCGCGGCGGCGATGTCATAGGCGACTGGCCGGGGCTGAATGATCTGTATGAGGATCGTGATCTGCGCCCGGCCAATGATATGCGCAGCCTGTTCAAGGGCGTTCTGCGCGATCATTGGGGTGTCGATCCCAGCGTGCTTGATACGACGGTCTTCCCGGACAGCGCCGGTGTTGCGCCCTTCAGCAATCTGATTATCTAGTTCGGGTCCTGCGCCAGCGTCAGGATGCGGGCCGGTTCGCGTTCGCCCGCCTCAGTGTCTTCGTCTTCAGGAAAGGCCGCCCAGCGCGCGTTCGCCAGAAGGAAAAGCCGCCCATCGCCTGCGCGGATCTGCGTGGGTTCTCCGAATGCGGGATGGCCGCTCAGCACCGGCTCGGCGCTGACCGTGTGATCACCGGTGAACGTGATGCGCAGCAGGGCGTGCGGGTCTGCGCCATTGCGCACTGCGAACAGCACGTCGCCGCGCCCGGCGGTCAGCCCGTCCAGACCGATCAGGCTGGCAGTCTCGCTTTCAACGCGTCGCGCCTGACCGTCAGCCAGGTCGATGCGCCACAGCCCCATCGCATAGTCTGCGGCCCAGAGCGCGCCGCGCGCTACGGCCAGGCCCTGCAGCGAGACATAGCGACTGTCCTGGCTGAATATTTCCGGCTCCGCATCCGGCGCGCTCAGCCGGTAGATTCGCCCGGCTTCGGCGTCGCTGGCGTAAACCACGCCTTCGGCGACCATGACATCGCCGATCCGCGCCGCGCCGTCGATCTCGATCCTGCGCACCAGAGAGGCGTCATTCAGATCGAACGCGAAAAGCGCGGTCGATTGCGGCGCCTCACCCGGCGTCTGCGGGACTGGCGCGCTGGCCACATAGAGAAGCCGATGGCGCCGATCCACGGCGAGCCCCAGCACCGAACTCAGCCCTTCCGCCGCGCCGGCGATCTTCTCCGGCGCGCCGGGATCGAAGGGCTCCACGCGCCATATGCCCGGCTCGGCCACCCCGCCGAGAAAGAGCCGCTCGGTTTCGATATCGACGGCGACGGCTTCAATCAGCGCGTCTTCTAGCGGAACGCGGGCGAATTCGCGCGCCTGCCCGCGCGGGGCTGAATTGCCGGCGAGCCGTTCAGCCAGGGCGGCGTACCGGTCGCTATCGGTTTCGGCGAGCCGCTCACCGGCCTCGCCGAGATCATCAAGCTGGAAGACCAGCCCGGCGCGCGCGATTGTTTCCAGCGCCGTCCACAGACCGGCTTCATCACCGGAGCGCGCCGCGATCAGCACCGCATTGTTCAACAGCCGCGGATGGCCGGGCTGGATCATCAGCGCCGCGTTATTGGTGCGCCGGGCCGACACCCAGTCTTCCACCCGCGCCGCTTCAAGGGTGGCGTTGCGCAGACCGAGCACGCTCTGGCGCAGATCCGGCGGGTCCGCCTCTTCGCTCTGGGCGATCGCGCTCGGCGCAGAGACCAACAGCAGCGCGACGGCGGCGGCGAGGGCGGGGATGAGCTTGAACGTCATGGGTTGCGAGTTTCTTCGCATGCGGCGCCGGGAACAAGGCCCGCAGCGGGCGGTTTCGCGTTTCGGGCCTTCAGTCATTCTCCCCCAGGCGTTTCTTGCGTTCGGCCATCAGGCGCAGGCGCAGCGCGTTCAGGCGGATGAAACCTTCCGCATCGCTTTGGTCGTAGACATCGTCTTCTTCGAAGGTGACGTGCTCCAGCGAGTAGAGCGAGTTCGGCGAGGAGCGGCCCACCACCATGACATTGCCCTTGTAGAGCTTGAGGCGAACCTCGCCGGTGACATGGCGCTGGGAGTGGTCGATCGCGGCCTGCAGCATCTCCCGCTCCGGGCTGAACCAGAAGCCGTTATAGACGAGCGTGGCGTATTTCGGCATCAGCTCGTCTTTCAGATGCATTGCCCCGCCGTCCAGCGTCAGTTGCTCAATGCCGCGATGGGCCGCCATCAGGATCGTGCCGCCCGGCGTCTCGTAAATCCCGCGCGACTTCATGCCGACAAAGCGGTTTTCGACCAGGTCCAGCCGGCCGATGCCATGGCGCGAGCCAAGCTGGTTCAGCCGGGTCAACACCGTCGCCGGAGACAGGCGCTCGCCATCCACGCTCACCGCATCGCCGCGTTCAAAGCCGATGACGACATATTCCGGTTCGTCAGGCCCGGACTCCGGGTGCTGGGTCAGCAGGCAGACCTCGTTGAAGGCTTCTTCCGCCGGGTCTTCGAGCATTTTGCCTTCCGAGGAGGTGTGCCAGAGATTGGCGTCGACGGAGAAGGGCGCCTCGCCGCGCTTGTCGGACGGCACCTCGATGCCGTGCTGTTCGGCGTACTCGATCAGCTTGGTGCGCGAATTGAGATCCCATTCACGCCAGGGCGCGATCACTTTCAGTCCCGGATCGAGTGCGGCCACGGACAGTTCGAACCGCACCTGATCATTGCCCTTTCCGGTGGCGCCGTGGGCGACCGCATCGGCGCCGGTCTCATGCGCGATTTCCACCAGGCGCTTGGAGATCAGCGGACGGGCGATCGAGGTGCCCAGAAGATACTGGCCTTCATACACCGCATTGGCGCGCACCATGGGGAAGCAGTAATCGCGCACGAATTCCTCGCGCAGATCATCGACATAGATCTCCTTGATCCCGGCGGCTTCGGCCTTGGTGCGGGCCGGACCAAGCTCCTCGCCCTGACCCAGATCGGCCGTGAAGGTCACCACCTCGGCCTGATAGGCGTCCTGCAGCCATTTCAGAATGACGGAGGTGTCCAGCCCGCCGGAATAGGCGAGCACGATCTTTTTCACGGCTTGGGTCATGGGCGAAGGGTCCGGTCTGGCGTGGCGGGAAGGCGCAGCGGAAATGCTGCGCTGCGCCAAACTAGCCATCCATCGCCGCGCGCGAAAGCGTCTTGGCGCAGGCGGTCGGCCTAATCGCTCGGCGTGAAGGTTTCTCGCTCCGGGTCATCGCGCCAGACGAAGTAGGAAATCACAGCCGGGATCAACGCCCCGCCCAGGCTTGTCGCCAGAACCGCTGAAAGCACCAGCGCGAATGAGCCTGCCAGGGCGGCGATCAGGCTGACCAGCCCGCCGATCACAAGGATGCGCCCGGCCCAGCGGTGGCTTACATCCCAGGCCCGGTCCGAGGACAGCGTCCAAGGCGTTCGTACGCCGGCGAACCAGTTCGAGCGCGCCTTGCTCATCACATTGCCGGTGAACACCAGGAGGAGCGCGGTCGCGGCCAGAACCAGCCGGACGAGCATGTCCTCGGTCATCGAAAAGCGCTCAAGCGCGGCCAGCGTCAGTGCGCCCTGACCGACGGCCAGAACCCACAGCGTTCCAATCCAGGCGGTCAGGTAAAGCGCCGGCGCGCGGCGAATATTGGCGCCACGCGGGTCAATGCTCGGCAGGATCGCGCACAAGGCCGTCAGCCCCAGCCCCATCAGCGGCAGCATGGCGAAGGCTTCCAGCCGACCACCGGTGCGGTTCACCTGGCCGTCCAAGCCCCAGTGCACGGCGATCTCAGCGCCCGGATCAACGCTGATCCAGCCCCAGACAGCGAATGCGAACAGTACGACGATCGGCGCAAGCGCCCAGGTCAGACCTTTTCTGATCATCAGCTTTTCTCCACGGCTCCGGATGGGGGTGCGGCTTTCGCCGCGGTATCGGGATGGATTTTCAACACGTCCATGATCGCGCCGGCCGCTTCTTCGGCAACCGATAGGTTCAGCCGGTAGCGAATGACGGTGCCGACCTTCTCCGCCTCGATAAGCCCAGCCTCTTTCAAGGTCGCGAAATGGCGCGACATGGTCGGCTTAGAGACGGGAAACGCTTCAGCGAGATCGCCAGCGGTCATCGGGCCGTTGCGCAATTTCTTGAGCACTTCGCGGCGCAGCGGATGAGCAAGGGCTTGAAAAACATCGGCCATGGCTTCTATTTAGCAATAATGCTAATTAGTTTCAAGGCTAACCATTAGACTTCGGAGACACTCGCCATGCTGATGCGCCTCATGCCGTTCCTGCTCATCCTCGCCGTAATTGTCGCCTGTGCGCCGCGTGCGCCTGACGCTGAGGCTTCCGGCGATATCGACGAAGTCTTTCACGGTGTCCTGCAGATCGGGCCACAAAGCCTGCGCATGGAGCTGGAGCTGCAGACCGGGGAAGAGCCGCGGGCGGCGCTAATCTCGCTTGACCAGAGCGGGGTGCGCATTCCGATGGCCGAGGTGGATCTGTCAGACGATCAAATGATCCTGGCCCAGCCGCGTCTCGGCGTGCGTTACGAAGGTCGCCGTGTAGACGGTCGTATTGTCGGCGTGTTCAGCCAGGGCGGTGTGAACGCCGATCTGGTCTTCGAGCCGGGCCGGTTTGAGACCGAAGCGTCTGGGGATTCTTCCAGCGCTGAGGAGCCCGATCCTCTGCAGACCGAGCTGACGGTTGAAGCCGGCCCGGTCACGCTGGCCGGCACGCTGCAACGTCCAGAGGGCGAAGGTCCGTTCCCGGCCATGATCATCCTGTCCGGCTCCGGTGCGCAGGACCGGGATGGAAACATCGCTGGCCAGCCCATGCTTGCTGCTCTGGCCCAAGGCCTGGCGGATGCCGGGATCGCCAGCTTCCGTTTTGATGATCGCGGCGTGGGCGGGTCGAGCGCGCTCACGCCCGCCGGCCCCCGTGATCTCGCTGCGGACGCGACCGCCATACTGCACGCGATCGGTGCGCGGGAGGATGTGTCCTGCATCGGTTTCGCCGGCCACTCCGAAGGCGGGCTGATCGCGCTTCTGGCGGCTGACGAGGCGCAGCCGGGCTTCATTCTGACGCTCGCCGGCATGCATTTGCCCATGCGTGAAACCCTTTATGGGCAATCCCGGGCGCTCATCCTGGCGTCTGGCGGAACGCCGGAGCAGGCCGCCGCGAACCGGGCGCTTCAGGACGCGGTGCTTGACGCCATCGAAGCTGAAGGCGGCGGCGATGCGAGTGAGGCGATCGAGGCGGCCTTGCTGGCTATCGGCGCATCAGCGGACCTGGCCGCTCAGCAGGCGCAGATCTGGGGCCAGCCTTACATGTACGCCTCCCTGCAGATCGACCCGAGCGAGGCGGCGGCGGCCTATGACGGCCCGCTCACGGCGGTCTTCGCGCAGAATGATCTGCAGGTTCTGCCGGCTGAGAATGCGGCCGAGCTAGAACAGGCCCGCGCTGACCTGGCGACCGAGATCATCACGCTTGAGGGGGTTGATCATCTCTTCCAGTTCAATGCGACCGGCCTGCCGGCGCAGTACGGCGCCGCCGGCCACCCAATGCAGCCTGAAGCCTTGGCGCGCATCGGCGAAGCGGCGCAGCGCCTGGTGCAGTCGGGCTGTCGTATCGACTAGCCGGGCTGGACACGTGATGGAAGCCGGCTCAGTTTGAGCGCCGGTCTTTCATCGCAGGAGTTCAGCCCATGGCACGCCGTCTCGTTCTCATCACGGGCGCCTCGTCCGGTATTGGCGCGGCGCTGGCGCGCGTCTTCGCGGCCAAGGGCTGGGATCTGGCGCTGGTGGCGCGCCGCGAGGACCGCCTGCGCGATCTTGCTGAAGAGATGAAGGCGAAGAACGGGATCGACAGCCTGGTCATCGCGGCTGATCTGGCCGATCCGGGCGCGCCGGAGGCGATCGTCAAGGCGGTGGCCGACGCCGGCCGTCAGATCGACGGGCTGGTCAATAATGCCGGCGCCGGCCAGCCGGGCTTCTACGCTGAGACCGAGTGGGACATGCAGGCGCGATTTCTGACATTGATGGTGACCAATTACGCGCGCCTCGCGCACCTGGTCCTGCCCGGCATGATGGAGCGCGGCTTCGGGCGCATGATCAATGTGTCCTCGGTATCGGCTCTTCTGCCGACCGCCAACGCGCATACGCGCTATTCCGGCTCGCTCTATCCTGGCGCGAAGAGCTTCCTGATCAAGATGAGCGAAGCGCTCATGCTGGAAGCCGAAGGGCGCAATGTGCATGTCACCGCGCTGTGTCCGGGCTACACCTATTCGGAGTTCCACGACGTAAACGGCGCGCGCGAGACCCTGCACGCCCTGCCCAAATTCTGGATGCTCACCGCTGAGGAGGTGGCTGTGGCGGGTTATGACGCGGCGGAGCGCGGCGTCGTCTGCCGGGTTCCCGGCGCCTGGTATAAATTCATGGTGGCGGTCGCCAAGGTCCTGCCGGATCCGGTCAGCCGTGCGTTGATGCGCGGGCAGGAAAAGCGTCTGGCCGCAAAGGCCGGGCTGGAGACCGGATCGGCGAACGCCTAACCTGTCCAGCCTGCCTTATCCGCCCGGAGATTCGCCATGACCGCCGCCGACGCCCGCCTGATCTGCGCGCTCGACCTGCCGAGCACGCAGGATGCCGAACAGCTGGTGGATGTGCTGGGCGACGCGGTGAGCTTCTACAAGATCGGGCTTCAGCTTCTTCCCGTAGGCGGCATGGCGCTGGCCGCCCGGCTGAAACACTCGGGCAAGCAGGTCTTTCTCGACTACAAGCTCCACGACATACCGGCCACCGTTGAGAAGGCGACCGCCTCGCTCGTGGGCGCCGGGTGTGATCTTCTGACCGTCCATGCCGAGCCTCCGGTCATGCGCGCCGCGGTGAAGGCGCGTTCGGACGCAGCGTTGAAGCTGCTCGGCGTCACCGTCCTGACCGCCTATGACGACGCCATGCTGGCTGAGATGGGCTATGCCCATGGCGCGCGCGATCTGGTGCTGCGCAGGGTCGATCAGGCGCTGGAGGCGGGTATGGACGGGGTCGTCGCCTCGCCGCAGGAAGCGTCGGAAATCCGCGCCAGGGTTGGCGGTGATTTTCTTGTCGTGACGCCAGGCGTACGCCCGGCCGGCGCGGATGCGGGCGATCAAAAACGCGTGGCGACGCCATCCGACGCCCTGAACGCCGGGGCCAGCCACCTGGTCATCGGCCGCCCGATCAGCGCCGCACCCGACCCGCGTCGCGCCGCTGAAGCGATCATCGCGGAAATGGCTGCGGCTCAGGGCTGAAGCGGGTATTCGGCTTCGATCTCATAGCTGTTGGCCCGACCGGTCTTGCGCGACCAGCTGGAATAGAGATGAAAGCGGTCCGCGATGAAGCGCTCGGAGCGATAAAGCCCGAGCCGGCTCTCAAAGCTCTGCAGGCGGGAGATGTCGGTCGCGCCTGACAGATAGGCCAGCGTCAGATGCGGCGTGTAATTGCGCTTCTCCATACTGACGCCCGCGCGCCGCGCGGCCCGGGCGCAGCGCCGCGCCAGCGTCTCCAACGCCTCACCGCCCGCCACGCCGAGCCAGATGGAGCTTGGCGGGTTCCGGCCGAAATGCCCGGCGGATTTCAGCTGCAGCTCAAACGGGGCGATGCGGATTTCGGCGAGCTCATGATCAAGCTCTTCGGTCAGCGCGTGATCGATCTCGCCAAAGAAGGCAAGGGTGATATGGAAGTTCTCGCGCGGGCGCCATTTCGCGCCCGGCACGCCCTTCATCAGCGGCTCGACGCGCTCGGAGATGAAATCGGGAACCGGCAAAGCCGCAAACAGGCGCAGCATCATGACGCGACCTCGCTTGATGCCTTGCGACGGCTAGGCTTCCGCAGCGCGCGCGGCGGCCAAATCCAGCTCCGGCGCGGCATGGTCGGAGGTTGCGCTTCGCGGCAGGTGGCAGGTGACCCGCGTGCCTTCGCCCGGCGCGCTTTCCAGCTCAACCCACCCGCCATGCAGACGCACGATCTCGTTGACCAACGCCAGGCCGAGCCCGGCGCCGCCGCCATCGCCGCGTTCGAATCGTTCAAACACCGCCGCCTGGCGATCCGGCGCGATACCCGCCCCGTCATCGGCGACCCAGAGCCGGGCTTCCTCACCTTCCACTTCAGCACCGAGCTCCACCCGCCCACCGGCTTCCACATGGTCGAGCGCATTGGTCAGAAGATTATAGAGCACCTGCTTCAGGCGCGCGGCGTCGGCGCGGACCGGGTTGCTCGCCGCATCGGTATCGACCGACAGCTTCACCGCCTGATGCTCGGCGCGCGAGGCGATCAGTTCGGACGCTTCGCCTGACAGCTCATCCAGCCGCGCATCGCCCAGCTCCAGCTCAAGCTGACCGGCATCGATCGCGGCGATGTCCAGAATGTCGTCGATCAGCTTGGCGAGCTGGCCGCTGGCCTGCTGGATCGCGCCCATATGCTCTTTCTGGCGATCGGACAGATCGCCGGCATAACCGCCCGCGAGCAGATCGGCATAGCCGCCAATCGTGGTCAGCGGGGTGCGCAGCTGATAGCTCACATGCTCCACGAATTCGGTCTTGATGCGTTCGGACGCCTCCAGCGCTTCGGCGCGGTCACGCAGCGCCGCCTCGATGCGCCGCGAATCCGTCACGTCATCCCAGGCGATGAGCGTCGCCCCGTCTGGCAGCGGTCGGGTCAGCCACGTCAAAACCGAGCCGTCCGTGCGCCTCAGCTCACCGGTCTTAGCCTGGCGCGCCTCAGGGCTCGGATCAGTGATGCGGGCCTTCAGCGACGCCCAGCCATCCTCATTAGGGTAAAGCGCCAGGCAGGCCTGAGAGATGTCTTCGAACAGCCCGTCTTCCAGCCTATCCGGCTTCAACCGCCAGATCTGCTCAAACGCAGTGTTGTGCAGCTGCAGTCGTCCGTCAGCGCCGAACACGGCGACCGCTTCATGCAGACGGTCCAGTGTAGCCCGCTGCACATTGATCAGCGTGTTGTAGCGCGCCTGCAGGGCGAGCTGGTCAGTCATATCCTCGAAGATCACCAACAGCCCGCCCAGCGGGTGACGCTGGCGCGCCACGCGCAGCGTGCGCCCGTCCGGAAGCGCCCACAGCTCGTCGGGGGTCTCCTCCGTCGGGCCGGCCTCGTAGCGGGCCAGCTCCTCATCGCGCCAGGTCGCGTAGTCGGTCTGCTCGGGCAGCAGCCGTTTCTCGCGCAGCCGGTCGAGCACGAAGCCGTGGCCGGGACGCTCATTGAGCATGGCTTCTTCAAGGTCGAACAGGCCGGCGAAGGCGCGATTATAGAAGACCAGCCGCTTGGCCCGGTCAAAGATCGCGACCGCTTCGGTCATGTGGTTGAGCGTCTCGTCATGGGCCCGACGGAAGCGTTTGAGCGCCGCCTTGGCCTCTTCGCCGCTGGTGACGTCCAGCGCGATGCCGGCCGATCCGCCGGAAACCGGGAAGACCTGCATTTCCATCAGGCGGCGTTCACCATTAATCACCGCGCCGCGCACGGCGTTTTTGGCCTCACCTGTCTTCAAGGCGGCGGCGGCCTGATCGGTCAGCGCGGGGTCGAGCAGGGTCTGCGCGCTCAGCACCTCGGCCAGGCTCTGCGCACCGACCGCTTTCACATAAGCGGCGTTCGCCCACTCCAGCCGCCCGCCGGAACTTGTGCGCCAGGCCGGCGCCGGCGCACGATTGAGCGCATCGAGAAAGGCCAGCGGGTCTTCGGCGACCACGCGCCGGGCTTCGTCAAGCCGCGCGCGGGCGCCGGATTCTTCCAGGCCCCGGATCGTCGCATCGGTCAGCCACAGCACAAGCTGGGAGCCGGCCGCGCGACCGTCCGCCTCCAGAAACCGGCCCGAAGGCCCTGCAATGGTCAGCGAGAAGGCCTCGCCTTCACCAATGAGCTGGGACAGGCGCTGGCGCAGCGTGGTCTCATCGCCGCCGGCGGACCGTGCTTCAAAATCGGCCAAACCGTCCAGCAGAGCGGACGCCGCACCGCCGGAACCGCCGCCGGGCGCGCCCAGATCGGCGAAGCGCAGCATGGAGGCCAGGGCGGTGGGCGAACCGTGCACGTTGGGCCGGCCCCAATCGCCGCCGGACTGCGAGGCTTTCGGGTCGGGCGGCGCATCCCAGACGATAACCAGGCCGGGATGAGCGCCGAAAACGCTGTCAGCGCGCGCCACCCGGTCTTCAGCCTCGGTCAGCCGTCCGCGCCACATGCGCTGGGCGGCCCGCGCGCCCCCGGTCAGGCGAAACGCCCACACCGACGCAGCCACCCCGAAGGCGACCGCGCCTGCGGTGACGACCAGGCTGGCAAGCTCGAATGAGGCCGGCGCCGCCATCAAAGGCATCCTTCCCATGCGGGCGCATGTCTTAAGACTCACGCGACCGGCCGCCCGCCAGACCCTTTCACGCGAATCACAAGCTTAACGGAAGGTGAAGAGGCTCGCGACGTCTCAAAGCCGCAGCTTGCCCACAATTGTGGAAAAGCTCTGTGGAAAGGCTGTGGGCGGGCGTGGCTTCAGCGCAGATAAACGTCGCCCATCAGAAACTCGAACAGCACGACGCAGCTGGTCAGGCGCGCGCCTTCGCTCAGCTCGGCGAAGCGCCACTGGCGCACGGCGCGGTCGGCTTCACGGTTGAAGCTGCCGCCGGGCACGCCGCGCGTCACCCGCACATTCTCCACCGAGCCGGATTGAGCGACATCAAACTGGACGATCGCCCAGCCCTGGAGCCCCCGCGTCCATCCGCGCCTGGGATAGTCCGGCAGTGGTGCGGCGATGGCGCGTAAAGGTTCGCCGGCGCATTGCGAGCTGTCAGCGGAGCGTTCGACATTCGGCGGCACCGGCCGGTCCGATTGCGCCCGAAACGGCCCGCGTTCACGCGGATCGGAAAGCGGGCTGGGAACCGGCGCGGAGACGCAGCCTGCGATGAGCAGAGCGGCGAGGAGGGCAAAGGGCTTCATACGGCTACGCTACCGCTTCGGATGATCCTAGCAAGGCGGCCCGGCACACAGCGGCCTCCAGCCCCGAACAAACAGCCCCGCCGGCGTAGAGCCGACGGGGCTGCGGGGTTCGAAGACGGGAGCCGCCTAGTAGCGGTAATGCTCGGCCTTGAATGGGCCTTGCTGCTCCACCCCGATATACTCGGCCTGTTCGTTGGACAGCTCGGTGAGGTTAGCGCCGAGCTTGGGCAGGTGCAGGGCGGCGACCTTCTCGTCGAGATGCTTGGGCAGGATGTAGACTTGGTTCTCGTACTGATCGCCGCGCGTCCACAGCTCGATCTGGGCCAGCACCTGATTGGTGAAGCTGGCGCTCATCACGAAGCTCGGGTGACCGTTGGCGTTGCCGAGATTCACCAGGCGTCCTTCTGACAGGAGGATGATCTTGTGGCCTTCGGTGAACTCGATGAGGTCCACTTGAGGCTTCACATTCGTCCATTGGAAATTGCGCAGCGCCTCGACCTGAATTTCGTTGTCGAAATGACCGATATTGCAGACCACCGACATGTGCTTCATCGCGCGCATATGGTCGACGGTGACGACGTCCTTGTTGCCGGTGGCGGTCACGACGATATCGACCTCGTTGATCACGTCCTCCAGGCGCACCACCGCGAACCCGTCCATGCAGGCTTGAAGCGCGCAGATCGGGTCGATCTCGGTCACGGAAACCCGCGCGCCGGCATTGCGCAGGGATTCTGCAGAACCCTTGCCGACATCGCCATAGCCGCAGACCACGGCCGTCTTGCCGGCCATCATCAGATCGGTGCCGCGACGAATCGCATCCACCAGGCTCTCGCGGCAGCCATAGCGGTTGTCGAATTTCGACTTGGTGACGCTGTCATTGACATTGATGGCCGGGAAGGCGAGCTCGCCGCGCTTGGCCAGCTGATACAGGCGCATCACGCCGGTGGTGGTTTCTTCGGAGACGCCCTGAATGGCGGCCTTGGCTTTCGCGAACCAGCCGGGGCTCATCTTGATGCGCTTGCGGATCGCCTGGAAGAGATATTGCTCCTCTTCCGAGGTCGGCTCGCCGAGCACGGACGGGTCGGCTTCAGCGCGCTCTCCGATCTGCAGATACATGGTCGCATCGCCGCCATCATCCAGGATCATGTTGGCGGTCTCGCCATTCGGCCAGTGGAAGATGGCGTCGGCGTATTCCCAGTATTCCTCAAGGGTTTCGCCTTTAGTGGCGAAGACCGGGATGCCGGCTTCGGCGATCGCGGCGGCGGCATGGTCCTGGGTGGAGAAGATGTTGCAGGACGCCCAGCGCACATCCGCGCCCAGCTCCACCAGCGTCTCGATCAATACTGCGGTCTGGATCGTCATGTGCAGCGACCCGGCGATCCGCGCGCCCTTGAGCGGTTGCTGGCCGCGATACTCTTCGCGCAGCGCCATCAGGCCCGGCATCTCGATCTCGGCCATCTCGATCTCGATCCGTCCCCACTTGGCCAGGGACATGTCTTTGACCAGGCGGTCCTCGCGCGCGGCGTCGGCGTTCAATAGCTTCATCGGTTCAGGCCTTTTGCATATGCATGGCGCTCGCATCGGAGAGCGCTGAAGGGTAGGGCGTTCGGGCGGGTGTATAGCCGTGCGTCGCCGTCAGCGTAAACCGCTGTGGGCGGTGATTGCCGGCGCGCGCCGGGCAGCCTGATTGATGGGCATCGCGAAACCGGCCCTTTTTTTGTATAAACTGTCTGTTAAGGTGTTGTCTGCGTGCCGTTGGGGGACAGTGCGCAAGCGCCAGGTTGAGCCGCTTCGCAGGATGCGAATGAGCGATTTGCAGCGGTGCTGAGGGGAAGACGTCAATGACGAGTTTGCCAACTGCGCACGCAAGCCAGCGTTTCGGCGCGCGCGAGATCGACTTCTATGCCGCGCCCGGCATGGTGGTTGGCTCCGATCCGCGCGCCCGCTTCGACGAACGCCGTATTCAGGACAATGACGGCGCACGTCACACCGTTCGGCTTTCGGACAAGGCGTTCACGCTGGAGCCGGGCGATCCGGCCTGCGTGCTGCGCCTGCAGCCGGGCCCGTCGCGGCGTTCGCGCCCGGTCGCGGTGATCAATTATGATACCGGGCGCTGGTCTCGCACGCACCCGCGCGGTCACGCCCTGCTGGCGCGCATCGGCGTTGCGCGGGGGATGAACTGGGCGCTCAGCGCCGCGCTGATTCTGGCGGCCATGCTGACCATCCTCTATCCCGCGCTTGTTGGTCTTCTGTCCGGCGTCGCGCCGCAGCTTGCCGGCGCGCTTCCGCGCTTTGATGTGTTCGCCCTGGCGGCCAGCGCGATCCCCGCGCTTGGCCAGCTGGATACGGCGAGCCTTCTGGGCGGGTCGCCCGCAGCGCTAACGGCGCTGGTCCCGGCACTGGAAGGCCAGGCGGTTCTGGTGATCCTTGCGGCGGCGACCCTGGCTGGCGGGGTGTTCACATTCTGGTCGCGCTCCTGGCGTCTTTTGTGGATTCCCGCGCTTGTCGGTTCGATCGGCGTCGCCAGCATGGGTCTGGCCGGGTCCGCTGCAGCGGCACTGCCGGCGCTCACCCTTTTGGGGGTTGTGTTGGGAATCTTCGTGATCGGCGGGGCGCTCAATCGCTGGCGCGATGCGGCGCGGTTTGAATCGCGCATCGCCCGGCTCTGCGATCACTTGCTGCGCCAGCGGCCTGAAGAAGCGGTTGGCGAGGCGCGTCCCTCCGCTGTTGAACGCGAGTCGACGGTTGACCCTGAAGACGTCGCCGCTGATGCGCACGACGTGATCGAAGCCCAGGACGAGCGCGCGATCGCAGCCTCAGGCGATGCGCCGGAAGACGACCCGCGCCGCGCCCGCGATATCGCCCTGCCGCCACCCCCGCCCATGCCGGCGGCTCAGGCGCTGCGCGAACCCGGCGATGTCAGCGACGAGGCTGAAGCCGCCCCGGCGAATGAGGCGGCAAACGAATTGGAATCGGACAACGCCGCCGCTGAGCCTGAAGCTGAAGTGCAGAGCGAAGACGCCTCAATGCCGTCCAGCGCTGAAACTGGCGATGACGGAATGGGTGAAGCCAGTGAGAGCGAGCCTGCTGACCCGCTGGCTACATCGGAGTCCAGCGAAGACACGCCCTCGCCATCTGAGTCTTCGTCATCCGAGATCGAGGCCGAGCCGGTCGCTGACGAGCCTCTTGAGGTCGCCGCGCCGGTTTCCGGCCCGGATGATGACGTCTCGCCCAGCCATGACGCGGGTTTGTCGCCGCGCGCCTCGATTGCGCCGACAGCGCCGGCTCTGGGCGCGCCTCCGGCCTGGTCCGCAGCGTTGCTGCCGGACAATGTGGTGCCGATCTTCTCCGCTCCGGCGCCCGAAGCGCCGCCGGCCCCGCCGACGCCGGGCGAAGGGAGCTCTGACGACGACACCGCGCGATGACGCGTGCGCTCAGCGCGCCGGGGGCTTACTCGTCTTCGTCGAAGCCGCACTCAATGATGGCGGAGAGCGTCTCAACGGCGTCTTCGGCGTCTTCGCCCTGCGCGGCGACGGTGACGCTCACCCCCGGGCCTGCCGCGAGCATCAGCAATTCCATAATGGAATCGGCCGGCGCCCGCTCGTCGTCACGGCGGATTTCCGCGCGGGCGGTAAACTCACGCGCCGCCGCCGCCAGCTTCGCCGCCGCACGGGCGTGAAGGCCGCGCCTGTTGCAGATTTCAACCGTGCGCTCAACGGTCACTGGGCGCCATCCAGAATGACGGACGCCACTGCGATATAGCGCTTGCCGGCGTCACACGCGCTGATCGCCAGGCTCGCCAGATCTTCATCATGCCGGCCTTCGGCCAGCCGGATCATCATCGGCAGGTTGGCCCCGGCGATGACTTCCAGCTTGTCTTTCTCGAGCAGAGAAATCGACAGGTTGGAGGGCGTGCCGCCGAACATGTCGGTCAGGATGATGACGCCATCACCGCTATCGGCGGCCTTCACCGCGTCCCGGATGTCCTCGCGGCGACGATCCATATCGTCATCCGGGCCGATTGAAACGGCTGAACACGCGTCCATCGGGCCGACCACATGCTCGGCAGCGGCGACCAGCTCGTCGGCCAGACGACCGTGTGTGACAACGACGATCCCGATCATCGAATGATGAACTTCCCCAATGGTTCAAAGCAGACGCGCCGCTTTGCAAATGACAACTTGATGTCACTAAAGCGCGGTTAGCGGACTTCGGAAAGCCCTCTTCGTAGCTCCCTTCCTTGCTTTGGCAGTCGCACGCGCGGTCATTCAGCTAACGAGTGCGGGAAGCTCGACGGTGAAGCGAGCGCCGGTGATCTCGCCGGCCGGCCCGGTGCAGTTCGTCGCGAAGATGCGCCCGCCATGCGCGCGCACGATCTGACGAGCGATCGCCAGACCCAGCCCGGAATGGGACCCGAACGCCGCCCCGACCGGGCGCTGGGTGTAGAAGCGCTCGAAAATCGTCTCCAGATTCTCCGGCGGAATGCCGGGCCCCTCATCCTCAATCGTGACGATCAGGCGACCGCGCCCGCCTGATGCGCTGCGCTGAACGCGCACCTCCACCTCGCCACCTTCGGGCGAGAAGGTCAGCGCATTGTCCAGAAGGTTCATGAACACGCGGCTGAGCGGGCCCTCATGGGCCAGCGCCAGCGGTTCCCTCGTCTCGGTCGCTAGGCGGATATGGGCCCGCGGCTCAGCCCGGTTCTCATACGTCGAGCTGATATCGCCAAGAAGCCGGGCCAGATCGACCGGGGTGAGATCCTCGCGCGCGAGCTCCGCATCAAGGCGCGAGGCGTTGGAAATGTCGGTCACCAGCCGGTCCAGGCGCTTCACATCCAGCTGGATAAGCTCAATCAGCCTGGCGCGCTTTTCATCATCGCGGGCCCTGGGCAGCACTTCGGCGGCGGAGCGGATCGAGGTGAGCGGGTTTTTGATCTCGTGGGCGACATCGGCGGCGAAGCTCTCGATCGCGTCGAGCCGGTCGTACAGCGCCTCGGTCATGTCGGAGAAGGCGTTGCCCAACGCGCCGATCTCGTCCTTGCGGCCACGCATGCGCGGCAGGGGCACGCGCCGGCCTCCGGCCAGGCGCACCTGGCGCGCTGCATCCGCCAGCCGGCGCAAAGGCGCGGCGATATACACCGTCAGGGCCGTCGCCAGCGCAATGGAGATGACCAGGGCGAAGATCACGTACGGGATGATCGCCATGCGCTCGGCGACCACCAAAGCATCAAGATCATAGGACTCGTACGTCACCGCGCCGACAACGGCCTGAACGTTCTGGATGGGCAGGGTGACCGACACCACTCGCCGTCCGTTCGGACCCCGGCGCACGCCTGCGATGGGTTGGGCCTCGTCGATAGCCAGCAGTACTTCCTCACGCAGCGTGCGCTCGCGCGCGGCGCGCTCCTCGGCCGGCAGGGCGACCGTCAGAAAGGCGTCCCCGATCCAGTCGAACACGCCGCCGGCGTGTTCGGCCAGGCCGCCGTTTTCGCCGGGCGGCGGCAGAACCTCCACGCCGACGCGACCCGCCTGAAGCTGGCTGTCGGCCACCAATAGCCCGGAGCGGTCGTGGATCAGGGCGCGGGTTTCCGGCGGCACGAACAGGGCGGCGAGCACCTGGCGCGCATCATCATTATTCATCCGCGGCGCCGGCGCGCCGATCACGGCGGTTTGCACGATCACATTGCGGATGATGTCGCCCTGGGCGGTCAGCGAATCCTGTTTGGCTCGGATCAGCCCGCGCTGATTTTCGGTAATCACGAACATGCCCGCCACCAGCACCAGAAGCGCGGCGGCGTTGACTGCGACGATCACCACGGTCAGCTGCGAGACGATATAGGGGCGCGCCCGAGCGGCCAGCCGGGCCAGGGCTGACGGCTGCGGCGGATCGGCGGGCCGGCCGGTTTCGCCTTCAGGCCTCTTTGTAGCGGTATCCGACGCCATACAGGGTCTCGATCCCGTCAAACGCTTCGTCGACCTGGCGGAATTTCTTGCGAATGCGCTTGATATGACTGTCGATTGTGCGGTCATCGACATAGACCTGATCGTCGTAGGCCGCATCCATCAGATTGTCCCGGCTCTTCACATAGCCCGGGCGCTGGGCGAGCGATTGCAGGATCAGAAACTCCGTCACCGTCAGGCGCACCGGCGCGCCATTCCAGGAACAGGCGTGACGGTTCGGATCCAGCGTCAGCTGGCCGCGCACGATGGGTTTCTGGTCGCTTGCATCCGGGCCGGAGGCCGGCTCCACCTGGGAACGGCGCAGCACCGCCTTCACGCGCCGGCCCAGAAGCGTCTGGGAGAAGGGCTTGGTGATGTAGTCGTCCGCGCCTAGGTCCAGCCCCACCGCCTCGTCGATTTCATCATCCTTCGAGGTGAGGAAGATCACCGGGATGTTGGAGGTCTGGCGCACCCGGCGCAGAAGCTCCAGCCCGTCCATGCGAGGCATCTTCACATCAAAGATGGCCAGATCCGGCGGCGCTTCGGTCAGCGCCGTCAGCGCGCTCGCCCCGTCTGTGAAGGTGCGGACATTATAGCCTTCACCTTCCAGGAAAATGGAGACTGAGGTGAGGATATGCTCGTCGTCATCGACCAGCGCGATCGTCGTCATGAAGCGTTCTCGTTCTGCCTGCTGCCGGGTTTCGTACGCAACGCTAGAGCCGCATTGAAATTTGACCTTATCGGGGCGGCGCGCATTGGCAAGCGCCCGGTTACCGGGAATTAAGCGTAATCGGCCTAGGGTGCTTCACTCAGGTCACCGGGAAGGGCGGACCATGGCGCGCAAGGCGGTCCATTTCGAGATCTTCTTGAAGAAGCACAAAAAAGCCTCCTGGGCGCTGGTCGAAGCGGTCGATGACCGTCAGCATGCCCTGTCGAAGGCGGAAAGCCTGCTGGGCGATCACCAGGGCGGGTCGGTGCGCGTAACGCGCGAGGCGTTTGACGAGGACAGCCGGACTTTCCACAGCGTTCCGGTTTTTGAGTCCGGGCCTGAACGTCTGCGCGCGGTTGAAGAAAAGAACGCCGAAGCCAGCCTGCCCTGCATGAGCCCGGCCGATCTGCGCAAGCCGCCGGCGCGCGAAACCGTGCGCCGCGCCCTGTCGGGATGGCTTGAACGCCATGAGGTCTGCCCGCTGGAGCTGATGCACCGCCCGGACCTCATAGAGGAGCTGGATGGCTCCGGCACCGATGTGCAGCACGCTGTCCAGAAGGTCGCCGTGGCGCGCGCCTCCGGCTCCAGCGCCCCTGTGCACGGCTATGTGAAACTGCTCAACGCGCTGGTGGAGAAGACGGTCGCCCAGGCCCGCAAGGAAGCCAAAGCCCGCAGCAAGTCCAAGACGCCCAAAGGGGCGGGATTCGCTCAGCTTTCCGCGCAGATCGTACACGATGGCGGACCTGAAAAGCGCTTGCGAGATCTGATCGCCGACCGGCTCGCCAACGCCGCCGGGATCGGCAGGAAGGCTGAAATCCTCATCGATTTTCACGATGATCTGCCCGATGAGGCCGAAGCGGCTGCGGTCAGCGCAGCCCAGCTTGACGCCTTCCTGGCAGAAACCCTGACCTTTGAGCGCGCCATGCGCCACATCTTCGGTGATGCGCGCGATCTTGGCGACCATGTTGAGCGGCTCACCGCCGTGTTTGAAGGACACAGCGATGGCGAGGCGCTGGAACGCATGCCGGACCCCGCGCGCCGGCTGACTGCGAAGTTCAAATCCGGCGATCTGCCAGAAGCGCGCTCGGCGATTGCGCGCCGCATCCTGTCCGATCTGCGCAAGCCCACCCGCTTTCGCCCGGGCAGCGTCGTCAAGGAGATTCAGCTCTCCCGCCAACTCGCCCAGCGCCTGATCGCGGCGTCCGGGCCGGACCTGCCGCCGGAAGCCCTGGTGGAGGCCTTCACCGTGCGTTCGGCGCGTCTTCTGGCGCCGGACACGGTCGATGAAGCCCTCGCCGGCGCCCAGACTCCGGTTGAGGAAATCGAGCGCCTTCTGGCGATGGAAGACAACATTGTCGGCGAAGGGAATAAGAAAAAGCTCGCCGCTTATGTGCGCGCCAAGCTGAAATCCAACACCGCCGAGGCCTGGTTCCGGCGCGGCCCGGATCAGCCGCTGGAGCGTCTATCCCGTCTGGCCGCGCTGCAAAAGCGCGCCGATCACGGCGCTTTCCCTGAGACCGACAAGGCGGAAATGGCCGAAGCTTTCGACGCGCTTGGCGTCGCTGTGCTGGATGAAACCAAGCTGTTTGACCGGATCAGCGCAGCCGGGCGTCCCGCGCTCGACCGTGCTGAAGGCCTGCTGAAGATCGCCGCCCAGGGTCTGATCCCGAAAGGGCGCTGCACCGCAGACGCTCAGGCGCGCGCTTTGCGCATCCTGTCCTCTGACGCCGGGCGCCAGGAAGCCGGCGCCCCGGCCGCGCGCGACCAGCTCGGCGCCATTCAGGCACTGATGGCGGGGATGGAGCCTCACAGCGGCGAAGCGGACGAGAGCGCGGCTTAGTTCAGCCGCCCTAACGCTTCAGCCCGGCGGCTTTCAGGCGGGCCTGGTAGTCGCTCATGAGCGTGTCCTGCTCTTCGCCGAGCGTGCGCAGATAATCCCACGAATACAGGCCCGAGCCGTGGCCGTCATCGAACTGCAGGCGGACCGCATAGCGTCCGACCGGTTCAGCCTCGATGATCTGAACCTTGCGCTTGCCGGCGACGAGTTTCTTCTGGTTCGGGCTGTGGCCCTGCACTTCTGCGGAGGGGCTTTCCACGCGCAGCAGTTCAAACGGGATGTCGAACCGTGCGCCGTCATCATAGGCGATGCGAAGCGCGCGTTTGGCGCGCTTGAACACCAGCTCCACCGGCCAGGGCCGGGTCAGCGCGTCGGGGCTTTGTGAGGCGCTCATCGGCGCTCAGCCCTCAAGCTCGCGGGCTTCTTCAGGCAGCATGATCGGCACGCCCTCGCGCACCGGATAGGCAAGCCCGGCTTCACGGGAGATCAGCTCGCCGGCCTCGCGATCATACTCCAGCGGTCCGCGCGTCACCGGACAGACGAGGATTTCCAGAAGCTTGGGATCCACCACGTCGGCGCGCGTTCTGGCCGGTTCGGATTGGTCGTTCGAGGTGTCGGTCATGATCACGTTCTTAAGCTGGCGGGCCGAGCGCGCCAAGAGGGCTTGATGCCACGCGCTCAGACCGCGCCGGTGCGTCCGGTCGGATTGAGCGCTTCTTCCACCAGCTCGCCGAGCACCCGGATGCGAGCCGCACAGTCCTTCGCTTCCAGCAGGGCCTGTTTGGCCGGCGGCGCGAAGGGCGCGGCCATGGCGACCTTGTCGGCGATCATCCCGATCGGCGCGCGCTCCAGCGAATCCCAGTCGGCCTGCAGCCCGGCATGATCGAAATAGCGCTTCATCAGCGCGATGAAGCCCGGCTCAACGCGGACATCCTCGCGCTCGGCCCGCTCATCATCAGCGAAGCGCGCGTATTCCGCCTTGCCCAGCCGGTAGGGGCGCGGCTCATCGCTCTCACCTTCCAGCTCGAAGCGCTGAACGCCCTGCAGCACGATCAGATAACGGCCGTCTTCGGTTTCCTGAAAGCTGGCTAAACGACCGGCGCATCCCACCGGCTCCAGCTCCGGGTTCTCGCGTGCGCCGCCATCGGCTGGCTGGATGATCCCCAGCCAGCCATCAGCTGATCGACAATCGTCCAGCATGTTCAGATAGCGCGGCTCGAACACGTTCAGCGGCAGCGCTTCGCCGGGAAGCAGAATGCAGCCGCGGATCGGAAACAGCGGCAGAAGGGCGGGCGGCGATGACGGGTCGGCCATGAATGTGTCTCTCCTCAACGCGGTTCAGGCGCGCTTTTTGGAGAAACTAGCGCGCCATCCCCATCCAGCCAGCCCTGTCTGCAAAGGGGCCGGGTTCAGGAGAACAGGATGGAGGACAGCTTGCGCCGACCGTCCCTGGCGATCGCGGAGCTCGGACCGGCCGCATCGAAGACGCGCAATAGAAGTTGGCGGGCGGCCTGCTCGTTCCAGTCCTGGTCCGCTGCGATGCTGGCGAGCAGGGCGTCGCTGGCCGCTGCCAGATCACCGGCGCCGATGAGGGCGCGCGCCAGCTCGTACTGCGCGCCTGCGTCTCCCGGAGCCGCGTGGGCGGCCGCCTCAAGCGTCGCCGGATCGCCCGCACCCTGCGCCTCGCTGGACAGTTCCAGCGCGGCGCGGATGGCCAGGATGGCCGGGTCGGACTTCTTGTTCTCCGGGACCGAATCAATGAGCTGGCGGGCCTGTTCCGGTTCGCCGCCGGCCATCTGAACCTTCGCCATGCCGGCGACGGCGACCATATTGTCGGGATCATTCTGCATCACCACGGCGAAGTCCTGCGCCGCGCCGCCGAGATCACCGGCCTTCAGGCTGGCTTCAGCGCGCTCCAGCAGGGCGGCGAGCTCCTCCGCGCCGGCCCCGTCGCCGGACAGGCGCTTGATGAATTCGCGAACCTGGCTTTCAGGAAGGGCGCCCATGAAACCGTCCGCCGGCTGGCCGTCGCGAAAGGCGATGACGGCCGGGATGGACTGGATGCGCAGCTGACCGGCCACGCCGGGATTTTCGTCGATATTGACTTTCACCAGCTTCACCGCGCCGCCAGCCTTGGCGACGGCGGCTTCAAGCACGGGCGTAAGCTGGCGGCAGGGTCCGCACCACGGGGCCCAGAAATCCACCAGCACCGGAACCTGGCGAGAAGCTTCAACCACATCGGCCATAAAGCTCTGATCAGTACCGTCCTTGATGAGATCGCCGGCGGCGCCCGGGGCTGCATCCGGTTGGCCGGGGCTCGCGGCGGAGGCTGACGGGTCGGAGACAGGTTGGCCGTTCGAACCGAGGATCTGCATGGCGGTCATCCTTTCAAAGGCGGGCGTTTCGCTTCAGCCCCTAGGTGGCCCGCCGGTCGCGCGCGCGCAAGCGCTGCATGTGCGCCTGAAGCGTTCCGATCAGAGTGCCGTGAAGTCGATCAGCTCCGGCTCCCGACCGAGCGCGCGGGTGAATGTCAACAGATCGCCGGGCGAGACTGCGGTCGTTGCATCGTTCTTCAGCGGATGGAAATTCACCGGGTCGAACGCCATCAAGGCTTTGTCGAGGATGAAGCGCACCCGGTGGTCGCGGTCATTCACGATGGCGAAGGCGGTCACCGAGCCTGGCGACACGCCGAGCACGTCTTCCATCAGCTCCGCCTTACCGAAAGAGAGCCGAGCGCAGCCCAGATGCCGGTGCAGCTGGTTCAGCGCGATCTCGGTCCCCTGCCAGGCGGAGATGAGCAGCAGAGCGCCTTTCTTGTCCTTCAGGAACAGATTCTTGCTATGCCCGCCGGGCATTTGCGCTTTGAGCGCCTCGCCCTCGGCTACGGTGAAGACCGGTGCGTGATCGGTCGTGGCGTGCGCAATTTCGAGTGTGTCGAGGAAGGCGAACAGCTCATCACGGCTCGCCGGGACGGTCTTGGGGCGTAAGGCTTCGGTCATGACTCAGCCTGATGCCAGCACGCGGGCCGCGCTTCAACCCGGCATCCGATCTTCAACCGGGCGACGCCCTGCTGAAAAAGCCTTCAAGGCCGGGCTTGCAAAACCTTCGGCGATGCGCGATACACCCCGCCTCACGGTCGCTTGCGGCCAGCCCTGTACGCAGGTTTTGAGCGGGCGTAGCTCAGGGGTAGAGCATCACCTTGCCAAGGTGAGGGTCGTGCGTTCGAATCGCATCGCCCGCTCCATTTTCCTTCTTTGCGTGTCCATGGATGTAACCGCCTTCCGGGCGAGTGACTGTCTGTGCGGTTTAGCGCGGCTTCGCCAAAGCCCTGTAGGATCATCAGCCCGTAGAAAAATCGGCTGAGAGTGACTTTGCGCCGCATGTGCGAAAGCGGTGCGCGCTGTGATACTTCGCAAACCAATACCGCCTTGTCCTGATCGCGCTTTCGGGCGCTGCGTTCGCCTATGGGGTTCGCCCGCGTCCAGGCTGCTCTCCTTGTTCGACCGTTCCGCTTCAGAGGGCCTGCGAGCGCATGACCGACGCGATTACCGGCTACGTCTTTTACGAAGTCGCCGCTCTTCTGGTCCTTGCGGCCGGGGTCGGCTTTATCGGCCTGCTGCTGCGTCAGCCCCTGATCGTCAGCTTCATTGCGGTCGGCATACTGGCGGGCCCGTCGGTTCTCGGGATTGCGCGCTCTGAAGAGCATATCGACCTCCTGGCCGAGCTGGGCATCGCGGTCCTGCTGTTCCTCGTCGGGCTGAAGCTGGATCTGAAGCTAGTGAGAACGCTCGGGCCCGTTGCGTTGACCACAGGGCTCGGCCAGGTGGCGTTCACCACGATTTTCGGCTTTCTGATCGGTCTGGCGCTCGGGCTTGATACGATCACCAGCCTGTACGTGGCGGTGGCGCTGACCTTCTCCTCCACGATCATCATCGTGAAGCTCCTGTCCGACAAGCGCGAAATCGACTCCCTGCATGGCCGCATCGCGCTGGGCTTCCTCATCGTGCAGGATCTGGTCGTGGTGCTGGCGATGATCGTTCTGTCCGCCGTCGGCGCCGGTTCGGGCGGCCAGGACGCGCTGGGCGATGTGGCGCGCGTGTTCGGCTACGGGCTGCTGATGCTCCTTGGGGTCGGCGTATTCATTCGCTTCATCGCCAATCCGCTTGTTGAGCGGTTGTCGCGCGCGCCGGAATTGCTGCTGTCCTTTGCGATCGGCTGGGCGGCTCTGCTGGCTGCGTTGGGGCACTATCTGGGCTTCGGCAAAGAGCTCGGCGGTCTCCTGGCGGGCGTATCGCTGGCCTCAACCCCGTTTCGCGAGGCGATCGCGGCGCGTCTGGCTTCGCTGCGCGACTTCCTGCTGCTCTTTTTCTTCATTGCGCTCGGTGCGGCGCTGGATCTGTCCATGCTCGGCGCGAGCGTTGGCCCGGCGCTGGTCCTGTCGGTCTTCGTTCTGATCGGCAATCCGCTGATCGTGCTCGCGATCATGGGCGCCATGGGATATCGAAAACGGACCGGTTTCCTGGCCGGGCTCACCGTGGCGCAGATCAGCGAGTTTTCTTTGATCTTCATGGCGATGGGCGTATCGCTCGGCCATGTCGGGGAGCCTGCGCTCGGGCTTGTGACGCTCGTTGGGCTGATCACCATCGCGGCCTCGACCTATATGATCACCTATTCACACCCGATCTATGAGCGTGTTTCTCCGCTGCTTGGCGTGTTCGAGCGCAAGCGCACACCGGCCGAAGCAACCGGCATGGCGCAAGCCCAGAAAGGCCACCAGGTGATCATCATCGGGCTGGGACGCTATGGCCTGGGCATCGCCGAGGCGATCCAGGCCGGCGGCAAGCGCGTGCTCGGCGTTGATTTCAGCCCGGGCAGCGTGCGCTACGCCAGGGCGCGCGGGATCGATGCGGTGTTCGGCGATGCGACCGACCCTGAAGTGGTGGCGCATCTGCCCATTGATGAGGCTGAATGGGTGGTTTCCGCCGTGCCTGAGCACGATACCGGGGTCACCCATGATGATGTGCGCCGCTCACTGATCCGGCACTTGCGCGATCTTGGATATGAGGGGCGCATCGCCGTCGCGGCCCATCGCAAGGACGCTGCGGCTCCGCTGCGTGCGGCTGGCGCCGATCTGGTGCTCCTGCCGTTCAGGGATGCAGCCATGCAGGCCGCCGACCTGGTGATGAATGACCGCATCCCCGCGCCGGAAGGCGCTGATGACCCGACCGGTCAAAAGGAGTTGAGTTCATGAACAAACCTGTTGCGAGCGATCCGGCCCCGGGCGCGGCAGTCCTGGTCGTCTGCCGGGCGGATGGGTCCGACGGTGCGATTCTGAAACGCGCCAGCGCGGCTGCGAAGGCTATGCGCGCGCGGCTCATAGCCGTCGCGGTCGAGCAGCCGCCCGGCGATCTCAGGACGATGGCCAAGACGGCCGGGTTATCGCGCGACGAGGCTATGGCTCGGCTGGAACACGAGCTTCAGCGTCGGCTGAAAGAGGCGTGCGATCAGGCTGAACTGGATATGTCGGTTCGCAGGGTGACGCGGTTGGGCAAGCCGTTTCTTGAAATCGTGCGCATCGCGATTGAGGAGGACGCGGGGCTCGTTCTGAAGACAGCTGAGGACCTGTCCGGGCCGCGCGGCGTGTTTTTCGCCAGCACGGACCAGCATCTCCTGCGTAAATGCCCAAGCCCGGTCTGGCTGATCCGCAGCGACGCGGCGTCTGAGTCCCGCACCATCCTGGCTGCGGTCGATGTGGATCCTCTCACTGCGGAACAGCCGGAAACGGAGTCGGCGCTTAATCTGCGCATTCTGGAAACCGCGGCCCGCATCGCGGCGCTGTCGGATGCGCAACTGCATGTCATCCATGCCTGGGAAGCGCCGGGTGAAGGTCTGGTCCGGCTATGGGCCGATGAAGAGGATGATATCGAGCAGTATCTTGATGAGGTGCGCGATCATCACCGCGCCGCGCTGGAGCGTTTCATGAACGAGGCGCGCCGTCGCATGGACGATCTGGGGCTTGATCACATCCGGTTGCATGCGCGTGTCGGTCGCGGCGATCCGCGCGAAGTCATCCCGTCAGAGGTTCACGCCGTGCAGGCGGAGCTGCTTGTCATGGGAACGATTGCGCGCACCGGCGTGCCGGGCTTCATCATCGGCAATACCGCTGAAGACGTGCTCAACAGCGTGGACTGCTCTGTCGTGACGGTGAAGCCGCCCGGGTATGTCAGCCCGGTGCGGTGAAGGTTCTGTGAGGCTTGCGTCGATGGTTATGGTGTCAGCGGGCCAGGACTGATGGACAATGCCGGCCAGCGGAGATAGGCGAATGACCCTTCAGACGGATTATCTCATCATCGGCGCTGGTGCGATGGGGCTGGCTTTTGCTGATGAGCTGGTGACGCGCTGTGATGCGGCGATCACGATTGTCGACAAGCGCTCTGCGCCGGGCGGACACTGGAATGACGCCTATTCCTTCGTGAAGCTGCATCAGCCCTCGATCTTCTACGGGGTGGAATCCACGCCCCTCGGCCGGGACCGGGTCGAGACATCCGGGCCGAATGCGGGGTTTATGGAGCTCGCTGAAGGCCCTGAGATTCTGGACTATTTTCACGCACTGATGCGCGACCGGCTGATCCCGTCCGGGCAGGTGCGCTGGCTGCCGCTCACCGAAGCGCGCGAGGATGGAACGCTGCGCCATGTGCTCTCCGGCGAGGTCACGCCGATCTCGGTGCGCGGTAAAACCGTGGACGCCAGCTGGTATGAGAATGCGGTTCCCGCCACGCATGGACCCAAGTTCGAGGTCGAGCCCGGGGCTGCTGTCAGCCCGCCAAACGATCTGCCGCGCCTGGCGGCGCAGTTTGCCCGTTTCACGGTCGTGGGCGCGGGCAAGACCGGGGTCGACACCTGTGTGTGGCTGCTGGAGAACGGCGTCGCGCCGGAGCGGATCAGCTGGGTCGTATCGCGCGACGCCTGGATGCTGAACCGCAAATACACCCAGCCTGGCGCCGAGTTCTTCGAGAGCACCTTCACCAGTTTCGCCGAGCAGCGCCGCGTCATGGCTGAGGCCGGCAAGGCCTCAGAACTCGCCTCGGGGCTGGAGGCCTGCGGCGCCTGGCTGCGGCTCGACCCCGATATCGAGCCGACCATGTTCCACGCCGCCACGATCAGCGAGGGCGAGCTGGCCTTGCTGCGCTGCCTGCCGGACATCATCCGGGGCAAGCGGCTGGCCCGCGCCGGCGCGGGCCGGCTGGAGTTTTCCGATGGCGAGCGCCGCGCCTGCGGGCCTGACATGCTGGTGATTGATTGCACCTCGACCGCCCTGCCGGTGCGCGATCTCAAACCGGTCTTCGCGGGTGACCGGATCACCCTTCAGATGACGCGATTCCCCATGCTGCCCTTCAGCGCGGCCTTCGCCGCTTTCCTTGAAGCGACGTTCGACACGGACGAGGAAAAGAACAGCTTCACCGCCCCGCTGCCTTTGACCGATACGGTGGAGGACTATGTGCGCGGGCTGATGGCCGACACGATGAACCGCTATGCCTGTTCACAGAACGCAGCGGTTCGCAACTGGATCGGAAATTCCAGGCTGGACGGGTATTCAAAGATCGCCCGGGAGACGCCCAAGGATGATGAAAAGCGTCAGGCGATCCTGAAAGAGGTCGGCGCTGCGGCCATGGCGGCGGCGAGCAATCTGGGGCGGCTGACCAGCTCGCTCTAGTTTTCGTCGCGATAGAACGCGCCCTGGGTGTCGAACATCGCGGCATAGACGCCGCCTTCGGCGACCAGCTCGCCATGGCTTCCAGCCTCGATGATCCGGCCGCGCTCCAGCACGATGATGCGGTCGGCCGCGCGCAGGTTGGACAGGCGGTGACTGACCAGAATGGTTGTTCGGTCAGGCCTGGCGGCGGTCTGCAGCAATTCAGCCTCCGCTTCGGGGTCAAGCGCGGAGGTGGGTTCATCAAGGATTAGCGTGTCCGCCTGCGTTCGCATCAGCGCGCGCGACAAAGCCAGGCGCTGCCACTGACCGCCGGACAGCTCGCGCCCATCAAGAAACTGCCGCGACAGGCGCGTATCCATTCCATCGGGCCATTCACGGATCATCTGCGCGGCCAGCCCGGCCTCGGCTGCAGCCCAGAGCGCGTCTTCCTGCGTATCCCGGCTTTCCAGATCGGAGCCGATCGCGATGTTCTCGCCTGCGGTGAGGTTATAGCGCCCGAAGGGCTGGAAGAGCGCTGCAGTGCGCGCGAACAGCGCCTCCGGCGCCCAGTCGGCGATCGGGGCGCCATCAAGCGTGATCTCGCCTTCATCAGGCAGGTAGAGTCCGGTGAGCAGCTTGATCAGCGTGGTCTTGCCCGAGCCGTTCGCACCGACAACGCCCAGCCTCTGACCGGCGGGGATGTGCAGATTCAGACCGTCAATCGCCGGGCGCTGCGTGCTTGGATAGGAAAAACGCACCGCGCTCAGCCGATACCCGTCGCCCGGCTTCGGTCCGGCTTCCAGCGCGCCGCGCCGGACCCCTTCAGGCAAGGCCAGAAGCGTGAACAGGTTGGAGGCGTAGAGCAGATCCTCATATCCGCCCGATGCGGTCGCCAGAAGCGAAGTCATCGTGTTCTGCCCCTGCTTTAAGAGCGCGGCGTACATGATCATCTGTCCCAGCGTGATCGCGCCGAGAACCGTTTCCCAGACCACCCACCCCTTGCCGAGCACGAAGATGAGCGAGCTGGCCGCGATGAGCGCCACACCGGCCCAGGCGCGCCGGCCCTGCAGGCGCCGGTCCGCGCCGAACATGGACTGGAATAGCGCCCGATAACGGTTCAGCACCGCGTCGCCGCTGCGCGCGTGCAGGCGTTCGGTCGCCGCACCGTCGCTGGTCATCAGCCCTTCCAGATAGGTGCGTCGGCGCATCTCGGCGGTCTGCGCGGTGTAGAAACGAAAGGCCTCGCTGGAGAAACGCAGCTCGCCGATGAAGAGCGGCAGCCCGCCGATCACGATGACGAAAACCGCCAACGGATGGAACGACCACAATACGGCGGAGAAGGTCGCGATGGTGATCGTGAATTGCGCGGTGTCGAAGAGGCGCGAGATCAGGGCAAAGGGCCGGGCGGCGGCGTGCTTGCGCGCCAGGATGATCTTTTCCTGAACGGTAGCATCCTCGATTGTGCACAAATCCATCGACAGCGTCTTGTCGAAAATGACCCGGCTGACCGCCTGGCCCAACTCGGCGTGCAGCACCCGTTTCAGGAAAGCCAGCATCCGGCGAAGCGCGAGCATGCCGCCCAGCACGCCGGCCTCTGCGGCGACCCAGATCATCACCTGGCGGCGGTCTTCCGGCGTCCCGGTTTCCAGCGCCGCCAGCACGCCGTCTACAATGAGTTTGGCCAGATAGGCCGCCAGGGCCGGGGCGAGCGCCAGCAAGACCGTCGCCGCGGCGATCGCGCAGCTCAGCGCCGGCGCGGTGCGCCAGACCAGCGCGATTAGGGCGCCGGCTTGGCGGACAGCTTCGCGCAAACCTGGCGCATCAGCCTGGGTGACTGGCTCGGTCATGACGCGAGCGCTGGATTATTCAGCGGCTGCGACATGCCCCGACTTGCTTTTCGCCGCCGCCGCTTCGGCCTCAGCGACACGTTGAGAGAGCACTGCGCCCTTGTGCGGGAAGGGCTCTGCGGGAAGCTCGCGGCCGAGGAAGGGGGCCAGCTTCTCAAAGCCCTCGCCGGAGCACACGTCCAGGACCAGAAGATCCTCCGGCCGGTCCTTGAAATAGGCCTTCACCTCCGAGATATGGCGGTCATAGACCCATCTGAACCGCTCCGGGACGAAATTATAGCAGCCATAGACCGCCGCCCTGAGCAGTTGGCGCATAAGAAGGTGGGTTTCCTCGTCCGGGTCTTCGGTCGCCTTGAAAGCGGGGCGGTTGAACCAGTGATTACGGCACGAACGCAGCCAGCTTTCCTTGTCGCGAACGGTCAGGATGAACTTGCTGCCCGGATAGGCCTTGTCGAGCTGCTGGTAATAGGGGGCGGTCGTGATGTCGGTGATGCCGTCATAGTATTTCAGGATTGTCAGATCGTACTGGCCGTGCGCCAGCTCGGTATAAGTGTCCTCGTCGATCGGATAGTGGCTGGTGTCATAGCCCAGGATCTGCAGCCCGCTGGTCAGTGAGCGCGTGCCCGTGCGCGAAAGCCCGAGCCCGAAGACTTTCGGCTTGTCGGCTGAAATGCCGAATTTCTGGCGATGGTCGTTGCGCTCCAGCCAGACATCCAGATCGGCCATTGTGAAGTCCGGCTTCTCTTCTATTCCGCGACGTTTCAGCTCCGCCTCGGCGTGCTGGGGCAGGGCCTCGATGAAGGCGTGAACCAGGGCCGGGCTGGCGTCGGCGGGTACGTGCTCACGCGCGTACTCCACGGCGATCTGGGCGGTGTTGAAATCAGCGTCGCGCCCATCCTTATCCGGCCAGTGGGTCATCGCCATGGACAGACGGCGCAGCTGGACCGCGGTGCGGCTGCGCAGCTCCCGCAGGGCGTATTTCATGAAGATGTGGCGGTGATACTGGAAATAGTCGTGCAGGATGTCGAAATTGCGGAACTGCTTGCTCATCCTGAGCGGTTTCATAGCCAGATTGCGCAGCCGTGATTCCGGGCGCAACACGTATTTCATGTCGTCCAGCGGCGGCTCGATCGACGCCATCCGGCGCACCAGGTCGGCGCGCGTGATGTGCACGCCGCAATGGATGCGCCCGCGGAAACGATCGGTGACATAGCTGTCCACATAGGCGCTGTCGCAGCTTTCGATGAAGCCGCGCATATCTTCCAGGATCAGGCTGTCGGCATCCAGATAAACCACGTAATCGCAATCATGCTCGATGCGCAGCATCTGGTTCACGCATTCGGTGAACGGGCGCACATCATCCATGATGTGGATCGCATCGGGCCGGATATGGCGCTTGGCGAGTTCCAGCGACACCTCGCGCGTTCGCTCGTCGATCCGCCGGAACACCAGGTCGATTTTCGTCACGGCGCGTCCCCTCTCCGCCTATGCATCCCACGCCATCGGCGCATTGAATTCGCCGGCCATGCGCGCGAACAGTGCAGCGTGCTCCGGCTTCATTTCGGTCCGCCATCGCAGATCCAGCCGGATCTCCGGCGCGTGGGCGGCGTAATAATCGCGGCTGCGCGCATTCAGCTCCGCGACCGGCGCGCCGGCTGCCTTGGCCGTCCCCTGTGCGGCCAGATACTGGGTGCCGTTATTGCCGCCCAGCGGATGATGTTCGCGCTCATGAAAGCGAAGCATGGCAGGGTCGTAGTCCAGCTCGGCGAAGTCGCATAGCCGCCGCGCGGTGCTTTCCGGCTCGCTGGCCAGTTCCTCGTAGCGCAGCATCAGCTTCGGGCCGTCAAACGCGTCATAGAGCACCTGGCTGCGTTGCATCTGCTCGACCCAGGCCTGGATCTGGGTTTCAGGGTCGCGTTCGGGATATTTGCGCAGGCGCGAATTGACCACCGCACGGCCGTCGCGCTGCAGCAGGATGAGGCTGGCGCGAGCCTGAAGGCTGGCCTGCTCTCTGGCGCGCGCGCCGATCCATTTCGGGTTCTTCGTGGTGTCCACGATGGTGCGCGCGCCGGTCAGCGCTGCAATTTGCGGATAAAGCGGTGCGGTCTGCTCCCAGCTAAAGCGTGACCAGACCGGGCAGTCCTCGCCGCACATCTTGCAGGCGCGCTTGCGCAACGGCTTGGCCGGGTCGTGCAGATAGCGGATTTTGGCGCCTTCTCCGATGTAGAAGGCCCCTCGACAGCCGCCGAGCAGGAAGCCCAGAAGGGTGGAGCCTGAATGGCCGGCCCCGCAGACCATGATCGCAGAGGGTGCTGGATCGGCTGTCATCTCGTTCCCATGCGCGCAGAAAGCGCTGAGCCTCAAAGCCGCCGCGCGGCATGTTGCAGGCGCGCAATGGTGCGGATAACCGCGTCATGCGCAAGGCCTTACCGCTGCGCTGCGCCACCGGGTATTGTTTCCTCTACGGAAAGTCACAGTTCACGCGTCTGTGACGCATCGTGCATGGCGCGAGAGACCTGCTCACACCATCTTGTAATCACACGCGCTGCAGGGGCTGGTCTCCTCCCCCGCTCGGCGATGCGGCTTTCCTCCCCCTTGGGCCGCCCATGCCGCCAGCCCCTGCAGCGCGCGAAGTCTTTCGAACGCTCAAGGAGGCCGAAATGGCCCGCTATCTGTCCCTTTTCCTGGCCGTTGCGATTTTCGCCGGCGCCGCACTCATCGCCTCTAGCGCCGGCGGCGGCGGGCTCTATATCCCGTGATTAACGCCTTCAACGAACCAGGCCTCAGCGTGCGTCCCCCCAGCCTGCCCGATTGAGGCCTGTCAGGCGTCGCCGGACCGTCCTGTCCCCGTTCGGCGACGCCGACCTTCACGAAAACACCCCGGTCGCTTGGTGCGACCGGGGTGTTTTTCAGCTGGGCTTTCGCGTCGCGATCTACCAGGGCAGGTCTTCGCCGCTGACGTGGAAGAAGCGCCCGCTCATGGCCGGGTTGGCGCGGGCGATGAGGTCAAGCTGCCCATCGACCGATTCCGTTGTGGTGAGCAGGCCATTGGGCCCGCCCATATCAGTCTTCACCCAGCCTGGATGCAGGATCAGCACGATAATGCCCTGATCCTTCAGGTCCGCGCTGAGCGATTTTCCGATCGCGTTGAGCGCCGCCTTGGAGGCGCGATAGGCGTAGCGCCCGCCTGAATCATTGTCGCTGATCGAGCCCATGCGGCTGGATTGCAACGCGACCACCTTCATCTGGCTTTGCGCGACGAGATCCGCGAACGCTTCGGCCAGAGCCAGCGGCGCGATAGAATTCACCCGCAACGTATCGGCCAGAGCCTCGCTGGCGGCGGATCCGAAGCCGTGATCGGACGGGCCCATCACACCGGCATTCGCGAAAAGAATATCGACCGGCGCGTTAACCTGCTTGCGCAGGGCGGCGGCCGCGCTCAGATCCATCGCGTCATAGGCTTCGATGCGCAGACGCCCGTCGCCTGGGTCATGGGCCTTAAGCGCGTCAGCGCCGGCCGGGTCGCGCACCGCGGCGGTGATCGTCCAGCCGCGCGAGAGCAATTGGGCGGCATGTTCCAGGCCGAGGCCGCGATTGGCGCCGGTGATGAGGGCGTGAGGCATGGGTCGATCCTTGTCGTCGTGGCGACCGGCGCCGCGGTGGCCGGCCCTGTTAAAGGCGGCGCGGCGTGAGGCCGGGCGATGTTGAAACATAGCCGCGAAAGGAAGCATGACGGGGCGGACGCGTCTACCGACACGCCTGCAAGTCTGCTGCGCGGGCGAGCACGCTTGAACCGGATTTTCGCGATAGTAGGCTCGCGTTAACCGCAATAGTTTTCCGGTAATTGAGTCACGCCGGTCAAAGCCCCGCAGAGGTTCCCATGAGCGCCGTTGTTCGCGTCGCCTACGCCTACGAACTCAACCCGCTGCTGGACGCAGCCCGAACCATATGGGGCGAGGCGTTTAAGGGGCCGGGCGATGTGGAAGCCTTCATCCGGCAAGTCGATGACGATGCGCTCGCCGATGATCTGGAAGGCGTCAAGATGGAGGATCTGCTCCATCTGCTGCACGAATTCTGGTCTTTCGCCGAAACCCGGCCCGGCGACCGCATTCTGGTTCGCGTCCGCCCGGCGCTGACGCGCGAGGGCGAGCCCATGATGCGCGACGTGCTGGAGATCATCAGTCGCGACCGGCCCTTCCTGGTCGATTCGGTCATGGGCGAGATATCCGCCCAGGGCCCTGACGTGCTGGCCATGTTCCATCCGATCGTGAATCTGCAGCGCGATGAAGACGGGCTGCGTGTGGCGTCAGGCGGGCAGCACCTGGCTGAATCCATGATCCAGGTCCATATCGCCCCGCTGGACGATGCCGGGCGTCGCGAGCTGGAAGCCGGCGTTCTGGACACGCTGAAAGACGTTCGGGCATCGGTTGAAGATTTCAACGACATGCGCGCGCAAATGGACGAGGCCATCGCGCATCTGGAGGCCGCGACCACCAATGCGCCCCGCGAAGAGGTCGAGGAATCGCTCGCCTTCCTGCGCTGGCTGCGCGACGACCACTTCGCCTTCCTCGGCGCGCGCTCCTACCGCTTCGATCTCGATGAAGCTGGCGAGCTCATCTCGCGCGAACCGATCATCCTGAACGAAAGCGGGCGCGGCGTTCTGCGCGACCCGGAGCGCTACATCCTGCGCCGCGCGGTGGAGCCGGCTCAGCTTGCGCCGGCGGTTGAAGCCTTCCTGCGGGCCCCGACCCCGGTGATCGTCGCCAAGGCCAATATGAAAAGCCGGGTGCATCGCCGGGTCTATATGGATTTCATCGGGGTCAAACGGTATCGCGAAGATGGTCAGGTCGTCGGCGAAACCCGCTTTGTGGGGCTGTTTACAGCAGAAGCCTATGACCAGATGGCCCGCAAGGTTCCGCTTATCCGGCGCAAGGTGAGGCGGGTTCTGGAAAAGGCCGGCAAGACGCCAGGCAGCCACTCGGCGAAAAAGCTTCAGAACATCGTGGAGAACTATCCGCGCGACGAGCTGTTCCAGACCGAGGAAGAGGATCTTTACGAGATCAGCCTGGGCATTCTGCACCTGTTCGACCGGCCACGCACCAAGCTCTTCTTCCGGCGTGACCAGTTCGACCGCTTCGCCTCGGTTTTGCTCTTCGTTCCGCGCGACCGGTATAACGCCAAGCTGCGCGAGCAGGCCGGCGACATTCTGCGCGAGGCCTTCAACGGTCGGCTATCGGCTTTCTATCCGATGTTCGGCGATGGCGCGCTGGCGCGGGTTCACTTCATCATCGGTCTGGAGCCGTTCAACCATCCCGAGCCCGACCTGTTGGAGTTGGAGAGCCGTATCGCGCGCCTGGCGCGCACCTGGGAGGATGATCTGCAATCGGCTGCGCGCCTGTCCGGGAACAAGCCGTTGCGCGCCGCGGTCAATCGCTATCTGGAAGGCTACAGCGCGGGTTATCGCGAGCGCTATGAGCCGGCCGAGGCTCTGCTCGATATCGCCCGTATGGAAAGCCTCACGGAGGCCTCGCCGATCGCTGCGCGTTCCTTCCAGGTCGACGCTGATGGCGAAGCGCGCCTGCATGTGAAGCTCTACTCGGCCGCTAAACCGCTCTCCCTGTCCAACGTGCTGCCGGTTCTTGAAGATCTCGGTCTGCATGTCGGGTCCGAATCCGGTTACGCCGTGCGGCGCAATACCCGGGCCGGTGTTGAATCGGTCTGGGTGCATGAGTTCGACATGCGCTTTGAAGCCGGCCAGATGGAGGCGTTCGAAGCGGTCGGGCCAGCCTTTGAAGAGGCGGTCATCGCGGTTCTGGACGGGCGTGCGGAGAGCGATGGGTTCAACCGTCTCATCCTCAGCATCGCGGTGGGGTGGCGTGACGCGGCCTTCCTGCGAGCCTGCGCACGCTATCGTCAGCAATCGGGGCTGGACCCGTCACAAGCTCTGCAGGAAGAGGCGCTGGCGGCGCACCCGAAAATCGCGCACAGTCTTCTGAAGCTGGCTCAGGTGCGCTTCGACCCGGCCCTTGATCTTGATCTGAAGGGGCGAGAGGCCGAAGCCGATGCGATCGTACAGGAGGTTCAGGGCCTGCTGGACGAGGTCTCAAGTCTGGACCATGATCGTGCTCTGCGACGGATTCTGCGTCTGCTCCAGGCTACGCTTCGCACGAATTTCCATCAGCGCGACGCGCAAGGGCGGCACAAGCCCTGGATATCGCTGAAGATTGACAGCCGCGCGCTGATTGATCTGCCAGAGCCCAAGCCGCACCGGGAGATTTTCGTGTGGAGCCCGCGTGTTGAGGGGGTTCACATTCGCTTCGGCCCGGTCGCGCGCGGCGGCTTGCGCTGGTCGGACCGGCGCGAGGACTTCCGCACCGAAGTGCTAGGCTTGGTCAAGGCCCAGCAGGTGAAGAACGCGGTCATCGTGCCGGTTGGCTCCAAGGGCGGTTTCTATCCTAAGCAATTGCCGAAATCCGGCCCGCGCGAGGACTGGATTGCGGAAGGCGCCGAGGCCTACAAGACCTTCATTCGCGGCCTGCTGGACATCACCGACAACATCAAGGGCGAGGCGGTGAAGCGCCCGGCGGAGGTGGTGTGCTGGGATGACGAGGACCCGTATCTGGTCGTCGCCGCCGACAAGGGCACAGCCACCTTTTCCGACACCGCTAACGCCGTGGCGACCGACGAGTATGATTTCTGGCTCTCCGACGCCTTCGCGTCGGGCGGTTCAGCCGGCTATGACCACAAGAAGATGGGCATCACCGCGCGGGGCGGCTGGGTCAGCGTCCAGCGCCATTTCCGCGAGCGGGGCAAGGATATCCAGACCGAGCCCTTCACCGTGGCCGGCGTCGGCGACATGTCCGGCGACGTGTTCGGCAATGGCATGCTGTTGTCGAAACAGATCCGTCTGATCGCCGCTTTTGATCACCGCGATATCTTCATCGACCCCGATCCGAGCGATCCGGAGCGCCTGTGGGAGGAGCGCAAGCGCCTGTTCGATCTCGGCCGCTCAAGCTGGGCCGACTATGACGCCGGGCTGATTTCTAAGGGCGGCGGCGTGTTTTCACGGTCCGCCAAGTCGATCAGGCTGAACGACGAGATCAAGGCCCTGACCGGGCTGGAAGACGATGCGGTCGCGCCCAACGAACTCATTCGCGCTCTCTTGAAGCTGGATGTTGAGCTGCTCTGGTTCGGCGGCATCGGCACCTATGTCAAAGCCGGCCCTGAACAGAATTACGAGGTGGGCGACAAGGCCAATGACGCCTTGCGCATCAACGCTGGTGAGCTGCGCTGCAAGGTGGTCGGCGAGGGCGCCAATCTGGGCATGACCCAGGCCGCCCGCATCGAGTTTGACCGTGAGGGCGGGCGGGTGAACGCCGACTTTGTCGATAACTCCGCCGGCGTCGACAGTTCCGACCATGAAGTGAACATCAAAATCCTGCTCAATCCGATGGTGCGCGAAGGCGCGCTCAGCCTGCCGGATCGCAACGTGCTGCTTGAAGCCATGACCGATGAGGTCGCGCACCACGTGCTGGAGCACAATTACGACCAGACGCTTGCGCTCACCCTGGCCAAGGAAAACGCCGCCGCCGATCTGGACGCCCACGAGCGCATGATGCAGCGCCTGGAGCGCGCCGGTCAGCTGGACCGCGAGGTTGAAGGCCTGCCCAGCGCCGAGGGCATGCGCGAGCTGAAGGCCCGGGGGCTGGGTCTGACGCGCCCTGAGATCGCCGTGCTGATCAGCTATGCCAAGATCACCCTGTTTGACGAGCTGGTCGCGTCCAACGTTCCTGACGATCCGCATTTCAACGAGGCGCTGCTGTCCTACTTCCCGCATCAGCTCAAGCCTTATGGCGAGGCGATGCACGGGCATCGGCTGAAGCGTGAAATCATCGCGACCATGCTGGCCAATGACATGGTCAATCTGGGCGGGCCGACCTTTGTGCACCGCGCCATGGAATCCACCGCCGCTGACGGCGCGGCGGTGGCGCGCGCCTTTGAGGCGGGCCGCGCCATCTTCCGCTATTCGGATCTGACCGACCGCATCAATGCGCTGGACAATCAGGCCCCGACCGCCGTGCAGCATCAGCTGCATGAGGAGATTATCCGCCTGCTTCGCCGCCAGACCTATTGGCTGGCGCGGCGCGCGCGCGGCTTCGAGCAGGGCCAGGTGGAGACGATTGACGAGATCATCGACGCCTATCGACCAGGCGTCGATCAGCTGAAAGGGTTCGTCAGCGCCATCGCGTCAGAGCACGACCAGGCAGGCATGACCCAGCGCCTTGACGCCTATGTGGAGGCCGGAGCGCCGGAGGATCTGGCGCGCGACGTCGCACAGCTGCGTCCGCTCACCTCCTCGTCGGATGTGATCGATCTTTCCGTGCGTCGGTCCTGGCCTCTGGAGGCGACCGCCCAGCTCTACCACGCCATCGGCGCGCGCTTCCGCTTTGACGAGCTGCGCGGCTCGGGCGGGCGGATCTCCTCGGACCTGCATTGGGACAGGCTGGCCGTGCGCCGTCTCATCGAAGACCTTTACGCCAGCCAGCTATCGATCAGCGAGGCGATGATCGGCTTCGCCGGAGAAGCGGGCGGGTCGCACCAGTCCCGGGTGGAGACGCCCGATCGCGACTGGGCCGAAGCGCTGGTGGACGCCTGGCAATCGGCCCATGCGGTTGATGTTGACCGCGCCGATGCGGCGCTCGATGAGCTGGCCGCATCGGGCGGATGGACGCTGTCAAAGGTCGCGATTGCGTCAACGCAGCTGCGCGAGCTGGCTCAGGGCCTGGCCTGAGGCCGGGTCGCTCGCTTGTGGATAACCTGCTCCAGGGTTGGGCAACCGGGGCGCGTCAATCGGGCGCGCCTAGGGCTTGTGTTGTATGACCTTTATGCAACATCGCGCGACAAAGGCCGGATTGTGGCAGCTCAATCTGATGAACAGCGCTTTACGGGGCCATGACATTTTCTCCATAGTCGCCCGGACAGCCGGGAATCCGGCGTGCGTCACCCGCATGTGTGCGGGAAATCATGACGATCAAACAACAAGGGGAACGATCGTGAGCATTTGGGATAAAGAACGCCTTCTGCGTTCAACGATTCTCGCTGGCTTTGCCGCGACGGCCGTCTCGGTTCCGGCCATTGCGCAAGACGGCGATGCCGGCCAGGCTCCGCCGGTGACTGTGGATCAGTCGAGCGAAGACGACAGCGAGGCGACGTCAGACGATCGCATCGTCGTCACAGGTTCTCGCATTCGGCGCGACTCTTTCACTTCAACCTCGCCGCTGCAGGTGGTCGACTCGGCGACCATCTCCGAGGCCGGCCTGATTGATGTCGGTGAAATTCTGCGGTCCACGACCGTGGTTCAGGGCGTGCAGCTCGACCAACAGTTCAACTCGCTGTTCGTTTCCGATGCCGGGCCGGGCGGCCAGGCGGTCGGGCTTCGCGGGCTTGGCCCCGAGCGGACGCTCAACCTTGTCAATGGCCGTCGTATGGCGCCGGCGGGCGTTGAAGGCGCCCCGTCCTTCCCGGATATCTCGCTCATCCCGAGCTCGGCGATCGAGCGTGTGGACATCCTGCTTGACGGCGCATCGTCGGTTTACGGCTCAGACGCCGTCGGCGGCGTGATCAACTTCATTCTGCGCGACAGCTTTGACGGGATTCAGGTCGAAGCCCAGTACAACGCCCCGCAGGAAAGTGGCGGTGCGAGCAGCCAGATCAACATGGTCATGGGTCAATCCAATGACCGCGGGCGGTTCATCTTCGCGCTTGAGCATACCGATGTTGAAGAGCTTCGCGGTAATGACCGTGACTGGATGTGCCACAACGCCGATGACGCCCGGGCTCAGCCGAACACCGGTTGGGATGTGTTTGCCGGCGAGACCATTTGTGGTCCGCTCGATATCGTCAGTGACGACAACGGCACGCCGGATGACCCGAGCGACGACTTCATCGACCGTTTCGTGGGCACAACCGGCTATGGCGCGGACTTCATTCCCGCGTTCGGGACTTTCCTGGTTACGCGTGTCGGCACGCCCAACCCGGCCTTCGGCGTTCTTGAGAACTACGAAATCTGGGACTTCAGCGGCCAAGGCTTGAGCCAGCTCTGGGTCAAGCAGAACGAGGATCAGTGGCTCACGCCGCAGAGCGAGCGTCTCAACGCCTACTTCAGCGGCGAGTACGATCTGGACGCGATTCTGCCTGGCACGTCCGCCTTCTTCGAGTTTGGCGTCGCCAATCGCCAGACCTATTTCGAGTTTGACCGTGGAACCCTCGGCACCGTCGCGGCTTGGGACAGCCCGTACGTGCCGCAGGCGTTCAACGGTTTCACGACACCTGCGGTTCCGGGTCTGGACGGGTTTGATGTTCGTCCGCTTACTCCGTGGACCGACTATCTGAATGTTGAGCTGACGCAGTGGCGCAGCTTTGGCGGGTTGCAAGGCGATCTTTCCTTCGCCGGCCTGCCGAGCTGGGATTATGAGGCCTTCGCCGGTTACACCCGCTCGCAAGGCTTCGCTGAGCGTACGGTTGTCCGTGAAGAGGCGCTCATCCGCTCCATGAACGTTCAGGTGAACCCGGATACTGGCGTTGTCGAGTGCGCGCCGGTTGATGAGTTGATCGCGCCGTTCAACAGCGGCATCTCCGATGAGCCGTGCATTCCGTTCAATATGCTGTTCCCGGGCCTGTTCCCGCTGAATGGCGAGGAGCCGGTCGCCGAAGATCCGCGGATCGTGGATTATCTGCGCGGCTTCCGCACCTCGACCACCTTCGTTGATGAGCGGATCGCCGGCGGCTTCGTGACCGGACCGGTCTACAACTTGCCCGCGGGTGATTTGCAGGTTGTGCTTGGCGCCGAATGGCGTGAATCGGCCATCGATACGCGCTCCGACGACACGACAATCCGCGGCCTGGGTGACGGTTTCTTCACCGATCGCCGGACTGCTGGCAGCGTGGAGTTGTTCGAGGTCTATGGTGAGGCGTCGATCCCGATTCTCGAAGGCCATCGCTTCGCCGAAGTTCTTGAGGTCTCGCTCGCCGGTCGCTACGTGGACCATGAGTTCTACGGCAGCAATGAGGTGTATTCGGGCAATATTCGCTATCAACCGTTCGACTGGCTAACCGTCCGCGGTACCTACGGTACGTCGTTCCGTGCACCGAACCTGCGCGAACTCTTCCTGGAAGGGCAGTCTTCGTTCGCCGCCGTGACGGACCCCTGTGAGGTTCCGGTCACCGCTCAGGACGATACCGACGGAGAGCCCGGTTTCGACACCTACAACGGTGGTGAGGACCTGGATGGTGACGGCGTGGGCGACCGCGACGGCCGTTCGCTCGACGTGATCAATAACTGCATCACCGAAGGCCTTGATCCGTTCTCGCTGGCGCTCGGCGTCAACACCGGTTCGGTCGAGGTGTTCAACGCCGGCAACACCGGTCTTGATCCGGAAGAGTCCACGGCTTGGACGGCGGGCTTCGTCGTCGATCAGCCCTGGTTCGATTGGATCGACTTGCGCGTGGGCGTGAACTTCTTCGAGTACAAGATCGAGAATTCGGTGTTCTCGCCTACCGCTCAGTTCCTGGTCACCCAGTGCTATACGTCGGAAGACTTCCCGGATGATCCGTTCTGTACCCGCCGTTCGCGTGATCCGCTCACCGGCTTCCTGCTGGAAGTTGATGCGACACCGTTCAACATCGCAGAAGAGCTGTCGGCGGGTTACGATCTGAACCTCGCCGTTGCGAAGGATTTCGACGCCTTCGGTCGTAACTTCCGCGTCTCTTCCGATGTCGTCGCGACGATGACTGACGAGGTAAGCCAGACGATCATCTTCGAAGGTGCAGATCCTGACTTCGACGATGATGCGGGCCAGATCGGCAACCCGTACTGGCGTGCGAACTTCAACCAGCGTCTCGAGAGCGGACCGTGGACGCTCTTCTGGCAAGCGCGCTATATCGGTGATCAAGGCCGGTTCGAGCCGGATCCGTCCGGCGGCCTGCTGGGCGTGCCGGGCAACTGTGACGGCGGCACCGCCTTCGTTCCGGAGTGCTACAAGGTGGACGCCATCTTCTACCACAATGTTTCTCTGACCTATCAGCAGGACACGTGGACCGTTCGTGCAGGCATCAACAACCTGCTCGACCAGGATCCGCCGGTGCTTGATGAGGACATTGGCGCCACGCTCGACGCTCGCGGTGTTCCGATCGGCGTCGGTTATGACCGGATTGGACGTCAGTTCTTCTTGAACCTGTCCAAAGCCTTCTAATCGAGGCTGGCAACACTCAGAAGGCCCGCCCCATCGGGGCGGGCCTTTTCTTTGGCAGATTGAAGTTTTCGACGCCCGAGATAGCGGTTCGGCAGAATTGAAACCACCGCAATAGTCCTGTTAGTCTGGGCGTCATCCACTGAGCTAAGAGGCCGTCATGCTTTTTCGTCGAACGCTAGCTGTACTCGCCGCCTGCGTCAGCACCACTTTGGCAGGAGCGAGCCTGCCTGGCGCTGCTGCTTTGGCGCAAGGCGTCGTACCGCTTGATGCGTACGCCCAACTTCCTGAAATTCAGTCCGTTTCGATTTCGCCGTCCGGCGACCGGTTGGCGATGATCGCCGGTGAGGACCGGACCGAGATGCATGTGATTGTGTTGTCGCTTGAAGGCGGCGACCCGTTCGCCCTGGCCGCGTTCGCGGGCGATATCGACGATCGTCTCCTGTTTTCGGTGGATTGGGCGTCCGATAATCACCTCGTTCTGGTTTACCGGGAACGGCGTTTGCTGGATGGATCCGAGCGCGGCGATGTCGGGCGCCAGGTGATTTATGATCTCAGATCGAACGAGTATTCTGAATTCGAGCGCGCAGGGTCGCAAATCGTTCATCTGCTCCCCGACGAGCCCAATACCGTCCTTCTCTCAACGCCTGTCGTTGAAGTACGGACCTCGGCCAATTCCTTCACTGCCGCCCGGGGCCGCGGTGATGTCGTCAACACTCCAGTCAACCTCTATCGATACGACCTCAATCGCGGCGACTATAGCCTCGTCGCGAACGGCTCGGTCGACACGGTCAACTGGGTCGTCGATGAAAGCGGAGCTCCGTTGCTGCGCCAGGACCGGATTGACGACACGCGCACATGGCGGGTCTTCGCCAGGGAGGGCCGCAGCTGGACCCAGATTTATGAAGAGCGCTTCTCGCGGGAACGGTTCGGTCGCGACGGATTCCGTGCGATTTCATCGATGTCCGGCCTCGTCGCAGAGGACGTGAATGGCCGGGGTGTCTGGTTCGCGCAGCTCGCCGACCGGGACAAACTCCAAGGCTGGCTTTTTGATCCTGAGACCGGTGAGATCAGTAACGCTGCCGCTCCGGACGGCTTTGATATTTCGTCCTTTGTCGTCGACTGGCGCACGGACAAGGTGATCGGCGTGCGCTGGCTCGCCGAGCGCCGCCAGGTCGAATGGTTCGACTCCCGTTTCGCTGCTCTGCAGCGCCAATTGAACGGGCTGTTCGAGGGCTCCGACGTCGTCATTTCCGACTGGGATCTTTCCGGAAACCGCATTCTGGTCCGCGTCATTGGCGGAGCTACGTCTGAAGATTTCTACCTCCTAGATCGCGACAGCGGGCAGTTGAACTTCCTGCAGACGGTTTATCCTGACATTCCGCAAGAGCGCATTCACCCGGTGGAGATTGTTAGCTACCGGGCCGAGGACGGGCTTGAGCTGTTCGGCTACTTGACCCGTCCGGTTGATCGTCCGCTTGCCGACTTGCCCATGGTGTTGTTGCCCCATGGCGGTCCGCAGGCGCGGGACGGGTTCGGATTCGATATGTGGGCGCAGCCGTTCGCCGATATGGGATATGCGGTTTTCCAACCGCAGTTTCGCGGTTCGTCCGGTCAAGGCCAGGACTTCGTTCGGCGCGGTCATGGCGAGTGGGGCCGCAAGATGCAGTCGGATCTGACTGATGCGGTGACGCATCTTGTCAATCAGGGCTGGGTCGATCCGGACCGGGTCTGCATCTTCGGTTGGAGTTATGGCGGGTACGCGGCCTTGGCCGGATACGCGCTGACGCCGGAGGTCTACCGGTGTGTGATCGCGGGCGCTCCGGTGTCCGACATTCTTGAAATGATGGCATGGGAAGGGGACCGTCAGGGCGGAGCGTCGATTAACTATTGGACGGAGTATATAGGCGATTGGCGCACCGAGCGTGATGAAATGATCGCGATCTCTCCGGCCCGCCAAACCGCCTCAGGGCGTGTCCCGCTCCTGCTCATCCATGGACGCGAAGATCTGATTGTGCCGTTTGAACAGGCGGAGATCATGTACGATGCAGCTCGTCGCGCCGGCAAAGACGTCGAGCTGGTCGCGATTGATGGCGACGGACATAATCTTCTGTTCCAGCGAACTCGGTTGATCACCTTGCAGTCGATGACCGAGTTCCTTGCTGAACATAATCCTCCAGACTAACCAGAGCACATGAGTGCATAATAAGAGCCCCGCCGATCCACAGATCGGCGGGGCTCTTTACGTGTTCTTTTCGTGCGCGTTGTTTTAGTCGAGACGATCCACCCGGATGGCGCGGCCTTCTCCGTTAATGCGAAGCAGATAGCCGCCGAAACTTCCTCTCCGGATCTCAGCTTGGAGCGGATCGTCACCACGCGGAATCCAGACCCGGTCAGAATCCGTGACCTCCCAGACCTGACCGTTCGCCATATGAAATCTGATCGTGTTGTAGCCGACAGTCCTCACCTCGCGGATTGTCATCCTGACGCGCTCCAGCCGCCCGTCCTCGCCAGTTTCAAGCACGGCGGAATCAGGCGTTCTCGCTGACGCCAGATCGTCACGACTCTCCGATTCCGGGCGTCCAAAACCGGGCAGGGCCAACGGAAAGCCGCCGCCTGACTCCGCTTCCCCGAATTCGCTGACACCGGCGCCGGCCTGTGCGGACGGGCTCGTTGTCTCGCGTCCCGCAGCTGACGCTGAAGTGTCCGGGAACTCGACGCCGGCGTCTCCTCCCCGCATCACCAGATCAAAACAGGCGAGGCGGGCTTCATTGCTCTCAATACTTGAGCATCGCTCAAGCATCTCCGCGCGAGCGTTGCCGGGCTGCCCCAGCGAGGGGGCGGATAAGCTGACCGTCAAACATGCTCCAACGAACAGATTGCGGATCATTGCGCTCTCCAATTCACCGATGCCAAGTCGGTATAATTGCGCGCCGGCGATCGAAGCGCCAGCCTTACCCACAGCCGCAACCCGGCAGGCCTACACGTTCTGTATTGATGAAGCGGGCGCTGAGGGGTTCCGGAGACCGGGGTCAGGCCGCCTCGACCACGCGGGCCACTTCGTCAACGAGATCACGCAGGTGGAAGGGTTTCGACAGCACCTTTGCACCAGTCGGAGCGCCACCGCCGGCGTTCAGCGCGACAGCGGCGAACCCGGTGATGAACATGATCTTCAGGCTGGGATCAATCTCTGCGGCGCGGCGCGCCAGCTCGATACCGTCCACGCCTGGCATGACGATATCGGTCAGCAACAGCTCATACGCCCCGGGCGTGCCGCCCAGCGCATCAATCCCCTCATCGCCATCGGCGACGGCTGAGACATCATGGCCAGCGCGTTTCAGCGCCTTGCTGAGAAAGTCCCGCATTGAATCATCATCTTCGGCGAGAAGAATCCGCGCCATGCGCCCCTCCGCATTCATCCTGCTACATTTTGAATGGTAACCGAGCAAGGTAAAGGTCCGCTGAACGCGGATGCGCGAAGCCAGCGCTCAAATCCCCACCGCCTCTCTGTGCTTAACCGAGCCATTGACCCGGACCGCAACGCCACGACAATGGCCTGATGAGTGATGCGCATTTCAAAGACGAGGCGGGAGGCGCCCCGATGCGGGCGGTCGAGCGCGATCAGCTGGCGGTGCGGGTTAGCGCGCCGGCCCGGCGCACGAGCCGTTTCATCTTCGCCTCACCGCATTCCGGCTCGCAATACCCGATGGATTTCCTGGCTCGAAGCATCTTGCCGATGAAGCTGTTGCGGAGGTCCGAAGACGCTTTTGTCGATGAGCTGTTTGCGCCGGCGCCGGACATGGGTGCGGTCCTGATCGCGGCGCAGTTTCCTCGCGCCTATCTCGATCCGAACCGGGCCCGGCACGAGCTCGACCCAATCATGTTCGAGGATAAGCTTCCCGCCGAAGCCTGGCGGCCATCGCCGCGTGCGGCGGCGGGCTTGGGCGTTGTTCCGCGCCTGGCTGCAGACGGGCGCGCAATCTATGCCGGCCGTCTGCCCTATTCAGAGGCCCGGCTGAGACTTCAGGCCTGCTATGAGCCTTATCACCGCGTACTCGGCGAGGAAATCAGCGCGACCCGCCAGGCCTTCGGTGAAGCGGTGCTGATCGATTGCCATTCCATGCCGACCGCCAGCGCTCGCGGAGCGGATATCGTGCTCGGCGACCGGTTCGGCGCTTCATGCGCACGCGGTCTTGTGGCGAGGGCCGAAGCCGGTTTCCGGCGTCTGGGTTTCACCGTGGCGCGCAACCGGCCTTATGCCGGTGGTCACACGACCGAGCATTACGGGCGCCCGGACGCGGGTGTGAATGTGTTGCAGGTAGAGATCAGCCGCGGGCTCTACATGGACGAGGCCAGCATCCGTCCAAACGCCCGCTTCCACGCCTTGCAGGAGGCGATGCGGGAGTGGATGATTCGTCTGACAGGCGCCGAGCCGGCTGAACATGCCGCCGCAGAGTGATAAAATCACCCCTTAGGTTGTAATTTTTGCAGATTTGTCATACGCTGCGTTCAAATCCAAATCGCAACGCGCTATGCGTTTGTCGGACATATTTTTGTATTCTGAACTAAGCGGTCGCATAATTCGCGACAGGCGTTGAAGGATTAGACGATGACGAACGAGATCGACCATCATGTAGGCAAACGCCTGCGTCGTCGCCGGCGTCTTCTGGGTCTGACCCAGCAGCAGCTGGCCCAGGCGGTGGGCATACGTTTCCAGCAGGTCCAGAAATACGAATGCGGCGCCAACCGCGTCAGTGCGAGCCGCCTGTTCGAGCTCGCTGAAGCGCTCGACGTGCCGGTGCAATATTTCTACGAAGGCCTGCAGGGCCGCGGCGAATCAGCGGCTCCCGAAGGCGAGGACCTCGCCCCGGATATCCTGTCGCAGAAGGAAACGGTCGACCTGGTGCGCGCCTATTACAAGCTCAATGAGCGGCCTCGTCGTCGTTTGCTTGAACTGGCCAAATCCCTCGACCCGGTCGCTAAGGGCAAGTCGGAAGACGCGGCCTGAGCGACATGGCGTCGCTGGATGTCGAGGCTGAGCTTGCTCTGTGCGGCGCGTTGGCTGATGAGGCCAGACGCGCCGTGGCCACTCGGTTTCGCGCCGGACTGATTGCCGACAACAAGCTGGGTGGGCGGGCGTTTGATCCGGTCACCGAGGCCGATCGCGCGATTGAGGCGGCGATTTCCGCGCGCCTGGATGCAGAGCGCCCCGAGGACGGGCGACTCGGCGAAGAAGGCGCATCGCAGGACAGCCGCAGCGGTCGCACCTGGGTCATCGATCCGATCGATGGAACGCGCGCCTTCATCGCCGGCCTGCCGACTTGGTGCGTGCTGATCGCCCTGTGCGATGAGACGGGTCCCATCCTGTCCGTGATTGATCAGCCCGTGACCGGCGAGCGCTTTCTGGGGCTGGACGCCGGGGCCAGAAAAGGGGCCTGGCTGGAGCGCGGCGGTCAACGAGAGGCCATTTCCGTCAGTGCCGAGCCGGATCTGGTTCGCGCCATCGGAACCACTACAGACCCTTACCTTTTCGAGGCCGCCGAACGCGGAGCCTTCGAAGGTGTTCGCGACCAGGCGCGCCTGGTTCGCTACGGCCTGGATGCGTATGGGTATGCGGCCTTGGCGATGGGCGGGTTGCATTTCGTCGTCGAGAGCGGGTTGAAGGTCTGGGATATTGCGGCGCTCACGCCGGTGGTGCGTGGCGCTGGCGGCGTCATGACTTCCTGGACAGGCGGTGATTGCCATGAGGGCGGGCATGTCCTGGCAAGCTCAGACCCCGCGCTCCATGAGGCGCTCTTAACGCGCCTTGCGCCAGCGGCCAGCCGTTAGCGGCCCTATCTCGCGGTCAGGATAAGTCGCACGGGTTCGGCGCCGAATTCCACACGTTCGGTCCCGCGAAAGGCGCGCTCACGGACCGGAAACCAGACCCTGTTCTGCTCCACCGGCAATGCACGGCGTTCACCATCGGGCGAGATCGCCCAGGCGTCCGGCGCCGGTCCGTCGAAAACGAACAGCACCGCATCCATGCGGGGCGCGAACAGGGCCGCGACGCCCGCTATGCGACGCATCGCGGCGTTGGCCTGGCCGGCGGCGACGCGCAACGCATCGGCTTCATAACTCAGCGTCGGTTCCAGCAGCGGCGCCATCACCATGCTCACCGACATCGCGCCAGGCGGGGCATCGACCCGGATCTGCGCATCGCGATCAAAGGCGGCGAGATCCGGCGCGGCGACCACGCCATTTTCGTCCGGTGCGAGCAATCGCGTCCCGCCTTCAGCGGTTTCAAGCCAGAGCGCGGCGTCTCCAGGCCCGCGCACTTCATACAACAGGGTGAAGCGATCGCGTTCGGCTTCATCCATTTCCAGATAATCTTCCCAATATGGGAAAACGCGGCTGACCGACACAGCCCGCATTTCAGCCAGGGCGGCGGCGTCCGGCGTCGCCTCGGGCGCAGGACCGGCGCTGGCCTGAACGAGCGCTGCGAAGAGGGCGATCAGCATTATTCCGCGTCCGTTTCAGCGCCGTCCAGCCCATCGACCCGCTTGCGGAAGAGCAAGGTCATGCGATCGGACTCCCCGATCGTCAGATAGGGCGTCTGATCGAACTCAGGATCGGTCGGCTCCCCGCGCGGCGCGCTTCTCAGCACCGGCGGCAAGGTCCAGACGCCGAAAGGGTGATCGGCGGTGTCGGCTGGATTGGCGTTGATTTCACTGGCGTTGACCAGTTCAAACCCGGCCTCTGTGGCCAGGGCGATGACATAGTCCTGCTGTACATAGCCGCTGGATGCGCGCGGGTCCTGCTCGCGGGTGGCCGGCAGGCGGTGCGCGACGAGACCCAGATGCCCGCCCGGCTTCAGCGCGGCGTGGAAATCGGCGAAGGCCTTTTCCGCCATGCCCCGGCCCATCCAGCTGTGTGCGTTGCGGAAGGTGAGAATCGTGTCGATGCTTCCGGCCTCGGCGATCGGACCGGTCTCAGGCCCGAAACTCGTCAGCTCAATCTCGCCGAAGGGTTCAGCGGACATGCGCTCGGTGAAGGCGTCGCGGAAGGCTGCGGCGCGATCATTCTGCGGATCGACCGGGGTCCAGGCGGCGATATAACGGCCGCCATTATTTTCCACCCAGGGCGCGAGAATGTTCGCGTACCAGCCGCCTCCGGGCCAGATTTCCATCACGGTTGAAGCCGGGTCGACCTCAAAGAAGCTGAGTGTCTCCGCCGGATTGCGCGCTGCGTCGCGCGCGCCTTGCTCGCCGCGCCACTCACCGGCCAGCGCCCATTCCAGGCTGCCGATCTCCGGCCCGACCGGTTCACTGACCATTGCGGTTTCCTCTGCAGCCGGCGGGCTGAGCTCTGCGTCCGGCCCCGAATTCGGTTCGCCGCACGCGGACAGCATCAGGGGGCTGAGCATCAGGCTGGTCAGAATGATGGCGGGCGGGCGAAGCGGCATGAGGGGCCTCCTGCAGGAGCGATGAGGAAGGAGCGCGTTGACGGGTTCAGACTAGCAGCCTCTTGCGCGCGCTTGGAGGCCTTCCCACATACATATCAGCGACGGGGCCGGTTCCGGGCCGTCGCGCAAACCGTCCGGCGCCGAATGGGTCGGGCAGAATCTGAAGACTGATTATGATCGCTTCAATGGAGGATCTGACTAATGCGTACTGTTGATTTCACCCCGCTCTATCGCACGATCGTCGGCTTTGACCGGCTCGCCGATATGATGGACTCCGCCGCCAAGCTGGAGCCGGGCGCGGGCTATCCCCCTTACAATATCGAGCAGCTCGGCGAGAACGAGTACCGCATCGAGCTGGCCGTGGCGGGCTTCTCGTCTGAGGATCTCGACGTGGAAGTTCAGGAAAACGTGCTGACCGTGACCGGTCGCCGTGAGCGCGGCGAGGATGAGGTTGAGCGCAGCTTCCTGCATCGCGGCATCGCGGAACGCTCCTTTGAGCGCCGTTTCCACCTGGCCGACAATGTCCTGGTGCAAGACGCCGAACTGCGCGACGGCCTGCTCGCCATCCGCTTGGAGCGGGAGATTCCCGAAGCCAAGCGGCCACGGCAGATCTCGATCAATGGCGAGACGAAAGCCAAGCTGATCGAGGGCGGCAAGAAGTCCGCCGCCTGACCCGCCTCGGCGGCAGGTTCTCGCCACGCGCTGCGCCCCTTGCGCCTCGCTGGCGGGCCCGCCGCAGATGGGACTGCGGATCGGCGATGAGCAGGCTGCGTTCTGGCCGAACGGCTGTCGCTCCTCCCCCGGCTGACACGCTTCGGTTCAGGCGCCTGCCGTGTCGGTCCGCACCTCCCTCGCTTTTCCTAACCTGGCCTGACCGGCCTGACTGGCGCCGGCGAGCTCGATACGCTCGCTGGCGTTTTTTCGTTCTAGAAGCCGAGCTCGGTTTTCAGCGCGGCGATCTCATCGCGCCAGACCCGGGCCGACACGTCAGACGGCGCGCGCCAGTCGCCGCGCGGGCTGAGCGCGGCGGCTGAGGTCACTTTTGGCCCGTTCGGCATGGCCGAGCGTTTGAACTGGCTGGTCTGGTAGAAACGGTGCGCGAACACGTCGAGCCAGTCGACGATCTCTTCCAGCGCATAGGCTCGGCGATCATCCGCATCGGTATGGGCCGGCCAGCGCCCGTGTTCAGCCTCGCCCCACGCTCTGTGCGCCAGGAAGGCGATCTTCGCCGGGCCCAGCCCGTAGCGCGCCGCGTAATGCAGATTGAAATCCTGAAGCGGGTAGGGACCGATAATGTCCTGCGTGCTCTGAATGGCGCCGTCCGCGCCGGCGGGAACGAGTTCCGGGGAAATCTCCGTATCCAGAATACGCAACAGCACCGCAGAAACGTCCGCGCCGTACTCCTCGCGGTCGGCGCACCAGTGGATGAGGTGCTGGATCAGCGTTTTGGCCACCCCGGCATTCACATTATAGTGGGACATGTGATCGCCCACCCCATAAGTGCACCAGCCCAGAGCCAGCTCCGACAAGTCGCCGGTGCCGATGACCAGCCCGTCATGATGGTTGGCCAGGCGGAAGAGGTAATCGGTCCGCAGCCCGGCCTGCACATTCTCGAACGTCACGTCGAAATCGCTGACACCATCCGAATACGGATGATCGATATCATCAAGCATTTGTCCGGCCGCAGGCCGGATGTCGATTTCCTGATGCGTGGCGCCCAGCCCCTCGATCAACGCAATCGCGTTTGCGCGCGTTGTCTCGCTGGTCGCGAAGCCCGGCAGCGTCACCGCTCGGATGCCGGACCGGTCGAGGCCCAATCGGTCGAAGGCGCGGGCCGTCACGATGAGCGCCTGTGTGGAATCAAGCCCGCCCGACACGCCGATCACCGCCTTGCGGATGCCGGTCGCCCTTAAGCGCTTGGACAGGCCTGTCACCTGAATGGTGTAGGCCTCGAAACAGTCTTCATCGAGCCGCTCGATTTCGTCCGGGACGAAGGGAAAGCGGGCGATTTCGCGTTGCAGCGGAATGTCGCGATCAAGCGGCGGGGCCGCTTGAAAGCTCACGCGCCGGAAAGGCTGGCTGCGGCGTGCGACTGCATCGCGGAAGGTGGAGCTGCGCAGTCGGTCCTGACCGATCCGCTCGATGTCGATATCGGCGAACAGGCTGGATCCGTTGAGCGTGAAGCGTTCGCTCGCGCCCAGCGGTTCGCCGAGCTCAAACACGGTCAACTGACCGTCCCAGGCGATATCCGTCGTGCTTTCCCCGGTTCCCGCAGCGCTGAAGACATAGGCCGCCTGCAGCCGTCTGGACTGGGCTTCGCATAACACCGCGCGGTCGCGTGACTTGCCGATGGTGGCGTTCGAGGCGGACATGTTCAGGAGGATGCGGGCGCCGGCCAACGCGCCCTGGACCGATGGCGGGGTGGGGCTCCACAAATCTTCGCAGATCTCCACGTGGAAGCAAAAGCCCGGCAGATCGTCCGCCTCGAAGACCAGATCGACGCCAAGCGGGGCGTCCTGACCGGCGAAGCGGATGCGGTCAGCGGTGAGGCTTGAGGCGTCGGCGAACCAGCGTTTCTCGTAGAATTCGCGGTAATTGGGCAGGAAGCTCTTCGGCACGACGCCGAGCAGCGCGCCGCGATGAATGATGAGCGCACAGTTGAACAGCTGGTCATGAAGCCGCACCGCAGCCCCGATGGCGATGACCGGCGCCAGGTCACGCGAGGCTTCGATCACGCGCGCAGCGGCGCCTTCAACGGCGTCCAGCACGCTGGCCTGATGATGCAGATCGTCGATCGCATAGCCTGACAGCGTCAGCTCGGGAAACAGAGCCAGAGCGGCGTTCTGGGCTTCGGCTTCGCGCACATTTTCAAGGATGGCGTCCGCATTCGCGGCCGGGTTCGCGGGTGCGACGACTGGGGCGAAAACCGCCATACGGGCCATGCCATGCCGGTAGAGATTATTGAAACCACTCATGAATCTACCCATCGAGAAGGCGGCGCTGGGGAGCGGCCACCCTTATGCTCAATTTGAGTATTTACGCGTGCGGGCCGAGGTGCGCAAGCAAGCCCGACGATGCTAGGCGGCGTCGACGTCCACCGCGCCTTCAATACTGTCGACCACGCCTTCAAAGCTTTCGGGCAGCTTGGCTCCGGTGAAGCAGGCGCCGTCAAAGCGGGCGTGGCGTGCATCGCATTTCTTGAACTCGGCGTAAGAGAAGTCCGCGCCTGCGCCGTTCACATGACGCAGATCGGCTTCCACAAAGCGAACATAGCGCGCCTGAGCGGCGGCGAGCTGGCTCGCCATCAACCGGTCACCGGGTAGCAGCAGCGGGCAGAGCTTGGCGCCGGTCAGGTCGGCATTGTTCAGTTTCGCACCGGTGAGATCAGCGCCGCGAAGATCGGCGCCGGCCAGCTTGGCCATGCGAAGATCGGCTCGCGCCAGACGCGCGCCCTGCAGCTGCGCGCCTTCAAGATCCAGCCCGTACAGCGTCGCTCCGGTCGCCTGAAAGGCGGTCAGCTTGCGTCCGCGAAGCGATTTCAACGGTCGCAGATCAACCCCTTCAAAGGTGGACGGTTTGCCTTCTGCGCCATCGGTTTCGCACCAGCGCGCATGAGACTGAAGCGCGTCGATCACGTCCTGCGCGTCGGCGTCGACCTGTTCTCCGCAGGGTTCGTCGGTTAGCGCGCCTTCGGTGCAGGCGCCGGCCATGTTGGCGCGGGTCAGGTTCACGCCGACCAGTATGCTGTCGGTCAGATCGGCTTCGGACAGGTCGGCGCCGCTCAGGTCCGCGCCTTCCAGATTGGCTCCGCTGAAGCGCGAGCCGCGCAGGATGGCGCGGGTCATGCGCGCGCCAATCATCACCGCATCGGTGAAGTCGGCCTGCTGAGCGACGGCGCCGGTCATTTTCGAGCCGGCCAGATTGGCGCCGGTGAAGTTCGCTTCGCCGAGCTCGCCGGGCTGTTCCTTGTGCTTGATGACGGCGAGACCTTTTTCGCGGTCCACCTGGGCGATCAGCCCTTCGCGCATGTCGGCGCGTTCCAGGTCCGCGCCGATGAGATTGGCGCCGCGCAGGATCGCACCGCGCATATCGGTCCGGCGCAAATCAGCGCCGGAAAGATTGGCCCGGCGCAGGTCGGCGGCGAAAAACACCGCGCTGCTCAGCTTCGTGCCGCAGAAATGAGCCCCGCCCAGAATCGCGCCGGAGAAATCCGCATCGGTGAGATCATAGCCGGAGAAGTCGAGCCCTTCGAGCATCTTGAAGGACAGGTTGGCGCGTGCGCCATTGGGTCGACCGCCCAGAAAGCGTTCATGGCGCTGGCAGACCGCATCGACCTGAGCCTGGGTCAGCGGTGTAAAGACGACCGGCTTGCCAATCATGATTGCGGACGGCCCTTCCCGAGTTCAGCGCACATCGGCGTACCCTAGGCCCGCCCGATTTAATATCGCGTTTCGATGCGCTTAATCGGCTCTTAATCGCTGCGTCGCACCCGCGTGGCCCCGCTTGCGGTCAGCCGGCGAAGGGCGGCGTTCTCATCTTCACCGGCTTCGCATTCAAGCTCGGCATCGAACAGGGCTGGTCTGGGATCGTTCCCAATCAGCGCCATCCCGGTGCGCACAACACTGAAGAAGCCTGCATTCAGGGCCAGGGCCTCTGTTTCACGCATACCCTCATCAACCTCAATTCCAGCCGCGCGCAGGCGGTCCGCGCCCTTGCCGTCCACCTCAGCGAACGGATCGTGACAGGCGATGACCACCCGACCAATCCCGGCCTGGATCAGCGCGTCAGCGCAGGGCGGAGTGCGGCCATGATGGGCGCACGGCTCCAGCGTGACATAGGCGGTGGCGTTGCGCGCGGCTGCACCGGCCTGCTCCAGGGCCTGTGTCTCTGCGTGGGGACGTCCGCCAGGCGCGGTTGCGCCAACGCCGATCACGCGGTCATCCTTCACGATGACGCAGCCCACAGCCGGGTTCGGCGCAGTGGAGCCCAGCGCCGCAAAGGCCTGGGCGAGCGCGGCGTCCATAAAGCGCTGGTCGTCAAAAACCCGGTTCAAGGTCTACCCAATCGCCGGCAGCTCGGTTGCGCGCGCTGTGTCGAGATAGCGCGCCTGGCGTGGTTGTGTGTTCTCCAGATCAATCAGAAGCGGGTTTCCGGTCGGAATTTCCACCTTCATGATCTCGTCGGCGGAGACGTTGAAGAGCATCATCACGATGGCGCGCAGCGAATTGCCGTGTGCGGCGATGATGATCTCGCCTCCGTCTTCAAGCGCGGGTGCGATCTCGGCTTCGAAATAGGGTCGCACCCGGTCCAGGGTCAGCTTCAGGCTTTCACCGGCGGGCATCGTGTTCGGGTCAAGATCGGCATAGCGCGGATCGAAGCGGGGATGGCGGTCATCGTTGGCGTCCAGAAGCGGCGGCGGCGTGTCGAAGGAACGCCGCCAGACGCGCACCTGGTCTTCGCCGTGCTTGTCGATGGTTTCAGCCTTGTTCAACCCTGTGAGCGCGCCGTAATGGCGCTCATTGAGGCGCCAGGACTTGGTCACCGGAATCCAGGCCCGGTCCAGCGCATCCAGGCTCAGCCATAATGTCTTGATCGCGCGCTTAAGATAGCTCGCATAGGCTCTGTCAGGCGCGAAGCCGGCCTCAGCCATCAGCGCGCCGGCGCGACGGGCCTGGTCTTCACCCTGCTCGGTCAGATCGACATCGACCCAGCCGGTGAACCGGTTCTCCAGATTCCAAAGGCTCTGGCCATGACGCAAAAGCACCAGACGGGTCATCGATAGCGGCTCCTCATTTGCAAAGGCATGCCGGCGCGGTGTAGCGCCGCGACCGGGCCGCGTCGAGAGCGCGCGGCGGGTTGACCGGGGCTGTAGCTGGCCAGCGCGTACCAGTGCTGCTACAGCGTGAGCCTTCTTCGCCCCCAAGCTTGATGACGGATCGTGGCTCGCTCGTTTTCCCTGCCGGACTGGCTCTTCTTCCCGATCGCCGGCCTTCTGGTCGCTGCGTTGGTGTATCTGGCCATGCAGATCCGCCCAGCCGGCGCCAGCGCGGAGGTCAGCGATACGCGTTTTCAGCTGGAAGGCGCGGCCCTGTCCACTTTCATTCCCGGGCCTGGCACGCGCGTCAGCTTCACGCCTGAGGCGGCGGGCGGCGCTGCGGCGCGCATGACGGCGAATGCCTCGATGGAAACTTCCGGACGCCTGTCCGCTGGAGTGGGCGCCGTCGTGCCGCCGGAGTTCGAGGCCCGCGTCATCGGCCGCACCATCCGCGTGGAAGTGGAGATGCGCTCGCTCAATGACACGCTCACGAGCGCGCATATCGGCTATTTCACGGTCGGGGGCGGTGATAGCGGCTGGCGTGAGGTCGAGATCGGCCCGGACTATCAGGTGACGAGCTTCCAGCATGAGATACCGGCCAGAGAACAGCCCAACGATCAGGAATGGGTTGGAATCTGGCCAGACGAGGAAGGGCGCGCACGTAGTCTTCTGGTGCGGCGCATCACCGTGATCATTCTGGACGAGGACGCCTCCCAGACACCGGGTTGACCGCAGCGCGTCTCGATGGTCTGTGCAGTCGGTAATTGAGCCGATCAGTGGAGATCCAACCCGTGCACAGCGAACTGGAGCCCAATAGCTGGGCGTTTGAGAACGAGCCTCTCATCAAGCCGACCGGGTTTCGCGAGTATGATGCGCGCTGGTGGTTCGGGCATCCAGGGTCAGATCGCACGCCGGACCTCAATCTTTACGGCGTCCAGGCGCTTGGCGCGGGCCTTGGAACACTGCTGCATGAGCTTGGCGTCGAACCGAAAATCATCGCCGGCCACGATTTTCGCAGCTACTCGCTTGCAGTGAAGCAGGCGTTGACCGTGGGGCTGATGAGCGCAGGCGTGGAAGTTCACGATATCGGCCTGTCCCTGTCGCCCATGGCCTATTTCGCGCAGTACGAGCTGGATGTGGCTTCGGTCGCCATGGTCACCGCCAGCCATAACTCCAACGGCTGGACCGGGGTGAAAATGGGCGTGGAGCGCCCGCTCACCTTCGGGCCGAAGGAAATGACACGGTTGAAGCAGATCGTGCTGGGCGGCGAGGCGGTGACGCGTTCTGGCGGGGCTTATGTGCGTCAGACCGGCGTTTTTGAGCGCTACATCGCCGATGTGGCCGCTGGGATCTCCATCTCGCGCAAGCTGAAAGTCGTCGCCGCATGCGGCAATGGCACGGCGGGCGCGTTTGCGCCCAAGGCGCTGGAGGCGATGGGGGTGGATGTCGTTCCGCTGGATTGCGAGCTGGATCACACTTTCCCGCGTTACAATCCGAACCCGGAAGACATGAAAATGCTGCATGCGCTGGCCGATGCGGTGAAGGCCCACGGCGCGGATGTGGGACTGGCGTTCGACGGGGATGGCGACCGGTGCGGCGTGGTCGATAATGAGGGCGATGAGATTTTCGCCGACAAGGTCGGTCTCATGCTCGCGCGCGATCTGTCGGCGGGGTACGCCGACGCCAAATTCGTCGTCGATGTGAAGTCCACCGGGCTTTACGCCATTGATCCGGTGCTGGAAGCGAACGGCGCCGACACCGAGTACTGGAAGACTGGCCACTCTTATATCAAGCGCCGGGCCAATGAGATCGGCGCGCTCGCTGGGTTTGAGAAATCCGGCCATTTCTTCCTGCAGCCGCCGATCGGGCGCGGCTATGATGACGGGCTGGTCGCCGCGCGCTGCATTCTGGAAATGCTGGATCGCAACCCAGACAAGTCGATGGCCGATCTGAAACGCGCCCTTCCGGTCAGCTATGGTTCGCCGACAATGAGCCCGTCCTGCGCCGATGAGGTGAAGTATGGCGTGGTGGACACGATCGTCGCCCGCTTCGAGGCGAAGATGGCCGCCGGCGAGCTGGTCGCCGGGCGCAGGATCACCGGGGTGAATACGGTCAATGGCGTCCGCTTTTCGCTTGAAGGCGGCGCCTGGGGGCTGGTGCGGGCTTCGTCGAACACGCCTAACCTGGTCGTCGTGGTGGAAAGTCCGGACTCAGCGGATGACGTCAAGGCGGTGTTCGGCGCGATCAAGGACGAGCTCGGCCGCTATCCGGAGGTCGGCGCCTTCGATCAGGAGCTCTGAGCGCGCTCAGCCTTCGCGCAGCGCATTGCGCAGCGAGTCGCGCAGCGGTTCGGTGAGGTAATCGACCACGGTGCGCTCACCGGTCACGATCAGCACATCGGCCGGCATGCCGGGCGTCAGCCGCAGCGGCTCTTCACCGAGCCGCGCGCTGATCTCTTCCAATACGTCGGGATCGACGCGAACCCGGACATTGTAATACGGCTCGCCGGTCGCCTCATCGGTCAGCGCATCGGCGGAGATGGACACCACCTCGCCCTCAATGCGCGGCAGGTTTGATTGCGGCAGGGCGGACAGGTGCACAGCCGCGGCCTGGCCCAGCGTGACGAGATCGACATCCACCGGCGATAGCCGCGCATCGATGATGAGCGCTTCATCTTCGGGCACGAGATCCAGGATCGGCTCGCCCGGCGAGATCACCCCGCCAATCGTACGAAAGCGCAGATTGACCACCGCGCCGGCGATCGGGGCGATAATTTCGGTGCGGTTGAGGACGTCTTCGCTGGCGCGCAAACGCTCCGCGATATCGCCGAGTTCCGCCTGGGCCTCTTCAAGATCGTTTGAAATTTCATCCAGGCGCTGGGCGTCCAGCGCCAGGCTTTGCACTTCTGATTCGCCGATCGACTGGCCTGCGCGCGCGATCGCGGCGCGATTGGCTGCGCGCTGTTCGCGGATCGAGGCCTGTTCGCGCTGAAGCGCCAGAAGACGCGGGCGGGGCGCAAGTCCGTCTTCTACAAGTGTGCGAATCGCGTCGATTTCCGATTCAATCAGCCGCAAGCGCTCATTCTGGTTGAGGATCTGCTCTTCCAGACCAGCGATTTCCGCGCGCAGCTGTCCCGCCCGCTGCACATAGACCGCCTTGCGATTCTCATGCAGATCCCGGCGTTGGCGGAATTGCTCGCGCTGAGAGTCGAGTAATTCAGCGGCGTCCGGGTCGGTTTCGGCGGCCCTGAGAAGATCGTCGGGGAAGACCGGGTCAGCATAGCCGGCCTGCTCGCTGCGCAGGCGGGCCAGGCGTGCGCGGTTGCGCAGGCGCTGATTGGCGAGCAGGTCGAAGCCGGCCTGCGCCTGGGTGCCCTGAAGCACGATCAGCGTGTCGCCGGCTGCGACCCGGTCGCCGTCGCGTACGGCGATCTCGTTGATAATGCCGCCTTCGAGATGTTGGATGATCCGCCGACTGCCCTCCGGGCTGATCCGTCCCGGCGCCGTCGCGCCTCCTGAGATCGGCGCGGTGGCGCCCCAGCCGAAGAAGATCGCCAGAAACACCGCGAGGATCACCGCGCCCATCACCGCCTGGCGAGAGATCGCGCTCATCACGCTTTCGTCGCCGGGCGGCGCTCCGACCGGGGCTGCAGCGCCGATCATGAGGATTGACCTGGGTTAGCGGGCGTCTGAGTCGGCGGCGCGCCTTTGCTCTTGGCGGTGAAGCGCCGGCGTTCAGCCATGATGCGCAGCACGGTTTCGGCGCTGTCGAACATGTCCACCGCGCCATTGTTCAGCACAAGAATCTTGTCCACGGCGGCCAGCGCCGACTGACGATGCGCCACCATCACCACGCCGCTGCCGGCGGCTTTCAGCGCAGCGATGGTCTGGCTGAGAGCGGCTTCGCCGGCCTGATCGAGATTGGCGTTCGGCTCATCGAGGATCACAAGTTTCGGCGTGCCGAAGACCGCGCGCGCCAGCCCGATGCGCTGACGCTGGCCGCCGGAAAGGTTGATCCCATTGGGCCCGACCGGCGTCTCGTAGCCTTCAGGCATTTGCAGGACCATGTCGTGCACGCCGGCCATCGAGGCGGCTTCGGTCACGGCTTCGGCCGATGTTTCCTGCATTCGGGCGATGTTTTCGCGCACCGTTCCGTCGAACAGCTCAACGGTCTGCGGCAGATAGCCGATCGCCGCACCCAGCTGACGTTCCGGCCAGTGATTGAGGTCCGCTCCATCCAGGCGGACGGTTCCGCGAAACACCGGCATGACCGAACACAGCGTGCGGCAGAGCGTGCTCTTGCCGGCGGCGGAGGGCCCGACGATCGCCATCGCCTCGCCGGGGGCGAGCTTGAAGCTGACATCACGCAGAATGAATCGGTCCGATCCCGGCGCGCGCACATAGACATGCTCCACGCTGAGCTTGCCCCTCGGCGCCGGCAGGGCGGTGCGTTCCGGCTCCGCGCCGTGATCGGTCAGCAGGGTTCGCAGCCGTCCATGGCTCATCCGCGCGCCGACAAAGCCGCGCCAGGCATTGATGGATTGCTCCACAGGCGCTACGGCGCGGCCCAGCAGGATGGATCCGGCGATCATAGCGCCGGCCGACATCTCCCCGCGCAGCACCATCAGCGCACCGATCCCGAGCACGCCGATCTGGGCAGACAACCGGACAAAGCGCGACAGGCCGGTCAGCCAGCCGCTGGCCTCTGTCGCGGTGAGCTGGCGGGCCTGCGCTGCGGCGTTGCGCCCGCTCCAGCGCTGCTCCAGAGCCGGCAGCATGCCCATAGCGCGCACGGTTTCTGAATGTGCGACGATGCGCTGGGCCTCGCCCATCGCGGCGGCGCTCGCCCCGGCCCCTTCTTCAAGCGGCTTGCGGGTTAGAAACTCATTGGCCAGCGCAATGGCGAACAGCACGACGCCGGTGGCCAGCGCCAGGACGCCCAGCCAGGGGTGCAACATCCAGATCAGGATGATGAAGATGGGCGACCAGGGTGCGTCGAAGAACGGGTTCACGCTGGGTCCGCCAACAAAGCCCTGCACCTGTTGCAGGTCACGCAAGGGTTCAGCGCCGCCGGCGCCCCGCGCCAGGTTTGAACGCAAGCTTGCGTGCAGGATGGGGCTGGCTAAACGCCGGTTCAGCCAGGCTCCGGCGCGCGCCAGCGTGGCCGTGCGCAGGCCTTCAAGCGCACCGAACACGACCAGCGCCCCGACCGCCATGACCGTGAGGTAGAAGAGGGTTTCCCGACTGCCGCTCGCCAGAACCCGGTCATAGACCTGCAGCATGTAGAGCGGGCTGACCAGGTAAAGCAGGTTCAGGAAGAAGGAAAACACGCCCACGACGACGAACGCCGCACGTGCGTCGCGCAGCGCTCGGCTGAGTGCCGTATCCGGCTTGTCCTGGGCGTCGCGGCTTGCCATGGCGTTGATGGTGCACTCTTCCTGTTAAGCAAGATGTAAGCGCGCATTGGGTGATTGTCATCCGCACCGAGGCGCTATTGACGGTTGGAGCCAGCGGGCGGATCGCCTATCACACCGGCTTCGAGGGTCGCGCGGGTGGTGATGAACCGCGGCTGGCCGGGCTCGCGTCTGATGTAAGGGGAAAAGCACGATGAAAGGCATCGTCCTGGCGGGCGGCTCCGGCACGCGCCTCTTCCCGATCACGCGCGGCGTCTCCAAGCAGATGCTGCCGATCTACGACAAGCCGATGATCTATTATCCGTTGAGCGTTCTGATGCTCGCCGGCATTCGCGAAATCCTGATCATCACCACCCCGCATGATAAACCGGCCTTTGAGCGGCTGCTGGGCGATGGGTCCGAGCTGGGTGTGAGCTTTTCCTACGCCGTTCAGCCAAGCCCGGACGGGCTGGCGCAGGCCTTCATTATCGGCGAACGCTTCATCGACGGAGATCGCTGCGCGCTCGTGTTGGGCGACAATATCTTCTACGGCCATGGTTTGCAGGATCTGGTGCGCGGCGCCGCGGAGCTTGAGACCGGCGCGGAGATTTTCGCCTACCAGGTCGCTGACCCGGAGCGCTACGGCGTTGTCGAGCTCGATGCGCAGGGCCAGGTGCTTTCCATTGAAGAAAAACCGCCCGCGCCGAGATCCAATTTCGCGGCGGCGGGACTGTATTTCTATGATGAGACGGTTTGTGAGCGGGCTCGGCAGGTCAAACCGTCAAAGCGCGGCGAGCTGGAGATCACCAGCCTGAACGCGATGTATATGGAAGACGGATCGCTGCGCGCGCATCGCATGGGCCGCGGCTATGCCTGGCTGGATACCGGCACGCACGCCTCCTTGCTTGAGGCTTCCCATTTCGTTCAGACGATCGAAGCGCGGCAGGGTCTGAAGATCGCATGCCTTGAAGAAATCGCCTGGCGTCAGGGCCATATCGACACCGATCAGCTCTTGCGGCTGGCCGAACCGCTCGCCAAAACGCAGTACGGCGCGTATTTGCAGCGCCTCGCGGCCAATGAGGGCCAGCTCTGACGCGCGCGGCGCGGCGAGCCTGAAGCACGGGACCGGCGATGAACTCCATGCATGACGATATCCGCGCCTATGCACAGCGCTTCACAGCGCCGGCCGGACGCGCGCGCCCGCTTTCGCCGCATCTGCGCGCGCTCGAGGCTGAAGCCGTCGAGATCATGCGCGAGGTGGCCGCAGAGTTCACCAAGCCGGTGCTGCTTTACTCGATCGGCAAGGATTCCACCGTTCTGCTGCATCTGGCGATGAAGGCCTTCTGGCCGTCCAAGCCGCCCTTTCCTTTCCTGCACATCGACTCGCTGTGGGAGTTCCGGCAGATGGGCGAGTTCCGCGACGTGCTCGCCGAAGCGCTCGGCATCGACATGATCGTGCATGTCAATGAGGAAGGCCGGGCGCGCCAGATCAATCCGTTCACAGACGGTTCGGCCCTGCACACTCAGGTCATGCGCACCGATGGGCTGCTTCAGGCCTTGAATGCGGGTGGATATGACGCCGCGTTCGGCGGCGGACGGCGCGATGAGGAGAAGTCGCGCGCCAAAGAGCGCATCTTCTCCTTCCGCAACGAGGCCCATGGCTGGGACCCGCGCAATCAGCGCCCCGAGCTCTGGCGCACCTTCAACACCCGCATCAAGCCGGGGGAATCGATACGCGTCTTCCCGCTGTCGAACTGGACCGAAGCCGATATCTGGCAATACATCCTGGAAGAATCCATCCCCATCGTCCCGCTCTATTTCGCCGCCGAGCACCCAGTGGTGGAACGCGACGGGGTGTTGATCATGGTCGATGACGACCGGATGCCGTTGGCCGAGGGCGAGACGCCTGAAAGGCGCAGGATTCGCTTCCGCACGCTGGGTTGCTACCCGCTGACCGGCGCGGTGGAAAGCGATGCTGAGACCCTGGAAGACATCGTGCTGGAAATGCTCACCGTTCAGACCTCTGAACGCGCGGGACGCTTGATTGACTTTGATGAGGCTGGCTCGATGGAGAAGAAGAAGCGCGAGGGCTATTTCTGATGAAGGACGCCGCCCCCACGCGCGCTGAGATCGTCGACCGGCTCACCCATGCCGGCGGTCGCGGCGTGCTGCGCTTCATCACCTGCGGTTCGGTCGATGACGGCAAGTCCACCCTGATCGGTCGGCTCTTATACGATTCGAAACTCCTGTTCGAAGACCAGATCGCCGTGCTGGAGCGCGACTCCAAGAAGCACGGCACAGCCGGTGATGATATTGACTTCGCGCTGTTGCTGGACGGGCTGGAGGCTGAACGCGAGCAGGGCATCACAATCGATGTCGCCTATCGCTTCTTCAGCACCGAAAAGCGGAAATTCATCGTCGCCGATACGCCGGGCCATGAGCAGTATACCCGCAATATGGCCACCGGCGCCTCCACCGCCGACCTCGCCGTCATCCTGATCGATGCGCGCAAGGGTGTGCTCGTTCAGACTCTGCGCCACACCTATATCGCCAAGATGATGGGCATCGCCCACATCGTCCTGGCGGTGAACAAGATGGATCTGGCGGAGTATTCCGGCGCCCGCTTCCACGAGATCGTTTCTGACTACCTCAAGGCCGCCGAAGGGCTGGGCTTTGCGTCCATCACGCCGATCCCTATCTCTGCGCGTCATGGCGACAATATCACCATCCGCTCACGGAGTATGCCCTGGTATGATGGCCCGGCGCTGATCTCCCATCTTGAGGATGTCGAGACCGGCGCTGAAGGACGGCCGGGCCCGTTGCGCTTCCCGGTGCAATGGGTGAACCGTCCCAATCTCGATTTTCGCGGCTATTCCGGCACGCTGGCCTCCGGGGTCGTGCGCCCCGGCGATGCGGTGGTGGTCGCAGCCAGCGGCAAGCGCGCTCATGTGGCGCGCATCGTGACGGCCGACGGCGATCTGCCGGAAGCGGCCGCTGGCGATGCGGTGACTCTGGTTCTGGATACCGAGATCGATATCGCTCGCGGCGACATGCTGGTCGATCCGTCCGAACGCCCGGCGGTGTCAAACCAGTTCGCCGCCGAGCTGTTGTGGATGCATGAAGAAGAACTGCATCCGGGCCGCTCCTATCTGTTGAAGGCCGGCGCGCAGACCACTCCGGCCTCGGTGACGCGCATCAAGCACCGCATCGACGTGAACACCTATGAAGAGGCGCCGGGGGAGAAGCTGGGACTGAACGAGATCGGATTGTGCAACATCAATGCGGTGCGGCCCATCGCGTTCGATCCGTATAAGGATGTCCGTGAGACCGGCTCCTTCATCCTGATCGACCGTTATACCAATCTGACGGTGGGCGCGGGCATGATCGATTTCAGCCTGCGCCGGGCCGGCAATATCCATCTGCAAGCCATGGACGTGACAAAGCCGGCGCGCGCCGCGATGAAGGGACAGCGCCCGGTCATGCTCTGGTTCACCGGATTATCCGGGGCCGGCAAGTCCACCATCGCCAATCTGGTGGAGCGCAAGCTCGCCGAGCTTGGCGCGCACACCTATTCGCTGGACGGCGACAATGTCCGTCACGGGCTGAACAAGGATCTCGGCTTCACCGAAGGCGACCGGGTGGAGAATATCCGCCGCATCGGGGAGGTGGCCAAGCTCTTCCTGGACGCCGGTCTGATCGTGACCTGCTCCTTCATCTCACCGTTCAAGGCTGAGCGGCGCATGGTGCGTGAGCTGGTGGAGGCGGGCGAGTTCGTCGAAGTTTTTGTCGACGCGCCGCTGGATGTCTGCATCGAGCGTGACCCGAAAGGCCTCTACAAGAAGGCTCAGGCTGGCGAGATCAAGAATTTCACCGGCTTCGACAGCCCGTACGAGGCCCCCGCGGCGCCGGAAATCCATATTGATACAGGCGAACTCTCAGCCGAAGCGGCGGCCGACCAGATCGTGCGCCGCCTGATTGATGACGGCGTGATCGGCGGCTGAGCATATCGCGGCTCAGGCCGGGCGGAGCGGGGCCAGACCGGTCATAAGATGATAGAGCATGCTCGCCGGGACGGCATCTGAAGCCGGCCCGGCGTTCGCATCCAGACGATCAACCCAGCCCCAGGCCGGGCCAGGGGCCAGGTAAGCGTCTTCGATGCGTTCGAGAATCTGCACCGGGTCTGCACCCGCCACCGGATGGGTCAGCAAGGCGCGCACCCGCTCCAGCTGAGGCCACAGGCGATGTCCGGCTCCAGCGATGGGCGCTTGAGTATTGCACTGATCGGCGGCCAGACCGCCTTGCACGCCGGCCTTCTCCGCGAAAGCGACCATGCGTCGCCGCCAGCTCGCCGTATCGCGCCCGCTTAAGCCCTCAAGCTGGTGCAGCAGCACCGCCCATTCATAACAATGGCCCGGTTCGATCGGTATGGCGTCGGTCTTATCGCTGCGCGACCAGTCTGCGTTGAACATTTCGCGCACAGCACCACTGCGCGGAGCGAACATATGGCCTTCAAACAGAAGCGCGATGTCCTCGGCGCGCCGCAGTGCTTCGCTTGCGCCTGTCGCGGCGTAAAAGGCCAGGCTCGCTTCGAGAAGATGCATGTGCGGGTTGGTGCGCTTGTGACCGGATGTATCGGTCTCGGTGTCGCGCCAGCCGCCGTGGGTCTCATCGGCGAATGCCTCGTCGATGAGATGAAACGCCTCCTCGGCGATTGCCCGCGCCCGGACCTGACCGGTGGCGGCGTAGGCTTGCGCGCCGGCAAGAGCGACGAAGCTGTGATCGTAGAAATCGCGCCGCTCATCATCCCGCCCGGATGGATCAATCCGATGCTTCCACCCGCCTTGTTGCGCGCGCGCCGGCCCATCAAGGTAGGCTAGGCCTTTGTCCACAAGTTCAGACGCTGCGCCGTCGGGATTCCAGCCCGCCTGAAGCGCGACCGAGAAGCTGAAAACCTGTCGCGGTGCGACCCGTCCGCGGCGCGCCAGGCCCGGTTGCGCTTCGCCGTCCATGTCGAGACTTTCAACGAACCCGCCCGCTTCATTGTCCCAGGCGCGCGCCGCCCAACCGGGCAGGACCTGCTCGCTCAAGCGCGCCCAGAGGCGTTCACGCAGCGCGCCGGGCAATTGAAATTGCGGCCCGGCGCTGAGCGTATCGACCAGGCTGCGCACGTTCGCGGCTGTGCTGAGCCGGCTCACCAGCACCGAGTCACGCGTGGCGATAACGGCGACATCCTCAAGATCACGCACGGCCACGACCGGTCCGCGACTGAGCACGAACGCATCACGCGCGTCTTCTGCATGGGCGGGTCCGGACAGGACCGGACAATCCTCCTCGCTCTCCGCCAGAGCGTGCAGCGCGCGGTGATCGCCAAGATCGCTCCAGCCCATCGAAACGGGAACCACGGCGACATTGCCGGCCTGTTCCATCACGGCGTAGTCGATGGATTGAGACCGGCAGGCCGTGAAGGCGGCCTCATCAAGCAGCGCATCCTCGCCCAGCGCCTCGCGCACCGACGCCAGAATGTCCGGAGCATGGGCGTTAAGCGCATCCAGCATGACCCCCGCCTGGAAGAGGAAGATGCCGGCATTCCAGAAATAGCGCCCGGTCTTCAGATAGCCCTCTGCGGTTTCACGATCCGGCTTTTCCACAAAGCGGGTGACCGCCCGGACCGGCGCGTCGCCGGGTTCAGCCTCGATATAGCCATAGCCGGTCGCGGGGTGGTCCGGGGCGATTCCGAAGGTGATGATGTCGCCGGCTTGAGCCGCTCCAGCGGCGGTCGCGATGGCGCGGTGAAAGGCCCCGACATCAGCGATATGGTGATCGGCGGGCAGGGCGAGCACCAGCGCGTCGCGATCTCCCGGCGCGAGCGCAGCCGCCGCGACCGCAGGCGCGGAATTGCGTCCGACCGGTTCAAGGATCAGGCGCGCGCCGGGCAGTTCGGCGCGCAGCATCGCCTCATGACGGCGCGCGCCGATAGCCAGGACCGGCGCGAAGCGTTCCGCATCGCTAACCCGCGCCGCCGTTTCGGCCAGCATGGAGCGTTCGCCGGTCAGATGCAGGAATTGTTTCGGCCTCGCCGGTGTGGAAAGCGGCCAGAGCCGTGTTCCGCCGCCGCCGCACAGAATGGCCGGATGGATGCGCGCCTGCGCCATTATCGCCCCGTCTCGAACCCCTATACCGAAGCGATACTATGCGTGCGGGCGATGAACGGACCGTTTCGAAATCCGCTTTCTTCCTTGCCGTAACGCAGCGCCTCACCGTCCTCGCCGATCACGCAGCCGCCGGCGGCCAGCAGCACCGCGTGGCCTGCGGCGGTGTCCCACTCCATGGTTGGCGCAAAGCGCGGATACACGTCCGCCTGTCCGGCCGCGAGCAGGCAGAATTTCAGCGACGATCCGGCGCTCACGGTTTCCGATACGCCTTCCTCCGCGATGAAGCGGCGCGTGCGCTCATCGCCATGCGAGCGGCTCATCACCGCGCAGATCCGGCCCGGGTCGACCGTGCGGCAGGCGATGGGGCGGATGGCGTCGCGCTCAATCGGCTGGCCCGGCGTGATCGGCGCACGCTGCGCTGTGGAGCCGCCGAAATACACTTCATCCATCGCTGGGGCGCAAACCGCGCCCGCCACCGGCGCGCCGTCACGGATCAGGCCGATATTGATGGTGAACTCGCCATTGCGACGGATAAACTCCTTCGTGCCGTCGACCGGATCGACCAGGATGAAGCTGGTCCCTGCGTTCGGGCGCACGCCGGCCTCAAACTGTTCTTCGGCAATCACGGGCGTGTCGGGCATGAAGGCGCGCAGCCGGTCCAGGATCAGGGCTTCAGCCAGCTGGTCGGCCTCGGTCACTGGCGAACGATCAGACTTCTGGAAGCTCTCAAAGTCGCTGCGATAAACCTGCATGACCGGGGCCGCTGCTTCAGCACAGATATCGGCAAAGCGCAGAGCGATTTCGTCGCAGGAAAGGGTTTGCGTCATGGCGCTTCCTTGCATTCTGGGCGGGTCAATCTGTCGGGGTGATAGGCTGATGCGCGCCGCCTGGCCACAATCGGCGCCAGCCCGCCGGTAAGGGGTGATTAACGTCCTTCGTTCGCGGAATCGAAAGAATCGTGAGTTAACTCAACTACAACCTTTATTGGAGGCGCAGATGGCGCTCGCTGCGGCCGCGATCCCACCCATGTCTGCGCCCTCTGAGCGCACAATTGGCCCCCTCGCGCCGCCGCCGATTGCACGACCGCCGGCTGCACGCCTGGCGCTGGCTGACGATCTCAGCATTCCCTCGCAGTCTCCGGTTCATGCTTGGCAGGCCGATATCGAGGCGGCGTTCAGCGTATCCGCCCATCCATTCAAAGCGGGCGCGAAGACGAGCCTGCGTATCGCTGGCGCGGTCGTTTTCGCCTTCCTGGCCGGACTTGCCAGCGCCTCGCTGCTGCTCTCCTGAAGGCGGGCCGGTTGTCGCGCGGGCCTTGAGCCAGTGCGCAGCCATGGTCTATGAGCGCTCCATCAGCGCAGCGCCGCTCCGGCCGCGTGGGGAGAAAGCCTGACCATGACGACGAAAACTGTGCGCAAGGCGGTCCTGCCGGTTGCGGGACTTGGCACGCGGGTTCTGCCTGCGACCAAGGTCATGCCCAAGGAGATACTGCCGGTCTTTGACCGACCCGCCATCCACTATGTCATGGCTGAGGCCAAGGCCGCCGGGATTGAGCATTTCGTCTTCGTCACCGGTCGCAACAAGGCCGCCATCGAAGACTATTTCGACAGCGCCTTCGAGCTGGAGGAAACTCTTCGCGCCAAGGGCAAGACTGACCAGCTGGACACCTTGCGCGCCGATCTGCCGGAACCGGGCGCGTGCAGCTTCGTGCGCCAGCAAGCGCCGCGCGGGCTGGGCCACGCGGTCTGGTGCGCGCGAGATGTGGTCGGTGATGAGCCCTTCGCAGTGCTCCTGCCCGACATGCTGATGATGTCCGACCCGCCCTGTCTGGCGCAGATGACGGCCGCCCATGCCGAGGTTGGCGGTAATCTTCTGTCTGTGGAGGAGGTGCCGGCTGAGGATGTGTCGAAATACGGCATTATCGCGCCGGGCGTGCAGCGCGGGAATCTGGTTGAGATGACCGGCATGGTGGAAAAACCCGCCATGGAGGACGCGCCGTCGCGCTTCATGATTTCCGGGCGTTACATTCTGCAGCCGGAGATCTTCGAGCTTCTGGAGCGTCAGAAGCCCGGAGCAGGCGGTGAGATCCAGCTCACCGACGCCATGCACGCCTTGATGCGCGAAAGCGCCTTCCACGCCTTGCCCTTCACCGGGCGGACCTATGACACCGGCTCCAAGCAGGGCTATCTGGAAGCCTTCGCCGCCTTCGCTCTGGCTGACGCCGAGCATGGACGCGACAGCCGTGCAGTGCTTGAAGCGCTGTTGAAGCGCTAGTACGGCGCAGGGCGGGAGACGCGGTGAGAGTCCTTGTTACAGGTGCGGCCGGTTTTATCGGCGCCTATGTCGCTCACGCGCTGCTGGATCGCGGCGCGCGCGTGACCGGCGTCGATGCGATGAACGCTTATTACGACCCGGCGCTGAAAACAGCGCGCCTGGGCTTTCTGAAGGCGCGCTCCGGCTTTGACTTTCATACGCTTGATCTGGCTGAAGACGGTGCTCTGGACCGGCTGGATGAAGGGTATGACCTCGTCGTGCACCTCGCCGCTCAGGCCGGCGTCCGATATTCGATCGAGGAGCCGCGCGCCTATGTCGATTCCAATGTTCGCGGGCATTTGAACATTCTGGAATACGTGCGCGGCGCCAAGCGTCCGCCCTTTCTGATCTACGCTTCGTCCAGCTCGGTCTATGGCGATGATACGCCGGCGCCCTTCCGTGAGGACGCGCGCGCCGACGCGCCGGTCTCGCTCTATGCGGCGACCAAGCGCTCTGCGGAGCTGATGAGCGAGAGCTATTCAAGACTCTACGGGCTGAATCAGGTCGGGCTTCGCTTCTTCACGGTCTACGGATCCTGGGGCCGACCCGACATGGCCTATTGGAAATTCGCCGAGGCGATGCTGGAAGGCCGGCCGATCGAGGTGTTCAATCACGGTGATCTGCAGCGCGACTTCACCTGGATTGACGACATCATCGCCGGGGTGATGAAGATCGCCGAAGGCGGGCCGTCCGGCGGACAGGCGGGCGATCGCCTGCACCGCATCTATAATATCGGGCATAATGACCCGGTCCGGTTAATGGACTTCATATCTGCGCTTGAAGCCGCGTTCGGCCTTCAGGCTGACAAGATCATGATGCCCATGCAGCCGGGCGATGTTCACGTGACTGCGGCGGACATCTCCGCGCTGGATCGCGATTACGGATTTACGCCGACCACATCGATCGGCGAGGGCCTGCCGCGCTTTGCCGAATGGCTGAAAGCCTGGCGGGTGGGCGCGGCGGATCAATGGCGCTGATGCGCTGCAACGACAGGAAAGGGGCGGCTCCATGCGGGTTGCGATGATCGGAACTGGGTATGTCGGACTGGTGTCCGGCGCGTGCTTTGCTGATTTCGGCCATCACGTGACCTGTATCGACAAGGACGCCGGCAAGATCGAAATGCTGCGTTCCGGCGGCGTGCCGATCTATGAGCCGGGCCTGGACGCTTTGATCGAGCGCAATGTGCGTGAGGGCCGGCTCGCCTTTGACACTGATCTCACGCAGGCCGTGGCCGAGGCCGATGTCGTCTTTATCGCGGTGGGCACCCCGTCGCGCCGCGGGGATGGCCATGCGGACTTAAGCTATGTGCACGCCGCTGCACGCGAAGTCGCCGCTGTCATGGATGGCTTCACCGTGGTGGTGACCAAGTCCACCGTGCCCGTCGGCACCGGCGATGCGGTTGAGCACATTATACGCGAAGCCCGCCCCGATGGTGAGTTCGCCGTGGTCTCCAACCCGGAATTCCTGCGCGAAGGTGCGGCGATCGACGATTTCAAGCGTCCGGACCGGGTGGTGGTGGGCGCTGAGGACGAGCGCGCTGAGAGCGTGATGCGCGAGCTCTATCGCCCGCTCTTCCTGAATGAAACCCCGATCCTGTTCACCGCCCGGCGGACTTCTGAGCTCATCAAATATGCGGCGAATGGCTTCCTGGCGATGAAGATCACCTTCATCAACGAGATCGCCGATCTGTGTGAAGAGGTCGGCGCGAATGTGCAGGAGGTCGCGCGCGGCATCGGGCTCGACAACCGTATCGGCGGTAAATTCCTGCATGCCGGGCCGGGCTATGGCGGGTCCTGCTTTCCCAAGGACACGCTGGCTCTGGCGCGCACCGCTCAGGAGGCGGAGCGCCCGCTGCGCCTCATTGAGACGGTCATCAACATCAATGATCGGCGCAAGCCGCGCATGGCCGACAAGATCGTGGAGGCCTGCGGCGGCGATGTCGATGGCAAGACGATCGCGGTGCTGGGCCTGACCTTCAAGCCGAATACCGATGACATGCGCGATGCGCCCAGTCTCGACATCATTCCGGCTTTGCAGAAGGCGGGCGCGCGGATTCGCGCCTATGATCCGGCGGGCCTGGCCGAAGCGGAACGCCATTTCACGGATGTCGAGTTCGTCTCCGGGCCGTATATCTGCGTCGACGGCGCCGATGCGCTGGCCATCATTACCGAGTGGAACGAGTTTCGCGCGCTGGACCTGACCCGCGTAAGCGAGGCGATGCGTGGCGAGGTGATCGTCGATCTGCGCAATATCTATGATCCTGAGGAAATGAAGTCTCAGGGCTTCGCCTATACCAGCGTGGGCAGGCCCTGACCGAAGCGGATCGAAGGGAACGAGCCTGAGCGCTGCGTTGCGGGCGGGCCGGGCATATGTCATAGAGCGGCGGTCGCAGCGCGGGGGTCGTCGCGCCAGCGAGTGGGGGCTCGGTCATGTTCAGAAGCGATGTAAACGGCTTGACGCTGAAGCCGGGCGCCAGCATGCGCGATGCGCTTCAATCGCTGGAAAACTCTGCAGCGAAGATCGCTCTCACGGTTGATAATAATGGCAAGCTGACCGGTATCGTGACCGATGGCGATGTGCGGCGCGCGCTTCTAGCGGGGGTTGATCTCAATGCGCCGGCTCTTAAGGCGGCCAACACCGCGCCCCATGTCGTCGACATGGACGAGCCGGTCGGCGAAATTCGGCGGGCGATGCAGGAAAGCGGCCTGCTTCATGTGCCTGTCGTTGATGAGGACGGGCGTCCTTCCCATCTCTGGATGCGTGTGGCGACGCGCGGGCGCTCCGCGCTCGACGTGCCGGTCGTGCTTATGGCCGGCGGTGAAGGCCGGCGCTTGCGCCCGTTGACGGAAAACACGCCAAAGCCGCTTTTGAACATCGGTGAACGCCCGATCCTGGAGCATATCCTCAATCGCTTTCGTTCTGCTGGCTTCAGCAACTTCTTCATCTCGATCAATTATCTCGGACATATGATCGAGGAGTATTTCGGCGACGGCTCGCAGTTTGGCGTCTCGATCCAGTATCTGCGCGAAAATGAGAAGCTTGGCACAGCCGGCGCGCTTAGCCTCTTGCCCAACCGCGCGATCGACCATGTCATCGTGATGAACGGCGATCTGCTCACCGATGTTGATTTCAACGAGATCCTCGGCACCCATGTCGCCTCACGGGCCGGCGCCACGATGTGCGTGCGTGAGCACCGCACCCAGGTTCCGTTCGGCGTAGTGAATATCGACGGTTCGGCCTTTGGCGGGATCGTTGAGAAACCGACAATGACCCATTTCGTCAATGCCGGCGTCTACTGCCTGTCGCGCGAGGCGCTGAACCTGGTTCAGCCCAACACTTTCTTCGACATGCCCGAGCTGTTTGAAAAGCTGCGCGGTCGCGGCGATCCCTGCGCCGTGCACCCGATCTCCGGCTCGCGCTGGATGGATATCGGCACGCCGGAACAGCTGACGCGCGCGCGCGCCATGTTTGAAAACGGAACCGATGAAGGCTTGCTTCGCTCATGACCGGATCGATCCGCACCATCGCGTTGGCCGGCGCCGGAAATATCGGCAGCCGCCTGCTTCAGTCCGTCGCCCAATGCGACCCGGCCCGCGTCGGCGCGATCGAAGTCTATGCCGTCGAGCCGTTCGAGGCCGCGCGCCAGACCGCCAAGGCGCGCTTTGACGAGGTGGTTGGCGACCGACCCCATACGCTGCGCTTTGACGGGCCGGCGCCGGAAGAGGCCGATCTGATGATGGCGCCGACCGATGCGGTCAACCGGCTGGCCGCGTTGAAGGGCCTTGTCGCCCATACCCGTGCGCCGGCGGTGTTTTTGGAGAAATTCCTGTTCACCGATCCGGCTGAGTACGCCGAAGCGCGCCGCCTGCTCGATGGAATGGGCGCACGGGCCTGGGTCAATTGCGCACGCAATGTCTGGCCGGGCTATGGCGATGTGGCCGAACGCATCGCTGGGCGCGGGCCGATACGGCTGCGGGTGACCGGACCGGACTGGAATATGGCGTCAAACGCCATTCATTTTCTGGCGTTGATGGAAATGTTGGCCGGCGAGGCTGCGGACGCGGTCGACGCCTCCGGGCTAGACCGTGAAACCCGCCCGTCCAAGCGCGAGGGTTATCTGGAAGTCACCGGGCTTTTGCGCGCCACGACGCCGTCCGGTTCGAGCGCGGAGCTCTACAGCCTGGCCGGCGTCGACGCCCCGATGCGGGTTGAAGTCCATGTCGAGGGGTTGGAGCTGCTGATCGAAGAAGGTCCGGGCATTCTTTACAACCTGGAGCGTGACGGCGCCGGCGGACGCGCGGTTGAGCGCGCTGACTTCGTGATGCATCACACCAGCCAGCTTGCCGGTCTTTTCGAGGCTCTGCTCCTGGGCGAACCGTGTGCGCTTCCTGAATATGATCAGAGCGCGTCGCTGCATCTGAAGACGATGGTCGCGCTGAATACAGTGCTGCGCCCGGGCGCAGCTCCCTCAGAGCCTTGCCTGGTGAGCTGACGCCCGCCGCCCGTAAACGCCTCCCTAACAGCGCGCACACCGGACCTTAAGCATCACCGCGTAATGTCCGTCCCGAAATCGGACGCACCGGCGAGTTCTCAGAGCGGGAAAACCCGCCAGCCGGAGACCGCGTCCGCCAGAATGGGATGGTGGGACATGTTTCAGATCATCGGCGTTGTCGTCGTTTTCGTGATGGTGTTTGGCGGATTCACGCTCGCGGGCGGGAAATTCGACATCATCATCAAGGCTTTGCCCTTTGAATTCATGATGATTGGCGGTGCGGCGGCCGGGGCGTTCCTGATCGGCAATTCCGGCAAGACGATCATGAAGACGCTTGGCGATCTGGCCAAGCTGGTCAGCGGACCGAAGTGGGGTGCGAAGGACTATCACGACCTTCTTGCACTCCTTTTCCAGCTGACCAAGACGATGAAGACCAAGGGCGTGATCGCGCTGGAGTCTCACATCGAAAAGCCGCACGACAGCGCGATCTTCTCCAACTATCCGCGTATCGTGAAAGACCATTTCGCGCTCGACTTCATCTGCGACACCTTGCGCATGATGACGATGAACCTGGAGGATCCGCACCAGGTTGAAGACGCGATGGAGAAACAGCTGGAAAAGCACCACCACGAGGCCGCCGGCCCCGCGCACGCGCTGCAAAGCATGGCGGATGCGCTGCCCGCTCTGGGCATCGTTGCAGCCGTGCTGGGCATTATCAAGACGATGGGCGCGATCGATGCGCCGCCGACCGAGCTGGGCAAGAAGATCGGCTCAGCGCTTGTGGGCACCTTCCTGGGCGTCTTCCTCGCCTATGGCCTGGTCGGGCCGTTCGCTGCACGCCTGAAGGAGATCTATGACGAGGAGGCGATCTTCTACAAGATCATTCAGGACGTTCTGGTCGCTCACCTGCATGGCAACGCCGCGCAGATCTCCGTTGAGATCGGCCGGGGCAATGTACCCAGCAAGATTCAGCCGAGCTTTGCTGAGCTGGAAGATGCGCTGGCCAATATCGGCGCGGAATAACCGCCTCGCGGTATTGAAAATACGCCCGTCGCCGCATCGCCGGCGGCGGGCGTTTTCGTGACTGCATCAATCGCTTCGATGGGTGGCCGAGCGCGTCCGGCTTGGTTACGCTTCGCCCGGATTTGAACGTCACGGCGTGGATGGATCGCTGCACGATGGGACTGGAATTCGCCGCCGCCCCGATAGGAGTGCTGGTTCTCCTGTTCAGCGTCTGGGCGCTGATCCATGTCGGCGAGAGCCGCGCGCCGCGTGCACTGAAGGCGCTCTGGATCGCGCTCATCCTTGTTATCCCCATTCTCGGTTTTCTGCTCTGGCTTGTGCTCGGCCCGCGTTCGGCCGGTCGCGCGCTCTTCTAGGCGACCGGCTTGCCCGCGACCTCATCTCCGACCGGATTCGTCCTTCCTGAGCCGGATCTTGAATGGGCTGAGGGCGGGCCGCGCTCGCGCGAGGCCGGCGATGTCTATTTCAGCGCCGAGGACGGGTTGGCCGAGAGCCGCGCTGTGTTCCTGGCCGGCTGCGGTTTGCCGGAACGCTTCGCGCCGGGCGCAGTCTTCACCATCGGTGAGTTGGGGTTCGGGACCGGGCTTAATGCGCTCGCCGTGCTGGACCTCTGGCGCCGTCACCGTCCCGCCGGCGCCCGGCTGCACATGGTCAGCCTTGAGGCGCGTCCCTTCCGGCGGGAACAGGCGCGCCGCGCCCTGTCCGCCTTTCCTGAACTCGCGGGGCTGGCAAGCCGGCTGCTGAGCCAGTGGCCACCGCCATTGAAGGGCTTGCACCGGCTTCATTTTGATGCCGAGGGCTTCACGCTTTCGGTCGTTCACGGCGCGGCGCCGCACGCGATGGAAGCGCTTGAGTTCGCCGCTGACGCCTGGTTTCTGGATGGGTTTGCGCCTTCGGCCAACCCCGACATGTGGTCAGGCGCTGTCTTCGCCGAGATTGCGCGATTATCCAAGCCGGGCGCGCGGGCGGCCACCTTTACCGTGGCCGGCGCTGTGCGCCGCGGACTGGCCGAGGCCGGTTTCACCGTCGCCAAGCGTCCGGGCTTCGGGCGCAAGCGCGAGCGGCTGGAGGCGGTGCTCAATCCGGACGCGGGCCGCACAGCGTCCGGCTCACAGGCTTTTCCACGCCGCACCGCCCCGCCAGGCGAACGCATCGCCGTGCTGGGCGGGGGCATCGCAGCCGCCAGCCTGGTGCGCGCCTTCGCCCGACGCGGCGTCTCGCCGACCGTGTTCGCCGCGGGCGGCTGGTCGAGCGGCGCGTCAGGCGCTCCGACCGGGCTTCTCACCCCTCGACTCGAGGCGATTGACCGGCCCCATGCACGCGCGCTTTTGAACGCATTTGACTATGCGCGCCGCCTCTATGGCGAGCATGGGGCTTTCCGCGATGAAGGCATTCTGCGCTGCGCGCGGGACCCGCAAGGTGAAGCGCGCCTCAAACGCATCGCCTCGCAACTTGACGAAGATTTTGAGTGGCTTGGCGCCGATGCAGCCGAAGCGCGAACGGGTGTGAAAAGCGGGCGCGGCGGGCTGTGGATGGCCCGCGCGGGACGGTTTGATCCGACCGGGTTGGTGACGGGCCTTTCCGGCGTTCAGTCGGTCAGGACGGAACGGATCAGCAGCCTTGAGCGCCTGCCCGCCGGCTGGCGGCTTCTCGACGTTGAGCGCCAGACAGCGTTTGAAGCCGACACGCTTGTGCTGGCGGGCGGGGCCGGCATGGACCGCCTCGCCGCCCGTCTCGGTCTCGCACTGGAGACGACCGCCGGTCATGTGATCCTCGCCGATGGATCGCCGCCGAGCGCGCCGGTGGCGTGGGGCGGCTATCTGGCCGCGGCGCCGGGCGGGGTGATGCTGGGCGCGACCCATATTCGCGGATCGAATCCAGGTCTGGCGGAGGAGGCGGATGCCAGCCTGCGCGCAGACCTCGCCGCCTTCGCGCCGTCCCATGCTGGTGCGCTGGGAGCGACCCGGTCAAGCTGGGCGGGTGTCCGAGCGGCGATGCGTGACCGCCTGCCGATTTGCGGCCCGGTTCCGTTATTGGGCGCTGACGGCGCAGGACTCCCGGACCAATTCGCGCCGAGGCTTTATGTCCTCAGCGGTTTCGGAGCGCGCGGCTTCGCCCACGCGCCCTTGCTGGCTGAAGCGCTCGTGAGTGATCTTCTGGACGAGCCGGCCGGGCTTGAGCGCTCCGCTCGCGAGGCGCTTCACCCGGCGCGTTTCCCGATCCGCGCGGCCCGCCGCGGCTAAATCTTATGCTAAACAAAGCCTTGACGCCGCATTGCGGAGGCGTTTCAGGCGCGCGGCTTGCACACAGCACCGATAGAAGTCGGTGACTGGAGCGATACGGCACATGAGTGAAATTTCAGCCCTCGATCTGACCCGCATTGAAGCGGCCTTCGCACCGACCGAGGCCGATACGCGGGTCCCGGCTCCGGCTCCGGCCGCGGAGCGTGCGGAGCGCCGCCGCGGCGCACGCCATGTCTGGTTCCTCAATTCCGCCTTCGACCGGATCGATTTCGATGTCGCCCTGACGCGCATCAAGGAGCGTGATCCGGCCAAGCCCTTCGCCTTCGCCGTCACCCCGAATGTCGATCATCTGGTGCGCCTTCGCCGCGACCCGCTCTTCGCCACGCTCTACGCGCAGGCCTGGCTGACCGTGTGCGATAGCCGGGTGCTGGAGCTGATCGCCATGCTGTCGGGCGAGCAGGTCGAGGTCACGGCGGGCTCCGACCTGACCGAGGCCCTGTTTGAGCGCGTCATCCAGCCCGATGACCCCATCACCGTGATCGGCGGAAAGGCTGAACAGATCGAGGCGCTGACCGCGCGCTATGGTCTGAGCAATCTGGCCTGGTGCGACCCGCCCATGGGTCTGCGCGAAAACCCGCAGGCCATCGCCGACTGCGCCCAGTTCATCGCGTCCAATCCGGCCCGTTTCGTCTTTCTGTGTGTGGGTTCGCCACAACAGGAGATGATCGCCGAAGCCTGTCTGGATCGCGGCGATTGCACCGGCGTTGGCCTATGCGTGGGCGCCTCGATCGATTTCCTGACCGGTCGGGCGGTGCGCGCCCCGAAATGGATGCAGCGCAGCCGGGCCGAATGGCTGCATCGGCTTTTGAGCGAGCCGCGCCGCATGTGGCGGCGCTATCTGGTCGAGGGACCCAAAGTCCTTTTCCTGTGGTGGGAATGGCGCCGCGCCCGCGCCCGCCTGCGCAAGCTGGAAGCCTCGCTGGCGAAGAGCCTGTTCTAGACCGACCGTCCCCTCGGCGCCGCCCCTACGATCCGGCTCATCTGAACCAGACGCCCTGCTTATAAGGAATACTGCCCCTTATAAGCAGGAATGGACTGGCCGATCTTCATTCGGAGTAAGCCGCCGTCGGTTCATCACCTTTCGGCGACACCCCCGAGCTTGTTCAGGTTCGCGAAGCGCGACTGCGCGCTCGGACCCCGGACTTGATCCGGGGAGGAAGCGACCGAGCTGAGGCGAAGGAGGATTTGAAAGAATGGTGGGCGCGACAAGATTCGAACTTGTGACCCCTACGATGTCAACGTAGTGCTCTGACCAACTGAGCTACGCGCCCGAAAACCAGCCTTCCGGCCCGTTTCGAAGGGTGGGTATTAGGGCGTGGGCAAGCCGGCTGTCAATCGGCAAGACTGCGCTTGAGCCTGGTGATGTTCGGGGTGTCGTCAGGCTCGTTTCGTCACATGCACCGGTGCGCCGGTCCAGCCTGGGTTAAACGAAGCCCTGTTCCATCAGGTCCTTGATGTGAACCACGGCGAGAGGCTTGTGGTTTTCGTCCACGGCGAAGGCGTTGGAGATGCGCCGGTCGGTGAAGATCTCGATGACTTCGCGCATGCGCGCCTGGCTGAGCACCACGACCGGGTCCATGGTCATGATGTCGCCGGCGGTCCACTCCATGGCTGAGCGGTTCAGCGCGCGCCGGATATCGCCATCGGTGATCTGCCCGCACAGCGCGCCGTCTTCATCGATCACGCCGGCGCAGCCGGACAGGCCGGCCGTCACCGCAGCGATCACCGCGCGCGCGTCGGCTTCGGGTTTCACCAGCGGCAGGTCGGCGCCGGTGCGCCGCCCGCCTGTGGCGGTGAGCCATTCATCCACGGTCTGCAGCCGCAGGCCGAGAAGCCCGCCGGGATGGCGCAGGCCGAAATCCTCTGCGGTGAAGCGGCGCCGTTCGGCGAGCACGGCGGCCAGCGCATCCCCGATGGCGAGCGTGGCGGTGGTGGAGGCCATGGGCGCGAGCCCCTGACCGCTCACCTCTTTGACCTTCGGAAGGCGAATGACGACATCGCTGCTCATGCCGAGCCGGCTGTCGATGGCGCGGGTGATGCCGACCACCTTCACCCCGGTCCGGTTGCAGTAAACCAGAAGATCGTGCAGCTCGCGGCTCTCGCCGGAATTGGAAATGGCGATGACGGCGTTGTCCGGCGTGATCATGCCCAGATCGCCATGGCTGGCTTCGGTGGCGTGAAGGAAAAAGGCCGGCGCCCCGAGCGAGGCGAGGGTGGAGGCGATCTTCGCCCCGATCAGGCCTGACTTGCCGACCCCGGTGATGACGATATGTCCGCGCACCCTCGCCAGAAGATCGACCGCCTCGACGAAGCTGGCGTCCAGCGTGGTCCCGGCCACCGCCTCCAGCGCCTCGATCTGACCCTTGATGGTGCGCCGGGCGAGGTCGAGCTCGTCACCGGGCGCGGCGCGATCCTGGGTATCGGACATGGATCATCTCCTTACCGGCGGGGCGTTCAGGCGCTCGCCGCTTGGCTTGAGCGTATACGCTGAGACCGGCGGGGCTGCAAACGGGTTCAGGCGCGCCGCATTTGAGCGGTTCAGCGTCAAAAACCTGTTGCAATATAAGCGGTTTTGCTGACAAGGCGCGATTGCTATGGTGCGCGCGATTGATTGAGGCGACAGGAAAACCCATGACGGATGCAGCTCTGATCGGCGCCGGCGCCATCGCGGTGGAACACTATAAGGCGATGGCCGCCTGCGGGCGCACCGTTCAGGTCTTCGGACGTGGTGAGGCGAGCGCGGCGGCCTTCACCGCAGCGACAGGCGCGCAGGCGGGCGTCGGTCCGCTGGAGGCCCAGCTTGATGCCCTCGACGCTCTGCCGCGTCAGGCCATCGTAGCGGTCAGCGTTTCAGCGCTTGCCGATGTCACGCGCCTCCTGCTGGAGCGCGGGGTGGAGCGCATCCTGCTGGAAAAGCCCGGCGGGGTGACGCTGGATGATGTGCGCGCGCTCGCCGAGGCGGACCGTTCAGACCGGGTTCGTCTGGCTTATAATCGCCGCTTCTTTCCGGCGGCGCGCACTGCACGGGTCTGCATCGCAGCCGATGGCGGGCTGACCTCGCTGCATTTTGAGTTCAACGAGAACACGCCGGTCGTCGCCGGGCTGACCCAGCACTCCGATGCCGTGAAAGCGAACTGGTTCCTGGCCAACTCCACCCATATCGCCGACATGGCGTTTTTCATGGCGGGCATGGCCGGCGCACCGAAAGATGTGGAGCTGGATGCGGCCGTGGTGCGCGGCGCGTTCGACGCGCTGCCGCCCAACCTGTCCGCCGCCGGCGCAGGGAGCCTTGGCGATGCGGTGTTCAGCTATCTGGCCGACTGGCGCGCGGCGGGACGCTGGGGCATTGAGATGGGCACGCCGAAACGGCGTCTGGTTTTAAAACCGATCGAGACCCTTCAGGCGATCGAACGCGGCTCGTTTGGCATGAAGCCGGTGGAGCTGATCGACGCTGAGCCGGACGGGATCAAGCCGGGCTTCTACAACATGCACGCCGCCTTCGCCGAGAATCCCGACCAGGCCGACTTCCTGACCCTGCTCGATCAGGTGGCCCGCCTGGAATTCTTCAGCCGCTTTGTCGCGCAATAGCGGCTCACCCTTGATGACTGATGAAGGCGGGCTGGCCTGCCGCTTAGCGTCTAGTTCTCAGCCGGTGCGTCGGGCTCGCTCGCGGCCGGCGTGACCTCGACCTGATAGCGCCAGGCTTCGACCTGCGTCGCTTCGGAAATATTCTGGAGCATGACGACAATGCAGGGATGGTCCTGCTCAAAGGTCAGCTGGGCATCATAGCGTTCGAACCGCCTTGAAAGCGTGACCAGCTCGGTGTGGGTCTCAACCGGCGCACGGGAACAGGCGCGCACGATCTGTAGGCGGACCGAGGCGAAATCCTCTGAACGCAGCCACATTGAGAATGTCACTGTATCGCCGGCATTCACGGCGGTTTCGCGCATAACGCGCCGCACGCGCGGACCGCGCTCGGCGAAATCGAAAACGGCCGCATCCGTCTCGTCCGTCGACCCGCTTGCTGCATTCTCGATTATCGTCACTGCGCCCTGTACCGTCCAATCGGCGAAAGACGCCGTAGCGCTTTCGGCATCTGAGACAAACGCAGGATCAACGGGCGCATCATTCAGTCTTTGTCGCGCCTCACCGCTCAAACAACGGTCCAGGGGCCCCTCAAGCTTGTCCACGAAAGCTTGCGCCCACAGCTCTGAATTAGGACGGTCGAGGTGACTGCCATCATATGACTGCAAACCGGGCAGACCCACAAAAACAGTGTCAAGATTGTGTTCAGCCGCCATGCGCTCCATCAGCTGGGGCGATGAAACCGGACTGTCGACAATATAAAGGATCGGGCAGGTCGCTCTGACCGGGCGCGATTGCATGAACTCGTCAAGATTGGGCTGCAACCGTCGTTGCGCGGTGATGCGGCTGGTTGGGTCGATATTGAGCGGTGTGTTGTCCTCGTCGCTGGCTTCCAGCGACCAAACCACCTGTCCTGTTTGTGCTGAACGCCACCGGGCGGCAACGCCACCGTTGCACATCCAGCCTGACAGAACCGGCGCATTCGTTCTGCAGGCCCAGGACTGGAGCTGTTGCGCAGCGTGAAAAAACTCAAAACGGGTTCGATAGCGATCCGGAAAATCGATGAGATCGCGCATGCCCTCATCAATCTGATCTGAGAAGAAGAGTTCGTTGTTGACCAGCAGCACCGGCGGACGGATGTCCAATTGCTGCAAGGTGTTCATTGCGGCGCGATAACTGGCGCCCTCAGTCGCCATCACGAAATAGGTCAGACCGCGCGTCGCAAAGTAGTCGTCGATAGCAGTGGTCGCGAAGGATCGAAGCGTTCGGCTGTTTCCAAGAACCACAACATCAGCGTTCTGCAGACTCCGCACCGCATCGTCCTGCACGCCGAGCACGATTGAGCCGAAGTGATACCGGTGCGCATCGATACCGGAACACGCCATCATGTAGTCGCCGCGCTCATAGCCATCGGGCGCGCACCGCGCGATTTTCACGAAGTCCATGAAATGCGTGTCGAACCGAACAATGGTGAAGACGCCGACGCCAAGGAAGACCGCGACGACCAGGATGATTCGGCCAAGATTGTAGAACGCGCTCATGGATCAGAACTGCCAGTAGAGGAATTCGGTGGTCGGGGACTCGTAGAAGACCGCGAACCCGGCGATCGCTGCAGCGATGATAAGCCAGCCAATGGTCGGACGGAATACGATGGGAAGGAGCCAGGCGGCTTTGGTCGGCTTCACCTCTTCAATGCTGATGCGCACCCTTGAGAAGATCTCCATCGTGTTGGGCGCCAGGAAGGTGATCAGGCTCGCCCCGATCAGCCAACCCCAGAATTGAAGGTCGACCGCAGCGAACTGTTCAGCCAGCGGCGCGCCGGCCCAGGGCGTCGCCATGCCGCCGAGAATTTCGCCGGCGCCCTGAAGCGTCACGGCCCGGAACAGCACCCAGGCGATGACGACGGCCAGGAAGGTCAGACCGCCGAAGATGACGGTGCGCCCCGCAGCAATGGGCCAGGGCCGGACGTGATTGGGATCCGGTTTGCCGAACACGCTGTTCCAAGCGTGGTTGATGCCGAGATACAGCCCGTGAAGCCCGCCCCAGATAACGAAATTCCAGCTCGCCCCGTGCCAGAGCCCGCCCAAGAGCATGGTGATGGACAGGTTCAGCCAGCGACGGATGGGCCCCTTTCGATTGCCGCCCAGCGGGATATAGAGATAGTCACGCAAAAATTGCGACAGCGTCATGTGCCAGCGCCGCCAGAACTCGATGATTGAGGTGGATTTGTACGGTGAGAAGAAATTCATCGGCAGGCGGACGCCAAACATGCAGGCCAGCCCCAGCGCCATGTCCGAATAGCCGGAGAAGTCGAAATAGATCTGGAAGGTGTAGGCGAGCGCCCCCTGCCAGGCCTGCACGAAATCGACATTGCCGCCGCCATCCGCCAGCACGAAGATCGGCGTGGCGTAGGAGGCGAAGGTGTCGGCGATGATCTTCTTCTTGAACAGTCCAACCGAGAAAATCGCCAGACCGGTAAACAGATCGTCCAGTGACGGATTGCCGAATCTGGAGGATTCAAACTGCCGGATGACATGGCTGTGGTGAACGATCGGTCCGGCGATCAGCTGCGGGAAGAAGGCCACGAACAGCGCATAGGACAGGAAGTTCCTGTTCTCCACCTTGCCGGCATAGGTGTCGGCGCAATAGGCGATCTGCTGGAAGGTGTAGAAGGAGATGCCGATCGGCAGGACGATCTGCTCGAAATCCCAGCTCGCGCCGGTGACCGTTTCGACATTATCGATGAAGAAGTTGAAGTATTTGAAGGTGAAGAGCAGCGCCAGGTTCGCAACGATCGCCACGATGGTCCAGAGACGCCGTGTCGTGCTCTTTGGCAAAGCGCGAACCGCCAGCCCGGTCAGAAGATAATTGCCGAAGATGGAGCCCAGCAGCAGCGCCAGGATTTCCGGACGGTGCCAGCCATAGAAGATCACCGAGGCGACGATCAGGATGAAGAGCGCGAAGGACAGTCCGACGAAGCGGCGCGCCATTGTGGTCAGAACCAGCACAAGCGGCAGAAACGCGAAAATGAAGAGGTAGGAATTAAAAAGCATGCGGTCCCCCCGAGCGCCGCGCATTGCGCACTTTCCGGCGGCGCGCCTGAACTGGCGCCCTCAGAAAGCCGTTTTGCAATAAGCGCCTTATCGGTAAGGCGCAAGCCTGTGATTGGTCGAGGCGTTGCGTCCCTGGAGGACGCAGGCTAAGCGAAGAGCTGTCGCCGCGCGGGCTTGCCGCGCTTTCATCACCGCGCCCTGCCTGCGCCGCTGGTCCCGATCCAAGCGATGAGAATTCGAACCCTCGCCATTGATCACGCCAGCGCGGATGTCCTTCTTCTGCTGGCCCGGGCTCTGGATGCGCGCGGCCATGACTGCGAGGGCTGGGTCTACAATCATAATCCCGCCGTCCGCGAGCAGATGCGCGACGAGCTGGTTGAAGCCGGACTTGCCGCGCGTGTCATGACGGTGATGAGCCAACCGCCTTTGCCTGAAGTGAACGAGGTGCTTGCCGACCGAACCTATCGGCTTCGCGACCGCGCCGCCCTGTTTCTGGTGTCGGCGGGGCTTGCCGCGATCGTTCGGGTCGCGGTGCGCCCGCGTTATGCCCGGTTCCGCCCCATCGCGAGGGCCGGGCGGCGCATTCGGGCCTTCCTGCTGATGCAGATCCGCGATCGGCGCTACGCAGAGCGCCTCCTTGATGAGGACCGGCCGGACGCGATCATCATGGGCCATGATTATGTCGGCCACTTCTCCAATGTGGTCTGCCGAGAGGCGCGCCGACGGCGCATCCCACTCGTCCTGTCGCCCGGCCTCATCCCGAACCGAGAACAGCTGGCCAGCCGGCTGGCGTCGCGCGAGCACCATCAGGTGAGTAATCCGCGCCAGAAGCTCATCGCGCGGCTCTGGCCGAAATGGGTGGTGAAGGTTGATGGCCAGCGGATTCTTCGTCTGGAGTGGTGGCGCATACTTGTGCTCGAACTGATCGGGCTGTCGTCTCCGGCGCCCTGGGTCCACCAGAGCGGGCGGTTCGATGCAGTCTTCCTGGCCGATGAAAGCGAGAAGAAGCGCTATGCCGCGCTCGGTTTCACGCCTGAAAAGCTGATCGTGACCGGCTCCCTGACCGGCGATGCGCTGGCCTTGCCTGTCCCCGGTGCGGGCGAGGGCAAGCCTCTGCTCGCCGTGGCCGTCCCGCCGCAGCAGGCGCGGGTTGAAGGCCGCTCAGATGCTGGAGAACATCATGTCGAGCGGCTCAATGAATTGCGTACACTGCTTGAAGCGGTCAGCGAGTATTTCAGCATCCGCTTGGCGCGCCACCCGCGCGAGGCCGCTGAGATCAGCGCCCCGCTCGCCGAGGCCGGCTTCCAGTTCACCGAAGGCTCGACGCTTCATCTGGTCAGACAGGCGGATCTTTTCCTGAGCTATGTCGGTTCATCGACGCTCAGATGGGGCTTGTGGCGCGGCATTCCGACCTTTGCCTGGGACGCCTATGGCTATGAGGCGGCCGCGCGCGCATCCGGCGATATCGCTGACGATGCGGCGCCGGGGTATGATGTGCATCTGCTGGCGCGCACGCTGCCGCGCGCCATGCGTCAGGCGATGACGCCGGCGGGTTTGCAGGCCTGGCGCGAGCGCATGCGGCCATATGTTCGCCCCCGCGAGCAGAGCGCTGCGGCGCGCATCGAGCATCACGTTGTCCAGCTTCGGATTGATAGGGGGCGCTACTTTGCGCGCCTCTCGCCTGGCGCTGAGTGAGATGTGCGCGCGTCATAGAATTGGACCGACAAGCCTCTAGACGAATCCGTCTTCGGTTCCCGCTCCGGGGGCGGTTCTGGCGGCCTCGTACCGGCGTCTTCGGTCGATGCTGATCCCGTCTCGCAGTTCAGCCTTCGCCGCCTCGATTCCCGCAAAGTCGCAAATCAGATCGAGCCTGGAGCCGCGATCCAGATAGACCTGAAATCGGGTCGGCAGCACAAGACTGCTCGATACTGAACCGGCCAGCAGGATGAAGGGCCGGCTGCCCAGACCGCGCAGCAGCGCTCCGCTGGCGCGCATGCCCAGCGACAGATAGGCGCTCTGGGTAATGACCAGCGTGCTGTCGGGTTTTAAAGTGGCGGCGCGCAGCGCGAAGGCGGCGCGCAGACCGCCGGGCGCCTTGCGCCAGCGCTGCGTTGGTTCAGCGCCCGCCTCGATGTCGTCGGTGAAGCGCTGGAAGGCCTCGCCCAAATCGCCATCGGCTCCAGCGGCGATCGCAAGGGCTTCGTCGAACGCAATGTCCGGGCTCAGGCCGAGCTCGCTGCGCCAGTCGGCGGAGCGCAGATCGAAATCCTCGCTCACCAGGGCCGCGTCCGGCGAGCCTGTTGCAGCCTGCGCCAGGCGCGCAGCCGTCGGCCAGTCCGCAGGCCCGCCGGTGAACAGGAGAATGCGGACCGGCGCGCGCGGGCCGGGCTCAAACTTTGCCGCATCCAGCCAGGCATCCGGACCGGCTTCCGGACGCAGACCGTTTTCAAGATAGGGCTCAAGGCTGCGCACGAAGACCATCGTGTTGGCGATCGAGCCGATCGCGCCCAGAACGAGGCGGATGATGACGAAAAACACGATGATCTGCGCCAGGCTCATTGCGCCTGCCTGAAGCTGGCCGAAGGCCAGGAAGGCCAACACGACTGCAGCTGCGGCGTAGCCGATATTCACAGCGGCATCACTATAGGCGCCAAGCCGAAGGCGTTTGACATAGGCGCTCAGGAAGCTGCTGACCCCGGAGCGGGTGTTGAAGTCTGCGACCGGTCGGCGTAGCGGATCGGCATAGGCGGCCCGCGCCGCCTCGCGACCCTCCTCATTTTTCTTCACCGCGCTGGCCAGGATCTCGCGACCGGCCTGGGCGCCATAGCGCGCCACAATCAGCTGGACCGGCGCTATGGCGGCGAACACAGCCAGCGCGACCGCACCCAGAAGCGGGGAGATTAGCAGCGCCACGACCGCATAGGCGATCAGCGCCAGGCCCGGTTGCAGGATCATGATGATCCGTGAATAGGCCATGCTGAGATAGCGCGCGTCCCGCGCCAGAAACACGGTCAGCTCATTCTGGTCGAGTGGAGAGCGGCCTTGCGAGGCCCGGTCCAGAGCGGCCTGCATCTCGTCTTCGAAGAACCGCCGCGCATAGCGTGTCGCGAGCAGCTGCAGGCTCAAGGCTGCAGCCGCCGATGCCGCGAAAATCACAGCAAGCAGGCCAAGCGCGGAGCCCAGGCTGATCTGGCTGATCCAGTCCGGGGCTGTCAGCCCCAGCGGAAGGGTGGTGACCGCAGCAGCCTCATCGCCCCAGCCGGCGGTCTGCTCGAACTGGCGTATGCACAGGAAAAGCGCTCCGGCGGCGGCCACATTCAGCAGCGCGTTGAGCTGGCTGATCGCGAGTATGATAAGCGATTGCGTGCGGTAGCGCCCGGTCAGGGCCCTAAGAACAACGCGCCAGATCGAGCGGTTCGGCGACGCTGGAACCGCCGTATCTGCTTCAGTTTGCGAAGACACGTGCGAGCGACCCTGCGTCCAAGATTGAGGGAAAGCGAGGCTAGGCCGATTCTGTCTCGGCCTGTTTTTCAGCAGACCCAATCGCCTGTTTGACGATCCGGTCCTTCTCCCGGGCGGCCAGCCAGGTCAACAGGCTGGGCTTGCGCGAACGGCTCATCCGGCGCAGCAGCGTGTTCGGATCGGAGTTCGGGCGAGGACTGCGGTTATAGTGCCCGCGCAACGGTTCAGGCAGGGCGGAGATGGAATCAGGAAGCGGAATATCGTCCTTGAACGGGAAGTCGCTGGCGAAGCCGCCAATCCGGGCCAGCATGAAGCGTTCGCCGGTGGTATTGGGTGCGCGACCGTGCCAGCAATCGTTCAGGAACAGGTAGATATCGCCCATCTGCCCGGTCAGCTCGAACTTTTTCTTCCGCGCCCGCTCGCGAACCATGCGGTTCAGCATCGCGCCGCGATTATGCTCCGGCGGCAGGTTGAGCAGGGATTTGTTCTGAAGATGCTCTTTGCGGGTCACATTGTTCTGGCCCAGCATCAGATCCCAGCGGGGATCCTGGCCGTCCCAATGCGTGCCCTTGATGACAGCCGTGCCGCCCACATCGCCGCGATCTTCCGGCATGTCGTCAAGGAAAATCCCGAAAGTGAACTCGCCCAGCGTGTCGCGGTGCCAGACATGCGGGATCTGGAAGTCATCGACATAATCGTTTGCGCCGGAGGCGCGGCGCGCCAGGTCCACGCGCAGGCGCAGATTGTCGCCGCAGACATGGCGGATCCAGCGCTGGATCTCCGGATGGGCGAACATGTCGTTGACCAATCGGCAGAAGGCCGGTGACTGGCAGGACATGAACCAGGCCGTGTGCATGAGCGGTACGAAGATCGAACGGAAGGGGGTGGTGCTGTCGACCGCCGGAATATCGCCTTCCGCTTCCCGACGCGCCTCATCGGCGTCGAGAATGGCCTTCACCTCGGCGCGGGCCTCAAGCACGGCGTCGCGGTCGAGAAAGTTTTTCGCCACGAAGCAGCCGTCGCGCTCGGTGCGTTCAGCCAGATCCATCGGACCGGAATAGATCGCAGTGCTCATGGTCATCCCTCATCAATGCCGTCGCGCGCAGCCCTGCGCGCGACCGGCTCCTATCCTATTCGGCCGCCGCCGGGGCGTCGTGACCGCCGCGGGCGAAAACTTCGCGCAGCTCGTTGATCCGGGCGATGGTCCGCTCGGCGTTGTCCTTACGCAGATAGCCTTCATTCTCCTGAGCGAACGCTTCGGCTTCACCGGCCAGCCGCTCACGCGCAGCCGCATCCGTCATCAGCGCGCGCGCAGCCTCAAGCAATTCCTCATCGGAATGAACCTCCCAGCCGATCCTCTTTTCGCGCAACATGATCCGAGCGGCGACCTCGCCGCCGAAGCGTGCGGAAATCACCGGCTTGCCCATCAGATGCGCGTCAAGGCCGATATTAGAATAGCACTGGACCACCAGCGATGACAGATTGATCATCTCCACCGCGTCCTCGCCCTTGAACACGATGCTGCGGTCTGCAAGCCCGGCCTCGTCCAGGATTGTCCGGTAGACCGGCATGTTCTGCGGGCTCTCATGGGGGTGGAGCTTCACCGCGATATGGATGTCGGCCTGGTCCTGAGCCATCTCGGCGATCTGGGTGACCAGCCGCGTTGAAACCGCCAGATTGGCGTTTTGCGTAAAGATCGTCACCAGGCGCGCGTCGTCGGACGCGCCCAGCGTTGCGCGAAGCGCATCGTTGACCGGGCGCTGCAACCGCTCCTGATAATCAAACAGAGGCCCGCTCACCTCAAGCTGGCCGGGGCGCAGACCGCAATAATCGACATACATCTGCTTGTACCAGGGGTCGTACATAAACACCCAGTCGGCCCGGGGCGCGCGGTAGCGCGGATGATCGGTGAAGGCCAGAATCAGGAAGTCGAAAACCGGAATGCCGGCCGCCTTGGCGGCATGGCTGGCGGTGCGTGCTTCCAGATGCTGGTTGGGGCCTGTCAGAAGATGGGTTGGCGGTGCGATCTCGAACTGGTTTTTAAAATGGCTCGCCATCTCCAGTATGACGGGCAGGCGGGTGTTCACCGCGCCGATGATCCGGCTGATCAAGGCACGGCCCTGGTCGCGCCAACGGCTATCGATACGCCGATCAAGACAGGCTGCAAGCGCCGCAGCGAAGTCCGGCGCCCAACTCGCCGTCACGCCCGGCGCGCGCGAAAAGCGGATCTGCTTGAGCCGGTTGATCTGCCCGTCCTCGAAGAAACCGCCCTCTTCGACAAAGCCGTTCAGCGCCGTATTGGCGTTGGAAGTAAGCAGCTGGACATCGCTGTGCTTCAGCGTCTCCTTGCAGACGCTGACATAGCTGTCGAAATAACCGTTGATGTGCTGGAAGAGCGCCAGCGCATAAGGGCGTTTCAGCGGTGTGAAGCGCGCCCGGTTGGTGGCGTTAACCGACGCCATCCAGCGATCAAATCCGCCGCGCCACAGTTCAGGACGTGCTCTGACGACCGGCGGTGTGTACCGGCCCACATCCTCGCCTCCGAGCGCGCGTGCGCACAGGCCCACCAAGGCATCGGGAGCCGAGGCTTCAGCCAGCGAGACAAAGACATTCTCGCCTCCAACCGTCTCCGCCGCCGGCTTCAGATAATTGCTGAGGAGCGCGCCGTCATTCATCAGGAAGATGACGCGATCATACTCGCCGGCTTCACTCAGCGCGCGGTCGAGAGCCTCGAAATTGCAGACCTCATTGTAGATTATGAGAAAGAGGCCCGCCGAAAGGGTCTCGATATACTCCGACCAGGGCGCGGTGGCGGGTGCGGCGGCGAACATGTCCTGCATCTCGCCGATCGCCCACCGGGTCAGCCAGTCTGCTTGCTGGCCGAGTTCCATATCGTCGGTCGAGTACATCCGGATGACGTCGGAGAACTGCTTGACGGTGATCTCAGCCGGATAACGCTGACGATCAGTCGCCGGGACCGGCAAGCAGACCATGTTCGGGCTTAGCCCTTCAAGGCGGCGCAGTTGACGCGTGCTGGCGTTTTGTTCCACAAGCACAAGCGTGCGGCTTTCTGGATCGACCGCGTCGAGCGTCTTATAGGTGTCCTCTGCGTCGCTCGACGTCAGACTGTCGATTGAGATGAGCGCATTATCGCGCAGGGCCCGGTTCGCTTCTGCGATGATCGTCGCTGCATCGGTGTCGCTACGGTCAATGCCGTCCATCCACATCCGGGTGTGCTCGATACGCCCGGCCAGTACGCCGAGACATGCCGCCGCAAGGCGCACCCGAGGCGACTTCATGGCGCTCTCAGCCTGGACCAGCACCGCGCTAAGCTCGGCCAGTCGGCTGCAGCCGAAAGCGTCATGGCGCAGCTCGTCCAGGGATAGAAGCTCCAGCTCACGGTCCGCGTAAGCGCGCGCGAACAAGGCCGCGCCCTGCGCTGCGCCATGGGGTGCGTCGAGCGCCGATTCAATATCCGCCCAAGCCTGGCGCGTATCCGGTTGCGGTCCGTCAAACAGGAGCGCGCGGGCGCGGGCCTTCAGGGCGACCTCATCATTGGAAAGCTTGGCGAGCTCTTCGATCGTCAGGTTGTTTTCAAAGCACGATTGCAGCTGCCTCAGCGCGTCGCCAGAGTCGGATTGAAGCGCGGCGATGATCGAAACGCGCTCTGCGAGACTCTCTTCAATCGCGCCGCCGTGTTCCAGCGTGTCCAGAACAGCAGCCACGGCCTGGCCGGCATCACCGGACAGCACGCGGCGCTCGAAAGCACGCGCCGGCGCCGAACGCGCGCCGACCCAGCCCTGAGTGCGAAGCGCGCGCTTTGAACTCTTCGGCGCACGGGCTGTGCGTGGCTTCGACGACGCACCCGCATCGGCTCGCGTGAGAACGCGGGAAATTTGCGCCTCGGCCTCTTCCAGCATGCGGGCGAGTTCAGCCTCTTCACGCTGTTCAGCGCTCATCTGGGAGGCGCTCAACTTCTTGATCGCTGGCGGCGCCGCAAGCGCCTTGCGTTCCGGCGCAGGTTTGGGCGGCGTCAGCACCGCGAGGGCGGGTGCTGGAGACGCGGCCTTGGTCAATGCAGCGAGATCGGCTTGTGAAGGGATGTCGATCAGCCGGGCCTCTTGTGCGGTCGCAAGCTCGGCGGCGGCGGTGTCATTCGCATCGCGAATGCGTCTGAGAAGGGAGCTCGTATCCACCAGAACAGGGAGCGGCGCTTCCAGAAAGGCGCGGCTTTTCACCAGCGTCGAGAGGAGCCCGCGATTGGCGAGCAGGTTCGCGAGCCGCGAAACCGCAGGCGTTGAGTACGCGTAGCGGCGCTCATAGCGCGCAAGATTGCGCACCAGGGCGGGCCTTGAAAAAACCGATGCGGACTGAATGCGGCGGCGAGCCAGCCAGGCTCCCGCAGGACGCAGAAAGCCGAGCAAATGCTCCAACGGGCCAGCGAGTGGGGCGTAGATCAATCCGCTCGTCACCGCGACGCTGTTGCGGGCGGCCAACGCGGTGTTCGCCATCAGGCGCCCGACTGGTTTGCGCACAGGCGGTTTGGCGTTAAGGGAGGCCGCTTCACGCGCGGACGCAGTGTAGTGGGCCAGCGTGTCCTGATCGAGAACACGCAGAATGCGGGTGGCCTGGCGCGCGCTGGCGTTGCGGTCCAGCTGGGCGCGAACCGGCGCGTGGGCATGCAATCGCCGCAGCAGTGCTGTGATTTCGACACGTGAGACCGGCGTGAGCGCACGGACCCAGTCGCTCGTTACAATGCGTGCGGCGGCGGCGTGATCCACCCAGAGCCCGGCCAGCCGGGCGATGGCGTCCGGATTGGCCCCGAATACACGCTCATATTCGACGAGCACCGGCTCCAGCCGGGTGAAATCATCGGTCTCCAGACAGAGCGCAATACGGCGCAGCAGCGTCGTGCAACGGAGCCGGCGGCGCCTGTCCAGGGCCTGTGCCGGCTGATCGGAGCCCTTGACCACCCATCCGATCAAACCGAGTGCGGCGTGACCGGCGGGCGGAAAAAGGTGGGCCGCCCTGAAGAGTATTTCAGTCGGGCTGCGCATGACGTAGCTTTCCCGGCGTCAGACCAGATCGCTCCGGAGTCACGCTGGGAGGTCTTTAGTCCTTGCTCGCTTTGGCGCGCGCATTGAGCCGGCGCAGTTCGGCGCTCAGCTCGTTGAGCTTGGTGCGTGCATGCAGGGCGCGCAAATTGGCTTCCACGACGCGCGCGCGCGCTTCAGCGAGATCCGCTTCCACGCTGGCGGCTTCAAGATCTTCACGAAGTTGGTCAACATTCTTAGCCATTGGGTCACCCCCGCTTTGAACCGGCAAGGCAGTATAGCACGCCGCTTGCACCCTTGAGTTCACATCCCGTGCGGCGCAAGGGGGCTACTACGGAAAACTCGTCTTCAAAGCAACGAGATAATTGAGGAAAAATCCAAGCAGGCGGACATTTTGATCGAGTGTGGCTTTTCGTCTAAGGCTCGACTGCGGCGATGCCGGTCAAAACCTCGCTGAATGGAGAATCGAATGTGACCGGAGGTAAGTCTTCGCGTGTCAGCGCCAGCGCCATTCGACGCGCTGCGAGCCCGGTGCGGTCGCCGGCGAGGTCTTCCAGAAACGCGCCGCGGGCCTTCAGCATCGCTTCGGGAATGAAGCCGGGCTCCATGATGGTTGATTGGGTCAGGGTTTTCAGATGCGCTTCTGATTCAGCGGTAAAGCCGAGCTCGGCGCCCTTGTAGGAAAGTGGTTGGCGGAATTCGCCGCCAAACCCGATCTCGACCAGATCCTTGTCATGGATCGCAGCTTCCACCGCTGCCGAGCGCCGGTCGGTGATGACCAGGTCGCAGCCTGCAATGAGGTTGTCGCCTTCGGAGGTTCGAAAGGCGACATGCTCCCACTTTCTGCCTTTGGCCAGTTTCTCCAGCTTCTCAAATCCGACCGAGCGACGCGGATGGGCGCGGATGATCGTCTTGATCGCTCCGCCCTGTTCGTGCGTCCAGCGCAGATAGCGGGCAAGCCAGGCGTCCTCGAAGGCGGGGTCTGAGCGGTTCAGCGAGATCACGACAATCCGATCGTCAGGCGCGGCTCGGAATTCGTCATTGATGGTCTGTCGCGCGGCTTCCGGATCAATCTGTGCGGCGCGGTCAAACCGGGGGCTTCCGGTGATCGATATGGCGCCTGCGGCCAGCGGGTTTCGCGTCCGCAGCACGTCGCGGACCTGATCGCCATAGCCCAGAAGCCGGGCTGGAGCGACGAAGGGCATGTCGGTTCGGCGTTCGGTGACGGCTGTAGAGAAGGCGTAGAACGCCTCGCTTCGTCCGACCGTGGCCGAGCAAACCAGATGCGCCGCGGGCGAGGCATAGGGCGGCACGTTCAGATACACCGAGCGCGGTCGGCAATATCCCAGCGCCAGATTGACCGCAGCCAGGGTTCGCAGGAGTCCCTCCACCGAGCGGGTGAGCGCCGCCCGATCGATGGCGAAGAAGGCCGGGCTGAGGCTGCTGGCGCGTCGACGCCAGCTGTATTTCTGCAGAAGGATCGCAGCGATCGCATCCACGACCGGCTCGGTCACGGCCTCGGCGGCTTTCATGTCCGCAGTCGGATCGACCGCCATAATGTGATCATCGCTCAGCGCCGGCTTGTACATCCGGGCCCCGGGCCGGCCTGCTGCGAGTACCGAACAGGTTGTGTCCTGGCTCTGCAACGCCTCGACCAGCGGCTCAGTCGTATAGGTCAGGAAGGTCTGGTCGGACAGGTGGGCGATCAGGACCTCGGCCGGTTTGGGGCGAGGCGTGGACTGGATGACCTGTTTGAGCGCAGGCAAGCGCAATTGTTTCAGCGCGCCGGCGGCTTCGCGCGGGTCTTCGTTGAACGCCATGATGCGTTCGAAATCCAGCTGGATTGAGTCGATCGAAAGCGGATGCAGCCGGCTCTGACGGATTTCCCCCGCCGCGATCAGATCGCCGAACTCGCCATCCAGCAGTCGAGCCAGAATGGCGCGCTCAGTCGCCCCGATGCCGGGCATGAGAACAACAAGCTTGCGAACGCCGCGCTCGCGCAACAGCTTGAGCGCCGCCACGATCCAGAACTCCCGCTCGATATGCCGACGCAGCGACAGCGCGAAGGCGCCGCCGACATCGACCGCATTGACGCGAACCGCGTCAAGGGCCAGGCCGAAGCGTGAGGTTTCCGTCAGTGCTGCATCATTGATGGTGGCGTGATCTTCATCGCCAAGCCGACGCACGTCCACCAGTGAACGGACCGATCCGCCTGAATGACGGCGCGCATAGGCCTCAAGAGGCCCGCCGAACGTCGCGCAGAGCACTTCTCGCGAGCCGGAGAAGATCATGTCCGCAAAGCCGTCCGGGTCGGCGCCAAGCTCGGTCTTTGGAACATTGATCACGGTGATCTGCATGCTTGCTACTCTCTAGTGTGGTGCAGAGATACCGGTTGCGAGCAACCGACTCGGCCAAGGCGCGTATTGGGAAAATCTAACGCCTCCGTGTCGCTTCGCCCTCATGAATTACAGTCAAGCTTTACCGTTCGTGACGCAGGCGGGAACGCCGAGTGCGACCGCGCCGTCCGGTACATCGCCGACCGCCACCGCTCCGGCGCCGAGCGTCGCGCCCCGCCCGATCCGCACACCCTGACGGCAGACCGCGCCGACCCCGACCAGCGCCGCCTCGCCGACGCTCACATCGCCCGATAGGGTGGCGCCGGGCGCGATATGGGCGTGTGCGCCGATGCAGCAATCATGATCGACGCCAGCGCGGGTATTGATGATGGCATTGTCGCCAATCTGAGACCCGGTATTGATCACCGCCCCAGGCATGACGGCGCAGCCCGCGCCAAAGCTAACCTGTGACGCGACGATCGCGTCGGGATGCCGGGCGGTGAACGGGCTTAGCCCCGTCGCGGCTGTTCGGTTGAAGAGCTGGCTGCGCAGCGCCGTCCCACCGCGCACCGTGCCCAGCCCGATAATGAAGTGATCGGCCCGCCCCTCGCGCTGTAACGCGTCGAGTACGCCGTCATCGCCCAGCACCGGCGCGCCGAGCCATTGCGTTCCGGCCTTGGCCGGATCCGAATCGACATAGCCGGCCACGGTGCAATCGGATCCCGCCTTCGCCATGGCCTGGATAATGTCCGCGATCACCCGGGCGTGCCCGCCTGCGCCGATGATGACGATACGTGCCGTCATGACGGGTCCAGCACAAAGCGCTTTCGCACGCCGGGCGCGGCCTGCAGGAAGGCCTCCACGCCGGCGGCGATGCGCGGTCCGGTCTCGCCATCGCCATAGACATTGTCGGCGGTTCGGGCACGCGCGCGGAAAGCGGCGTCGTCGGCGCGGCGCAAGCCGTCAAGAATGGCGTCGGGCGTCGCTGCGACATCGATCGTATTGGCCGAGCGTTCGCGGCCCTTCTGACGATCGCCGATATTGACCACCGGCAGGCCGAAACCGGCCGCTTCGATAATGCCGGATGAGGAGTTGCCGACCATCACCCGCGCCCGGCGCATGGCGGTGTAATAGCCCGGTGCACCGAAGCTCTCCACGAAGACGGCGGCATCGCTGCCGGCGGCATGGTCGCGAAAGCGTGCGCTCAGCGCCCGGCCCGCCGGATCGGCGTTCGAGCCGGTCAGCACCACAGGCGCGCCGAACCGGTCCAGGGCGCCCAGAAGCGTATCGGCGGCTTCTACCGCCCCGTCTTCAGCCAGCGTTTCGGGGTGGAAGGTGACAAGGACATAATCGCCGGCCGGGACTGAAAAACGCTCGGCCATCTCCTCAGCGCTCAGCGGGGATGAGGTCTGGATCGCATCAAGCGCAGGCGCGCCGGAGACGATGACCCGGTCTGAAGGCTCGCCCATGGCGCGGAGACGCCTGGCGGACAGCTCGGTTGAACAGAAGTGCAGATGCGACAGCTTCGTCATGGAGTGACGCAGCGCGTTGTCGATCGCGCCTTCGGTCTCCTCACCGCCATGAATATGCGCCACCGGAATACGGAAGGGCAGGGCCGCGAGCGCGGCGGCGTGCATTTCAAACCGGTCGCCCAGAACGATCAGCAGCTCCGGTTTGAACCGGGTGAAGCTGTAGCCGAAGGCTGAAACGCCAAGCCCGATCGAGGCGGCGACACCGGACTCGGTGTCGGACGCGATCAGCGTCTCCAGCCGGTCGATCACCGGCAGGCCGGCTCTGGTGATCTCGGTTTCGGTGCGGCCGAATTCCGGCGCGGCATGCATGCCGGCGACATAGACGCCGAAGTCCAGCCCGCGCGCCTTCAGCGCATCGAACACGGCGCGATAAATGCCGAAGTCGGCGCGGCTGGTCGTCACCACGCCAATGCGGGGCCGGGCGCCGGTCATGACATCACACAGTCCCAGTCCAGCGTCTCGCCCGCCTTCAGCGCGCGCGCTGCGCGCTTGCCGGTGATGACGCCGTGATATTTCGGCGCGAGCCCGTGACCGGGTCTCTGGGCGCTGAGCATGTCGTCAGTGATGACCGCGCCCGGCTCGATATCGACCGCGGCGGTGAGTGAGCGGCGCGCGGCGCGCCGCGTGTCGGCTTCCGGCGATGTGGGGCGCTTCACGCCGTCGCCGATCGCCGCTTCGACCGCCCGCAGCCGGTCGATGAAGTCTTTCAGCTCTTCAGGGGACAGGCTCATCGCGTGGTCCGGGCCGGGCAGGGCCTTGTCGGTTGTGAAGTGCTTTTCCACCACAGCCGCCCCGCGCGCGACCGCCGCCAGCGAGATGTCCGCGCCCAGTGTATGGTCCGACCAGCCGACAGGGCGTGCAAAGGCGATGTCCAGCGTGTCCATGGCGGCCAGATTGCACTGCTCCGGTGCGGCCGGGTAGTTCGACACGCAATGCAGGATGGCAAGCGGTGGATTTCCCGCCGCCTCGATCACATCGACCGCTTCTTCCACCTCAGCCAGATTGGCCATGCCGGTGGAGATGATCATCGGCTTTGCGTGCGAGGCTACGTGGCGCAGCAATTGGTGGTGGGTCAGGTCGCCGGAGGAAATCTTGAACGCTTCCACGCCCAGCTCGGCGAGCATGTCGGCGCTGGCTTCGTCAAACGGCGTCGACAGGAATTTCACGCCGCGCTCCTGCGCGCGATCGCGGGCCGCTTCGAGATCCTCGCGCGGCAATTCCAGCGCCTGCAGCATGGCCAGCTGGCTGTCTGCGTCCGAGCGCGCCTCCTGATAGGCGGCTTTGGGCGCGGAGCCCGTGGCGAGCTTCTTCGCATCGAAGGTCTGAAACTTGACCGCGTCGGCGCCGGCGTCGGTCGCCGCGTCAACCAGCGCCAGCGCCAGATCCCGGCGGGCATTGTGATTGACTCCGGCCTCGGCGATGATGAGGGCGCGTCCTGAGCGCCCCAGCCAGAACTCTTCACTCATCGCCGTCTCCTCCATGCCCTTGCCGCCCGCGCGTGTTAGACCAAAGCGCTGTTCCCGCCTAGATGCAGCATGCGCCATAGCGTGCCTGGATCCGGGCCGGCGAGGTGAGTGATCATGATGATGCAGCTCCGCAGGGCTGAGCTTGAGCAGAGGCGTAACCGGCCATGAGCCCTCGCATCATTCTGTCTCCGCCTGTGTTTCAGGATGACGATCTTGCGCAACTGAAGGCTCGCGCCCGCTTCCATTTCGCCGGCGCGGCCCGGGCGGGCGCTGAGGTGCTGATTGAATGCGGCGCGCCGAACCTTGCTCCCGGGCCCGCTCCGGCCTGGCTGGATGACGCCGCCGGCGCCCCGGAGCCCCGGTGCGTAAGCGGACCGGTTCCGGCTGAACGCGATGACTGGCGTGTCTTTCATGATCGCGCCGCCTTCCTGGCCGCGCCGGGACGTCAGGTCGTCAGCGCGGACAGCCTGCTTGATCTAGATGCGCCCGACCAGATGAACCGCGTGGCTGCGCATATAATGAAACAGCTGGGCGCTCCTGGCTTTGCCGGCGCGTCGGGTTTTGAGCGGCTGAAGGCGGCCCTGGCCGGGTCAAGGCGTGTCGTGCTGGTCGGATCGGGTCCTAGCGTTCGCACGATGGGGCCTGCTGAAGAGGCGGATGTAACGGTCTATGCCGGCTCAGCTGTGCTGGATGCAGAGCGCCTGAAAGCGCGGCCGCCGCACATCATTGTCGGCTCCGACATTGCCGGTCAGCTTGGCCCCTCAATGACGGCGGCGCGCTGGCGCGAGGCTGTATTCGCCGCCCAGAGCGAGTATGGCGCATGGATCTTGCTGGCTGAACCGCACGCTTCGCCGCTGCGGGCCTGGTGGCCGGACGCATTGGCTGAGCGCGTCATCGCTCTGCCGGAGGATATGAAGCGGCCGCTGGGTGCGGATTTGCGTGAAGCCTTTTCCCATCGACCCACCGGCAATGTCCTGACGGCGCTTCTCTTGCCGCTGGCCGCGAGCCTCAGCGACGTGATTCATGCGGTCGGCTTTGACGGCGCTGACGCCGGCCGGCCGGCCCGCTTCTGGAGTCATGCCGACGAGGCCGGCTATCAGCGCCATGTCGCCGCCGCGCTTCTGGCCCATCCGGCCAGCGGCCAGGGCGACCCTTTGGCCTATCAGAGGGCTCATCAGGCGCGGGTTGTCCGCCAATGTGCGGCGTTACGGGCCCGTAAGCCGGGCTTGCAGCTGACCGGGCTTGCCCACGCGGCCGATGACGAGGTTTTCTCAGATTCAGATCGCCTGACGCTTCGTCAGCGGGCCGCCATGCTTGTCTTCAGGAGCCTTGAGCGCCTATCAAAGCGTCCCTGGGTCGCCGGTTTGGCGGCGGCGTCGGGTGTAGGCCTTGCGATGATGTTTCAGACCCTCAGCCTGGCCGGTCTCGCGGCGGCCTGCGTTCTCGTCATCGTGACAGGTCTTCTTTATCTGCGCCGCCGGGTGGACATTGCATCGGCGCGCGCCGCGCGCCGGCTCGCGGCTGAACAATCGAAAACCCTGCGTGCTCTGTCCGCACGGATTGACGCCCTGGAAGGTGAAGATGGCTCGCGCTGAAACGCCGTCGGTCTGCGCCTTCATCCTGGCGCGTGCAGGTTCAAAAGGTCTGCCGGGCAAGAATGTGCGCCCGCTGGCCGGCAAGCCGCTCATCGCCTGGTCGGTCGAGGCCGCGCTCGCCGCGCCGCGCGTGACGGACGTCATCGTGTCAACCGATGGCGAAGACATCGCCGAGGCCGGCCGCGCCGCAGGGGCTGAAGTGATGATGCGGCCGGACGCGCTGGCCAACGACACCGCGCTGCCCAAGGACGCGATCCGGCATCACCTCGATGCGATGGCCTCCGCTGGGCGCGTTCCTGATATCGTCATGCTGCTGCAGCCGACCTCGCCGCTGCGTGCGGTCGATGATCTTGAAGACTGCCTGACCCGGCTGATTGCGGACGGATTTGACAGCGCCGCGACCTTCACCGGCGCCGACACTCACCCCTTCCAGGCTTTCCGGGAGGTGGACGGCTCGCCGCTTGGGTTTGTTGAAGGTGAAAGCCCGTGGCGTCCGCGTCAGGCTCTGCCCCCGGCCTATCAGCTGACCGGTTCGGTCTATGCGGCCTGGCGCGAGCCTTTCCTCGCCGAAGCCGGGCCGGGCTTTCTTGTCGGGCGGGCCGGCATGGTCGTCACACCGGCGCAACGCGCGGTGGACATCGATACGATCGCCGACTTCAAGATGGCCGAATTCATGCTGGCCGAGGCCGGCGATTAACCGAGCTCAGCGCGCACCGCCTCAATCACCACAGTCTGCTCATCCTCGGTCAGGCCGGTCGAACAGGGCAGGGTGACAATCCGGCTCCACAGCGCCTCGCTATGCTTCAGATCGGCGCGCGGCGCGTCGGCGAAAGGCTTCTGCAGATGCACGGGCCGCCAGAAGGGTCGGGCCTCAACCCCATGACCTTTAAGCGCCTCGCACAGCCCGGCCACGGTCTTGCGCGCCTGATCGGTCAGCACCACGCCGGAGAACCAGTAGGTGCTTTGTGCGGCGTCTGGACTGGGAAAACGCTCAACCCCGGGAAGGTCGCCAAGTTCGGCGTCATAGCGCAGGCGGATGGCGCGCTTGCGCTCCAGGAAGCCGGGCAGGCGCTCCAGCTGAGCGCAGCCCACCGCCGCACTCATATTCGTCATGCGGTAATTCCAGCCGATCTCGTCGTGCTCGTAATCGCGGCTGACGCGGGCGGTCGTGGTGATGTGACGGGCGCGTTTTAGCAAGGCCTCGTCATTGCCAATCACCATACCGCCGCCGCCAGTGGTGATGGTCTTGTTTCCGTTGAACGAGAAGACCGTCAGATCGGCCAAAGGCGCGATCGGCCCGTCCTTGTACGTCACGCCGATCGCGGCGGCCGCATCCGCGATCACGGGCAGGCCGTAGCGACGCGCAACGGCGCCGATCCGGTCCATATCGGGCAGCGTGCCCAGGGTATAGACCGGCATGATGGCGGCGATGCGACGTCCGCTGGGCTTATGGATCCAGTCTGAGCCAAGCTGTTCAGCGTCTTCGGCCAGGGCGGCTTCCAACGCATCTGGAGACATCGTCCAGCTGGCCGGGTCAATATCGATCAGCCAGGGAGACGCGCCGCTATGGGCGATGGAATTGGCGCTGGCGATGAAGGTGAAGCTGGGCGCGATCACCAGATCGCCCGGCTTGACCCCGGCGACCATGCAGGCCGCATGCAGGCCCATCGTCCCGGCCGCGACCGCCACGGCGTGATCGGCGCCATGCAGTTCAGCGACTTCCTTTTCGAAGCGCGTCACGAACGGGCCGACCGTGGACACGAAATTGGTGTCCACGCACGTTTGCAGATACTCGCCTTCCAGCGGTCCGATATTGGGGATGGCGAGCAGGATCATCGGCGAAGCCCTTAGACGGTATATTCGCCGACGCGATAACGGTCCAGATTGCCGCGGAACCAGTCCACCGTCTTCTCAAGGCCTTCGCGCAGCCCGATTTGCGGCTCCCAGCCGAGGAGTTCCCTGGCCTTGGCGTTGCCGGCGATAAGGCGCTCAACTTCCGACTTTTCAGGGCGCAGGCGCTCGGACGTGGAGCTGATCTCGCAGTCAGCGCCGACGATCTCGACGATCATCTTGGCCAGATCACCAATGCTGATCTCCTCGCCGAAGCCGAAATTGATGCTTTCGCCCAGCGCCTTCTCAGACCCCAGCGCCGCCGCCATGAAGCCCTCAGCTGTGTTGGCGACATAGTTCAGGTCGCGTGTCGGGTGCAGCGCCCCCAGCTTGATGTCGCGCCCGGCCAGCGCCTGGGTGATGATGGTCGGGATCACCGCGCGCGCCGACTGGCGCGGACCGAACGTGTTGAATGGGCGGCACACGATGACCGGCGTGCCGAAGGACAGATAATAGCTCTCTGCGATCTTGTCGGCGCCGATCTTCGAAGCGGAGTAAGGCGACTGGCCCTGAAGCGGGTGCTCTTCAGTGATCGGAGCGGTCAGCGCGGTGCCGTACACTTCCGAGGTCGAGGTGTGCAGCACGCGCTCAATGTCGAACTCGCGCGCGGCCTGAACCACGTTGAGCGTGCCGTTGATATTCGTGCGCACATAGGAGGCGGGGGCGTAATAGGAGTAGGGAATGCCGATCAGGGCGGCCAGGTGGAAGACGATATCGCGATCGCGCACCGCTTCGCGCACCGCGTTCGCATCCCCGATATCGCCGGAGAAATACTCCAGCTCGGATTTCACATCGCTCTGATCCAGCCAGCCGCGCTGATCCAGCGCGTTATAGTGATAGAAAGCGCGCACGTCCGCGCCCTCGCGCACGAGCGCCTCGGTCAGATGACTGCCGATGAAGCCGGCTGCGCCGGTAACCAATACCTTCTTGCCAGTGAAACGTCCCACCGATCATCCCCTTGTCGCCCGTTGAGCCGCGCGCGGCGTAGCACAGCACGATGCCCGGTCAAACCGTTCATTTGCGGTGTCACGGGAACGAAGCGGCTATCCGCCTCGCAGGCGCTTGCGCAGCCACTTGCCGCCGGGGATGAGATCGACCGCCCGGCGCACCAGCGCGAAGCGGGCTTCGATCCGCTCCTGACCGCGCAGCACAGCGCCATGAGCGAGCACCGCGCCCATGTCCATGGAGCCGGCGGCGATGCTCTTGCGGATCGCGTCATTGCGGATTCGCAATTCCTCGTCTTCGTGAAGCCGGTTGTCGGCGATCACAGAGTTGGCCGCATCCGCCTCAGCGCCGGGACGCAGTGAATAATAGCTGGTGGTCTGGCGCACACGCCGCATATGGCCGAGCGCGACAAGCTTCAGATTGAAGACCCAGTCCTCCAGAACCGAAAGATCCTCAGGATAGCCGCCAACCGTGTCGAAGGCGGTCTTGCGATAGACCATGGCGATAGGGGGAAAGCGATTGCGCGCGGCGATATCGAGCACCCCGAGCGGGTAGGGCGGGTACTGCCCGGCCTCTTTACGCGTCACCCATCGCCCAGCGTTCAGGGTCTCGGTCACGGTGATGTAATTGCCGACGGCGCAGACCGCGTCCGGCATTTGCGCAAGCGAGGCGTCGAAGGCTGACAGGGCGTCAGGCGCAAGCCAGTCGTCATCATCATGCAGCAGCACCAGCCCGTCCGGGGCCCGGCGCACGCCGATATTCGCCGCGCGCGAACGACCGACCGCCTCATCATGGTGGATGATCTCCACGCGCCAGCCGGCTTCTTTCAAGCGTGCGCCCTGGGCCTCGACCGGCGCCGGGTCGCCGCCATCATTGACCGCGACCCAGCCGAGCCGAGCTGCGTCCAGCGTCTGAGCCGCCATCGCGTCCACCGCGCGCGCGAGGAGTTCAGCTCGGTTGCGCGTGCGCGTAACAACGGTAATCGGCTCTGCAGGCGTATTCATGATGCTTTTAATCGGGCAACTGAAAAACCACCAAAGGGTGGGCGTGCGGGCGCTGATTGTCCACCCGGATTTCCCGGTCCGTGGGAGAGCAATCAGTCGCGCGCGTCGCTATAGCGCTGGGCAAGGAAAGCGCTGATGGCGATGCGCCAGTCACCGGCATGGACGCCGAAGCGCTCGTAAATGCGATCCGCGCTGAGGCGCGTATCTTTCGGGCGCGCCGCCGGGCTTGGGAAGGCGCTGCTGTCGACCGGCGTGATTTTCACGCCGGCAAAGCGCGCGCCAGAGCGATCGATCGCCGCGCTGGCGAACTCGAACCAACTGGCGTGCGGCCCGCCCAGATAATGGAACACGCCGCCGCCTTGTGTCGGATTCTGAGTGATTGCTCCTGCCATGGTCAGGAGCGCTCCGGCCAGGTCCGGCGCATAGGTTGGCGCGCTGATCTGGTCATCAACGACACTCAAGGGCTGGCCCGCGTCCAGGCGGTTGAATATGGCGTTGAGAAAGCTCCCGCCCGCCGCGTCAAAAATCCATGAAGCGCGCACAACAAGAGCGCCGGGATGGGCGTTCAGCACCGCATGCTCACCGGCAAGCTTTGTCCGGCCATAGGTGTTGAGCGGGTTGGTTTCAGCGTCTTCCGCATAGGGGGCGCCGCCCGCGCCATCGAAAACATAGTCCGTGGAGACATGCACCAGCGCGATCGCGCGCCGCCGGCACGCCTCGGCCAGTCGTCCCGGCCCGGCGGCGTTCAGCGCCATCGCCGCCTCCGGCTCGTCTTCAGCCCGGTCCACGGCGGTGTAGGCGGCGGCGTTGATCACCAAGGCCGGCTTGATCTCATCGAGCATATCGCCGGGATCATCGTGGGCCAGATCAAACGCCTCGCGTCCGAGGCGCTGAGCCTGCGGCGAAGCCTCGCTCAGCGCCCGCGCAAGCTGGCCGGACCGTCCGATGACAAGCAGGCGCTGCGGGGCGTCGTTCACGAGGACAGACCCAGCCGCTCGCCGCGATAGCGGCCTTCGCGGATCGGACGCCACCAGGCTTCATTGGCCAGATACCAGTCTACCGTGCGCGCCAGGCCCTGTTCAAATCCAAGCGTAGGGCGCCAGCCGAGCTCAGCATCGATTCGTTCGGCATTGATCGCGTAGCGCTGATCATGACCGGGTCGATCCGTGACGAACTCGATACGCGAACGGCAGTCGGATCGCGGTCCGCGCGCCGCGTCGACCCGGTCGCAGATCGCCTCGACGACCTGCAGATTGGTGCGTTCGGCCTCGCCGCCAATGCAGTAGGTGCGTCCCGGCTCGCCGCGTTCGGCGATGAGTTGCAGCGCGGCGGCGTGATCATCGACATACAGCCAGTCGCGCACATTGGAGCCGTCGCCATAGACGGGCAAAGCGCGCCCCTCCAGCGCGTTCAGGATCATCAGTGGGATGAGCTTTTCGGGAAATTGCCGCGGGCCGTAATTGTTCGAGCAATTGGAGATCATCGCGTCCAGCCCGTAGGTCCGCGCCCAGGCGCGCACCAGATGATCGGACGCGGCCTTCGACGCCGAATAGGGCGAAGACGGATCATAGGCGGTCGTCTCGTCGAAGCGCCCTTCAGCGCCCAGCGAGCCGAAAACCTCATCGGTGGAAACATGCACGAAGCGCAGCGCGCGCTCGCCGATGCGGTCGCGATAGGCGCGCGCGGCCTCCAGCAGCGTGAACGTGCCGGCGATATTGGTGTCGATGAAGGCGCCGGCTCCGGTAATGGAGCGATCGACATGGCTCTCCGCAGCCAGGTGCAGCACCACGTCGGGACGGAAGCTGTCAAAAGCCTGCTTCAGCGCCGCCTCATCGCAGATATCGGCGTGCTGGAACCGGTAATTGGCGGCATCGGCCACCGCGCTCAGCGAGGCGGGCGCTGCGGCATAGGTCAGCGCGTCATAGTTCAGAACCTCATGACCGGCCTTCACCAGGCGCAACACCAGGGCGGACCCGATAAAGCCGGCGCCGCCTGTAATCAGCGCGCGCATGCGGCTAGGCCTCCACAGGCTGGGCGAAGAGCGGGGCGATTTCGCGCAGGCGCGGCGCGGCCGCATCACGGTCCGACAGCACCGGGGCGGCGACGCCCCAGTCAATCGCCAGGTCCGGATCATCCCAGGCCACCGCGCCGTCATGTTCGGCGCTGTAGTGCTCGGTCACTTTGTAAAGCACCAGCGTATCCGGCTGCAGGGTGACAAAGCCATGCAGGAAGCCGGGCGGAACCCAGATCTGACGACCGTTCTCAGCGGTCAGCTCAGCCCGGATATGGCGTGCGAAGCCGGGCGAGCCTTCCCGCACATCGACCACGACATCGATGATCGCCCCCCGCACGACGCTGACCAGCTTGCCCTGAGCCTGCGGGGCGGCCTGATAATGCAAACCCCGCAAAGTGCCGGTCTTCGCCGACATTGACAGATTGTCCTGGACAAACCGGGCCTCAAACCCGGCCTGCGCCAGCGCACGCTCATTATAATGCTCGGTAAACCAGCCTCGCGCATCGCCGTGGCGTCTTGGCTTTATCACAAGCGGGCCTTCAAGGTCGAACCTGTCTATCTGCATCACACTACTAGCCGCCTGGCCGCGCCGCCGCGGCTTCCACTCATCTCGTGTCGAGCGAATAGCAAGCCTGAAGCGCGCACGCCAGCATGAGAGGGAGTCGTGCAAGGCGCGGCGGCGCCGCCTTGGTCGGCGCAACGGCGGCCAACCGCTGGTGAGGCGGTTGCAAGTCGCCGGAGTGTTGCGCCGGTGTCACGGCTCGCCATCACATGCCAGCTTCGGCGCCCATCGCCTTCCTTCAATAAGCGAATTGCGGTTGACAGCCCTGCATCGGCTTGCCTTAAGTGTGCTCCGTTCGGCGCCTTGGCATGAGGGGCGTCACCGTGCGTCTGCAGACTCGCGGTTCCTTGGCAGCGTTCATGGCGCTGAACAGCCATGGCTATTCGATGGGGGATTCCCACTATGAAAGTAACTCAGCTTCTTACCGGCGCTGCAGCTGCGGCTCTGCTTGCCGGCGCCGCAAGCGCGTATGACGTCGTTCTGACCGATACCGGTCTGGGCTCATTTTCCGCCAGCGGCGACGAAGTCACCACCGGCCCGCTCACGCTGGCTTCCGAG
>JBCBSP010000009.1:0-99311 GCA_039819095.1 Pseudomonadota bacterium
CGTGCCGCCGGTCAGGTTCACCGTCACCAGCACGTCATCGGTGGTGAAGATGCCGTCGGTGGTCTGCTCCACATAGACATGGAAGGTGCCGTCCACGCCGCCGGAGAAGTCCAGCTCCTGGGCCAGGCCCAGACCGCCGGTCGTGACTTCATCACCGCTGGCGGAAAACGCGCCCAGACCGGTGTCGACAAACACCAGATCATACGCGCTCGCCGCGCCCGTCAGAAGCGCCGCCGCCGCCGCGCCGGAAAGAAGATGTGTGAGTTTCATCGATACGCCCCTCATTCGACGGCCCGCCATGAGCCGACATTTGGACGAAACACTAGCAAATCACGCGTTGAACGCAAAGGGGCGGCAGCCCGGTCGCGATGCAGGGCGCACTTTGGGCAACGGTCATGCGGCGGAAGGAAGCAACCGAATGAGATGGTACCGCCTTCTGGGTTCGAACCAGAGACCTCTAGATCCACAATCTAGCGCTCTAACCAACTGAGCTAAGGCGGCACGCGCGCTTCAGTCCGGCGCGAGGCGCGCCGGGCGAGCGAAGGCGGCGGAAACTAGCTCCGAGCGGGCGAGCGCGCAAGCACCCGACTGCGAGACAGGACAGCCTTGCCCGTCAGGCGTAACCGCGCGAGCGGATATGGGCCTGCATCGCCGACATGCGGTCGCTATTGGACGGGTGGGTGGACAGGAAGCTCGGCGGCGCGCCGCGCGAATTGCGCGCCATCATGTTCTGCCAGAAATCCACCGCCTCGTTCGGATTATAGGCCGCGCCGGCCATGTAATCGACGCCGAGCCGGTCGGCTTCGTACTCGTGCTGGCGCGAATAGGGCAAAAGCACGCCGAACTGCAGACCGGCGCCCAGAACCGCCGCCCACTGGCCGGCGTTTTCCACCTCCCCGGCTTCCATGCCGACTGATACTGCGGTCAGCGCGAGACCCGACGCCATCTGCTGAGAGGCGCGCTCAGCGGCGTGACGGCCGGCGACATGGCCGGCCTCATGACCCAGAACGGTGGCGATCTGGTCATCATTATCAATCACATCGAACATGCCCGAATAGAAACCGACCTTGCCGTTGGGCAGGACCCAGGCGTTGACCTGATCGTTCTCGAACACCTCGAATTCCCAGTCATAGCTCGTGAGACCAGAGGAATCGACGATGCGCTGGCCGACGCGCTCCAGACGGCGACGCTTGCCCGCATCGCGGCTGCGCGGCATCTGCTGCAGGGACTGGTTCCAGGTCTGGGCGGAGAGCTGGGCCAGCTGTTGGGGAGAGATCAGAATGAGCTGGTTGCGGCCCAGCGCTGCGTTCTCCGCGCAGCCGGACGCGGCGATCGGCACCACAGTACCGGCCGCCAGTCCGATCAGAAGCTCACGGCGGTCCATCCGTACAATCGTCATGTCTTCCCCCAAAGCTTTGGCCGCACGGTGAGCGCGGAGCTGAATACCGGATAAATCGTCCCATCCCTCGCGGCGGGACCCTCCGGCCATGTTACGGTCACAGACTTCAGTTAAGCACGAATTTGCGCTCGCCGGGAAGGCGAGTTCGCCCGGTCAGCCACTCAAATCCTCAACGGGACCCGCCATGCGCCGTCTGTTTCTCACCCTGCTTGCCCTGATCGCCATTCTGGTCGGCGCCGCCCTGCTGGCGCCCGGCCTCTTGCCGTCAGAGACATACAAGCCGCGCCTGGAACAGGCGCTGAGCGAGCGCCTCGGTCGGGACGTGGTCATTGGCGGTGATGTGACCATCCGCATCATCCCGAGCCTTCAGGCCGCTGTCGGCGATGTGCGCATCGCCAACGCTGAGGGCTTTGGCGATGAGGCCTTCGCCGAGATGGAGACGCTGCAGCTGCGTCTCGCCCTCCTGCCCCTTCTGTCGCGCAATGTCGTGGTGGAGGAGTTCGTTCTGGTCGAACCGGTGATCCGGCTTGCCGCCACCGACCGGGCCAACAACTGGACCTTCACGCCCGCCACCTCCGATGGTGAAGCCTCCCCAGCGCCGCCCGCCGGAACCGGGCGCCGCCCGGGCGCCCTGCCCTTTGAGGCCGAGTTCGGGGATGTGCGCCTTGAGCGCGGCGTTGTGGAATATCGCTCTCCCGCCGGCGACTGGATCATCCGCGACGCTGACTTCACCGTCGACATGAACCGGCTTGACGGTCCTGCGGCGTTGCGCGGCGATTTCACCGTGAACGGGGAATCCGTTCAGATGCAGCTGCGCGCCGGCTCTCTGCGCGATGTGTTCGAGGGCGGCGAAACCCCGCTCTCGCTGCAGATCGACGGGCGCGCCGTCCAGCTCGACTTTGACGGCGTGATCCCTGAAGGCGCTGAGTTCGCGATCGCAGGAACCGCCGAGATCGATCTTGATCTGCCGCGCGTGGCGCGACTGGCCGGGGCGGGTCTGCCCGAAGGAGACGTGTTCCGCCGCTTCACCGGGTCGGGTCAGCTTTCCGCAGACGCCTCGCGCGCCTCGCTGAGCGGCGCGCGCATCCGGTTCGATGATATCCAGGCGACCGGCTCGCTTAGCGCCAACTATGCCGGCGCCCGGCCCCGCATCACCGGATCGGTCAGCACCAACGCGCTGGATCTGACCCCCTATATCCCGGCTGAGGACGCCTCCAATACCGGCGGCGGAAGCGGCGGCGGGCTCGGTCCCTGGAGCGAGGAGCCGTTCGAGCTTGACGCGCTGCGCTCGGTCGACGCCCAGATTGGCGTTGAAGTCGGCCAGCTGACCGCGCGCGATATCGAGCTGAGCGATGTGCGCCTCGACATCACGCTCGATCGCGGCCTGGCCACGGCGGATATCGAGCGCTTCCGGCTTTATGGCGGCGAAGGGGTTGCAAACGCCCGCATCGATCTGCGCTCCAACACGCCGCAGCTCACCCTTCGCGGGCAGCTCGAAGCGTTGCAGGCCCAGCCCTTCCTGGACGCGGCGGCGCAGTTTGATCGGCTTCAGGGCGTCAGCGGGCTGAACTTCCAGTTCGATGCGCGCGGAGCGAGCCCTGCGGCGATCATGGCGTCGCTGAACGGCGAAGGCCGCTTCGCGGTGGAGAACGGCGCGCTGGTCGGAGTCAACCTGGCCCAGGTCATCCGCACCGTTGAACGCGCCATCCAAGACCGGCGCCTGCCCAGCGGGTTCGGCGAACAAGAGGCGACCGATTTCAGCACCCTGTCGGGCAGCTTCTCGGTGCAGAACGGACTCGCCCGCAATCTCGATCTCACCATGTTGAGCCCGCTCCTGCGTGTTGTCGGGCAAGGCGAGGTCAATCTGGCGGAGCAGACCATCACTTACCGGCTAACCCCACGCGCGGTGCAGTCGCTGGCCGGCCAGGGCGGCGATCTCGACCTGGCTGGAATCGCCGTCCCGATCCGCATCTCCGGCAGCTTCAACGATCTCTCGGTCGGACTGGATTTCGAGGCGATCGCGCAATCGCTGCTGCGCGCTCAGGCCGCTAACGCCATCGGCGGTGATGTCGGTCGGGCGCTCGGCGAATCGGAGAATCTGGAAGACGCCGCCCGCGGTGCGGTGGGCGCCCTGATCCGAGACGCCATCGGCGGCCAGCGCGATGAGGCTGAACCGGCCGAAGGCGAGGCTGACCAGCCTGAAGAGCCGCGCGATCCTGGACCGGCGCTTCTGGAGGGCCTGATCAATCAGGCCCTGGGCGGCGATCAGGAACCGGAAGAGCCCGAAGAAACCCCGCCGGGCAACCGGTAAAGCTTCGTCACAGCAGGACCGCGCCTTGATCGAGGCGTTTGCAGACTATCTACTGCGGCGCAAATCGATGCGATCGCGCGCCATGCCGGCGTCAGCGGCGCTTGTTTGCGGGAGACCCGTTGATGATGATCCGCGCCGCCGCGCTTCTCGCTGCAGGAGCCCTCATGGCTTTCACCGATCTTGAAGCGCCCGCGCAGGCGCAAACCTTCTATCCCGGAGACCGGGTTTCCGGCGAGCATTTCGCCGGACGCTCCCCGGTGCTGGCGACCAACGGCATGGCCGCGACCGCCCATCCGCTGGCGACAAATGTGGCGATCGACGTGCTTCAGGCCGGCGGCAATGCGGTTGACGCGGCCATCGCAGCGAACGCGGCCATCGGCCTGATGGAGCCGACCGGCAATGGGATTGGCGGCGACATTTTCGTCCTGATCTGGGATCCGGAAACCCGCCGGGTCTACGGGCTGAACGGCTCGGGGCGCTCGCCCATGGGGCTGAGCTATGACGAAGTGATCCAAACGGTCGGCGAAGACGGCGCCATCCCGCCCTTCGGCGCGATGCCGGTCTCGGTGCCCGGCACGGTGGATGGCTGGTTCGCCATGCATGAGCGCTTCGGCTCGATGGACATGGCCGATATCCTGGCCCCGGCGATTGCGTACGCCGAAGACGGTTTCCCTATGCCAGAGACGATCGGCTATTACTGGGATCGCAATATGCGCATCCTCGCCGAGCGCTATGAGAACGGCGAGTTCGAAGAATTCAACAACGCCCGCGCCACCTATCTGACCGAGGACGGCGACGCTCCGACCGTTGGCGAGGTCTTCCGCAACCCCGATCTCGGCCAGACCTACCGCATGATCGCCGAAGGCGGGCGCGACGCCTTCTATGAAGGCGAGATCGCGCGCACGATCGACGCCTACATGCAGCGCATCGGCGGCTGGCTGCGCTATGAGGACTTCGCCGCGCACCGCTCAGAATGGGTGAACCCCATCTCCACGGTGTATCGCGGCCATGAAGTCTGGCAGATCCCGCCTCAGGGCCAGGGCCTGGCGACGCTGCAGATGCTGGCGATCCTGGACGGGTTCGACCTGTCGGAAACCGGCTTCATGACCGCGCAGACCTTGCATCTGATGATCGAGGCGAAGCGGCTGGCTTTTGAAGATCGCGGCCGGTTCTACGCCGATCCGGACTTCATCGAGACCCCGGTGATTGAGCTTCTGTCGAGCGCCTACACCGATGCGCGACGGGCGATGATCGATCCGGACCGCGCGATGGAAACGGTCGCGCACGGCGATCCCGCCCAGCTTGAGGACGGCGACACGACCTATCTCACCGTCGCGGACTCAAGCGGCATGATGGTCTCGCTCATTCAGTCCAATTATCGCGGCATGGGCTCCGGCCTTGTGCCGGACGGGCTGGGCTTCATGTTCCAGGATCGCGGCGAGAGCTTCTCCCTCGATCCGGACCATCCCAATGTCTACGCCCCCGACAAACGCCCCTTCCACACCATCATTCCCGGCATGGTGACGCTGAACGGGCAAGGTGTGATGAGCTACGGGCTCATGGGCGGCGCCATGCAGCCGCAGGGCCATGTTCAGGTGCTGTCCAACATTCTCGATTTCGGTCTGAACGTTCAGGAGGCCGGCGATGCGGCGCGCTGGCGCCATACCGGTTCGACCCAGCCGACCGACGCGGTCACTGCTGAAGGAGGCCTGGGCGTGGTGCAGGTTGAAAGCGGCGTGCCGGCGGAGGTGCGAGAGGCGCTCGAAGCCAAGGGCCATGTCGTGGAAGACGGCGATGGCGGCTTTGGCGGCTATCAGATGATCTATCGCGACCCGGCCAACGGCGTGCTGCACGGCGCGACGGAGATGCGCAAGGACGGCGCGGCTCAAGGGTATTGAGCCAGCGCCTCGCCTGCTTCACCAGGCCGCCGCGCAAGCGTCATGATTTGCGCATAGTCTGTCGTGCAGATGGACTTAAGGTCCAGGAGCACGGGAGACAGGCGTCATGGGTCAACGGGTTGGTATCTTCGCAGGCTTCATCGCCGCCTTGCTGATCGCGGGCGGGCTGACCGCAGCCGGGTGGTTTGTCGGCCAGGGGATTGTCGAGAATCGCACGGCGGATCGCTTTGTAACGGTGAAGGGGCTCGCCGAGCGCGATGTGACGGCCGATCTCGCCGTCTGGCCGATCACCATTGTGGCCTCCGGCGATGGCCTGGAAGCGACGCAAAGCGAAATCGAAACCGATATCGGCGCGCTGACGGCCTTTCTGGTGGATGCCGGCTTCGACGCCGGTGAGATCGCGCTGGGCCGCATTCAGGTCGAGGACCGGGTGGCCATGGGCTATTACGACCCGAACCGGGCGCAGGCGCGCTACCTGATCCGTCAGCCCTTGCGCGTACGCTCCGACAAGGTGGAGCTGGTCGAACGCATGAGCCGACGCCTCGGCGACGTGGTCCGCCAGGGCGTCGTGATGCAGGACTGGCAGGGTCCGTCCTACATCTTCAGCCGCCTGAACGACATCAAGCCGGAAATGCTCGCCGAAGCGACCGCCAATGCGCGCGACGCAGCCCAGCAGTTCGCGGACGATTCCGGAGCCGAGCTCGCCGGCATCCGCACCGCCAATCAGGGCGTCTTCGTCATTCTGCCCCGCGATCGCGTCGCCGGGGCCAGCGAGAGCGATCAGGTCGACAAGACGGTGCGCGTGGTGGCCACGATCACCTATGCGCTGAACTGAGCATAGCGCTTTCAGCTTCGGTTCAGATGGCGGCGGCGATGCTGGGCCGGCTTGCACCTATGACCCGCGATTATTGGAGGCTGACCATGACCCACACCCTGATCCGCACGCCCCTCGCCGACCTGGCGCGGCGCGCAGCGCTTGTCTCAGCCGCCGTGATGGCGGCTCTGGCGATGAGCACCAATGCTGAGGCCCAGCGCGGCGGCGGCTCAATCACGCTTTATGACCGCGCCGAGTATCAGGGCCGAAGCACAACGATAAACGGCGAAGTTCCCGATCTGCGCAATCGCGGCTTCAACGACATGGCCACTTCCATCCGCATTGATGGCGGGCGCTGGGAAGTCTGTCTGGAGCCGAATTTTCGCGGCGCGTGTCAGGTGATCGAGGAGAGCCTGCCGAATATGAGCCGGTGGTCCTTCAACAATCGCATCACCTCAATCCGCCCCGTTCGCCTGCGCGGGCGCGGCTCTGACAGCGGCATTACGCTGTGGAGCGGACCCAACGCCACAGGAGACCGGCTGACGGTGATTGATGAGGCGCCCGATCTGCGTCGGCGCGGCTTCAATGACCGGGCCCGCTCAGTTGAAGTGATTTCCGGCGAGTGGGTCATCTGCAATGAGCCGGACTTCCGCGGCGCCTGCGAAACCGTTCGCCGGGGCGTGCATGAGCTGTCCGGCACGCGCTATGACCGCGCCCTGACCTCCATCGCCCCGCTGGAGCGCTACAATCGGCGTCGCGGCAATGACGGGCGTGGCGGGTATGGCGGCGGCTACGGTTCCGGCGGCCGGATCGATATCGATGGCGGCCGGCGCACCGTCTTCTTCGCGGACCCGGCTGTGGACGGCTATCCGGTCGCGCGTTGCCTTGGCGGCCGGTCCGGCCAGTGCGGCCAGGTCGCTGCCGACGCAGTGTGCGACATCTCAGGCTATGGCCGCGCGCTCGCCTTCGGCACGGAAAGCTATTCGCGGCGCATGTGGTTCCTCAATGAGCGCGGCCCGCGCACGGGACGCCAGCGCCTGGTCAACGTGGTCTGCTCACGCTGACGCCGCTCTCATTTGAGCACTGCAAGGAGCGGGCGCGAGACCCTTCGCGCCCGCTTCGTTTTGACCGGCGGGCCTGATAGACTGGTATCAAATGAAACTAATTCGCCGGAGCTTGCCGCCATGCCCGTGAACGATCCCGTCGTCGCTGAACAGACCCCCGCCGCCGACCATACGATCGACCAGTGCTGGGAGCGCTATAGCGATGAAGAGCACGGCGTCTGGAATGCGCTCTACGACCGCCAGATACGCGTTCTGAAGGGTCGTGCGGCGGACGAGCACTTCAAGGGGCTGGAGCTGCTGGATCTCAATCAGGGCGGCATCCCTGATTTTCGCCGCATGAATGAGAAGCTGGAAAAGCTGACCGGCTGGACCGTCGTGCCGGTTCACGGGCTCATCCCCAATGATGTGTTTTTCGAGCACCTCGCCAATCGGCGTTTCGTGTCCGGCCGCTTCATCCGCGATGCGGACAAGCTGGACTATCTGCCTGAACCGGACATCTTCCATGACGTGTTCGGTCATGTGCCGCTTCTGACCCAGCCGGTTTTCGCCGACTACATGCAGGCCTACGGCCGAGGCGGCTACAAGGCGATCCAGCACGACATGATCGAGCATCTGACCCGTCTCTACTGGTACACGGTGGAGTTCGGCCTGATCAGCACCGATGACGGCATGCGCATCTACGGCGCCGGTATCGTGTCATCAGAGTCGGAGTCCCGCTTCAGCCTGGAAGCGCGCTCGCCGAACCGGCTTCATTTCGATCTGGAGCGCATCATGCGCACCGATTATCGCTATGACGATTTCCAGCAGACCTATTTCGTCATCAACTCCTATGACGAGCTGATGGAGGCGACCGCCGGGGTCGACTTCAATCCGATCTATGAGCGGCTGAAGGGCCAGCCCGATCACCTGGCGAGCGACGTTCTGAGGACCGATACGGTCTATCATCGCGGCAGCCAGGAATACGCGCTGGCCGGCGGGCTCGCGAAGCAGGCTTTCGCCGTCTAGCGATCAAATCGCGGCAAAGCCTACGCGAGACTGGATCGCTGCATCTGCGCAAGCCGGTGCTTCAAGCCAGTCGAGCCCCTCCTGAAGGGTATCGAACGTCTTGGATTCGTACGTAAACGCACTGGTAGGACGCACCACCTCGCGCCACAAGCGCAACTCGCGCAGGACTGAAAGATTGCCCTCGACAATCGCCGCCACTCTCAGCCGGCCAACCCCGCCGAGATCTTCAGCCGCGCCGGCCATCGCCTCTTCCATTTCAAGAAGGCCGTCGGTCGTCAGCCCGGACATGTCTACATCGGCTGAGAAAGTCAGCACCGAGCCATAGGAAAACAGCTCGCGCGTCAGCCGGCGCATCGCTTCCGCGCAGCCAAAGCAATCGGCCTGGCTCACGCGACCGGAAAACGACATGAGACGGAGCTTAAGCTCGTGATTGGCCCGATACTCGATGGTCATGGCGCCAGCTCAGGGCAAAGTCCTTACTGAAAAGTAAGGCATTTGCGACGCGGCGCTGTCGCGATCAGGCCCGCTGGAAGGCGTAGAAGTCTCCGCCAAGGTCGAGAATGCTCGTCAGAGCATCCAGCGCAGCGCGGCTTTCTTCCAGGATATGCGGATCGCCAAGATCGGCCGGCGCGAGCTGTTCACGGTAGTGAGCTTGCGCCCAGGCGGTGAGCGAGGCGTAAAGCGCATCGTCCAGCCAGACTGACGGGTTCACAGCCGCGCGTTCAGCCTCGGTCAGCACGACGCGAAGCCTCAGACAGGCCGGTCCGCCGCCATTGCGCATGGACTGGCGCACATCGGCGAACTCAACCCGGCCGATCGGGCCATTACCGGCGATCATGCGCGCGCAATAGGCCTGCGTCGAAGCGGTCTCCTCGGTTTCGCGCGGCGCCAGAAGGACCAGCCGCCCCTCGCCCGGCCATTGCAGGAGCTGGGAGTTGAACAGGTAGCTGGTGATGGCGTCACCGATTGGCACTTCGGCCTCCGGCACTTCCACGAAAACCGGCTCGAACAGGCCTTCGGCGGCGCGCCGGATGGCGTCAAGCGCGGCGTCCTTGTCCTCAAAGGCGTGCTCATGGAAGAACAGGACCGGGCCGCATCCCACGCACACCACATCATTGTGAAAGGCGCCCGCCTCGATGGCGTGGCGCGACTGGCGGATCATCACCGTGCGCGCCGGATCCAGCCCGTGGCTGCGCGCGACCGCCTCGCAGGCCTCACGCGTCTGTCGCGCCGGGAAGCGGCCGTCATAGGCCTCGAAGGCGCCACGACCATAGACGAGGATCTCAACGCCCGGCTGACCATGACTGGCGCAGAGCCGGACATGATTGGCCGCGCCTTCATCGGCGAAGGCGGACTGCTGCAGGAGCGGTGCGTGCACCGCGAACCGGTTCTGATCGGGAAACAGGGCGCGCAACGCGGCTTCAGTCTGCGGACCTTCAATGGAGCGGTGAAACGTCGTTAGAAGATTGGCCGGGGTGAAGTGCAGCCGACCGTCAGAGGTATCCGTGCTTGGACTGACCGTGGCCGCGTTCGCCGCCCACATCGGTGAGGCCGAACTCATCGCGATGGCCAGCGCGCGACCGTCGCGCCAGGCGTGCTCCCAGACCTCAACGTCGGAGCCGGAGAAACCCATGGCGCGCAACCCCGCGATCCAGGGGCGCTCCTGAGGCGGCATGACACCCTGAACCAGGCCGGCATCGGCGAGATGTTTCATCTTCGCCAAACCTTCCAGAACGCCGGCGCGCGGCTCGGAGGTCAGGCCCATATTCTTCGTGCTCGCCAGATTGCCTTCAGCCAACCCGCCATAATTATGGGTCGGGCCGATCAGCCCATCGAAATTGGCTTCGATTGCAGGCGGATGGGTCATAGCCTTACAGCCCCTTGATCGGCTGGGAGACGAGGTCAGGCGCAATCTGGCTGGCGACCGGATAAGCGCAGTAATCGGCCGCATAATAGGCGCTGGGTCTGAGATTGCCCGACTTGCCCGGCCCGCCGAACGGCATGTTGGACGCCGCGCCGGCGGTCGGCCGGTTCCAGTTAACGATGCCGGCGCGCGATCGCGCCCAGAACTTGGCCCACAGATCGGGATCATCGCTGACCAGCCCCGCGGCGAGCCCGTACTGGGTATCGTTCGCGAGCGCGATCGCAGCGTCAAAATCGCTTGCACGGCGCACCTGAAGCAGCGGACCGAAGACTTCCTCATCCGGCGTTTCCACACCCGTGACGTCGATAATGCCCGGCGTGACGAAGGCGGGACCCGCCTCATGACGCGACGCCTTCAGGAGCGCGCGTCCACCGCGCGCAATCAAATCATCCTGCGCGGCGATCACATGGCCGGCGGCGCGTTCGGAAATCAGACTCCCCATGAAGGGCTGCGGATCGGCGTCCCAACGTCCGATGGGCAAGCGAGCGGCGATATCGACAAGCGCGTCAACAACCGCGTCGCCGGCCCCGCCTTCCGGCACGATCAGCCGGCGCGCGCAGGAGCATCGCTGGCCGGCGCTGATGAAGGCGGACAGAGCAGCGACGCGGGCTGCGGCGTCGATATCGGCCGCGTCCCAGATCACAAGCGGGTTGTTGCCGCCCATCTCAAGGGCGAGTTGAACGCCCGTGCGACCGGCGAAGGTCTTGTGAATGAAGGCGCCCGTGGCCCAGGAACCGGTGAACAGCACTCCGTCGAGATCGGGATCGGCGAAGGCGGCCGCGCCGACCTCGCGTGCGCCATGAAGCAGATTGACGACGCCGCCGGGCAGGCCGGCATCGACGAGCGCCTGGACCATGGCCGCCGCCACCGCCGGGGTCTGTTCAGACGGTTTGAACGCCACGGTATTGCCGGCCAGAAGCGCGGGCGCGATATGGCCGTTGGGAAGATGACCGGGGAAGTTGTACGGCCCGAGAACGAACAGGACGCCGAGCGGCTTGTGCGCCAGGCGCGCCGCGCCGAACTCGGTCGATTGGGCCCGCTCCCCAGCCCGCTCAAGCAGCGCGTCGATGGAGATCTTGACCTTGGCGATCATGGCGCCGGCTTCACCGGTTGTCTCCCAAAGCGGTTTGCCGGTCTCGCGCGCGATCAGCTCGGCGAAGCCTTGCTTGCGTTCGGTCAGGATCTCGCCATAGCGCTCAAGCAGAGCCCGGCGCTCCTCAAACGGCGTCATCGCCCAGGCCGGCGCAGCGGCGCGCGCAGCGGCGAAGGCCTCGCGCACATCGGAGTCACTTGCGGTTCGCGTCTGGAACAGAAGCGCCCCGCTGGCGGGTTCGTGAGAGCTGAGCGCCGGGCCGCCGCCCTCGCGCCATGCGCCGTTGATGAACTGGCCTGAAGGCGTCTCAACCGTCATGATTTCACCCAGTAACGCGCCGTATCACCGGCATTCAGATTGAGGACGCGACGCACCTTTTCGTCCGCGCCGCAGCCACCCTGCCCGATCTGAAGATCAGCGAAGGCGACACGGAAGTCCGGAAGTCGGTTGTTCGAGATAATGGCCTTGTAGGGCGCCGCCGCGCTCAGCTCGCCGACCGGAGCCAGGTGACTTTCACGCAGCGTGCGCACCTTGTCGGTGCGGCAGGACACCAGCGGACCGCCGTCGAAGATGTCGACATAGCGGTCATACTCGAAACCTTCCCATTCCAGCAGCTTGTGCGCGCCGACGCCGTGGGGATGCGTCTTACCGACCACATTGCGCGCCGCTTCCGGCAGGAGCTCCAGATAGATGGGGTGCACCGGCATCAGATCGAGAATGAACTGATTGTCGGTGGACGCGGAAAGCCGGTCGGCCTCATCAAAACTCATATGGAAGAAGGGTCGCGTCACGTGCTCGAAAAAGGGCGAGGAGCCGTCGTCCGACACCACGCCGCGAAGCTCTGAGATCAACCGGTCGCCAAACCGTTCGCGCGCCGCAGCGATCAGCAGATAGCGCGACTGGGCGATCAAGCGCCCCGCCCCGGTCCCGCGCGCCTTGTCGCGCACGAACAGCGAGCCGACTTCGGTACAGCCGGCGAAATCATTCACCAGCAGCATGACATTCATATCGAACCGGCGATCAGCCTCTCTGGAGGCCTGGGCCAGCGTCATGATCTTGAAGTCGAAATACGGCTTCTTCACCCCGATCTGGGCCTTGACCGCAGCGGTGCCCAGTATCTCCCCGCTGTCCTCATCTTCGATCATCAGCTGATAGACCGCATCTCCGGGATCGGTGATCCGGCCCTCAAAGGCGGCTTCAGACTTGGCCAGCTTTTCGTCCAGCGCCTCAGCGCTCACCGCCAGGCTGGTGAAGCCGGAACCGGCGGCGGAGGCCAGCTCCACAAAAGCATCATGATCAGATTGACGAGCGGCGCGTACGACCAGCATGCAAGAGCCTCCTTACCCGGCGGCCAGCGCACGGGCGGCGCGTGCGTCGAACTCGCCGCGTGCGAATTTCATCAACATGACGGCGGATAGCCTGGCGCGCTCAGAAAAGCTGGACAGCTTGGCGATCTCATCATGGGAGTGGATATCCGCGCCGCACACGCCCAGCGTATCGACATTGGGACACCCGGACGCCCACAGATTGTTGCCCTCGCAAACCCCGCCGGTATCCTTCCAGCGGATATCAAGGCCGATGGCCTGGCCCGCCGCGCGCGTCCATTCGAACACTTGGGCGTTGGCCGGCGTCATCGGCTTGGGCGGTCGGGTGAAGCCGCCATGCAGATCGGCCGTGATCCCGTCGCGCTGGTTGACCGCAGCGACCAGCGCCTTGATTTTCCCAAGCGCCCAATCGGCATCGGCTTCGGTTCCGACGCGGACATTGAAACGCGCGACCCCGACGGCGGGAACCACGTTGGGCGGCCCGCCGCCCTCAATTTTCGAGACGTTGAAGGTCACCGCCTCGCGCTGACCATTGAGCCGGTCGAGCTGTTCAGCAAAGCCGGCCGCCGCCACGATGGCGTTGCGCCCGAGATGGTGCTCGCGCCCGGCATGGGCCGCCTTGCCGAGGCAGCGCAGCGAGAAATTGCCCGAGCCCTTGCGGCCGCCGGCGAGCGAGCCATCGGCCAGCGCCGGTTCATAGGTCATCCCCAGATGCGCCTCCGCGCCAAGCTCGGCCAGGAGCGGCCCGGATCCCAGCGAGCCGATCTCTTCATCCGGGCTGATCAGGACATCATAACCGACCCGGCCCGCCCACGGGCTGCGCTCAAGCGCCAGAAGCCCATGCAGCATGACCAGCAGCCCGCCCTTCATATCCGCCACGCCCGGACCGTTGATCGTATCCTCATCGAGCATCCGCCAGTCCTGAAAGCTGTCCTGCTCAGGAAAGACGGTGTCGGAATGGCCGGTCAGCACGATGCGGATATCCGCCTGTGGGCGCACCTGCAGGTGCATGGCCGGCGTGTACTCCAGCGTCAGCACCTCGCCCTTCGCATCGACGATGGTGGACGGGGTCAGCTCCGCGGCCCGGATCTCCCCAGGCAGTTCGCTGAAGGCTTCGCTCAGCACTTCGCGCATGCGCTCCAGCCCAGCGGCGTTGCGACTGCCGGAATTGATGCGCGACCAGGCCTTGACCGTGTCGATCATGTGATCGGCTCGGCTGTCCACCCAGTCCAGGACGGCGCGTTCTTCAGCGTTCAGAGACAGCGTGCTCATGAGGAAACCGGATCAGGCCTTCGCCAGCGCCTGTTCGAAATCGAAGATGAGATCATCCGAGTTCTCGATACCGATGGAGACCCGCACCATGCCGGCGGAGAAACCGAGGCGCTCGCGCAGCTCCGGGTCCACGCCGGAATGGGTCGTCGAGCCAGGATGGCAGATCAGGCTCTCCGTGCCGCCAAGGCTGACCGCCAGCTTGATGACCTGAAGCGCGTTCAGCATCCGGAATGCGGCGTCCTGACCGCCGGCGACATCAAAGGAGAAGGTCGAGCCATAATACTCGCCGGCCTGGGCGTGGTGGACTTCATGATCGCGACCGCCCGGCTCCAGGAAACCGAGATAGCGCACCTGCTCCACCTTGGGATGGTCGCGCAGATACTCCGCGACACGGCGCGCGCCTTCAAAGGCGGCCTCCATGCGCAGTTTGACCGTCTCCAGCGAGCGGGCGAGCATCCAGCAGGTGTTCGGGTCAAGATTCGTGCCGATCGCGGAACGCAGCTTGCGCACCGACTTCATGTGAAGGCTGGACCCCAGCGCCGCGCCGCCGATCAGGTCTGAATGACCGCCGATATACTTGGTCAGCGAATAGATGACGATGTCGGCGCCATGCTGGAGCGGGGTCTGTCCGATCGGGCCCTGGACCGTGTTGTCCACGACAATGACGGGCCGATAGCCCTGGCGCTGCTCGATCTCATCGGCCAGGCGCGCCATCAGCTTCAGATCCACGACCTCATTGGTCGGGTTGGTCGGGGTTTCGGTGTAGATGACGCTCAGACGGCCCCGCGCCATGGCCGTATCGACGCGGGCGCGAATCTCGTCTTCCGGCGCGCTGGCGAAGAAGTCGACCGCCTGGATGCCGTATTGCGGCATGATATTGCGCAGCAGCGTCTCGGTGCCGCCATAGAGCGGGGTCGATTGCAGGACGACGTCGCCGGCATGGGCGAAGGCCATGAGCACGGTTGAGATCGCGCCCATGCCTGAGGAGAACACACAGGCTTCCTCAGCGCCGTCAAACAGGGTCAGACGGTCTTCCAGCACTTCCACATTCGGATTGTTGAAACGCGAATACATCAGGCCCGGCGCAGCCGGATCGCCATCAACGGCCTTGCCCGCCATCACCCGGAAAAAGGCCGCGCCCTCTTCAGCGCTGGCGAAAGCGAAGGTGGAGGTCTGGAAGATGGGCGGCTTGATGGAACCTTCCGATAGCTTGGCGTCGAAGCCATAGCTCATCATCAGGGTTTCCGGCGACAGCTCGCGGTCATCGACCCGACGCTTGCGATAAGGGGTTTCCGGCTTGCTCATGGCGGGGTCGGGCTCCGGCTTGGGGACAGGTTCGCGCGAAGCGGATGCGCGCGCGTCATGACCGGTTTCTTGCGCCGGGCCGGCGCGCGGGTCAACCCAGGCCTCCAAGTGCTGCCGATTGCTGCGACGCAAAAGAAAACGGCCCGACGCAGTGCGCCGGGCCGCTTCCGTTATAGGTGAGGATCGATGCGCTTAGCGCAGATCGATCACCACTTCCGAACGCCGGTTCAGCGGCTCGCGGACACCGTCCGGAGTCTGAACCGCAGTGCGGCTCTCACCGAAGGCTTCCAGCGAAATCGCCGCGCCGGTCACGCCGAGACGAACCATCTCGTCGCGGACCGCGCGCGCACGGCGCTCAGACAGGCCCACATTGTAGGAGGCCGAACCGGAGCGGTCCGCGTGGCCGGCGATGTTCACGGCGGAGACGCCGCAACGACGCGCTTCGCTGACCGCACGGGAGATCACGCTGCGAGCCTGATCGGTGAGGTGCGAACGATCCCACTCGAAGTAGACCACGAAGCCGACATCCTCACACGCCGGCGGAGGCGGCGGCGGAGGCGGAGGAGGCGGGGGCGGCGGAGGCGGAGGAGGCGGCGGAGGAGGCGGGGGCGGAGGCGGCGGGGGCGGAGGCGCAGCAAACATGTAGCGCAGACCGATCCAGGCCTCGTGACCGCCGGCGCCGTCCTTCGACGTCGTCGGGGTGAAGTCCGTGTCGCCGTAACCGAAGTAGCGATACTCGGTGTCAAGCACGAGATTATTGGTCAGATCCCAGGCGATACCCGCCAGGAGCTGGTAGCCAAGGGCGTTGTCGCTGTCGTTGATGACATTGAAATTGCCCGGGGTCAGCTGAACCGGACCGGAAAAGGACGGAATTGTTCCGACATCCCAGCCAGCAGCGGAGAAATCAGACTGCACCCAACCAAGACCGGCGCCGACATACGGGCGCCACCAATTACCCTGGTTCCACTCATAAATGCCCGAAAGCATAAGCGACCAGGCGTGGACGTCCGAATGGCTGTCTTCAAAATTGCCGACAGCGCCGGTGTCGTTATAGCGGTGAGCCAGCTCGCCATCGAGGCGGAAACCATTGGCCCACTGATAGCCGAGACCAAGCGCTTCGCGCAGATTGCTCTCGCCGTCGATCTGGCCGTTGAGCGCGCCGGAGACGTCTGCTTCACCAGCACCGCCGTCGCCATAGCCGAGCGCGCCACGTACGTACCAACCTTCATCCGCGGTCGCCATGGACGGCGCGGCGAGGATGGCGCCAACGGCTGCGGCCGTAAGAAGCCGATATTTCATTCTTCCCCCTCCGGACGGGAGACCGTCCTTGGTGATTGCGATTCGTTAAGCCTACAAGCAGGCGGAGACAGCCACACAAAGCGGCCCTCTTCGTATTTGAATACAGCATTTGGGCCGGCTTCACCAGATGCTGCAGCGCAATTTGCACTGCATCAGCGCACCACACCGGCCTCTCGCAGCGCGTTTATGGTGTTTTGATCCGCGCCGAGGCGTTCGCGCAACACTTCCTCGGTGTGTTCGCCCAGGCGGGGCGGGGCGAATCGATAACGCGGCGGGGTCGCAGACAGCTTCATCGGATTGCCCACCACGGCCACCTCGCCGGCCCCGCTCATCGGCAGATCGACGCGCATTTCGCGCGCCTGCGTCTGTGGGTCATCGAGCGCCTCGACCACATCCTGAATCGGGCCGCAGGGAACCCCTTGCGCGTTAAGCGCCGCGCGCCATTGCGCAGACGGCCGGGTCTGCATGACCACTTCGATCAGGCGCGCAAGCTCAACGCGGTTAGCCACGCGGGCCGCATTAGTGGCGAATTTCGGATCATCGGCCCATTCCGCCCGGCCCAGCACGGCGGCGAATTTGCGAAACTGGCGATCCGCCCCGACGGCGACGGCGATCGCCCCATCGGCGGTGCTGAAGTCCTGATAGGGCACGATATTGGGGTGGCGGTTGCCCATGCGCCCGGGGGCGCGACCGGAGACCAGGGCGTTCTCGGCCTGATTGGCCAGCATGGCCAGCTGGACGTCATAGAGCGCCATATCAATATGCTGACCGCCCTGCCCGCGGTCGCGGGCAATGAGCGCCGCCATGATGGCGCCGGCGGCATAAACTCCGGTGAACAGATCGGCCGCCGGCACGCCGACTTTCAACGGCGCGTCTTCACCGGTGACGCTCATCAGCCCGCCCATGGCCTGGATGAGGAAGTCATAGCCTGGAAGGTGCGCGTTCGGCCCGGTCTGTCCGAAGCCGGTGATCGAGCAATAGATCAGATCCGGCTGATCGGCGCTCAGGCTCTTGTAATCAAGTCCGTAGCGCTCAAGCGCGCCGGCGCGGAAATTCTCCAAAATGACATCGCTTTCGGCGGCCAGGCGGCGCACGATCGCCTGTCCTTCGGCGTCCTTCAGATTAACCGCTATGGAGCGCTTATTCCGGTTGGCGCACAGATAATAGGCCGCATCACCATCGTCTCCGGCCTCGGTCTGAACGAAGGGCGGCCCCCAGCTGCGCGTGTCATCCCCGCCATCGGGGTTTTCCACCTTGATGACTTCAGCGCCAAGATCACCCAGAATCTGGGCGCACCACGGTCCGGCGAGCACGCGCGACAGATCCAGCACTCGAATATGAGACAGCGCGCCCGGCTGCATGAGCGTCTTCCTTCTGCAATAGCTGACCACGGGCCTACCCGTCGCTTTGTCCGGCGGCAAGCTTCAGCACGCATTCGCTTGCGGGCGCCGGCTGGAGCGCTAGCCTCGCGGCTATGATCGCAGCCGATTCCCCTCTCCGCCCTGAAGCCGGACCGCACGCGGATATCGACCAGGCGCGCGAGATGATGGCGCGCGTTTTCGGCTTCTCCGCCTTTCGCCCCGGGCAGGAGGAGATCCTTCAAGCCGCGCTCGCCGGCCGGGATCTGCTGGCGGTGATGCCAACCGGGCGCGGCAAATCGCTCTGCTACCAGCTGCCCGCCCTGCTGCGACCCGGCCTCAGCGTCGTGGTCTCGCCGCTCATCGCCTTGATGCGCGACCAGGTTCTGGCCCTTCAAGCCAATGGGGTGGAGGCTGCAGCGCTCACATCCGTCGATAGCGAGGTTGAACGCGCTGAAACATGGGACAGGCTCGATGACGGGTCGCTGAAGCTGCTTTATCTGGCGCCGGAACGCTTGGCCGTTCCCGGGCTGGCCGAGCGCCTGCACCGCGCCGGGCTGAGCCTGATCGCGGTGGATGAGGCCCATTGCGTCTCGCAGTGGGGCCATGATTTCCGCCCTGATTATTTGCGCATCGCGGAGTTCGCCGAAGCCGCCGGCTCCCCCCAGATGCTGGCTTTCACCGCCACCGCCGATGCGGCGGCGCGCCGCGATATAGCCGGACGTCTCTTCAGGCGCGAGGCGCTGGAGTTCGTCGCCGGATTTGATCGCCCGAACATTCATCTGGCGGTCGGCGCCAAGCATGGCGCGCACGCCCAGATCGCCGCCTTCGTGAAAGCGCGCGCCGGGCGCTCGGGGATCATCTACTGCTCCAGCCGCAAGGGCTGTGAGGATACTGCGGAAAAGCTCCGAAAGGACGGGGTGGACGCGCTCGCCTATCACGCCGGGCTTGATGGCGAGGTCCGCGCCCAGCGTCAGGACCGGTTCGTCAAGGGCGAAGCGGTGGTGATGTGCGCGACCGTGGCCTTCGGCATGGGCGTGGACAAGCCCGATGTCCGCTTTGTGGCCCATACCGGGCTGCCGAAGTCCGTCGAGGCCTATTATCAGGAGATCGGGCGGGCCGGTCGCGATGGCGAACCGGCTGACACGCTCCTGCTCTGGTCGCTCGGCGATGCAGCGCTGCGCCGACGTCAGATCGTCGAGGGCGAGGCCGATGAAGGCCGCAAGCAGATGGAGCTGCGCCGCCTTGGCGCACTCATCGCCTATTGCGAAGCGCCGCGATGCCGCAGACAGACTCTGCTGGCCTATTTCGGTGAAGCGGCCGAACCCTGCGGCGCCTGCGATCTGTGCGATGACCCGCCCAGGCTGATCGACGGCACGGTGATCGCGCAGAAGGCCATGTCGGCGATCGCCCGGACCGGGCAGCGTTTCGGACTTGAGCACCTGATTTCGGTGCTGCGCGGCGTGGAAACCGACAAGGTGCTGGCGCGCGGTCATAACCAGCTGCCCACATTCGGCGTCGGAGCGGACCTGTCGAAAGACCAATGGATGAGTGTGTTCCGCCAGCTCTTCGCCGCCGGCGCGATCGATCAACCGATCGACGGGCATGGCGAGTGGCGCCTGACCGAAGCCGGCAAGGCGGTGCTATTTGGCAAGACAACCATCCAGCTTCGCCCGCCTGAGGCGCGACGCTCCGAAAAGACGGCGCGCTCACGCCCGGCGCGTGACGCTCATGAGCAGTTGTCAGAACGCGACCAGGCGCTCTTCGCGCAGCTCAGAGCACTGCGCGCGCAACTCGCCCAGCAATCGGGCAAGCCGGCCTACACGGTGTTTTCCGACCGCACGCTGGTGGAAATGGCCCTGGCGCGGCCTGATTCGCTGGACGCCATGGCGTCGGTCTTCGGGGTCGGCGCGCGCAAGCTGGAGCGTTATGGCGAAGCCTTCCTGATCGTGATCGCCGAGGCCGGCTGAACACGCGGCGCGCAAAGCTGATCGATTCTGGAAAAGCCTTGTTGGTTCTGGATTTCTCCTCGCGTTTTCGAACGCGAGGAGATCGCGCCGCCGGTCCGCGCTGATGTGATGAGGCCTTCGTGATGTGAAGGCGTTCATCCCTCAGGAGATACAGATATGACCGCTCCCCGCACCTTCATCCTGGCCGCCTTCGCGGCGCTGGCCGCGCCGGCCATGAGCCTCGCTGAAGAACCGGCCGCGCTTCAGATCACCATCGATCGGGCCGCTCTGACCACGCCGGCTGGCGCTGAAGCCGCTTATCAGCAGATCGCCGGCGCGGCCCTGACCGTATGCCGCGCTGAGAATCGCCACGGCGCAGGGTTCGAACGCGCCCTGCGCATCTGCATCACCGACACGATCGAGCGCTCGGTCTCGGCGCTGGACGCCCCGCTGGTGGACGCGCAACATGCGGCGAGACCGGCAACGATCACACTTGCGCAGCTGGACCGGAAGCGCCCATTCTGAACGCCGGCAATGTGAGACCCGATACATGAGCCCGGCGGAAATCGTCGACCTCCTCCTGCGCGGCGGGGCTGCAGGCGCCAGCCTCATCCTCGCCGCCGTTCTCGCCCCCCTGGCCGTGCGCTCCATGAGCGCACGGTTCGGCACATTGTTCGCCCTGGGCGCGGCGTGCTACGCGCTGGGCAGCGCCCAGCCGGTCGCCGAGGCCCTGCCCGCGTTTGTGACCGTCCTGAAGGCGCCGGCCATGCTGACCGGCGTGTTTTTCTGGTGGTTCGCCCTGGCGCTGTTCTGCGACGCCCGGCGCTGGACCTGGGCGATGTTCCTGCCCGCCGCCATCATCGGCCTGGCCTCGATCTTGGACATCTTCAACGCATTGCCGCGTCTCGTCGGCGCAGGCCATATCGCCAGCGAGATCATCAATGCCGCTTTGATGGTGCATGTCATCGTCATGATCGTGACCGGCCGCCATGACGACCTGGTGGAGCCCCGCCGCAAGTTTCGCACGATCTGGGGCGGCGCCATCGCGCTGACAGTCTTCAGCGTTGCGCTCGGCGAATTGTGGAAGCGGACTGGGGAGCTGCCGGACTTCATGCACCTAATCGCCGCCAGCGCGATCTTCGTCGTGACGTGCGGCATCGTGGTCTGGTCTCTGTCCGCTCAGCCGGACTTCTTTCATGAGAGCCCCGCGCGCAAGCCGCTCTCAGTCGCAGCGGGCGATGAGGCGATCGAAGCCGCTGATCGTCATCTGGCCGGACAATTGCGCGAGGCCATGGCTGAAGGCGTCTATCGCACGCCAGGGCTTACAGTCGGCGCGCTCGCGGACCGGCTGGACGCGCGCGAGCATCGCTTGCGCGCTGTCATCAACCAGCAGCTCGGCTATCGCAACTTCGCCGCTTTCCTGAACGAGCACCGGATTGAAGCCGCCCGCTCCGCACTCGGCGACCCCGCCCAGGCGCGACGCCAGATCCTCCAGATCGCGCTTGATCTCGGCTACGGCTCCATCGCTCCGTTCAATCGCGCCTTCCGCGAAATCACCGGCGCCACGCCGACCGCCTATCGCCGCCGCGCACTGGAAGACGGCGCCATGGCGACCGCCGCCGCCGAGTAGCCTGCGCGCGCTTTACAGCAAAGTCGCACTTTCCCGGCTGCGCTCCGGTCGTGGGCGGGATAGGCTTACCGTTAAATCCACTCGCGCCTTGACGGAGCCGCTCCCATGAATCTCGACAGTCTTCTCAGCCTCGCCACCGCAGCTGGCGGTGATCGCCTTGTGCCTGATCTCGCCTCGCGCCTGAATGTGAGCGAGACGGATGCCTCCGCCGGACTGTCCGCCCTGCTGCCGACGCTGGGCGCCGGCCTGCGCCAGGCACAGAATGAAAATCGCCTGGACGACGTCTTGAGCATGGCGACCGGTCGCGCCGATCCAGAAGAAAATGTCTCCGGCGAAGCGCCCAACCTGGGCATGTCGATCGTGTCTTCGCTGTTCGGCGGCCAAGCCAATGCTGAACAGGTCGCCAGCGCAAGCGCGCAGCGCGCGGGTGTTGATGCCAGCCTTGTCCAGCGCATGCTTCCGGTTCTGGCCACCCTGCTGATCAACCAGATGCCCAATCGCGGCGCGGACGCCGATTCCAATGCACTCGCGAGCCTGCTGGGCGGCGGACGCAGCAGCGGCGGGCTGGGCGGCATGCTGGGCGGCGTGCTCAGCTCCGGCCTTGGCGGCGCGCTGGGCGGCGGCTCGCGCAATAGCGGCGGTCAGGCCGGCGCGGGTCTGCTGGCCGGATTGCTCGATACTGACGGCGACGGCGATGTCGCCGATGACGTTCTGAACCTGATCCAGCGACGCTAACCCCTGACATGAAACAAGGAGATGCTGCATGTTTGATCTGTTGAAGACTGTCGCCAATGCCGGCCGCGCGCTTGGATTTGGCGACAAGGAAGACACGGAAGCCAACCGTGAAATCGTCGAAAAAGAGCTGCGCGGGACCGGTCTGGACGGCGCGGACAAGGTCGGTGTGGAAGTCGCCGGCGACACCATTGTTCTGAAAGGCGATGGCGTCAGCCAGGAAGTGAAAGAAAAGCTGATGATGGCCGCCGCCAACATCAAGGGCGTCGCCGCGGTCCAGGATAAGCTCGCGCCTGCTGACAAGAGCGCTGCAGGCCAGTTCCACACGGTCGTATCAGGAGACACGCTGGGCGCCATCGCCCAGAAATATCTCGGCAAGGCGAGCGCCTATCCGGTCATCTTCGAAGCCAACAAGCCGATGCTGGACAATCCCGACCGCATCTATCCGGGGCAGCTCTTGCGCATACCGGCGAAATAAACAGGTCTCGCGCCCGCAAAGTGGCGTGAGGCTATCGCCTGGAATGGCTTGGGAATGGTGAGCCGACAGGGGCTCGAACCCTGGACCTACTGATTAAAAGTCAGTTGCTCTACCAACTGAGCTATCGGCTCGTCCTGGAAGTCGGCAAGGCTGGTAAGAGCCCGCCCGGCAGGAAAGAGGCGCGGAACCTATCCACGACCGTCAGGCCGGTCAAGCACCGCCTCACGCTTGAGAGCACATAAGGGAGCAGACCATGAAATCAACGACCATTGTGCTGCTCGTCGGCCTGCTCGGCGCCGCCATGCCGCTGGCGGCCTGCGGGTCGACCGGCGGCCTGAGCGAGACCGCCGATGACACGTCAGACCTGGCCACGGACGCGTTCGGCCTGCCGCGCGCGCGCCCTGGCCAGGCGGTGATTGATAGCGGCGACGCGACCGTACCGACCCCCTATGGCGGCGAAGGGGCGCTGCGGACCTGCCAGACACTGGCCCAGGACATCGCCCGGCTCACCGTCGTGCTCGGTCCGGACGCCGAAGCCGAACGCGATGATAGCGACACAGACGAGGACGACGGCTTTGCCTCCGATCTGGTCCAACGTGCGCCGGATGCGGTGGGCGACGCGGCCACGTCTGTCATTGTCGGACTCAACCCGGCCCGCCCGGTGGTCCGTTTCCTCGGGCAGGCCGGTGAAATCGAAGCGGCTGCGCGCCGGGAGCGCGAGTTGGCGCTGAAGCGGCGGGCCTGGCTGCGCGGGGCTTTCGATGCAAGCGCCTGTGAAGCCGATGTGCTGGGCGAGGCGCTGGAGGCCTATAATCTGCTCGAAACTTCGCCCGAAGAGTAACGCATCAGCATTCAGCGCGGCGCTTCGCCCTCGGCCCAGCGCGCATTGAACCCGGCGCGGAACGCTTCGAACCGGCCTTCGGCGATCGCGGAGCGCATGCGCGCCATCAGGTCCTCGTAATAAGCCACATTATGCCAGGACAGCAGCATCGAGCCGAGATACTCGCCTGCGCGGATGAGGTGGTGGATATAAGCCTTTGAATAGTCCCGGCTCGCCGGGCAATCGAGGCCTTCGTCCAGCGGGCTTTCATCTTCGGCGAAACGGGCGTTCTTCAGATTATACGGACCATCATCGGACCAGGCCTGACCGTGCCGGCCGGAACGGGTCGGCATGACGCAGTCGAACATGTCGATCCCGCGCGCGACCGATTCCACCAGATCGATCGGACGACCGACGCCCATCAGATAGCGCGGGCGCGCCTGCGGCAGGTGCGGCGTGGTCACGTCCAGCACCTGACACATCACATCGAACCCCTCCCCGACTGCGAGCCCGCCAACGGCGTAGCCATCAAAGCCCAGTTCGATCAGCGCTTCAGCCGAAGCCTGCCTGAGATCGGCTTCCACCGAGCCCTGAACGATGGCGAACAGGTTCTGGCTCTCCCGCTCGCCAAAGGCGGCTTTCGAGCGCGCCGCCCAGCGTACCGACAGCTCCATGGAGGACGCCGCCTCGTCTCGCGTGCAGGGAAAGGTGGTGCACTCGTCAAGCTGCATGGAGATGTCCGCGCCCAGGAGATCGGTCTGGATCTCGATGGAGCGCTCCGGGGTGAGCATGTGCGAAGACCCGTCGAGATGGCTTTTGAACTCCACCCCCGCTTCGGTGAGCTTTCTCAGCTTGGACAAAGACCAGACCTGAAACCCGCCTGAATCGGTCAGGATCGGCCCGTCCCAGCGCATGAAGTGATGCAATCCGCCCAGACGCTTCACCCGCTCCGCGCCTGGGCGCAGCATGAGGTGATAGGTATTGCCCAGAATGATATCCGCCCCGGCTGAGCGCACCTGTTCAGGATAGAGGGCCTTGACCGTCGCCGCGGTGCCGACCGGCATGAAGGCGGGCGTGCGGATATCCCCGCGCGGGGTTTTCAGAACGCCGGTGCGCGCCTCTCCGTCTCGTGCGGCTATATCGAAGGGGAAACTCGGCATACAGATGGGCCTCATTCGGGTAGGCGAAACGCGGTTCGGGACGGTGTGATGAGCTGGAAAGACGAAATCGACGCGCTGCGCAAGCGTCAGGCGCTGGCGCGCGGCATGGGCGGGGCTGAAAAACTGAAGCGCCAGGCCGAGGCCGGGCGGTTGAACATCCGCCAGCGGCTTGATGCACTGCTGGACGAAAACAGCTTCACTGAGATCGGCTCCATCGCCGGATCAGCCGCCTATGACGAGGCCGGAGCGCTCATCGACTTCACGCCGGCCAACTGTGTGTTCGGGCGCGGGTCGATCAAGGGGCGACGGGTTGCGGTGGTCGGCGATGACTTCACCGTGCGCGGCGGGGCGGCGGATGCGGCCATCATCGAAAAACAGATCCAGGCGGAGAAAATGGCTGGCGAGCTGCGCCTGCCGCTGATCCGGCTGATCGAAGGCACAGGCGGCGGCGGGTCAGTGAAGTCCATTCTGGACATGGGCGCGAGCTATATTCCCTTCAATCCGGGCTGGGACCAGGTCGTCGCCAATCTGGAGCGAGTGCCGGTGGTCTCGCTCGTGCTGGGGCCGACCGCCGGGCTCGGCGCTGCGCGGGCGGTGTCCAGCCATTACGCAGTGATGGTGCGCGGCAAGTCGCAAATGTTCATCGCCGGCCCACCGGTGGTGGCCGGTGTCGGCGAAACCGTCACCAAGGAAGAACTCGGCGGGGCTGACCTGCAGCTGACCGCCGGCGGGATCGATGATGCCTTCGACAGCGAAGCCGACGCCATGGAGGCGGCGAAATGGTTTCTCTCCTACTTGCCGAACTCGATCCACGAGCTTGCTGAGCGCGTGGAGCCGACCGATGCGCCGGAGCGTGAAGACCCCGCGCTCAGCGCCATCGTGCCGCGCGACAAGCGCTTCGGCTACGATATGCGCTCCATCCTGAAATCGGTCGCCGATACCGGCTCGCTGTTCGAGATGGGGCGCAATTTCGGCGCCTCGGTGATCACCGCCCTGGCGCGTCTGGACGGCTGGCCGGTGGCGGTTCTGGCGAGCGATCCGGGCGTTTACGGCGGTGGATGGACGGCCGAAGCCGCCCAGAAGGTAACCCGCTTTGTTGACCTGGCGGAGACCTTCCGCCTGCCGGTGGCCCATTTTGTGGATGTGCCCGGTTTCGTGATCGGCACGCGCGCTGAGCGCGCCGGAACGATCCGTCATGGCGCGCGTGCGCTGTCGGCCCTCTATCAGGCGACGACGCCCTGGTGCTCCATCGTCGTGCGCAAGGCCTATGGCGTGGCGGGCGCGGCGATGATGGATCACACCCGCTTCCGCTACCGCTATTGCTGGCCGTCCGGCGATTGGGGCTCTCTGCCGCTGGAGGGCGGGGTAGAGGCCGCGTTCAAGTCCATGCTGGAAAAATCCGATGAGCCCGAAGCGCTGAAAGCCCAGCTCGGCGCGGCGATGCGCGACCTGTCCTCACCGTTCAAGACCGCTGAACGCTTCTGGGCCGAAGAGATCATCGATCCGGCTCACACAAGGCGTTATCTGACCGAATTCGCCACTCTGGCCGCCCCCTTGCGCGAACCGCGCACTAAGCCCCCGCGCTACAGGCCGTAGAGACTCAGGCCCGCTCGATCAGGCTGGCGTCGCCATAGGAGAAGAAGCGGTAGTCCTGTTCGATCGCATGAGCGTAAGCGCGCTGCATGACGTCCAGCCCGGCAATGGCGCTGACCAGCATGAAGAGCGTGGATTTGGGCAGGTGGAAATTGGTCATCAGCGCATCGATGGCGCGGAAGCAATAGCCCGGCGTGATGAAGATGGCGGTCTCGCGCGCTTCGGCGCGGATCGTCCCGTCCGGCTCCGCTGCGCTTTCCAGCGTGCGAAGCGAGGTGGTGCCCACCGCGATCACGCGTCCGCCTCCGGCGCGCGCGGCGTTGATCGCCTCAGCGGCCTCGGCGCTGACCTCATACCATTCGGCGTGCATCTGGTGCTCGGCGACGTTTTCGGTCTTCACCGGCAGGAAAGTGCCCGCCCCCACATGCAGGGTCACCCAGGCGCGCTTCACCCCGCGCGCACCCAGCGCCGCCATCAGCCGGTCCGTGAAGTGAAGCCCCGCCGTCGGCGCGGCGACGGAGCCAGCCTTCTCAGCGTCGGCGTAGATGGTCTGGTAATCGTCGCGGTCTGAAGCGTCTGCAGCGCGTTTCGACGCGATATAGGGCGGCAGAGGCGGCGCGCCGGCGGCCACGATCGCCGCGTCGAGATCAACACCGCTCTTTGAGAAGCGCAGGATGAACTCGCCGCCCTCCAGCTTGGCGTCCACCACCGCTTCCAGACCGCCGGCAAAGCCGATCACATCGCCCTCACGCAGACGCTTGGCCGGTCGGGCGAAGGCGCGCCAGACGGCCTCGTCATCGCGCTTGTGCAGATTAAGCTCCACCGTGACGTCCCCGCCCCCGCCTTCAGCGCGCGCCGGGCGCACGCCTCCCAGCGCGGCGGGGATGACGCGGGTGTCGTTGAAAACCAGAATATCGCCCGGCTGCAGAAGCTGAGGCAGGTCCAGCACGCCGAGATCGGCGAGCGCCCCGCCGTTCGCGACATGCAGAAGCCGCGCGGAATCGCGCGGCCGCGCCGGGCGCAACGCGATGCGATCTTCAGGCAGCTCGAAATCGAAGTCGGAGAGCTTCATGCGTGCGCGTCAGACCACGCCCAGCTCGCGCCCGACCTTGGTGAACGCCGCCACGGCGCGATCGATCATTTCCGGCGTGTGGGCCGCGCTCATCTGAGTGCGGATGCGCGCCTTGCCCTTGGGTACGACCGGGTAGAAGAAGCCGATCACATAGACGCCTTCTTCCATCAGCGCATCGGCCATTTTCTGGCTGAGCGCAGCGTCGCCGAGCATGACCGGAATGATCGGGTGCTCGCCGGGCAGGAGTTCAAAGCCGGCTTCGGTCATGCCGGCGCGGAAGCGCTTGGCGTTGTCGAACAGGCGCGCGCGCAGATCATCGCCCTCTTCAACCAGGTCGAGCGCCAGCAGGCTCGCGCCTGCAATCGACGGCGCCAGCGAGTTGGAGAAGAGATAGGGCCGCGAACGCTGGCGCAGCAGGTCGATGACAGGCTTCTTCGCCGCCGTGAAACCGCCCATGGCGCCGCCCAGCGCCTTGCCCAGCGTGCCGGTGATGATGTCGATCCGGCCCATTACGCCGCAATGCTCCGGCGTGCCGCGTCCTTTCGAGCCCATAAACCCGTGCGCGTGGCAGTCATCGACCATGGTCAGTGCGTCATACCGGTCCGCCAGATCGCAGATCGATTTCAGATCCGCGATATAGCCGTCCATGGAGAACACGCCGTCGGTGACGATGAGGATGGTGCGCGCGCCGTCGGCTCTGGCCTGTTTCAGCTGGGCTTCCAGATCATTCATGTCCGAATTGGCGTAGCGATAGCGCTTCGCCTTGCACAGTCGCACGCCGTCAATGATGGAGGCGTGATTGAGCGCGTCGGACACGATGGCGTCTTCCGGTCCCAGCAGCGGCTCGAACACCCCGCCATTGGCGTCGAAGGCGGCGGCGTAGAGGATGGCGTCTTCCTGAGCGGTAAAGGCGGCCAGGCGCTCCTCCAGCTGGCGGTGCACCTCCTGCGCGCCGCAGATGAAGCGCACCGAGGCCACCCCATAGCCGTATCGATCCAGCGCGGTCTTCGCCGCCTCGATCAGGCGCGGATCATTCGCCAGGCCCAGATAATTATTGGCGCAGAAATTGAGCACATGGCTGGAGGCGCCGTTGGTCTGAACATCGATCTCGGAGAATTGCTGGGAGGTGATGATGCGCTCGCGCTTGTACAGCCCGTCCGCTTCGATCTCCTTCAGAATCTCGTTCAAACGGTCATAGAATGCGTCGGACATGAACGGTCTCCCTAACCGGCTGCAAGCGCTGTGCGCCCGGCATAGACGCCCATATCGCCAAGTTCAGCTTCGATGCGCAGGAGCTGGTTATACTTCGCGGTGCGGTCGGAGCGGGCCAGCGACCCGGTCTTGATCTGCCCGCAATTGGTCGCCACGGCGAGGTCGGCGATGGTCGCGTCTTCGGTCTCGCCGGAGCGATGGCTCATGACAGCGCCGTAGCCCGCGCGCAGCGCGGTCTCAACAGCGTCCAGCGTCTCCGACAGCGTGCCGATCTGGTTGACCTTCACCAGGATCGCATTGGCCGCGCCCATGTCGATGCCCTTGTTCAAGCGTACAGGATTGGTGACGAACAGATCATCGCCGACCAGCTGGCACTGGCCTTCGAGGCGCTCGGTCAGCGCGACCCAGCCCTCCCAGTCGTCTTCAGCCATGCCGTCCTCGATGGACACAATGGGATAAGCCTCGACCAGCTTGGCCATGTAGTCGACAAAGCCAGCGGCATCGAAATTCTCGCCCTGGCCTTCCAGCACATAGCGGCCATCGCGGTAGAACTCGGTGGAAGCGACGTCCAGAGCCAGAACGACGTCTTCGCCCGGCGCGTAGCCGGCGTCGGCGACTGCGGCCATGATCTCATCAAGCGCGGCTTCGGGGGATTTGATGTCCGGGGCGAACCCGCCCTCATCGCCGACATTCGTGCTCGCGCCAGACGCTTTCAGACGACCTTTGAGCGCATGGAAGATCTCCGCCCCGGCCCGCAGCGCCTCAGCGAAGCTGTCAAACCCGGTCGGCATGATCATGAATTCCTGAAAGTCGATCGGATTGTCGGCATGCGCGCCGCCATTGATGATGTTCATCATCGGGGCGGGCAGAACCCGCGCATTGGCTCCGCCGACATAACGGTACAGAGGCAGGCCAGACGCCTGGGCCGCCGCCTTGGCGAGCGCCAGAGACACGCCGAGAAGCGCGTTCGCGCCGAGCCGGGATTTGTTCTCGGTCCCGTCCAGCCCGATCAGAATATCGTCGATGCGCCGCTGGTCCTCGCCATCCATTCCGCCGATCGCGTCGAAGATCTCGCCTTCAATGGAAGCGACCGCCCTCTGGACGCCTTTGCCGCGATAGCGCTCGCCGCCATCGCGCTTCTCCACCGCTTCGTGCGCGCCGGTCGAGGCGCCCGACGGCACCGCGGCGCGACCGATAGAGCCATCCTCCAACTCCACATCGACTTCAACGGTCGGATTGCCCCGGCTGTCGAGGATTTCACGGGCGGCGATGTCGATGATGGCGGTCATTGGGGAGCTCCGAATCGAGAAAGGCGAGCGCGGGCGGCGCGGTAAGATCGCGCGCGTGATAGCGGACGGTGCGCCAAACGCAAAGGGCCGACGCCCTAGTGCCGCCCGCAGGCGCCGCGAAGCTGCCCGGGACCGGCAACGTTAAAACGTGAAAAGCCCCGCGCCGGCGACGGCGCAGGGCTTGTTCAACGGATCGGCGCGAGCGGTGAAACCACCCTGCGCGAAATCAGTCGTCTTTGGGTTCCAGGATCTGCTTGCCGCGATACAGGCCGGTCTTCAGATCGACATGGTGCGGACGGCGCAGCTCGCCAGTGTCCTTGTCTTCGATATACGTCGTGGCGCTGATCGCGTCGTGGCTGCGACGCATGCCGCGCTTGGACTTGGTGATCTTACTCTTAGGGACCGCCATGGGTCTCTCCTGAACTCATCGTGAAACTGGCGCGCGCTCAAGGATGAGCCCAAGCGCGAAGGCGCGGTACATACAGCCCCCCGTCAGGCCTTGCAAGGCACGGAGTGCGCTATTCGGCTGGGGCGCCGCGTTCAGAGGCAACAAGGTCGCGCGCTTCCTAACGCAGAGCCCAGATGCCAACGCCGGCTACGGCGAAAGCAATAACAGGGATAAAGAGCTCGAACAGCGACATAGAGCGTCCTCAGTCAGTGATACAGCCTAGGACGTCTCGACCAGATATCTAAGTATATGATGCGAAATGGCGTGTAGCGCGAGTCCGGCGGACGCCCACCACAAAGTCTTAGAGCCAAGTTGTACAGCATCTGACGTTAACCGGCGTAGAACCGCAAAGGCGATCAACCGATAGCGATAGCGTTGACGAATCCAGCGAATAGCTTGGTTCGTTCGTTATGGGTCGCGACCGGGTCTCGACGTGTTGAGCACGTCATCCCCTCACCCATTTCATGGCAGGGGCTGCATAGCAAAATTCAATCAGGAGTCGATTCCCACCTGATCCTAAACCAGCCTCGACTGTTCAAGAGCCGCCGCGACGAAACTGGCGAAGAGCGGATGAGGGTCGAACGGTCTGGATTTCAGCTCTGGATGGAACTGGACGCCGATGAACCAGGGATGGTCTTTCAGCTCGACGATTTCCGGCAGGAGCCCGTCCGGGGAGACGCCGGAGAAGACGAGACCGGCCGCTTCCAGCTGTTCGCGGTAGGCGATGTTCACCTCATAGCGATGGCGGTGGCGCTCTGAAATCTGCGCCTCGCCATAGATTTCGCGCACTTTCGAGCCGTCCTTGAGCATGGCCGGATAGGCGCCGAGCCGCATCGTGCCGCCCAGATCATCGTCAGCTGAGCGGCGCTGGATCTCGTTGTCCTTGCTCCATTCGGTGAGCAGGCCCACCAGCGGCGCAGTCGGCTGGCCGATCTCGCTGGAGCCGGCGCCGGCGAGGCCGGCGAGGCCGCGGGCGGCCTCGATGACCGCCATCTGCATGCCGAAACAGATGCCGAAATAGGGAATACCGCGCTCGCGCGCGAACTTCGCCGCTGCGATCTTGCCTTCCGCGCCGCGCTCGCCAAAGCCGCCGGGCACCAGGATGGCGTGAACGTCTTCCAGCGGGCTGAAAGCATCCGGCTGCTCGAACTGCTCTGATTCCAGCCAGCGAACTTTAACCTTCACGCCATTGGCGATGCCGCCATGGTTCAGCGCTTCCAGGAGCGACTTATAGGCGTCGATCAGCACGGTGTATTTGCCGACCACGGCAACGGTGACTTCGCCGTCCGGATTGTTCACCGCTTCTGAGATGGACCGCCAGACCGACAGATCCGGCTCCGGCGCATCCTTCAGACCAAAGCGCTCCAGCACGACCCGGTCGAAGCCCTGGGCGTGATACTCCAGCGGCACGTCATAGAGCGAGGAGGCGTCGCGGCCCTCGATCACGGCGTTTTCCGGCACGTTGCAGAACAGCGAGATCTTGCGCTTGTCGCCCGGCTCGATCGGGATTTCGCACCGGCACAGCAGCACGTCAGGCTGGATGCCGATGGAGCGCAATTCCTTCACCGAGTGCTGGGTCGGCTTGGTCTTCATCTCCCCGGCCGCCTTGATGAAGGGCAAAAGGGTGACGTGGATGAAGACGGCCTGCTCGCGGCCAAGCTCCTGGCCCAGCTGACGGATGGCTTCAAAGAAGGGCAGGCCCTCGATGTCGCCGACCGTGCCGCCGATCTCGCACAGAACGAAATCAACCCCGCCGGCGTCTGAAAGAACGAAATCCTTGATGGCGTCGGTGACGTGGGGAATGACCTGCACCGTCGCGCCGAGATAATCGCCGCGCCGTTCGCGCTCCAGGATCTGGGAGTAGAGCCGCCCGGTGGTGATGTTGTCGCTCTGAGCCGCGCTCACCCCGGTAAAGCGCTCATAATGGCCCAGGTCCAGATCGGTCTCCGCCCCGTCATCGGTGACATAGACCTCGCCGTGCTGATAGGGCGACATCGTTCCCGGATCGACATTGAGATACGGGTCGAGCTTTCGCAGACGGACAGTGTAACCGCGCGCTTGGAGAAGCGCGCCGAGAGCGGCTGAAGCGAGGCCTTTTCCAAGCGAGGAGACCACGCCGCCGGTGATGAAGATATATCGCGGCATGGACGGACCGATTAGCGCAGAATCACGCGCGCCGGAACCCGCCTGGCGCGCTTATCGGCGCCTGAGATGCAATTGAGTGTCGTTGAGACCCGCTCGTCTAGCGGCCGGGGGGAACCTGAGGCGTGTCGTCACCGCCTTCTTCGGCGGGCGCGTCGATCGTCGGGGCCTCATCGCCCTCTTCGTCGAACTGGATCGGCAGGCCGATGCCGTCATCAGCCTGTTCAGCCTCGCCGGTGCGGTCGAAGACCGAGCGGCCTTCAGAGTCCACGCCCTGCACAATGGCCAGAAGAATGGAGTTGGCGATGAAGATCGCCCCCAGGATCATGGTCAGGCGGGTCAGAAGATTGGCCGCCCCGCGCCCGGACATCATCCCGCCCGGTCCGCCGCCGCCAATGCCGAGCGCGCCGCCTTCGGAGCGCTGCATCAGCACGACAGTGACAAGGCCGGTGGCTACAAGCAGGTGAATGATCAGAAGAACGGTGGTCATGACGATCCGGACGAGTGAGCGGTTCAAGAACGCGCCGGCTCAGGTCCGGCGCTTAACTGGCCGCGCGTTTTAGCCCAAGCACGGGCGCGGCGCCAGCATCCTGGGCGCCGGCCGCCATGCGCTTTCTCAGGGCCTCGACCGTGTGGTCGATTTCTTCGCGCGAGCGTTCAATCCCGTCACCGCCGGCATAGGCGGCATAGGCGCCCGTCGCCAGCTCCTTGGCGAGGCTGAGATTTCCGCTGCTCAACCCGGATACGCCGACCAGCTGGCTGCACACTTCCACCAGCGCCTGGGCGATGGAAGCGGCCTCGCGCATCCGCATTCTGGAGAAGCGCAGACGCAGCTCGCGCGCGGAACGGGCGATATCGCCCGGATCAATCTGTGGCGTGCGCCCGGCCTGCATTTCACGCATCGCCGCTTCAACACCGACCACGATGCGCATGGCCAGCCGTCGCAGGCGCTCGCTTTCAACATCGCTGCGCGCTTCAGCGATCCAGGCCTGCACCGCCTCCAGATCCTCGCCTTCGCCTTCCACCACCGTTCGCAGCGTATTGGGCGCGTTGATGGGCGTCAGAGCGCCGGGACCGCGTTCTGTGTCGCGGCGGCGATCCGGGCCGATATAGTCGCTCGTGACGATGAAGGGCTTGCGGGCCCGCACGAGCGTGCGCAGCCGATCTTCGATGAAAGCGGTGGAAAACGGTCGGATGACGACATCATCCGCGCCCGACGAGATCGCCTGTTTCAATACAGCGCCATCACGCATCCAGGAGGTCAGCAGAACCGCAAGAAAGGGATTGTCGCCCAGCTCGCTGGTGCGAATCTCGCGCACCAGCTTGGCGACTTCATCCTCCACGGAGGCGGTTTCGCACACGAGAAGCTGCGGCGTCTGCTCGGTCAGCCGACGACGCACCTCCGCGATGGAGGTCATGCAGATGATTTCGCGAAAGCCGATCTGATGCAATGCGTACTGCGTGGTGCGCAGGTTCACATTGACCGGATCAAAGACGATCACCGCAGCCTGGCGATAGTCGAGCGACATGAAATACCCATCCTAACAACACCCGGATCGCGCTACGGATCTTCTCGCCCATTACGCGATGAAGCGGGAGCATGACGCAAAGTTCTGAAAAACCGATTACCGTGCTGCGAGACGTCTCACGCGGTCGCCGCGACGATGGCGGCGAACTCGTCCGGATCAAGGCTCGCCCCGCCCACGAGCGCACCGTCCACGCCCTCCAGCGAGAGGATGGAAGCGGCATTGTCCGGCTTTACAGAGCCGCCGTAGAGCACGCTCAGCTCCGCCTCCCCCGCCGCTCGGCGCACAGCGGCATGCATGAGGGCGATGTCCTCAAGGCTGGCGCTGCGACCGGTCCCGATCGCCCAGACCGGTTCATAGGCGATGATGTATCGGCCCGCCGCCGGCCGGCTCACGCGAACCTGCTCGCTGACGATGGCTTCGGCCACGCCGGCGTCGCGTTGGGCCAATGTCTCGCCTACGCACACGATGGGAGTAAGCCCCGCGTTGAGGGCCGCTTCAGCTTTCGCGCGCACCAGCGCGTCGTGTTCGCCATGATCGGTGCGGCGCTCCGAATGGCCGACAATGACATGACTGCATCCAAGATCGGCGAGCATGCCGGCAGACAGATCGCCGGTATGGGCTCCATCGGTGTGAGCAGAGCAATCCTGCGCCCCCAGGCTCACCCCAGTCGCCCCGAGACCCGGGCCCAGAGCAGCCAGCAAGGTCGCTGGCGGACACAGCAGGACATCGACATGCGCCGGACGGGGCATTTCGGCGAATCGCGCCGGCCAGCCGGTATCGGTTCGACGACCGTGCATCTTCCAATTGCCAGCAATCAGCATGGGCCGGTTCACCCCGGGGGTTGCGCTGTGGAGACCCGCCTGCGGTCTCCGTGAGGACGTTCAGCGTTAGCAGCGCTGATCGCGCACCGCAATCAGGCCGCGCCTGCGCCTTGCCCGCGCTTCACGGCGCGGCTAATTTCGCGCGCTGTTCGCCTGCCCGCCTCATTGCTTTGCTTCACCCACGGTCGAAGAACCCGCACCCATGCTCTCAACCACCCGCAATCTCGCCCGATCCCCGCTCGCGGTCGTGATCATCATCGTTCCGGTCGTCGCCGCCTTCGCCCTGTTCGGCATCAGCGACATCTTCACCGGAACCGGCAATGCGGTGGCCCTCGTAGGTTCAGAACGCGTCACGGCCCAGGAGCTGAGCCGCTCCTACGCTCAGCAGGTCAACGCCATCCGCCAGCAGAACCCGCGCTTCACCGATGAAGAAGCCAACGCCATGCAGCTGGGAGAACAGGTGCTCAGTCGCCTGATCGCCGAGCACGCCATTGACGCCAAGGCCAACGAGCTGGGCCTGGCGGTGTCCGATGAGGCGATCGTTGAGGCCATTGAGGAGATCCCCGCCTTCAACAATCCCTTCTCCGGCCAGTTCGACCGGGCGACCTATCGCGCGGTGCTCGCCGACAACGAGTTCACCGAGGCCAGCTTTGAAGAGAGCCTGCGCGGTGAGCTGCGCCGCAGCCAGTTCCTCGCCGCGGCTCTGGGCGGTGTCAGTCCGCCCGGCATTTTCGAACGCGCCCGCCAGGCTTATGCTGGTGAACGCCGTCGCATGCGCGCGCTCTTCCTGTCGCCGAGTCTGGCGGGCGAGATCGCCGATCCGACCGATGAAGAGCTGCAGGCCTTCATCGAGGAAAACGCCGCCAGCTTCACCTACCCTGAACAACGCCGCTTCACGCTCGTGCGCATCACGCCGGACGACCTTCTTCCCGATGTCGATGTTCCAGAAGAGGATCTGCGCACCTTGTACGAGATCCAGCTGGACAATGGCGAGCTGGCCGACGCGCCCACACGCAGCTTTGTCCAGCTGTCCGCCAGCGATCAGGAGACCGCCGAGGCCGCCGCAGCGCGTCTGCAGGCGGGCGAGAACCCGGAGACGGTCGCCGCTGAGCTGGGCCTGGTGGAACCGGTGACGTTTGAAGCGGTCCAGTCATTCGCCGTGCCCGACACGGTGGTCAGCGAGGCCGTCTTCGCGATGGCGTCCGGCGACGCATCCGCCGTTGAAGGCGCGCTCGGCTGGCGCGCGGTTCGTGTGGAAGCGGCCACCGACCCGGTCGTGCCCAGCTTTGAAGAGCGTCGTGGTGCGCTTCAGGCTGAGCTGGCCATGAACGAAGCAGAGGGTCGTCTGTTCGATACGCTCGCCGCGTTTGAAGAAGCGCGCGGCGCCGGGGCGACGCTGGACGAAGCCGCCGAGGCCGCCCAGCTGCCGATCGAACGACTGGACTTCATCACCCAGCAGGGCTTCACCCTGACCGGCGAGGCGGCGATGACGCTGTTCGCCGCGCCGGAAATCCTGGAACAGGTCTTCACGATGCCGGAGAGCTTTGACGGCGAGCTGACCAATTTCGGCGATGGCGGGTATTTCGCAGTGCGGGTCGATGCTGTTGAGGAAAGCCGGCTGGCCACACTGGAAGAAGAGCGTGAGCGCGTTGAAACCTTCTGGCGGATGCGTGCGGTCGATGATCAGCTTCAGGCGGTGGTCGACAATGCTCTGCAGCGCGCCCGTGACGGCGAGGATATGGACGTTATCGCCCAATCGATCGGCCTTGGAGCGCGGGTTGAAGCCGCGACCCTGCGCCGTGACGAGACCGCCGGTCCCTTCGCCCAGCAGCTCGTGGCCCAGGCTTTCTCGCTTCCGCCCCAGCAGGCGTTCACCTCGCGCGCCGATGACCAGCGCACGCGCGCCATCGTTCTCGTTGATGAAGTGCTGGCGCCGGAGCCGGCCCCGCTGACGGCGGAAGAACAGGCTGAACTGGCCGAAGGCTTGCGCGGCGACTTCGCGATCGGCGTGGAAGCCGGGCTCATGAGCGCCTATGAGGTGACCATTGATCCGCGTCTGCGCGACCTGGCGCTCGGTCGTTCCGACCCGGCCCAATAGGACGCGCCATGTCTGTCCTGGACCCGGGCGTCGCGAGCGAAGCGGTTCGCCGCGTCGAGGCCGGCGCGCCGGCCCTCATCATTGCGCGACGCATTGACGATCTTGAAACGCCGATCTCCGCCTATCTGAAGCTGGCCGAGCCGGAAACGGAGAGCTTTCTTCTGGAAAGCGTGGAGGGCGGGGCCTATCGCGGGCGTTACTCCGCCATCGGTCTGGACCCAGACCTGATCTGGCGCTGTGCGGACGGCGCGGCGCAAATCGCGCGCGCCATCGCGCCGGATTCCCGGCCCGATGCGTTCGAACCGGTCAGGCTGGACCCGATCTCGGCGTTGCGCGCCGTGCATGCTGAAAGCCGGCTTGACGTGCCTGAGGGGCTGGCGCCCATCGCGGCGGGTCTGTTCGGGTATCTCGGCTTTGATATGGCGCGCTATGTGGAGCGCCTGCCGACCCACGCCGCACCCGATCCGCTCGGCGTGCCTGAGGCCCTGCTGCTGCGACCGCGCATCATGCTGGTGTTTGACGCCCTCACCCAGGAAATCACAGTGGCGGCGCCGGTTCGCCCGCAGCCCGGTCTCAGCGCGTCCGAGCTTGTCGATGCGGCTGCCCGGCGCCTTGAAGGGGTGTTTGACCGGCTGGATCAATCCTCGCCCGGCCACCGTCAGGGCGAACCCTGGAGCGACCCGGCCTCGCCGGTCTCCAACACAAGCGAGGCTGAGTATCGCGCCGCCGTGGACCGCTCGCGCGCATACGCCCGCGCCGGCGACATCTTTCAGGTCGTCCCCAGCCAGCGCTTCCGTGCACCCTTCACCGCGCCGGCGAGCGCGCTCTACCGATCGCTGCGCCGAACCAACCCGTCACCCTTTCTCTACCTGTTCGACTTTCGCGCGTTTCAGGTCGTCGGATCCAGCCCGGAGATCCTGGTGCGGGTGCGCGATGGCGTCGTCACGGTGCGTCCGGTCGCCGGCACGCGTCCGCGCGGCGCGACGCCGGACGCCGATCTGGCGCTGGAGGCTGAACTGCTCGCCGATCCCAAGGAGCAGGCCGAGCATCTGATGCTGCTGGATCTCGGGCGCAATGATGTCGGACGCGTCGCAAAGTCCGGCACGGTGCGCGTCACCGAGCGCGCGGTGGTGGAACGCTACAGCCACGTCATGCACATCGTGTCGAATGTGGAAGGCGATCTCGATCCGGGGTCGGACGGGATTGACGCGCTTTTCGCCGGTTTTCCGGCTGGAACGGTGTCCGGCGCCCCCAAGGTGCGCGCCATGGAGATCATCGACGAGCTGGAACCCCATCGGCGCGGCGTCTATGCCGGCGCGGTCGGCTATCTCAGCGCCAATGGTGAGATCGATACCTGCATCGCGCTGCGCACCGCGGTGCTGAAAGACGGCGAGATGTATGTGCAGGCCGGCGCCGGGGTGGTGCTGGATTCCGATCCGGAGGCCGAGCGCGTGGAGACCGTCAACAAGGCCGCCGCCCTGTTCCGCGCCGCGGCGGAAGCCTGGCGCTTCGCTTGAGGCCGATTCAGGGCGAAGCGATGAGGGTGATGGCGCCCTCGCCGGCAGACTCACCTGCTCTCACGATATCAGACGCGAACACCAGTTCCACACCTGCCGCATCAGCACGCGCGCCCAGCGTTTCCAGAACCTGCAGGGTTTCCCGATAGGGATGGCCGATGGCGATCGCCCGACCGTGCTGGGCGGCCAACATCAGCGCCTCATCAAGCCTGGCCTGAATCGCGGCCGGCTCACGCTCGTGATCAAGAAAGACATCGCGCTGCGCGGCTTCAATGCCCAGACCAATCGCGGTCCGGGCCGCAACCGAGCGGGGAGCGGTAAGCGAATCAACGAAGACCAGCCCCTCGCCGGCCAGGGGCGTGAGGGCGCGTTGCACCGCGCCGGAGTCGGTCGTCAGCCGGCTGCCCATGTGGTTGTTCACCCCGCGCGCGCCCGGCGTTCTCGACAGCGCCCACAGGACTCGCGCCTGCATGGCCTCGGCGCCGAGATCCTTTGTCAGCGCATACGGGCCTGGATCCTCAAGCCCGCTCGGCTCCATGGGAAGATGCAGGAACACCTCCTGGCCTGCGGCGCTGATCCGTCGCGCCGCACCGGGTGCGTCAGCTGCATAGGGCAGAACAGACAAGGTCAGCGGGACGTCCAGCGCGAGCAGGCGATCAAGCGCGGCCCCGTCAAACCCGATATCGTCGATGATCACGGCCAGACGCCCCGCCGGCGCAGTCTCAGCGCTGACGCCCGGCGCGCTTGGGCGCGCCTGAAGCATCGCCAGTGCATCATCACGCGGCGAGGACGTTGAGGTATCGATGAATTCAGCGCCCGCCTCACCCGTCATGCCGTACGCGCCATCGCCGCGCGCGCCGGCGGCGAAAGCCAGCGCGACACAAATCAGCGCGCCGGCGGCGATCGCCGCGCCGGCCTGAATGGCCGCAGCGCTGGTCGATTGGCGCGCAGATTGAGAGGTCGATGCCATGACAGGGCGTTTAGCCTGAGTCGCGCCGGTTGGCGGCAGGCCGGCCCTCGCCTAATTTGCCCCCGGTTTTCAGTCTCGCGGTCCAGCCATGCTTCTCGTCATCGACAATTACGACAGCTTCACCTTCAACCTTGTCCATTATCTTCAGGAGCTGGGCGCTGAAACGCGCGTCGTGCGCAATGATGTGATGAGCGCGGAAGAGGCCCTGGCGCTGGGTGCGGCGGCTGCGGTCATCTCGCCGGGACCCTGCGATCCGGACAAGGCCGGCATCTGCCTTGACTTCATCGAGCGCGCGCCGCCCGATCTGCCGATCCTGGGCGTGTGCCTGGGTCATCAGGCGATTGGTCAGGCCTACGGCGGCGAAGTCGTTCAGGCGAGCGAGATCATGCACGGCAAGACCAGCGACATCCTGCACCAGGCTGAAAGCGTTTTCGCCGGTCTGCCGAGCCCCTTCACCGCAACGCGCTATCACTCGCTCGCGGTCAGGCTCGCGGGCGACAGCCCGCTGAAGGTCACCGCCCGCACCGAAGACGGCGAGATCATGGGTCTCAGTCATTCGCAGCGCCCCGTGCACGGGGTTCAGTTTCATCCTGAATCCATCGCCTCGCAGCACGGCCATGACCTTCTGGCGAACTTCCTCACCCTGTCCGGCCTGCCGGTTAAGGCGCGCGCGGCATGAGCCGGATGAAGCCCGCCCTCGCCGCGCTCGCCGCCGGGCGCGCGCCGGATATCGCCGATATCGAAGCCGCCTTCGCCGCGCTGATGGATGGCGAGGCCAAGCCGGTGGAGATCGGCGGTTTTCTGGTCGGCCTCTCCGCCGTTGGGGAAACGCCTGAAGCGCTCGCAGCCGGCGCCAAGGCGATGCGCGCACGCATGACGCGGGTCAACGCCCCGCCCGGCGCCCTCGACACCTGCGGGACCGGGGGCGACGCCAGAGGCACCTGGAACATCTCCACCGCCGCGGCCCTTGTCGCAGCCGGCGCCGGCGCGATCGTGGCCAAGCACGGCAATCGCGCCGCCTCGTCGAAATCAGGATCGGCCGAGGCGCTCGCTGCTCTGGGCGTCAATCTGGAGGCTGGCCCGTCTAAGGTCGAACGCTCCATGGAGGAGGCTGGAGTCGGCTTCCTGTTTGCACCCGCCCATCACAGCGCGGTGCGCCATGTGGTCCCTGCCCGCAAGACGCTGGGCCTGCGCACCATCTTCAACCTGCTGGGACCGTTGTCCAACCCGGCCGGCGCTCAGCGCCAGCTCCTGGGCGTGTTCAGCCCGCGCTGGCTGGAGCCGATGGCCGAAGCGCTGCGCGAGCTGGGCGCGGAACGCGCCTGGGTCGTGCATGGCGAAGACGGGCTTGATGAGCTGACCACCACAAGCGCAAGCCAGGTCTGCGAGCTGAAGGATGGAGCGCTGCGCCGCTTTACCGTCACGCCGGAGGAGGCCGGCCTTGCCCGCGCCAGACTTGAGGATCTACGCGGCGGCGAGCCGCAGGAAAACGCCGATGCGATCAGCAGGCTGCTCGCCGGCGAGGCCGGACCCTATCGCGATATCGTCGTGCTCAACGCCGCTGCGGCGCTTGTCATCGCCGATCAGGCGCAGACTCTGCTCGAAGGCGCTCAGCGCGCCGCCGCCGCCATTGATGACGGACGCGCCGCCCGCGCCCTGGACCGGCTTGTGAAACTCTCGAACGGGGCGGACTGATGGTCGACGTGCTGGACCGGATCGAAACCTATAAGCGCCAAGAGATCGCCGAACGCAAAGCCGCGCGTCCCTATCGCGTAATCGCCGCGCAGGCTGAAGCCGCCGATCCGCCGCGCGGCTTCCTGAACGCGCTGCGTTCAAAGGCTGAAGCCGGCGCGCTCGGCCTGATCGCGGAGGTGAAGAAAGCCAGCCCCTCCAAGGGCCTCATCCGCACCGATTTCGATCCGCCCGCCATCGCAGCCGCCTATGCGGATGGAGGCGCGGCCTGTCTGAGCGTCCTGACAGACAAGCCCGGCTTTCAGGGCGATGAGGCCTACCTTATCGCCGCGCGCGATGCAGTCGACCTGCCCGTGCTGCGAAAGGACTTCATGTATGAGCCCTGGCAGATCGCCGAATCGCGCGCACTCGGAGCGGACTGCATTCTGGTCATTCTCGCTGCGGTCGGTGATGAGACCGCTGCGGGTCTTATCGCCGAGGCCGATCGCTGGGGCATGGACGCGCTGGTGGAAGTTCATGACGAGGCGGAGATGCGCCGCGCGCTCGCTCTGTCCTCGCCCCTCATCGGTGTCAACAACCGCAATCTGCGCACCTTCGAAACACGGCTGGAGACCTTCGAAGCGCTCGCGCCCATGGTCGACGCCTCACGCCTGCTCGTGGCCGAAAGCGGCATCACCGATCATGAGGACGCGCAGCGTGTCCGGCGCGCCGGCGCGAAGGCTCTGCTCGTTGGAGAAAGCCTGATGCGGCAGGACGATGTGGCCGGCGCAACCCGCGCGCTCCTGACGGGTGCGTGAAATCAGTCCGCCGTTTACTTGACGTTAGGATGGAACAGGCATAGAACATCTGTAGGTTTACGGTTTGTTCCAATGCGAGGCGATCCATGCTGACGCGCAAGCAACAAGAGCTGCTGCTCTTCATTCAGAAGCGGCTGAGCGAAGACGGCGTATCTCCATCCTTTGACGAGATGAAGGATGCGCTGAACCTGGCGTCGAAGTCAGGCGTCCACAGGCTGGTCAGCGCGTTGGAGGAGCGCGGCTTCATCCGCCGCCTGCCTAATCGCGCGCGGGCGCTGGAAGTGGTGAAGCTTCCGCCCTCAGCCGCCGGCGCAGCGCCATCCGGCGCTTCGGACAATGTCGTTCGCGGCGAGTTCGGACGCAGCGAGCCTCCCTCTCAGCCGTCCGAAGGTGAAGTGCCCCTGCTCGGCCGGATCGCCGCGGGTGTGCCCATCTCCGCCATCCAGCATGAAACCGACCGCCTGACCGTACCGGCTGACATGCTGTCGCCCGCCGCAGAGCATTTCGCGCTTGAGGTAAACGGCGACTCGATGATCGAGGAAGGCATTCTTGATGGCGACGTGGTCGTGATCCGGCGCGGCGACACCGCTGATAACGGCGATGTCGTGGTGGCGCTCGTCGATGAGGAGGAGGCCACGCTGAAGCGCTTGCGCCGCAAGGGCGGTTCGATCGCTCTGGAGGCGGCCAACCCGGCTTATGAGACACGCATTTTTGGCCCGGACAGGGTCAAGGTTCAGGGGCGTCTCGTCGGACTGATTCGCCGGTATCACTAGCGCCTTTTCAGCGGAAGTGGGAACCGGTTCCGCGGTTCGTAAAGGCGACTCGCCAAGAGGTTGGAGGGGTTGGGTCAACAGATTTGACCAAAATCGCCCTAGCGTTCTAGCGGCCTTCCCCTTCACTGGCGGACCGGTTCCAAAGCCGGTCCGGAAGGGCTGGCCGCGCGCTTCTCAGCCGCACCACCTCGCCATCGCGCACCCAGAACTCCGACGCACCGAGTGTTTCGCGGTCCTCATCATCCAGGATCGGCGTGGCGCAATGGCGGCGCTGATAGGCGCTTACCTGGCCAGCGAAGACGATGAGGTCGGCGCGCCGGCAGTCCTCTGCGAGTGCTTCGGCGCTCGTCGCCAGCGCCAACACCAGCCCGTCCTCAGTAAGGCCGACACAGCCGAGGCCGTCACAACTGAGCGCAGCGCGCGGGCTCTCACCGCTGGTCACGCCGGCGCGCTGAAGCAGAACCCGGCGCTCAAAACGCGAGCGACGCAGCGTGCTGGCGCTCCAGCCCGCCTCACCGGAGGCGTTGCGCTCCGGTTCGGAGAAGCGGGCCAGAACCACCCCGTCGCTGGTGATCATGAAGGCCGGAGCGCTGGCGGCCGACCAGGCCAGCAGGGCGGTCAGGATGACGCCTATCCCGGTCATCCGGGCCAAGCCGCGCCCGATCATCGCCAGCGCGAACCCCACCCCATACAGCGCGATCACCCCGCTGGGCGCAGCGCCCACCCCGGCGCCGGCGCCGGGCAGGCTCTCTGTCCAGTGGGCGATGGCCAGAACGATGCGGAGCCCGGCATCCATAATCACCAGGAACGGGCCTTCCAGCCCAAAGGCGGACACCGCCAGCGCCGCAGCGCCAGCCGGCATGACCCAGAAGGTGAAGACCGGCATGGCGGCGAGATTGGCCAGTAGGCCGTAAGCGGCCAGCCGCTGAAAGTGGAAGGCCGCGAACGCGCCTGTCGCGGCTCCGGCAATGAAGCTCGTTGCGGCCAGCCCCACAAACGCACGACGCGCGCGGGCGAACCAGCCATAACCGGCGACATCAGACGGGCCATGCCGCCGCCAGGCGTCATAGACGGCGATAAGGGCGGCCACAGCGGCAAAGCTCATCTGGAAACCGGCTTCGGCCACGCTTTGCGGCGCGATGATGAGCACGACCATGGCCGCGATCGCCAGAGAGCGTATCGACAGGGCCCGCCGGTCCAGAATGACGCCCAGCAAGACCACAGCCGCCATGATGAAGGCGCGCTGCGCGGAAACGGGTGCGCCGGACAGGACGAGATAGAAGCTCGCCGAAACCAGCGCGATCAATGCCGCTGGCTTGCGTGGATCGAAAGCGCGCGCATAGGGCTCGATGGCGGCCATCACCCAGCGCGCCGCCCAGTAGGCGCCGCCCGCCAGCAAGGCCATGTGCAGGCCGGAGATCGCGAGAATATGACCGAGCCCTGAGACCCTCAGCGCTTCAGCATCTCCCGGCTCCACCGCTGCGCGCTCGCCAGTCAGCAGCGCGGCCGCGACGCCGCCGGTTCGTTTCCCCGCGCCAGCGGCGAAGCGTTGCGCCATCGACCAGCGCCAGGCCGCATAGCTGCGCGCCAGCCGGTCGCCCTCCATCGCGACCGGTTCCAGCGCCGACACGGCGAAGCCCGTCAACGCGATGGAATCAAACCAGGCCGCCCGGGATGGATCATAACCGCCCGGTGCGGCGGGCGTCGGCGGCGCGGACAAGACAGCGCGCACGCGCACCCCATCGCCGGGGAGCAAGGCGCCGAGATCGCCGCGCACCCGAACCCGCTTGGGCGCCGTGCTCTGGCCGGACAGCTCACGCACCCGGATGATCAGCCGTTCGCGTCCGCCCGACTGCTGCACCGCTTCAATCCAGCCTTCTACAAGAACCGCGCGTTCGACGAAGTCGACTGGCGGCGGGGCCACGGCGCGGGCGCGCTGTTCGGTATGGGCGAAGCCGGCGGCGGCCAGCGCGAACAAGGCGATCGCGTAGAGCAGCCAGGGCCGCCCACGCAGCAGAATCGAAGCGAAGAGACCGATCGCGGCGCTCGACCAGGCGATGGGAATGAAGAGAGGTGGCGGCTCCGCGCCGGCGCCGATATAGATCGCAGCGCCCGCCCCGAACGCGACCGGCGACCACAGAACAAGGCGCGACGGATCAGGCGGACCTGCCCAGCTTCGCCAATCCGCTTTCAGGCGGGTCTGCAAGACCGCCAGTAGCCATGGTAAGGCGGCCTGCACGAAGCCCATCCTCCCTTCGCTTCAGCGCCAGACTATCTCTTCAGGGCGGCGCTATGCTATGCATCCTTTCCCTTTCGCAGCGCAGCATGCTTTCGCACGTGCAACAAACACCTCAGATCATCACACGGTTTGCGCCCTCGCCGACGGGATTCCTCCATATCGGCGGCGCACGCACGGCCTTGTTCAACTCTTTGCTGGCGCGCGCCGATGGCGGCGTGTTCAAGCTGCGCATCGAAGACACCGACCGGGCCCGCTCCAGCGAGGCGGCGGTGGCCGCCATACTCGATGGTCTGTCCTGGCTGGGTCTGGACTGGGATGGCGAGGCCGTCTCCCAGTTCGAACGCGCGGACCGGCATCGTGAAATCGTTGAACAGCTTCTGTCCAGCGACGCCGCTTTCCGTTGCTATTGCACGCCGGACGAGGTGGAAGCCCTGCGTGAAACCGCCTTCGCCGAAGGCCGGGCGCTGCGCTCGCCGTGGCGCGACCGTGATGCGGGAGAGGCGCCGGCCGGCGCGCCTTATGTCGTCCGATTCCGTGCGCCGGACAGCGATGTGATCGTGCGCGATTCGGTTCAGGGCGAAGTGCGCTGGGCCGCCAAGGAATTTGACGATCTCATCCTGCTGCGCGCAGACGGCGCGCCGACCTATAATCTGGCCGTGGTGGTGGATGATCACGATATGGGCGTGACCCACATCGTTCGCGGGGACGACCATCTGGTGAACGCGGCGCGCCAGTCTCAAATCTATGACGCGCTGGGCTGGACGGCCCCGGCCTTCGCCCACATCCCGCTAATCCATGGTCCAGACGGCAAGAAGCTGTCCAAACGCCACGGCGCGCTGGGCATCGAGGCCTATCGCGATATGGGCTACCTACCTGAAGGGCTTCGCAATTACCTGCTTCGCCTGGGTTGGGCGCAGGGCGATAAGGAGCTGTTCAGCGATCAGGAGATGCTCAGCGCCTTCAGCCTTGACGGGTTGAATAAAGCGCCGGCCCGGCTCGACTTCGACAAGATGGCGAGCGTGAACGCCTGGCACATGCGCCGAGCCGATAATCACCGGCTGGTGGAGCTGCTTCTGGCGCGCATTGGCGAGCAGAGCGAGCTGCGAACCGACGATACGGCGAAAGTCTGGCTCCACAGCGCGATGGATGTGCTGAAAGATCGCGGCGCAACGCTCGCCGAACTGGAGGATCAGGCCTATTTTCTCCTCCGGCCTCGCCCGATCCGTCTGGAAGGCAAGGCGGCTAAGCCGTTGAACGGGGATGAAGCGCGGACGCGGCTGGGCCGTTTGCGCGCTGTTCTGGCTGGTCAGGACGATTGGAGCGAGGCGTCACTGAGCGCCGCGCTCAACAGTTTCGCTGAGGCCGAAGAGGTCGGTTTCGGCAAGGTCGGACAGCCGCTTCGCGCGGCGCTGACCGGCGGCGCGAAAGCGCCGGACATGGGGTTTGTGCTGTCGGTGCTGGGCCAGGAGGAAACGCTGGCGCGGCTCGATGATCAATTGACCGGCGCCTGATCGGCGCCGCAGACAAGACACAGGTTCAAGAAGGGGCTAACTCGATGGAAAACAAGGCCGAAAAGACCGGCGTCGCGCAGCTGACGATCAATGGCGAGACGATCGATCTTCCCGTGCTGAAAGGCCGGATCGGGCCGGACGTCATCGACATCCGCGCACTGTACAAGAAGGCCGGCGTCTTCACCTTCGATCCCGGTTTCACCTCTACAGCCAGCTGTGAAAGCCAGATTACCTATATCGACGGCGATGAGGGCGTGCTGCTGTATCGCGGCTATCCGATCGACCAGCTGGCCGAGCACTCCAACTTCACCGAAGTGGCCTATCTGCTGCTGCATGGCGAACTGCCGAGCGAGCCGGAGTTCAAGGAGTTCGACTGGACGATCCGCCGGCACACCATGCTGCACGATCAGTTCGACCAGTTCTTCCGCGGTTATCGCCGCGACGCCCACCCGATGGCCGTCATGGTCGGCACGGTCGGCGCGCTTTCGGCCTTCTATCACGACTCCACCGACATCAATGACCATGAGGCGCGCAAGATCGCCAGCCACCGCATGATCGCGAAAATGCCGACCATCGCGGCGCGCGCGTTCAAGTACTCGGTCGGCCAGCCCTTCATTTCGCCGCAAAACGAGCTGGATTACGCGTCCAACTTCCTGCGCATGTGCTTTGCGGTCCCGGCGGAGAAATACACGGTCTCGCCGACGCTGGCGCGCGCCATGGACCGCATTTTCATCCTGCACGCCGATCACGAGCAGAACGCCTCCACCTCCACGGTGCGCTTGGCCGGTTCATCCGGCGCCAACCCGTTCGCCTGCATCGCGTCGGGCATCGCTTCGCTCTGGGGCCCGGCGCATGGCGGCGCGAACGAGGCGGCCCTTAACATGCTGGCGGAAATCGGCTCGGTGGATCGCATTCCCGAATACATCGAGAAGGCCAAGGACAAGGATGATCCCTTCCGCCTGATGGGCTTCGGTCACCGCGTTTACAAGAATTACGATCCGCGCGCGAAGGTGATGCGCGAAACCGCTCACCAGGTGCTCGACGAGCTGGGCGTTCGCGACGATCCATTGCTCGCCGTCGCCATGGAACTGGAGAAGATCGCGCTGGAAGACGCGTACTTCGTTGAGAAGAAGCTCTATCCCAATATCGACTTCTATTCCGGTATCACGTTAAAGGCGATGGGCTTCCCGACCGATATGTTCACCGTGCTGTTCGCCGTGGCGCGTACGGTCGGCTGGATCGCTCAATGGACCGAAATGCTGGAAGACCCCAGCCAGAAGATCGGTCGTCCGCGCCAAGTGTTCACCGGCGCGACCGAGCGCGATTATCTTAGCTTCGACAAGCGCTGATCTTCGCTGAACTGGAAACACAAACGCCGGCCGGTCACTCCGCGCCGGCGTTTTTCATGCGCGCATCCACAATCGACAGGAGCGCTTCAGCCGCCGCTTCACTGGGCGCCTGACCGGGTCCTTTCATCGACAGTGTCACGCCACGCAGGCGCTCTGACAGCGCGGCGCGCCCGCCCTTGTCTTCAACGAAGGCCGCCAGCGCCGCGGCGAGGTTGTCGCCGGTGCACCGGGTCTGCACGAACTCAGGAATGAGCGCGTCATCGGCGGCAATATTCACCAGCGAGATATATTTCGAACGCATCAGGAAGAGCCGCCCGACCAACCAGCTCAGCCAGCCCAGCCGATAGGCGGCTACGGTGGGCACGCCGGCGCGCGCCAGCTCCAGCGTCACGGTTCCAGAGCACGCCAGCGCAATGTCAGCGGCGGAGAAGGCGTCGAGCCGTTCACGCGCATCGGCGACAATCAGGCTGGAGAAAGCCTCATGAGAAGCGATCACAGCGCGCGCCTGGTCCGCCACGCTGGGCGACAGCACCGTAGCGAAACGCAGTTCAGGATAGGCGATCTGAAGCCGCTCCATAGCGGCTGCAAAGTGCGGGGTGAGCCGGCGAATCTCCGCGCCCCGGCTCCCGAACAGGACCAGCGCCAGCGTTTCGTCATCCCGCAGCCCGTGGCGCGCGCGAAACGCGGCGGCGTGACCAGTGACCGGGCGCTCCAGCGCCGGATTGCCGACAAAGGTCACCGGCAGGCCATGCGGCTCGTAATAGGGCGCATCGAACGGATGGATGGCCAGGAGATGATCGACCGCCTTCGCCAGCACGCCGGCGCGCCCAGGCCGGGTCGCGAAGACTTGCGGGCCGACATATTTGACGATGGCGGTGTCGGGGCTGGCTTCGCGAATCTGCTTGGCCGCACGGATCATGAAGCCCCAGGAGTCGATCAGGACGGCGGCATCGGCCCGCCACTCAGCGATCGCCGCGCCGGTCTCAGCCGCGCGCTCATTGACCAGCTTGACGATCTTGAACCCGTCAAAAATGCCGAGCACGGCGAGCTCGGAGATATCGTAGAGGGACGGCGCGCCCTCATTGGCCATCTCGGCGCCGCCTACGGCGCGAATCTCGATATCCGGTCGTCGCTGGCGCAGCGCCCGGATCAGGGCCGCGCCCAAAAGATCCCCGGACGGTTCCGCCGCGACCAGGAAGATACGCAAGGGCCGGCTCACACCACGCCATCCTCTGAGGTGATGAGCACGAACAGACCCGCGGCGTCAGCGGCGTCGCGTACAGCCTTCTGACCCAGGATCAAGGCGCCGCCCGCCGGTGCGACGATGCCGGCGAGACCCGCCTCGGCGGCGCGCTCAACAGTCGACACGCCAATGGTCGGAAGATCAACGCGGCGTTCCTGAATGGGCTTGGGTCGCTTGGCGAGCACGCCGCGGGGCGCGCCCGAGTTCCCGCGCAAGGCCGCATCAAGCTCGCCTACCCGCGCGATCATGCGATCGGTGCCCTCCTGGGCTTCAACCGCAAGCACCAGCCCATCGCAGACCACGACGCCCTGACCAATATCCAGCCGCCCGATATCGGCGGCCGTCTCCATCGCCTTGCGGGCATCGGCGAGATTATCCGCACTGAGGCCTACACCGCCCAGAACGCCCTCACGCGCCAAAAGCGATCCAGCCACCTCATCTGAACCCACGACCTGGAAACCTTCAGCCTCAAACGCCCCGACAATGACGCGCAAAAGGGCGTCATCCCCACGCGCTGCCGCAGCGAGCACTTTCGGAAGCAGGCTGACCCCGCGCCAGTCGGGACGCAAATTCTTAAAGTCGGGACGGGTCACGACGCCAGCGAAGCAGGCCGCATCGCAGCCCGCCGTCTTCATGTCTTCAAACACGCCGCCGATCTCGCCGACGCCACGAACCGTGCAGCCGGGATAATCATGGGGCTCGCCAAAGCCCTTGATCGCGATCACATGACCCAGTCGATCTTCAGCGCGGCAGGCTTCGGCTACGTAGCGCGGGAGGTCGCCTGCGCCCGCGATCAACCCCAGCTTACGCCAATCGCTCATGACCGGATCGCTCTAGCGGCTATCCGGCGTGCACAGCGGGCGAGCCGCCGGAGCTCGGATGAAGTCAATGATTTCGACGATCTCAGGGCGGCCTGCAAAGAGCCGTCCGGCATCTTCTATGCGCTCGGAAAATGCGCCCTCAGAGGCGAACATCAGGCGGTAAGCGGCGCGCAAATCATGGATGAGATCGCGCGGGAAGCCGCGACGCTTCAGCCCGACCAGATTCAGGCCGGCCAGATGACCGTCATTATCGACCATGCCGTAGGGGATCACATCGCCGGTGACCGCTGACAGCCCGCCGACGAAGGCGTAGCGCCCAACCCTGCATTTCTGGTGGATCGCGGCCAGCCCGCCCATGATCACATAGTCGCCAATCACCGCTTCGCCGCCAAGCGTTGCGTTGTTGGCGAAGACCACATTCTCGCCGACGATGCAGTCATGCGCGACATGGGCGCCAACCATGAAATAACCGCCGGCGCCAACCCGCGTCTCGCCGAGAGCCGTGGTGCCGCGATGCATGGTGACCTGCTCGCGCATCGTATTGTTTGGCCCGATGATGAGGCTGACATCCTCACCGTCATATTTCATGTCCTGCGGATCCCCGCCGAGCGAACCAAACGGGTGCACGATGCAGTTTTCGCCCAGCTCGGTCCGTCCGGTGACCGTCACATGAGACAGGAGCTGACATCCGGCGGCGATCTTCACATACGGTCCGATCACGCAGTATGGCCCGATCGTGACGTCATCAGCGATCTCGGCGCCCGCGTCGACGATAGCCGTCGGGTGTATGGTGGCGGCCATCAAGACTCTCCCTGGGTCACCGAGGTTGCGGCGAACTCCGCATCGGCGCAGCGCACGCCGTTCACGCGCGCCTCACCCCTGAACTTGAACACGCCGCGGCGCGCCGTGACGACCTGCACCGGCATCTCCAGCACATCACCCGGCCTCACCGGACGGCGAAACCGCGCCCTGTCCACACCCATGAAAAAGATCGTCGTGCGGGTGATATCGGCGTTGAGAGTCTTCGACATCAAGATGGCGCCGGTCTGGGCAAGCGCCTCGATGACTAAAACGCCCGGCATGACCGGATTGTCCGGGAAATGACCCTGGAAGTAGGGCTCGCCGGCCGACACGCACTTGATCCCAGTGATGGACTGGCCTTCCACATAGGCTTCAGCCCTGTCGATCAACAAGAAGGGAAAACGGTGGGGAAGCCGGGTCAGAATCTCATCAGGGCCTATCGACACGCCGCTTGCTGGATCGTCACTCATCGCGCCTTGCCTTACGTCTTGGTCTTGTTCGAACCGCGTTGACCAACCTGACGCCGGACCCAGGCGGTCTCACGCATGAAGCTCTTGATCGGCTGAGCCGGAGAGCCGGCCCATGTCTCACCGGCCGGAATGCTTCGCATCACCGCCGCATCCGCAGCCAGCCGCGCGCCATCGCCGATGGTCAAGTGGTCGGCGACGCCGACACGTCCGCCGAACTGCGCGCCGGCCCCGACCGTTACGCTGCCGGAAATGCCGGCGAAGGCGGCCATAACCGCCATCTCGCCGACCACGACATTATGGCCGATATGGCAGAGATTATCGATTCGACAGCCGGTCTTCAGCCAAGTGTCGTCAAACATGCCTCGATCAACCGTGACATTGGCGCCCAGCGTCACCGCGTCTTCAATGATCACCCGACCGACATGCGGCAGGGAGACGATTTCCTTGTCGAGCTGGGCCAGGCCGAACCCGCTCTCGCCGATCACTGCGCCGGCGGCGATCTCGCATCCAGCGCCAATATCAGCAAAGTGGATTACCGCGCCGGCGCCGATGCGCGTTCCCGCCCCGATCCTTACGCCCGGCCCGATCACCGTATTGGGACCGACCTGCGCGCCAGGGGCGATATCCGCCCCCTGTCCGACAACAACGCCGGGTGAGAGCCTGGCGTCCGGCGCAATGCGTGCGTCGTGATTGTGGGCCGCATCGCCCGCATGGATGCGCGGAGCGATCAGTCGCCCACAGGCCAGCGCGTAAGCGGCTTTGGGCGCTGAATGCACAAGGACAGCGGCTGCGTCGGCTGCGAGGGCCGCCTCGCCAGCGACCGTGTCGTTCACCAGAACGATTGCACCGGCCAAGCCTAGCTCGCCAGCTTCGCTCGCCAGAAAGCAGACATCCCCAACGCGCGCCTTGGCCAGCGACGAGACATTCAGCGCTTGCGCTGTCCCGTCGCCAACAAGCTGTGCGCCGACCTGTTCAGCCAGCGCGGAGGCGCACACCGGTCCGAGGCTTTCGTAAAAGCGCGGATCGGCCCCCATGCACGCCCCCTTATCTGGCCGATTACGGCTGCGCAGGCTGCTGAGGAGCCCGCACGCGATTGACCGGGGTCGTGGTCAGGCGCTGATTCATGCGCTCGATCACGGTGTTGCTGATATCGACGCGCTCGGAAACGAACACCGCCTGGCTGCGGTCGAGCAACACATCGGCCCCGCGTTCGTTGACGATTTCCTGCAGCACGTTCTGAAGAATGACGAGCACCGGCTGCATGGCCTGACGTTCGGTGGCCACCAGCTCCTGCGTCCGCAGACGGCGGATCTGTTCAAAGTTGGCGGCCTGTTGCTGCAGGGTCTGCACACGCTGGATCAGGTCAGGGCGCTGCTGGATCGCTTCTTCGCTGAGCACGGAGACTTCGGCGTTGAGGCGTTCATTTTCCTGTTCGATTGGCGCGCCCAGCGCCTCAAGCTCAGACTGGATTTCCGCCCCGATCACTTCCAGGCGCGATGCAATGTGCTGGCCGACAGCGCTTTCGCGAAGAATGCGCTCTTCATTCATCACCAGAACCGATTGAGCGGCGCTTGCGCCGGAGACACCGAGAGCGATGACCAGGCCAAACAGAAACGTCCCACCCAGGGCGCGAAGTCGACCGAGAGCGGTGGAGAAGCGGTGCAGAAGCATGATTTAGAACCCTGTTCTTGTGCTGAAGCGGAAGAATTCGGCGCGGTCGTAATCTTCCTTCACGAACGCCTCCGCGAAATCGAAACGGACAGGCCCGAAGGGCGAGTCCCAGAAAATGCTAAGACCAGCCGACACGCGCGGACGAAGCTCGTCCACGGTGAAGATGGCGTTAGCCGAACCGTCATCGGCGATCTGGTCACCGTCATTGAGCAGGCCCATCGTGCCAAACTCGGTGAAGAGGCTGCCCCGGATCCCGTACTGCTCGGGCAGGCCGAGCGGGAAGCCGAGTTCCAGGGCGCCGATGGCGTAGAAATTGCCGCCCAGCGCATCGCCGGAGAACACTTCCACGTCATCACCGCCCTGACGGCGCACGACACGCGGGCCGATGCCCGCCGTCTCAAAGCCCCGGAACGAGTTCCCGCCCTTGAAGAAGCGGTCGTTGATCCGAGGCTCGTCACCGCCCCAGGAGAACAGATAACCAGACTCGCCAGTCAGGCTGAGCACCAGATCATCGCGGAAGACGTTTCGGTAGATTCCGCCACGAACCTCTGAGCGCACATAGCGAACATCACCGCCGAATCCGGCGAAATCCTGGTTGAAACTAAGGCGGAAACCGCGCGAAGGCTCGCGCGGGTCGTCCACCCGGTCCCAACTCAGCGAATAGCTCACCACCGAGGTGACGCGCGAACCAGCGGCGCGCTCAATGGATTCCGAGACGCCCAGGAAGGTGTTAACCTCGTCGGTCCTCAGCGTGTAGCTCACACCTGCCGACACCGCACGGGTCAGCGGGAAGCCGGCGCGCAGGGTGAAACCTGTCGATTGCGTCTCGAACGACGCCTCATCGGAAAAGTCCGTACGCACCTGGAACAGATCGAACCCGCCGGCGAGGTTTCGGTCAAGGAAGCGCGGTTCGGTAAAACGGATATCAATCTGCTGACGGCGCGAACTGGCCGAAACGCGCAGGCGCAGGAACTGGCCCCGACCGCGTAGATTACGTTCCGACACCGAGAAATCGACAAGGAAGGCGTCTGTGGATGAGAAGCCGGCGCCGAATGCGAGCTCACCGGTGGGCTGCTCGGTTACCGCAACGCGAATCTGGGCCCTGTCGATAGACGAGCCCTGGAAGGGTTCCACCTCCACCTGTTCAAAGAAGCCCAGCCGGCGAACGCGCGCCTGTGAAATATTCAAGAGCGCCTGATTGAAGGCGTCGCCTTCGACAATATCCAGCTCGCGACGGATCACCCTGTCGAGCGTACGCGTATTACCGACGATATCGATGCGCTCGATATACACGCGCGGCGTCTCCGCAATCACATATTCGATATCGACCGTCTGGGTTTCGCGATTGACGGACACGCGCGGGCGCACGTCCACGAACGCATAACCGGAAGCGCCGGCCGCGAAGGTCAGCGCATCCGTGGATTCCTCAATCAGGCTGCCGACATAAAGCGCGCCGGGCCGGGTCGGCACGACTGATTCGAGATACTCTTCGCTGAGATCGGGGATGTCCGTGGTAACTTCGATCTCGCCAAAATTATAGCGCTCGCCTTCATCCATGGTGAAGGTGATGAAGAAGGCGTCCTGATCCGGCGTCAGCTCGGCGATGGCGGAGATCACGCGGAAGTCGGCGAAGCCGCGATCAGCGTAGTAGAGCCGCAGCTGCTCGCGATCGAACTCCAGCCGGTCGGGGTCATAATTGTCGTTGGAGCTGAAGAAACGCCACCAGCGCGCTTCACGGGTGACGATCTCGCTCATCAGCCGGCTGTCGGTGAAAGTGCGGTTGCCGACAAAATTGATGCGTCGGACCCCGGTGACCGGGCCTTCGGAAATCTCGAACACCAGATCGATGCGGTTCTGGGGCAGCTCCACGATTTTCGGCTCGACCTGAGCGGCGAAGCGACCGGAGCGACGGTAGACTTCCAGAATGCGCTGAACATCGGATTGAACGCGCGACCGGGTGAAGATGGCCCGCGGCTGAACCTCGATCTCATCGGTGATCTTGTCGTCCGCGATCGCGCGATTGCCTTCCAGGATAACGCGGTTGATGATCGGGTTTTCTTCGACCATGAGGGCCAGCGTCGGGCCGTCGATGGCGATGCGCACATCGGAAAACAGGCCCGTTCCGAACAGGGTCTGGATCGATAGGTTGAGCAGGCGCGGGTCTGGCAAATCGCCCGGCTGGATCAGCATGTAGGACAGGATGGTATCCGCTTCGACACGCTGATTGCCTTCCACCAGGATCTGCAAAATCGGCTGCTGGGGCTCTGACTGGGCCACCTGGCCTTGTGCGATCGCCTCTGAGGCTTGCTGCAAGGAAGCGGCCGCCTCGCCGTCCTGCGCATGGGCCAGGCCAGACAGCCCCAGAAGCCCGATGCTCAGGCCCAAGGCTGCGATCCAGTTCAACAGGCGCGCCATCTCGCTCATCCCCTCAGGCTGCGATGCGGGCGCTCAAGAGAAGAGCCCACGCAGATATCCGATATCATTCCAGGTCGCTACAAGCATCATGCCCAGAACCAGTGCAAGTCCGATCCTGAATCCAAACGCCTTGAGAGCTTCGCTGGGTGGCCGCTGCGCCACGGCCTCGTAGGCGTAATACACAAGGTGACCGCCGTCGAGAACCGGGATCGGCAGGAGGTTCATGATTCCCATCGCCACTGAAAGCAGTCCGGACAGCAAAAGCAGCCCCACCAAAAGGCTGATCAGACGGGCGCCCAGCTGCGGCGCGGCGGTCGGCATTTCAGCCGAAGCCGGGCCTGCGCCGACGGCGTTATTGGCAATCTGGCCGGCGGTGGTGGCGATGCCGAGCGGCCCGTTGACATGTTCAAATGAGGCCCGCCCGGTAACCAGGCGCGCCAGATAATCCAGGATCGTCGTCGTCAGCTCATAGGTGCGCTGCACGCCATAGACCGGCGCCTGCCAGAACGCGTATCGCTCGCGCGTGATCTGAGCGTCGGACGCCAGCTGCACGCCGAGAAAGCCCATTGCGCGCTCACCGCCCAGACCATCGGCGCGCATCTCCCGGCGCGGGGTTGCGGAGAGCATGACACTACGCCCGTCGCGCATAACTTCAATCTGGGTGGACCGGTCGGCGCGCATGAAAACCGCTTCGGTCAGGTCTGTGAAGGACCGAACTGGCGCGCCGTCGATGGAGATCACCGTGTCGCCAGGTTCGAACCCGGCCGACGCCGCGGCTGACCCTTCCACCACCGCGCCGATGCGCGGCTCGATGACCACCTCGCCGCGCGCCATGCCCAGGACTGAGAACACCGCGATCGCAAGGATGAAATTCGCAAGCGGTCCGGCCGCGACGATCACGGCGCGCTGCCAGATGGGTTTGAAGTGAAAAACCGTCTCGGCCTCAGGACCGGCCTCGGCGCGCAGGCGCTTCAGAGTTTCAAAGTCGGGAGCGCTGGCGGCGTTCTCATCACCGCGAAAGCGCACATAGCCCCCCAGCGGCAGACCTGCGATCCGCCATACCGTTCCCCGCCGGTCGCGCCACGCAGTCAGGGTGGGACCGAAACCGATGGAGAAAGTCTCCGCATGAACGCCGAACATGCGCCCTGCCCAATAGTGGCCCAGCTCGTGGATGACGACCACGAAGCTGATGACCACGACAAAGGAAAACAGGCTGAGCGCGCCAGCGCCTAAGACATCAAACATTCCAACTCCGCAGGCATGAAGCCCATCGCGACCGATCAGGCCGCACGCGCCGCCAGACTCTCTCGTGCAAAGCTTCGGCCAGCCCGGTCCGCTTCCAGCACGTCGTCGAGGCTGGATGGCGCGCTCGCGCTGAACCCGGCCTGAACCCCACGCTCCAAAGCGTCTGTAACCACGCCGGTGATGTCAAGGAAGCCGTTCTGTCCGGCCAGGAAAGCCTCGACGGCGACTTCGTTGGCCGCATTGAGGATGGCCGGCGCCGCGCCGCCAAGATTGAACGCTTCGCGCGCCAGATCGATGGCGGGAAAGCGGATCGGATCAACCGGGTGGAAGCTCAACGCGCCGCTGCGCGCCAGGTCGAGACGCTCGACCGGGGTTTCCATTCGGTCCGGCCAGGCCAGCGCATGCGCGATCGGGGTGCGCATGTCCGGTTCGCCCAGCTGCGCCAGCAGCCCGCCATCGCAATACTCCACCAGGCCGTGGACGATGGATTCAGGATGCACCAGCACATCGACCTCGCTCGCCGGAAGGCCGAACAGATGACAGGCCTCGATGATCTCCAGGCCCTTATTCATCATGGTCGCGGAATCGATGGAGATTTTCGCGCCCATCGACCAGGTCGGATGGCGCAGCGCATCTTCACGCGTCGCGCTCGCCATGCGCTCCAGCGACGTCTCGCGGAACGGGCCGCCGGACGCGGTCAGGATGATCCGGCGGATCGCGCTGCGCTGAGCGGGATCGAACGCCTGAAAGATCGCATTGTGCTCAGAGTCCACTGGTAGCAGCGTCGCCTGGCAGTCCGCCGCCTCGCGCATGAACCACTCCCCGGCGCATACGAGAGCCTCCTTGTTGGCGAAGGCGAGCGCGCGACCGGTTTTCAGCGCCGCCAGTGTCGGCTCCAGCCCGACTGCGCCGACGATGGCCGCCATCGTCCAGTCCGCCTCGCGCTCTGCAGCTTCAACGATGGCGGCCGGGCCGGCGCCGCTCTGAATCGGCGCATCGCCGAGTGCGTCATCGAGCGCAGCGGCGCTCTTGGGGTCCGCCACCGCAACAAAGTCCGGCCTGAACCGCCGCGCCAGAGCGACCAGATCCTCCACATTCGTATTCGCCGTCAGCGCGGTGACCTTGAAGGCGCCGACAGGGGCGCGAGCGATCAGGTCCAGCGTGGCCTGGCCGACAGAGCCGGTCGCGCCCAGAATGGAGACTTTGCGAGGCGTCATGAACCCGCTCCCGGCCAGCCGGCAGGCGCAAAGGCCGCCATCACTCCGGCGACCAGCACGGCCAGCATCAGCGCATCGACCCGGTCCAGCACCCCGCCATGACCGGGAATAAGCGTTCCGGCGTCCTTCACGCCAAAGCGCCGCTTGGCCAGCGACATGACGAGATCGCCACCGACAGCGGCAAGCGCGGTCGGGGCGGCGGCCAGAAGCGCGTAGTGCGGGTCCGCGCCGATCAGCTCCGCAGTCAGCCAGCCGGCGCCAATTCCGCCCGCGAGCCCCGCGATCAGCCCCGACCAGGTCTTGTTCGGACTGGCGGAGGGAAGAAGCTTCGGTCCGCCAACCCAGGTTCCTACCAGATAAGCCGCCGTATCGGCCGCCCACACGACAGCCAGGAGGAAGAGCACCGCATCAAGCCCGCCTGCCTCAGCATTACGCAGGGCGACAAGCGCCGCCGCGGCGCCGGAGATATAGGCCGCGCCGACAAACGCCTCCCACGCCCCGCCTCTGGGGCGGCGGTCCAGCGCCGCGCAGACCGCTCCACCAACGATCCAGACCAGCGTCCACAGCGATGAGGTCAGTCCTTCGCCCTGCCAGGCCAGCAAGGCCGCGCCCACCGCCGTCGCCGTAGCGATCGCGAACGCGCGCGGCGGGGCCGCCTTGTCGGACATGCGCACCCATTCCCATCCCATGGCCGCCGCGAACGCGGCGACGAAGATGGCGAAGGGCTGCTCGCCATACCAGACCAGAACCAGGGCGAACGGCGCCAGCAGGAGTGCGGACAGGACCCGTTTGATAAAGACCGGATCGCGGGGCTTCGCCCGGCGCACAGCATCCGGTGCGGACGCCTCATCCATCGGTGAGCCCGCCATAGCGCCGCTCGCGCGCGCCATATTCCTCAAGCGCCGCCTCGAACCATGATCGGTCAAAATCCGGCCAGAGCACGTCCAGAAACACGAATTCCGCATAAGCGGCCTGCCAGAGCAGGAAGTTGGAGATGCGATGCTCTCCGCTGGTTCGCACCAGAAGATCCGGGTCGGGCGCGCCATCGGTATCCAGAAGGGCCGCGAAGCCGGCCTCATCCAGCTCAGCCGGGTCCAACGCGCCATCGCGCGCCGCGCCTGCCGCCTTGCGCGCGGCGCGAACCAGCTCATCGCGGGCGCCATAGTTGAAAGCGATGGTCAGATGAAAGCGGGTATTGGCTTTCGTGCGCCGCTCGGCGCGATCAATGATGGCCAGGATATCGCTGTTCAGCCCCTCGCGCGCGCCAATGACGTTGATCCGGACACCCTCACGCGCAAGCTTTTCCAGATCGGCGTCCACAAAGCGGCGCAATAGATCAAACAGCGCATCAATCTCTTCGACCGGGCGGCGCCAGTTCTCGGTGGAGAAACCGAACAGGGTCAGGCGTTCAACCCCCAACTCGCCAGCGGCCTTCACCGCGCGGCGGACCGCCTCCACGCCCTCACGATGCCCGAAGGCGCGCGGCCGACCCCGGCGCGCGGCCCAGCGCCCATTGCCATCCATGATGATGGCGACATGGCGCGGCGAGCGCGGGCCCGATCCGCCGGAAGCGGCCGGCGCATCGGCGCGGCGTGGGTCTCCAGCGCTCATCGAGGAACGGCCTCCCGGCCCGTCATTGCATGGTCGCAGCGAAAGGCGCCTCTAGACCTGCATGATTTCTTCTTGCTTGGTCTTCAATAGCGCATCGATGGTCTCGATCTGATCATCGGTGGCCTGCTGCACCAGGCCGGACAGGCGCTTATGCTCATCCTCGCTGATATCGCCGCCCTTTTCCGCGCGTTTGAGCGCTTCCATGCCGTCGCGGCGCACATTGCGCACCGCAACACGCGCCGATTCAGAATACTGGCCCGCCATCTTGGCGAGTTCGGCGCGACGCTCTTCGTTCAGCGGCGGGATCGGGATGCGCAGAAGTTGGCCTTCCACAACCGGGTTCAGACCCAGATTGGAGTTGCGAATCGCCTTGTCGACCGCCTGCACCATCGTCTTGTCCCAGACCTGAACCGACAGCATGCGCGCTTCGGGGGTTGAGACGGTGCCAACCTGGTTGATCGGGGTCGGCGTGCCATAGGCGTCAATCTTGATCGGATCGAGCAGCGAGGCGCTGGCGCGTCCGGTGCGCAGCCCGCCAAACTCTTTCTTGAGCGCCTCCATCGCGCCTTCCATGCGGCGCTTGATGTCATTGAGGTCGAAATCGCCTGCAGTTGTCATGGCTTCCTCCTTGCCGTCGGCGGGTCAGGTTTCGCGCGGACGTCCGACCACCGTACTTACGCCGCGCCCTTCCAGGACGGCGGCCAGCGAGCCGGTGTGATGAATGTTGAACACAACGATCGGGATCTGGTTGTCGCGCATCAAGGTGACCGCCGAAGCGTCCATCACCTTCAAGTCTCGCGCGAGAACGTCCAGATAATCAAGCTGCTCATAGCGCTCCGCGTCCGGGTTGGCGCGTGGATCGTCGGAGTAGACGCCGTCGACCTGGGTCCCCTTGAACAGGGCGTCGCAGCCCATCTCCGCAGCACGAAGGGCCGCAGCCGTATCGGTGGTGAAGAAGGGATTGCCGGTGCCGGCGGCGAAAATCACCACCCGGCCCTTTTCCATATGGCGGATGGCCCGGCGGCGGATATAGGGCTCGCAGACCGTGGTCATGGGAATGGCCGACTGCACGCGGGTGGGAACGCCGACGCGTTCGAGCGCCGTCTGCATGCCCAGCGCGTTCATGACGGTGGCGAGCATCCCCATATAGTCCGCTGCAGCGCGCTCCATGCCCTTGGCGGCGGCCGACAGCCCGCGAAAGATATTGCCCCCGCCGATCACCAGGCAGATCTCGTACCCGGCTGCGACAGCCTCGCCGACTTCGCTGGCGATGCGTTCCGCGGTCGGCAGGTCGATCCCATAGGCCTGATCGCCCATCAGCGCTTCACCGGACACCTTCAGCAGAATGCGCTTATAGGGTCCGGATGAGGCGGCCTTTACGGGGCTTTGCGAGATGTCAGACACGGATGAGGGCCTTCCCGAATACAAAAAAGCCGCCGCCCCGGTTCGGGTGCGGCGGCTTTCAGTCTTATCAGGACTTGGCGACTGCGGCGACTTCCGCAGCGAAGTCCTCTTCCTTTTTCTCAACGCCTTCGCCGAGCACCATGCGAACAAAGCCGGTGCACTCGATAGGAGCGCCGATATCGGCCTCAGCCGCCTTCAACGCGGCTTCCACCGACTTGTCCGGGTCGAGCACGAAAGCCTGCTTCAGCAGCACGACTTCTTCGTAGAACTTGCGCAGTCGGCCTTCGACCATCTTCTCAATGATGTTTTCCGGCTTGCCGGATGCGCGCGCCTGGTCGGCGAAGACTTCGCGTTCCTTGGCGATGACCGTCTGGTCGAGTTCGTCGACGTCGAGCGCCAGCGCCGGCGCCGGCGAGCCGGCGGCGACGTGCATGGCGACGCGGCGTCCGAGCTCGGAAAGCTTCGCCTGATCGCCTTCAGACTTCAGCGCGACCAGCACGCCGATCTTGCCCATCCCATCCGTCGACGCGTTGTGCACATAGCTGGCGACAACGCCCGGCTGCACTGACAGCGTGACGCTGCGGCGCAGAGTCATGTTCTCACCGATCTTGGCGATCAGGTTGGTGAGCATGTCCGCGACGCTTTCGCCCGAAGCGGTCCTCGCGGCGGACAGAGCATCCACATCACCAGCGTCGATGCCAAGCTTGGCGACTTCAGCCACAGCGGCCTGGAACAGCTCGTTGCGGGCCACGAAATCGGTTTCAGAGTTCACTTCAACCGCAGCAGCGGCCATGCCGGAGCCGCGCGCTTCGGCGGCGACCGCGACCAGCCCGTCAGCCGCGACGCGGCCGGCCTTCTTGGCGGCCTTCGACAGGCCTTTCTTGCGCAGCCAGTCGATGGCGGCTTCCATGTCGCCTTCGGCTTCGACGAGCGCCTTCTTGGCGTCCATCATGCCGGCGCCGGTTTTGTCTCGCAGCTCTTTAACGAGCGCAGCGGAAATCTGAGCCATGGGGAGGTCTCCTGCAGATAATCGCCGCGCCTGAACGCGTCAGGCGCGGCCTTGTACGGCTTTATTCGCTCTTTTCAGTGTCCGAACCGGCATCGCCTTCAGCTTCCTCAGCCTTGGCTGTCTTGGCCGGCGCTTTCTTGGCTGCGGGCTTCTTGGCCGGAGCCTTTTTCGCAGCCGGTTTCTTGGCTGCGGGCTTTTTCGGCTTTTCTTCTTCAGGCTTCGCCTCTTCTGCGGGCGCTTCTTCAGTCTTGGGTTCTTCAGCAACGGCCTCTTCGACGGGCGCTTCAGATTCAACCGGAGCCTCCGCCTCAGCCGCCGCTTCCGGGGCGGCCTCCAGCGCAGGTTCGACCGGCTCAGCCGACGCACCCAGATCCATGCCGAGCGAGGCCTGGCTGTCAGCGATGCCGTCCAGAACCGCGTCGGCGATCAGATCGCAGTACAGCGCGATCGCGCGCGCCGCATCGTCATTGGCCGGGATCGGCATGTCGATCGGGTCCGGGTCGCAATTGGTGTCCACGATCGCCACGACCGGGATGCCAAGACGCTTGGCCTCCTGAACCGCGATCGCTTCCTTATTGGTGTCGATCACGAACATCAGATCCGGTGTGCCGCCCATCTCCTTGATGCCGCCGAGCGAACGCTCCAGCTTTTCACGCTCACGCGTGCGCATCAGGATTTCTTTCTTGGTCAGTCCCTCCGGGCCGCCTTCAGCGTCCAGCATGCCTTCCAGCTCGCGCAGGCGCGCAATGGAGTTGGAGATGGTGCGCCAGTTGGTCAGCGTGCCGCCCAGCCAGCGATCATTCATGTAGTACTGTGCGCAGCGCTGCGCCGCCGCCGCGATCGGCTCAGCGGCCTGACGCTTGGTGCCCACAAACAGGATGCGGCCGCCGCCAGCGGCGACCTCGCGGATTTTCACCAGCGCCTGATGCAGAAGCGGGACGGTCTGCGACAGGTCGATAATGTGAATATTGGAGCGCTCGCCGAAGATGTAGGTCTTCATCTTCGGGTTCCAGCGGTGGGTCTGGTGACCAAAATGGGCGCCGGCTTCGAGCAGCTGACGCATGGAGAAGTCAGGAAGGGCCATGGTTTTTCCTTTTCCGGTTGGCCTCCGCGGCGCAGCACCGTCCTTCCCCATTCAGAGAAGACCGGCACCGGATCGACGCATGACCATCATGCGCCGGCGCACCGCGTGCGGGATCGGGCGGGCTTATACGGGCCTTGGAGGGTTCGCACAAGCCGCATCGGCCCGTATTCGCACGGGACGATGCAGCATATCGGCCTTGCGCGAAGGCCGGGCGCGTTAGAGCGTTTCGACCGCCTGCACGCCGGCGACCGCCTTCATCGCGGCGCGCGCCGCCGGATCAATGGCGTGACGCTCGCCCAGGCGGAGCTCTGCTGCGCGTCCATCCGGCAGTCGGATGACCAGGTGAACCGGTCCGCGCGCGGCCTCCTGGCGCGCATCAGCGCGCTCCATGCGCGAGCGCAGCGCCTCCAGCGCATCAGGCCCGCCAATATGGATTTTCAGCCCCTGACCGGCATGTTCGGCCGCGAACGGATCAATGAGATCCGCGCTTTCGCAGATCAGGCGAAGCTGGTCATCGCCTTCTTCAAGCTTGGCGTTGAGCATGATCGCTGAGCCCGGCTCCAGCACCTCGCGTACTTCTCGCAGCACTTTGGGCGGCACCAGAGCCTCGAACTCGCCGGTCGGGTCCGAGAGCGTCAGAAAGGCGAATTTCTCGCCGCTGCGACGCGAGACCTTTTCCTGCCGGCGGCGCACGACCCCGGCCACGCGGGCCGCCTTGGCGCCCTCGCCCGCCTTCTGGGCGAGCGCAGCGTGAAACACCACACCGCGCCTGGCCAGGGCATCGGCCAGGTCGTCAAGCGGGTGGCCGGACAGGTAAAACCCGATGGCGGCGAGCTCCTCGTCAAGCCGGCGCACCGGGTCCCAGGGGTCGATATCGGGCAGGCTCGGGCGCTGCAGACCGGACGCGCTTTGCTCCGGCCCGCCGAACAGGGAGGCCTGAGCGCTTTCACGTTCAGAATGGGCCTGCTGAGCCAGCGCCACCAGAAGCTCCGCCGAAGCCAGAGCGCGCGCGCGGTCCGGCTCAAGACTGTCGAACGCGCCGGCGCGGGCCAGGTTTTCAAACGCGCGCTTGTTGACGTGGCGCGGATCGACCCGCTCGGCGAAGTCGAAAATATCCCTGAACGGCCCGTCAGTCTTGCGGATCTCCACGATGTGTTCCATCGCCGCGAAGCCGACATTGCGCACCGCGCCAAGCGCGTAGCGGATCTTGTTTCCATCAACGGCGAAGTCGGCCTCGGACGCGTTTACATCCGGCGGCGCGACTTTGATGCCCATGCGCCGGGCTTCCTGGAAGAACATGGCCAGCTTGTCGGTATTGGCCGAGTCCAGGCTCATCAGCGCGGCCAGAAAGGCCACCGGATGGTTCGCTTTCAGCCAGGCGGTCTGGTACGCGATGACGGCGTAGGCGGCGGCGTGGGACTTGTTGAAGCCGTAACCGGCGAACTCCGCCACGAGGTCGAAGATGTAATTGGCCTTGTCCCGATGGACCGAGCGGGCCTCCGCGCCCTCCAGGAAACGGGCGCGCTGCTGGTCCATCTCCTCTTTCTTCTTCTTGCCCATGGCGCGGCGAAGAAGGTCGGCCTCGCCCAGCGAGTAACCCGACAGGATCTGGGCGATCTGCATCACCTGTTCCTGGTAGATGATGACGCCGAACGTCTCCTTCAGCACCGCTTCCAGATCAGGATGCAGATAGTCCGGCTTTTCGCGCCCGAATTTACGATCGACATAGACATCGATATTCTTCATCGGGCCGGGCCGATAAAGCGAGATCAGGGCGATGATGTCTTCAATCGTGTCCGGCTTGAGCTTTTTCAGCGTGTCGCGCATGCCGGAGCTTTCCAGCTGGAACACGCCGATCGAGGCGCCCGAAGCCAGAAGCGCATAGGTCGCCGGGTCGTCAAACCCTTGCGCGTCAAGATCGGGAACCGCCTCGTGAGACCGGGCGATATAGTCCAGAGCGCGAGCGATCACGGTCAGGGTTTTCAGTCCGAGGAAGTCGAACTTCACCAGCCCGGCGGGCTCGACCCATTTCATGTTGAACTGGGTGGCCGGCAGGTCTGAGCGCGGGTCCTGATAGAGCGGCACCAGCTCGGTCAGCGGCCGGTCGCCGATCACGACGCCGGCGGCGTGAGTAGAGGCGTTTCTGAACAGGCCCTCCAGCTGCAGCGCGGTATCGATGAGGCGGGCGACCTGCTCATCCTCCTCGCGCATCATCTGAAGCTTCGGCTCGACATTGACCGCCTCAGCCAGGGTGACCGGTTGGGCCGGATTGTTCGGCACCAGCTTGGCGATCCGGTCCACCAGCCCGAAGGGCAGCTGGAGCACGCGGCCGACATCGCGAACCACGGCGCGGGCCTGCAGCGTGCCGAAGGTGATGATCTGCGCGACCCGGTCCGCCCCGTAGCGCTCCTTCACATAACGGATCACCTCTCCGCGGCGGTCCTGACAGAAATCGACGTCGAAATCGGGCATCGACACCCGTTCCGGATTCAAAAAGCGTTCAAAAAGCAAGCCGAAACGCAGTGGATCGAGATCGGTGATGGTCAGCACCCAGGCGACCAGAGAGCCTGCGCCGGACCCGCGACCGGGGCCCACCGGAATGCCCTGGCGCTTCGCCCACTGGATGAAGTCCGAAACGATCAGGAAGTACCCGGGAAAACCCATCGTCTCGATGATGCTCAGCTCGTGCTCCAGACGAGCCTCATACTCCGAACGCGCAGCGGCCGGCTCGTTCTTCTGAAGCCGCGCCTCCAGCCCCTCCATCGCCCGTGCGCGCAGCTCGGCGGCCTCATCGCGCCCGCCCTCAGTCGGAAAGCTTGGCAGGATGGGTGCGGCGGTGCGCGGCCGAAACGAGCAGCGACGCGCGATATCCACCGTGGCGGCGATGGCCTCGGGCAGATCGCTGAAGCGCTCGGCCATGGCCCCAGACGATTTGAAGGCATGCTCGGCGGTCACGCGTCGACGCTCATCGACCGAGACAAAACTGCCTTCGGAGATGCACAGGAGCGCGTCATGGGCCGCATGCATGGCCGGTTCGGCAAAAAGCGGTTCATTGGTCGCCACCAGCGGCAGCTCGCGCGCATAGGCGGTTTCAACCAGCCAGTCTTCGGCGATGAGGTCTTCACGGCGGCCGTGACGCTGGAGCTCCAGATAGAGCCGGTCGGGAAACGCCGCGGCCAGCCGGTCCAGCAGCGCTTCGGCCGGCCCCAGACGCCCGTCCACGATGAGCCGGTTGAGCGCCCCGTCAAACCCGCCGGTCAGACAGATCAGTCCCTCGTTGCGTTCCAGCAGAAGCTCAAGCGGAATATGGGCGGGGTCGGTCGCGGCCACATCCAGATAGGCCGATGAAGACAGCGCCATGAGGTTCTGATAACCGGCCTCGTCCTGCGCCAGGACCACGATGACGCCGTCCGGGCCGCCGCGCTCGCCCGGGCGGGGCGGCTCCAGGCAGACGCTAAGCGTGCACCCGATGATTGGCTGAATACCCTTCCCGGCCAGCGTTTCGGAGAATTCCAGCGCGCCGAACAGATTATTGGTATCCGTCAGACCGACCGCCGGCATGACGAAGCGCCGCGACAGCTCAGCGACATCCTTGATCTTCAGCGCGCCTTCCAGAAGCGAATACGGCGAGCGCGTGCGCAAATGCACAAAGGCCGTCGGGTCTGAAGCGGAGGGGTCCGTCATTCGTACAATCCGTCAGCGTAGGGTCTGCTGCGGACGCTATCGCGCGGTGTTGAGCCCGTCAGCCGGTGAAGGCGGCGCTGAAAGTGAGCACCACGCCCATAAAGCCGAGAATGACGATGGCGGAGGTGGCGTCTTCAATGAGGCGGCGCATGGCTTAAACTCCGTAATATCTGGCGCTTGGAGCACCTATTCCCGTTTTGTTCTCAGCTTTATATTCCTCTTTTGTTCTGCGCGTCAAGCCGGTTCCAGGAAATTTTTTGATGTGGAAAAACACCGGCCCGTTAAGGCGCATCGGCTTCAGGCGGTTTGGCGAACGCGAAAACTGGAGCCGGGGCCCGAAGCAGCGAGCGGGTTAACCCTGATAGGCCGTGATGCGCCCGTCCTGGAGCGTGACCACCCGGTCCATGCGTTCGGCGAGCGCAAGATTATGCGTCGCCACAAGCCCGGCCGATCCGAAGGCGCGGCAGGCTTCAGCCAGCGCCTCGAACACTTGATCTGAGGTGGCCGGGTCGAGATTGCCGGTGGGTTCGTCCGCAAGTAGAACCTTCGGCCTATTCACCAGCGCTCGGGCAATGGCGACGCGCTGCTGCTCGCCGCCGGACAGTTGCGGCGGACGGTGGCTCAGACGCTCAGCCAGGCCCAACTGGCTTAGGACCGCCTTGGCGTCATCACGAGCTTGGGCCCGGTTCGCGCCGGCGATGCGACGGGGCAAGGCGGCATTCTCAAGCGCATCAAGTTCGGGCAGCAAGTGATGGAACTGATAGACAAATCCCACCTCATTGCGCCGGAGCGCCGTGCGTTCGCGCTCTGAAAGCTTCAGCGCATCCTGACCGGCAAGATACACCTCGCCCGCATTGGGACGCTCCAGAAGCGCCGCAGCATGCAGCAGCGAGGACTTGCCCGAACCGGACGGCCCCACAAGGCCGACCAGCTCGCCGGAATGAATGTCGATATCGGCGCCGGTCAGCACCTGAAGCGTTTCGCCTTCGGTCTCATAGGTGCGGACCAGGCCGCGAATGGACAGCGCCGCATCACTCATAGCGAAGCGCCTCCACCGGATCGAGACGGCTCGCCCGCCAGGAGGGCGGCAGGGTCGCCAGCAGCGACATGGCGAAGGCGAACACCGTCACATAGACCAGCTCGCCCCAATCGATCCGCGCCGGCAGGCGGTAGAGGTAGTAGACTTCCGGATCGAACACGTTCACGCCGGTCACCAGCGCGATGAAATCCTGGATCGGGCCGATATTGGCCACCACGATCAGACCCACCAGAATGCCCGCCGCAGCGCCCAGCACGCCGATCATGGTCCCCGCGATCAGGAAGACGCGCATCACCGCCCCGCGCGAGGCGCCCATGGTGCGCAGAATGGCGATGTCCCGGCTCTTATTCTTCACCAGCATCACCAGCCCGGAAATGATGTTCAGCGTGGCGATGGCGATGATGATCGACAGGATGAGGCGCATCGCCGTGCGCTCCACCTGAAGCGCGGTCCAGAAGGACTGGTTCTGTCTTCGCCAGTCGAAAATGATCGAGCCGGGCGGCGCGAACTCGCGAATGGCCGCCGCCACCGGGTCCGGCGCGGACGGGTCCTCGACGCGCACATCGATATAGTCGCCGTCCGGGGGCTTGTTGAAGAAAAGCGCTGCCTGTTCGAACGGCATGAAGAGCAGAATTTCATCGACCTGCTGCACGCCAACGGAAACCACCGCCCCGACCCGGTAGACCTTGCGCCGGGGCAGCTGGCCGAAGGCCGTAGAGGCGCCGCCGGGGCTCAGCAGGGTGACCTCATCGCCGGCGCCAACACCAAGCTGGCTCGCCATGCCGGAGCCCATCAGGACGATGTCTCCGCCATTGCGGCCCTCGCCGAAGCCTTCGATCGAGCCTTGCACAAGCCCGCCTCCGGCCGGCCCCGCCTCACCTTCCCCGGTGACCAGATCAAACTGAGCGAGATCCTGCGGGTTTACCCCGACAACACCGGCGAAGGCCGCGCCGCTGATCGCGCTGACCAGGCCCTGGCCCTGAATGATGGGACTCGCCTGACGCACGCCGTCCACGCCGCGGATGCGCTCTGATAGCCGCGCGGTCTCTTCGGCGGTGAGCTGTTCGGTGAAGACATAGACATGGGCCTGAACGCCCAGAAGCCGGGTCAGGAGCTCGTGGCGGAACCCGTTCATCACCGACATGACGACGATCAAGGCCGCGACCGCCAGCATGATGGCGAAGAAGGAGATCGCCGAGATCAGCGTCACACCGCCATGGCGCCGGCGAGAGCGCAGATAGCGCCAGGCCAGCATGAACTCAAAACCGCTGAAAGCTCCGGCGCCACGCGGTGCTTCAGCAGAAGGCGTGCGGCCCGGCTCCGCCTGCGCGCCCGCCGTCACAGGAAGGCCCCGTCCGCGATGCGCGCGACCGCGTCCTCGACGCTCAGCTCCACACGCTCGCCAGTGGCGCGCACCTTCACTTCAGCCTTGCCTTCTTTCAGCCCGCGCGGACCGATGATGAGCTGAACAGGAAGCCCGATCAGATCCATCGTGGCGAATTTCGCGCCGCCGCGCTCAGCGGTATCGTCGAGCAGCGGTTCACGGCCGGCTTCGGTCAATTTGGCGTAGGCCGAAGCGCATGCCGCATCAGTCGCCTCATCGCCGGCTTTCAGATTGATGATGCCGACGCCGAACGGCGCCACCTCCTGCGGCCAGACGCAGCCGGCCTCATCGTGATGCGCCTCGATGATGGCGCCGACCAGGCGCGACACGCCCACGCCATAGGACCCCATATGCACCGGGCGCTCCTGCCCATCGGAATGGGCGACCAGCGCCTTCATCGGGTCGGAGTATTTCTCGCCGAAATAGAAGATATGGCCGACCTCGATGCCGCGCGCGCTCAGGCGTCGCTCTTCAGGAACCTCGGCCTCGAACCGGGCCGCGTCATGCATCTCGTCGGTGGCGGCGTAGAGCGCCGTGCGCTGATCGACCAGCGGCTGAAGATCGCCGTCAAAGTCAACGCCGACGCCGGGCGCGCCCATCTCCACCAGACTGGAATCGCAGAACACCTCGCTCTCGCCGGTTTCGGCCAGAATGATGAATTCATGGCTGAGATCGCCGCCGATCGGTCCGGTGTCGGCGCGCATCGGCACCGATTTCAGCCCCATGCGCGCGAACGTATTCAGATAGGCGATGAACATGCGGTTATAGGAGCGTCGCGCCGCCGCCTCATCGACATCGAAGGAATAGGCGTCCTTCATCAGAAACTCGCGCCCGCGCATCACCCCGAAGCGAGGCCGGATCTCGTCGCGGAATTTCCACTGGATGTGATAGAGCAGTTTCGGCAAGTCCTTGTAGGACTTCACGGACGCGCGGAAGATCTCGGTGATCATCTCCTCATTGGTCGGTCCGTAGAGCAGATCGCGCTCATGGCGATCGATGATGCGCAGCATCTCCTTGCCATAGCCGTCATAGCGCCCGCTCTCGCGCCACAGATCGGCCGGCTGAAGCGTGGGCATGAGCATTTCCGCCGCCCCGGCGCGGTCCTGCTCCTCGCGAACGATCTGTTCGATCTTTTTCAGAACCCGGAAGCCGAGCGGTAGCCAAGCATAGATGCCGGCGGCCTCCTGGCGAACCATGCCGGCGCGCAGCATCAGCCTGTGCGAGACGATCTTCGCCTCGCCAGGGGTTTCCTTCAGAACAGGCAGAAAGAAGCGGGACAGGCGCATGATCAGGCTTTCTTGCAAGGCGGAGCGGAACGCAAACCAGCTTTAGACCGGCCCGCGCAGACCACGCAAGACGAGCCGGGCCGATCCGGCGAAATGCGCTCAGCTCTGCGGAACGAATTGCGGGCCGAAGGGGATGGTGTCCAGGCTGACCAACCCGAATTCCCACAGGATGAAATAGACCATCCACACCGCGCTGGTGATGACCGTGGTCAGCCAGGCCTTCTGACCCAGCTGCGGATCCTCCGGCGCGCCGGGCTCGGACCCCGGCACGATCTCGCCGCTCTCGTGCTGGCCGCGAATACGCTGGGGCAGAACGACGAAGAGCACGGTCCACCAAGTGATGAGAAACACCACGATGCCGGTGACGAAGCCCACACCCTGATCGGGCAGGAAGAGCTGTGCGATCCACAGGACGATCACAAGCGCGAACAGCGCCCGTTGCAGGTTCAGGATCACGGCTTGCTCCCGCCATCGTAAAGCGCCGGGTCCTGCATCAGCTCGATCAGTACGCCGCCGGTATTCTTCGGGTGCACGAAAATGACCGGCACGCCATGCGCTCCGATATAGGGCTCGCCGGTTCCCAGAACAGTCGCCCCGCGCGCCAGCATGGCGTCACGCGCCGCTTCAATGTCCGGGACTTCAAAGCACATATGGTGCTGGCCGCCCTTGGGGTTCTTCTCCAGGAATTTATGGATCGGACTCGCCTCGCCCAGCGGCTCGATCAGCTCGATCTGCATGTTGGGAACCGACACGAAGACCACGCGCACGCCCAGATGAGGAAAATCCTTCGGCTCGGTGGCGTCCGCCGCGCCGTACAGGTCGGCATAGACGCCAGCCGCTGCGAGGACATCCGGCGTTGCGACGCCGACATGGTTCAAACGTCCGATCTTCATCACCCGGCCTCCTAAACCACCAGAACCATGGCTTCCACGATGGGTTTCTTGCCCCATACGCGATTGGCTTCGCGGCGCACCGCGCGGCGCACCGCTTCTTCCATCGCATCTTCATCGCGCCGGTCGCGCCGACCCAGCTTGTCGATCGCCTTTTCAGCGGTGTCGGCGAGCTGATCGAGGAAGGCTTCCACCGAAAGATCTGCGTCTTCGGGCAGGCCGACCCCGCGTACATCCGGGCCGGAGACGATCTCGCCGGAACCATCGACCGTGAGCGCAATCGCGATCATGCCGGAATAGGCGAGCTTGCGCCGTTCGCGCATGGTCTCGCTCTCGGCGTCGATCTGGAAATTGCCGTCCTGATAGAGCCGGCCGGCAGGCGTCTCGTCGATGATCTGAGCGCCGTCGGCGTTCATCGCGATCAGCGAGCCGTTATGCGGAGCCAGCGCCTGCGGGACCTGCAGCGATTTGGCGAACGCGGCGTGTTCCAGAAGGTGGCGGCGTTCGCCGTGAACCGGAATGGCGATCTGGGGCTTGGCCCAGGCGTACATCTGGCGCAGCTCATCGCGGCACGGGTGGCCGGAGACGTGGATATGACGATCGCGCTCGGTGATGATCTCAACCCCGCGTGCAGCGAGCTTGTTCATCAGATCAAAAATCCCCCGCTCATTGCCCGGGATGATGCGCGAGGAGAAGATCACCGTATCGCCCGATGACAGTGTGACATTGCGGTGATTGCCTTCGGCGATGCGGGTCAGCGCCGCGCGCGGCTCGCCCTGAGAACCGGTGCACAGGTACAGGACTTTCTCCGGCGGAAAGTATCCCGCCTCTTCCTCGTCCAGGAAGGGCGCGCAATCATCCAGCAGTCCCACCGCCTTGGCCGCCGTCGTCATGCGATGCATGGACCGACCGACCAGGCAGACCCGCCGATCATTGGCCTCAGCCGCCTTAAGCGCAGTGTGAAGCCGGGCCACGTTTGATGCAAAGGCGGCGATCGCGACGCGGCCGGTCTGTTCGCCGACCAGCTTGGTCAGATTGGCGCGCACGCCCGCCTCGGACCCGGACTCGCCCTCGGAGAAGACATTCGTGCTGTCGCACACCATGGCGAGGACGCCTTCCTCACCGATGGCTTCCAGCGCCGCCACGTCTGTCTTCTTGCCGATGAGTGGTTCCGGGTCGATCTTCCAGTCGCCGGTATGCAACACCAGGCCCGCCGGAGTGCGGATGGCCAACCCGTTCGGCTCCGGGATAGAGTGGGTCAGCGTGACCATTTCCAGATCGAACGGGCCGATATCAAAGCGCGCGCCAAGCGCGACCTCGCGCAGCGTCACCTCGCCCAGCAGCCCTTCCTCGGCCAGCCGGTCGCGGACAAGCCAGGCCGTGAAGGGTGTGGCGTAGATCGGGCAGCGCAGCCGGCGCCACAACCGCGCCACCGCGCCCATATGGTCCTCGTGAGCATGGGTCAGAACGATGGCTTTGAGCTGGTGCTTGCGCTCCTCGATATAGCGGATGTCCGGCATGATGATGTCCACGCCCGGCGTGGACAGATCCCCAAAGGTGACGCCGCAATCGACCATGACCCAGGCGCGATCCTCTTCCGGCCCGTAGCCATAGAGGTTCAAATTCATGCCGATTTCGTCAGAGCCCCCGAGGGGCAGAAAATAGAGCGTGTCTTGCGCGTTTTTCACGCTGGTCCGCCTTCGTTCAAGCGCCAGATTTCCAGCAATCCGCGAATGGTGAGATCGGGATCGTAGTGATCGATCGTTCGCGCCGAACCCTCGAACAGGGAGGCGACGCCGCCCGTGGCGATCACTGTCATGGGCTCGCCGTACTCCGCCTTGAGCCTGCCTACAAGCCCGTCGATCAGATCGATATAGCCCCAGAACACGCCGGACTGCATGGCGCCAACCGTATCCTTGCCAAGCACGCGCTGCGGTTTTTCGATCGCGATGCGCGGCAGGCGGGCGGCCGCCTGATGCAGGGCCTGCATGGACAGATTGATGCCCGGCGCGATCACCCCGCCCTCGAACACGCCATCCTTGGACAGGACGTCGAACGTCGTTGCGGTCCCTGAATCCACGATGATCAGCGCGCCGGAATACTTCACCCGGCAGCCCAGCGCATTGACCAGACGGTCCGCGCCGGCCTCCTGCGGGCGGGGCAGATTCACCCGGACGCCCAGATCAACATCGAGATCGCCCACGACGATGGGCTCGGTCCCCAGATATCGCCGCGCCAGATTGCGCAGGTTGAACAGCGATTGCGGCACCACCGACGAAATCACGCAGGCTTCAAGATCATCAAAGCTAAGCTCTGACAGCGCCATGAGCTGGGAGAGCCAGACCGCGTACTCATCCGCGGTTCGGGTGGTGTGGGTCGCCGCGCGCCATTGCGCGCGCCAGTCCCCGCCGTCATGAACCGCGAACAGCGTATTGGTGTTTCCGACATCGATGACCAGAAGCATCGAGGCCTCCTTGGACCGCTCCGCCAATCAGGGCGCAGATGGAAAGAAAACGTCTCCGGCAGAGATGAAGCGTCTGTCGCCGCCGGGCAAGTCCAGTCGCAGCGCGCCGTCCGGCCCCAGATCGGCGAACACCCCGCTTAACGTCTCGTCCTGAAGCCGCACCTCACAACGCTCTCCAAGCCCGTGCGCACGCGCCAGCCAGGCTTCACGGATGGGGGCGAACCCCTCGCGCGACCAGCGCGCGCGCCAATGCTCAAAGGCGTCAGCGAGAATGGAGACCGCGCGCTCAGGCGTCACTTCGCCGCCCAGCGCGGTGAGATCAGTGGTCGGCCGCTCAGACTCCTCAGGGTGGTGCGCCAGATTGATTCCGACGCCGACCGCGAGCCAGAGCCCGCCGCCCGGCGCATCGCCGGACTCAAGCAGAAGCCCGGCGAGCTTCCTGCCGTCCGCAAGCACGTCATTCGGCCATTTCAGCTTCACGCGCGTCGGGTCGATGGCCGCATCGGCGACCGCCGCCGCACTCAGCGCCGTCGCGAAAGACAGCTGGGCGGCTTCTCGCGGCGCGGCGTTCAGCACGAACAGGCCGGTGGCGAACAGATTGCCGCTCTGACTGACCCAGGCGCGCCCTCGCCGGCCCCGCCCGGCGGTCTGAACATCGGCGCGCAGCCAGAGCGGGCCGCGTTCACCGGCCATGACGCGCCGGCGCGCCTCCTCATTGGTGGAGTCCAGCTCGGCGAAGTGCTCGATACGGATCAAGGAGGACAATCAGCCTCCCGACAGCGCACCGCCGGCCTGCACCGCCTGGGCGATGACCAGCGCCACGAAGGGCAGGAGCACAACGGTCGACAGCCCCGCCAGACGCGTCACCAGCGCCACCCCCGCCGGCGCAGCCTCGAACGTCGCCTGGGGTTCATCGAACCACATCACCTTGACGACTTTCAGATAATACGCCGCGGAAATGACCGAGAAGAGCGCCGCGACAATGGCCAGCCAAAGCAATCCGCCATCCAGCGCCGCATAGAAGACGAAGAGCTTGCCGAAAAAGCCGACAAAGAAAGGAATACCGCCAATGGAGAACAGCACCGCGGTCATGGTCCAGCCCATGCCCGGGCGGGTCTGCGCCAACCCGGCGAGATCCTCAATCTGCTCCACCATCCCGTCAGAGCGCCGCATCGACACGATCACGCCGAACGCGCCCAGCACGCCGACGACATAAAGCGTCATGAACAGCAGGACCGCCCACAGCCCGATCTGGGTTCCCGCCGCCAGCGCAACGAGCGCATAGCCCATATTGCCGATCGAGGAATAAGCCATCAGGCGTTTGATATTGGTCTGAACCAGAGCGCCGAACGATCCGATCGCCATCGACAGAATGGCCAGGAGGATGATGATCTGCTGCCAGTCGGCAACCATGGGCCCGAACGGCTCGATCAGGACGCGCGCCAACAGCACCATGGCGGCAAGCTTGGGCGCAGTTGCAAAGAAGGCGGCGACCGGCGTCGGCGCGCCTTCATAGACGTCCGGCGTCCACATGTGGAAGGGCGCTGCGGAGATCTTGAAGGCCAGGCCGGAGACCACGAAGACCAGGCCGAACAACAGCCCGACATTGGCGCCGCCCGCTCCGGCGGCGGCGGCGATGGCGCCGAACTCGGTGGAACCGGAGAAGCCGTATACGAGCGAGGCGCCATAGAGCAGCAGCCCTGACGACAGCGCGCCCAGTACGAAATATTTCAGCCCGGCTTCGGATGCCCGCAGCGAATCACGGTTGAAGGCGGCCATGATGTAGAGCGCCAGAGATTGCAGCTCGAGGCCCAGATAAAGCGTGATGAGATCATTGGCGCTGACCATGATCGCCATGCCGGTCGCCGCCAGCACCATCAGCACCGGATACTCGAAGCGGGAGAGCTTCTCTGTTTCCATATACTTGGCCGCCAGCAGAAGCGCGGCGATGGAGGCGGCGAAGATGACAGCTTTGGCATAGAGCGCCAGATCGTCCATCACAAAGGCCGATTTGAAGGCGAGCCCGCCTTCCCCGGTCAGGAAGAGCGCCGCACCGATCGCGCCCAGCAGAACGAAGATCGACAGGGTGGTGACCAGGCGCGCTGCGCGCTGATCGCCGCGCACAAAAGCACCCACCATGAGAAGCGCCATCGCCCCGATCGACAGGATCAGCTCCGGGGCGAGAAGCGGAAGGTCAGCTAAGAGCTCGGTCGCGGTCATCAGCGGTCAGCCTTGCATGCGGTGTCGGACGGCGCGGGTCACGCGCCGGGCGCGGCGATCGCCGCTTGATAGTGATTGATGAGCGCATCGACCGAAGCCTGCGTCACATCGGTGATCGGCGTGGTGAAGAAGCCCAGATAGATGGCCAGGAAAGCCAGCACACCCAGATTGATCCACTCGCGCGTATTGATGTCGGTGGCGGTTTCAAGCTGCGGATTGGTCAGCTCGCCAAACACCACCTTCTTGTACAGGGTCAGCATGTAGACCGCCGAGAAGATCACCCCGAGCGCCGCGCCGAAGGCCACGCGCGGATCCACCTCGAACACGCCCATCATGGTCATGATCTCACCGACGAAGCCGGAGGTTCCCGGAAGCCCGACATTGGCCATGGTGAACAAGGCGAAGAAGGCGGCATAGACCGGCATCTTGTGCACCAGCCCGCCATAGAAGGCGATCTCGCGCGTGTGGAAGCGGTCATAGATCACGCCCACACACAGGAAGAGCGCTCCGGAGATCACCCCGTGCGAAAGCATCTGGAAGATCGCACCCTGCACGCCGAGCCCGTTCATCGCGAACAGGCCCATCGTCACGAACCCCATATGCGCCACCGAGGAGTAGGCGATGAGCTTCTTGATGTCGGTCTGACGGAAGGCGACCAGCGAGGTGTAGACGATGGCGATCACCGAAAGGACGAACACCATCGGTGCGAAGAAGGCGCTCGCATCCGGGAACATGGGCAGCGAGAAGCGCAGGAAGCCATAGCCGCCCAGCTTCAACAGCACGCCGGCCAGGATGACCGACCCGGCCGTCGGCGCCTCCACGTGCGCATCCGGCAGCCAGGTATGGACCGGCCACATCGGCATCTTCACCGCGAAGGAAGCGAAGAAGGCCAGCCATAGCCATGTCTGAACCTCGCGCGCGAAGTCGTGGGTCAGAAGCACGGTGATGTCGGTCGTTCCGGCGGCGAGATACATGTAGATCATCGCCACCAGCATCAGGATCGAGCCCAGGAAGGTGTAGAGGAAGAACTTGAAGGCTGCATAAATGCGGTTCGCCCCGCCCCAGACGCCGATGATCAGGAACATCGGAATGAGCGAGCCTTCAAAGAAGATGTAGAACAGCACCAGATCGAGCGCGCAGAACACGCCGATGATCAGCGTTTCCAAAAGCAGGAAAGCGACCATGTAGTCGGAGACGCGCTTCTTGATCGATGAGCTGGCCAGGATGCAGATCGGCATCAGGAAGGCGGTCAGGAGCACGAAAAGCACGCTGAGCCCGTCCACGCCAAGCTTGTAGCTGATGCCCAGCTCCGGCAGCCAGGGGATCGTCTCCACGAACTGGAAGCCCGGATTGGCCGGATCGAACTCGATCACCAGGAGCACCGACAAGGCCAGCACGAACAGGGTGGTGAACATCGCCACCCCGCGCGCATTGCGGTCCAGCGCAGCGGTGTCCTCGCCGCGCATCAGCACGCGCAACAGGATAATCGCCAACGCGCCGACAGCCGGCAGGAAGGTGATGGCGGACAGGATGGGAAGCTGACCCAGCATCGACGTGATCCCCCGGGCCTATCGCACGCCGGCGCCGGCGACCAGCCAGAGGGCCAGGCCGAGCACGCCGATCAGCATGACGAAGGCGTAGTGATAAAGATATCCGGACTGCATCCGGGCGATCCGCCGGGCGCCGGCCAGCGCCGTGGCGGCGAAGCCGTTCGGGCCCAGACCGTCAATGAGGCGCTTATCGCCCAGCTTCCAGAACAGATCGCCCAGCCCGCGCGCGCCGCGAACGAAGATGAAGTCGTAGATCTCGTCGAAATACCACTTGTTCGAAAGGAAGGCGTGGATCGGCCCGCCGCGCGCGGCGATGCGCGCCGGCAGCCCTTCATTCAGCACGTAGAACCACCATGACAGAAGGAAGCCGAGCAAGGTCACGCCCACCGGGGTGAACAACACCCAGACCGGCGGCTTGTGCCCGCCATGCTCTTCGTCATGCGCCTCATCGGCGCCCGCCTCGAGGGCCGGACCGGTTGCGTGGGAGGCGGCTTCATCACCATCCTGCGCGGTCTCGCCGGCGTAGTAGGTGTTGGTTTCAGCGTCGTACGCGCCATAGCCCTGACCGTAATTGCCGTCCGAATACGGGCCCGGCGGCAGGGATTCGCCCCAGAAGGTCTGCGCGTCCTTGGCCACGAAGTCCGACCGGAAGGCCTGGCCGGCGGCGACCGCGCCGACTGCAAGAATAAGCAGCGGAACCAGCATGACCCAGCCGCTCTCATGGGCCTTGTCGAGCACCTCTTTGGGGCCGCGATGCTTGCCGTGGAAGGTCATGAAGATGAGCCGCCAGGAGTAGAAGCTCGTCAGGCCGGCGGCGATGACGCCGATCCAGAAGGCCAGCATGCCGAAGGTCACGCCATCCTGACCCATCATGAAGGCTTCCTCGATGATCATGTCCTTGGAGAAGAAGCCGGCAAAGCCGATGCCCAGGATCGGAATGCCCACACCGGTCAGCGCCAGCGTGCCGATGATCATCATGATCCAGGTGACCGGCAGCATTTTGTAGATGCCGCCCATATTGCGCATGTCCTGCTCGTCATGCAGGCCGTGGATCACCGAACCGGCGCCGAGGAAGAGCAGCGCCTTGAAGAAGGCGTGCGTGAACAGGTGGAACATGGCCGCAGAATAGAGCCCGAGCCCGGCGGCGAAGAACATGTAGCCGAGCTGGGAACAGGTGGAGTAGGCAACCACCCGCTTGATGTCGTTCTGCGCCAGGCCGACCGTTGCGGCGAACAGAGCCGTCGTCGCGCCGATAAAGGTGATCACCGCCGACGCGTTCGGCGCCAGCTCGTAGATCGGATAGGCGCGGCAGACCAGGAAGACGCCGGCGGTCACCATGGTCGCGGCGTGGATCAGCGCGGAAACCGGTGTCGGGCCTTCCATCGCGTCCGGCAGCCAGACATGCAGGAAGAACTGCGCTGATTTGCCCATCGCGCCGATGAACAGAAGCAAGGCGATCAGCTCCAGCGCCTGGAACTGCATGCCGAACACGGTCAGCAGCGTGTCGGCATGGGCCCCGACCTGGGCGAAGACCTCGTCGAACTTCACCGTTCCGAACACCGCGAAGATCGCCATCACGCCAAGCGCCAGGCCGAAATCGCCGACCCGGTTGGTCACGAACGCCTTGATGGCGGCATCGTTGGCGGATTTTTTCTTGTACCAGAAGCCGATCAGCAGATAGGAGGCCAACCCCACGCCTTCCCAGCCGAAGAAGAGCTGGATGAAGTTGTCAGCCGTCACCAGCGACAGCATCGCGAAGGTGAAGAGCGACAGGTAGGAGAAGAAGCGCGCGCGGTGCGGATCATGGGACATGTAGCCCCATGAATAGACATGCACGAGCGCGGACACGCTGGTCACCACGACCAGCATCACCGCCGAGAGCGTGTCCAGCTTGATCGCCCAGGACACCTCGAAACTGCCCACCGCCATCCATCGCGCAATGGTCAGGGTTTCGGCATTGGCGCCGGAATACTGGAAGAGCAGGACCGCGGAGAACAGCGCGGCGATGATCACCGTGCCGGTGGTGATGATCTGCGCGGCGCGATCACCGATCTGACGCTGGAAAAGCCCGGCGATGATCGCGGCGATCAGCGGGCCGAAGACGACGAAATAGGCCATGGCTCGAACGTCAGCCCTTCATCATGTTGACGCCTTCGACCGCGATATCACCGCGGTTTCTGAAGAAGACGACAAGAATGGCGAGACCCACGGCTGCTTCCGCAGCCGCGACGGTGAGGATGAACATGGCGAAGACCTGTCCGGTCAGATCGCCGAGATAGGCGGAGAACGCCACCAGATTGATGTTCACCGAGAGCAGAAGAAGCTCGATGCACATCAACAGGATGATCACATTCTTCCGGTTCACGAAGATGCCGAACACACCCAGCGTGAACAGGATGGCGGCGAAAACCAGATAATGGCCCAGTCCGATCTCAAGCATCAGCCAATCCCCTCGCCGGATTTCACGTCGACGACTTCAACGCCGTCTTCGCGGCGGCGACCGACCTGGGCGGCGATGTTCTGACGGCGCACCCCGTCGCGATGACGCAGGGTCAGTACGATCGCCCCGATCATCGCCACCAGCAGCACGAGACCGGAAAGCTGGAAGAACAAAACGTAGCGGTCATAAAGCAACGCCCCGAGCGCCTCGACATTGCTGACGCCTTCCGGCGTGGGCGATTGCAGCTGGCCCGGCGCAATTTCCGACGCGCTCCAGGCGAACAGGGTGAGCCCCAGCATGCCCGCCAGCGCCAGCGCGACCATCGCGCCAAGCGGCAGATTGCGCACGAAGCCCTCTTTCAGCTCGGCGAAGTCCACATCAAGCATCATCACCACGAAGAGGAAGAGCACGGCGACCGCGCCGACATAGACAATCACCAGCAGCATGGCGAGGAACTCCGCCCCCAGCAGGACAAACAGACCCGCTGCGGCGAAGAAAGCCAGAATCAGGAACAGGACGGCGCGCACGGGATTGCGCGCGGCCACGACCATGAAGGCCGATATCACCGCTGTCGCGGCAAGGACGTAGAAGGCCGCCGCCTGCAACATGACTTCCCCCAGCTCGGGCGAGCGCTGACAGGCAGGGCCTGGCGGCGCTCTTTCAAAGACGGACCGGTCATAAACAGGCCGGCCCATATGGGCGTTTCGGTTCGGCGCTGACGGGCGTCAGGCCGGCTTGGTCGGGACCGCCAGCGAAAAACCCGCCGACGATTAAGGATTCGCGCGCCGTTCTAGCGCTAGCGGTAGCGCGCGTCGAGTTCGAGGTTCCGCGCGATCTCGCGCTCCCAGCGATCCCCGTTCTCCAGCAGTTTTTCCTTATCGTAATAGAGCTCTTCACGCGTCTCGGTCGCGTACTCGAAATTCGGCCCCTCCACGATGGCGTCCACCGGGCAGGCTTCCTGGCAATAGCCGCAATAGATGCACTTCACCATGTCGATATCGTAGCGCGTGGTGCGGCGCGAACCGTCCTCGCGAGGCTCAGCCTCGATGGTGATGGCCTGGGCCGGGCAGACCGCCTCGCAGAGCTTGCAGGCGATGCAGCGCTCTTCGCCGTTCGCATAGCGGCGCAGCGCATGCTGGCCGCGAAAGCGCGGGCTGATCGGGCCCTTCTCGAACGGGTAGTTCACGGTCGGCTTCGGGCGGAAGAAATACTTCATGCCCAGGCCGAACGCGCCCCAGAAATCCATCAGGGCGGCGCCGCGCAGAGTTTGTGCGATCCGGCTCATGAGTGGACGCTCCTATCGATCATTATCAGCCGGCTGCGCCAGCATTGGTGTACACCACGACGCCGCCCATCACCGCTACGGCGGCGAGCGAGGTCGGCAGGAAAATCTTCCAGCCCAGCCGCATCAGCTGGTCATAGCGATAGCGCGGCACCAGAGCCTTCACCATTGCGAACAGGAAGAAGAAGAACAGGACCTTCAGGGCGAACCAGAAGACCGGCGGCACCCAGGTAAAGGGCGCGATATCCACCGGCGCATGCCAGCCGCCCAAAAACAGCACCGTCATAAGCGAGCACATCAGCACGATGTTCAGATACTCGCCGATCATGAAGAGCAGGTAGGGCGTGGAGGAATACTCCACCTGATAACCGGCCACGAGTTCGGCCTCGGCTTCGGGCAGGTCGAAGGGCGGGCGGTTCGTTTCCGCCAGGGCGGACACGAAGAAGATGACGAACATCGGGATGGTGATCAGGAAGGCCGGCCAGGGCAGCATGTCCAGCGACAAGACGTGCCAGTTCCAGAACCCGCCCCCCTGCGAGGCCACGATCTCGCTTAAGTTCATCGTTCCGGCCATCACCAGAATGGTGACGATCACAAAGCCGATGGAGACCTCGTAAGACACCATCTGCGCGGCGGACCTGAGCGAGCCCAGGAAGGGATATTTCGAGTTCGACGCCCACCCGCCGATGATGATGCCGTACACGCCCAGCGATGAGATCGCGAAGATGTACAAAATGCCGACATTGATGTCGGAGATCACCCAGCCCGGCGCCACCGGCATCACCGCCCAGGCGATGAAGGCGAGCACGAAGGTCAGAACCGGGGCCAGCAGGAAGAGCGGCCGGTCCGCGCCCGCCGGCACAACGATTTCCTTCAGCACGAATTTTAAGAAGTCCGCGAAGGATTGCAGCAGGCCGAACGCGCCGACCACGTTGGGTCCCTTGCGCATGCCGACCGCCGCCCAGACCTTGCGGTCCATGAGGAGCAGGAAGGCCAGAGACAACAGCAACACGACCATGAAGCCGAGGATCTGACCGATCGCGGCGACCGTGCCCCAGAGCGGGCCCCATTGGGTGACAAAATCGTACATGGCTCTACTCAGCCGCCTGCAATTCTGATCGGGCGGCGCTCGCGGCGACGGAGCATTCCGCCATCGTTTTCGAGGCCCGTGCGATCGGGTTGGTGAAGTAGAAATCGCTCACCGGGCTTGCAAACGGCGCGTCGGAGACCTCGCCCGCTTCGCCGATGGATACAACATCAAACATGCTCGCCCCGGCTTCGCCTGGCGCATGATCAATCTCGCCAAAGTTCTCAACCGCATCGATCAGCGCCGCGCGCAGCGCGTTGAGATCATCGTAAGGCAGCGTCTTGTTCAGCCGCGCCGACAGGGCCCGGAAGATCGCCCAGTCTTCTTTCGCTTCGCCTTTGGGGAAGACGGCGCGCTCGCCGATCTGCGCCCGGCCTTCAGTGTTCACGTAGAGACCGGATTTCTCAGTATAGGCCGCGCCGGGAAGGATGAGGTCGGCGCGCGCCGCGCCGGCATCGCCGTGGCTGCCCACATAGATGACGAAGGCCTCGCCGAGCGACGCCATGTCGACCTCGTCAGCGCCCAAAAGCACGACCGTCTCCACTTCACCGGACGCAGCGCCGTTAAGAATGGCGTCCGTATCGCGTCCGCCTTCGCCGGGCAGGAAGCCCATATCGAGCCCGGCCACGCGTGAAGCGGCATGGTGCAACACGTTGAACCCGTTCCAGTCTTCGCTGACCGCACCGACCTTGGCGGCAAGCTCGCCAGCTGCGCGCAGCACCTGAGCGCCGTCTTCGCGCGCAAGAGCCCCGGCGCCGACAATGATCATCGGCCGCTCGGCGTCCTTCAGCGTCTTGATGAAACCGGACCGCTTGCTGGCGAGCGCTTTCAGATCCGCCGGGCTCGTTCCGACATGGTCATAGGCATAGGTCAGGTCCGCCGCCTCGCCAATCAGGCCGATCTCAGCGTCAGAGTGTATCCAGCGCTGACGGATGCGCGCGTTCAGGACCGGCGCCTCAAGGCGCGGATTGCTTCCCACCAGAAGGATGGCGTCGGCCTTGTCGATGCCGGCAATGGTGGAGTTGAACAGGTATTCCTCGCGCTCGCCGCCGCCGATCTTCGCGCCGTCCTGGCGGCAATCGATGGACGTCACGCCCAGCGCATCGAACAGGTCCTTGCCGGCTTTGAGACCCTCAGCATCGTTGAGATCGCCCGCGATCACGCCGATCTTCGAAGCATCGCCGGCGAGCCGTTCAGCCGCCACGGTGAGCGCTTCTTCCCACCCGGCCGGACGCAGACGCCCGTTTTCGCGCACATAAGGACGGTCCAGACGCTGGCGGCCAAGGCCGTCCCAGACAAAGCGGGTCTTGTCGGAAATCCACTCCTCGTTCACCGCCTCGTTCAGGCGCGGCATGATGCGCAGCACCCCGCCTGAACGGCTGTCCACGCGGATATTGGAGCCGAGCGCGTCCATCACATCGATGGTCTCGGTTTTGGTCAGCTCCCAGGGGCGCGCATTGAAGGCATACGGTTTGGAGGTCAGCGCGCCGACCGGGCACAGATCAATGACATTTCCGGACAGCTCCGACGTCATGGATTGCTCCAGATACGTCGTGATCTCCATGTCCTCGCCGCGCCCGATCGCGCCGAGTTCCGGCACGCCGGCGATCTCGGTGGCGAAGCGCACACAGCGCGTGCACTGGATGCAGCGGGTCATGATCGTCTTGATCAGCGGGCCCATTTCCTTGTCTTCGACCGCGCGCTTGTTTTCTTCAAAACGCGAACCGGGCCGGCCATAGGCCAGCGACTGGTCCTGAAGATCGCATTCGCCGCCCTGGTCGCAGATCGGACAATCGAGCGGGTGGTTGATGAGCAGAAACTCCATCACACCCTCGCGCGCCTTCTTGACCAGCGGCGAAAGCGTGTTCATCGCCGGCGGCTCGCCATTCGGCCCGCCGCGCATGTCGCGCACCAGATAAGCGCAGGACGCCACCGGCTTCGGCGCGCCGACCAGCTCCACCAGGCACATGCGGCAATTGCCGGCGACCGACAGGCGCTCGTGATAGCAGAAGCGCGGAATCTCGCGGCCTGCCGCCTCAGCCGCCTGAAGCAGGTTGTACTCCGGCGGAACGGTGACTTCCTCGCCGTCGATGATGATGGTGCGAAGGTTATCGGTCATGGGCCCTACTCCGCCGCCACCGGCACAAACACCGGCTTGCCGGTGCGATAATTCTCAATGCGTTCTTCGATCTCGTGGCGGAAATGGCGGATCAGGCCCTGGACGGGCCAGGCCGCCGCGTCGCCGAGCGCGCAGATCGTGTGACCTTCCACCTGGTTGGCGACGTCCAGAAGATCGTCGATCTCGCTGGTCTGCGCCTCGCCGCGCGCCATGCGCTCCAGCACGCGCCACATCCAGCCCGTGCCCTCGCGGCACGGCGTGCACTGGCCGCAGCTCTCATGCTTGTAAAAATAAGAGATACGCGCGATCGCCCGGACCACGTCGGTGGAGTTGTCCATCACGATGACAGCGGCTGTCCCCAGCCCGGTCCTGTGTTCCTTCAGCGCGTCGAAATCGAGCAGGACGTCGTCGCAGATCTCTTTCGGGATCAGAGGAACCGACGATCCGCCCGGAATGACGGCCTTCAGATTATCCCAGCCGCCGCGAACCCCGCCCGCATACTCGTCGATGAGGGTGCGCAGCGGAATGCTCATCGCCTCTTCGATATTGCACGGCGCGTTCACATGGCCGGAGATGGAGAAGACCTTGGTGCCGGTATTGCCCTCGCGACCGAAGCCGGCGAACCAGCCGGAGCCCCGGCGCAGAATGGTCGGGACCACCGCGATGGATTCCACGTTATTGACCGTGGTCGGGCAGCCATAAAGGCCCGCATTGGCCGGAAATGGCGGCTTTAAACGCGGCTGACCCTTCTTGCCCTCGAGGCTTTCCAGAAGCGCGGTTTCTTCGCCGCATATATAAGCGCCGGCGCCGTGGTGGACATAGATGTCGAAATCCCAGCCATGGACATTGTCCTTGCCGACGAGATTGGCTTCATAGGCCTCGGCGATCGCCGCTTCGAGACGCTCGCGCTCCAGCACGTATTCGCCGCGGATATAGATGTAGCAGGCATGCGCCTGCATGGCGTAGGACGCGATCAGGCAGCCCTCGATCAGATGATGCGGATCGTGGCGCATCATCTCGCGGTCCTTACACGTGCCGGGTTCAGATTCGTCTGCGTTTACAACAAGATAATGCGGGCGCGAGCCGACTTCCTTGGGCATGAACGACCATTTCAGACCGGTCGGGAAACCCGCGCCGCCGCGGCCGCGCAGGCCGGACTTCTTCACCTCGCCGATGATCCAGTCGCGGCCCTGCTGAAGCATCTCTTTGGTGCCGTTCCAGCAGCCGCGCTGCTTCGCCCCCTCCAGGCGCCAGTCATGGCGGCCATAGAGATTGGTGAAGATGCGATCCTTATCCTGAAGAAGCTGGGTCATGAAGACGCCTCATCGGCCAGAGCTTTCGCCTTGGAAATCCAGTCGTCACGCTCAATGCGGCCCTTGAATTTCAGCCGGGCGTCGACCCAGGCGATCTGTTCAGGGCCCCAGGCGGCGATCTGCGCGTAGTGATACACGCCCATCTCGTTCAGAAGCGCTTCCAGCTTCGGACCGACGCCGGAAATCTTCTTCAGATCATCCGGCTCGCCCTTCGGCCTGGAGAGCAGCTCCGGTTCTTTTTCCTCAGCCGCAGGAGCCGGCCCAGCCTTGGCCGGCTTCGGTTTTGCCGCAGGTTTCGGCTTGGCCTTGATGATCGGCTTTGCAGCAGGCTTGGCCTCAGCCGGCCTGGCGGGCGCATCACCACCCGCATTCGGCAGCGCCTTGATGGGCTCAGCGCGCGAACCGTCAAACAGGGCGGCGTCCTGCAGAACCGGCGTGGACGCCACGGTCGGCTCAGAGGAGAGACGACCGGACGCCGGCCCTGTCTGGGCCGCCCCGCCTGCCGCCAGATCGTCCAGAAGCGCGTTCAGCGCGTCTGCGGTCAGGTCTTCGTAATAGAAGTCGCCGTCAGCGTTGGATATCTGAACCATGGGCGCATTCGAACAGGCGCCCAGACACTCCACCTCTTCCCAGCTGAACTTGCCGTCCGCAGAGACATTGTGGCGGCCCTTCTTGCCGATCCGGCTTTCGCACACCGATTTCAGGTCATCGGCGCCGCGCAGCCAGCACGGCGTGGTGCCGCACACCTGGATCATGTGCTCGCCGACCGGGGCGAGGTTGAACATGGTGTAGAAGGTGGCGACCTCGTAGACGCGGATATAGGGCATCTCGCACCGCGCCGCGATTTCGCGCATGGCCGGTTCGGAGACCCATCCTTCCTGCTTCTGGGCGAGCCAGAGCAGCGGGATCACCGCAGACGCCTTGCGGTCGCCGGGGTATTTGTCCATCCAGAACGCCACCTTGTCCTCACTCGCAGCGGAGAAGGCGAAGGCGTCAGGCTGTTCCGGGCTCAGGCGGCGCACGCTCATTGGGGCGACCCTTCCTTGATGAAGTCCACGCGCGCGATGAGCCCATCGCGCACGGTGTAGATGACGACAAGATCGACCGGCGCACCATTGTCCCGGCCTTCAAGCCAAACGCGCTCGTGATCAATGACGCGCTCGCCTATGACGGCGCGGTGCACGGCGATGGCCTCCAAGCCTTCGCTCTTGAAGCGCTCGACATAGCGCTCGCGGAAAGCGACACGGCCCTGCAAGCTCAGCACACCGGGGAAGTCGTACACTTCCACGTCCGCAGCAAAACACGCGGCGAAGGCGTCGAGATCGCGCGCATTGTATGCGGCGAGCTGAGCTTCAGCGGCGCGCTGAGGGCTCATGGCCTGTTCGGCGATCTTCGCGGCGGCGAGCATTACCGGTCAATCTCCCCGAACACGATGTCCAGCGAGCCGAGAATGGCTGACACGTCGGCCAGCATGTGGCCCTTGTTCAGGTGATCCATCGCCTGAAGATGCGGATAGCCCGGCGCGCGGATCTTAAGCCGGTACGGCTTGTTGGTGCCGTCGCCAACGAGGTAGACGCCGAACTCGCCCTTGGGCGCTTCGACAGCCGCATAGGCCTGGCCTTCGGGCACGTGAACGCCTTCGGTGTAGAGCTTGAAGTGGTGGATGAGCGCTTCCATGGAGCGCTTCATCTCAGCCCGGCGCGGCGGGGCGAACTTGGTGTCGGTGGGCAGCACCTCGCCCTGGTTTTCGTCCTTCGACAGCCACTCGCAGCACTGGCGCATGATCTTCAGCGACTCGGCCATCTCCTCGACGCGGCAGAGATAGCGGTCGTAATTATCGCCGTTCTTGCCGATCGGGATGTTGAAATCGAGATCGTCATAAATCTCATAGGGCTGGGACTTGCGCAGGTCCCACGCCATGCCGGAGCCACGCACCATCACCCCGGAAAAGCCCCATGCCAGCGCGTCTTCCTTCGACACCACGCCGATATCGACATTGCGCTGTTTGAAGATGCGATTGTCCGTCAGCAGCGTCTCGATGTCTTCGATGACCTGCGGGAAGCCTTCGGTCCAGGCGTAGATATCGTCGATCAGCTCTTGGGGCAGGTCCTGATGCACGCCGCCGGGGCGGAAATAGTGTGCGTGCAGGCGCGCGCCGGACGCGCGCTCGTAGAACACCATCAGCTTTTCGCGCTCCTCAAAGCCCCAGAGCGGCGGCGTCATCGCGCCGACATCCATGGCCTGAGTGGTGATGTTCAGAAGATGGTTGAGGATGCGGCCGATCTCGCAATACAGCACGCGCACATAGGAGCCGCGGATCGGCACCGGGATGCCGGCCAGCTTCTCGATCGCCAGACAGAAGGCGTGCTCCTGATTCATCGGCGCGACATAGTCGAGCCGGTCGAAATAGCCCACGCCCTGCAGATAGGTCTTGTGTTCCAGCAGCTTCTCGGTGCCGCGATGCAGAAGGCCGATATGGGGGTCGACCCGCTCGATCACCTCGCCGTCCAGCTCCAGAATCATGCGCAGCACGCCGTGCGCGGCCGGGTGAACGGGTCCGAAATTGATCGTGAAATTGCGGATGTCTGTTTCGGCCATAGTTCAGCTTTCCTGCCCGGATGCGAATTCGGCGAAGACTTCGGCGCCCGTCATCCGTTTTCTTTCGCCTGCGAAGGCGTAATAGCCTGGTTGCTCATCTACAAAGATCTCAACCGTCATGCGGGCGTCATCGGAAAGATCAAGCGAGCCGGCATAAGCAACGTAATCACCCTTCGCGATTAGCCGGTAGAAAAGCGATGATCCGCAGGTCTTGCAGAACAGACGTTCCGCCCACTCTGACGACTGGTAGACCCCGAGCGGCGGCTCGCCCTCAAACTCGGGCGCGCCCTGGCAGAACACCGCCAGTCCCGGGCCCCCGCACCAGCGCCGGCACATATCGCAATGGCACGCATCGACATGCTGATTCTTCACAGTCACGGAGAACCTCACGTCACCGCACAGACACTTACCTGTGGTTTGTAGCGGCTGGTCAGCGGCGCTCATCACGCTTTCTCCGCCTTCTCATCTCCCGGCAGCACGTATTTCGCGCCTTCCCACGGGGAGAGGAAATCGAAGTCGCGATACTCCTGAACCAGCTGCACCGGCTCGTAGACGACGCGCTTCTGCTCGTCGTCATAGCGCACCTCGGTGAAGCCGGAGAGCGGGAAGTCCTTGCGCAGCGGGTAACCGTGGAAACCGTAATCGGTCAGAATGCGGCGCAGGTCCGGGTGGTCGTCAAAGACCACGCCATACATGTCGAAGGTTTCGCGTTCATACCAGTTCGCCGCCGGGAAGACGCTGACCACGCTGGGAACCGACGTCTCCTCATCGGTTTGCAGAACCAGGCGGATGCGGTGGTTCAGATGCATCGACAGGAGGTGATAGACCACATCAAACCGCTCTGAACGCGCCGGCCAGTCCACCCCGCAGATATCAATCAGCGTGGTGAAGCGACACATCGGATCATCGCGCAGGAAGCACAGCACTTTCACGATCCGGTCGCGGTGGATCAGCACGGTCAGCTCGCCACCGGCGACACCCCATTCGCGCACATGCTCGTCGAGCGCGGCGGCGATGTGCGCGCCCAGCTCGGCAAGCGGGCCTTCAGTCTTTGCGATATCGCTCGGCGTGTCTTCGCTCACGGCTCTGTTCCTTCGCCCTAGCGCTCAATCGAGCCTTCGCGGCGGATCTTCTTTTGCAGCTGCAAAATCCCGTAGACCAGCGCTTCAGCGGTGGGCGGGCAGCCCGGCACGTAGATATCGACCGGCACGACCCGGTCGCAGCCGCGCACCACGGCGTATGAGTAGTGGTAATACCCACCGCCATTGGCGCACGAGCCCATGGAGATCACGTAGCGCGGCTCCGGCATCTGGTCGTAGACCTTGCGCAGGGCCGGAGCCATCTTGTTGGTCAAGGTGCCCGCCACGATCATTACATCGGACTGGCGCGGCGAACCGCGCGGCGCCGCGCCCAATCGCTCCAGATCATAGCGCGGCATGGCCGCATGCATCATCTCAACCGCGCAGCAGGCCAGGCCGAACGTCATCCACATCAGCGAGCCGGTTCGGGCCCAGGTGATCAGATCGTCCGCGCGCGCGACCAGAAAGCCCTTGTCGGCGAGCTGGTCGGACAGGCCGTCGAAAAACGGATCGTGTTTCTGCGGATCGTAAAGCGGGGTCGCGGCGCGACCGCCGCCCAGGGCCGGAAGGGTGTCAGCCATGCTCGATCACTCCCAATCCAGGGCGCCTTTGCGCCACTCATAAACAAAGCCCACGGTGAGAATGGCGAGGAACACCATCATCGACCAGAAAGCGAAGATGTTTCCGTCGAAAATCGGGAATATCCATGGGAAGAGGAAGGCCACCTCAAGATCGAAGATGATGAACAGGATGGCGACCAGGTAGAAGCGGACATCGAACTTGGCCCGCGCATCATCAAAGGCTGGAAAGCCGCACTCATAGGCGGAGACTTTCTCCGGGTCCGGATTGCCCGGCGCCAGCACGAAGGCGGCCAGCACAAAGGCCAGCCCCAGCGCCCCGGCGAGCCCCAGGAAGATCACGATCGGCAAGTATTCCAACAAGAGCGCGTTCATGTCGCGTGCCCGCCTTCTTATGCATTCGCAGCGCTCAGGAAAGCCGGGTCTGAGGCCGCGCCGCACGGGCGAAAACCCGGTGTATCGGCGCGCGCGCCCGACAAGGCCGCGATTGGGCCGGAAGCTAGAGCGCAGCGCCCCGCTCCGCAAGGCGGTTTCGCGCACCGTTTCAGCCGCTATCCGCCTGCTGTTGCAAGTCATTTGCATCAAGGCTGCGATTAGCCCCACCTTTTCGCTTTTTAAGTTGTTTCCGCCGCGCCTTGCGCCATCCTCTAGCCCGACAGATACGGCGGCGACGGGCGTTAAACCCTATCGCCCCTTACGCATAACGAAAGCGAACCGACGTGATCCAACGCATCCTTATTGGCCTTGTCGCCTTGATTCTCGCCGCGGCTGCGGTCTGGTTCTTCTTCCTGCGCGGCGGCGGCGACACCGCCGGCCTGCAGATCGAAACCGCTGCGCTTGAAGAGCGCGACATCGCGCGCGTCGTCTCCGCATCGGGATCGATCGCGCCGCTGATCACCGTGGAGGTGGGCTCCCAGCTTTCCGGCCAGGTGATGGAGCTGGGCGCGGACTTCAATGATGTTGTGGAAGCTGGCCAGCTGATTGCGCGAATCGATCCGCAGACCTTCGAGACCCGCGTGAACGAGGCGACGGCGTCTCAAGAGGTCGCTTCAGCACAAGTGACCGTCGCCGAGGCCAATCTGGCGCGCGCCGAAGCCGATCTGCGTGAAGCCGAGCGGGCGTTTGAACGCACATCAGAGCTTCTTGAGCGCGGCACGTTCAGCCAGGCCCAGTTTGACACCGCCGAGACCCGGCTTGAGGGCGCGCGCGCAGCGGTATCTGTCGCTGAAGCGAATATCCGCAATTCGCGCGCCGCCCTGCAGCAGCGCACCGCTTCGCTGAACAGCGCGCGCGTCGATCTGGAGCGCACCTTCATCCGCTCGCCCATCTCAGGCGTGGTGATCGACCGGCAGATCGATGTCGGCCAGACGGTGGCGGCGAGCTTTAACGCGCCTGTGCTCTTCATCATCGCACAGGACCTGTCTCGCATTCAGATCGAGGCCCAGGTGGACGAGTCCGACATCGGACGCATCGCGGTGGGTCAAACCGTCAGCTTCGATGTCGACGCCTATCCTGGCGACAGCTTTGAAGGCGAAGTCAGCCAGGTGCGCCTGGCCGCCGCCACCACCAATAACGTGGTCACCTACACGGTGGTGATCGAAGCGGATAATCCGCGCGGGCGGCTCCTGCCTGGCATGACGGCGAATGCGGAGATCGTGACGGGCCGCGCAGAAGGCGTGCTGACCGCGCCGAATTCAGCCCTGCGCTTTCGCCCGCGCGGCGGCGCCGAAGCGCTTGTGGCCGAACGCGCCACCCCCCAACAATCCGGACGCGGCGGGCGCGGCGGCGGACGCGGGGGCGGCATGGACGCGATGATCGACCGGCTGGCCGAGCAGTTGGACATGACCGAGGAACAGAAGGACCAGACGCGTGAAGAGCTCAGCCGCGCTTTCCAGCGCATGCGCGCTCAGGCCCAGGCTGGCGGCGGAGGCGGACGACCGGACTTCCAGGGCATGATGCGCCAGGCGCTGCAGCGCGTGCTGACTGATGAGCAGTCCGCGCGGCTGGATGAGGTGATGAGCGCGCGCGGCGGTGGCCAGGGCGAGCGCGCCCAGCCCGGCACGGTCTGGGTGCGCACCGAGGACGGACGTCTCGCCGAACGCGCGGTCCGGATCGGGCTGTCCGACGGCCAGTTCAGCGAGCTGCGCGGCGGCGAGTTCGAGGCCGGCGACGAGGTGGTGACGCGCGTGCGCGAGACCGCTCAATGAGCGCAGCCCCCTTCATCGAGGCCAAGTCGCTCTCACGCGTCTACCAGATGGGCGGCGGAGCGGTTCGCGCGCTCGACGACGTCGGTCTGACGATAGACGAAGGCGCCTATGTCGCCGTGACCGGGCCGTCAGGGTCTGGAAAATCGACCTTCATGAATCTGATCGGTGCGCTGGATTCGCCCACCAGCGGCGAGCTCGCTGTCGCCGGCGTTCCGCTGCAGGCGCGCACTGCCGATGAGCTGGCGAAGTTCCGCAACGAAACCGTCGGCTTCGTATTCCAGCAATTCAATCTGCTGGCCCGCACGACCGCACTCGACAATGTCGCCCTGCCGCTCATGTATCGCGGTGTCAGCGCGCGTGAACGACGCAAGCGCGCCGCCGCGCGACTGGCGCTGGTGGGTCTGGGCGACCGCATGGACCACACGCCGTCCCAGCTTTCCGGCGGTCAGCAGCAACGGGTCGCGATCGCGCGCGCCCTGGTCAATGACCCCAAATTGCTGCTCGCCGACGAACCGACCGGCGCGCTGGATTCTCAGACCTCAGAAGAAGTGATGGACATTTTCGATCAGCTCAACGACCAGGGCATCACCGTCATTCTGGTGACCCACGAGCAGGAAGTGGCCGAACGCGCGCGCCGGCGCATCGCGTTTCGCGACGGACGCGTCCAGGAGGACAGCTTATGAGCCCGCTCGCCGCCATCGCTGCTGCGCTTCTCGCACTGCGGGTCAACGCCCTGCGCAGCGTGCTCGCCATGCTCGGCGTCATCATCGGCGTCACTGCCGTGATCACCACTGTGGCCATGGCGCAGGGCGCGCGACAGGCGGTCGAGGACCAGATTTCCAGCCTTGGCGCGAATTCACTGATGATGCGGCCCGGCTCAGCCAATCGCGGCGGGCGGCGTGGCGGCGGCGGATCGGCCACCTGGTTCAGCGACGCCGATGCGGAGGCGCTGCGCACAGAAACCGCCTCTATCGCAGCGGCCGCCGGCGTCATCCAGACCAATAACGTCACCGCCGTGTCGGAGTTCGAGAACTGGACCACCACCACCCAGGGGGCTCACCCGGACTTTTTTGAAGTGCGCGACTGGCCGATCGCGGAAGGCCGGTTCTATACCGGCGCGGAAAACGAACGCGGGGCGCGCGTGGTCGTTCTCGGGCGCACCACGGCCAATGAGCTCTTCCCCGATGGCGGCGCGATCGGCTCCACGATCCGGATGAACCGTGTGCCGCTGGAAGTGGTCGGCATATTGTCGGTGCGCGGCCAGTCCAGCCGCGGTCAGGATCAGGACGATGTGGTCTTCACCCCAACCACCACGCTGCGCGACCGGCTGGTGAACTGGCGGTTCCCGGGCGTTCGCGACCCGGTCTTCATGATCTGGCTGGAAGTCGCGCCCGGCGTCGACATGGATGTCGCAACCGAAGAGATCAACGATCTGATGCGCGAGCGACGCGGGATTCGCCCAGGCCAGCAAGATGATTTCGCCGTGCTGAACTTCGCTGAGTTCATTCAGGCGCGTAACGAGACCGAGCGCATACTCGGCGTCATGCTGGCCGTGGTCGGCGCGGTGACCCTGATCGTCGGCGGGATCGGCATCATGAACATCATGCTGGTCTCGGTGACCGAGCGCACGCGTGAGATCGGCCTGCGCCTCGCCGTCGGAGCTCGCCGACGCGACATCCGCAATCAATTTCTCGTCGAGGCGCTCGTCCTGTGCTTCGCCGGCGGGTTGATGGGATTGGCGCTGGGCGTGGCCGCAGCTTTCGGCGTAGGCAATGTACTGGACACCCAGGTCGGAGTGGACGGCTCAGCTGCGCTGGTGGCGATCCTGGCGTCCGCCGCCGTAGGCGTCGGCTTCGGCTTCTACCCCGCCCTGCGCGCCAGCCGGCTCGATCCTATAGAGGCGCTGAGGCACGAGTAGAAACGTCAGATCACATCCCCCTCACGAATGTGTTTTGAGACTGTGAGATCCGGCGACGCGGCGGCGCGCTTAGGGTTCAGCCCATCGCAACCAAGCTGGAGTCTCTCATGCGTTCAATCCTTTCCGCCATCGCCCTCACCGCCGCATCGCTCGTCGCACCTTCCGCCTTCGCCGAGGACGCCGCCTACGCTCAGGCCGAAGCGAGCGAAACCCGGCTTGCGGTCGTTCTGTCCTACGCCGACTGGTGCGGTTCCTGCCGCGTAATCGATCCGAAGCTGGAGGCCATCCGCACTGACAACGCGTTCGACGGAGTGCAGTTTGTGCGCCTCGACTATACCGAGCGCTCCGACGAGGCCTATTTCGCTGCGGCGGACGCCGCCGGCGTCGGCGAGGCGGTGCGCGCCAAGTTCGATGATCAGATCAAGACCGGCCTGGTCCTGCTGATCGACCTTGATGATGCAAGCATCACCAGCGAGCTGCGCCGTGATCACACAGAAGCCCAAATGATCGAGGCTATCGAAAGCGCGGCGGCTGAGGCCTGATCGAAAAGCTCTTTCGTCACAGGACGGCCCGCTGGCGACAGCGGGCCGTTTTGTATCGCCGTCCGGCGCAGGACAGAGCTGCACGGCAAAGCCATGGAGCGTTCGCGGCCCGGAACCAAGGATGTCTTGATCCACAGAGTGACGTCCGTCTATCTGACCGAACAATCACCCTGATACAGTCGTTTACTCGGAAAATCCGTTCGCCTTTTTGGGTGATATGAGCGGTCACGGCCAGTGAATCGATACCCGCGCGGGCCGGGCCGAGCGAGAAAGGCGCGCGGCGTGGACATAGACCGAGCCTTCTCCGAACCTGATATCCAGCTTAACTGGATTCTCGCGAAGGTGGGTATCCAGGATAGGTAGCTCGACATGCCGCTGGATCCGCGCAAGGACGTGGGATTCACCGATTGGCCGGCCCTGTACGCCTTCGTCGACGACTACGTCGCCGAACACGTTCCGGCCTGACATAACAGGATTAAAGCGTCGGCTTGATCAGACGCTCGATGCGGTGCTCCAGATCCTTGAGCGGCGCTTTGGTCACGTCTGCGGCGTCCTCGGCCAGGATTCGTTTCGCGGCTTCCGGCGCCGTCTTCCGAAAGCGCGCGAGCCATTGCGATGGAGCGATCAGCACAAGGTGATCAAAGGCGCCGACTTTCGCCTGGGCTTCGATATGCTCCGCGACATCCTGCACGAAGTGCGTTTGCGCTTTTTCACGAGGATCGCCGGCATCAAAGGCCGCGCGTCCCCCGGACGGAGTCGGAGCGCGCCCCGGCTTGTCGCGACCTTGTTCATGGGCGCGAGGGTTATCGAGTTCGCGCGTATCCAATGCGCAATGGCTGCTTGCCCGCCACCCCAATGACTGCATCCGCTGTGAGGTCAACGGCGCCTGCCAGCTTCAGCGTCTGGTCAGCGAGAACCAGTGGGAGGAGCGCTGGGACTATGTGCCGAAGGGATCGCCGGACCATCCCGAACATGTGTTAACCGACCATACCTCGCCGAGCATCTGGATGGATCTGACCAAATGCATTGAGTGCGGCCTGTGTGCGGAGGCGTGCGGCGAGCCGGGCCAACAGCTAGATGTGATCGGCTTCGCCGAACGCAGTGGTGAACGCCTGCCGGTCACCGCGTTCGACACACCTCTGGGCGAGACGAATTGCATCTCCTGCGGCCAGTGCACGCTGGTCTGTCCGGTCGGGGCTTTGATCGAGGCGCCGCATTGGCACGACGTGCTCCACACCCTCGATTCGCGCAAACACGTCAGCGTGGTACAGGTCGCGCCGGCCACCCGCATAGCCATCAGCGAAGAGTTCGGCCTAAAGCCCGGCACGGTTAGTACGGGCCGGCTGATCCATGCGTTAAGGCGGCTGGGTTTCGATTATGTCTTCGACACCAATTTCGCTGCCGATCTCACCATCATGGAGGAGGCGACTGAATTACTGGACCGTGTGCGCAGGCAATCGGACCTGCCGCTGTTCACATCCTGCTGTCCAGGTTGGGTGAATTGGGTGGAGCTCAATCGACCCGACTTGCTGGTGCATTTGAGCACCGCGAAATCACCACAGCAAATGCACGGCGCCCTGACCAAGCGGGGTCGTTTCGCGCGCGCTCTTGGGGATGACTTCGCTGAAGGCAAGGCGGAACCCTATGTCGTCAGCATCATGCCCTGCACCGCGAAGAAAGATGAGGCCGTGCGTCCTGGCATGTCCGGCGATCTCGATCATGTCCTGACCACCCGCGAACTAGCCCGCATGATCCGGTCCCGCCAGATCGCCTTCGGCGCGCTGCCCGAGGACGGCCGCTTCGACAGCCCGCTCGGCGAGAGCACAGGTGCGGGGCAAATATTCGGCGCCTCCGGCGGCGTCATGGAAGCGATGGCGCGCACGGCCGCCCATCTCAACGATGCGGACGCGTCGCATCCGCTGGAATGGCGGCAACTGCGCGGCGTCAGCGAAGGGGTGAAGACTGCGGAGATTGCCGGCATCGGCACAGTAGCCGTGTGCAACGGCATCGCCGTGGCTCAGCGCATGTTGGAGACGGATGAGTGGCGCACGCAATTTGTCGCCATCGAGGTGATGGCCTGTGTCGGCGGATGTCTTGGCGGCGGCGAGCCCAAATCCATGGATCCGGATATTCTCAAAAAGCGCGCTCAGGCGGTCTATGACATTGACGGGACATCGCCGCGCCGCCGCTCGCATGAAAATCAGGATGTTCAGAAGCTGTATGAAACGGAGCTGCTAGGCCCCAACTCCGAGCCGGCCCACGCCTTGCTCCACACCAGCTATGCCGAGAGAGGATCCAAGCGATCCCTGCTGATGCGGTTTCTCGATCATGTGGACCGGCGGGACGGCAAGGGGGCGGCCGGCTTGTTTCACCCCGACGGCCTATGGTCGACCGCCTCGGCCTTCGGGGACATTCAGGGCGGGAAGGCCATCGAGGCGCTTATTCGCACCCAATTGCCGCCACGGAAACTCGGCCCCCAATTCGAGCGACACCGTATGGGCTCCGCCGGAGACGGCGAAGATCTCTCCGTCACAACGCCTGACGGCCAGCGGTGCCGCTTCGAGATGGAGACCTGCAGATTGACCAGGGATGGACGCGCAACGACGGCGATCAGACGTCTCGTACGCCATGTTCTCTAGGCGCGGGTCGCTGACCGCGCTGCAATCTGCCCGCTTAGGATTGGCCTGCAAGCGTTGGCTATAGCGGTATTCTGAGATTGTTGCATCGTGTACGCAATTTGACGCACAGCCCGTAACACAAAACGCAAAAAGCGGTTTTCTGTCGCAAACTGAGACAAACTGCGAGGGCGCAAACGATCTGAGGCTTCAAGCGCTTGCACCATTTTCAGTCTCCTGAAAATGGCGCGAGTGACGGGACTCGAACCCGCGACCTCCGGCGTGACAGGCCGGCGCTCTAACCAACTGAGCTACACCCGCTTGGGTCGGTTCAGGCCGCAGCCCGAACTCGGAGCGAGCTTGTTATAGCCGCTGGCAAAACCGGTCAAGCCGATTTGCGCCTGCAGACTGCATCGCTTCTGCTTCTTCAGCATGCTGGTCGCGCGGCGACCGCTCACGCGCTGGTGATCGCCGCGCGGCCAAGAACGCTTATACTCACCCAGTTGTGGATCGCCGCGCTGGAGCCGGGCCTGATGAGACTGCCTGTGAAATCTGTCGCCCTGCTCGCCGCCCTGGCCATAGCGCTGATCGCGCTGAGTTCATGCACACAGGCGCGCTGGGTGTTGCAGACCGCGCCAGACATCCCGCCCGGCCCTGCTGCGGCGCCGCCGCTCCTCGCCGAGGGCTATGGCGGGTCTGCGGTTCTCAGCCAGCAGGACTGGAGCGAGACCCGCGCACCCGCCTTACGCGCCGCTTTCGCTGAACATGTTTACGGCCCGATTCCGCCGACCGCTCCGGTTATTGTGCTGAACCGGAGGGAGGTCGATCCGGCCGCCTTCAACGGCGCCGGCCGGCTTGAAGAAATCACGCTTCGGATCGAGACCGGCCCGGAGCCGGTACAGCTGACTCTGGCGCTGGCTTTGCCCAACACAGGCGCCGCTCCCTTCCCGCTCTTCATCCTGCCAAACGATTGCGGGCCCGCCTATGCGCTGCGAAGGCCCGATCTCGCTGCGCCCGCCGCCCCGTCGGCGCCCTGGTGCAGCCCGGAGGGACCCGATAGCGCAGGGATGGCGCCCGCCATCGGCCGCTTCCTGTTCGGTCGCTATGCGCTGACGCCGCCGGCGGAGACGCTGCTGCGGCGCGGTTATGCGTTCGCCGTGTATCACGATGCGGACTTCGCCCCGGATTCCAGCAGGCTCGCCAGACCGGCGCTGGCGCGCTTCGCCGAGAGCAGGGAGACCGGGGTGATCGCGGGCTGGGCCTGGGGCGTGTCGCGCCTTCTTGACGGGCTGGAGGCCGATCCGCGACTGGATATCGATCGCAGCGCCGTTATGGGCCATTCGCGGCGCGGAAAGATGGCGCTGCTGGCCGCCGCTTACGATCCGCGTCTGGCCGTCACCATCGCGCATCAGTCCGGGACCGGCGGGGCGAGCCTGACCCGCGGCGGGCGCGGCGAGCCGCTGGCGGAGATGGTGGAGGCCTACCCCCACTGGTTCACGCCGACCTATGCCGGTTATGCCGGACGCGAGGAGGCCCTGCCCGTTGACCAGCACCAGCTGATCGCGCTCGCCGCCCCGCGCGCCGTGCTCATCGGCAACGCCTGGCGAGACACTTGGGCCGATCCGGCCAGCGCGCTAAGAGCGGTCCAGGGCGCGGCGCCGGCCTGGGCGCTGTTCGGCGAGCCGGTCGAGCCTCAGGACCGGCTGCGCGACTGGCGCCCGGATCAACCCTTCGCCTTCCATATCCGCCCCGGCACGCACGGGATTACGCCGGAAGACTGGGCGGCGTTTCTGGAGTTTGCGGACGCGCATCTCGCGCAGTGACGCCGGCAAAAGAAAAGGGCGGCCCTAGGGGGAGCCGCCCTTTTTGCAATAGCGGATCAGGCTAGGGACCGATCCGCTATTGAGTCTGATGCGAGGCCTTAGCCGTCCAGATCGTCAGCCACATCGCCAACGCCGAGTTCGGCGTCCGCGCCGCGACCGTCGCGGGTCAGGTGACGAAGCGTGATGTCATCCTCACGCGCCTCGATGGTGAAGTTGATATCGCCGCGGCCCCATTCCGCCCCGATCGCCGTGGTCAGCGTGTCGGAGTCGAAATACAGCTCGCCCGCCGCCGGGATCGTGCCGATCTCGACGAA
>JBCBSP010000010.1:0-89628 GCA_039819095.1 Pseudomonadota bacterium
GAATGGGGCCGCGGCGATATCCGCTTCACGGTAGAAGCGCTTGAGGAATCGATCACCGCACGCCACCTGACCCGCGACGGTCGCGGCGCGGACGCCGAGCTCGGCATCGGCGATGTGGCCGACGATCTGGACGGCTAAGGCCTCGCATCAGACTCAATAGCGGATCGGTCCCTAGCCTGATCCGCTGTTGCATAAAGGGCGGCTCCCCCTAGGGCCGCCCTTTACTTTTGCGTTTTGAAAACCCGCCGGGTGTTTCGCGTGTGTCCTGTGCGGGGCTAGCTCAGCGCTCAGCCTCGGCCTCCGCGGCCGCCTCTGCGGCGGCGCGGGCTTCGATCAGGGCTCGTGCGGCCTCTTCGCTTTCGACTTCTTCGATCGTGTCGACTGCGCAACGAAAGCCATGCTCGGGGTAGATATATTCCACGAAGGGACGGCAGAGCCGCCCGAAATCGCGAAAGCTCGTGCCGATCTGTGAGCCGAAGCGCAGCTCGCTGCAATTGCTGCGTGTCGTCACGAGAAAGCGCCGGCTCGCCCCCGAGCGCAGCAGCAGATGCCTGCGATCGATGACCGTGTAACCGTTGATCGGGCGCATGGAGACGCAGCGCGGCGCTTCCAGCGGATCAGAGGCAGCCTCGGGCGCGTCCTGCGCCAGTCCCGCCGGACCCGCCAGCAGGGTCAGGCTTGTCGCCAGCGCCAGCACGGCGCCGGTGCGCGACAGGGTGTGTGGGATGTTCGCCATGAAGGACTCCATACATCACATGTGAATGGGCGCGGCGAGCGCCCAAGAAACCGGCTCAGCGCCAGTGCGCGCGCCGAGCTCTGTCGTCATGTCTTTCAATGTTGCGCGGCTGCGTGCATTCACTCGCAGAGCCGCCCCATCGAACCTGGTCCCTGACGTGAGTGTAGCAAAGAATCATCCAAAACGCATCGTTATCGCCGGCGCAGGGGCGGCGGGGCTGACCAGCGCTTTTGTGCTGGCTGCTCGCGGCGCGCAGGTAACGGTGCTGGACGCCGGCGAGGCCGGACGCGGTGCGCTGTGGGCCTCAGGCGGCATGCTGGCGGCCGGGTTTGAGACCACGTTCGAGCTGGATGTGCCGTCCGGCGACAGGGCCCGGCTTTTCGCCGCGCTCGCCGCGCGATGCGCCCGGATCTGGCCGGAGTTTGCAGCGAAGGTCGAGCAGGCGAGCGGGCTTGATGTCGGCTATCGCCAGATCGGCGCGCTCACTCCGGCGCGCGACCCCGCGGAAGCCGACCGTCTGGAAGCCGGGCTCGCCCGCGCCCAAGTGCTCGGCGTGGAGGTGGAGCGGTTGAGTGCAGCAGCCATGGCGGTCCGCGAGCCGGGCCTGGCGCCGGCGCGCTTCGCGCTGCGCTTCCCGATGGATGGTCAGGTGGATAATCGCCGGCTTGCCGAAGCCTTGATCGCTGCGGTCGGTCGGCTCGGCGGCGCGGTTCGAAGCGGCGCCGGTCTTGCCGCACTCGACCCTGAACGCGGCGAGGCGGTGCTGTCCAATGGCGAGCGGCTGCGCGCCGATTCCGTGATCCTTGCGACCGGGGCGGCGGCCGGGCTGGCGGGGCTGGCCGGGGTGAGCGAGATTGAACCAGTCAAGGGTCAGATGCTGAGCCTTCGCGCCGCCCCCGGCACAGCCCCGGCTCAGGTTATCCGGGCGCTGGACGTGTATCTCGCCGCAAAGCCGGATGGGCGGGTTGTGATCGGGGCGACCAGCGAGCCGGGGGCCGCAGACCTGACCACGGACAGCCAGGCCATCGAAGCGCTGAAGGCGCGCGCCATAGCCTTGGCGCCGGGCCTTGCGCGCGCGCAGGAGATGGAGCGCTGGGCGGGCCTTCGCCCTCGTGCGCGCGGCGGGTTTCCGCTCGTTGGCCTGACGCCGGCGAGCACTGAACGCCTGCGCATCATCGCGGCTGTGGGCGGGTACCGAAATGGCGTTCTGCTGGCGCCGGCCATGGCCGAGGCGGCTGAAGCGGCGGTGATGGGTGAGGACAGCGCCTGGCCCGTCGCCTTCATGCCGAACGGCTCCGATCAGGCTTAACGAAGCGTTATCGGCGATTGTCCAAGCTTAATGCGTTACGATTCGCTGGGCGCCTGGCAGGACTGATCATGGCCGAATTCCCGCTTATATCCTCTCAAGCCTCGTCCGCGGCTGGTTCGGCAGGCTCTCCGGTGCGCTTCATCGCTGAAGCGGCGCGCGCCACGGGCGTCGATTTCGACTTCCTGATGCGCACCGCCGCGCGTGAGAGCAATTTTGATCCGGATGCGCGCGCGCGCACGTCTTCCGCATCGGGCATGTTTCAGTTCATCGAGCAGACCTGGCTGGCGATGATGTCGCGCCATGGCGAGAAGCATGGCGTGGCGGATCTGTCCAAGGCGATCGACCAGCGCAGCGATGGTCGTTTCCAGGTCACTGATCCGGCCAAGCGAGACGCCATCCTCGATCTGCGATTTGATGCAGGCCTGTCCAGCCGCTTGGCCGGCGAGCTTGCCAATGAAAACGCGGCCTCGCTGCGCACGGCGCTGGGTCGCGAGCCGACGCGCGGCGAGCTCTATGCCGCGCATTTTCTTGGCGCCAGCGGCGCGGCCGAGCTGATCCAGGCCGCCCAGAGTCAGCCGGGGCTGCGCGCTGACACGCTGTTTCCAGCGGCGGCGGAGGCCAACCGGCCCATCTTCTACGAACAGGGCCGCGCGAGAAGCGTTCAGGAGGTGCTCGACCGGCTGGTGCAGCTGGAGGAGGGGGCTCCGCCGCGACCCCTTGAGGGAAATGTGACCGCGCCGGCGGCTCCGACCCATGCCGCCCCCTTCCAAACCCCGGTTCGAGGCCCGGTGACCGGCGGCGTGCTGTCGCCGGCCCTGGTGGAGATTCTCGCCTCGCTGGACGTGCCGGGCGGGCGTAAAGACGAGCGCTGATCTGCAAGGTCTCGTTAAGGGTTTCGCCTCAGGCTTGTCGGTGAAGTTATCTGGGGATACTCCGCCATGAGCGTGACACAGCTTCGCGCAAGGCTGACGCGTGACGACATCGCGCGCCTGACCGCAGACACCGATCCCGAAGCGCGCGCCATCGCGGCGCGGAAGCTGTGCACGCGCATCGCCGGCAAGTCCCTGTCCGATGAGGAGCGCGGTGCGGCTGAAGCCATCCTGCGCATTCTGGCCGAAGACGCAGCGGAGATCGTGCGTCGCGCCATGGCCGTGACCCTGAAACGCTCGGCCCATCTGCCGCGCGATGTGGCGCGTCGACTGGCCGACGATGTCGAGTCCATCGCGGTGCCGGTCATCGTGGAATCGCCCTCCCTCATGGATGAGGATCTGGTCGAGATCGTGCGCAACGGCGCCGCGATCCGCCAGACCGCCGTGGCCTCGCGCGCCAGCGTATCCGCCCCGGTGGTGAAGGAAATCGTCATGCGCGGTTCGGCCAGCGCCGTTGGCGCGGCTGCAGCCAATGACGGCGCGGCGTTCGACAGCGACTGTTATGCGATCACCCTGAAGCGGTTTGATCAGCGGGCCGATGTGCTGGAACGCTTTGTGGATCGCAAGACCCTGCCGCTTGAGGTCACCGAACGTCTGATCTCGCGCATCTCCGATGAAGCGATGCAAAGGCTGGTCTCGCGCCACGCCCTGCCGGCCCAGCTCGCGGTGGAGCTGTCAGAGGGTGCGCGAGAGCGCGCGACGATCGACCTGGTGGAGCAGGCGGGTCTGTCTGATGACCCCCGGCGTTTTGTTCAGCAGCTTCAGATGAATGGACGGCTCAGCCCGTCACTCATCCTGCGCGCGCTGTTCAGGGGCCATATCAGCTTCTTTGAGCACGCGATCGCCGAGCTTGCCGGCGTCGATCACGCCAAGGCCTGGATGTTGATCCATGACGCCGGACCGCTCGGCCTGCAGGCGGTGTTCGACCGGACTGGTCTGCCGCCGCGCATCCTGTCCGCGATCAAGGCTGCCCTGAGCGCCTATCACTCGCTGGAGGTCGGTCCGGGCGGGCCCGGCGATGCGGCGCGTTTCCGCAAGCGCCTGACCGAGCGTATCTTCACCCAGTTTCAGGGCGCGCCAGAAGCTGATCTGATGTACTGCCTGGAACGGCTTGATGAAGACCGCGCCCTGATCGACGAGCCGGTTCGCGTCGCGTCCTGACAGCAAACAGGAACGCCGCAACGCCTGTCTTCACGGTCATGTCGCGTTCTGAGTCTTCGAACTGTCTGGTCAGGCTTCAGCTGTCGGGCTGTCAGCCGGGCGGGCCAACCAGATCGGTGACACGGGTTTCCAGCTCTTCGGCAAGCTGACGTCCGACCGGGTTGTCGTCGGTGCGGATATTCTGGCGCAACGCCGCGCTGATCGCGCCGACATGGGCGCCGACAAGTTCAGCAGGAACCTTGGCGCGCTTTTCATCGCTTTCGATCAGGCGCGCCAGAGAAGCGGCCATGCGCGTGATGATCGGGAACTCATAGGTCGTTCCGAGCCCGCGCAGATCATGGGCGACGATGAAGAGCTGATCGCCGGCTTCGCCGACAAGGCCGGCTGCCCCGGTGCGTGCGAAGGCGGCTTCCAGCTTCGCGACTTCCTCGCCGAGCCAGTCCTTGAATTCAACCTTCATTTGGTCAATCGCGGCTTCGGCCCGTGCGATCGCACTGGGATCGGCCGGCGCAATGCGTCCGCCGACCTTCACGCGCAGCATGTTGGGCGGAGTGATGATCTCAATCGGCTTTTCGCGTTGCGCCATGTAGAAGGCTCCAGCTTTTCAGGTCTTGTGTCAGGCTTAGATGACGGGATCGTCGCGGCGTTCCGGCCCCAGATAGTCGCCGTCCCCGCGGCGTCGACGATCAGGGCCGAAGAAGACTTTGGTTCGTACGAAGGGGCGGGGGCGGTTCACGATGGACTGGATGCGCCGGTAGAGGTTTTCAGAGGAAAACGGTTTGGCGAGAAACTCGGTGACTCCCGCATCGCGCGCCTCATGAACGCGCGAGGGCTCCGCATAGGCGGTGAGCATGATGACCGGCATATAAGGAGTCGGGCTCTGCTCGGGGTCGCGCATGATCTTCACCAACTCGATTCCGTCCACAGGGCTCATCTTCCAGTCGCTGATCACCAGATCGATCGCATCGCCGCGTAAAATTTCCATGGCGCGCTTAGCCCCGTCCGCCTCGAACACGTTTTCGCATCCGAAGGCGCCGAGGATCGCGCGCACCAACCCTCGCATCGCCGCGTTATCATCGACGATGAGAACGCGAAGGTTGGCCAAGGCCTGATCGGGTTTGACTTCGCTCCCCACGACACACCCCTTAACTTGGCGAAGAGCATAGCCGGTGATTGCTTAATGTCGCGCTAAGGCGGGAGCTCGCAGGGTAGCGCTTCGGGGCTCAGGTCGAAAACTGTTCCAGAAGAATGCGTTCATCCAGCGCCCGGCCGGCATCAAACAGCATGGTCAGCGTGATGTCGGCTGCTTCGCGCACGCACACATGGGCGATTTCACGGAACTCGGTATTGTCCGCCACGGCGGATACCGGGCGCTTGTCAGGTTCCAGAACGTCGAAGCGCACCTCGCAGGAATGGCGCAGGAGCGCGCCGCGCCAGCGCCTCGGACGGAAGGCGCTGATCGGCGTGAGCGCCAGCAGCTGCGCGTCGATCGGCAGGATCGGGCCGTGGGCTGAGAAATTGTAGGCCGTGGAGCCGGCTGCCGTTGCGACAAGCACGCCGTCGGCGGCGAGCTCGCCCATGCGCACCGTGCCGTCAATGGCGATCCGAATTTTGGCCGTCTGCCGGGTTTCGCGCAGCAACGAGACCTCGTTGATCGCCAGCGCGCTGAATGTGGATCCGCCAGTGCACTGACCTTCAGCGCGCAGCGGATGGATGTGCGCGCGTTCAGCCTTCTCCAGCCTGGCGATCAGATCGTCGTCATCCGGTTCATTCATCAAGAACCCGACCGAGCCGAAGTTCATGCCGTAGACCGGCAGGTCCAGTTCGCGCTGCATGACGGTATGAAGCGCGTCGAGCATGCAGCCATCTCCGCCTAGCGCGACCAGCACATCGGCGTCTTCAAGCGCGTTTTCGCCATACCGCCTGACGAGATCGTCATGAGCGGTCTGCGCGTCCGGACGCGGTGCGGCGTGAAAAGCAAGGCGCATGAGGTCTGCCTAAGTGAAGGGCGAAAAGGGTCGATCCGGCCCATTGATTGAAACCACAGCCGCGCGTGTGCGCAAGGCCGGGCCTGCGACTCTGGTCGGGGTTGCGCCGCGCGCATGAGCGGTCCACCCTGATCAGATTGCAAGACAGCCGCCGTGCTTTTTCAGTGCGCCGGCGAGCCGGGGTGGTCTGGTGGCCAGAGATCTCGACACCTTCAACGAAGATCTGAAGGATCGCTTCTGCGCGGTCCGGGGGCGCTCTGAGGCCTTTGCCGCGCCCTTGTCGGCGGAGGACATGACCGTCCAGTCCATGTGCGACGCCTCGCCGACAAAATGGCATCTGGCGCACACGACCTGGTTCTGGGAAACCTTTCTGCTTGCGCCTTGCGCGCCAGGCTACCAGCCTTTCGACCCGGCCTTCTGCTTTCTGTTCAACTCCTACTATGAGGGCGTCGGCGAGCGCCATTCGCGCCCGGAGCGCGGCTTGCTGACCCGGCCGGGCATCGCGCGGATACTGGAGTATCGCGAAGCGGTGACCTCGGCGGTCGGTGAATGGCTGGAAACGACCGATGCGCAGACGGTTTCGCAGGCGCGTGCGGTGATTGAGACCGGCATCGCCCATGAGGAGCAGCATCAAGAATTACTGCTGACCGACATCAAGCACGCGATTTCACGCCACCCTTTCGATCAGGCTGTCTATCCGCGCGCCGCGCCGGCCAGGCGCCCTGCGCCGGCGCTGAACTGGCGTCGCTTCAAGTGCGGGATGGTCGAGCTGGGCCATGAGGGCGCGCAGTTCGCCTTCGACAATGAGGGGCCGCGCCATCGCGCCCTGCTGCACCCCTTCGCCCTGGCGTCGCGGCCTGTGACCAATGGGGAGTACGCCCAGTTCATCGCCGATGGCGGCTATCGCACGGCCTCGCTGTGGTTGTCGGACGGCTGGTCACGGATCAGCGAGGAGGGACGTGCAGCCCCGCTCTACTGGCGCGGCAGCGATTCAGGCTGGCGCGAGCGCACGCTGCACGGCGAAATCGATCTCGATCCGGATGCGCCGGTCAGCCATATCGACTTTTTCGAAGCCAACGCCTTCGCCAGCTGGGCTGACGCGCGTCTGCCTACGGAGTTTGAGTGGGAGCACGGCGCGGCGGACGCCGATCCGCAGGCCGTACACTGGGCCGAACCGGGCGAATGGCTTCACCCAACCGGCGAAGACGCCGGGTGTTTCGGCGGCGTGTGGGAATGGACGCGGTCAGATTACGCGCCTTATCCGGGCTATCGCGCGCCTGAAGGCGCGATCAGCGAGTATAATGGCAAGTTCATGTGCGGGCAGTATGTGCTGCGCGGCGGGTCGCGCCTGACCCCTCCGGGGCATATGCGCGCGAGCTATCGCAATTTCATGTATCCGGGCGCGCAGTGGCAGATGAGCGGGCTGAGGCTGGCGCGCGATCTGTGACCGGGCCAGTCGGCGCGGTTTGACCTCGACGCCCATCAGAGCGATCTTTCCGATTGATCTCAGTTCAGTGGGTTGGAGACTATCATGGATGATGCCGCTGCGGTTTCGGTGAAGGATCAGGTCGACGAGGCCGAATGGAAGGCGCGCTGCGATCTGGCGGCGCTTTACCGGCTGTGCTTCACGCATGGCTGGGATGATCTGTTCTTCACTCACATCTCCATGCGGGTCCCCGGCCCCGAGGAGCATTTTCTGATCAACCCGTTCGGGCTTTTGTTCGAGGATGTGACGGCGTCCAACCTTGTGAAGGTGGACATTGAGGGCAATGTGTTGCCGCCCAGCCGCTACGGTATCAACCCGGCGGGCTTCACCATCCATTCCGCCATTCATGAAGCGCGCCCCGACGTGGCGGTGGCCATGCATCTGCACACTGATCAGGGCGTTGCGGTCGCGGCGCAAAAGCGCGGGCTCCTGCCGATCTCCCAGCTGGCGATGAATGTGATGAAGGACGTTGTCTATCACGAGTATGAGGGCATCGCGCTGGACCATGACGAGAAGGCGCGCCTGGTCGCCGATCTGGGCAAGCATCATCTGATGATCCTGCGTAATCACGGCACGCTGACCGTGGGCGATCACCCGTTCTCTGCATACTTGCGCATGTATCTTCTGGAACGGGCCTGCAAGATCCAGACAATGGCGCAGGGCAGCGGCGCCGATCTGATCGAATGGGATCAAACCATGCAGGACCGCGTCTATGCCCAGGGCGAGGAAGGCATCACCAACGATCTCTTCAAGGAGATCGCCTGGGCCGCGCTTCTGGACCGTGTGCGGCGCCAAAGCCCCGGCTTTGATAGCTGATCGCCCCTAAGGCGAAAAAATTCTGGACATTCTCCCTTTTAGAGTGAGGAGTGCGGGCAGGTTTCCCATGAGGTATCGGCTTGCGCGTGGTTCTGCTCGCCTGTGTTGGTCTGCTGGCTGGTCTGATCACCGGAAAGGTTGAGGCGGGCGCCTGGGTGCGTGAACCCGGTGAGACGCTGGTCATCCGCACGGTGATGTATGACGAATTGCGTCTGCCGGGCGGCGATGTGCTGCGTAAGGACGAGATCGCCATCTATGCCGAGCATGGCTTCAGCGAACGCCTCACCCTGGTTGGCCGTATTGCCCTGCAGGACATCACGCGCTTTCCTGAAAGTTCAAGCGATGAAGGTTTCGCGCTGCGAAACCTGTCCGGGTCAGAACTGGCTGCGCGTTGGTCCCTTTATGATTACGGGCGCTGGGCGGTGTCTGCACAGGCGCTGATCACGCTGCAGGGGCCCGGCGAGAACTGGAATAACGCGCCCTTCGGTCAGGGCGGCGGGGATGTTGAGGCGCGCGTTCTGGCCGGCCGTTCGATCGGTGAATCCCACTTCATCGAGGGCCAGCTGGCCTATCGTCGGCGCACGGATGCTGTTGGCGATGAGGTTCGGTTTGATGTGACAGTCGGTCTCCAGCTCATTGAAGACTTCATGCTGCTCGGGCGCTCCCACGTCATATGGTCGCCAGGGCCTGAGGGTGAAAAGCCCTTCGCCAATCATCGCGTTCAGGCTTCCATACGGTATGATGTCAGCGCCAGAACCAGCCTTGAGTTCGGCGCGCTGGGAACCGTCAGCGCATCACGCATGGCCGAAGAGCGAGCGCTGATGGTTTCGCTCTGGCGCCGCTTCTAGACCGGCTTCACATCACGAGGTCGTCAGAGGCTTTGATTTTCGAGCGTATAGGCGCATATCCGATTACGCATCGGAGGGTACGGAATGAAGCGGGCTGGGTTTTTGATCTTCATCGCAGCGGTTTTCGTCATCATGGCGGCCGCAGTTGCGATCAGAATGCTGGGTGAATCAGGGTCTGATTCAGGAGGCTGGGGCGGCACGCGTGGTGGAATACCGGTTGCCGTCGAGCCGGTTGAAACCCGCACTTTCGCCGACATTGTCGAAGCGCTGGGCACGGCGAATGCCAATGAGTCAGTCACCATCACCGCCATTGTCTCCGACACGATCCGCCGGCTGGAGTTTGATTCAGGGCAGCGCGTTGAAGCCGGCGCCATTCTTGTTGAACTGTCTGCGGTAGAAGAAGCCGCAGGCCTGTCAGAAGCGCGCGCGACTTTGCGTGAGGCGCAGCGCGAGATCGACCGAACGCGCGATCTGGTCGAGCGGGGGGTCTCCGCCCAGTCTCGGCTTGACGAGTCCAATGCCCAGATAGAACGCGCGCGTGCGCGCGTGAACGCGATCGAAGCCCAGCTTTCCGATCGCATCATCCGCGCGCCCTTCGATGGCGTTGTGGGATTGCGCGAGGTCAGCGTGGGTGAGCTGGTGCGTCCTGGCGACGTGATCGCCCGGCTCGACGACACCTCCATCATCAAACTTGATTTCACCGTGCCGGAGCGCTTCCTGTCAGTGCTGGAGCCGGGCATGACTGTTCGCGCCAACGCCGCCGCGTTTGACGGTGTGGTGTTCGACGGGCGCATCGCCCAGATCGACACGCGCGTGGACCCGTCCACCCGCGCTGTCACCGTTCGCGCCGAGATCGACAATGCTGACGGGCGCTTGCGTCCGGGCATGCTGCTGGGTGTGGAAGTGCGCCGTGAGGAGCGCGAACGCCCGGCCATACCGGAAGCCGCTGTGACCCGAGTTCAGGAGCGTAGCTTCGTCTATGTCGTGGTGGATGCAGATGAGGGCGCGACCGTTGAAGCGCGCGATATCCGGCTGGGCATGCGTCAGCGCGGCCTGATCGAAGTGGTCTCCGGCCTTGAGGCCGGCGAACGCATCGTGGCCGAAGGCGTGCACCGGGTCCGTCCCGGAGCGCCGGTCCGCATTGTCGGCGATGAGCCGCAGCGTCCGGCCGGGCGCCCGACGACGGGTCAGCCGGCCACCGCCTCTGGAGGCGCTTGACCATGACCCTGTCTGATGTCGCTGTCCGCCGACCGGTTCTGGCCTTTGTGGCCAGCGCGCTGGTTATCGTGTTTGGAATTCTCGGCTTCCAGAACCTGCCGCTGCGCGAGCTGCCTGATGTCGATCTGCCGATCGTCTCGGTGAGCGCCTCCTATCCGGGCGCGAATGCGGAGGTGGTTGAGAACCGCGTCACCCAGCTGATCGAAGACCGGCTGTCGGGCATCGAGGGCATCGACACAATCCGTTCCAGCTCACGCGACAACCGGTCGAGCATCACGGTCACCTTCCAGCTCGGCCGCGATATCGAAGCCGCCGCAAATGATGTGCGCGACGCGGTGGCGCGTGTGCAGGATGCCCTTCCTGATGATGTCGAGCGCGTTGAGGTCAGCAAACAGGATGGCGATGCGCGCCCGTTCATGTGGTATAATCTGTTGTCTGACCGGCTGACATCGGAAGAGCTGACCGATTACGCCGACCGTTATGTGCTCGACGCTTTCAGCGCGTTGGACGGGGTGGCGCAGGTCCGCATTGGCGGCGAACGGCGCTATGCCATGCGTATCTGGCTCGACCCGCAGGAGATGGCCGCGCGGGGCGTGACCGTCAGCGATATCGAATCGGCGCTGCGCACACAGAATGTGGAGCTGCCGGGCGGCTCTGTGGAGACCTCCGACACCCGTTTGGTGGTGCGCGTTGAACGGCTCTTCTCCGACCCGGACGCGTTTTCGCGCCTGCCGATCCGCACAGCGCCCGGCGGGCATGTCATCCGTCTTGGCGAAGTGTCCGATGTGGAGCTTGCCGCAGCCGAGCCGCGTGCCCTGTTCCGCGGCAACACCCAGAACATGATCGGGCTCGGCTTCGTTCGTCAGAGCCGCTCCAATTCGGTGGAGGTCGCAGACCTGATCCATGCGCGCGCCGAGCAAATCCGCGCTAGCCTGCCTGAGGGCATGCAGCTCCTCCTGGCGTTCGACAACACCATCTTCATTGAGCAATCCATCATCGAGGTGTGGCGAACGCTCGGCATAGCGGCGCTGCTCGTGGTGGTCGTCATTTACCTATTCCTGGGCTCTTTGCGTGCAGCGGTGATTCCGGCGGCGGTCGTGCCTGTCTGTCTGATCGGGACATTCGCCGTACTCGCCGCGTTCGGCTTCTCGATCAATATCCTGACGCTCCTGGCGTTGGTGCTCGCCATCGGCCTTGTGGTCGATGATTCCATCGTGGTGCTGGAGAACGTCCAGCGCCGCGTGGACATGGGCGAGACCCCGGTTCTGGCCGCTTTCAGGGGCGGGCGACAGGTCTTCTTCGCGGTGGTGGCGACAACTGCAACCCTGGTGGCGGTCTTCGTCCCGCTGGTCTTCCTGCCCGGCCTGATCGGACGCATCTTCACCGAGCTGGCGATCACCATTTCCGGAGCGGTCATTCTGTCGAGCTTCGTGGCGCTGACGCTGTCGCCGATGATGGCGTCCAAGCTTCTGCGCCCCTCCTCAGAGATTCGCGGTCCGTCACGCTGGGTCGACGCCGGTCTGGACCGGGTGCGCTCAGCTTATCGCGACAGCCTTGAAATCGCGTTGAAGCTTCCCGCGCTGGTGCTGCCGGTGGTTGTGATCGCGATCGCCGGCGCGATGCTACTCTTTCTGCGCCTGCCGGCTGAGTTGACCCCGCCGGAGGATCGCGGCGGCTTTTTCGGCTTCTTCTCGGGCCCTGAAGGGGCGAGTTTTGACTACATGGCCGAGCAGGCCGACGAGATCGAAGCGGTGCTGATGCGCCGTCTGGAAGCGGGCGAGTTGCGCCGCGCGCTGGTCGTCGTGCCTGGCTGGGGCGGCGGCGGGTTCAATACCGGCGTGGTCATCGGCTCGATGGAGCCTTGGGGCGAGCGCCGCGACGGGCGAGAAATCATCGCTCAGGTCAATCGTGAATTCGGCGAGCTGACCGGCGTGCGCGCCTTCGCCGGCATGCGCGGCGGGCTCGGCGGCGGCGGTCAGGGCGATGATATCCAGTTCGTCCTTCTGGGGTCCGACTACGCGGTGCTGGACGCGGAAGCTGAAGCCCTGCTGATGGCGATCCGGCGGGGCAATCCGAACCTTCAGCGCGCGCGCAAGGATTATCAGCCGAACTCGCCTCGCCTCATCGTCGATATTGATCGTGAGCGCGCCGCAGCGCTGGGTGTTTCGGTGGCCGATATCGGTCGTACGCTGCAGACCCATCTGGGCTCGCGCCGCATCGGACAGTTCATTGACCGCGGCGAGGCCTATGACGTGATTGCGGAAAACCGCAGTGAAGCACGCGCCTCCCAAAATGACCTGGAAACGCTCTATGTGCGCGCCGGGTCAGGCTCGCTCATCCCGTTGTCCAACCTGGTCGCTCTACGCGAAGTCGGTGAAGCCTCCAGCCGCGACCGCGTCAATCGTCAGCGCGCCATCACCGTATCGGCGACGCTGGGCGGTGATTATTCGCTCGGTGAAGCGGTCGACTGGCTCGACAGCTGGGCGGCTGAACAGCTCCCGCCTGGCGTTTCGACGCAGTATGTCGGCGGGGCCAAGGACTTCCAGGAGGCCAATAACGCGGTCCTGTTCGCTTTTGCGCTGGCGCTGCTCATCGTCTTCCTGGTGCTGGCTGCGCAGTTTGAAAGCCTGATCCAGCCGCTTGTGATCATGCTCACCGTGCCGCTCGCCGTAGCGGGCGGGCTGTTCGGGCTCTACATGGCGGGATCGAGCCTGAACATCTATTCTCAGATCGGACTGATCATCCTTGTCGGGCTGGCGGCCAAGAACGGGATTCTGATCGTGGAGTTCGCCAATCAGCTGCGCGATCAGGGCTATGAACTGCGGGACGCGACGCTGCAGGCCGCCGAGACGCGGCTGCGTCCCATCCTCATGACCGGCATCTCCACCGCCGTGGGCGCCTCACCGCTCGTCTTCGCATCAGGGCCAGGTTCAGAGAGCCGGATCACCATCGGGGTGGTGATCTTCTCCGGCGTGCTCGTGGCGACGCTCTTCACCCTGTTCGTGGTGCCTACCGTGTATTCGGTCTTTGGCCGCTACACCAAGACGCCGAACTGGGTCTCCAGACAGCTGGAAGCCGAAGAAAAGGCCGATGGCCGCCCGGCGACGATGCCGGCGGAATAAAAAACGCCGCCCTGAATTCAGTCAGGGCGGCGCTCATCAAAGCATGAAGGTGAGCGGCTATTCGCTGTGCGTTTCCACGGCGAGATAGGCGATCAGGTCATGGCGGTCGTCTTCATTGCGCACACCGGCGAAGCTCATGCGGTTGCCCGGCAGGTAGCCGCGCGGATTGGCCAGCCACTGCTCCAGCTCAGCCGGCGTCCAGGCGAAGTCGGCCTCCTGCAGCGCGTTGGAGTACCGGAAGTCTTCCGCATCGCCGACATTGCGGCTGAACAGACCGTAGAGGTTCGGTCCGACCATGTGGCGACCGTCCTCCGGCAGGGTGTGGCAGGACTGGCAGAGCCGGAAGCGGCGCTGGCCGTTGCGCAGATCGGCGCTGATATAGGGCTCGCCCAGCGCGGCCAGAATGGTCGCAGCGCGCTCATCGACGGCTTCCTCTTCCGGCTCGGGCGCTGGCTCCGGTGTGGGCGGAGCCGCCGGGGCTTCGCTGGTCGTCGTCGGTGTGGACGGCGCTTGCGGCGCCTCCGGCGTGGCGGCGTCATCGCCCCCGCCGCAAGCGGCCAATGAGAGCGTGGAAATCGCAGCGGCGGTGATCAGCAAGCGCTTCATGACGGCGAGCCTTTCTTCTTTATCTCAAAGCAGTTTCGTTCTTCAGCGGGGTAGCATTTGCAGCGATGTGCGCAACCGGCAAGGTGACGCACTCAGGCGGCGTCTGGCTGGCCGGCCTGTGTCACGCCTCGCCCGAAACCCAGCGGCAGGCCGGCGTCCGGGGTGAAGCCGTAGAGCGGTTCGTCCGGTAGCGCTGCAGCCACGATCTCGCGCACTTTCAGCAAGGCGTCGAGATCAATCCCGGTATCGACGCCCATGCCTTCAAACATGAAGACCAGATCCTCGGTGACGATGTTGCCGCTGGCGCCGGGCGCGAACGGACAGCCGCCCAGCCCGCCGAGCGAGGAGTCAAACGTGGTCAGGCCTTCTTCAAACGCGGCCAATGCGTTGGCCAGTCCCAGCCCGCGCGTATTATGCAGGTGGATGCCATGAACCTTGTCGGCGCCGACCGCGCCGCGCACCGCGCGGATCAGCGCGCGTACTGAGGCTGGCTCCGCATAGCCGGTAGTGTCGGAAATGCCGATCTCCGCGCAGCCGGCGTCCGCCAGCCCCTCCGCCAGACGCAGAATCTGCGAGAGCGGAATGGCGCCTTCCAGCGTGCAGCCGAATGCGGTCGAAAGAGAGCCTTCGAAATGGGTGTCCGGCGCCTCGGCGGTGATCAGTTCAGCGATGGCGCGCGCTTCGGAGAGCACCTGCTCATGGGTGCGGCGCAGATTCTTCAGGCTGTGCGTCTCGCTTACCGACAAGGGCAGGGTGATCTTGTGCGCGCCTGCCTCAACCGCGCCCTGCGCGCCGCGCAGATTGGGCACCAGCACCGCGACGACAAGCCCGGGCAGGGTGCGGGCGTAGGTGACGATTTCGGCGGTGTCGGCCAGTTGCGGCAGCAGCTTGGCCGGCACGAAGGAGCCGACCTCGATCTCGCGCACGCCGGCTTCGTACTCGGCCTTGATCCAGGCCTTCTTCGCCTCGGTCGGCATGATGGCCTTGCAGTTCTGCAGCCCGTCGCGCGGGCCGACTTCGCTGATCTCTATCTTCATGGTTCAGCTCTCCTGAGCGGGAAGGGCGTACGCCCAGGCCCGGCGGTTCCTGTCGTGCACCAGAAAGGCGGCGATCTCGTCGGCCTGTTTCAGCGTCAGCCCGATCGGGTCGAGCCCTTCAAGCAGCATGGCCTTGGGCCCCGGAGCGATCTGGAAGCGGGCGCTGACCTGCGCCGCTGCGCATTCAACCGTCTGTGCGGCAAGGTCGATCCTGACCTCACCGCCTTCTCCGAGCGCACCGAAGAGGGCATCGACAATGGCGCCGGGCAGGGCGATGGGCAACACGCCATTGCGGGTGCAGTTATTGTAGAAAATGTCGCCGAAGGATTTGGCGATCACCGCCCGGACGCCGAAATCCACCAACGCCCAGACCGCGTGCTCGCGCGATGAACCGCAGCCGAAATTCTCACCGGCGACAAGGATGGTGGCGTCTGCGAAAATCGGCTGGTTCAGGACAAAATCCGGATTCGGCTCACGTGAGCCGGGCGCAAGATAGCGCCAGCCGGCAAACAATCCGGCGCCGAGCCCGGTCTTGCCGGTGGTGCGCATCTCCCGCGAAGGGATGATCTGGTCGGTATCGACATTATCGACCGCAATGGGGGCGGCGCGCCCGTGATGCACAGTGAAGGGCGTCATTCCGCTGCCTCAGCCGCTGCGCCGGCCAGCGTGCGCGGATCGGTGATCTGACCGGTTACCGCCGATGCCGCCACTGTGGCCGGGCTCGCCAGATGCGTGCGTACGCCGGGGCCCTGCCGGCCTTCGAAATTGCGATTGGTCGAGGAGATGACCCGCGCGCCCGGCGCGAAGGTCTCACCGCCTGCGTAGAAGCACAGCGCGCAGCCCGGCTCGCCCCACTCAAACCCCGCCTCGCGGAAGACCGTATCAAGACCTTCGGCCTCGGCGGCGCGTTTCACGCTTTGCGATCCGGCCACGCAGATCGCCCTTACGCCCTGAGCGACGCTTCGACCGCGCAATAAATCCGCCGCCGCGCGCAGATCGGACAGCCGGCCATTGGTGCACGAGCCGATAAAGGCGCCGTCAATCGACAGGCCTGTGAGCGCCTGGCCCGGTTCAAGCCCCATGTAATCGAGGGCGCGCATCAGGCTGGCGCGCTTGTCCGGCGGCGCCTTGGCTGGATTAGGCGCGTGTTCATCAAACCCGGCGCCCTGACCGGGGCTTGTGCCCCAGGTGATGCGTGGTGCGACGTCATCGGCGCAGATCTCGATCTCATGATCGAAGTGCGCGCCAGCATCGCTGTGCAGAGCCCGCCAGTGCGCAACGGCCTCGCCCCAGAGCGGGCCGGCCGGAGCGAAACTGCGACCATTCAGGTGCTCGAACACGCTTTCGTCCGGCGCGATGATGGCGGTGAAGGCGGCGAATTCGACGGCCAGATTGCACAGCGTCAATCGTTCTTCGAGGCTCAGCGCGGTGACGGCCTCGCCGGTGAATTCAATGGCTGAACGTAATCCGCCCCCGGCGCCGTGGGCGGCGATGATGTGAAGGGCGAGATCCTTCGCGGTCACGCCCGGATGCAGAGCGCCGGTGATCCGCACCCGCATTTGAGGCGGTTTCTGAAGACGAACCGCGCCCGTGGCAATGGCGTGTTCCGCTTCGCTAGACCCCACGCCCCAGGCCAGCGCGCCAAGCGCGCCAAGCGAACAGGTATGGCTGTCCGGGCAGATCAGCGTCAGGCCGGGCAGGGCGGCGGCGAGTTCCGGGGCGATGACGTGGACAATGCCCTGACGCGGATCATCGACGTCCACCAGGCGAAGCCCTGCAGCCTTCGCGGCCTCGCGCGTCGCGGTGATGAAGGCGCCGCCCGTGGGGGTGCGCGCCTCATCCGCGCCGCGTCCCGGCCGGTTCGATACGATGTGGTCCATGGTCACGAAGACACGGTCCGGCGCGATCGGCGCTCGCCCGGCTTCGGCCAGGCTGGTCAGGGCCGCCGCCCCAGTGCGCTCGTGCAGGAAGACCCGGTCGATTGCGATCAGGGACTGGCCGGACCCGTCGCGCGCGATTTCGTGCTCGGCCCAGATCTTGTCGAACAGGGTGGACGCACCGCTCATGGCTATTGCGCGCTCACGCGCTCCGCGCCGTCCTCATCGCATGATTGTGCGCGACCGGCGGCGATCAAGGCTTCGATTTCGCTCGCGCTCAGACCGGCTTCCGCCAGCGCGTCGCGCGTATGTTCGCCGGCGCGCGGCGGATCGTAGCGCTTGGCCGGACGCGCGCCCCCATAGGACAGGGGAAGGGCGGGCAGCTTGGTGTGCTGACCGTCCGGCAGCTGCATGTCGAGCAGCCCGCCAGCGTTCAGATGCGGGTCGTCGAACAGCTCTTCCGGTCGGGTGATGGGCGCGAACGGCAGCCCGGTGCGTTCCAGCGTCTCCATCAGATCGGCGCGGGTGAGCTTTAAAAACGCGGCGCGGACCTGAGGCATGATTTCATCGCGCCGCGCCACCCGGTCGGTGTTCAGCGCGAGCGTCTCGTCGCCGGCCCAGTCGGTAAAGCCGAAAGCCTGGCAGAAAATCTTCCATTGCGTGTCGGACACGACGCCGACGAAGAGCTTGTCGTTATCGGCGGTGTCAAAGACGTCATAGATGGCCCAGGCGGAGACCCGCGCCGGCATCGGCGCGGCGGCTTTTCCTGTGACGGCCTTCTGGGCCATGTGCTGGCCGACCAGGAAGGCGGTGGTCTCGTACAGCGAGGCGGTCACGATCTTGCCGCGCCCGGTGGAATGGCGCTCCTGCAGGGCAGCCAGCACGCCGATCGCGCCGAACATGCCGCCGGTGACGTCAATCACCGAAGCGCCGGCGCGCAAGGGTTGGCCTGGAGGCCCGGTCATGTACGCCAGCCCGCCCATCATCTGCGCCACCTCGTCCAGCGCAGTGCGGTGCGCGTAAGGCCCGTCCAGAAAGCCCTTCTCAGAGCAGTAAATGAGGCGCGGATTGTCCGCCTGCAGCGCTTCTGCACCAAAACCCAGCCTATCGAGCGCGCCGGGACGGAAATTCTCCACGAAGACATCAGCTCGCCCGATGAGCGACCTGATCGCGGCGGCGCCCTCAGCAGACTTCAGATCCACACAGACGGAGCGCTTATTGCGGTTATACATCGCAAAATAGCCCGCGCCTGCCCCGGCCAGGCGCCGCGTCTTGTCGCCGCCCAGCGGTTCGACCTTGATCACATCCGCGCCGAGATCAGCCAGAATCAGCCCGGCCGCCGGCCCCATCACCATATGGGTGAATTCAACGACCCTCAGACCAGCAAGCGGTCCGGTCTTGGGTTCACCGGTCGGATCGTCTTCAGCGTGCACGCAAATCGCCTCGGATTGAATTGGTATATCATTTCCTATGTACGGGACCGGAGCCTCCGGGACAATGACCGGCATGTCGCGGGGGCCGCACTTCGGCGCACGGTCCATTTGCTGGTGTGATCCAACCGGTGCTAACCAGCGATGTCATATCCCATCAGCCGGAGCGCCCGTGAGATGAAGACCATTCTCGACCAGCTTGACGAGAAACGCGCCGCCGCCCGCATGGGCGGAGGCGAAAAGCGGATCGCCGCGCAGCACGAAAAGGGCAAGCTGTCAGCGCGTGAGCGGCTCGAGGTCCTTCTGGACGAGGGCACGTTCGAAGAGTTCGACATGTTCGTGGAGCACGACTGCCACGAGTTCGGCATGGCCGATAAGAAAATCCCCGGCGACGGCGTCGTGACCGGCTGTGGCGAGATCAATGGCCGGCTCGTCTATGTGTTCGCCAAGGACTTCACAGTGTTCGGCGGTTCGCTCTCGCTCGCCCACGCCAGGAAGATCTGCAAGGTGCAGGACGCGGCGCTGAAAAACGGCGCGCCGATCATCGGGCTGTTCGACGCCGGCGGCGCGCGCATTCAGGAAGGCGTCGATGCGCTCGGCGGGTATGCGGAGATCTTCCAGCGCAACGTGCTGGCCTCCGGCGTCGTGCCGCAGATCAGCGTTATCATGGGCCCGTGCGCGGGCGGGGATGTCTACTCGCCGGCCATGACCGACTTCATCTTCATGGTGAAGGACACCGCCTATATGTATGTGACCGGCCCGGACGTGGTGAAGACCGTGACAAACGAGGTCGTCACCCATGAGGAGCTGGGCGGGGCGTCGGTTCACGCAAAGAAGTCCGGTGTCGCCGACGGCGCGTTCGAGAACGATATCGAAGCTCTGGTGCAGGTGCGCCGGCTGATCAACTTCCTGCCCGCCTCCAACCGCGCCGATCCGCCGCGCCGTCCGGTCTATGACGATCCGGATCGCGTTGAGCCGAGCCTGGACACGCTCGTGCCGCCCAACCCCAACAAGCCCTATGACATCAAGGAGCTGATCGCGAAGGTCGCCGACGAGCGGGACTTCTACGAAATCGCGTCCGACTACGCGAAAAATATCGTCGTCGGCTTCGGCCGTCTGGAAGGCCAACCGGTCGGCTTCGTGGCCAATCAGCCGATGGCGCTCGCCGGCGTGCTCGATATTGATGCGTCGAAGAAAGCCGCGCGCTTCGTGCGCTTCTGCGACGCCTTCTCCATCCCGATCGTCACCTTCGTGGACGTGCCCGGCTTCCTGCCAGGCACGAACCAGGAATATGGCGGGCTGATCAAGCACGGCGCGAAACTCCTGTTCGCCTACGCCGAGGCCACAGTGCCGAAACTCACCGTCATCACCCGTAAGGCCTATGGCGGCGCCTATGACGTGATGGCGTCAAAGCATCTTCGCGGCGATATCAACTACGCCTGGCCCAGTGCGGAGATCGCCGTGATGGGTCCGAAGGGCGCAGCCGAGATCATCTTCCGCTCCGATCTCGGCGATGACGAGAAGATGGCCGAGCACGTCAAAGAATACGAAGACCGCTTCGCCAATCCATTCGTGGCGGCTTCACGCGGCTATCTCGATGACGTCATCCAGCCGAGGAACACCCGCCGCCGCTTGATCCGCGCGCTCAGAACCCTCGCCGACAAGCAGCTGAGCAATCCGTGGAAGAAGCACGATAATATTCCATTGTAAGGTTTTTCGGCTGTCATCCCCGCGAAAGCGGGGACCCATTGCGTGATCATTCCGCCTGGAGCCTTACGGTTCCGACCCACCGGACTGGGTCCCGGATAGCGCTGTCGCGCGTCCCGGATGACGGGTCGGGCGCCACAAAGCTTCCTAAGTCATTAAATATCCGCAATTTTTTTAAAAGATATACCATTTGTGCGGTGTTGGGGTATGCTCAGTCTCGTATGGGGTTATTCGACGGACGCTTAAGGGCGGCGCTGAGGCGGTTTATTCCGCGTCTGGGCGTCGGCCCAGCGCTCTTCTGACCGGATAACGCTGTGCGAATGGAGCTGCGCCTCATGGGGGTGCCGGCGGTTCGGACAGGGGAGATGTCCTTATGAAGTCAACGGTTTCAGCCCGCATTGCCGCGGCGCTTTTGTCATCCACCATGCTGGCGGGTCTCAGCTCTGCGGCGATGGCGCAAACGGGCGCTGATGAGCAAGGCGCCAGCGACGCGCCGGCCCGCGACGTGATTCTCGTCACCGCGCGTAAGCGTGAAGAGGACCTCACCGATGTGCCGCTCGCGATCACCGCGATCACCGGTGCTGAGATCGAGGCCTCCGGCATCGACAATATCGCCGATGTCGCGCTTCAGACGCCGGGCTTCTCGCTGCGTCAGGGCTTTGGCCGGTCCGGCGGCGGGCAGGGCGGGGGCAATGTGCGCCCGGCCATTCGCGGCATGTCCTCCATTCTGGGTTCGCCGAACGCGGCCTTCTTCGTCGACGGCGTGTTCGTGTCCGGCAATATCTCAAGCTATCAGCTGGACAATCTGGCCCAGGTGGAAGTCGTGCGCGGGCCGCAATCGGCTTTGTTCGGACGGCAGACTTTCGCCGGTGCGATCAACTTCATCACACGCGAACCGACCGAGGAGACTCAGGGACGGATATCGCTAACCACAGCTGAACACGAGCATTATGAGGCGACCGGCTATCTCTCCGGCATGCTGCTGGAGGACACGCTGTTTGGCGAGTTGAGCGGCCGCTGGTCCGATTTCGGCGGCGATTACGCCAATGCCGATGGCGGTCCGCCCATCGGCGGGCAGGAAACGATGAATCTCGCCGCCAAGCTGATCTGGCGCCCGAGTGCGGCCTGGGATGTGACGCTGAATGTCGGCTGGTCGCAGGATCGCGATGAGAGCTTCCCTTACGCCTTCCAGGGCAGTGATCAGCTGAACTGCTTTTTGCCGAACATCACCGGTTCCTTCTTCGGCATTCCGCTTTCGTCCAACCGGTCGCGCGGCTATTTCTGCGGCGAGATCGAAACGCCGGACAGCTTTGCTTACAATATCAATGAGCTGCGCGAGCTGGGTTACTGGACCACGGCGCGCAACGCCTGGCGCTCCTCGCTGCGGATCGATCACGAGTTCGACAACGGCTATGAGCTGACCTCGATCACCGCCTACAACACGTCCACTAACCAGAACGGTTTCGACAATACGCTGCTGCCCAGCGACGATCCCAATTTCAGCATTGGCGGATCCAGCGTCTCGGACGTCTCCCAGCAATTGCGCATCCTGTCGCCTCAGGAACGCAGGATCCGCTGGCTGGCGGGCGTCTATTATTATCTTGAAGAGGACGGTGACGGGTTCGACGCCAGCGGCCTGTTCAGCGCCGCGCCGGAGAAGGAGCTCTACCGCTCCGGCGATTCAGTGGAAAACCGCGCCGTCTTTGCGATGATCGAAGCGGATGTGACCGATCGTCTGACCCTGAGCGCGGAGGCCCGCTATCAAGAAGACGAGATCACGGCGACGGATCTGGTCTTCGGCGCCGCCGGCAGCGGTGTGCGTCCTGATCCGGTCAATGAGCGGACTGCGTCCTATGACGCTTTCCTGCCGCGTGTGACCGCGCGCTATGCGATCAACGACGACATGAATCTGTATGGCTCAATTGCACAGGGCAACAAACCGGGCGGGTTCAACTCCATTCCGCCGGCCAGTGAGTTCTTCGATCAGCAGGACTTCAACGAGTTCACCGCGCAATTCGACTCCTTCGATGAAGAGACCGTGCTGTCCTACGAGCTCGGCGTGAAAGGCGTGCTGTTCGGCGGGGCGGCCCAATACTCGGCGGCCGTCTACTATCTCGATTGGCAGGATCAGCAGCTCACCCAGTCTCAGCCTTATCTGACGGCTTCGTCAGGCGGCGCCTCGGGAACGACCACGCCGTTTGTGGTCAATGCCGGTGAATCGGAGATCAAGGGCTTTGAGCTGGAGATGTTCGGCTCGCTCGGCGAGCGCATCGATTACCGCTTCGGCTACGCTTATTCCGATGCGGAAATCGTCGACTTCTATGACGAGAATACCGAAGAAATCTTCGACACGGACGGGCTGCCTTCCAGCGATCCGGCTGATGTCGATGGGCCGAATGGTCAGGTGGCGGGCAATGCTTTGCCTCAGACGCCGGAACACATGTTCAACGCGTCCGGCACCTTCCGCCAGCCGCTCTCCGATACCGTCGAGTGGTTCGTGCGCGGCGATTACGCGTATGAGTCCAAGCGCTGGGTGCAGGTGCATAACCTGGCCCATACCGGCGCAAGCCATAACCTCAATCTGAGGACCGGGCTGGAGACCGACAACTGGACCTTCACCATCTTCCTCAACAACGCTCTGGATGATGACACCCCGCTTGTCGTGACGCGTCTGCTTGACTTCAATCGGACCCTGCTCATCCCGGACCCGGTTCGCAACTTCATCTTCCTGCCGAACCGGCGCTTCACCTTCTATCGGGACTTCACCATCTCCGCGCCGCGTCAGAGCCAGATCGGCGCGACGTTCAGCTACCGCTTCTAGACGCAATGTGTTGGCGGCCTGCGTGAACCCTCGCGCAGGCCGTCACGCCTGTCCGGCACAAGCAGGAGATCGGCCTGATGAATGGTCACCAAGCCCAGGGCGCAACTGGGGCGGCGTCTGCGCGTGTGAAGAAAAAACCGCCGCTCGTCATGGAGCTGCGCAAATGGCATCGCTGGCTCACCCTGGCGCTGCTGGTGCAGATGGCGATCTGGGTCATCACCGCGTTTTCGATGACCATGATCCCGCGTTCGGCGACGATTGCGTACCGTTTCGCCCCGGATGCCAGCTTTGACGCCGTGGCCGAGTGGCCGGAAACCGAAGCCTTGAGGCTGGCGGCATCCGAACCGGTGCGCGCCTTCACCCTGACCCGGCCGGGGCTGATCGCCCAGCTCGATATTGATCGTGGTCTGGACGAGGCTGAGCTGTGGTCGGCGGATGCCGCCGGTCCGGTCGCGCCGCTGACCGCTGAAGCCATCGCTGCTCACGCTGCGGCGCTGACCGATGAGGCGATCGGTCTTGAGGCCGTCTCTCTGAAAGAGCGCAATTCGCCTGAGTACCAGAAACTGCCGCTGCCGGCCTGGCGGGTCGAGGCGGACAACGCCGTCCTCTTCTTTGATGAACGAACCGGCGTTCTGCATACCCAAACGCCGTTCTGGCGCTTGTTCGAGAACTGGGTCACGACCATTCACGTGATGGACTACACCGGCAATGCGCAGTTTCGCGGCAATCTTCTGCTGACGGTATTCGGCCTGCTTTTCATCACCAGCGCGGCGATTGGGATTCTGGCGGTGCGCCGGGTCTATATCACCAAGGGCATGGGGCTGAGATCGCTGCGCTGGCATCAGGCGCTGGGCCTGGTGCTCGCCCTTCAGGTCGTATTCTGGACCACATCCGGGCTCGGCGTGGTCTGGCTTCTGCACCCGCTGCGCGATGAAGCGCACGCCCAGTACGCTGACGATTTTGATCCGTTGGCGCTCGATGATGTGCGCATGACGCCCGCACAGCTCATGGCGAGCCTGCCGGAGGATGAACGTTTCACCGCGGCCCGCATTCGGCTCACCCAGCTGCTCGGGCAGCCGGTCTACCAGATCACCGGTCATGGCCGCTCTCCGGACCAGGCCCTGTTTAACGCCAGCACGGGCGAGGCGATGACGCTGGGCGAAGCGGAGCGGGACCAGATTGCGCAGGCTGCGCTCGACCCGGACGTGTTCGCCACGATCGACCGATGGGAGGTCGCGTCCAGCCCCGCCGATCTCGACTTCTACTTCTACACCGGCCCGTATCCGGTGTGGAAAGGCTTCTTTGAAGAGCCGCTTTCCGGCGGCGTGGCGATCGATCAGGTCACTGGATACGTCCACACGCCGCGCACCGACCGGGAAATCTTCCTGGAGCGCTATTACAATGTTCATGTGGTGAACTGGCGTTTCGGCGTGGTGCGCTATCGTCAGGAGCCTGCGCTGATCATCGTGATCCTGCTGGCGGCTGGCCTGGTCGGGACCGGTTTTGTCCTGCATGCCCGGCGCTGGCGGCGACGCTGAGCGGCGACGACGGCGGTTTGTCGTGACGCGCGGGGCGGCTTCCTGTAAGCCTGCACTTCGGTATTCCACTGCGCAGAGGGAGAGCGTGCAATGAAATCGATCTTGATGGGCGCTGCGGCGTCAACGGTTTTGCTGCTGGCGGCGTGTCAGGCGGCCGAAGAAACGACGCAGGACGTCGTGGATGCAGCGGGCGATATGGCTGAAGCCACGGGCGAAGCGGTCAGCGAAGCCGCCGATGCGGCCGGTGAAATGACCAGCGATGCGGCTGATGCGGCTGGCGAAGCGATGAATGAAGTCGCTGAAGCCGCTGAAGGCATGATGAACGAGGTCGCCGACGCCCTGCCGAGCGAGGCCGATGCGCGCCTGGCTGCGGTGCTGGCGCATCCGCGCCGCGCCGATGACATGGCCCGCGACGAGTTCCGCAATCCGGGCGAGACGCTGGCCTTCTTCGGTCTTGAGCCGGATATGACCGTGGTCGAAGCCCTGCCGGGCGGTGGCTGGTATGGTCGCATCATCGCGCCTTATGTCGCTGATGAGGGTTCCTATCACGCCATCAACTACCCGATGGACGTGTTCGAGGCGATCTTCGGCGATCGGCTGACCGAAGAGCGCGCCGCTCAGCTTGCCGCCTGGGAAGAGACCTTCCCGGCTCAGGCGGCCGAGTGGGGCGGTGAGGCTGACGGCGCGTTCCGCTTCGGCGCCACCCCGGAAGCTGCGGCTGGTCAGGTCGACATGGTTCTGTACATCCGGGCCCTGCACAACATGGCCCGCACCGGTCGGCTGGATGTCACCGCGAGCGACGCCTTCACCCTGTTAAAGCCGGGCGGCGTTGTCGGCGTGGTCCAGCACCGCGCGCCCGCTGGCGAGGCCGATGACCGCGCCACGGGTAGCCGCGGCTATCTGCGTGAAGCCGATGTGGTCGCCGTGTTCGAAGCGGCGGGTTTCACGCTGGAAGACAGCTCCGACATCAACGCCAACCCGAACGATAGCGCCGATTATGAAGTCGGTGTGTGGATGCTGCCGCCGACCAATGGCGGGGACACCGAAGAAGAAGACGTCCCGCCGCTGCAGTCGGTTGGTGAAAGCGATCGCATGACGCTAAAATTCCGCAAGCCGGAATAAGCGGTTTCGAATGCTGAACTGAGAGCCCGCCGCGAGCGATCGCGGCGGGCTTTTTCTGGCGGAAACAGCCGCCACCTTTCCTGCGGCTTTCTTTTTGGTGAATCTCGCCACAGCCCCTTGAGACGTGTCATGCGTTTGCGTAAGTTGAAACTGGTAACGGCGTTCTCAGAAACGCTGTTCGCTTTCTTCATTCATCCGCCGCCGCGCCCCTTTCGGGAACAGATGAGATTAAGCCGCATGACCACCGGAGCCGCCGCTCGCGCATCCCAGGTGCAGGAAGTCCGCGCCTTTCGTGAGAATGTTGAAGCCAAACGCCGTTCCGCTCAGGCGGCCATGGCCGATGAGCCGACGATGGAGTCGGCGGACCGGCGCCGCCTCACTGATGAGTCGCGTGAACGTCTGCGCGAGGTGGTGATCGACCTTTTCGCTGAAGGCCTGTTCCACGAGGTGGGCATGCGCGAGATCGCCAAGCGGGCCGGCGTGGGTCTGGCCACGATCTACAAGTATTTCGGCGCCAAGGAAGACATGGTGGTAGCCTGTCTTGAACCGGATATGGAGCGTCTGCTTCAGGCGCTGGCGCTGGCCTCAAGGTGCGAAGTCGGGACCCGGCGGCGCGCCCGCGCCTACATGATCGCCTTCGTTCGGTTTCATCTTGAGAACCCGCACATCGCCGATATTGTCCATGTGAATACCCCGGCGCGGCTCTGGGTGGAGACCGATGGCGGCTGGCGAACCGATCAGCTGGCGGTCTACGCGGAGATTTTGCGTCATGGCGCGCGTGACGGCTCGGTGCGTTCCGATGTTGATACGGATGACCTGGTGCGTCTGACCGCCGGAGCGATGAAGGAATTCGTGCTCAGCCTTCTGGGTAAGGGCGTTGAAGACCGCGACCCTGACGCCGAAGGCGAGCATCTTTTCACGGCAGTCTGGCCGATGGTCTGCGCTTGAGCTCAGCGCCTGTGGCTACGGCCCGGCGATCGTGGTGCGGTGAAGCAGACGGGCATGTCCGTCATAGCCGCCCGTCGCCATGTGCTGAGTGCAGCGATTATCCCACATCACCAGCATGTCCGGCTCCCATTGATGGCGATAGACCAGGGGTTCGGCATGGGCGGTTTCATAAAGCTCGACGAGCAGCACGAAGGCGTCCAGATCGCTCAAACCCTCTACGCCGCGCACATAGCCAGGATTGACGAACAGTGTTTCACGTCCGGTTTCGGGATGAGTTCGCACGATGGGATGGGCGTGCGTATCGCGTGCCGCTTCGCTGGCGATGATGGTCATGGACCGGTCCGCGCCGTCATCCTTGCCGTATACGCCATCCGGCGCGTAGGCGAGCGCCGCCGAATGCACGGCCTTCAGTGACCTGACGCGCTCGCGCGTTTCTGCATTCAAACGATCAAATGCCAGGTACCCGTTGCAGAACAGCGTATCGCCGCCCGTCGGCGGAATGGTTTTCGCGTGCAGCACGGTGCCGGCTGGCGGCACAGGCTGGAAGCTCCAGTCAGAATGCCAGGCGGCGGCGAAGACCGAGGCTTTCTCATCAGCCTTGCGGCGCACCTCGATGATATGGCTGTGGTCGGGTAGGGCGGCGATGAACGGGTCGTGGCCGAACGGGCCGAAATACTGGGTGAAGCGCTCCAGGTCTTCATGGCTCATCGGCTGGCCCGGAAAGGCGAGCACCAGATGCTCCAACCAGGCGGTGCGGATGGCCGCGACGGTTTCAGCGGAGAGCGGTGCGCTCAGATCCACTCCGGTAACCGAAGCGCCCAGCGCAGCACCGGAGGGCGTGACCGTGATCAGGCTTGGGTTTGATGCAGCCATTGGCGCCTCCATGCGCCGGGCTTAAAGAAGGCGCATCGCCAGCTTTCCTCAGGTCGCCCGCCCATGTCGAGCCTTGCCGCCCCGCTTGCCTTGTCCGCCGCCTTGGTGGTCGTGACCTGTGCGATCCAGATTGTCGGTCTCGCGATATTGATCTGGGTTATGCGTTTTCGCGACGGTCGGCGCGGGACCACGCCCAATTTTCTGCGCCAGATGGGCGTGATCCTGGTCGTTGTGACCGGGCTTTTCCTGGTTCACACCGTGCAGGTGTGGATCTACGCCGTCGCGTACCTGGCCTTGAACGAGTTTGAGACATTCGAGACGGCGCTCTACTTCTCCACCTCCTCGTTCACGACAGTCGGTTATGGCGAGATCTATATGGAAAGCCGCTGGCGGATCGTGTCGGCGATCCAGAGCGCGAACGGTTTTCTCGTGCTTGGCTGGTCGACGGTCTTTCTGATCTCCGCCATCTCGCGTCTGCGCTCAGTGGAGATTGACTGGCTGGAGCGCCGCGAAGAACGTTATCTGTTCGACCTTTCGCGCAAGGATGAGAATGACTGAGCCCGTCCAGGTACGCGACGCGACCAGGGGTGATGCTGAGGCGATTGCGCAGATGTCCGCCCGGTTTCACGCCTTCCATGACCTGCCGGGCGGGGTCAGCGCCGAAATCATCCGCCGCGACGCGTTCGGCGATCCGGCCTGGTTCGAGCTTCTGGTCGCCGAGCAGGCCGCGAGCACGATCGGTTATGCGCTGTTTCACAAAAGCTATGAGACCGGTCAGGCCATGCGGGGACTCTACCTCAGCGATCTCTGGGTTGAGCCAGACGCGCGCCGCTGCGGGGTCGGGCGCGCGCTGATGACGGCGCTGGGGCGGCGCGCCCGGGTGTGCGGGGCTGAGTTCGTCTGGCTAGTCGTTCAGCCCTGGAACGCCGAGGGGCTGCACTTCTACGAGCGCTGCGGCGCCGGCGGTGCGGATGTGAAGGCGCGCGCCATCCTGGTCAGCACGCTTCTGGGCGATAAGGGCGGCTGACGGCGCAGTTGCCGCCGCTGAGCGGCGCGCGCTAAACACGGCTCTGGATGACGATGCATCAGCGCGCGCTGCGCGGCACGAAGGGACGTTTGTTCATGTTCGACAAGATCCTGATCGCCAATCGCGGCGAGATCGCGGTTCGGGTCATTAAGACCTGCCAGCGCCTGTCGATCCCCACCGTGGCGGTTTATTCAGAAGCGGATGAGGACTCCCTGGCCGTCCAGATGGCCGATGAGGCGGTCTTCATCGGTCCGCCGGCGCCCGGTCAGTCCTATCTGGACATGGACAAGATCATTGCCGCGTGTCGTTCCACAGGCGCGACGGCGGTGCATCCCGGTTTCGGATTTCTGTCGGAGAACGCCGCTTTTCCCAAGGCGCTGGCAAAGGAAAACATCGCCTGGATCGGACCGAATCCGCACGCCATCTCGGCCATGGGCGACAAGCTGGAATCAAAGAAGCTCGCCGCGCAGGCCGGCGTGAACACGGTTCCCGGCTTCAAGGGCGAGATCGAGGATGATCAGCAGGCCGTCGAGGTCGCCGAGGACATCGGATACCCGGTCATGATCAAAGCCTCCGCCGGCGGCGGCGGCAAGGGCATGCGGATCGCGCGGTCCGCCGATGAAGTGCGCGAGGGCTTTTCCGCTGCGCGCAACGAGGCCCGCTCCTCATTCGGCGATGACCGCATCCTGATCGAGAAATTCGTCGAACAGCCCCGTCATATCGAGATCCAGGTGCTGGGCGACAAGCACGGCAATGTCATCCATTTCAACGAGCGCGAATGCTCCGTTCAGCGCCGGAACCAGAAAGTGCTGGAGGAGGCCCCGTCGCCCTTCCTGGATGAAAAGACCCGCCAGAAGATGGGCGAGCAGGCCGTCGCGCTGGCCGCTGCTGTGGATTACGACAGCGCCGGCACGGTGGAGTTCATCGTCGATCCGCAGAAGAATTTCTTCTTCCTGGAAATGAACACCCGGCTTCAGGTGGAACATCCGGTCACCGAGCTGACCCATGATGTCGATCTGGTCGAGCAAATGATCCGCGTCGCCGCCGGAGAGCCGCTGGACCGCACCCAGGACGAGGTGCGCATTCGCGGCTGGGCCGTTGAAGCGCGCCTTTACGCCGAAGACCCCTATCGAGGCTTCCTGCCTTCCATCGGCCGCCTGTCGCGTTATAGCGAGCCGGAGGAAGGCCCGATCGGACCGGGATCGCTGCGCATCGATTCCGGCGTGCGCGAGGGCGATGAAATCTCCATGTTCTACGATCCGATGATCGCCAAGGTGATCGGGTCTGGCGATACGCGTGAGAACGCCATGGATGCGCTCTCAGAAGCGCTTGATCGGTTGGAGGTCGCCGGCCTGCAATCGAACGCGCCTTTCCTGTCCGCCGTTCTGGACGAGCCGGACTTCCGCGCGGGGCGCATCCATACCGGCTATATCGACGAGCACTTTCCTGAAGGCTTCTCAGGAACCGCGCCGCGCCAGGAACAACTGCGCTGGATGGCGGCTTCTGCTGCCTACATCCACACCCTGTACACCGAGCGCGCCGCGATGATCGAAGGACGGATCAGCCCGGCGCCGGAGCCAGGCGAGCCTCACGAATGGGTGGTGATTCTGGACAAGCAAAGCTTCCCGGTGGAGATCGCCATCGGCGTGGATGATGAGGACGACGCCGGGGTCGCCGAGCTCTGGATGCCCAATCTCGCAGACGGCCCGCAGGCGCTGAGAACCGGCTGGACGCCCGGCCAGACCCTGATTGAAGGCGAGCTTGGCGGGCAGGCCTTCGCGCTCGCCTTCGCTGACCGCACCGAAGGCTATGCGATGCGTCATCGCGGGTTTTCCGCCTCCGTTCTTGTCTGCTCGCCCCGCACCGCGGAACTGCACGCGCGCCTGCCTGAAAAAGAGGCCGCCGACACCGCCAAGCTCATCGTCAGCCCGATGCCGGGTCTTGTCGTCTCGGTGAATGTGCAAGCCGGTCAGGCGGTCGAGGCGGGCGCTCCGCTGCTCGTGGTGGAGGCCATGAAGATGGAAAACGTCATCCGCGCGGAGATCAGCGGCGTGATCAAGACCGTTGCGGCTGAACCTGGGGCCAGCGTTGCAGCCGACGAGCTGCTTGTGGAGTTCGAGTAGCGCGGCGGCGTTTGACAGGTCCGATCCAGTCACGCGAACCTTTACGCAAGGCTCATGCTCAAAAGGATGATGGCGATGAACCTCACTCATATTCTTTTCAGCCCTAATGGCCGGATCGGGCAGAACCAGTACTGGGTTGGTGTTCTGATTCTGGTTCTGTCGAATGTTTTCCTTACGCTCATCCCGCTCTTGGGAACGCTGATCTGGATCGCGCTGATCTATGTCGGTGCGGTGATCGCCGCCAAGCGCCTCCACGATGCCGGCAAGAGCGGCTGGATCCATCTCATCCCGTGGGCGCTGTCCATCGTGCTGGTGGTCATCGGTTTCATGGTGGCGGGCGGCGCCGTGCTCGCTGCGGTGATGGAGGTGATCTCACAGCCAGGCGGGTGGGACGCTTTGATGGATGACGCGCTGACGCCGGATGAAGGCGCAACCCTGTTTGCCGGCGGGATCGCTGGTCTGGGCGGGCTGTTGCTCTTCTTTTTGCTCAGCTGGCTGGTCTGGCTGATCTATACGATTTGGGTTGGCGTGCTCGACCCGGAGCCTGGCGCCAACCGCTTCGGCCCTGCCCCGGTGCTTGATGCGGCCCCAGCCGCCCCGGCGGCGTCCCCGGCGAAGGCGGATAGCGATGCCGGAGCTGATGGCGGCTCAGAGTAGCGCCGGCTTCAGCCGCCCCATCTCAAGGTTTTGACTCCGCGCCCGTCAGCGTTAACCCTGTACTACGGGTAAACACAGGGAGCTGTAGCATGCCTGAATTCTTCAAGCGTTTCTTGACCTTCGACAAGCTGATCGCGACGACGCTGATCAAAATTCTGTACTGGATCGGCCTCATCGCCATCGGACTTTACGTCATCATCGCCATGTTCGGCGGTCTGGCGATGATGACCCAAAACTTCATGATCGGCCTGGCCATGTTCTTCGGCGCGCCGATTGGCGGTGCGGTGGGGCTCTTGTTCTGGCGCTTCATCATGGAAGTCTACATCGTGATCTTCTCCATCCATGACCGGCTGGGCGAAGTGCGTGACCGGCTGGGTGGTCCGGCGGGCGGCTGACGCCGCTCACCCTTCCGCTGAATGACTGGTCGGCGGAGCCTTGCGCGCGGCGGCGCGTCGGTCCAAATGGCTGCTCACACCCGCTGTCTGACCTGGAGCCCGCCCGCGCATGAGCGCTTCTGCGATCCGCACCGCACTTGTCGCCCTCCTGCCGGGACGGCGCGCTGACGCCGACACATACTGGCTGGCGCTGGGGCTTGTAGCGCTGGCTGATGGCGTGCGCATGAGCGTTCTGTCCGGCCCCTCGGCGCTGTTCTGGTGGCTGGCGGTGCTGTTCCTGGTCGCCAGCATTCACATGAACCGTCTGCGCGACGCCGGACGGCCGTCCTGGTTCGCCAGCGCCCCGATTCTTGGCGCCTCAGCGGCCAAGCTGATGGTGGCGACGGGGGCGGCGGCGTCAGCGATCTTTCCGCTCTATCGTGATTTCATCCAGCGCCAGGGTGTGAACATGTCTGATCCAGAGCAGGTCAACGCCGCCTTCGCCGACCCTGAGCTCCAGAGCGCTTTTCAGAGTGCGCTGCTGGCGGATACCGAACGCGCCCAGCAAATCGCGCAGGCCGGCGACTGGCCGTCCATGCTCGCTTTCTGGGCGGTCATCATCCTGGGCGGGATGTGGTTTGCGAACCTGCGCCGACCCTAAAGCGGCGGTTCAGCGTCCTTGATGTTTCCAAAGACAGTCATAAACGCCTGGCGCAGCGCTTGATCCGCGTCCTCCATGGTCACCGGCAGGCCTAGATCCACAAGGCTTGTCACCCCGTAGCGCGGGTCTGAGATGCCGCACGGCGTTATGCCGTCGAAATGGGTGAGGTCCGGCTCCACATTCAAGGAGATGCCGTGAAACGACACCCAGCGGCGCAGGCGAACGCCGATGGCGGCGATCTTGTCTTCGCGCTCCGGCCCGCCGGGTTCTGTGCGGTCCACCCATACGCCGACCCGCTCGCAGCGGCGCTCGCCGGTGATGTTGAACACGTCCAGCGCGAGGATGATCCAGTCTTCCAGATTGCGCACATAAGCCCGCGCATCCCGCCCCCGCCGACGCAGATCCAGCATGACATAGGCGGTGCGCTGCCCGGGGCCGTGATAGTGATGTTCGCCGCCGCGCCCGGTCTTAAAAACCGCAAAGCGCTCCGCATCAAGCAGGTCTTCGGTCTTGGCGCTCGTGCCGGCGGTATACAGCGGCGGGTGTTCCAGCAGCCAGACCAGCTCGCCGGCCTCGCCCCGCGCGATGGCTTCGGCCCGCGCCTCCATGGCTGCGACCGCCGCCTCATAGCCCACAAGGCCTGAGGAAACCGCCCAGCCAACGGGGGCGAGCGCGCTTGCGGAGGGAACAGCGTCTGACATCAATCGCACGGCCTTAACGGGTCGGAAACCGAGCCGGAACATCGTGGTTGGAAAGGGGCTTGGCAAGGCTTGGCCCTTCACTGTTACGCAGCCGCCCGCATTCGCGAGGACGCATGAGCCAGATTGGCGCCGTCAATGTAGAGATTTCCGTCCTTCTGGGCCGGTCCCGCCTGCCGATTCACCAGTTCCTGCGCATGGGGCGGGGGGCAGTGATTCCGCTGGACGCCAGCGAGCACGAAGAGGTGTGGATTCTCGCCAATAATTATCCGGTCGCACGCGGCGAAATCGTCATACAGGGCGACCGTGTGGCGGTGTCGATCACCGAAGCGGCGAACGTCCACGACTTTTTCGCCGCCTGACCAGCCTGCGCTTCGGCGCCGGTCAGGACTTCACAAGCGGCCTTGGGCTTGGTACTAGCGCGCCTCCAATTTTTCGCGGCCGTGGCGGAATTGGTAGACGCGCAGCGTTGAGGTCGCTGTGGGGTAAAACCCGTGGAAGTTCGAGTCTTCTCGGCCGCACCATTTCTCCTTGTTCTCACGCCCGGATCCGCTCGATCCGGCCGATGCAGCCAGGCCTATTGCGAGCAACGCCGCGCCGAGTTCGCCGAATACCAGGCCGCGCGCGCATTTCTACGCGCTTGAGCAGCGCTGGCCGCACGATCCGTTCCGGAACAGGCGTCGCCAAGCCGATCAACCGATTGTTGATGCAGTCATCGCCTGACCGCACGCAAAGCCCTGCGTTGGCGACGTATTTTGATAAGCGCCAACCTCCTTGCTTGTCGCAGCACGCCAGTTGGCGCAAAACGACACCATGTCTTGCGCCATTCACGATCATTGCCTGAGCGCCGCAGAGCCGCTGAGCGATGCGCTTCACGCGGCGATGGCGGCGGCTGGCCCGATTGAGTTTTCAGTCCGCCGCGATCTGGCGTTTCCGGTCTATCTGGCGCGTGCGGTGACGGGGCAGCAGCTCAGCGTCGCCGCTGCGCGCACGATCTGGGCGCGTGTCGAGGAGAGCGCACAGGGGGCGCCGCTGATGGAGAGCTTCCGACCCGAACGCAGCGAAGCATTGCGTGCGTGCGGGTTGTCCGGCGCGAAAACACGCACGGTGTGCGCGATCGCCGAAGCCGCCCGCGACGGGCTTCTGGAGGTTCACGCGCTGGCGCCGCTCAGCCCTGAAGCGCGTGCTGAACGGCTCACCTCCATTTGGGGCGTTGGTCAGTGGACGGCTGACATGATGAACATGTTCTATTTCGGCGAGACGGATATCTGGCCGGACGGCGATGTCGCGGCGCGCAAGACGCTGGAACGTCTGACCAGTCCTCGCCGGAAGACGGTGCGCACCGCCGCCCGTTTCGCGCCTTATCGCAGCTATCTGGCGCTTTACATGTGGCGCCATGTCGATGCGCCGCCCACCTGAGGCGGGCTAGTAGCCGGCGGTCTCCACCTTGAAGCCCTTTTTGCGAAGCGCGGCGAGTATGCGCTCCATGTGCGGGCCGTCATGCGCTTCGACCGAGATATCGATATAGGTCACCTTCGCCGGCAGGTCGGAGAAGATGCGGTGATAGGCCACGTCAATGACATTGCCCTGGGTTTCGGCGATCACTTCAGAGACCCTGACAAGCTGACCGGGCACGTCGATCAGCTCGATGCGCAGCCGGGCCATGCGTCCGGATCGCGCCAGATCGCGCAAAAGCAGCGAGGACAGAAGGCGCGTGTCGATATTGCCGCCGCAGACCATTGTGGCGACACGCTTGCCCCTGAAGCGCTCGCGATCGCTCAGTATGGCGGCAAGGCCCGCCGCGCCGGCGCCTTCGGCCAGGGTTTTCGACTTGTTCAGATACATGTTGACCGCACGCTCCAGCGCCGGTTCTCCCACCAGCACGATGTCATCGACCAGAGCGCCGATGATCTGACGGGTGAGGGCGCCGGGGCGCTTCACCGCAATACCCTCGGCGAGCGTATTGCCGCCCACGGCCCGCTGCGCACCGTCCAGCGCGTTCGCCATGGTCGGGAAAAGCTCCGCCTGAACCCCGATCAGCTCCATGTGCGGGGCCAGTTCGCGCGCCGCCAGGGCCGCTCCGGCCATCAACCCGCCGCCGCCGATCGGCGCGATCAGAGCGTCAAACCTGGGGCTCTGCATCAGTATTTCGCGCGCCAGCGTGCTCTGCCCCGCGATCACAAACGGATCGTCGAACGGGTGGATGAGGGTCAGCCCTTCCGCTTCGACCAGATGCTCGGCATGGGCCTGGGCATCATCGAAGGCCTCGCCGTGCAGGACGACCTTTGCGCCAAGCTCTTCAGTCTGGCGCGCCTTCACAACCGGTGTGCCGACCGGCATGACCAGCGTGGCCTGGATGCCCAGCCGTCCGGCATGGCGGGCCAGACCTTGCGCATGATTGCCGGCTGAAGCCGCCACCACCCCGACCGCGCGCTCCTTATCGCTCAGGCTCAATAGCTTCACAAGCGCGCCGCGTTCCTTGAACGAGCCGGTGTGCTGAAGGTTCTCCAGCTTGATCCAGAGCTCGCAGTCCAGCGCCTCGCTGATCCGGTCAGCATGGATGAACGGCGTGTGCACGATCGCCTCAAGGCCGGCCTCATGCCAGGCCCAGGTCTGTTTCAACGCGGTCTCCACCTGTGGCGGGATCGCAGCGTTCGGGGTTATCGCCGTTTTCATCGTAGACGGAACGCTTTCCTGTCTTTGCTGCACAGCAGCACTCTAGCGGGTTGGAAGCGATGCGCCAGACGATGCTGGCGCTTGGCGCCTTCAACGGGCTAGCCTGCGCGCCAGGCGGCGGGAGCAAATGCCGGTGGCGAGCCAACTGATAAGCGCAGAAGAAGCGATCATGGCGCATCGCGATGGTGCGTGTTTCGCAGACGCCAGCTGGTTCATGCCGAACGCAGGCCGGACCGGGGCTGAGGCCTTTGGTGAAGCGCGCATCCCTGGCGCGGTGCATTTCGACATTGATGCGGTCTGCGACCCGACGAGCGATCTGCCGCACATGGCGCCGGGCGCGGCGAGGTTTGAGCGCTGGCTCGCCGAAGCCGGCTTCAGCGGCGATGGGCGCTTCATCATCTATGACCAGAACGGATTTCTGGCCTCGGCGCGCGCTTGGTGGACGTTTCGGCGGTTCGGGCTGAAGGCTTGCGTGCTGGATGGCGGAATGGCGGCCTGGCGCGCAGAGGGCGGCCCGTTGGAAACCGGCGCCGCTAAGCCGCACGCCTCAGTCATGGCGGGCCCCGGTCGCGCAATCAGGGATGATGCGCTGAGCTGGGCGGACGTTCTGCACCATGTGGAAGCGGGCGACGCGACCATTGTCGATGCTCGATCTTACGATCGCTTTTCCGGTGAAGGCCCGGAGCCGCGTCCGGGGCTGCCTTCCGGACATATTCCCGGCTCACGAAGCCTGCCTTTCCAGACACTGATCGGGGAAGGCGGGCGCCTGCTTCGCGGCGAGACTCTCAACGATGTGCTGCAAGGCGCGGTTGGCGGGCCGAGCCGATCGGGCCGCATCATCTGCAGCTGCGGCTCCGGCGTGACGGCGGCCATCCTGCATCTGGCTTTCACCGAGGCGGGCTATGATGATGTCTGGCTCTATGACGGCTCATGGACCGAATGGGCCGGGCGAGGGGATTTGCCCGTAGAGTCTACAGCTTGATGTAAGGGTACTCATAGTTGTATAAATTTTCTCAAATGGGGGGATTGTGAAGCAGGATTGCAATCTATTAGTTTGTATCCATGCGTGGGGAGCTTAGACGGAGATCGTAAATTAGAGAATTGTTTGATCACGAAGTTCTGCTGGTCTCGGGTGGGGAAGAATCCTCACCTCCACCTTCTGAACCGCCAGCGGAGGAAGAAGTTGAAACTATTCTTGTTACGCCGGGTGACGGCAGCTGGGGCGGGACTTGCTGCGCCGGTTTTAACTTCTTCACAGTCCGGGTTTCAGGTGGCGCGATCCTGCGCGCCATTGGTGGGGCCGACGTATATGGTATTCCTGCGATTCAGAATGCGGATCGCATTACTCGTGAGCAGGAGGCAGAAGAGGAGCGTCGCCGTCGGGCGCTTGAGGACCTCAGGCTTGACTAAAGAATGTTGGCGGGGTCAGCTTTCATGCTGACCTCGCTCATCATCATGAATTTCTATATCATTTTAATAATTTTAATTTTCGTTGCAGCTTTATGTGTTGCGCGGCGCTCTTTTGTTTTTGCCCCGATTGTTCTTCTGGCCACAATTTTTGCTACTTCTGTTTTTTCATTATTCATCACCGCTGAGCTTATTTCCCGACATCCATCGTTGGCTGGAATGCTTGGCGCCTTGGAGGAAGTCATCCGCTGCAGTCTTCTGCTTGTCCTGGTCGCAGGCCCTTATCTTCAGCGGGCCGTGATCGGCTGCGCTGCGCTCTATGGATTCGTTGAAAGTTTGAGGTTCAAATGGGGTGAGCTTGGTTATCTCTTGCAAGAAAGGTTTAGCGCCGAGGCTCTGTCTGAGGTGTCTCGATTCCGTGATCTCTCTGGTATTACCGTTTTTACGGATGCGGCAGCAATTATCTCAACATTTTTTGTTCATTTTTCGTGGCTTTGTATAGGGTTGTTATTGTTTAGGCGGCGTGTGTTAGGTATATTTATTGCAAGTGTTCTGCATTTCTCTGTCAATACTTTTGTGGTGGCGGCTCAGGTCAACGGTATGGCGTCCTCAAACTACTTCGCGATAACCTTCGGCTTCATGCTTTGGTCGCTCGTCATGGTGTATGGTCTCACGCGCGTCGCGCCACGAACGTTCCAGTAAGCGCACAGGTGATGAAACCGAAGCCATGACTGACGTGACGCGGCTTGAGCGCCACCCGATATCTGTCGAAGAATTCCTGATGACCCCACCCTTTGATCAGCCATGCGCCCGGAAGTCTCTGGAGGCGCGCCTTACTGAGCCGACCAGCCCCTGTCCGGAGTCACGCCGTCCGTTTGTATTGGCCGCCGCCATTCTTGGCTCATCCATGGTGTTTATCGACGGCACGGCGTTGACGGTCGCCCTGCCGGCGATCCGTGACGGGTTGAACGCGAGCCCTTCGGCGTTGAACTGGATCGTGAACGCTTATGTGCTGGCGCTCGCCGCTTTCACGCTGATCGGCGGGGCGGCGGCGGACCGCTTTGGGCGTCGCCGCGTATTCCTGCTGGGTGCGATCGGCTTCGCGCTAGCCTCTGTCGCATGCGGGTTGGCGCGCGATGACATGCTGCTGATCTCAGCGCGTGCGGTTCAGGGCCTGTTTGGCGCGGCCCTGGCGCCGGCGAGTCTGGCCTTGATCGCGGCGGCTTACCCCAAGGGTGAGCGTGCTTCGGCAATCGGCGCCTGGGCCGGGGCTTCGGCGCTGACCACGGCCGCTGGCCCGGTCATTGGCGGGCTCTTGGTCGATAGTCTGCACTGGAGCGCGATCTTCTTCATGAATGTGCCCGTCGCGGCGGGCGCGGTCTGGCTGGCCTGGCGGTTCTCTCCGGAAACGTCAGATGCGAAACAAGCCGGGCCCTTTGATGTGGCTGGAGCGATTCTCATCGCGCTGAGCCTGGGTGCGCTCGCTTACGGCCTCGTCGGTCTTGGGGAAGGCGCGGCGAGCCGGTTGGAAGCGATCGGCGCGCTGGTCGCCGGCTCTGTCTTATTTGTCGGCTTTGTTTTGCGAGAGCACCGGGCCAGCGCGCCCATGGCGCCGCCGAGCCTGTTTGCAATTCCAGCCCTTGCCGGTGCGAACGGGTTTACCCTGCTGGCCTATGTGGGACTGGGCTCGGCCCTGTTTGTGCTGCCGCTGGTGCTGGCCGATCAACGCGGCTGGACCGCCACCCAGATCGGTGCGGCCTTTCTGCCGTTCACCCTGGCGGTCGGTTTTTTGTCAGGCCCTGCGGGGCGGCTCGCGCAGAGATTCGGTGCGCGGTGGGTGATGACGGCCGGCGCCGGGCTGGCGGCTGCCGGCTTTCTGGCGCTTCAATCGTCAATCGGCGATGGCGCGGCCTGGCTCTCGGTTCTGGCGCCCATGATGCTGATCGGCATCGGCTTTGCCGCTTTCATACCGGCCTTGACCGATATCGCGGTCTCCTCCGCGCCGGCTGAGCTTGAAGGCGTAGCTTCAGGGGTCAACAATGCGGTTGCGCGCGTCGCCCAGCTGATCGGCGTGGCGGTCGCAGCCGCTGTATTGCAGGCCGACGCGCCCCAAGCCGCCTTCCTGCTGGCCACCGGCGCCGCGCTTGCCGGCGCGGCGATTGCGCTGGCGACGGCCTCCCGGCGATCGTGACCTTCATCAACCCGTGAACAGTGTTCACATCCGCTCTCGACAGCGCTGATTTCCGCGCTAGCCTCTGCGGCCTGAACGAAGCGCCAGCGTGAGGAGAAGAGCGTGGCCGGACTGGAAAGCCTGAATGGACGTCTGCGTTTGCCGGTTATCGGCGCGCCGCTTTTCATCATCTCCAACCCCAAGCTGGTCATCGCCCAGTGCAAGGCCGGCATTGTCGGCTCGTTTCCCGCGCTCAACGCGCGTCCGCAGAGCCAGCTTGATGAGTGGCTGGATGAGATCACCTCTGAACTGGACAGCTACAACAAGGCCAACCCGGACAAGCCGGCAGCGCCCTATGCGGTGAACCAGATCGTGCACCGTTCCAATGACCGCCTGGAGGCGGACATGGAGACCTGCGCGAAATACAAGGTTCCGCTCGTGATCACCTCGCTGGGCGCGCGCGTTGAGCTCAATGATGCGGTGCACAGCTGGGGCGGGCATACGCTGCACGACATCATCAATGTGAAATTCGCCCGCAAGGCGCTGGAAAAGGGCGCCGACGGGCTGATCGCGGTGTGCGCGGGGGCGGGCGGACACGCCGGCACGCTCTCGCCCTTCGCCCTCATCAGCGAGATTCGCGAATTCTTTGACGGTCCGCTGCTTGTTTCAGGCTCGATCGCGACCGGGGCGGGCGTGCTCGCCTCTGAGGCCATGGGCGCGGACTACGCCTATATCGGTTCCGCCTTCATCGCGACCGATGAGGCGCGCTGCAGCGAGGATTACAAGCAGGGCATTGTCGATGGCAAAGCCGATGACATTGTCTATTCCAGCCTCTTCACCGGGGTGAGCGGCAATTATCTGCGCCGCTCGATCGAGAACGCCGGGCTGGATCCCGACAATCTGCCGGAAAGCGACCCCAGCGCGATGAATTTCGGCTCCGGCGGCAATACCGACGCCAAGGCCTGGAAAGACATCTGGGGCTCCGGCCAGGGCATTGGCGCGATCAAGACAATCGCGTCAACGGCTGACTATGTGGACCAGCTCGAACGCGAATACCTGGCGGCGAAGGCGCGGGTTTGCGGGTGATTGAAAATCTCGCTTTGACGTTGCTTCATGCAATTACTAGACTCGGCCCGGGCTTTGGTTCGTTGAGCGGTCTGGCGCATGCTTGGAATTCTGATCGCAATTGCTGTCGCGGCTACGGCTGACGAGCCGCCGCGCAGCAATACCGGTTGCGACGCGTTTGCCCGGCTGAATCACTCTCATCTCTATCAGCAGGCTGATAGCGCCATGTTTGGGGTGCTTGGCCCGGATATGGTCGAGCACCGCGCGATCGACTTACAGGAGCGCCTTTCACAGGACTGGATTCGTCGTTGGCTTGAATCCCATTCCCGGTCTAATCCGGACGCCCATGACTGCGGCCTGTTGTCATTCGGCCCCAGTCGCGGAGAGAAAGGCGGGTTGGCGGCGCGCGGCTCACCCTTTGACCCGGAAGCTGATCCGAGGCTGGTGATCGTGCGCGTACACGCGCCCGAAGCCCATGCTGCGCTTGATGTCTACACAGTCGCAGCTTCGGTCGGACTCGACGTTGGCGGCGTTAATCGCGCAAGCCTCTCGCCGCGCGGAGGCTTGGTTTCCGATATTCTCTTTTCTTCCCAGACTGACATAACACCAGACCAGATTAAGGCGTTCCAGCACGTTCAAAGCGTCGATCGCGTGTTCGGCGTGAGTCGATCGGGGCTCCCCCTTGAAGGCGCGCGCGAGCCTGTTGGTCCCTTTGAGCACCCGGTTATTTCATCATTACGTTTCAGTGACTTGGGGGCGATGACCCAACTCAATGCTCGGGGCTGGAGCGATGAAAGGCACCTTATCGAGCTCAGCTTTGAGCTGGCGTCCACTGATGCCCAGCGTTTGCCGTTCAACGGTCTATCCGCAGAATGGGGTCGACGCATGGAATGTTTCCGAGACGAGTGGGCTTCAAGTCTTGATAGACCAGCCAACCCTTTCAAGTGGTTCGCCGGACCTCATCGACAGGATCGCATACGCGGTGCGCCAGTAAATCTGATAGGAGGTTCTTTGGAGTCTGTGGTTGAAGGCCACGCGATTGGCGGCTTCACGCTGGGCTTCACCGACGCTCGCAATGAAGTGATGCACGAACGTGGCGAGGAGATTTGGGAAAGGGTCGAGGCGGATTATGCGGTTCTGGTGGAAGATACCCCTCGTGGTCCGCGAGTCCTTGTAACCCAAAGCCTGTTGGTTTCAGTTGCGGAGGGCAATAATCCGCTCGGCTGGGGAGCGGCCGTCGAAGGCGGCGACTACCAAGCGGTCTCGGTGCAGGATGAGCGGGGCCGAGGGCTGGTGGAGACCTACGCCAGGGATCTTGCGCGCTGCGTTGCTGGGGTGTTTTCCAACGAGTTTCGTGATTCCTGCGTGCTGGGCGGCGACTTCAGGGCGCGCCGCCGCGGCGCGATGCGTCAGCAGAACTGGACACCCGGCCAATGCGAACAGGAAGGAGCTTCAGGTGCGGTTCGGTAAAGTCGCCCTGATCACTGGCATAGGCTCTCTTGTTTGCCACGTGCTGGTTTATATCGTGCTGTTCACCATGGTCCATCCGGACGTAACGGCGGGCTATACGACGTCTGATTTGGCGCGGTTAATCCTGCCAATCACCGGTGGCTATGCGAGCGCCTTTTTCGTCTTCATCATACGCAATCGGGACGGTATGCCGCCGGTTTATGACCGGTCGGTCACCCGTGTTTACGCCGTGCTCGCTTTCCTCGGTCCGGTTGCGATATTCATTCCGGTCTTGATCACGAGCTTTCTCTATCTGGCCAGTTACGACTTCATAACCGAAGGCGGAGCAATGCCGACCGCCATCACGGCGATCGTAGCGATGGCGGCCGTTTATCAGACGCCTTTCTTCGCGGACATGTTCGCTTCGCCGCCAGAAGGCGAAGCGGCCAAAGGCGATTAAAACAAGAGCGCGCGTGGATCGGGGTGCGGGCGTCCGTCGACAAGGCGGACGAGGCCGACAGCGGCGCGCACCACCACCCAGATCGTGCCGAGCGCCCAGATGACGAAACCGATCAGCAGCCAGAAGGTCAGAAGGCCGAGCAGAAAAATCGCGAAGCCGATCCACAGCGTGTAGATTTGATAGGTGAAGTGCGATTGCAGCCAGGACGCGGCGCTGGGCCGGCGCACATAGGCCAGTATCGCGGCGATGATCATCGTGACGCCATTGGCCGGGCCGACCAGGAAGAGAATGTAATTCACGACCGCGAGAACCCGGTCGCCATCGGTGGTGGCGGGGTCGTGCGTGGTCGGGCTCGTTTCGGTCTGCGGCGCGTCAGCGTTCATCACATCACTCCTTGAGGCGGTGCCCTTCGACCCGCTTATGCCGAGTGGCGGGCATGAAGGCAAATGAAGCTGCTGCAAGGAAACCCTTCCGGGACGCTGCGCGCGAGGTCACCATGGCGGGCATGAATCGTGATCGCGAATTCAACCCGGCGACCGCGCCGCGTTTTTCCTGGAGCCGCATCGTGTTTGTGCTCGGTGTGACGCTTGTCGGGACGTCGATTGTGTTGACAGGGCTGGTCGCAGAGCGTTCCACCTTGCTCGTGAGCCTGATATGGATGGTGGCGAGCCTGGTGACTGCGCTCGGCCTGTCGATGATGTATGCAAATGCCCAGCGCAGTGACGCGACCCATGCTTCGGCTCGCCCTGCGCGTCAGAAACAAGAGGACACAAGATCATGAGCGACGCCCCGGCAACGCCAGAAACCCGTTCGCCCGTCCTTGTGACCATGGCCGATGGGGTGCCTGATCGCGAAGTGGTTCAGGTGCTCGGCATCGCGCGCGGAAGCGTTGTGCGCGCCCGCTTTTTCGGTCGCGACTTCATCGCCGGGCTGCGCAATCTGGTGGGCGGCGAGGTGACCGAATACACCAAGCTGCTCTCCGAGGCCCGCGAGCAGGCGCTTGGCCGCCTCGTCACCCATGCTGAGGCGCTGGGCGCGGACGCGGTGATCACGTTTCGCTTCTCCACTTCAACAGTGATGGAAGGCTCTGCGGAGATTCTCGCCTATGGCACGGCGGTCAAACTGAAATGAAGCAGATGCTCAAGTCGGCTGGAAAGTCAGCCGCGTCCGAACTGCTTGAAACCGTGCGATTTCTCGGCGGGGTCGCCATTGTCTGGCTGGCGCTGGTGACCTTCGCCTTCGCCGCCTTCCATATTCCGTCCGAGAGCATGCAGCCGAAGCTGCAGGTCGGTGACCGGGTTCTGGTGACCAAGTTCACCTACGGGTATTCGCGTCACTCCTTACCGCTGGGGCTCGGTTATCTCCTGCCGGAGAGCGTGTCGGGCCGGATCCTCGATTTCGGCAAGCCGGCGCGCGGCGATGTCGTGGTGGTGCGCGATCCGGGCCAGCGCCTGAATCTTATCAAGCGCGTCGTCGGTCTTGCCGGTGATACGATCGAAGTGCGCGAAGGCCGGCTTTATATCAATGGCGCGGCGACCGTGCGCGAGCCGGTTGATCTGGTGCGATATCGCGACCGTGAGGGCCGCGAGGTCCAGGTGATGGAGTATAGCGAGACGCTGCCCGGCGGCGCAGTGCATCCGATCTATGAACGTTCAGACCGCGCGCCGCTGGATAATGCTGGCCCATATCGCGTGCCGCCCGACCATCTGTTCCTGATGGGCGACAACCGGGATGCCTCCGCAGACAGCCGCGTGGCGGCGGGGCTGGGCTATGTGCATATCGATGAAGTCGTTGGGCGTGCGGAGACGGTCTTGTTCACCTTTGCGCGCTGCCGCGATGAAGAAGGGCTGGAATGCCCCGGATGGCGGGTCTGGCGCGGGCTGTAGCGCCGCACTAGTTTCGCCTGCAATGACAAATCGCGGGAGGACGCGCCATGAGCCTTAAGAACAAATCTGTCTTCATCACCGGCGCCAGCCGCGGAATCGGCGAGGCGATCGCGGTGCGTTTCGCCCGCGATGGCGCGAAGGTGGCCATTGCCGCCAAGACCGACCAGCCGCATCCGAAACTGCCCGGCACCATCCACACCGCTGCAGAAGCGGTGCGTGAAGCCGGCGGCGAGGCCCTGCCTCTTGTGTGCGATATCCGCGATGAGACCGCCGTTGAAGATGCGGTCACGAAAACGGTGGATGCGTTTGGCGGCATCGATATCGTGGTGAACAACGCTTCGGCCATCTTCCCGATGCCGACCGCCCAGACCCCGATGAAGCGCTGGGATCTGATGCATCAGGTCAATGCGCGCGGCACCTATCTGGTGACCCAGAAATGCCTGCCGCACCTTATGCAGTCGGACAATCCGCATATTCTGGCTTTGTCGCCGCCGCTGGACATGAAGGTGAAGTGGTTCGCGCCTCACGTGGCCTACACCAGCGCGAAATACGGCATGAGCCTGTGCATTCTCGGCTGGTCCGGCGAGTTTGCCGGTCGCATCGGCGCCAATGCGATCTGGCCGCGCACCGCGATCGCGACCGCCGCCATCGCCAACGTGCTGGCCAATGAGGATGCGTTCAGGCAATGCAGAAAGCCAGAGATTCTGTCGGAGACCGCCTATCGCGTTGTGACCAAGCCGGCGGCGGATTTCACCGGCAATTTCATCATCGACGACACCTTCCTCACCGCAGAGGGCGTAACCGATCTCGATCAATACGCGGTCGATCCGAGCGTGGAACTCCTGCCGGACTTCTTCGTGCCGGACGAGATCGAGGCTCCCGACGGCGTGAATATCATGGATATACAGCTGGGCGCGGCTTCAGCAGATTAGGCGCGGTCGACAGACCATGAAGCTCATCGCCTTCACCGCCGAAGCCGGGTTTGATCATCACCCGCCGGACGGCCACCCGGAGCGGCTGGAGCGTTTGCACGCGGTCCACCGTGCGCTTGAAGCCGAGGCGGCGGCCCAGCGGCCCGCCTCTCTCGCTACGTCTGAGCAGCTGGCCCGCTTTCATGACACGGCGCATATCGATGCGGTCTTTGCGGCGAGCCCAGAACAAGGCGAAACGCCGCTCGACGCTGACACCTGGATGAGCGCAGGCAGTCTTGAAGCGGCGCTGCACGCGGCCGGCGGCGGCGTTGATGCGGTGGACGCGGTCATGGCTGGTGAGGCGGAAGCAGCTTTCGTCGCCTGTCGTCCGCCCGGCCACCATGCCGAACCGGATCGGGCGATGGGCTTCTGCCTGTTTAACACGGTGGGGGTAGCGGCCATGCACGCGCTGGAGGCTCATGGCATGGCTAAGGTCATGGTGGTCGACATCGATGTTCATCACGGCAACGGCACGCAGGCGCTGGCCGAGATTGAACCGAGACTGGTGTTTGCTTCGATCCATCAGGGGTGGATCTATCCCGGGACCGGCGCAGCCCATGAGACAGGCCGGACTGGCAACATCTTAAACGTCCCGCTGCCGGCCGGCACAGATGGGCGAAGGTGGCGCGAAGCGATGGAGCAATGGGTTCTGCCGCGTATCGAAGCTGAAGCGCCGGACCTGCTTCTGGTTTCGGTCGGATTTGACGCGCACCGGGCCGATCCGCTCGCCGGGCTGGCCCTGGATGAGAGCGATTATGCCTGGGCGGGCGCGGTCCTGGGCGCGCGCGCCAGATCGGTCGCGAATTCCCGGCTTGTCTGCGTGCTGGAGGGCGGGTACGACTGCGCCGCGCTTGAGGGCTCGACACGAGCCTTTTGGCGTGCGCTGGCGGATGCTTGAGCTTCTGGGGAGGCGGCCGCGAGCGCAGCGCGACTTCCTCCTTTCCCGGAGTAAACCCGACCGGGTCCATGCACGACGACGACGACCGGCCCCTGACGCCGGGCTCCATCACCATCGCCCGACACGGCGAGCCGGACGCGGATCGCACGATCCGCATGGATTGGCGCGGCTATGAACGCTGGTGGGCCGCTTATGACGAGGCGGGTCTGAAGCCCGGCCAGAACGCGCCGGAAGATCTGGTTGAGCAGGCTGACGGGGCTGTGACCGTCTTCTCTTCGACCCTGCCGCGCGCGCGCGAAACTGCTCAGAGCGCGGCGCCGGAGCGTGTGCTTGAGATAGAAGCCGTGTTTGTTGAGGCGGCCTTGCCGCCGCCGCCGATTCCCGGTCGTTTCAAGTCGCGCACCTGGGGCGTCTTTGCGCGCTGCTGCTGGTGGCTGGGTATGGCGCGCGGGCGCGAGACCCGCCAGGAAGCCGAAGCGCGCGCCGAGCGTGCGGCTGACCGCATCGTTGAAGCTGCGGCGAACGGGCCCGTGATTTTGTTTGCGCATGGCTGGTTCAACCGGATGCTTCGCCCGGCTTTGAAACGGCGCGGCTATGCGTGCGTGCGTGATGGCGGCGACTGGTACTGGTCCTGGCGCCGCTTTGAACACAGGTCGTGCGGTTGATCGCGCGCCGGATGCGGTCTTTTCTGAGTGCGAGACTGAGCCGGCAAACCAACAAGGAAACTTTCCATGAGCGATGTGTCCGCGAACGCCGCCGGGTCCGATCCGTCCGTCGCCGTGCTGAGCTTTGAGGCGGCTCTGGCCGAGCTGGAAGCGATTGTTGCGCGACTGGAGCGCGGCGAGGTGGAGCTGGATGAAGCGATCAGCATTTATGAGCGCGGCGCGGCGCTGCGCGCTCATTGCGAATCCAAGCTGAAGGACGCTGAGTTGAAGGTTGAGAAGATCGTGTTGGGGCCTGATGGCGCGCCGCGCCTGGAGCCTGCCGAGTTCGGTGACTCGTGATGCGCCCTGACGCGCCGGTCCGCGGCGAGATTTCGCCGGACATGTTTTTCCAGGCGGATTTGAGGCTGGGGACTGTTGTGCGCGCGGAGGCGTTTCCAGAAGCGCGCCGGCCAGCCTACAAGCTCTGGATCGACTTCGGCCCCGGCGTAGGTGAGCGTAAGAGCTCTGCGCAGATTACCGAGGCCTATGCGCTCGAGGATCTTCCGGGTCGACGCGTGATCGCTGTGGTGAATTTCCCGCCGCGCCAGATTGGTCCCTTCCGTTCAGAGGTCCTGGTGCTCGGGGTGCACGATGAGAGCGGTGCGGTGCGGCTTCTCTCGCTCGACGGTGATGCGCCGAACGGCGCTGCGGTAAGCTAAGGCGGAGGCCGGTTGATGGGCTCGCACGACTTTCCCGAGCTGCTGACTGAAACCGCGGATCGAGTCACGGTCGCGCTGGATGCGCTTCTTCCTCGATCCAGCGGGCCTGAGGCGCGGCTTATTTCTGCCATGCGCTATGCTGCGCTGGGGCCGGGAAAGCGCATGCGGCCATTTCTGACGCTCTCGTCTGCGGCCATGCTCGGCGCTAGCGAGCGCAGCGCGCTTCGCCTGGCGTGCGCGCTGGAGTGCGTTCACGCTTATTCGCTGATCCATGATGATCTGCCGTGCATGGATAATGATGATATGCGCCGCGGCCGTCCAACTGTTCACATCGAATACGATGAGGCGACCGCCGTGCTCGCCGGGGATGCTCTGCAGTCGATCGCGTTCGAGATTCTGGCAGCGCCGGAGACCCATGATTCCGGAGAAGTCCGCGCCGAGCTCGTGCGCGCACTTGCGCTTGCGGCGGGCGCGCGCGGCATGGCGGGCGGACAGATGATCGACATGGCCGCCCCGGATGAGGAGCGCAATCATATCGGCGTCATCACCCGCCTGCAGCGGATGAAAACCGGCGCCTTGATCGCCTATGCCGTTGAAGCGCCCGGCTATCTTGTCGGTGCAGGTGATGACGTTACTAAAGCGCTTGAGGGTTACGCTCACGATCTTGGGTTGGTCTATCAGATCGTTGATGACCTTCTGGATGTCGAAGGCGATGCGAGCCTGACCGGCAAGGCGGTCGGCAAGGATGACGGCCAAGGAAAAGCCACCTTTGTCTCGATCCTTGGCGTCGACGGCGCGCGTGAGCGTGCGCGCCATCTGGCCGATCAGGCCAAGGCGCACCTGTCCGTGTTCGGCGAGTCCGCCGCGCCGCTGAATGCGGCGGTGGATTTCGTCTTGGACCGCAAGGCCTAGGCGCTCTAGTTTCTGTCTTGCTCTTAACAAGGATGGCTCATGCCCGACACGCCCCATCTTGATCGCATCGCGTCGCCGGCCGACCTGAAAGGTCTTGATCTCGACGATTTGCGCGGCGTGGCGGACGATCTGCGCACCGAGACGATTGATGCGGTTTCGGTTACGGGCGGGCATCTGGGCGCGGGACTTGGCGTTGTGGAGCTGAGTGTTGCGCTGCACCACGTCTTCAATACGCCTGAGGACATCCTGATCTGGGATGTCGGGCACCAATGCTACCCGCACAAGATCCTGACCGGCCGGCGCGACCGGATTCGCACCCTGCGACAGGGCGGCGGGTTGTCGGGTTTCACAAAGCGCTCTGAGAGTATTTTTGACCCATTCGGCGCGGCACACGCCTCCACCTCCATCTCCGCTGCGCTCGGCTTTGCTGCAGCACGCGATCTGAAGGGCGGCGACAATAATGTTGTCGCGGTGATCGGCGACGGCTCCATGTCGGCCGGCATGGCGTATGAGGCGATGAATAATGCGATGGGCAAGCGCCTCATCGTGATCCTGAACGACAATGACATGTCCATCGCACCGCCGGTGGGGGCGATGAGCCATTATCTGGCGCGGCTGGTTTCCTCGCCTGGCTATCGCAATATCCGCAAGTTCGCCAAAGGCCTGGCCAAGGCGGTTGGTGTGGAGGACGCTGCGCGCAAAGCTGAGGAGTACATGCGCGGCATGGCGGTCGGCGGCACCATGTTCGAGGAGCTGGGCTTTCGCTATCTCGGTCCCATCGACGGCCATGACCTGAACCAGCTGGTGCCGGTCCTGCGCAATGTGCGCGATGGCGATGACGGCCCGGTGCTGATCCATTGCGTGACGAAAAAGGGCAAGGGCTACGCGCCGGCCGAAAGCGCGGCTGACAAGTATCATGGCGTCGCCAAGTTCAATGTCGTCACTGGCGAGCAGCAGAAGAAGAAGGCGGGCGCGCCGAGCTATACCGGCGTCTTCGCCGACAGCCTGATCCGGGAAGCTGAACGCGATGAGCGCATCTGCGCGATCACCGCGGCCATGCCCGGGGGCACCGGCGTCGACAAGTTCGCAAAAGCATTTCCTGATCGCGCCTGGGATGTCGGCATCGCCGAACAGCATGCCGTGACCTTCGCGGCTGGATTGTCGGCAGCCGGGATGAAGCCGTTTGCGGCGATCTACTCCACCTTCCTTCAGCGCGCCTATGACAGCGTGGTCCACGACGTCGCGATCCAGAAGCTGCCTGTTCGCTTCGCCATCGACCGGGCCGGCCTTGTCGGCGCAGACGGCCAGACCCACGCCGGTTCGTTTGATATCGGCTATCTCGGCATGCTGCCCGGCATGGTGGTCATGGCCGCTTCTGATGAAGCCGAGCTCGCCGCCATGGTCCGCACCGCGGCGGAGATTGATGATGGTCCGTGCGCCTTCCGTTATCCGCGTGGCGAGGGAATAGGCGTGGAAATCCCGCATTCGCCCGAACCGCTGGAAATCGGCAAGGGGCGCATCGTGCGCGAAGGGTCTACGGTCGCCATTCTGTCGCTGGGCGGCCGGTTGCAGGAAGCCTTGAAGGCGGCGGACGATCTCGCCGCACGCGGTCTGTCGACCACAGTGGCCGATGCGCGCTTCGCCAAGCCGCTGGATGAAGAGATGATGCTGCGCCTGGCGCGTGAGCATGAGGTTCTTCTGACGGTCGAGGAAGGCTCGCGCGGGGGCTTCGGCGCCTTCGTCTTGCACATGCTGGCTGAACGCGGAGCGCTGGATCAGGGCGTGGCGATCCGCACCCTGACTCTGCCGGACGTGTTCCAGGATCATGACACGCCCTTCGCCATGTATGAGACCGCCGGTCTGAACGCCCGCCACATCACCGCCGCCGCCCTGGAAACGCTCGGTCGCGCGGAAGAGGCGGCCAAAGCGCTCGCGTGAGCGCCAGCCGGCGGCTCGATCGCCGCCTTCTTGAGCTTGGTCTGTTCGAAACACGCGCCAAGGCGCAGGAAGCGATCGCGGTCGGTGCGGTCACGGTGAATGGCGAACCCGCGCGCAAGGCGTCTCAATCGGTACCCGTCGATGCGGTGATCAAAGCGCAGCCGGCCCACCCTTATGTCAGTCGCTCGGCGTTGAAGCTGATCGGCGCGCTTGACGCCTTCAGCATGAATCCCGCCGGCGCGATCTGTCTGGATGTCGGCGCCTCGACCGGCGGCTTTGTGGAGGTGCTGCTGGAGCGCGGCGCGATGCGGGTGTTCGCGGTCGATGTCGGGCGCGGGCAGTTGCATGAACGGCTTCGGTCTGACGCCCGCGTCGTCTCGCTTGAGGCCACGGATGCACGAAACCTGGACCGGGCCGTCATCACCGATCCGGTGACCCTGATCACCTGTGACGCCAGCTTTATCAGCCTTGACAAGGTGCTTCCCGCCGCGCTCGCCCTGGGAGAGCCTGAAGCGCGACTCATCGCGCTCTTCAAGCCTCAGTTTGAGGTCGGACGCGCCTTCATCGGCAAGGGCGGCGTCGTCAGCGATGCCGCAGCCATCGAGCGCGCGATGAAAAACGCCCGCGCCTTTATCGAGGACGCGGGCTTCAAGGTGCAAGGGGTGGTCGAAAGTCCGATCCGGGGCGGTGACGGCAATCAGGAATACCTGATCGCCGCCCTCAAAATGGTCCCGCCCGCCTAGTACTGGTCTGAGGGGCGCCACACGCCGTCAGAACCCTGACACATATACATCTGACCGCTATGGCCGGCATTCATCCAGCGGCAGGAGCCGCCGGCGGTGTAGACGCGAGCCTGACGTTGCTGTGTGTAACCGTCATTGGAGCCGGCTCTGCGGTCGTCATAATACGGGTCGTAGCTGCTGGAGCCGATCAGCTCGTCATTGCGACCGTTTTCGTAGCGAACGCCTGAGCGATCAGACTGGCGCCAGTCCTGGTTCTGGTTGCTGCGGTTGTCGTAGTACGGGTCGTAGCCGCCCTGCTGGTAGCCGTAATCGCTTTGCCGGCTATAGCCGCGATCGAAATAGCGGTCGCAATTGCTCTGGCCGGCGATGGCGGCCCCGGCCACGGCGCCGAGGGCGCCCCCAGCGACAACCGCACCGTCATTGCCGGATTCATGATGGCGGTGATGACGTCCGCGGTGCCCGCGGCCGCGATGGCCCCTCTGGCCGCGATACCCGCGATGGCCGCGGTAGCTGTTGTGACGCACATGACGGCGCTCGCGAGCGCGATCCTGGCGGTCATCGTGAATTTCAGCGCCGACCACTGCGCCCAGAATGCCGCCGATAAGCGCGCCGGCGACCTGGCGATTGCGTTGCTGACGCACGCATTCCTCATAGGTCATGGCGCGCGCGTCGTTGTAGCGGCTTTGGGCCTCTGCGGCGCCGGCGGCGGCGGGGACCATCAAGCTTGCGCTGAGAAGGGCGATAGCGAGTTTCATGGTCGGTGCTCCTTTTCCTGTCAGGCGAGGGGAGGCCCCTCGCGATCCTGTTCACAAGCATGAACGAGGCCGGATGAGCCTAACATGAACAAAAAAACCCGCGCCGGAGATGAAACTCCGACGCGGGCTCATATTGCCGATTAGGAGGTGGGATTACTGGCGACGCGCCACTTCCCAACGTCCGTACCGATCCTGGCACATGCGGACCCGATCATAGGTGACCTGGCCGTTCGGCAGGAAGATCTCCGCATCGCCCCAGCGGCAACGACGCTGCCGGTAGTGATGCCAGTCGCCTGCGTGAACCACCCCGTGCACGCCCGAATACGGGTTGTGCCAGTAGTAGGGGCGGTTGTTGGTGAAGGCGTAGTGGGTGGCGTAGTGATACTGACCGCGATCACAATCGCTCAGGCCCGCTCCGATGCCGGCGCCGATCAGGCCTCCGGCCAGGAAGCCGCCCGCATCGCCATCGCTCACCGCACCGCCCAGTATCGCGCCGATCAGGGCGCCGACCGCCACGTCGCCGCCATCGCGGTAGCAGACGCGGTCATGGTAGCGCCAGTCCACGCGATTGTAGTAGCGGTCATGAAAGCGCTGGTGGTAGCGCCAGTTACGGTGCGGACGATAGCCGTTATTCACCCGGAAGTTCCGGCCATGGCCCCAGTAATAGCGATGGGAGCCGCGGAAGTGACGGTCGTGACCGCGATACCGGTTGTCATAGCCGCGATAGCGGCGATCGATCACGTCACGGCGATATTCGCGGCGCGCGTCACGACGGGCGTCCCGGCGTACTTCGCGGCGATACTCACGGCGCGCATCCCTGCGGGCGTCGCGACGCACCTCCCGGCGCGCTTCACGGCGGACCGCGCGGCGTTCGTCCCGGCGCGCCTCGCGGCGAACCTCGCGACGTTCCTCACGGCGCGCTTCCCTGCGCACGTCGCGACGGTCTTCCCGGCGCACTTCGCGGCGGACATCCCGGCGCTCGTCGCGTCGTACATCACGGCGCGTGTCACGACCGTCCCGGCGAACGTCACGACGCGTTTCGCGTCCATCACGGCGCACATCGCGGCGGGTCTCGCGGCCTTCGCGACGGACCTCGCGGCGGGTTTCACGTCCCTCACGACGGACTTCGCGGGGACGGTCCGGGCGCGCCTCGCGGCGCGTTTCCCGGCCTTCGCGGCGCACCTCACGACGGGTTTCGCGACCCTCGCGGCGCACTTCACGTCGTTCCGGGCGCGATTCCCTACGTGTCTCACGGCGTGATTCGCGTCCTTCGCGGGGGCGATCCCGGCGGGCTTCTCTTCGGGCTTCGCGGCGCGCCTCTCGGCGAGCTTCGCGGTTTTCCTGCGCCGACGCCGCAGAGCTCGACACCGCCGCCGCATAGGCGCTCGGGGCGAAACTCAGGCTCGGAACCATCACGGAGACGGCGGTGAGCGCGGCGACAGCCATGGTTCGCATCTGCATTGGCTGCTTCCTTCTGCTGTTATTCGACGGCGCTCTCGCCGACGATGCAGCAAGGTTAAGAAAACCGCGATGAGCCGAAGATGAACACGCGTTAATCCGCCCGGCGCGCTTATCGCTTGACCGGGGCCGGCGTCCGGGTGAACAGCACGCCATGACATCACGCCGCCGCCCGTCCAATCGCCGCAAGCCCAAGCAGGCCGAGCGCGAAGAAACACTGACAGTCCAGCGCATTGGCGCTCGGGGCGACGCTGTTCTGAACAGCGCTGCCGGTCCGGTTTTCGCGCCTGGGCTGTTGCCAGGCGAGACAGCGAAGCTCGCCATTCGCGGTGAGCGCGGGCGTGTGATCGAACGTGTGACCGCCAGTGATGAACGCGTGGAACCGGGCTGTTCCGTCGCCGATCAGTGCGGGGGGTGCAGCCTGCAGCACTGGCGAAAGGAGGATTACCGGGCCTGGAAACGGTCTCTGGTCGTCGAAGCGCTTGGCCGGGCCGGTCTTCAGCCGGAGGTCGGCGAGCTGATCGAAGCCTGGGGCGAGGGGCGCCGGCGCGCGCATTTTCATGCGCTTCGGCTGCCCGGGCGAGGTGATCTGGTGTTCGGGTACGCCGAACGCGCCGGTGCGCATCTTGTCGATATTAACGATTGTCCGGTCGCCGCGCCCGCGATTCGCCGCGCCATTCCGCTTCTGCGATCATTGGCCGGCGCGATCGCGGCGAAACCACGCAGCGCGATCGATCTCGCCGTCACCGCGACCGATGCGGGCCTCGACGTGGCTGTAAGCGGCGCCGGCGCTCCGGGGCTTGCCGAGCGTGAAGCGGCCGCTGGCGCGGTGCGTCGGGGCGGCTGGGCGCGCATCACGATTGAAGGTGAGCCGGTTGCGGAGGTGGCTGCGCCGGCCATCAGGTTCGGGCGAGCTGCGGCGACACCGCCCCCAGGCGGTTTCCTGCAAGCAACAGCCGCCGGCGAGCAGGTTCTCGCCGACCTGGTTCTTCAGGCCTGCCCGCAGAAGCCGTCGCGCATCATCGATCTGTTTGCCGGGTCAGGCGCATTTGCTCTGCGCCTAGCCGAACGCGGGCCGGTGCTGGCGGTGGAGGGTGATGAGGCCTCCAGCGCGGCGCTGCGCCGGGCTGCGGATCGAACACCGGGGCTGAAGCCGGTGCAGAGCCTTTGGCGCGATCTGGCGCTGGAGCCGTTGACGGCCAAGGAGCTGGACGGCGCCGAGCTGGTCGTGATCGACCCGCCGCGCGCCGGCGCCCGGGCTCAGGCTGAAGCTCTCGCTTTCTCCAGCGTTCCGACCATTGTCTCGATCTCCTGCAATCCGGCCACTTTCGCACGCGATAGCGCGAGCCTGATTGAAGGCGGGTATCGCATGGGACCGGTATCGGTGATCGACCAGTTCGCCTGGACCGGGCACGTGGAATGCGCGGCGGTGTTTACCCGCGCCTGACCTGACCGAGCTACTCGCCAATCTGCCCGCGGTGGCGTAGCAGATGATCGGCCAGCACGATCGCGGCCATGGCTTCGCCGACGGGAACGGCGCGGATGCCCACGCAGGGGTCGTGACGGCCCTTGGTGATCACCTCGGCCGGTTCAAGCGCCTTGGTCAGCGTCTGCCTTGGAATACGGATCGAGCTGGTCGGCTTGATGGCGAAGCGGATCACCAGGTCCTGACCGGTGGAAATGCCGCCCAGCACGCCACCATTATGGTTCGACGCGAAGGCCGGTTCGCCGTCATCGCCAAGATGCATCTCATCAGCCGCGTCCTCGCCGCGCATGGCGGCCGCAGCCATCCCTGCGCCGATCTCAACGCCCTTGGCCGCATTAATGCTCATCATCGCCGCAGCAAGGTCTGCATCGAGCTTGCCATAGACCGGCGCGCCCCATCCCGCCGGCACGCCAGAGCAGACCACTTCCACCATTGCCCCGACCGATGAACCACCCTTGCGGATCTGGTCCATATCATCAGCCCACAGGGGGGCGGTTTCGGCATCGGGACAGAAAAAATCATTGCGGTCGACTTCAGCCCAATCCCAGCGCTTGCGATCAATCTGTCGAGGACCGATCCCGGTCAGGGCCCCGCGTATTGTGACGGTGTCGCCGAGGATTTTTCGAGCAATCGCCCCGGCGGCGACGCGCGCCGCGGTCTCGCGCGCGGAGGATCGGCCGCCGCCGCGATAATCACGCACCCCGTACTTGGCGTCGTAGGCATAGTCGGCATGGCCCGGACGCCAGGTGTCGAGGATATCGGAATAGTCCTTTGAGCGCTGATCGACATTCTCGATCATCAGGCTGATTGGCGCGCCGGTTGTGACCTGACCGTCAGTGCGCTCGTCTTCGAAGACGCCGGACAGGATCCTGACGGTGTCCGGCTCGCGACGCTGGGTCACGTGGCGGGACTGGCCGGGCCTGCGCTTGTCCATCCAGGGCTGGATATCCGCTTCGGTCAGCCGGATGCCGGGCGGACAACCATCAACCACGCAGCCGAGAGCCGGCCCATGGCTTTCACCCCAGGTCGTGACACGGAAGAGATGGCCGAAGCTATTGTGAGACATGGGCGTTTCGTGATGAAGGACAAGAGCTTGAGATTACCTTAGGCGCAGCCTCTCGCCGCGTCACCTCGCAAGGCGTCTCAGGCTGTACGTCCGCGTCTGGCCCATTTGGCCATGCGCGCAGCGGGCGAAGCTTTCACAAACCGCTCCAGAAAGCCTCTGAGGATGCCGCCATAAGTGGCGGCCTCCTCTTCAGCGAGGCGCCTCGAGCGTGTCGCTTCATCCGCTGAGGCCTCAGATTGTGGAGCATCATCGACCATGATGTCGCGTACAACGATGCGCACGCGCCAATGGGCGTCGCCGATCGGGGCAAGCACAATGCCGGTGCGGGCGTCCTTGGGCACGCGAATCATCGCGGTGCGGTCGCCCATCTCAATGGTCCGCAGCCCGCCCTTGCGCGCCTCTTCAGGCGTGATCGCGTACTCGATGCAGCGCGGCGCGTGAACTTTCAGAAGTTCGTAGGCTTTCAAAAGATCGGCCAAAGCGGCCAGGGCCTGCGGGGTGGTCTGGCCGGTGTCGGGGTGGACATCCTTGACCCGCTTGCGAAATGCGGATTTGACAGCATCGAAGTCCGCCCCGGACGCGAGTCCGAGAATCCGGTAGCCATGATCAATCGCAGCGCGCTTCGACATGGTCTCAAACCAGCACGAAATCCGTTGTAGAAAGGTTGACGATGTGGAACAGGCCGCTAGCTCTGCGCGTCTGAGCCTCCCGTCAGGCCTTCGACAAGGAAGCCCCGATGTCCGACAAGCTGATCCCGGATAGCCCGGGCCCTGAGGATTACGCTGCTGCCGGCGACCATGACGATGACGCTGAACTCGACCATAACGAGCCTCTCGCGCTGTTCGCCGACTGGCTCGACCAGGCGAAGCGCACTGAGCCGAATGACCCCAACGCCATGGCGCTGGCGACCGCGGATGAAGACGGTCTGCCGGATGTGCGCATGGTCTTGCTGAAGGGCGTGGATGCACGCGGTTTCGCTTTCTACACCAACACCCAAAGCGCCAAGGGCCGGCAGCTGGACGCAAGCGGCAAGGCGGCGGTTTGCTTTCACTGGAAGTCGCTGCGCCGTCAGGTTCGGGTGAGGGGGCTGGTCAGCCGCGTGAAGGGTGACGAGGCGGACGCCTACTTTCAGTCCCGCGCCCGTGACAGCCGGATCGGCGCCTGGGCGTCCAAACAGTCACGACCGCTGGAAAGTCGCTTCGCGCTTCAGGGCGAGGTGGCCAAATATGCGGCGAAGTTCAATGTCGGGCCGGTGCCTCGCCCGGAGTTCTGGACCGGCTATCGTCTCGATCCGGTGCGAATCGAGTTCTGGCGCGACAGACCCTTTCGGCTGCATGATCGGCTGGTGTTTGAACGCGAGGGCACCGCGACCGATTGGTCCGTCACCCGTCTTTATCCCTGATTGCCCATGGCCGGGCAGGGCGCGGCGCGCCCATCGGTCCAGAAGAGGTCTGAAATGAACCAAAGTGTTGGATTGATCCGCCGGATACTCGTCATCCTGGCCGGCTTCGCCGCCATCGGGACGCCGCTCTGGTTCATGATCTCCGCTCTGGGGGTGAAATTCGGCGCGTGGAGTTATGGCTTCGGGCTGCTGACTTTGACCTTTGAATGGGGTCCGCGATTTCTCTTCGCGGCCCTTGGCCTCGGCGCGGCGGCCTTGATCGCGGTCCTGATCCATCGATTCGCCTTCAGGGGCGACTTCGGCGCCTCGGGCCTGGTCGCGGCTTTCGCAGCGGTCGCGGTGGGCGCCGGCGGGCTCTGGTATGCCAATGATGTGCGCACAACGGCGCGGTCGCTGCCGCCCATCCATGACATTTCCACCGATACGGCCAACCCGCCGCAATTCTCCGCTGCGATTATCGAAGCGCGCGGCGACAGCTCCAACTCGCTCGACTACGCAGCGAAGACGGACCCGCGTTCTGAGCGCCCGCTGCCGGACGTGCAGGCGGAGGCCTATCCCGATATCGCACCCATCACGCTGACCGTTTCGACGCAGGCGGCCTACTCAGCTGCGCTTGAAGCGGTTGGTGATATGGGCTGGACGCTGGTTCGCGAAGACGCCGCTGAAGGCGTGATCGAAGCCACGGCGGAAACCTTCTGGTTCGGCTTCAAGGATGATGTCGCGATCCGCATCACGCCGGGCGATGCGGGCGGCTCGATCGTGGATGCGCGCTCTGTTTCGCGGGTCGGCGTGTCCGATCTCGGCGCGAACGCTGCACGCCTGCGCGCGTTTGAAGACCGGGTGCGCGTACGGGCGGGCTAACTAAGCCGCCCGGGTCAGTACGTAATCGGTTTCCAGGCCGGGTTCGCCTTCGCAGCGCACCGCGCCGCGCTCGACCAGGTGGATCATGTGAGCCAGGACGGAGTGGGCCGCCGCCGGGTGAAGGCGCGCGTCCACATCGGCATACATGGTCGCGACCATGTCCCGAATCCGGGTTTCCCCGGCTTCAAGCCGGGCCACAATCTGCCGCTCGCGGGCCCGCCTGTGTTCGATATAGGCGTCAAGGAAAGGCCGAGGCTCTTCAATCGCCGGGCCGTGCGTCGGGCGGATCGTGTTGAAGCCGCGATCGCGAATACGTTCCAGTTGAGCGATATAATCGCCCATGCTGCCGTCCGGCGGGCTGACCACGCTTGTCGACCAGCCCATCACATGGTCGCCGGAAAACAGCGTGTTCTCTTCACTCAGCGCATAGCAGAGATGATTCGACGTATGACCGGGCGTGTGAAGCGCCTCAATCGTCCAGCCCGGGCCCTTGAACAATGCGCCTTCGCCGATCTCCTCATCGGCCCTGAAGCCGAGATCGTCGCCGGCTTCCAAGCGTACTTCGCCGCCCTCCGGCTCCGGGCCGGTCGGGCTCATCGCGTAGACCTTGCAGCCATGCGATCGGGCGAAGTCATGGGCGAGCGGGGAGTGGTCGAGATGGTGATGGGTGACAAGTACGTGGGTGACGCGCTCGCCCTTGATCGCGGCATCGAGAGCAGCGCGGTGTTCCGCGATCGCCGGGCCCGGGTCAATGACGGCGACCTCGCCGCGCCCGATGATGTAGACGCCTGTCCCGGTATAGGTGAACGGTCCCGGATTGGGCGCGATCACGCGCCGCACCAGTGCGCTGAGCTCGTCGCAGCGGCCGTATTCGAAGTCAAAATCGCGGACGAAGGGGATGGCGGTCATGCGTTTGTCAGGCTCCCGGCGATGATTCGTTCCGCGTGACGCCGCAGCATTGTCCCGAGGCGTCGGGTGGAGTCGAGCTTGTCGCTGATCGAAAGGGCGATGGGGGGGCCCATATCGGTCTTGTTCACATCCACGATCCAGAGGGCGCCGTCGCGGCGGTCGCGCAGGACGTCCAGCCCGCCCCATTCCAGCTTCATGGCTGCGCAGAAACGCCGGATCATGTCGCGCTCTTGATCGCTGAACGCGTCAGCGGCGTTGAGCAGACGAACTTCGCTATTGTGGTTTTCGAACCGTTTTTCCAGCGGGCGGCGCTTCAGATAGACCACGTCGATTTCGCCGCCGACCGTCGGGCACCGTAGATCTTCAACGCAGCCATCAGGCGCGGTGTTGTCGACAAGCCTTTGCCAGGTCAGCCCGTCGCCGGCGCGCGGCCCGCTCTCGATACGCCCGTCATGCGCGCCATTGCGTTCCGACTTGCCGACCATGGGCCCGTCCCATCGGGTGGGATCGACTTTAAGCGCACGCCCCGTCACCTGCTGGAACACCCGCCCGACCGCGGATTTAGATACGTCCGGACAATCGGCGTTGATGAGCGGCAGGCCGCTTGGCGCGAGCGGCGGCGTGCTCTCCGTCAGGTCCTCGAAGAAAAAGCCGAGATCGGCCTCTTCCGGCGAGTAGGCTTGGCGGAATCCGGCCAGTTGAACGACCGGCCAGATCAGATACCAGGGACGCGGTCGGTCGGGCGCGAACCAGATGCGCGGGCCATCGCGCCGAATGCGCCGGCGCTCGACCTCGACACGGGCGTGGAACACCATCCAGTTCAGCGTTTCGCCGACAACTCCCGGCTCGACCGGCACCTCGGCGCCGGTCTTCTTCACGTGCATCACGCCGTCTTCGTAATGAAAATCGCGCCACCACGCGGTCGAGATCATCATACCGTCTCCTTCAATCCTTCTGATTTTACGGGACTGTCGCCTCAGCGCCAATGACAGCATGTTCACGAGATCGGCGCCGGTCTTGCGTAGCGGGGTTCTGACAAGGGAGGCGGTTATGAACCGGTTCACAATTACAGGCGCAGTCTGCTTCATCAGCGCTCGATTGCGCTTGGCGTTATGCGCACTGCTGGCGGCGTGGGCCATCAAGTTCGCCGTCGCCGCAGCCTTCCCGGCTCCTGAAATTGATCCTGAAGCTCCGGGCCCGACCGCTGTGGTTCGCCTGCCAATCTAAGGGCGAAAGGGGGAGCTCACTGTTGGCCAGCCCTTGATTACAGCGCTGTGACAGTTGAGAACTTCCCTTCCTGTCGGTTTTCTTTGAACGGCTCCATGTACGGTTATATCTCCCGGCGCATTCTGGTCGCGATCCCGACCGTACTGGTCATCATCACGGTGGCCTTCTTCATGATGCGCATCGCACCGGGCGGACCGTTCGATCTGGAACGTCCGATGCCGGAGGAAATCCGCCAGAATATTCTGGCCGCCTATGGCATGGATCAGCCGGTCTGGAAGCAGTATGTCGATTACATTGCCGGCCTGGCCCAGTTCGATCTCGGCCCTTCGCTTAAGTTTCGGGACAAAGATGTCGCCGACATCATCGCGGAAGGGTTTCCGGTTTCCGCCACGATCGGGCTGCTGTCGATCAGCCTGGCTCTGTTCATCGGGTCCATTCTCGGCTCGCTCGCCGCGCTGCGCCAGAACACAACGAGTGACTACGCGGTGGTTGGCTTTGCCACGGTGGGCATCGTCATTCCGCCCTTTGTGGTAGGGCCGATTCTGGCGCTCGTCTTCGGCATCTATCTGGGCTGGGTGCCATCCGGGGGGCTGGACCCGCGCCACGGGATGACGCCGGAACGCTTGATCCTGCCGGTGATTACGCTGGCCCTGCCGCAGATCGCGATCATTTCCCGGCTGATGCGCGCCTCCATGATTGAGGTCATCCGCTCCAACTATATCCGCACAGCCCGGGCGAAGGGCTTGTCGGCGGTCAGCGTTCTGTTCCGGCACGCGCTTCGAAGCGCGATCCTGCCGCTTGTCAGCTATCTCGGCCCCGCCTCGGCGGCGTTGTTGACCGGCTCCATTGTCATCGAACAGGTCTTCCAGCTGCCCGGCATCGGTCGGCAATTCGTCCAGGCCGCGCTGCAACGCGATTACACCGTGGTGATGGGCGTGGTGATTCTGTACGCCAGCCTCATCATCTTGCTCAATCTCATCGCGGATCTGCTCTACGCGGCGCTCAACCCGAAAGTGAAGTACGACTGATGGTGCTGACCTCGACACCCGATGAGAAGGCTGCGGTCATGGAGCAGGCCTCGGTCAAGGGCCGCTCGCTATGGGACGACGCGCGCACCCGCCTTCTGCGCAATCGCGCGGCGGTGTTCAGCATGTTCCTGCTTGGCGCGCTGGTGGTGCTGGCCTTCATAGGCCCGTTGCTCTGGGTGCACGATGCGACCTTCATCTACCGTGATCGGGTTCAGATCGGCCCCACCTGGGAGCATTTCCATCTCTTCGGCACCGATGCACAGGGTCGCGATCTGTTTGCGCGCAATCTCGTTGGCTTGCGCATGTCCCTCATGGTCGGTGTCGTGGCCACCATGGTCTCGCTTGCGATCGGGGTGACATGGGGGGCGGTGGCCGGCTTTGTCGGCGGACGCGTCGATCAGCTCATGATGCGCGTTGTCGACGTGCTGTACTCGCTGCCCTTCATCTTCTTCGTCATAATCCTGATGGTCGTTTTCGGACGCAATATCATCCTGATCTTCGTCGCCATCGGCGCGGTGGAGTGGCTGACCATGGCGCGTATCGTGCGCGGCCAGACGATTGCCCTGAAAGGCATGGAGTTCGTGGAGGCCGCGCAGGCCGCCGGCGTCAGTCGATTATCCATCATCCGCCGGCACATCGTGCCCAACGTGCTGGGTCCGGTCGTTGTCTATGTGACGCTGACCATTCCGGTGGTGATTCTGGCGGAGAGCTTCCTGTCCTTCCTGGGGCTGGGGGTGCAGGAGCCGCTCACTTCGCTCGGCAATCTGATCTCGAACGGTGCGCGCGACATGGAGGTGGCGCCCTGGACGCTGATCGTACCGGCGCTGACCATGATGGTGACGCTGTTCTGCTTCAACTTCATCGGCGACGGGCTGCGCGACGCGATTGATCCGAAGGATCGCTAGGCGCGATCTGAAGCGTTACTCGATTCGGCGCGCGCGGTAGCGCGTTCCGTCATGGCTTAGCTCCATGAAGAATGAGCCCAGAAGGCCGCGCTCGATGGTTGCTGTGAGGCCCTCTTCCAGATGGCGGTCCCGCACGCCGCGCAGTCGCCGGCTTTCGGTCTGAACCCAGACCTGGCCATTCTCAAGCTCAACGACGCGCTTGCCAGCCCGATTGACCCTTACCGATTTGACGGGTGCTCCGCGCAGGGTGTCCACTCCGCCATCGGCGCGGTAGACCACTTCGGCCCCATCGGCCAAGGCTTCCACGACCGGTTCTGCGCCTTCGTTGTTTCTACGATTGGCGAAAAGTGAGAACAGGCGCTCCTGACCAGGCAAAGCAATGCCGAATCCTTCGCGTTCGGCCTCGCGGACGGCTTGCGCGGCCATGACCATCAGATCGGCTGTGTCGATTGCTGCGGCCAGCGAGGCGGCTTGTTCGTCAAAGCAGGCCAGCCGCGCCTCGACCGCCTCGATGTTTCGGCAGGCCAGAAGGGCTTCTACAGCGTCAGAGTCACGGTCCTGCGCTAAGGAGGGAGCGCCCATGGCCGCGCCGACAAAGGCTGCGGCCAGCGCGAAATGACGAAAGCAGGACGTTTTCATGTGCATCTCATTCCGGTTTTGCTTGCAGAACGCGACTATCCTCTAGGACAATGCTCATGTCGATCCGCATGGCGAGCCTGTTGCCGCCGTGCGCCATGATTTCATCCTTCAGGGTGCGGCGGCCTCCCGGCGCGCCCTGTTCTGCCATGTTGAGGACCAGACCCTATGACGACCTGGACGCGCTATGCCGCCCTTCTCGCCGCCGGGGCCTCCGCCCTGACGCTCGCCGCCTGCGGCGCCCCATCGGATGTTGATCCGAACTCTGTGGTGCTTCACCGCGGCAATGCGGCGGAGCCGTTCTCACTGGATCCGCACAAGGCCAGCGGCACCTGGGAAAACAACATTATCGGGGACATGTTCATCGGTCTCTTCACCGAGAACGCGGCCGGCGAGCCGGTCCTGGGCATGGCCGAAAGCTATGAAGTGGCCGAGGACGGTCTGTCTTGGACCTTCACGCTGCGCGAAGCGCTCTGGTCGGACGGCGAGCCGGTCACCGCGTACGATTTCGAGTATGCTTTCCAGCGCATTCTCGATCCGGCCACGCTGGCTCAATACGCTTCCATTCTCTATCCGGTCCGCAATGCCCGACCGGTGAACACCGGTGATCTGGAGCCGAGCGAGGTTGGCGTTCGGGCGGTTGATGAACGCACGCTCGTGATCGAGCTGGAATTTCCTGCACCTTATCTTCGCGGTCTCTTGACCCATTACACGACTTTCCCGGTCCCCCGTCATGTCGTTGAAGAGCATGGCGACGCCTGGGTTCAGCCAGCCAATATCGTGACCAACGGCGCATACAAGCTGGTCGATTGGCGCGCGAACGACTTCGTCTATGCGATCCGCAACGAGAATTTCTGGGACAATGAGAATGTCTGTGTGGACGAGGTGTTTTACTACCCCACCGTGGACCTCAACACCGCCGCGCGGCGGGTGCGCAATGGCGAGCTTGATCTGAACACCGACTTCGCCGGTCAGCAGCTGAACTTCCTGCGTGAGCAGATGCCTGACTATGTCCGCGTCCATCCCTATCTCGGCATCGTGTATTTCTCGGCCAACACCGAGGTGCCGGAATTGGCCGATCCTCGCGTGCGCAACGCGCTGTCCATGGCGATTGATCGGGACTTCATCGCCAATGAAATTCTGATCGCCGGCCAGATTCCCGCCTATTCCTTCGTGCCGCCGGGCGTTGCCGACTATCCCGACACGGCCCGGATCAGCTGGGCGGACACCCCGGTTGAGGAGCGCCGGGTCATGGCGCGCGAGCTTCTGGAGGAGGCCGGTTTCGGCCCGGATAATCCGCTCCAGTTCGAGTACACCTTCCGTTCAACCGGCGATAACCCGCGCGTGGCGCCGGTTGTTCAGCAGGACTGGAGCCTGATCGCAGATTGGGTGAGTGTCGAAATCGCCCAGGTGGAAACCCAGATCCATTATTCAAACCTGCGTGCGAGCGATTATGAGCTCGGAGATGGCGGCTGGATCGGTGATTATAATGACGCCTACAACTTCCTCTTCCTGGCGGAAACCGGCTCCATCCCGATGAACTATTCGCGCTGGAGCGATGCGGACTACGACGCATTGGTGGAGGAGGCCAATCGCACTCTCGATCCTGAAGAGCGTGGGCGCATGTTAGCCGAGGCCGAGCAGATGATGCTCGACTCCGCGCCCTACATGCCCATCGTCTACTATGTGAACAAGGCGCTGGTGAGCCCTGAAGTGACCGGGTGGGAGGACAATCTCGTCCATATTCACCGCACGCGTTATCTGTGCTTCGCTGATCGCGAAGAATAAGGCGACGCTATCGGTGGCGAGATGAGACCCCCCGGCGCGCCGCGCCGGGGGTTTTCTTATGAGTGAGATTGATGACGCCGCCGAAGTCGTTACCGAGCAAGTAGCCGCCGCCGTTATCGCCGCCCCAGCCTCGCGCCCGGCGGAGATATCGCCGGATACGCCTGACGGCGCGTGCACCAATTGCGGTACACCGCTTGAGGGCTCGGTCTGCCATGAATGCGGGCAGGTGGCCGATGTCTTCCACCGACCGGTGCTGTCGCTGATCCGCGAAGGGCTGGAAGGCCTGTTCTCGCTGGATGGCCGCTTTGTCCAGACCGTGCCCGGCCTGATGGTCTTTCCCGGCCATGTCACGCGTGATTATCTGGCAGGCAAGCGGGCGCGATTCATACCACCTTTCCGGCTCTATATCCTGGCGTCGATCCTTCTGTTTGCTCTGGTCCCTCTCCTGTTCGGACCCATCAATGTCGCTGCGCCCGTAGCGAACCCGCAGGACATGGCTGAGCTTCGCATGGAGCTTGAAGCCCTCAGTGAGCGTGACTCGCTGACGGAGGATCAGCGTGTGGAGCTGGCCGACGCCATGGCGGCGCTCAACCGCCTGGAAGAAGGTGATCTGTCCGCGGTGGTCGATCTCGCCGAAGTGTCTGATAGGCTTGAGCTTGCGGGGGATCGCGCGTCGGCCGGTCCGACTGCTGACCCCGAAACGGGGCCGGCCCCCGAAGAGGAAGAAGCGGAGGAATCCGCCTCATCTGGGCCGGGCGCGCTGGGGCGGCGGACCGGCGAACAGTCCGGCGTGGTCGTCAGCACGGAAATTCAAAGTCTTATCGCTGAACAGGCTGGGGAGGGCGCCGCAGCGGCGGACGATGCTCCCGATACGGTCCGCAACACCTTCATTCGCCAGGCGCAACGGGTGAGTGAAAACCCGGAAGAATGGGTTAAGGAAACCATCGCGTGGGTTCCGCGCATCATGTTCGTCATGGTGCCGATCTTCGCGCTGCTTCTGGGGCTGGCCTTTGTTTGGCGGCGCGGGTTTTTCTTCTTTGACCACCTGATCGTGTCGCTGCATTTTCATGCGGCGTTCTTCATCGCGATGGTTCTGGGGACCATGGCGGCTCAGCTGATCGGTTGGGGCTGGGTTTCGCTGGCGCTGATCGTCTACGCCAATTTCTATCTCTACCGTCTGCTCAGACGGGTCTATCAGCGCGGGCGCTTCACCTCGCTCCTGCGCCTGCTCTTCCTTGATGCCGTTTACGGCATCGTGCTCTCAATCGGCCTGGTCATGGTGATGCTGGCTGGCTTCATGTCCGTTTGAGCCGCTATTGGGGCGCGTTCACGGGCGCGTAGGTCTGCACGCCCGGCTGCCGGGCCTGATGTTGCGCTTCCAGGGCCGCGCGGACCTGGGGTGAATGCAGCAGAGCACTGAGTTGCGCGGCGGCCTGCATTCCGTCCGCTGAAAGGCCGAACAGCGCCTGGAAGGCTTCAAGCGGGGTCGGTCTGCGCGGGAAGCGACGCAGCTGATAGGCTTGCCCCTCTTCGAGCCCGGCGAGCTCGCGCGCCGCATCCACCGCGTCCCGCAGCCCGCCAATCTGATCGACCAGCCCAAGTTCAAGCGCCTGCGCCCCGGTCCAGACTCTGCCGCGCGCAATCTCCTGAACCCGCGACAGGGGCAAGTCCCGACCTTCCGCCACGCGCAGCGTAAAGTCCTCATAGACATCTTCCATGAGGCGGGAGAAAGCTGTGCGTTGAGCCTCGGTCCATTCGGTCGCCGGGGAGAAGGCGAGGGCGTATTCCCCGCCGACCGCGAGCGGCTCCAGGTTCAGGCCGACGCGCTGCAGAGCGCCGTCGACGACCACCTTGCCTCCCAGAACGCCGATCGAGCCTGTGATTGTTGTCCCGTGCGCGAACACCAGGTCAGCAGGCGCGGCGATATAGTAGCCGCCCGAAGCGGCAAGCGAGCCCATCGAGGCCACGACCGGTTTGCCGGCGTCGCGCGCGCGCATGATGGCGTCCCAGACCTGATCGGATGCTATGGCGGACCCGCCGGGGCTGTCGATACGGATCAGGATGGCGCGCACGGAGTTGTTGGCCGCGGCCGCATCAATCGCGTTCGCCATTGCATCACCCCCGATTGCCTGAGCTCCGCCCAGACCCGGATCTCCGAGCCCGGTATTGATCGGGCCCTGGCCTTCGATCAGGGCGATAATCGCTCCGGACCCGACCGAGGGCGGCTGGTTGCGAATATAGTCTTCAATAAGGACGTGCTGGACCCGGTTCGCGGTTCTCTGGGTCTGGATCACTTCGCGCGCCGTTGCGACATGCCCGAGGCGGTCAACAAGACCGGCCTGTTCGGCCTGCTCGGCCGAGTAAGGTCCGCTGACAATGATCTCGCGCAGGGCTTCAGCATCAATCCCGCGATCTGCGGCAAGCGCTGTGATGGCGCTGTCGAAAACCGAATTGAGGAGGCCGAGCGCAGCTTCTCGGTGCGCGTCCGTGTAGTCGGACTGTGTGTAGACATTGGCCGCATTCTTGTACTCGTGAAACTGCTCGAATTGCGCCTGGGCGCCGTACTGATCGATCAGCCCGCCGAAGAACAGGGTCTCCGAGGCGAGTCCGACCGCTGAAAAGCTGGCGGTGTCCTGCAGCCAGATTTCGTCCGCGTTGCCGACCGCGAAATAGCTGGTGATCCCGACACCTTCAAAGCCCTGCGCGTGCGCGATCACGAATTTTCCCGCATCCTGGAAGGCGCTGAAGGCCGCACGCAGTTCTTCGGCCTGACCCGGCGCAATGCCGAACTCGTTGGCCCGGATGAACAGACCTTTCACGCGATCGTCGCTCTCGGCGCGTTGAAGCGCGGCGACGATCTCAACGGTGGAAAGGGGTTCAGCAAAGGCGAAGGGCGAAGCTGAAGGCTGATCCAGACGCGCAATTCTCAGATCAAGCTCCAGCACCATATCGCCCGTGGGCAGACGGTTCTGGCTGGCTTCAGAACTTTGCATGGCGGCGCCGATGACCGCGCCCAGCAGGACAATGCCGAGCACCAGGGTCAGGACCGATCCGACGATGACGCCGATGACAGAGCCGAAAAACGTCACCCAGAATGTTTTCATTGAATCCTCAAGCCTCATCTCCGGCGGCCCCTCAGCCTGCCTAACTCATGACATTAGGTCGTCTGCACGGTCCGGTCGAGGCGGAGCGCGTGTCTTTCGCGTCACCGTTTGGACGAATCGCAATCGCGCGGACGAAGGAAAGGAGCCGCGACCGCCTGATATCGGGAAGACGGTCGCAAGAATGGTCGGAGCAGCAGGATTTGAACCTGCGACCCCCGCCTCCCGAAGACGGTGCTCTACCAAGCTGAGCTATGCTCCGAACCGGAGCCGGGCTTATAGAGGCGCTGTTCGCGAGGCGCAATCACCCCGAAGCGGCTTTGTGCAGACACAGTTGTGCAGTGATCTGCATCGAGCGCGTTGCGTCGGGCGCGGCTGCGCGCTATTTACCCGCCTCCGTAGTGCGCAGGCGCTGCAATTGGGGCGTGGCCAAGTGGTAAGGCAGCGGTTTTTGGTACCGCCATTCCCAGGTTCGAATCCTGGCGCCCCAGCCACACTCTGTCTGACATCGTGGTTAACCGTTCTCCGGCAGGAGATTGCCGCCCTGCGAAGTTGATGGGCTGCTTGCGATTGTCGCCGCCTCTGTGAACGGGTCTTTTCTCTTTATGCAGCAGGACTTGCTGGCTGGCGGGCTCGCGTATATTCGCCGAAGAGCTGCAATTTGCACCGCGATTAACCGCATTACGCGGCGGATGCGAGGTTGATCCCGCGAACGGGGCGGTGCTAGCGTCAAAACATGCGCCGTGGGGGCGCTCTTTACGAGTCGGCGGTCAACGCTGCGATTTACGGGAAAGCAGCCAACATAACCGCGTTGAGGTGTTTGTTTGCGGTTATCGGGCTGTTCGGAGCGTGAGGGCGCTCCGACGAGATTTTTTGGGGGCCGATCGTCAGCGCGGGACGCTGGCGTAATGGAAACAAGAGAAAGAGTATCCAAAGCGCGCGGGCATGCGTCCGCGCCGGCTACTGTGAGGCGAAGCATGTCGAAAAACGTGAACAGAATCCGCGTATCGCTCGTCGCCGGCGTCGCCGCGCTCGCGACTGCGGGCGCTGCGTATGGCCAGCAACAGCTTGATCAGGCTCTGCAGATCGCGCGTCAGTCCACCCAGGAGGGGGCTCGCACGCAGGAGCAGATTGATGATATCGCCGATCAGGCCAGCAATCTGGAGCGCCAGTATATCGCGCAACAGGAAGTGATAGAGGGCCAGCGCGTCTTCGTCGAGCAGCAAAGGGTCTTCCTTCAGTCGCAGGAAAACGAGCTGCGTGAGCTCAACTCTCAGCTGGAGCGGGTCGGTTCGATCGAACGTGATCTGACACCGATGATCCTTGAGATGTTCGTCCGGCTTCAGGACTTTGTTGAGCAGGATTTGCCGTTCCAGTTGGAAGCGCGCCGTGATCGTCTGGCGAACATTGAAGAGACGCTCGGCAACGCCCAGGTGCCGCCGGCTGAGAAGTATCGTCTCATTTTGAACGCTTATGAGATTGAGTCCGCTTCGGGTCGTTCGCTTCGGTCTTACTCAGAAGAGGTCATCAGAGATGGCGACCCGCAAGAGGCGCGCATCCTCCAGGTTGGCCGGGTTGCTCTGATCCGCCGTTTCCCGGACGGTTCTATGGAAATGCAAACCAAGGCCAATCCGGAGTGGCGTTCAGTGCCGGGTTCCTTCTCTTCCTCGGTGCAGCGCGCTCTGCGCATCGCCGATGAAGTCACCACACCGGAAGTCTTTGTGGCTCCGCTGCCGGGCCCGAGCGCTCAGTAACGCGACGAGACGGAGAATTAAGCGATGAAAACGATCACCAAAGTTCTCGCGGCCGTCTCGCTCGGCGTGACCGCGTTCACCGCGCCCTCGATGGCGCAATCCAATCAGGAGCCGGTCAGTTCGATTTCCCAGCTTCTGGACCGGGTTCGTGCGGACTCCCGAGACGCTGCGGCTGAAAACCGCCGTCGTCTGCAAGAGTTTCGCGCCGAGCAAGGCCGTCAGGCCGCGCTCGTCGCCGAAGCGGAGCGTGAGCTTGCCGCACTTGAAGCTGAAGGCCGACGCAACCAGGCTCAATTCGATGCCAATCAGGTCGAAATTCAGCGACTTGATGAAGAGGTTCGGGTCGCCCAGGGCGCCTTCGGCGAGCTGTTCGGCGCCGCCCGCCAGACTGCAGGGGAGGTCGCCTCTGTTCTTGAGGCTTCAGTGATTTCAGCGCAGTATCCGGGTCGCGCGCGCGAGCTTCGCGAACTCTCCGAAACCCGCACCCTGCCTGAGCGCCGCGAGCTTGATCTTATTTGGAGTCTTCAGCTGGATGAGATGAACGCGCAAGCCGAAGTGGCGACCTTCAATGCGCGCGTTGTCGGTTTGGCCGGCGGCGAAGATGTCCCGGTCACGCGCGTCGGCCCGTTCGTGGCTTTCGCCATGGACGGCGGCGCTCAATACGTCACCTGGGCAACGGATGAAGACAATCCTTCATCCGGGTATCGCCTGACCCTGCTTGAGCGTCAGCCCCCGGCTCGCTTGCTCGATGCGGCCGCCTCTCTGGCGCGCGCCGATGCCGGCGAAATCGTTGCGGGCCCGGTTGACCCGTCCCGCGGTGCGCTTCTGGGCATCTACAAGGACGTGCCGAACATGCAGGAACGCTTTGATCAGGGCGGCATTGTCGCGCGGATCATTCTGGGCCTGCTGATCTTCTCGGCCGCCTTCGGTATCTTCCGCCTGGTCATGCTCTTGCTGACCTCTTCGGCGATCACCGCGCAAAAGCGACGTTCGACGGCTTCGAAGTCCAACCCGCTGGGTCGCATCATGCTGGCCTATGAGGGAGTGAAGGATCGCCCGATCGACACGATTGAGCTGAAGCTTGATGAGGCCATCCTGCGTGAGACCCCCAAGCTGGAATTCGGCCTGAACTTCCTGAAGCTCGCTGCTGCAGTGGCGCCGCTTCTGGGCCTGCTTGGCACGGTGACCGGCATGATCCGGACCTTCACCCAGATCACGCTGTTCGGCACGGGCGACCCCCGCATCATGGCGGGCGGCATCTCCGAAGCGCTTGTGACCACGGTTATGGGTCTCATCGCTGCTATTCCGCTTCTGTTCATCCACTCCTTCGCGGCGAGCTTCGCGCGGGGTGCGCAACAGACGCTGGAAGAGCAGGCCGCTGGTATCATCGCGCGTCATGCTGAAGAGCAGAGCGCAAGCTAAGGAGCGGCTTTGATGGATTTCCAGGGCGCACTTGCCGGCCTACAGGAATTCCTAGAGCGCGGAGGCCCGATCCTGACATGGATCATGGTTCTCACCTTCGTGATGTGGGCGTTCATCCTGGAGCGGTTGGCCTATTTTAACTTCGCTCACAAGGGCATTGCCAAACGGGTGCTTCGGGAGTGGTCCGCGCGTAGCGATCACCACTCCTGGCACGCCCGGGCGATCCGCGATCAGCTGATTTCCGAGGTCCGCCTGAAGGCGTCTCAGAATGTGGAGTTGATCAAGACGCTTGTCGCCGCCGCGCCGCTCTTCGGGCTGCTCGGCACGGTCACGGGGATGGTTGCGGTGTTCGACGTCATGTCGATCTCCGGTTCTTCGGACGCGCGCGCCATGTCGGCGGGTGTCGCCCGAGCCACCATTCCGACCATGGCCGGCATGGTGGCCGCGCTCTCAGGGCTTCTTGTGTCTAACCAGATCGAGCGGATGGCGCGTGACCGCGTCCACGAGCTCGCCGACGAACTCGAAGTGGAGTGATCCATGCGTAGACGCCGCCGGCAAGGGTCGGATCAAGCTGAAATCAACATGACCCCGATGCTCGACATCGTGTTCATCCTGTTGATTTTCTTCATTGTCACCGCGACCTTCCTGCAAGAGCAGGGCATTGATATGCGCCCGCCGCCTCCGTCGAATGAGGAGCCGATTGATCCTGATCCGGTGATCCTGGTTCAGATCGATGCGCGCAATCAGGTCTTCGTCAATCAGGATCCCACGAGTGCGGATCGGGTGATCGCGGCTGTGTCGCGGCTCCGTGCCGAAGCGCCGAACTCGGCGGTTCTCATCCAGCCGGATGATGAAGCGCTGCACGGCACGATCGTGCAGATCCTCGATGAATTGCGCGCGAGCGAGATTCCGGTCTCAATCCAGCGTGCTGATGACACCGAATAGTTAGGAGCACTCGCTATGGCGCGTCGTCAGAGCCGCGTACAGAAAGAAGAGGAAGAGGTTGAGCTGAACATGACGCCCATGCTGGACGTCGTGTTCATCCTGCTTATCTTTTTCATCGTGACATCGGTTTTCGTTAAGGAGCCGGGCGTCGAGGTCCTGCGACCGGAGACGTTGACGCAGACTCGCGAGCGTCCGACCATCCTGATCGCGGTGACCTCTGAGAATGAGATTTTTGTTAATCGCAGGGCTTATGAGGTCAATCAGCTGCGCATCGTCATTGAGCAGTTGCGTGAAGAAAATCCACGCGCTGAAGCGATGATCCAGGGCGATCAGGGCGCGCCGATCGGCACTGTGCTGGATGTCCAAGAGCTTTTGACGGATATGGAGATTGACGTCACCATATCCACCGAAGACCAGTAAGCGGAGTTTGCAGCATGGCCAGCTTGATCCGTTTGATCATCGGGGTGCCGATCGCGGCAGTCGTGACCTTTCTTCTCTTTATGCTGATGCAGCGTCTGATCCTTGTGGATGAGGTTGTCATTGAGGAGGCGGGAGACGAGATTCGGATTTCAATCTCCGAAGAAGTTGAGGAAGTCAGCGTTCGCGAACGTGACCTGACGCCTGATGACGTGGAGCAGGTTGATCCGCCGCCTCCGCCGCCTCAGATCGAACGTCAGGCCGCTGAGCAGCCGACCGAAAGCATGTCTTCTATCGTAGGCGATCTTCCCGCCTTCGAAACGCCGGACCTGAACAGCGGTAATATCTCCTTTTCGGTTTCTGATCGTGACGCTCAGCCCTTGGTGCGAATTGAACCGCAATATCCGATGCGTGCGGCTGAGCGCGGCGTACAGGGTACGTGTGATGTATCCTTCGATGTGACACCGGATGGAACTCCGACGAATATCCAGATCATCACTTGTGACAGTTCGTTGTTCGAACGCGCTTCGATCCGGGCTGTGGAACGCTGGCGCTACAATCCCAAAATTGTAGACGGCACGGCCGTGGCGCGCCGCGGCGTGCGAACCCAGTTCGACTTCCGCCTGGAAGAATAGGGCGCTTGCGCAATTCTAACCGATCTACGCCCGTTGAGGAGTAAAGCATGTCCCGCGCAGTAGTCTTTGACGTTTCGAAGCTTGGGCCGGTGCTCGGCGCGTTCGCCTGCGCCGCAGCCATTGCTTTCGCCGCCGCCGCCCCAGCTGATGCGCAGCGCAATCGGGGCGATCAAGAGCAGGAAGACACGGTTAACCGGACCCTCTCGGCTGATGTCGGTGAAGCCGTCCAGAGGGCGCTTGAATTGCAGGACGCCGATCAGTTCGCGGAATCCCTTGAAGTTCTGCGCCCGCTCTTCAGCCAGGAAATTACCCCGTATGAGCGCCAGATCGCTCACCAGTTGAGCGCGCAAGCCAACTTCAACCTTGATCGTCTGGATGCCGCCATTCGTGACTTCCTGGGCGCACTGGGAACCGGCACGATGGTCCCGGATGAAGCCCAGACCATGCGGGTGAATGTCGGTCAGCTCTACATGGCGACCGATAATATCCCGGCGGGGATCCAACAATTCGAGATCGCAATCCGTGAAGGCGCGGAGTTGACGCCGCGTCTGGCGAAGATGTTGTCTCAAGCCTATGCGCAGGCGGAACGGTATCGGGACGGCTTGCGCTATGCCGAGCAATTCTACAGGGCGACGCCGAATAGCGAGAAAAGCTCCGGCGATTTCTCCCTGATGCAGCACTACTACAACATGCTGAACCGCCCGGCCGATGAGCTGCGCGTCGTCCGCGAGATGCTCGTGCGCTTCCCGGGCGAACGCCGCTCCTGGCAGAATTTCGTCAGCCTGGTTGCGCGTACGGGCCAGGAAGAAGAGGCCTTCGAAGCCAATAAGCTGATGTATCTGAATGGCTTGTTTGCCGAGAGCGCCGAGCTGGAGCGTCTGGCGCAATACTACAGCTATTTCGAAAACCCCTATCGCGGCGCCTCGATCCTTGAGCGCGAGATTAATGCCGGACGCGTCGATCGGAATGTCGATAATATCGAGCTACTCGCCAATATGTGGCGTCAGGCCGCCGAGTTTGATCGGGCGCTGCCGGTGCTGGAGCAGCTCTACAACCTCACGAGCCGCGGTAATGACGCACTGAAACTGGCCGAAGCCCATTATGAGGTGAACCGTTTCTCGGAAGCCGAACAATGGTTCGAGACCGCGCTCGATCGCGGCGGCCTGGATGCGCCGGGCGCGGCCTGGACACTCTTGGGCGATGTGCGCCTCAAGCTCGACAACCGGTCAGGGGCGCTGCAGGCGTTTGAACAGGGGACGCGTTTCCCGGACAGCCGCCGTACGGCTCGCAACTGGGTGGATTGGGTGAATACCCAGATCCGCCTTGAACGAGACCGTGCCCGCCAACGTGAACAGGTTCTGGTTGATGAGTGCCGGCTCACGCTGGAGGCGGAGCGCCGTCTGCTGGTGCTGACCGGTGAGGTGGATGAGGAAGGCAATGTACGCTTCACCTCGATCCCGGACAGGTGCCAGCCTTATTTCGACATTTACGGCGAGCAGATCCGTGAGGCGGGCCAAGGCTAGACGCCTTCCTTCCAGCTAAATCGAAAAGGGAAGTCCCGACGTTCATTCGTTGGGGCTTTTCTTTTTGATCAATGGTTCGCGGCGCCATCTCGCCTTAATTTCAACGCACAGTTTTCAGGCTGCGTCGGCTGTAGGCGAAGGGGCTGCGGTGCCCGGCACGCTTCGGAAGGAGACTGTCATGGCTGCTGCAATGCTTCCTCGACGCTTCGATCTGACTTATCAGGTCTTGCTGCGCCTCCTGGCCGCGATACCCCTGGCCGTGGTGGCGACACTGGCGCTCTTCGCCTTGATGCGCATGCTTGTCGCGGTGAATGATCCGCCCGCTGAGCCCGTGGTGGAACGCGAGCCCTTCACCATCGCCGACTATGTAGAGCCCTACACGGTTCCGGACCGGGAGATGCCGGAATTCGAGGCCAACGTTCCGCCGCCCGGTCTTCCCCGCCGCATGATTGAACGCACCGATGCGGTCAGCGAAGCTGGGCTCGGTGTCGAGGTCTCTGTGACGGTTGACCCACCGGTGATTGATGCACTGGAGATCGCTGGCCCGATCGCGCCGGGTCTGACCATCCGCCGGGAGCCGAGTTATCCCGCAGCTGAGTTGAGGCGCGGTGTGGAGGGGTCGTGCACGATCCGGTACGACATCCTCGCCAATGGTCGAACGGCGAATATCACGGCGCTGGCCTGCGACAGCGAGGGGTTCGCACGCGCATCCCTCGCTGCAGTCGGCGAATGGCGACATGCCGTGACGCCCAGCCTTCCGGCTGGCGCGGTTGCTGTGCGGGGGCAAACCACACAGCTGGTGTTCGCGCTGGAAGATTAGCTGTAACTGTGAGGGCGGGTCGCTATCGGCCCGCCCTCATCGGTTATCGCCTATTCTTCGTCGAGGCTGGCTTCGCTATCGGCGAGACCCACGGTCATCAGGGCGAAAGCGTAGTCTTGGGCCTGCTCGCGTAGCGAGTCAAAGCGTCCGGATGCGCCGCCATGACCGGCATCCATATTGGTGCGCATCAGGGTGAGCCCGTCATCGCTGCGCCGGTCACGCAGGCGCGCGACCCATTTGGCGGGCTCCCAGTAGGTCACGCGCGGGTCGGTCAACCCGGCTGTGGCGAGAACGTGCGGGTAGTCCAGGGCGCCGACCTGATCATAGGGGCTGTAGGCCAGGATTTGATCGTAAGCCGCCTCGTCTTCCAGCGGATTGCCCCATTCGGGCCATTCCGGCGGGGTGAGCGGCAGGCTGGGATCGCTCATCGTGTTCAACACGTCCACAAAGGGCACAGCGCCGATCGCGCCGGCGAACAATTCCGGCGCCTGGTTGATCGCAGCGCCGACCAGAAGGCCTCCGGCGGAGCCGCCATGTGCGACGAGCTGGCCTTCACTCGTATAGCCTTCAGCGGCAAGCGTGCGCCCGACATCGACGAAGTCGTTGAACGTGTTGATCTTGTGCTCAAGCTTGCCGTCGAGATACCAGCCATAGCCTTTCGCCATGCCGCCGCGGATGTGCGCGATGGCGTAGACCATGCCGCGATCGACCAGCGACAGCCGGGAGGTGGAGAAGCTCGCAGGGATGGTGATGCCGTAGGAGCCATACCCGTACAGCAATAATGGCGCGTCCCCATCAATCGGCGTGTCACGATGGTAGAGGAGGGTGACCGGGATCGACTCGCCGTCACGTGCGGGCGCTTCGATGCGGCGGACAATGTAGTCGGCGGCATCGTGCCCGGAAGGCACTTCACGTGTTTTCAGAAGCGTGCGTTCGCGCGAAGCCATGTCGTAGTCGAACGTCTGGTCCGGTGTCGATGGGCTTTCATAGGAGAAGCGCATTGTGTCGGTGGCGAACTCGTAACCGGGATTGATGCCGAGTGCGTAGGCTTCCTCATCGAAGGAGACGGCGTGCTCTTCCCCCGATTGCAGATTACGTACGATGATGCGCGGCAGGGCGTTGGCCCGCTCTGAGCGCACCAGCCAATTCTCGAAACCAAGCATGCCGTTGACCAGCACGCCGGGACGGTGTTCCACCACGTCCACCCAGTTCTCACGCTGCGGCGCGGCGGGGTCGGCGGCCATGATCTTGAAGTCGACCGCACCGTCCTGGTTGGTCTGCACGTAAAGCCGCTCGCCGGCCTCGGTGAAGGAATACTCGATCCCGCTTTCGCGTTCGGAGATCAGGATCGCATCGGCCGCCGGGTCATTGGCGTCGAACAGGCGCAGCTCCGTGGTGGTGTGGTCGTTGGCCGAAAGTTCGATGAAGCTGTCGCCGTCGGTCTTACCCAGCCCGAGGAAGAAGCCCGGATCGCTTTCCTCGTAGATCAGCTCCGCGTCAGCGGTATCGAAGGCCTGACGATAGACCCGGCGAGGGCGGTTGTTCTCGTCACGCCACACCCAGTAGATCGTGCGAGAATCATTGGCCCATATCAGGGAGCCGTAGCCTTCCTCGGTCAGTGTTGCGACGATTTCGCCGCTCTCCAGATCGCGCACGCGGATCTCGTAGAATTCAGAGCCCTTGGTATCCACCGCGAAGGCGAGATAGCGCTGGTCAGGAGAATGGCTGACGGCGCCGAGGTCGAAATAGTCCAAGCCTTCGCCTTCTGCGTCGCCGTCCAGGATGATCTGTTCGTCATCGCTTCGTGAGCCGTCCGGATTGGCGGCGTGGCGGACATAGACCGGATACTGACCGCCTTCGCGATAGCGCACCGAATAATACCAGTCGCCATCGCGTTCGGGAACGGAGCTGTCGTCTTCCTTGATCCGGCCGCGCATCTCGTCAAAGAGACGTTCGCTGAATCCGTCGAGCGGAGCCATAACCTCGTTATAGTAGGTGTTCTCAGCCTCCAGATGGACGCGGATATCCGCGTCCAGAACGCTGGGATCGCGCATCACTTCCTGCCAGTTTTCATCCTTCAGCCAGGCGAACTCGTCGGTGCGCGTGCGTCCCAGTTGTTCGATCTCCACCGGGCGCTGTTCCGCCGTAGGCGCCGTCAGGGCCCGTGCGCGCGCCAGAAGATCGACAGAAGCGGCCGCGGTTTCAGTAGAGGCCTCGGACGAGGCGGCGTCAGCGGTCATGGAGTCTCCAGCATTGTTCGTGTCTTCAGCCGGCTGCGCACACGCCGCAAGAAGGGCGAAGGCTGCGGAACTGATCAGCCAGGCATTGGCGCGGTGTTTCATAGAGGTCATCGGGGAATGCTCCGTTTGGGCCGGTGCGAACCGGCGCTGTCGGCAGTTTCGTTGGGTCAGAGTCTAGTCTTGGTCTTCGGCGGGTATGAAGTCCAGCACTGCGCCATTGGCGCACCAGCGTTGTCCCGTAGGCTGCGGGCCGTCGTTGAAGACATGGCCAACATGCGCACCGCAATTGGCGCAGTGAAATTCGGTGCGCGGTAGGATCAGCTTGAAATCGCGTTTGGTTTCAAGTGCATCTTCGGCGTAGGGGGCGAAGAAGCTCGGCCAGCCTGTTCCGCTTTCGTACTTGGCGTCCGCTGCGAAAAGCGGATCGGAGCAGACCATGCAGTGAAATACGCCGTCTCGCTTCTCGGCGTTCAGCGGGCTGCTCCCCGAGCGTTCGGTGCCTTCCTTGAATGCAATGCGGTCCTGCTCCGGTGAAAGCTTGGCGCGCAGCGTGGCGATGGTTTTTGCGTCCAGTCTGGGCATGGCATGTCCTAACCGATGGTCCTGGCACTCATTGCGCAGAGTATAGCCCAGCTTATGCCCCCGGTTCACGGCGCACCTGCAGAATGGGCGTGAACAGAGCGATCCAGGCAAGGACCACGAGCAGTCCGGCCATTGGAATGAGCGCAGATAGTCGCGGGCCGATATCACCGACGATGAACCCCATCGCAACCGCGCCCAGCGGCATGCCGCCGAACAGGCCCAGCGCGTAGACGCTCATCACACGCGCAATCTTGTCCGGGGGAGCGTTCTCCTGCACGACCGCACGCGACAGGGTGATGGCCACGCCCGCACCCAGGCCCCAGCCAAACACCAGCAGATACATCCAGACCAGTGATAGCGGCGCAGCCAGCAGGCCCATCGACACCACGGTGACGAGTTGCGCCAGCATCAAGGCGAGTCCGGGTCTGGCGATCTCACGCATACGCGCAAGCAGAACATTGGCTGCGAAAGCCCCGAGCCAGAAGGCGACCAGCAAGGTGGACAGAACTTCGTATCCCGATGCGTAAACGTCTCTCACAAGCACCGGAACGATGACAAAGAAACCGCCGCCCACGACGAGAAGACCGACCGCGACCATGATCAAAGTCATGGGGAAGAGGATAGTGGAGCTTGTCACGGCGCGAATCCCGTCGCTCAGGCTCGTCACCATGCCGGCATGATGAGTGCGGCGCGAATGCAATCGAGGCAAGGCTAGGGCGGCCATCGCGCCCATGACCAGCCCGATCGCCTGCGCGGTGAAGAGCGGGGCAGGTCCGAACAGGGACGCAAGGAAGCCGGCGCCCATGCCGAAGATCTGTGCGGCGAACTGAACCAGGGACGCGATGATGACGCCCTTTTGCAGCGTCATGGTCCGGCCCATGCGCCGGTTCACATCAACGACCGCATTGATGGCTGAGTCGCGCGCCGGCATCACGAAAGCGCCCGCCAAGCCAACCATCAGCGCGTAGCCGATCAGCAGCAGGTAGGCGAGCCGATCAGCAAACAGGAGCGCGGCCATCGCTGCTGCGGCGAGCGCAGCAAGGAGATGGAAGACGGTGAGAATAGTCCGTCGGTCATGCCGTTCCGCCATCACGCCCGCCAAAGGCAGCAGCAGGAGCATGGGAGCGGTCAGCGCGGCCTGGGCGAGACCGAGGCGCTCGGGTGTTTCCATCAAGGTGTAATTGATGACGCCGGGAAACAGGGTGGTCTGAAGACCGAAGGAAAAGAACCAGCCGCTGATCGCAATCAGATAAGCGGTGAAGGGCGCAACCCTCATGAACCGCTTCAGCTTGCGTCCCGGCGATTCAGTCACGTTTCGCCGGCTCCTTGCTGGCTATGCGCCCGTTTCGCCATCACGATCATGTTCACGAGCGGTTTCGCGTCCGTGATAGACCGTGATTGGCCTTCGCGCCAGTGATCGGGGATTGTCCGCGCCAGCCAAACACGCCCTTCCCGCAAGGAGTCTCGCCATGTCTGTTCTACCAATCGCCCGCAACGCCAGCGCCGCCATACTCGCCGCCTTCATGGTCTTTATCGGCGTGCAGAAATTCGGCGGTGACAACACGGTCTTCAGCTATATCGCCGCGCAGTCCGGCCTCAGCATTTTCGAGCCCGGCGTCAGGCTTCTGACCGGTTTGGCGGAACTGCTGGCTGCAGCGCTGCTTGTGGGCGGCTTCTTCATCGCGCGCCTCAGAGGCCTTGGCGGGCTGCTATCGCTTGGCGTCATCGGTGGAGCGATCGTGTTTCATCTCTCGCCCTGGCTTGGGATCAACGCTCCGGTCGCCTTCGACGAAGCCGGCGGTTACGTCTTCAGCCCGATTCTGTTCATCATGGCCGTTGTGTTCTTCTCGCTCAGCCTCATCCATGTCTGGCTGGAGCGTACCTCGCTCATGGCCTGGGCCCCGCGCACGCCGTCGAACACATAGCCACCCTTCGTTAACGCCCCCGCTGCAAGCTGGCGGACCTCTAGCCGGAGGTTCGCCACATGGCGCTCGACACCGCGCCGACCAAACGCGATGGCCGCAGCTCTGCACGCGCTCTGGTGACGCGTCGCATGGCCGATATCGTTTGCCTTCCCGCCAGTCGGGTCGCACCGGCGGAGCGCTGGATCGTCGCAGACGTTCTGGAGGAAATGCTGCGCGAGGCCGAGCCTGACCTGCGTGCGAAAGTCGCTCTGCGCCTGGCCGATCAGGCGGATGCTCCGGTGGGACTGCTGCGCCGGCTCGCCGTCGATGCGTTCATGATTGCCGAGCCGATCCTTGAGCGCTCACAGGCGTTAACCGATTTCGACATGATGGAAATCGCACGCCAGGGCGATGTGCAGCATCGCATCGCCCTGGCGCAGCGCGACCCCGTCAGCCAGACCGTTGCCGCGGCGCTGGTCGCCTTGGGCGATGAACCTGTGCTTAAGGCGCTGCTTCGCAACAAGTCGAGCGTGCTCGCTCAGGAAACAATGGCGCGGCTTGTACGCGAGGCGGCGGAGAGCCCGGCGCTTGCCGGCTCGCTGGTCAAGCGCCCAGAGCTGCGCCCTGCTCAGGCCCTGTCTCTGTTCTGGGACGTCGATCACGAGCAACGCAAAACCATTCTTCAGCGTTTTGCTGTAGACCGGACCATATTGCGCGAAGCCGCCCAGGACGTTTTCGCTGCAGCGATCGCGGCGACGCAGGACGATCCCAAGCTGATGCGTGCGCTGAGCTTCATTGACCGTCGTCAACGCGATCGCAGCGCGGCGGACCGGTCCGCCTATGGCTCGCTTGAGGGTGCAATCGAGGTGGCCGACCGCGAGGGGCTGGAAGGCGACCTCATTGAAGAGGTCGCGGCTCTGGCCGGCATCCAGCTCTCACTCCTTCAGCGCATGAAGGATGATTTCGGCGGCGAGGCGTTCGCGGTTCTGTGCAAGGCGACGGGGCTGCCTCGCAGCTGTATCGATTCGCTCCTTCGAGGTGCGCAACGTGATCATGGAGACGTCATCGCCAATGCCCGCCTGATCTACGACACCCTCTCAGTGGATAAGGCGCAGACGGTTCTGCGCTACTGGGACTGGAGCTGGTCGCGGGCCAAGGACAGAGCCTGACAGGGCCGGAATGTCAGGGTCCATCTGAAGAAACTGCGGCCTGATGTCCCGGTTTCGCTGGAAAACGTCTTAACGGTTCTCTAGAACCAGCGCGCGTCGTCCGATGCGCATCTTCGCTTTCCAGGAGGGCTGGGCCCTTGAGCCGGAAACTCGTTCTTGGCGTGTTGCTTACTCTGGTTTTGATCGTTCTGTGGCTGGTTCTCTCCGGCTACTGGTTCAAGCCGATCCTACTGTTCTTCGGCGCGTGCGGCGTCATCACGGCCATGGCGCTGACATTGCGAACAGGGCTGCTGGATGACGAATCAGCGCCGTTTCCGCGCATTCTGCCTTTCCTGTCTTACTGGCGCTGGCTCGGCGGTGAGATTTTGAAGGCCAACGTTTATGTCGTGCGCACCGCGCTGAAGCCGGAACTGGATATCACGCCGACCCTGACCCGCGTCCCGGTGCGCGCTGAATCCGGGCTTGCGCGCGCCACGTTTGCGAACTCCATCACGCTGACGCCGGGAACGGTGACCGTGGAAGTGGAAGAGAACGGCTTCCTGGTTCATGCGCTCAGCCGGGAGCTGACCGATCAGGAGGCGTTCGCAGAGATGGAGCGCCGCACCATTGAAGCCGCGGATGGCGGCGTTGAGCGGTCCGGCAAGGCGGGAGACGCCTCATGATCATGGAATGGGTCGATTTTTTCGTGGCGATGAGCATCGCGCTGTCGATGGCGCTGATGCTGTCACGCCTTTTCGCGGGGCCGACGCTGTATGACCGTGTGCTGGCGGTGAACTCGTTCGGCACCAAGACGGTGATCTTTCTGGTCGTCTTCGCGCTCATGACCGGGCGCGGTGATGCGGTGGATATTGCGATCCTCTACGCGCTCCTGAACTTCATCGCGACGATCGCGATCCTGAAATTCTTCCGCTACCGCTCGCTGGAGGTCGCCCTGTCCTCGAAGTCGGAAAGCGTCGCCGCACCGAGCTCCGAGGAGGGCGGTCCATGAGCGCCATGGATATCTTCGGGCTTGTCATCGACGTGATTTCAGCCGGACTGATGATCACCGGTGCAGTATTCGTTCTGGCTGGCGCGATCGGGGTTATCCGGCTGCCGGACTTCTACACCCGGCTTCATGCCGCCGGCGTTACCGATACGCTGGGCGCGGAGCTCATCCTATTCGCTCTGATCCTGCAGGCCGGCTTCACGCTGCTGGCGGCCAAGCTCGCTCTGATCGGTCTTTTCCTGTTTCTGACCAGCCCGACGGCGACTCATGCGGTGGCGAACGCGGCGTACAAGGCGGGTCTGAAACCAATGCTCACCCGCTTCAATCCGAAGCCCGGCGGCGCCAAGGATGAGGACTGACAGCTGATGGTCGATCTTACCCAATTCCTTGATTACGTGCTGATGGCCATGCTCGTGGCGGTCGGCATCGCCGTGATCCGCCTGCGCAGCCTGTTCGCTGTGGCGATGCTCACCGGGGTTTATTCGCTTCTGTCGGCAGCCTGGTTCGTTTCACTCGATGCAGTCGATGTCGCCTTTACCGAGGCGGCGGTCGGCGCGGGCATCTCTACGGTCCTGATGCTCGCCGCCATGCTTTTGACGGCGCGTGACTGCGCGCCGGTGCGCGCTGGGCGTCACTGGGCCGCGTTGGCCGTGACCGTCGTTGCAGGCGCGGCGCTCTTCTACGCGCTTGGCGATATGCCGGCCTATGGCGACGTCAATTCGCCGGCCAATTCCTATGTCGGCATGGACTATGTCGAGCGCACGCCTGAAGAGATCAATATCCCCAACGTCGTCACAGCCGTTCTGGCGAGCTATCGCGGCTTTGACACTATGGGCGAGGTCTTCGTGGTCTTCGCCGCCGGTGTCGGCGTGGCGCTTCTGCTGGGGCTGGGCGGTGGTCGCAGCCGTGAAGAGGAGCTGTGACGATGACCCCGCATGTTGTCCTTCGCGTTGTCGCGAAACTGCTGATCCCGATGATCGTCGTGTTCGGCTTCTTCGTTCACTTCCACGGCGAGTACTCGCCGGGCGGCGGCTTCCAGGCCGGTGTTGTTCTGGGCTCGGCGATCATTCTTTACGCCCTTATCTACGGCATGGAAGCCGCGCAGAAGGCTGTTCCGCCCTGGTGGACGCGAATCGGCATGGCGCTGGGGTCGATGATTTTCGCCGGCGTGGGCTTCGTCACCCTGATGCTCGGCGGCAATTACCTGGATTACGACGTTCTGCACCCCGACCTCAGCCATGCGGCTGGTCAGCATATCGGCATCATCTCGGTGGAGATCGGCGTGTTGATGACCGTCACAAGCGTCATCATTGCGATCTTCTATGCTTTTGGCGGTCGGCGTCCCGACATCTCTGACGAGGAGTGGTGAGATGATCGAGATTCTCTCAGAACGCTTCACTTATGCGGTTATCATCGTGCTGATGATGCTGGGCCTCTACGCGGTCGTGGCGTCCGGCAATCTGGTCAAGCGCATGGTCGGGCTGTCCATCTTCCAGACCTCGGTTTTCCTGCTGTACATCACTATCGCAAAGGTGTTCGGCGGCGTGCCGCCGATCTTCGACTACAAGGAGCTGACCGAGCACCGGATCGATCCTTCGGTCATCTACTCCAACCCGCTTCCGCACGTGCTGATCCTGACCGCGATCGTCGTCGGGGTGGCCACGCTCGCCATGGGACTGGCCCTGGTGGTGCGTATTCGCGAGACCTACGGAACGATTGAAGACGTGGAGCTGGCTGAAGCTGACTTCGCGGTCGAGCTGGAAAAGGGCGCCTGATCCATGGATGCGCACGTGCTTCCCGCCATGCTCGCCGAGCATGCGCCCGCGCTTCTGGTCGCGATCCCGCTCTTCATGTCGGCGCTGGTCGCCGCTCAGCCGAGCGGGCGCGCGGGCTATCTGATCGCTGTGGGTTCGGTCCTGGCGGCCCTGCTTCTGGCGATTGAGCTGGCTTTTCAGGTCAACACTCAGGGCATAGTCAGCTACGCGCTCGGCGGCTGGGAGCCGCCTTACGGGATCGAGTTTCGCGTCGATGGGTTGAATGCTGCGGTCCTGCTTCTGCTTGGGGCAGTCGGGCTTGCCGCTCTCATCTTCGCTGGGCCGAGCGTGGCTGATGAGATCAGTCGCGGAAAGCGCTCGCTCTTCTACAGCGCCTTCCTGATCTGCTTCTCCGGCCTGTCAGGCGTGGCGATCACCGGCGACGCCTTCAACATGTTCGTTTTCCTGGAGATTTCATCGATCTCCACCTATGCGTTGATCGCGATGGGGCACACCAACGACCGGCGGGCGCTGACCGCCTCATTCAACTATCTGGTGATGGGCACGATTGGCGCGACCTTCTTTGTGATCGGCGTTGGTTTTCTGTACATGGCGACAGGTACGCTCAACATGGCCGATATCGCCATCCGCGTGGCTGAGCTGGACGGCAATCGGGTTGTCGAGGTCGCCTTCGCCTTCATCATTGTCGGGGTAGGGCTTAAAGCGGCGCTCTTCCCGCTGCATCTGTGGCTGCCGAACGCTTACGCCTTTGCGCCGAACTTCGTGACGATCTTCCTGGCCTCAACAGCCACGAAGGTCGCCTTCTACGTCCTCATCCGCTTCATGTTCGATGTGTTCGACCCGAGCTCCAGCTTCGTGAGCCAGGCCTTCACCTGGGTGATCACGCCGCTGGCGATCGCAGGTATGCTGATCGCGTCGGTTCAGGCGTCGTTCCAGGCGAATGTGCGTCGGCTGCTGGCCTACTCCTCGGTGGCGCAGGTCGGCTACATGATGCTGGGTCTGGGTATCGGAACGGCGGCGGGCGTGAGCGCCGGCTTCCTGCACCTGCTCAATCACGCGATGATGAAGGGCGCGCTCTTCATGGCGCTAGCGACGTTTGCGCTGGTCTACGGCATTCGCCGAATCGAAGATTTCCGCGGACTGGGCCAGCTCATGCCCTTCACCGCCGCAGCCTTCACAATCGGGGCGCTGTCGCTGATCGGCGTGCCGTTCACAGCCGGCTTCATCTCAAAATTCTACCTCATTCAGGCCGCGCTGCAGTCTGAGTGGTGGTGGGCGGTGGCCGCGATCGTGATCTCTTCGGTCCTGGCGGTCGCCTATATGTACCGGATACTTGCTGTCATGTGGGTGCAGCCGCCCCCGGAGGGCGCCCAGGCGGTCGAACGTCGCGCGCCGCTTCTGGTGCTGGGCCCGCTCTGGGTTCTGGCGCTCGCCAACCTCTATTTCGGCATCGATGCCGGCTTCCTGGTGTGGCTGTCTGACACCGCCGCACAGGCTGCGATCAACGGGAGTGTCGGCTCATGAGCTGGACCCCTGAACTTGCGCTTTCGCTGGCTCTGATCATCCCGCTTCTGGGCGGGGTCAGCGTCGTGGCGCTAGGCCGTTATCCTAATCTGCGCGAGGCCTCGACCCTGATCAGCGCCGTGGCGCTGGCCATTGTGGTCGCCTACCTCGTGGAGATGTCCGGGTCGCGGCCCGAGATCACGCTGATCGAGTTCGCGCCGGGCCTGTCGCTCAGCTTCAAGCTTGAGCCGCTCGGCGCGGTCTTCGCCATGGTCGCGAGCGGTCTATGGATCCTCAACTCGCTCTATTCCATCGGCTATATGCGCGGGAACAAGGAGAAGGATCAGACCCGGTTCTATTTCTGCTTCACCATCTCCATTGCTGCGGCCATGGGCATCGCGCTGTCAGGCAATCTGCTCACGCTGTTCTTCTTCTATGAAGCGCTGACTCTGTCGACCTTCCCGCTGGTCGCCCACAAAGGCGACGCGAAAGCCCGCAAGGGCGCGGCGATCTATCTCGGCATTCTGCTCGCCACCTCGATCGGCCTGCTTCTGCCCGCCGTCTTCACGGTCTGGTATTTCACCGGAACCACCGATTTCGTCGCCGGCGGCATTCTGGCGGGCGCCGTCGGACCGGTCGCGGGGGGCGTATTGCTCGTCCTGTTCGCGTTCGGGATCGGCAAGGCGGCCTTGATGCCGATCCACCCCTGGCTGCCCAACGCCATGGTCGCGCCAACGCCGGTCTCTGCCCTTCTGCACGCGGTTGCAGTCGTCAAGGCGGGCGTCTTCACCATGCTCAAAGTGGTCACCTACACGTTCGGGCCGCAATACGTGCAGTCCTTGCCGGCGGCTGACGTGCTGGCCTGGGTCGCGGCGATCTCCATCGTGCTTGCGTCGGTGATCGCGATGACCAAGGACAATCTGAAAGCCCGGCTGGCCTACTCCACGGTCTCGCAGCTCTCCTATGTGACGCTCGGCGCCATGCTGGCCAGCCCGCTCGCGCTGATAGGCGCGGCGCTCCAGATCGTGATGCATGCCTGGGGCAAGATCACGCTCTTCATGGCTGCCGGCGCGATCTACACCGGTACGAAGAAAACCGAGATCTCCCAGCTCGACGGGCTTGGCCGGCTGATGCCGTTCACCTTCGCGGCCTATGCGATCGGGGCCCTGTCGATTATCGGCCTGCCGCCGCTGGGCGGGATGTGGCCGAAGTTGTATCTGATGGAGGGCGCTGTGCAGGGAATGCAGCCCTGGCTAATCGGCGCGCTTGTGGTCTCCTCCATCCTGAATATCGGCTATCTGATGCCGATCGTGCTGCGCGGCTTTCTGAAGCCGAAGCCAGAGCCGACCCCGGTCAAGCCCGGCCTGCCGCCCATTCTGGCGGTTTTGCCCCCGGTTTTAACGGCGCTCGGCACGATCGCGCTCTTCTTCCTCATCGGGCCGTTGATTGATTTTGTCGGCCCCGTCTTCCTCACAGAGGTGCAGCCATGAGCGCTCCGACCGATCCGAGTCGGGATGACGGCATTCATCCGCTCGCCCGTCCGTTCTTGTGGCTGGACAGCCCGTGGGCGCGCCGCGCGCCTCTGTACGTGTTCGGCGGTCTCGCCCTTCTCGGGCTCCTGATCGAGTTCCTGATCCCGCGTCATGCGGTGGGCAAGTATGAGGAAGTCTTCGGCTTCTACGAGATCGAGGGCTTTTTCGGCTTCTGTATTGCGGTGTTAGCCGGCTGGCCGCTGCGTTGGCTGCTAGGCCGCGCGCCGGACTATTACGATCAGGAGGGCGACGATGTTTGAGTCGCTGGCGCCGCTGAGCGCCATTTCGCCGGCCTGGCCGTTCATCGCTGCGGGACTGTTATGCTTCGCGCTGCCTTGGCATAACGTGCGCAAGGCGCTGATGCTGCTGGCTCCGACGCTGGCGCTCATGCTGTGGTTCGCGCCGCCCGAACAAGGCATTTACGGTGTCATTGATCTTGGCCCGTTCCAGCTTGAGACCTATCGCTATGACGGGCTATCGCGCGTCTGGGGCCTGGTCTTCATCCTCGTTGGCTTCATCAACGCGGTCTATGCGCTGCATGAGCGCGCGCGGATTTCCGACGGCTCGGCGCTGATCTATGGCGGCGCGGCTCTCGGTGCTGTATTCGCCGGCGATTTCCTGACTCTCTTCCTGTTCTGGGAAATCACCGCGATCGCGTCCGCCCCGCTGATCTTCGCCGCAGGCACGGCTGCGGCCTATCGCGCGGGTCTGCGCTATCTGGCGATCCAGGTTCTGTCCGGCGTTCTTCTGCTCTCCGGCGCGGTGATGTGGGTTCAGCAGACCGGCGACTGGTCGTTCAACGAGATTGGCCTTGGCACGCCGGCCGGCTTCATCATCCTGTTGTCGTTCGGCATCAAGGCGGCCTTCCCCTTCATGCACAACTGGCTGCAGGACTCCTATCCGAAGGCGACGCCCACAGGCGCTGTAATCCTGTCGGCCTTCACCACCAAGATGGCGATCTATGCTCTGGCGCGCGGCTATGCCGGCGAGGACATTCTGATCTGGATTGGCGCGATCATGACCGCCTTCCCGGTCTTCTTCGCGGTGGTGGAGAATGATCTGCGTCGCGTCCTGGCCTATTCGCTGAACAATCAGCTCGGCTTCATGATCGCGGGCATCGGGGTCGGCACCGAGCTGGGTCTTGCAGGTGCGGCGGCGCACGCCTTCGTTCACATCATCTACAAGGCGCTGCTTTTCATGAGCATGGGCGCGGTGCTGCACCGGGTCGGGTCTGCCAAGGCGACCGATCTTGGCGGGCTTTACAAGTCGATGCCGATCACAGCCGTCTTCTGCCTGATCGGGGCGCTGTCGATCTCCGCCTTCCCGCTCTTCTCAGGCTTCGTGGCGAAAGCTTTGACGCTGTCGGCGGTGCTGAAGGAGGGTTATGGAATTCCGTTCCTGATCCTGGTGTTCGCCTCGGCTGGCGTGCTGGAGCATTCGGGCATCAAAATCCCGTACTTCACCTTTTTCGGCCATGATTCCGGCAAGCGTCCGAAAGAGGCGCCGTGGAACATGCTCGTGGCGATGGGGCTGGCCTCATTTCTTTGCATCTTTCTGGGGGTCAATTACGGCGCGCTCTACGCCTTGATGCCGTACGACATTGAGTACGCGCCCTACACGTTCGATCATATCGTGGGACAGATGCAGCTCCTGCTCGCGGCCCTGTTCGCCTTCACGCTGCTGGTCCGACTGAAGCTTTATCCACTGGAGAAGGACATCACTGTCCTCGATACAGACTGGATATACAGGCGCTTCCTGGATGGGGCGGTGCGCTGGGGCTCCGCGATGAGTCAGCGCCTGATCATCGCGATTCAGATCATGGTCGCGCAGTCAGCCAAACGCTTTGGGCGCAAGCTGTTCAACCTCTTCAGCCCGGCCGGAGCGTTGTCTCGCGATTTTCCATCCGGGCTGATGGCTTTGTGGACGGCGCTGATGCTCGCCATGGTGTTGCTGGTGGCGTATTTCTCATCGGTCTGATCGAAGCGTAGTTTCGTGACCTCCCCTGTCACGTGTGCGTATTGGTTATGCACCCACGATAGGAATGTTATCCTCATGTCCGGTATTTCTTCCTAGCATAGGCCTCGTCACATGGCCCCGCAGGATAAGAGGACATCAGGATGGAGGACGCAGAACGCCAGCGAATTCAGGATCAAGCGCGTGCGCGCCTGGCTCAGCAGGTGGTTTCATACGCTTACGACGTACCCATGGAGGAATTGGCCGCCCGCACCCGCCGCTCGGCGCGCGTCGCCTTTGCGCGGCAGGTTGCGATGTATCTGGCTCATGTCGCGTTTGAGCTCAGCCTCTCGCGCGTCGGCCTCGCCTTTGGGCGTGATCGAACGACGGCGGCTCATGCGTGCCACCGTATAGAAGACGCCCGCGATGACCCGCAGCTTGATACGCGGCTGGACGCCATGGAGCGCTTTCTGCGCGAGGCGCCCTCGCTGCAGGTTGAAGCTCAGCCGATGAGCGCATGAGCACGCCGCGCTGGCTGACGCGCCTGACGGCGCCGGGCGCGAGGCTTTTTAGCGAAGCGGGCGCCTATGCGGTCTGGGCCGGAGGCGATCGCCGCCGCCGCCCGACTGCGCGCCTTACTATGGATGCCTTCACCCAGGCCCGCAGCGCTGGCCTTATCGAGCCAGACGGCGAAGGTTGGGCCATCAGCGAGGCTGGACGCGCGCACCTGAAGCGGGCTGGGTCGGTCTCAAGCGAAAACCCGTTCGCCGACCAGCACCGTGATCTGGGCCCGCATA
>JBCBSP010000011.1:0-72330 GCA_039819095.1 Pseudomonadota bacterium
GTGAGCCGCCACGGCTTCCGGCGTCTGCTGGTCCGGCGGCAGGTATAGGCCCGGCGTTTCATAGATTTTCGTCGCGGCATACCCGCCCGCGCCCGCGCACAATATGGTGCGCTCCGGCGCCGCTTCGCTGGCCAGATAGACCAGCCCCGCGGTGACGCTCTCCACCGTCATCAGCTCGCCGGCTTCAGGCGGGATCAGCCCTTCGGTCATGCGCGTATAGGCGGTCGGCGACAGCGTGTTGACCCGTACATCGTATTTGCGTCCTTCCAGGTGCAGCACATTCATCAGCCCGACCACGCCCATCTTGGCCGCGCCGTAATTGGCCTGCCCGAAATTGCCGTAAATCCCTGACGAGGAGCTGGTCATCACGATGCGGCCATAGCCGGCCTCGCGCATCGGCTCCCAGACCGCCTTGGCGCACACCACCGAGCCCCACAAATGCACGTCCAGCACGGTGCGAAAATCCTCCAGGCTCATTTTCGAGAAGGACTTGTCGCGCAGAATGCCGGCATTGTTGACCAGCACATCGACCCGGCCCCAGCGCTTCAGCGCGGCCTGGACCATATCCTCGACCTCGTCCGGGCGGGTGACATTCGCGCCGTGCGCCATGGCTTCGCCGCCCGCGTCTTCGATCTCGCGAACGACCGCTTCGGCCGCGCTCAGCGAGGCCCCTGCGCCGTCGACCGACCCGCCCAGATCATTGACCACCACCCTGGCTCCGCGCGCGGCGAGAGCCAGCGCATGAGAGCGCCCGAGCCCGGCCCCAGCGCCGGTGATGAGGGCGACACGGTTATCGAAACGCAGTTCACTCATGGCGGATCCGTCCTTGGTTCAAAGTGTGACAGGCATGATGGGACGAGCCGCATGCCAGCCTGTTTAGCGATGAAATGCAATCGTCTCGCGCGGCTGTGGAAGCCGCCGCAATCCCGTCGGTTTCAAACGAAGAGTCGCATGGTGTGGTCACGACGCTCTGCGCGTAGTTCACAGCCGGATTTTCGACACTCAGCCTAGCGGCTGCGTCGAGGCGTCAGCGATAGAACTCCGGCCGTCGATCCCGGAAAAAACCCCAGGCGGCGCGGTGGCGGGTGAGGAAGTCGCGGTCGAACTCTGCGACCAGCACGCCGGTCTCTTCACGTCCCATCTCGGAGACGACCTCGCCGGTATGATCGGCGATAAAGCTTGTGCCGTAGAAGACCTGACCGTTCTCGTTGCCGACGCGATTGGCGGCCGCCACCGGCATGACATTGGCCACGGCATGACCTTGCATCGCCCGGCGCCAGCGCGCCGCGGTGTCGAGACTCTCATCATGCGGTTCCGACCCGATCGCGGTCGGGTAAAGCAGCACTTCAGCGCCAGCGAGCGCCATGGCGCGGGCCGCTTCGGGAAACCATTGATCCCAGCAAATCCCGACGCCGACCCGACCGTGGCGCGTCTCCCAGACCTTAAAGCCGGTATCGCCGGGACGGAAATAATACTTCTCCTGATAGCCAGGCCCGTCCGGGATGTGGCTCTTGCGATAGACGCCCATCGTCGAGCCGTCCGCATCCAGCATCACCACCGAATTGTAATAGTGCGGCCCGTCGCGTTCGAAGATGGAAACCGGGATCGCTACATTCAGCTCCGCAGCGAGCGGCTGCAGCGCAGTCACACACGGATGATCCAACGCGGGAAAGGCGCTCGCAAACCAGAATTCTTCCTGCGTCTTGCAGAAGTACGGCCCCTGAAACAGTTCAGGCGGCAGTATGATCTGAGCGCCGCGTCCAGCGGCTTCGCGGACAAGCTCGCGCACAAGGGTGATGTTGGCGTCCAGCTCAGCGCCGAAAGGCGCCTGCAGGACTGCGATCTTCAAGCTCGGGTTCACTCAGCCTAATTCCGAATCTGATCGATCCAGTCGCCGGGGCCGTCCCCGGTGCGCAGATCCATCACCGTGGGCCAGAGCCGGAACGGCGCGCGCGCATCGGCATTCCACAGCGCGACAAAAGCAAATCCGGTCTCCGGCTCCATCACAATATGCGCACCATAGCCGGACAGATAGCCGCCATGGGCAATGAGACGGCGATCGCCCCAGTCATAGATGCGCCAGCCCAGCCCGTAGGCGGTGTCATCGACCCGCCCGCGCAGACGGCGCAGATTACGGGTCTCGCGCGGCGAGCGCACATGTTCAGCGAAGGCGCGATCCCGCGCGGCGAGCGGCACGCCGCCCGCCGCGCTCAGATGAGCCTGCGCCCAGCCGATGAAATCGTTCAGGCTCAGTGTGATCGACGCCGCCGGCGCGATGGAATCGTAGGGCGAGCGGGGATTGCCGGCCCGGTCGCGTGTGCGGCGCCAACCGCGATGGGGCCGCGCCCAGCTGTCTGAACGCACCAGGTCTGCCTCACCGATCCCGGCGCGGGCGAGCCCGTAAGGCTCGAAAAGATGCCGGCGCACCGCCTCCTCATAGCTCAGCCCGGTGGCGTCCTCGATCAGGCGCGCCGCCGCGGCGAAAGCGACATTCTGATAGGTGTAGCATTCGCCCAGCGGGCAGATGAGATCGACCTCGGCCAAGCGCTCGCGAACCTCGTCGGGCGCGTAGCCGGCTTCGATCAGATTGTCATAGGCATTGGGCGGCAGGCCCGTCTGGTGGCTCACCAGCTCCAGCCAGGTCGGTTGGCGGTCCGCTTTCAGCCGAAGCCAGGAGGTCGGAACCGGGGCATCGAGATCGATCAGACCGTCCGCCTCCAGCTTGGCCAGTAGCGTGCCGGTGAAGCTCTTCGTGACCGAAGCGGCGCGAAACACGGTATCAGGGGTGATCGCTTGTCCAGAGCCGGCGGCGGCCTCGCCGCTGGTATAAACCATGACCACCTGACCGTTCTCGATCAGCGCCGCAGCCAGACCCACCACGCGCTCGGACGTGGCGGCCTGATCAAGCCGGTATCGCAGATCCTCAAGATAGTCAGGCGGTGTGAGGTCCAGCTCCGGCGCGCTTGCCGCAAGCGCCATGCCGACCAGCGCGCCATCCGCCCACGGGCCGGGCTCGGCCTCGCCCTGGGTCTGACGCAGAGCCGCGTCGTCAGCCGCGACAGAGGCCGTAAAAACCGATGCCGCTGCAAGGACTTGAAGTATGCGGAACATGCTCTCCCCTCTTTCGAGCTGTTCTCTTATCCCACCGCCGGCGCGTTTGTCGTCACGCAGTGAAACGCCCCGCCGCCGGATATGATAGCCCGTGCAGAGCTTTCGATCACCTTACGGTTTGCAAAAATCTTCTGAAGCACTGCAGCCGCGCGCGCGCCATGATCGTTATAGGACGGCATCACCAGACCCTTCGCGCCGATCACCCAGTTCATGTGCGAGGCCGCGACCGGCTCGCCGTCATCCAGCTCCACCCGGCCTGGCGAGGGCATACGCACCACCTTCAGCCGCCTGCCCCGCGCGTCGCGAGCCGACTCCAGCTGGCGCGCGATGGCGTCCAGAATGGCGGCGTTGGGATCATCACGGCCGCTTGGCGACTGGCAGACCACCAGGCCTGGCGCCGCGAAGCGTGCAAGATTGTCGACATGGCCGTCGGTGTGATCACCGATCAAGCCTTCATCCAGCCAGATCACCGCGTCCACGCCCAGTCCCTTGCGCAGCCGGTCTTCAACCGCCTCTTCGCTGAGGCCTGGATTGCGATTGGCGTTGAGCAGGCATTGGCGCGTGGTGATCACCGTTCCCTCGCCGTCGAACTCCAGCGCTCCACCCTCGCAGACCAGATCGATGAGGCGCTCTTCAGCCCCGGCGGCTTTCGCGATCACCGCGCCAATCGTCTGATCCCCGTCCAGCTCATACTTGCCGCCCCAGCCATTGAAGGTGAAACGCAGCGCCAAGAGTCGATCCCCCTCCAGCGCAAAAACCGGCCCGGTATCGCGCGCCCAGACATCTCCGTAAGTCGCGCGCACGATATGTACCGAAGACCCGAGCGCCTGTCGCGCGGACGCCTGCGCGCGCTGTGTCGCGGCATAAACGACAATCGGCTGCGCACCGCCGGAAGACAGCTTGACGAGGAAATCGGCGAACTCGGCCTCGGCCGGGCCCAGCTGATCTTCCCAGAGCCCTTCGTCGGCCGGCCAGCAGACATGGATGGCGCGCTGCGCCGCCGTCTCGTGAGGAATGTGAAGCCGTGTCATGGCGCGAGCGGTTAGCACGGGGTATGTACTTGGGCGAGCACGATCACTGAAGCGGACGGGCTTAACCTGCCTGGCGAAGTCAGCCAGAGCCGCGCCTCCATCCACGCATAACCGATTTGCAAAGGCTGAGGCTCGCCAGTACGCCGGGGTGGTGTTAAGGCGCACCCCTACACCGTTATCCAGCCGCTGGAGTCCGCCTTGGACGCGCAGTTCATCACGCTTCTCACCGCCTCGCTCGTCACATTTTTTGTCGTGATTGATCCGATTGGCGTGGCCCCGATCTTCGCCAGCCTGACCAATGGCTCCACGGCCAGGCATCGCCGGGCCATGGCGATCAAGTCGGTGCTGATCGCAACAGTGGTTCTGTTCGGCTTTGCTTATCTCGGCGAGTGGCTGTTAAGCGCGCTGCATATCAGCCTGGACGCGTTTCGCGCCGCCGGCGGCGTCCTGCTCTTCATGATCGCGCTGGACATGATTTTTGAAAAGCGCACCGAGCGCCGCGAAGAGCGCGCGGACGCGGTCAATGAAAGCGACGCGACCATCCCCGGCACCAATGAAGACATCTCCGTCTTTCCCATGGCGATCCCGATGCTGGCCGGCCCTGGAGCGATCGCTTCGGTCATGTTGTTCATGAGCGAAGCGGAAGGCGAGCTCAGCCTTCAGCTCGCGATTTTCGCAGGCATGGGCGCGAACCTGGTGTTCTCGCTCCTCCTCTTCCTTGCAATCGGCGCGGTGATGCGCCTGATCGGCGACACTCTGGCGGCGATGATCACGCGCATACTCGGCGTGATCCTGGCGGCGCTGGCCACGCAATTCATTTTTGACGGCATTCGCGGCGCGCTGCTGGGCGGTTAAACGAGGCGAGGACTGGTCATGCGCAGCACGCCGGCCAGCGAAGCGCTTCGATAACCCTTCCTTAGCCGCACCGGCGCCATACTCCCGCCGAAGAGTTTCGGCAGGTGTGTTCATGATGAACATTCGACTGATCAGTCTGGCCGCTGCGGGCGGTCTTGCGAGCCTCGGGCTTGCAGCTGGCGGCGCGAGCCTGGCCGCCGGATCGATTGATCAGGCCATCGCTTTCACCTGGCCCAGCCTTGGCGCCGCCCTGGCGCTTGTCCTCGCCGCTCCGGCGCGCGGCCGCGATTAGGCATGAATTCTCATCAGGTGTTTCAACCGGCCTGACGCCTTGCATCGGGGTGTTGCAAGGCGACCAGAAGCAAGCAGAGCCGGAGGTTAAGCGGTGCGCAGGAAGGCCGGCGCTACCGCCTCGTGCACGCCGCAGCGATCCACAAAACGATGGATCGAGGCGCGCGCGAACAGGCCCAGAGCTTCGTCATCGCCCAGTAACTGCTCTGTCGTGAGCGCATCGAGCCGGGCCTGCCCGGAGGTGTCGAGCGGCGCGGCGGCGCGCCAGTCGGCCAGAGCCTGCCTCACGGGGTCCCCGGCTTGAAGCAAAGCCTCAATCGCCTGAACCAGGCGTATCTGGGCGGCGTCGCGCAGATCCAGCGCCAGCTGAGCGCGAAGCGCATCGGTAAGGCTCCACAGCCGCATCCGACCGCCATGCGGACGAACGCCATGCAAGGCGGCGATCCAGCGAAGCCGCTGCATATGGCGCAGCACCGAGGCCGACTGCGCGCCGGTCAAGACACCGGCCCGGCCGGCTTCGCCAACCATCTCCAAGTCGGTCAGAAGTTCGCGCTGACGCCAGTCATAGCCGAGCAAAGCGCTTAAGGCGGCGGCGTCCTTCAAGGCGAATTCAGCACGTGATGTCAGCATGATGATGGCCCCCGGCGGTGGTTTAACACATGAGATAATATTGAATGCGTTCAGTGACTGCGAATTAGTTTTAGAATCGGGTCATTTGGTTAACCAATTGTAGCCCTCGCAATAGGAGAAGTTATTGAAATTACAGGATGCTTTGGCTTGGAGCCGCTGCCACTCGATCTCTCGGCGAGCTGGATCGGGTCAGGCTCGCGCTCATGGCGATTGCTGAATGCGTTCAACGGCCCTGCGGCGCCAAGGGGACTTGGCCGACCGGGTAAGGCCGCGTTATCGAAGCCTCGCCGCCCGGCATGCCGAGCCGGGTCCGCGAAGAGACAGGACGAACGCCATGACCGCGCCCGCTGACACACTCCCCGCCGCTCCGGATGCGCCGCCCATCCCCAAAGCCTTCCATGGCGTCACGGTGACCTCAGTGCGCCATTACACCGATACGCTGTTCGCCTTTCGAACCACACGCCCCGCGAGCTTTCGTTTTCGCGCCGGCGAGTTCGTGATGATCGGGTTGATGCGGGACGGCAAGCCGCTGGTGCGGGCCTATTCGGTGGCCAGCCCGACCTGGGATGAGGAGCTGGAGTTCTACTCCATCAAGGTTCAGGACGGCGCCCTGACCTCCCGGCTGCAGCATATCCAACCCGGCGACACGGTGCTTCTGGGCAAGAAGCCGACCGGCACTCTGGTCACCGAGGCTCTGGCGCCCGGGCGGCGGCTCTATCTTCTATCGACCGGAACGGGTCTGGCCCCGTTCGCGAGCCTTATTCGTGAACCGGACACCTATGAACGCTTCGAAGAAGTCGTGCTGACCCATACCTGCCGCACCAATGCGGAGCTGGAATACGGCAAAGAGCTGGTCAGGGCGTTGCACGACGACCCGCTGGTCGGCGAAATGGTGGAGGGTCGGCTCATCCACTTCACCTCCACCACACGCGAGGACTGCGCTCACACCGGCCGGATCACCCATCTGATCGAGAGCGGCGAGCTGTTCACCGCGATTGATCGCGAACCGCTCGATCATACCCGCGACCGGGTGATGATCTGCGGGTCCGAAGCCATGCTGCGCGATCTGAAGGCGATGATGCTGGCGCGCGGCTTCGTGGAAGGCTCCAATGCCGCGCCGGGGGAATTCGTCATCGAGAAAGCGTTCGTCGGCGAGGGCTAAACCGGCTCCGCAGGCTGTCACGCAGCGGAACCTGGAACCTGTTCTGCCTGGTTTGAGCCGTCATCGCAGCGCTCACCGCAACGAAGCGGTTTCCAGCTGTGCGGAAAAGGCTCTAGCTTTCGGCGAGGTTGGAGCGGAGCGACTCTCATGACGTATGACACCATCGCCTATGCGGTTGAAGACGGGCTGGCGCTGATCACGCTCAATCGCCCGGACGCGATGAACGCCTACACGCCGCAAATGTGCGCCGATCTGATCGCCGCTTTCGACGCGGCTGACGCGGACCCTGCGGTCGGCGCGGTCGTGGTCACCGGAGCGGGCCGGGCGTTTTGCGCCGGGGCGGATCTGAGCGCCGGAGCGGCGGCCTTCAGCATGGTGTCGGACGCCATGAAGGACGGCTCGTTTGATGACAGCGATCCGAAATGGCGCGATACAGGCGGATTGCTGAACCTGCGCATCTTTGAAAGCCATAAACCGGTCGTGGGCGCGATCAACGGCTCGGCGGTCGGCATCGGCGCGACCATGATCCTGCCCATGGATGCGCGCATCGCCGCAGAAGGCGCGAAATTCGCTTACCCCTTCACCAAGCGCGGCATCGCCTGGGACGGGTGCGCAAGCTGGTTCCTGCCGCGCGTGGTCGGCGTGGAAACCGCGCTCGACTGGGGGCTGACCGGGCGCACCTTCATGGCGGGAGAAGCGCTTGAGAAGGGCCTCGTCAGCCAGCTTCTGCCCGCCGGCAAGGTGCTCGAAGCGGCCAAGGCCAAGGCGCGCAGCTTCCTGAAGGACACCGCTCCGGTCTCCGTGGCGATGAACCGGGCGCTGGTCTGGCGCATGCTGGGCGCGGCTCATCCGATGGAGGCGCATCGGATCGAAAGCCGCGCCATCGTGCATCGCGGCATGAGCGAGGACGCCAAGGAAGGCGTGATGAGTTTTCTTGAAAAGCGCCCGCCGGACTTTCCCGCCAGAGCGCCGGATGATTACCCGCCCGGCTGGCCCTGGCGGGAGGAACCCGGCTACGAGGAATAACGCCTATTCAGACAGATGAGTGGACGCTGGGGCGTGCGCGCGCTAGGTCGCCGGATCACGCCTTCGCCCACCCTGCCCGGACGGAGACGCCCGGCTGCGGCAAGGAGCGCGCCTTTTATGTTGTCTGTGTTTGCATCGGGACGCCACCGGCCTGCGCCGGGCGGAACCGAGCTGATCGCCATGGTCGGCGCGTTGATGGGGCTGAACGCGCTGGCGATCGACATCATGCTGCCGGCGCTCAGCGAGATCGGCGCGGCGCTGGACCGGCCCGGCAATGCGCCGCAGCTCGTGGTCACGGTCTATGTGTTCGGCTTCGGACTGGCGCAGCTGGTCTATGGACCGCTGGCTGATGCGCTGGGGCGGCGCACGGTTCTGCTCTGGGCGCTCGCCGCCTTTGTCGCCGCTTCGGTGGCCTGCCTGTTCGCAACCGATTTCACCTGGCTGCTGATCGCGCGCGGCCTGCAAGGGGTCGCCGCAGCCGCGACGCGAGTGGTGGCGGTCGCGGCTGTGCGTGATCTGGTCTCCGGACGACGCATGGCCCAGGTGATGAGCTTTGCCATGATGGTGTTCATGGCCGCGCCTATCTTCGCGCCGGCGCTCGGCCAACTCATCCTGTTTGCCGGCGACTGGCGCTGGATCTTCGCCGCACTGATGGCCGGCGGGGCCATCCTGGGCATCTGGATGCATATGCGCCTGCCTGAGACCCTGGCGGAGGAGAACCGCATCCCACTGAACTTCGGCGCGGCGGGGCGCAACTACTGGCTGGCGGCGAAGAACCGGGTCAGCCTGGGCTATATGATCGCCTCGGCGTTCATATTCGGCGCGCTGTTCGCCTTCATCGCCACGTCCGAGCAGGTGATTGCGCAGCTCTACGGGCTGGAGCACTGGTTTGCACTGGCCTTCGCCGGCGTCGCAGTGGGGCTTGCCCTGGCCAATGTGATCAATGCGCGCATTGTCGGGCGATTGGGGATGAGGCGTGTGTCACACGGCGCGCTGATCGCCTTTCTGGTGATCAGCCTGGCGCATACGCTGATCTCGCTCGCCGGGCTGCCGCCCTTCTGGCTGTTCTACATCCTGCTGGGTTCGGCGATGATGATGTTCGCGCTGATGGGGGCGAATTTCTCCGCCCTGATGATGGAGCCGGCCGGCGAACGCGCCGGCACCGCAGCAGCGCTGTACGGTTCCGTCACATCCGTGTCCGGCGCGGTGCTCGGATCGGTGATCGGCCAAGCCTATGACGGCTCGGTCACGCCGATCCTCGCCGGCATGGCGCTTCTGGGCGTAGGCGCGCTGGCTGCGGTCTGGATCACCGAAAAGGGCCGGCTGCTCGGCGCCGGCGAGGTGGAGGCTGAGGCGGCGGAACCGAGATGACAAAAAAACAGGCGACCGAAGGCCGCCCGCTTTGATGTGATCAAAGAGAAGGCACCACTTTAGGCGCAGCCTTTGTCCTCATAAATTGCCATAAGATGATCCCGGCGGTCCTCCGCAGCGTCAATTGCATCTTCCGTATTGGCATAGGTTGCGATCAGCCCTGGCCAGAAAAACACTGCCGCCGCAATGTTCTCGCCCGTTACGCCGCGCTCGTCGCGAGCGTCCTCTTCAAAGTTCGATGCGGCGTCGATCTGATCCTCAAGCTGCGCACAGGTAAGGTTTCGATCTCCAGGCTGCCGCACATCTACAACCTCCGGCGTTGCGCAAGCTGAAACCGAGAGTGCCAGCAGCGTTGCTCCAGCGACGAAGTAAACATTTTTCATAGCCACCCCTTAGTGTTGTTTTTAAGCCTACTATCAATTTTTGAAGTAGCATCACATCAATCTTAGATCAATATGCTTGCGACCTGAAACTTATGCTCCTTACACCACCTCCTCCGTCAGTGCGCCGTCCAGCCGCCAGCCGGCTTCCTCGTCCTGGCGCAGCGTCTTGCACAGCCAGGGCAGCAGCACGAGCAGGTCCGTCTCCAGCGTGTAGGGCGGGTTGACGATCATGAGCCCGGCGCCGGCCAGCTTGCCTGCACGGTCGAGATCACGGATCCACAGATCGGCGCGCAGGATTTTCTCCGGTTCGAACTGCTTTTCAGCAATCAGCCATTCGGCGAGTCCGAGGTCAAAGCGTTCTGACGCCCACATGTCCGTCAAGGGCCGCCAGAACAGGTAGGTTCCGCCCGGCCAGCGCTGCAGCGCGGTGACGGCGGCTTCGGCCATGTGGGCCATTTCATCGCGATGCTCGAAGGGCGGATCGACGAGCACCAGCCCGCGGCGTTCGCGCGGCGGCAGGAGGGCGCCGAGCGCAGCATAACCGTCGCGCCGTTCGGTCGTGATCCGATCATCGCCGCCATAGCGCGCCTGCAGGGTGCGGCTGTCATCCTCGTGCAGCTCGCACAGATGCAGCCGATCCTGGCGGCGCATCAGTCGCGCGGCGATCTCCGGCGAGCCGGGATACGCGGCCAGAGCGACGTCAGTGCGGTCGCCATTCAGCTTGCGCACCACCGACAGCCAGGGCGCCAGCGCCGCAGCGATCTCCGCCGGCGGATCGGCGGCCAGCACCTTGGCGACGCCGTGCGCCCAGTCGCCGTCGGGCCCCTCTCCCAGATCATAGGCCCCGATGCCGGCATGGGTGTCGATATAGGCGAACGGCCCGTCCTTCTTTTTCAGATGCTCAAGGCACAGGGCGAGCACGACATGCTTGAGCACATCGCCGAAGTTTCCAGCGTGGTCGCGGTGACGGTAAGTCATGGCGACAGGGTTTAGCCCCGGGCAGGGAGCCGGCGCCAGCCTGAAGTGAATAATGCCCCTCGCGCAGGTCGGTTGGCATGGTTAACCTTGTTTCCGATAAAACGAACACCGCCCGGGGGAGGCTCTCATGAAATCGCTTTTTGCTCCGCTACTTGGTGCAGCGCTTGTGTGCGCCGCCGCCGCTGCTGACGAACACGCCGCGCCGGGTATTCCCGAGCCGCGCCTCTTCACCTCCACCGGCCAGATCGAGGCTGATGGCGAGCGCATCCGCTATCGCGTTGTGGCCGGTGAGACCTATCTGGAAAACGATGAAGGCGAGCCCACAGGCTCCATCTTCTCCACCGCCTATATCCGTGAGGGCGTTTCCGATCCCCGCACGCGGCCTGTCGCCTTCATCTTCAATGGCGGGCCGGGCTCAGCCTCGCTCTGGCTGCATATGGGCATGTTCGGGCCTCAGCGCGTCGTCCTGCCGTCCGAACCACCGGGCGATGACGGGGCGGCGCCGTTCGACATTCGCGACAATCCCGAAACCTTGCTGGACGCCGCCGACATGGTCTTCATTGATCCGGTCGGAACCGGGTGGAGTCGGGCGCTCGGCGATACCGATCCGGAAGAGGAATTCTGGGGCGTGAATGAGGACGCCCGTTCCATCGCTCAGTTCATCCGCCGCTGGCTGGCGGAGAACCAGCGCTGGAACTCGCCGAAATACCTGATCGGGGAGAGCTATGGCACGACCCGGATCGGCGCGCTGATGAACCAGCTGGAAGGCGGCTGGAACGATGTCTCGATCAATGGCGTGGTGCTGATTTCGGTGGTGCTGGACTTTCGCACCGACGCGACCGATCCGGGCAATGAAACCGGCTATGTCGGCCTCTTCCCCGGCTATGCGGCGGCGGGCTGGTATCATGAGCGCGTCGACCGGTCCGCGTGGAATGACGATTACGACGCCTTCCTGCGCGATGCGCGTGATTTCGCCACCGACGAGCTGATGCCGGCGCTCTTGCGCGGGCATGACAACAACGCGGCGCGCGTGGCGAACGTCGTACGGCGCTATTCAGAGCTGACCGGCCTGTCGGAAACATATATCGAGCGGTCCAACCTGCGGGTCACCCTGTCGCGCTTCCGCACCGAGCTGTTGCGCGATCAGGGACTGTCAGTCGGTCGGTTCGACGCCCGGTTCACCGGGCTGGAGCCGGATGGCGTGTCCGACAGTCCTGAAGGCGACCCCTCCGGCTATGGCATTGACGGCGCCTATACCTCAGCCATGCTCGATCACTTCACGCGCACTCTGGGCGTGGACATTACCGATCCCTACACCACGCTCGGCGGTGTGACCGACTGGAACTGGGATGCCGGGCGAGGCGGCGGCGAGAATGACTATGTCAACGTCTCGCCCTGGCTGGAGCGCGCCATGCGTCAGAACCGCGATCTGCGTGTCCTGGCGATGAACGGGATTTATGATCTCGCCACGCCCTTCTTCGCCACGGAGATGACGTTCAACCGTCCCGGCTATGATCCGGATCGGGTAACGCTGACATACTATCCGGCCGGTCATATGATGTATCTGCACCAGCCGAGTATCGAGCAGTCCGCCGCCGATGTCAGGGCCTTCATCGAAGGCGGATGAAGGCTGAGGCTGGCCGCCTCCAACTGCGGAAAGGAGAATTCGATGTTGAAATTGACCCTTGGAGCGTTCGTCCTCGCGGCCACCGGCCTTTGTTCGGCGGCGGCGCAAGACTACTCGCTCAGCCCCGCCTATGGTTCTGTTTCACTGGAAGGCGGTTTCACGCCTGACCCTTATACGGTGAGTCTTGACGCAGGCGGACCGATTGACGCTGGCGCACAGATCGGTGGCGACTGTGTGGGCTACGTCGCCGACGCGCCTGACTTCAGACTGCAGTTTTCTGCAGGGTCATTGCCTCTAATTCTCTCAGTGGCTTCGACTGAAGACACCACCCTGGTGATCAATGGCCCTGATGAGTCCTGGCATTGCGACGATGATGGCGGTGACGGCTTGAATCCATCCGTTCGCTTTAGCTCTCCGCAAAGCGGCCAGTACGATATCTGGGTCGGCGCCTATGGCGGAGGAACGCCGGACGCCACGCTCTACATATCGGAAGTGACCAGTCAGTAGGCGAAGGCTCGCCCCGTCCGCAAAGAATGCGCAAAGAAAAGCGGCGGTCTCATCGGTGAGACCGCCGCGTCAGTTGGAGGGAAGAGATCGGCTTATTCAGCCGGCGTTCCCGGCGCATCGTGATGGACGTGGGCGTGGGCTGACGGGATGCGAATCTCCTCCACCAGCTCCTGCACGTCCTGCGGCGGCGCCTTGGTGGCGAGCGAGACCGCGACCGAGATCACGAAGCTGAGCGCCATGCCCAGAGTGCCGAAGCCTTCCGGCGACACGCCCAGGAACCACTGATCGGCGCCGCCCATGGCGATGTTCGGCAGGAAGCCGAACATCCCGGCCAGCGCGATCAGGAAGGATAGGCCAGCCACCCCCATGGCGATGCGAGGCGCGCTGGCGGTGCTGTCTTCGTCGCGCATCGCCGCCGACAGGATCAGCGCCACCGCCGCAATCAGGAGCGCGCAAACGCCCAGGACCACCGATGAGAAGCCGATCTTGAAGTGGATGATGTAGGCGGCCGTCACCGTCAGACCCACAGCCATGCCGGAGATTGCGCCTTCCCGGTTCATGCGCTTCCAGAAAATGCCCAGGAAGATCGCCGGGAAGAAGCTCGCCGCAGCCAGTCCGAAGGCGAAGGCGACGACGGCGGCCACGAAGCCGGGTGGATTGATCCCGGCATAGATAGCCACCAGCACCGCCATCACCGCAGCCAGCCGGGCCACGAGCAGCTCTCTCATATCGCTCATATCCTTGAACAGGACCTTCTTGCACAGATCGTGAGAGACCGCCGAGGAGATGACCATGAGCAATCCGGCTGCGGTCGACAGCGCGGCGGCCAGACCGCCGGCCACGACCAGACCGATCACCCAGCTGGGCAGATTGCCGATCTCAGGATTGGCCAGCACGAAGATATCGCGATCCAGCTTCGTCATCTCATTGAGCTCCGGATCAGCCCGGTACTGGATGCGGCCATCGCCATTCTTGTCGGTGAACTCCAACAAGCCGGTGCGTTCCCAGTTGTAGAACCACATCGGCGTAGCGCCCTCGGGCAGTTCGCTGACTTCGATCTGACCGGCGGAGGCTTCCTGCGAGTAGGTGCTCTCATTGACCGTTTCGATGAAGTTGGAACGGGCGAAGATCGCGACCGCCGGAGCCGTGGTGTACAGGATGGCGATGAAGATCAGCGCCCAGCCGGCCGATTTGCGCGCGTCAGACGCTTTCGGCACGGTGAAGAAGCGGATGATGACATGCGGCAGACCCGCCGTGCCGACCATCAAAGCCATGGTGATGGCGAAGACGTCGAGCCGTGTCTTGGACCCGTCCGTATACTCGTTGAATCCGAGCCCCACGAGCGTGTTGTCCAGATTCTGCAATATCGGCTGGCCATTCGCGCCATCCCCGATAAAGCCGAGCTGCGGGAAGGGCGTGCCGGTGATCTGCAGCGACAGGAAGATCGCCGGGACCATGTAGGCGAAGATCAGCACGCAATACTGCGCCACCTGGGTGTAGGTGATGCCCTTCATGCCGCCCAGCACGGCATAGAACAGAACGATGATCGCCCCGATCACCACGCCGATCGCGATATCAACCCCAAGGAAGTTGGAGAAGGCGATGCCGACGCCGCGCATCTGCCCGGCGATATAGGTGAAGGAGATGAACAACGCACAGATCACAGCGACCACGCGTGCGACCTGGCTGTAATAGCGATCCCCGATGAAGTCCGGCACGGTGAACTTGCCGAACTTGCGCAGGTAAGGCGCAAGCAGAAGCGCCAGCAGCACATAGCCGCCGGTCCAGCCCATCAGGAAGACCGAGCCGTCATAGCCCATGAAGGCGATCAGCCCCGCCATGGACAGGAAAGAGGCTGCGCTCATCCAGTCAGCCGCAGTGGCCATGCCGTTGAAGACCGGCGGGATATCGTGACCGGCGACATAGAAGTCGTCCGTCGTGCCGGCGCGCGCCCAGATGGCGATGCCGATGTAAAGCGAGAAGGTGAAAAACACGAACCCGAAGGTCCAGAAGACGGTGGGGCTCAGCCCCATGATGGTTCCATCCATGACGGCCCCCTTTATCCTTCGTCGTCGTCAACGTCGAACTTGCGCTCGATGCGGTGCATCAGAACCGAGTAGACGAAGATCAGAACGACGAAGACGTAGATTGCGCCCTGCTGGGCGAACCAGAAGCCGAGCGGCGCGCCGCCGATCGAGAACTGGTCAAGAAAATCGCGGAACAGGATTCCGGCGCCAAACGAGACGACGAACCAGACCGCGAGCAGCGCTCCCACCAGCGTGAGATTCTCACGCCAGTACGCCTTGAATTGGTTTTCAGAGATGTCGTGTTCGGTGTCACTCACGGTCATCCCCCTTCTTGATATCAGCCATTGCTGCACCTCCCGTCACGCCGGTATTCCGGCATGTTCGATGAGGGTGCAGGTCCGGCTGGCCGATGGGGAGAGCGACATAAGTCTAACGCCGGCGCTCGCTGGGAGCGCCGGCGTCAGGCCCGTGCAGTCATGAGGGGGGCGGGCGCGTCAGCGCGCCAGGCGCAACATGTTCAGATCGGCTGCGATTGAGGAGAAGGCCGATGCAATGTCCAGGTCCTCGACATTGTAATAGTTCGACGGCGTTGAGGCACAGTTCTGTAAGAGGTTGCGATTGGAACTACCGTTGACCTGAAAGGCGATGGAATAGACCACGACGCCGTTATTCTTGGCGTAATTGCACACCGAGGTGAAAGCCTGGCTGGCCTTGTTCTTCTTGTAATAGTCGTCGGTGCCACGGGTCCCCACATGACGACCGTCATCGTCCTCAGGATCAAAATCATCGTCGGGCCGCCGTTGTGAGGTGATGCCGCCATCGGTCATCACCACGAGCACTTTCAGCGTTTCGGCATCGTCAAAATCGGCCGGGCGATCAGAGAAACCGGCATCCCCGTTCAGCCCGCCGCGCCACATCGGATCAAGCCCGCGCATGCCCCAGCTGATCGCGATATCGGTGCCGGTGCCGTCTGACAGCGCCGGATTGTCGAAACTGCCGATCACATCCGTCAGCCGTGTCGTGTTGTTGGACAGGAAGACCGCTTCGGCATCCGGATGATCCGGGCACCAGGGGTTGTTGCGGTTCCAGACCGTAAACTCGGGAATGACGCCGAAACCCTGAGCCGGCATCGCCATAGTGCGCACTTCGGTGTCATTCATCTCGATGCAGCCATTCCAGTCGTCGGCGTCCGGAACTTCGATCTCCCAGTCATAGCCAGGCAGCTGGAACTCATCATCATCGGTGATGAAGCGGTAGAAGCTGCCGTCGAGCTTCACGGTTCCGCCGTACGGCACGACGGAGATGCTCGTCAGATCGCCCGCCGTGCCGTCCAGCATGGTGTCGACGAAGTCCAGCGAGGCTTCGCGCAGATTATCGACCTTCGACCCGCTCATGGACGAGGAGATGTCGAGCACCAAGGAGATCTCGATATTCTGCACTTCTTCCAGCGCTTCAGAGACGCGGGAGACCGGGATCGAGCCGATGCCGGCGATGCCAAGCATAACGGTCGGCACATTGACCGAGGCTTGAGCGACCACGCGGCGCGAGTTCACCGCCAAGTCCGACGAGATGGTCACATTAAGAGAATCGTAAAGCGCGCCATGTTCAGCCAGAGCCGCTTCGACATAGGAGCGCACGACCGCTTCGGGGTCGCGATCCTGGGTCAGGCTGGCCGCGGCCAGAACGCCGGAGTCCAGCGCGGTCTGGATTTCGGCGCCGATCGAGGCGGCGCGCGTATAATCCACCCCGCCCGCGACGCCGGCGGTGACCGGCAGCATGGTCACGGCGAAGCCGACCGCAACATTGGCGGCCTTGTCGCGCCAGAAAGCGGCGAGGCGGGTCTTGAACGATGCGCGCATGGCGACAGGTCCCTCTATAGTCGGGCCTGAAAAAACACCAAACGCGTAAAAATCTTGCCAACAAAGGCGGTTAACGCGCCGAAACCATAATCCGGCCAGCTATCTCCGCTCCGGTCGGTCAGCCGGTCGCCTGCGCCGCGTCTGATGCGAAAAAGCCTTTCAGCGCGCGCGCGGCCTGCCGGATGCGCTGCTCGTTCTCCACCAGGGCCAGGCGGACATGACCGTCGCCGCGCTCGCCAAAGCCCAGCCCCGGCGCCACTGCGACGCCGGTCTGTTCCAGCAGGCGCTTGGAAAACTCAACCGAGCCGAGCTCGGCGAAGGCTGGCGGAATGGGCGCCCAGGCGAACATGGTCGCCGGCGGCGAAGGCACGTCCAGACCGGCCCGTGAAAAGCTCTCCACCAGAACATCGCGCCGCGCGCGGTAGATGTCGCGCGCCTCGGCCACGCAGTCCTGCGGCCCGTCCAGCGCCGCCACAGCAGCAATCTGGACCGGGGTAAAGGCCCCGTAATCGAGATAGGATTTGACCCGCTTCAGCGCCTCAATCAGGCGCGCTGACCCGGCCGCAAAGCCGATACGCCATCCGGGCATGGAATAGGTCTTGGACATGGAGGTGAACTCCACCGCCACCTCGCGCGCGCCGGGAACTTCCAGAATGGAGCGCGGCGGCTCGCCGTCGAAATAAATCTCCGAGTAGGCGAGATCGGAGATCAGCACGAGATTTTCGCGCCGGGCGAGCTTCACCGCTTCTTCGTAAAACCCGATATCGACGACTTGAGCGGTCGGGTTGGACGGGAAGTTCAGCACCAGGGCCGATGGCGCGGGGATGGAGCGCCGGCAGGCATGGGCCGCTTCGCGCAGGAATTGCTCAGGGGTGTCGAACCCGACGGGCCGCACCGCCGCGCCGGCGATGATGAAGCCAAACATGTGGATCGGATAGGACGGATCCGGCGCCAGGATCACATCGCCCGGCGCGGTGATCGCCTGGGCCAGATTGGCGAGCCCCTCTTTCGAGCCCAGCGTCACGCAGACCTCGTGATCCGGGTCGAGCGCGACATTGAAACGGCGCGCGTAATAACGCGACAGCGCCTTGCGCAGGGAGGGCACGCCCTGGCTGGCCGAATAGCGGTGTGCGCGTGGATCGGCGGCGACCTCTTTGAGCTTGTCCACGATGTGCGGAGCCGGCGCCAGATCCGGATTGCCCATGCCGAAATCAATGATGTCGCGGCCCGCCTGGCGATAGGCCAGCTTGATCCGGTTCACTTCTGCGAACACGTAGGGCGGCAGTCGCCGCTCGCGATAAAAGGGTTCTCGGGACTCAGACATGGCGGGGCTCTTGATCGCAATATTCATGACGCTATCAGGCGCACAGCCCATGACGTCAATGGGGCGCGGCTGCGGCGATTGAGCGACAAGACCGGTTCTGCGAGCCTTGCCCGCCCGCGTCGTTGGGTCACAAGCAGACGACCGCTCAGCACTGATAGCCTTGGCGACTGTTCGCGCTGAGGGCTCAAGGCTTGGGCGTCACCCTGACCATCATCACCCTGGCCGGCTATGTCGGTCTGCTGTTCGCGGCAGCCGCCTGGGGCGATGCGCGCGCCGCTGCGATGGATCGGCGCCCGATGCGGCGCGCCTGGCTCTACATGCTGGGGCTGGGCGTGTACTGCACCAGCTGGACCTTCTATGGCGCGGTCGGCGAGGCGACGCGCAATGGCTGGGACTATCTGCCGATCTATCTCGGCCCGGCGCTGATTTTCCTCATCGGGTTTTCCATCGTGCGCCGCATGGTCCGGCTCGGCCGCCAGCATGACACCGCCTCGATCGCGGACTTCCTGTCGGCGCGCTACGGCAAGTCCGCCGGGGTGGCGGCGCTGGCTGCGCTGGTGCTCCTGATTTCGGCCTTGCCCTATATCGCCCTGCAGCTGAAATCGGCCGCAACCAGTCTGACCCTGCTGACCGGGCAGGCCGCACCGGCCGGTCTGGATGCGGCGGCGCTGGCCGCCGCCGCCTTCGCCGCCTTCGCCATCCTGTTCGGCCAACGCCGGGCGGACGCGGCCCAGGGCAATCGCGGGCTGGTGCTGGCGGTGGCGATTGAAAGCGCGGTGAAGATCGCCGCCATGGCGGCAGTGGGCGCCTTCGCACTCTGGATCTGGCTGAGCCTGCCCGAGGCTGAACGCTCTGCCGCGCCCGCCGCCGCGCGCCTGGCTCAACCCGGCTTCGATTTCCGCTTTATCATGCTGACCGTCCTGGCCGGCACCGCCGCACTCTGCCTGCCGCGCCAGTTCCACATGATGGTGGTGGAGGCGCGCCGGCCCGGCGATGTGGTTTTCTCCCGCTTCGCCTTCCCGGCTTATCTCCTGGCCGTGGCGCTGGTCGCGCCGCCGGTCGCGCTGGCCGGTTCGGCCATGCTGGGCGGCGCTGATCCTGACGCCTTCGTGCTGGCCCTGCCGATCTCGCAGGGCGCCGAAGGGCTCGCCCTGTTCGCCTTCATCGGCGGCTTCTCAGCTGCGGCGGGCATGGTGACCATCGCCTCGCTGGCGCTGTCGACCATGCTGGTCAATGACCTGGTCGGCCCGTTCTTCCTGCGCCGTGCGCTTGAGCGGGGCGGGCCGGACCTGGCCCAGCGTCTTCTCAATCTCAGGCGCGGGGCGGTTCTGGTCCTGGTCTTCGCGGCCTGGGTGTTTCATCAGGGGCTGAACGCCCAGCTGGGTCTGGCCGATATCGGTCTGGTCTCCTTCGCCGGCGTCGCCCAGCTCGCCCCGGGGCTCCTGTTCGGCCTGTACTGGCGCCGCGCCAGCCGGCTGGGCGCAGTCGCCGGACTCTGCACCGGCTTCACAGCGTGGCTGGCGACCATTCTCGTCCCCGCCTATGGCGGTTTCACGCTCGCCGCCCCGCTCGGGCTTGATCCGCTCGCCTTCTTTTCGGCCTTGTCGCTGGTGCTCAACGCCTTGGCGCTCGTGGTGGGGTCGGCGTTTGCACGCACCGGGCTGATCGACCAGATACAGGCGCGCGCCTTCACCAGCCTGAGCGGCGACGCCAAGCCCGCCAGCCCGGCCGCGCCCGGAGCGCGCATCGCCGATCTGACCATGCTGCTGGACCGCGTCATCGGCGCCAGCGCAGCATCGGCGACGGTCAGCGCCATCGCGACCCAGCTGGGCCGCGCGCTCGGGCCCGGCGACCCGCTCACCCCGGCGGCGGCGGGTCTGGCTGAGGCGCGTCTGGCGCGCGCGGTCGGCGCCTCGTCAGCGCGCGTCCTGATGACCCGCGTGCTGCCGGGCGGACGCGTCAGCCCGCACGATGTGGTCACCCTGCTGGATGAGACGGCGGAGAAAATTCGCTTTTCTGAAGATGTGCTGCGCGCCACGCTGGAGCATCTGCACATGGGCGTGTCGGTGGTGGACAAGGATCTTCGGCTCGCGGCGTGGAACTCCACCTATGTGAATCTGTTCGACTATCCGCCGGACATGGTGCGCGTGGGCCGCCCGATCGCCGATCTCATCGCGTGGAACGCCGAACGCGGCGAGTGCGGGCGGGGGCCTGTTGAAGCGCATGTTGAGAAGCGCCTCACCCATATGCGCGCCGGTTCAGCTCACGCCTATGAACGGGTGCGCAGAGACGGAACGGTGCTGGAGATTCTTGGCCGCGCCATGCCTGGAGGCGGCTATGTCACCAGCTATGCCGACATCACCGACCGCAAAAGCGCAGAAGCGGCGCTGGCGGAATCCGAACGCGCCATCCGCTTCTACACCGATAATCTGCCGGCGCTTCTCAGCTATGCCGATCGCGGCTACCGCCTGCAATTCGCCAATCAGGGCTATCTGGACTTCTTCGGCCTTGATCGCGACGCGCTCGGTCAGCCGCTCAAAGACCTGATGAATAAGAATGATTACGCGCTGCGTCAGCCGCACATGGAGGCGGCTCTGAACGGCGAACGCCGGATATTCGACATTACCCGCACCGAACCCGACGGGCGCCGCCAGGTCTGGCAGGTCACCTATCAACCCCGCTTCGAGGCCGGCGAGCCGGTCGGCTTTTTCGGAGCCTATCAGGACGTCACCGGACGTCGCGATGCCGAAGAAGGCCTGAAGCGGGCCTACGCCACTCTGGAGGACCAGGTGGATGCGCGCACCGCTGAGCTGAAGGCGGAAAGCGAGGCGCGGCTCGCCCTGGCTGAAGATCTGGAGGCGGCGCGCCAGGCCGCCGAGGCGGCCACGGCGTCTAAGACGCGCTTTCTGGCCGCGGCAAGCCACGACCTGCTTCAGCCTCTGGCCGCAGCGCGGCTTCTGACTTCGGCGCTGGAGCATGAGCTGGAGACCGGCTCGCCGGACGCCCGCTCGCTGGCCAGCCGCATTGATCGTTCGATTGAGAACGCCGACCGCCTCTTGCGGGCCCTGCTGGATATTTCGCGGCTTGATGCGGATGGGGTCACCCCCCAGCCCGGCGTCTTCCATCTTGGCGAGCTGATGGAGGATGCTGCAGCGCAATTCGCCTCGCGCGCCGAGGCCCGGGGCCTCTCCTTACGGGTCGCGCCAACTCGCATGGCGGTGTTTTCCGATCGCGGTCTGATGACCAGCATTCTGCAGAATCTGGTGTCCAACGCGGTCCGATACACCGAGACCGGCGCCATTCTCATCGGCGCACGCCGGGCCGGCGATGCGGTGCGCCTGCAGGTGATCGATACCGGCCACGGCATTGCGCCGGAGGACCAGGCGCGCATTTTCCGCGAGTTCGAACGCGCCGGTTCCAAACAGAAGGTCGAGGCGGAAGGCGGGCTCGGCCTGGGGCTGGCGATCGTGGACCGCATCGCGCGCCGTCTCGGCCACAAACTCTCGCTGCGTTCGCAGCCCGGTCAGGGCTCGGTCTTCGAAATCAGCCTGCCGCGCGCCAGCTCCGGCCCGAAGCCGCGTCGCGCCCGGCGCCGCACCGCCTCGCTTGAGGGCCTGAAAGTGCTCTGCCTGGACAATGAGCCGCCAGTGCTGGACGCGATCGTCAGCCTGCTTCAGCGCTGGGGCTGTCAGGCCGAAGGCGCGCATGATCGCCATGCCGCCGCGCTCGCCTTCGAAGGCGCGCCTCCGGATATCGTCGTGCTCGATTACCAGCTGGACGATGGCGATACCGGACCGGAGGCGCTAGCGGCTCTGAGTGAGAGCTGGGGCGTGCGCCCGCCCGGCGTTCTGGCCACCGCTGAACGCGGTGAAGCGGTTGGCCAGGCTGCGCGCGCCGCTGGTCTTGAGCTTCTGCACAAACCGGTCGCACCCGCCGCCCTGCGCGCCGCCATCGCCGCCCTGAAACGCCGAAGCGCCTGATCGGGCTGCGCTTATCAACCGGAATGGGTCCCCGCTTTCGAGGGGATGACAGCGTTGTCGTTTGGGTTCGTCGGCTTCCATGAGGCAGGCCAGCACACCGGAAGAGAGCCGGGATAGCCCTGGCTTCCTTAGCGGCGCATCACGCTGTCAGTCCTCGCCCCAGTCTTCGTTGAGAGCGGGCGGGGCGGCGCCTCCGGCGCGGCCTGAGCGGATGCGTCGGCGGGCGAGGCGCTGATCGTTGAACTCCGCTTCTTCGGCGAGGATCTGGAAGCGCAACAGCCGGTCCGCATCGAGATCACCGGCTTCTACCGCCGCCTCCACCGCACAGCCCGGCTCGCCCTGGTGGCGGCAATTGGAGAATTTGCAGTCAGAGGCGAGTTCGAAAATATCCGGGAAGGTCTCGTCCAGACCGCCCGCGATGTCCGCCAGACCCAGCTCGCGCATGCCGGGCGTGTCGATGATCCAGCCGCCGGCCATCAGCCGGTGCATGGAGCGCGCGCGCGTGGTGTGACGGCCGCGATCATCGCGCTCGCGCACCGCGGCGGTGGGCTTTTCCTCGCCCGTCAGCGCGTTCATCAGCGTGGTCTTGCCGACCCCGGACGTACCGATGAGCGCAATGGTGCGCCCGGAACCGGCCCAGGCCTCCAGCACGCAGACATCCGACCAGTCCTTGGCGTTGAGGGCGACAATGGTCGCGCCGGACGCGATCTCGTCGGCTTCCTCCACATAGGTCGCGACATCTTCAGCCAGATCGGCCTTGGTCAGCACCACGACCGGTTCAGCGCCGGCCTCGCGCACCACCGCCAGAAAGCGCTCCAGCCGCGCCAGGTTGAAGTCCTGATTGCACGAACTGACCACAAAGGCGGTGTCGACATTGGCCGCGATCAGCTGCATGGCCAGGCGCCGGCCCGGCATGACGCGCTGGAACACGGTGCGCCGGGGCAGGACGCGCGCATAGCGTTGGCGTCTGGGCTCAACAATGATCCAGTCGCCCACGGTCGGACGATCCGCCTCGCTGGCGCTGTCGCCGCGCCGCACGAAGAGGTCGCCGTCAACGCCGATCGCCTCATAGCCCTTGCGCCGAACCGAGGTGATGCGGGCGCAGTCATGCGGGTGCTCGCCCGGCTCAAGCGCGGCTTCGAAATCCTCGCCCCAGCCGAGCGCGTCCAGCGTGAGCGGCTCCGTCACCATTGTCCTGCCCCACAAGCAGAAGAGCAGGATCTGGCCGCACTCATGAAGTCCCGGCGTCTCACAAAGCCAGGTCCGATCAAAAGACCTCGAACAGGCCAGCTGCGCCCATGCCGCCGCCGACGCACATCGTGCATACGACATAGCGCGCCCCGCGGCGGCGGCCCTCGATGAGCGCGTGGCCGACCATGCGTGCGCCGCTCATGCCATAGGGGTGACCCACCGAGATAGCGCCGCCATTGACGTTGAGGTTTTCGTTCGGAATGCCGAGCTGGTCCCGGCAATAGAGCACCTGGCTGGCGAAAGCCTCGTTCAGCTCCCACAGGCCGATATCGTCCATCGTCAGACCGTTCGCCTTAAGCAATTTCGGCACGGCGAAGACCGGGCCGATGCCCATCTCATCGGGATCCACCCCGGCCACCGCCATGCCGCGATAGGCGCCCAGAGGCTCCAGCCCGCGTTTTTCCGCGGTTTTCGCTTCCATCAGAACCGCCGCGCTGGCGCCGTCGGAAAGCTGGGAGGCGTTGCCGGCGGTGATGTATTGGCCGAGCTTGATCTGCTGGCCCCCAGGGAAGACCGGGTTCAGGCTGGACAGGCCTTCAAGCGTGGTGGAGGGGCGATTGCCTTCATCCTTGTCCAGCAGCGCGTCGATCTCGGAAACCTCGCCGGTCTCCTTGTTCTTCACCATGGGGCGCGAAGCCAGCGGGACGATCTCATCGTCGAACCTGCCGGCTTCCTGTGCGGCCGCGGTGCGCTGCTGGGACTGCAGCGCGTATTCGTCCTGGGCTTCGCGCGAGACCTTATAGCGTTCGGCCACGATCTCGGCGGTTTCCAGCATGGACATGTAGATGGCCGGCTGATGCTCGTTCAGCCACGGATCGAAGGCGCGGTGGATATTCATGTGCTCGTTCTGGACCAGCGAGATGGATTCCAGCCCGCCGCCCACGGTCACCGTCATGCCGTCTGAGATGATCTGTTTCGCCGCCGTCGCGATCGCCATCATGCCGGACGCGCACTGACGATCCACGCTCATGCCGGCCACGGTGTTGGGCAGGCCGCCGCGCACCAGCGCCTGGCGGGCGATGTTCTGGAAGGTGGAGCCTTGCTGCATCGCTGCGCCGAGCACGACATCGTCAATCTCGGCAGGATCGACCTTGGAACGCTCCACGGCGTGCTTGATCGCGTGACCGCCAAGCTCCTGAGCCTGGGTGTTGTTGAATGCGCCGCGATAGGCCTTGCCGATCGGGGTGCGGGCGGTGGAAACGATGACAGCTTCACGCATGAGGGCGGCTCCTTGCCGGAAGTAAATCCATCCCGAACGGGTAGCGAACCGGCTCGCCCCTGTCCATAAAAGCCGCTGCGAGCCCTTTCGATGGCCCGCGAAAGCGGCCCGATGGCAACCAGCCCCTGACGGGCCGGAACCACGTCCCCTCGCATTCGGCGTTCTTTTCGCCTATATCACCGCGCTCAACGCTGTTCGCCGCCGGCCTTGACCCGGCGGGGGAGAGGAAACATGCCGACCCTGATCTCCAACGCCCCGGCCCGGTCCGGCGGCGATATTGCTGTTCCGCCCGGCCCTGAGGCCATGAACGTGGCGCGCGTCGACGCGCTGATGCGCCGGTTCGGGCTGACGGGCGATTTCCTCAATCTCGGGGGCGACCCCTCCACCCATCGCGTGGTCGCGGCCATGTCCGGCGGGGTGGATTCTTCCGTTGTGGCGGCTGTGCTGGCGCGCGCCGGCTATGATGTCGTGGGCATGACGCTGCAGCTCTACGACCATGGCGAGGCGATCAAAAAAAAGGGCGCGTGCTGCGCCGGTCAGGACATTCACGATGCGCGCCGCGTCGCCGAAGCGCTCGGCTTTCCTCACTATGTGCTCGATTATGAGAGCCGCTTCAAAGAGGCGGTGATGGAGGATTTCGCCGACACCTATCTGGCCGGCGCGACCCCCATCCCGTGCGTGCGTTGTAACCAGACCGTGAAGTTCGCCGACCTGCTCGCCACTGCGAAACAACTGGGCGCCGATGCGCTGGCGACGGGTCACTACATCCGCCGGGCGATGAACGGCAATCGCGCCGAGCTGCGCCGCGCGGCCGATGGCGGCAAGGATCAGTCCTACTTCCTGTTCGCGACGACCCAGGAGCAGCTGGACTTCCTGCGCTTTCCGCTCGGTCATCTGGACAAGGACCAGACCCGCGAACTCGCCGCCGCCTTCGGTCTGGCCGTAGCCGCCAAGCCGGACAGTCAGGATATCTGCTTCGTGCCGGACGGCGATTACGCCTCGGTGGTGGAGAAACTGCGCCCGGACGCCGCCGCGCCCGGCGATATCGTGCATCTGGACGGTCGGGTGCTCGGCCGCCATGAAGGCGTGATCCGCTACACGGTCGGTCAGCGCCGGGGGCTCGGCGTGGCGCTGGGCGAACCGCTCTATGTGGTGCGTCTGGATGCGGACGCCGCACAGGTGATTGTCGGCCCGCGCGAAGCGCTCGGCGTGCGCCGGATTGCGCTGAAAGACGTCAACTGGATCGGCGATGGCGCGCTGAGCGAGGTCGACGGCCTCGCCCTGCGCGTCAAGGTCCGCTCCACCCGCCCGCCGGCGCCCGCGGCGCTGGAGGTCGGCGAGGCTGGCGTTTTCGTCCTCTTAGAAGAGGGCGAAGAGGGCGTCGCGCCGGGTCAGGCCTGCGTCTTCTACGAAGCCGGAGACGGTGACAGCGAAGGCGCGCGCGTGCTCGGCGGCGGCTGGATCGCGGGCACGAGTTAAGCGCGCTGCGCCCTTAGGGGCGCCTGGCCCTCAGGATTAGGAAAGACCGCGCCTATCTTAAGAAGGGCAGCAGACTGACCTGACTCAGGCTCGCGAAGGTGCGCGCAGACACTTCCACCGCCGTCTGGGCCTGGGTGAAGCGCGAGGCGGCCTCGGCCATGTCGGCGTCTTCGATATCGGCGATCATGATCTGCAGGTAATCGCGCCGCGTCTCATGGGCGCGCTCGGCGTTTTCCACCCGCGCCTGCAAGGCGCCATTGGCGCCCATGGCCTGGTTGATCTGTTCAAACGCGTCGATGACGGTGGCGATCTCGGTCTGAAGAAAGGTCTGCTGGACGCTGGTCAGCGGGCCGTCGAAAGGACCGTTCGGCCCATCATCATAGTCTGCGACCCGCTCAAACACCCCCATCAGATCGCCGGCAATCTCCTCGGCCAGAAAGCTGATCTCAACGGCGGTGTTATCATCCAGCTTGGCGGTCTGACGCCGATCGGAGTTGGCGAACATGTCCGCGATCGAGGGCGCAGCCTGCAGATCTGACAACGTGTCGGCGGCGAGCGGTTCGGTATCGGTCTGGGTGCCGCCGAAGACGAATGAGCCGGCGAACTTGGTGCTCAGGGCCATTTTCGCGCGCTGAAACGCGTCGCTGACCTGGTTCATCATGAAAGTGCCGTCATTGGTGGTCAGGGCCTGACGAAGATCGTCAGCGGCGCCGGACAGCTCACGATAGGCCAGGTCCTGCACTTCCAGGCGCGCATCCAGCCGTTTCAGGTTTTCCACGTGCATGTCGGTGCGCGTCAGGGCGCTGCGCCCCGACAGGATGCGTTCAGCATCGTGACCATAGCCCTTCATGTCCGGCGCGCGCAGCCCGGTGGAGACCTGCTGGCGCGCATCAAACATCTGTCGCTGAGACTGCATCAGATCGGCGAGTGCGGCGAAGGAGGCGGCCTGAGTGGATATGCGCATGTTCTAACCCTTTAGCCCTACACAATGTTCAACAGGGTGTCGGTCATCTCCTTGGACGCCTGTAACAGTCGGGCCGACGCGTTATAAGCCTGCTGGTAGAGCGTCATCAGCGCCAACTCTTCATCCAGATTGACGCCTTCAACATCGGCGCGCTTCTGACCAGCGGCCAGCTGGACCGACTGAGCCGCCTGGTCCTGACGTTCAGCGCGGGCCGCGCGCGCACCGATATCTCCGGCCAGCCGTGCGGCATATTCCTCCAGCGTCGCCTGACCGCCAGCCAGCCCGCCTGCCGCTTCAAACCCGTAGCGATTGGACGCCACAGCAGCGAGTTCCTGACCAGCGCGTCCGTCGCCCGGCGTGAGAACCGTGTCGCCGGCAATGCTGGCGCCGGTCAGATCCAGCTTTGCAAACGACAGCCGACCGGAATCGGACCGGATCTCAGAGGCGACCTCAAAGCCTTCGGCCCGGCTCATGCGGGCCGCATCGCCCAGCCCGAACACCTGGGTGAAGGACAGCCCCGTGCCGCCGCGCAGCGTGGTGTCGTTGGCCACGTCCACGGCGAAGCTCTCATAGCCCGCAGCCGGCGTGAAGCCGATCGCGCCATTCGCGTCCAGCCCAAAAGAGCCGTACTGACCCAGCCCCGAGCCGACCGCATTCAGTGCATTGAGCTGATCCTGGATCGTGGCGCCGGCGACCGGCACGGTGATGTCGGCGACCCGGCGCCCGTCCGGCGCGCTGACGGTGAAGCCGATCTCGCCGCCGGCGGCCATCTGGTGATTGCTGCCCGGCTCAAGCCCGGTCTCAAAGAAGCTCGGTCGCCGGGAATCGACGATATCGTTCAGACCGAAGAAATGCGCAAAACCCCGCCCGCCGATCGAAGACGGATCGGCTTCATCCTGAGCGGCGGCTACGCCATGACTGGGATCGGTCGCGGTGACCGTCAGCCTTCCGTCGACAAAGCTGGCGGTCGCATCACCGGCGAAGGCGGTGTTCAGCTCCGTCACCAGGTCGAAGATGAGCGGCGCACCATTGCCGTCGACATCGAAACCGCCGGCGCCGACCGTGATATCGACCGAGCGGACCAGGCTTCCGTCAGCGGCGACGACCGCCAGGCGAGCTTGCCCGGAACCGGTCAGAATATCGCTCGAAACCAACCCGGTCTGGCGACCCTCAAGCGTGTTGGGCGGCGGGAAGGCCGCACCGTCATTATGGGCGGCGTTGAGCGCGTCGGCCACGCCGCTGGCGAATTCGGCGATCTGGTCGGCGATCGCCGGCAGTTCGTCATCACGCAGCTTCATCAAGCCGCGCAGCTCGCCGGAGCTGATATGCGGCGTCAGATCGACCGTCGCGCCTGAGGAGGACACCTCTGCGGTGATGCGCCCGTAATCCACGCCATAGGCGCCGCTGCCTGAAGGCACGTAGTTCAGCGTGAGACGCGCATTATCCAGCAGGCCGACCCCGTCGGCTGTACGCACGAAGAGCCGACCATCGCTCTGGCGGTCGGCGCGCACATCAATGATCGTGCTGAGCTCATCAAGCAGTTCTGACTGGCGGTTGGCCGCGCCGGTGACATCCGCGCCGGACGCATCCAGCCGACCGACCTCGCCATTGAGCTGTTCAAGCTCGGTGAGGATCTCATTGATCCGCTCCACTCCGGTGGAGATGCGCAGATCCGTCTCTGAACGCAGCGCGCGGACCTCGCCGGACAGGCGCGATGCTTCGTCGAAGAAGGTCTGAAGGTCGGATGCTGCAGACAGCCGCGAGACGCTCTCGGTCGGGTCCAGCGAGGCCGAACCCAGCGACGCGAACGCCTGGTTCATGCGCCCGAACAGCGAGCTGGGATCATTGGTCGAACCCAGCTGCGCCTGAAGGCGGTCGAGCACGGTGAAAACGGTGGACGCTTCTGACCGGTCGGACGCGGCCCGCATGGTCGCCGCCTGCAGGAAGATGTCCGTGACCCGGCGAACCCCGACAACCTCTACACCCATGCCCTGACCGGACAAATTGCGCGCCGCGGTGACGGTTTCGGTCCGCGCATAGCCGGGCGTATTGACGTTGGCGACATTGTTCGACGCCGTGCGCATCCCGAGCTGCGCGGCCTGCAGGCCGGACAGGGCGTTGTTGAGGATTCCGTTCATGCTCATTGCATCACCTCAGCCCAACATACCGCCCGCGCGCGGCGTTTCCTGCCCAGCAACCGGCAGACTCTGCCGAGGCAATGCCCAGGAGGCGCGCCTTCGAAGCTGCGAATGAAACCAGATAAGCCACAGATAAAAAACACTCTTTTGCGATCTCGGCCGCAGGGCAAGACCCTCAGCCCTGCACCGCTTCCGGTTAACAGCGCAAAGGGCGGGCCAGATGCCGGTTTAAGGATGAAGCGGTGTGCGAACGCGCTGTGGCGTTCCGGCCTGCTGGGTGATTTCCGCCGGGTCCAATTTGCCGGGCGGCGCTGCATGCGCTCGGCGAGCACCGCCTAACTCATTGATTTATCGCTTTTTATGAAAACGAATCACTTGGCACGGGGATTGAAACGCCAGGTCCGACCGGCGTGCGGAGAACCCTCGCCATCAATCACAGACGCTGCAAAAAGCGGCGCGATGGATCGGGCGGGGATGCTGAAGTGACAGCACCAGCTTCAATTTTCGCGGCGCAGAGCGTCGACGCGCAGGCGCAAGGCCAGCCGGGCCGCACCGCCCAGGTCGGCTCTGGCCAGAGCGCGGCCGCCGGCGCGTTCGCAGCACTTGTCGACGCTTCGTCTGCAGCCGAAGCGCCGCCGCAAACCCTCCCTGCTCGCAGCGCCCTCAACACAGCGGTCTCACCCGATGCCGAGCCCGCTGCGATCCCGGCTGAAACAGCAGACCTCAAGGCCGAGCCCGAAAGCCCGCCGGTCCAGGACGTGCTGGACGAAGCCGACCCTGAGACCGACGCTGAAACCGGCGTGGAGGTCGGGCCTGGCGAGCGCGCTGGCGCTGCAAACAATTCGGACACGCCGCCGGTCTCGCCCGTTTCAGGCGCGCCAGGGCGACTGGCGGGTCCGGTCGATGCGGAGAGCTTTATCAATCGAGGCTGGGGCCAGGCGGCTGATGTCAGCACGGGCGGGTCGGGAGCGCCGAACGGCGCTGCTGGCGAGCCTGCCGCGCCGCACAATCCGCGCCGCCGGGGCACCCCCATACCCGGCGCTGAACCGGCGTCGAAGCCGGTCGACCCGCCTGTGCAGGACCTGCTCAGCGACAAGGAGCGCGCTCAGACCAAGACCGAGGCGGAGACGGGCAAGCCTCCGGTTCAGGACCGGCCAACCTTCCCGGCCAGCGAGCGCGCCGGCGTAACGCCGGCCACCTCGACCGCGCCCACGCCCGCGCCCGCGAGCGTTTCAACGGCTCAGCCTGGCGTCTCAACGGCTCAGCCTGGCGTCGCGACGCCGCAAGCCGAACAGGCCCCGGCTCAGAACGCCGTCGCTCAGAATACGGAGGCTGCGCCGACTGCACAGGCGCAAGACAGTGCGCAATTCGCCGCCGGGCGGGACGCTTCCACCATCGCGATGCGCCGCGAAGCCGCGCTGGAGCGCGTCCAGCGCAGCGAGGCCGTTAACACGCGCAGCGCTTTGCGCGCGGGCGATGCCCCATCAAGCTCAGCGTCGCAGGCGGCGGACGGCGCAGCCGCGCCTGTCTCTTCTGCAGCCGGCGAACCCGCCCCCGATGCGGCGGCACGCACCGATGCCGCACAGCAACCGAACGCCGCCCAGCCCCAGCCGGCCTGGCGCGCCGCCTTGGCGGCGAGCTGGATGACGCCCGCCCAGCCGGTGATAGCGGCGACAAACAGTGTCCCGCTTGACGCGCCGCCGGCGGATCTGGTCACCGATCCGTCGCTTGATGCGGCTCAGGGCGAACGCCTTGAGGCGCGCGCCGAAGCTCATCGCGGTCAAGGCGCAGCGCATCAGGCCGGCGCTCAGCGCTTCTCGCCAACGGCGGCGCATGCGCTCGCGGCCCACATCGCCCGCAAGGCCGTTGACGGCGCGCACGTCTTCGACATTCGCCTCGACCCGCCTGAACTGGGGCGGGTGGAAGTGCGCCTTGAGATGCGCGCCGGCGAGAAGGTCAGCGCCGTGCTGAGCGCGGAGCGGGCCGACGCCCTGGCCGAGTTGCAGCGCTCCGCGCGTGATCTGGAAAAAGCGCTCAACGAGGCGGGCCTTGAACTGGATGAGAACGGGCTGAGCTTTGAGCTCGCCGGTGACCAGACGCAGGAGCGCGAGCCGGATGGCGACGAGCCCGCATCTCAATACTTCACCTTGAACATCGAACGCGACGAGGCCGGCGATACGCGCCTGTCGCGACCGGTTGAGCTGTATGGCTTCGCACTGAACGCGCGCGGCGGTCTGGATATGCGGGCATGACCCCCGCGACGAGGAGCAGAACGCAATGACCGAACTCAATCCTCTGGGGCAGACCCTGCCGACGCTGGCGTCTGCGTCCGACACCACAGGCGCGAGCAATCAGCTGGCGGAGAATTTCGACACCTTCCTGACGCTGCTGACCGAGCAGCTGCAGAACCAGGACCCGCTGAACCCGATGGAAGCCAATGAATTCGTCAACCAGCTGGTCCAGTTCTCCTCAGTTGAGCAGCAGATCGGGTCGAACCAGGCCCTGCAATCGCTGCTTGGTCTGTCATCGGCCACCGCGCGGATGGGGGCGGTCGACTATATCGGCCGGATCGCCACCGCTTCGACCGACACCGCCGGGCTCGCCGGCGGACGTGCAAGCTGGCAGTACGGCCTGCCGCGTGAAGCGGAATCCACCCAGCTTCTTGTCTTCGATCAGAGCGGACGCCTCGTGCGCACGGCGGAAGGTGAAACCGGCGCCGGCCCTCACGCCTTCATCTGGGACGGGCTGGACGATGTCGGCAATCCGCTGCCGGACGGGCCTTACAGGCTGGAAGTGGTTTCGCGCGACGGCAATGATATTCGCCTGGACACGCCGGTGCGCGTGGAAGGGATTGTCACCTCTGTGGACATGTCCAGCGATGAGGTGATCGTGGAGTTGAGCGGGGTGAATGTACCGGCCTCGCAAATCATCGCGCTGCGCGTGGGAGGGATCGGCGTCTGAAGCCGGGAATAGACGTCTTCCGCTGTGAGAATGCCAGCGGATCAAACAAGACAGCAGAACGCTCCACAACAAGGACGACCTTGAGGAGCACAATCCAATGAGCATCAATTCAGCCCTGGCGGCTGGCGCATCCGGCCTTCTGGCCAATTCAAGCGCGCTGGCGGCCATTTCCGACAATATCGCGAACGTCAACACGATCGGCTACAAGCGCGTGGAGACGGTCTTCACGCCCAATTACAAGATCACAGGCGGCGGCGAGGCGCGCTACGCCTCATCCGGGGTGAGCTCCAACTCGCGCTCGGACGTGTCGCTGGCCGGTCTTCTGAACCCGGCCTCGTCAGAAACCGATCTGGCGATCGACGGCAACGGGTTTTTCCTGGTCCGCCCGAACGCGACCAATCTGACCGGCGCGGATCCGATCCTGTTCACCCGCTCCGGCGGATTCGAGACCGATGACGCCGGCTTCCTGCGCAATGACGCCGGCCAGTACCTGTATGGTTGGCCGGTGGCCGCCAACGGCACGGTGAACCAGAACCCGTCCAATGTGGACCTTCTGGAAGCCATCAACCTGTCCAATATCGGCGGTGCGGCGGATGCGACGTCTTCGGTGCGCATCAACGCCAACCTGCAGGCCAGCCAGGGAGTCTCCGCCGCTGCGGCGACCTATGACGCCACCGACGCGCTCAACAATATGGCCTCTGGCGCGGTGACCGCCGACTTCCAGCGCACCATGCAGGTCTACGACACGCAGGGCGGGGTGCGCTCAATCACGCTGTCGCTTCTGAAAAGCAATAACGCCAATGAGTGGTTCGCAGAACTGCATGTCGAGCCCGCAACCGATGTGACGACCGGCACGGCCTTCAACTCCGGCCAGGTCGCCACCGGCATCATCGCCTTTGACACCAATGGCCAGATCAATACCGCCGCCACGACGCTGCCCAACACGCTGAACTTCCTGGGCTCGGACAATGCCGGCGCGCTTGGCGCGGGCGATATACAGTGGGCCGCCGCGACCGGCGTCGGGGCCCAGACGATCTCGCTGGACCTCGGTTCGGCCGGCAATCCGGGTGGCATCACCCAGTTCGACAGCCCCTCGGTTCTGAACTCCACCGTCGTCAATGGCGCGATCTTCGGTGATTTCGCCGGGGTGGAAGTGAGTGCGGACGGCTTCGTATCAGCGCGCTTCACCAATGGCGTGGTCCGCCAGATCTATCAGATCCCGGTCGCCACGGTGACCAACCCGAACGGGCTGGCGAGCGTGGGCGGCGGCTCTTTCCAGATCACCGATGACAGCGGCGCATTTACACTGAATGCGCCCGGCGTCGGCGCCTCGGGCACGATCTCGCCGCGCACGCTGGAAAACTCCAACGTGGACATCGCAACCGAGTTCTCCAGTCTGATTATTACGCAGCGCGCCTACTCAGCCGCCTCGCGGATCATCACCACCGCCGATGAAATGCTCAACGAAGCCATCCAGATGAAGCGCTAAAACTTCAGCGCTTTAGGCTCCAAAACCTGACCCCGGTCTCGCGACCGGGGTCATTTTTCTTTAACTCTTTGATTTACCGATAATTTACCTACGCGTTTAGGCCGACGTTAAAGCCCCTTCCGGTATAACCCTGTCATCAAGAGCGCGCATCAGACGCGCCATCAATAACGATAACAGGATGGGTCGGATGGAACGGCGAGTGAAGAAGGAGAATTACGTCATTGGTCCTGACGGGGCTCCGTTGACCGTGGCGGATCTTCCCTCACCCCAAACCAAGCGCTGGGTGATCCGGCGCAAGGCTGAGGTGGTGGCGGCCGTGCGAGGCGGGCTGATCAGCCTGGACGAAGCATGTGATCGCTACCGTCTGACGGTGGAGGAGTTTCTTGGCTGGCAAAGAGCGATTGATCGCCATGGCCTGGCCGGACTGCGCACGACGCGAATACAGCAGTATCGCGCCTAGCGCCTCAATCTGAGCGCCGCGATCGCCCCCCTCGCGACCGGCCTCATGAAGAAGCTGCTAGCGCGGCGGACCGCTCCAGCGGTCCGCCGCGCCTGTCTTTGCGCAGGTCATTAAACCCTCGTTTACGCGGGCGGTGGGAAAAAACTGCCTAGCAGCGATCCGCCAAGGATCGCGCCAGCGGGCGGGAACTGACCGGCGTGAACGCGTTATTGGAACAAATGGCCAGATTCGGCCCGGCGCGGCTGATCGCGATTTTCGGCCTCACGGCCGGCGTGGCGGCGGCGCTTATGATCTTCACCATGAGCATGAACGGCTCAGGCGAAGCGCTGCTGTATTCAGGCCTGGAGCCGGATGACGCGGCCACGGTCGTGGAGCGTCTTGATCAGGCCGGCGTGCGCTACTCGCTGCGCGAAGGCGGCACGGCGATCTTTGTTGACGCCGGTTCGGTTGACGAGGCGCGCATGCGCGTCGCGTCTGCGGGTCCACTGGGCTACGGCTCGGTCGGGTACGAAATTTTTGATCAGACCGATGCGCTGGGCACGACGAGCTATGTTCAGAGCGTCAACGCCCGGCGCGCTCTTGAGGGCGAGCTCGCCCGCTCGATCAACTCGCTGTCTTCGGTCAGCGGCGCACGGGTTCATCTTGTGCTGCCGGAACGCCGCGCCTTCTCGCGCGATGTCGAAGACCCGTCCGCCTCTGTGATTTTGAACGCGCGCCGCGAGCTGGACGCCGGTCAGGTCGCGACGATCCGCAATCTCATCGCCACCGCCGTACCCGGTCTTGAGCCCGGGCGGATCACCATCGCCGATCAGGCCGGTCGCCTGCTCGCGAGCCCCAATGGCGAAGGCGCCGCGACCGCCGCCGCGCTGGAGGATCGCCGCTCAGGCTTTGAGGCGGGGCTGCGTTCCAAGATCGTCGATGTACTGGAAGGCGTTGTCGGTCCGGGCCGCTCACGCGTCGTGGTCACCGCAGAATTGTCGCGCGAAAGCATGACCGAAAGCAGCGAACAGTTCGACCCGGACGGCCAGGTGCTTCGTTCAACCGAAACCAGCGAAGAGCGCTCCAGCGATCAGGATGGCTCGAGCAATGCTCTGGTCTCCGCGTCGGAAAACCTGCCCGCAGACGAAACGCAGGGCGCAGATGGGCGCACTTCAACGTCATCGTCGGACCGCACGAGCGAGATCCGCAATTTCGAGATTTCCACCACCAACACCACGCGCGTTCTGGAAGCCGGCGGGGTTGAGCGTCTTTCCGTTGCGGTCGCGGTCGATGGGGTGGCCGGGTTCGCTGAAGACGGCTCCATGACCTGGGAGCCCCGCTCGGAAGAGGAGATGCAGCAGATCCGCGAGCTGGTCGCCGCCGCAATGGGCTTCACGCAGGCGCGCGGCGATACGCTGGAAGTGCGCAATCTGCGCTTTGATCGGCCCGATCTGACGCTGGGCACGCCGGCGCCGGAAGGCTTCTCGCTGGGTCAGCTGGACTATATGCGCATCGCGGAAATCGCGGTTCTGTTCATCACCGCCCTCCTGATCGTCTTCCTGGTCGCGCGCCCGCTGGTGAAGGGCGTCAGCACAGGCCCGGCCCCGGCCGGAGCGATCGCCGGGGCGGGCGCAACCGGCGTGAACCCGGCAATCGCCGCAGCCTCGAACGCATCACAGGCCCTTCTGCCGGAAGACGGATCGGCCGGCGCCCTGCCCGCACCGGCTGGAGAAGACGACGACAATATCGATATCGCGCAGATCGACGGACAGGTGAAAAAGTCTTCGGTTCGAAAGGTCTCCACCCTTGTGGAGGGGCACCCGGAGGAAAGCCTGGCGATCCTGCGCACCTGGATGCACGAGACCTAGACCATGGCTCGAATGGCGACCGGCAAACGCAATATCGAAGACGTCTCCAAGCTGGACGGGCCGGAGAAGGCCGCCGTCATCCTGATGGCGCTCGGCGAGGAGCAGGCGCAGCTCTGGGAGATGATGGATGATGACGAAATCCGCGTCGTCTCCCAGGCCATGGCCAATCTGGGCAATGTCGCCTCCAAGGTCGTTGAGGGCCTGATCGTCGATTTTGTCGGCGGCATGTCATCAACCGGATCCATTCGCGGTTCGATCGATAATACCCAGCGCCTCCTGTCCGCCTTCCTGCCCAATGAACGCGTCGAGCAGATCATGGAGGAGCTGCGCGGTCCGGCCGGTCGGACCATGTGGGACAAGCTGGCCAATGTGAATGAGGTCGTCCTCGCCAACTATCTGAAGAATGAATATCCGCAGACCGTCGCGGTGGTGCTGTCCAAGGTGCGCACCGAGCACGCCTCGCGCGTGCTGGCCGCCCTGCCGGAGGACTTCGCCCTGGAGGTCGTCACCCGGATGCTGCGCATGGAGCCTGTCCAGCGCGAGATCGTCGACAAGATCGAGGAGACGCTGCGCACAGAGTTCATGTCCAACCTGGCGCGCACCTCCAAGCAGGACAGTCACGAGCTGATGGCGGACATCTTCAACAATTTCGACCGGCAGACCGAAAACCGTTTCCTGGCCGCGCTGGAAGAGCGCAATCGCGACAGTGCGGAGAAGATCCGCTCGCTGATGTTCGTGTTCGAAGACCTCGCCAAGCTTGATCCGCAAGGGGTGCAGACACTGCTGCGCGCGGTCGACAAGGATCAGCTAGGCCTGGCGCTGAAAGGCGCATCGGACAGCCTGCGCGACCTGTTCTTCTCCAACATGTCCGAACGCGCGGCGAAAATCATGCGCGAGGACATGGCCTCGATGGGGCCGGTTCGCCTGAAGGATGTCGATAAGGCCCAGCAAACCATGGTCAACATGGCCAAGGATCTCGCCGCCAAGGGTGAAATTCTCATCGCCGACGGCGGCGGTGAAGACGAGCTGATCTACTAGGAGGCGGTGATGAGCACGACGCACAAACCCTTCCAGTTCAGCCGGGTCTTCGCCGAAGACGGCACGGTGCTGCGCGATGAAACCATCAAACGCATCCTTACGCGCGAGGAAGCTGATGCGCACGCTGCTGAAGCCGCCGCAACCGCGCGCCATGAAGTCGAGTCTGAAACCAGCCGCGCCGCCGCCGAGGCGCTCAGCGCATTGGCCGGACGGATGCAGGCGGTCATCGCGCGCATGGATGAAGAAAGCGCCGCGATGCGCGCCGATGCGGCCCGGCTCGCCTGCGCCGCCGCGCGCGTGATCGCCGGTGAAGCGCTCAAGCAGTATGGGGCGGACACGATCGAGGCCTGTGCGCTCGAAGCGCTGCACGACCTCCGCGCTGAACCGCGCCTGGCCGTGCGCGTCGCGCCGGAGCTGGTGGAGAATATCGCCGATCGGTTGCAGCACGAGGCTGAACGGCTCGGCTTTGAGGGCGCGGTGATCGTGCGCGGAGACGAGGAAGTCGTCTCCGGCGATGTGGTTCTGGAATGGCGCGCCGGCGCGATCGAGCGCAGCGCTGCAGAGATCGAAGCGCGCATCGCCGAAACCGTCGAAAAATGGCTCGCGCGTCCATCGGAGGACGCCGAGAGCCCGGACATCTCCGCTCAGACCACAGCCGGAGCTGCGTAAGAGCGATGAAGAAGGAAGACACCTATGGCCGACGATAGCGATCTCGATCTGCCCGATCTCAGCAATGAGGTCGCCGCCCCGGCCGCCGATCCGGGTGGCGCAAGCGGCCAGTCACTCGTGGATGAAGAAATCCGCAGCGCGGTCGATCTGGCGCCCATTTTTGATGTGCCGGTCAACATTTCCGCCGTGCTCGGCAAGGCCAGCATCGATGTGAACTCGCTCCTGAAACTGACCTCCGGCTCGGTTCTGGAGCTGGACCGCAAGGTCGGCGAGGCGATCGATATTTACGTGAACAACCGCCTGGTGGCGCGCGGCGAAGTGGTGGTCGTTGAAGACCGCCTCGGCGTGACCATGACTGAAATCATCAAGGACGGGGACGCCGCTTGAGCGTCCGCGCCGTACCTGAGGAGAAGCGCCCATGCGCGTTCTAATCGTAGGCGAACTGGGCGGACAATTGTCCGCCGCGACACAAATCGCGATGGAGCGCGGGGCCAAGGTCGCGCACGTCGACACCATCGCCCAGGCGACCGGATATCTGCGCGCCGGCAAGGGCGCGGACCTGCTCATGGTGGACTGTCAGCTCGATATCAGCGCGCTGATCACCGCCAACGAGGCCGAACGCATCACCGTTCCGGTGGTCGCGTGCGGGGTGGATGTGCGACCCGACACCGCCGCCGGAGCGATCCGGGCCGGGGCGAAGGAATTCATCCCGCTGCCGCCGGACGCAGAGCTGATCGCAGCCGTGCTCGCCGCCGTCGCCGACGATGAGCGCCCGATGGTCGCGCGCGATCCGTCCATGCTCAAAGTGGTCGAACTGGCCGACCGGATCGCGAAATCCGACGCCAGCGTTCTGATCACTGGTGAAAGCGGAGCCGGCAAGGAAGTCATGGCGCGCTATGTCCACCAGCAATCGCGCCGGGCGGCCAGAACCTTCGTATCGGTGAACTGCGCGGCCATCCCGGAGAACCTTCTGGAATCAGAGCTGTTCGGTCACGAGAAGGGCGCCTTCACCGGCGCGGTGGCGCGCCGGGTCGGCAAGTTCGAGGAAGCCGATGGCGGCACGCTCCTGCTTGACGAAATCTCCGAAATGGACGCGCGGCTGCAGGCCAAACTCCTGCGCGCGCTTCAGGAACGCGAGATCGATCGGGTGGGCGGCTCCAAGCCGGTCAAGGTCGATATCCGCGTCATCGCCACCTCCAACCGCGATCTGCGCAAGGCGGTGCGCGACGGTGATTTCCGTGAAGACCTGCTCTTCCGTCTCAACGTGGTGAATCTGGCGTTGCCGCCGCTGCGCGAACGCCCGATCGATGCGCTGGCGCTGGCTGAGCACTTCGTGCGCAAATACGCCGACGCCAACGCGATCGAAGCCCGCCCCCTGTCTGAAGCGGCCAAAACCCAGATTACCGCGCGCGACTGGCCGGGCAATGTGCGCGAGCTTGAAAACGCCATGCACCGCGCGGTGCTGTTGGCTTCGGGGCCGGAGATCGGCGCGGACGCGATCCGCATGCCGGATGGTTCAGCCTTCACCGGGTCCGGCGGCGTCGCCCGTCAGGCCGCTGAGGCCGCTCAGGTCGCCACCAAGCTGGTCGGCAAGACCGTGGCCGAAGTGGAGCAGGATCTCATCCTGGACACGCTCGATCATTGCCTGGGCAACCGGACCCATGCGGCGAATATTCTCGGCATCTCGATCCGGACCCTGCGCAACAAGCTGAAGCTCTACACCGATCACGGCATTCACGTGCCCAGCCCGGGTGAAACCCGCGCAGCCGGATGACCGACTCCGAGCAAATTGCTCACTGTCTTCTCCCGTTCACGGGGGAGGCGCCAGCGAAGCTGACGGACGGGCTATTGAATGGCTGATACGCCCGCATCCGCAGCGCAAGGCGGCCTTGCCGGCGCGCTGGGCGGCTGGCGCAACTGGCCGCGCCTCCTGGCGCGCGGCGATATCGCCATGGCGGTTGGCGTTCTCGCCATCCTTGTGATGCTGCTGCTTCCGATGCCGCGCGCGCTGCTGGATTTCGCGCTGGCGGTCTCGATCTGTTTTTCAGTGCTGGTCCTGATGACGGCGCTCTTCATCAAGAGCCCGCTGGAATTCACCGCTTTTCCCGCCGTCCTGCTGGTTGCGACCATGCTCAGGCTGGGCCTGAACGTGGCTTCGACGCGCCTGATCCTGTCGGAGGGCGATAGCGGCACCGATGCGGCCGGCGACATTATCGAAGCCTTCGGCGCCTTCGTGATGCAGGGCAATTTCGTCATCGGGATGATCGTCTTCGTCATCCTGGTGATCGTGAACTTCGTGGTCATCACCAAAGGTTCAGGCCGCATCGCCGAGGTGGCGGCGCGCTTCACCCTTGACGCCATGCCCGGCAAGCAGATGGCGATCGACGCCGATTTGTCGGCCGGACTGATCACCGAGGACGAGGCGCGCACACGGCGCAAGAAGCTTGAAGATGAGTCCAACTTCTTCGGGGCCATGGACGGCGCCTCGAAATTCGTACGCGGCGATGCGGTCGCCGGCATTCTGATCACCGCCATCAATCTGATCGGCGGGATGATTATCGGCGTGGCCCAGTCCGGCATGGCGTTCGGCGACGCGGCGGCGACCTATTCCACCCTGACGATTGGCGACGGGCTGGTCTCTCAGATCCCAGCCCTGATCATCTCGCTGGCCGCCGGTCTTCTGGTGTCCAAGGCCGGGGTTGAAGGCGAGGCCGACAAAGCGGTGTTCGGCCAGCTTGCCGCCAACCCGACCGGGCTTGGCATGATGGGCGCGACCGCGCTCGCGGTCGGGCTTCTGCCCGGCATGCCGCTTCTGCCGTTCGCCGCTTTGGCCGCCGGCGCCGGATCTGTCGCCTATTTCACCGCCAAGCGCGGCAGACAGGTCGAGGCCGAGCGCGTGGCGGTGGAGGCGGGCGAAATCGCCGCCGCCGAGGCGCCGCCATCGGAAGAACCGATCGAGCAGACCCTGCATATCGACGAGCTGAAGATCGAGCTCGGCTATGCGCTCCTGCCGCTGATCAACGATGTGGAAGGCCGTCGGCTGACCGACCAGATCAAGGCGCTGCGGCGCAATCTCGCTCAGGACACCGGCTTTGTAACGCCATCGGTTCGCATCATCGACAATATGCAGCTGTCCGGCGACGACTATGTGATCCGTATCAAGGAGTTGGAGGCCGGCGAAGGCCAGCTGAAAATGGGCCAGCTGCTGGCCATGGACCCGCAGGGCGGTCAGGTGGAGCTGGCCGGCGCGCATGTGAAGGAGCCCGCCTTCGGCCTGCCGGCCACCTGGATCGACGAGGCTCTGCGCGAGGAAGCCACCTTCCGCGGCTACACCCTGGTGGACCCGTCTGCGGTGCTGGTCACCCATCTGACGGAATTGCTGCGCGAGCACATGCCCGATCTGCTCACCTTCGCGGCGGTCGAGCAATTGCTGGACGGGCTGTCGAAGGAGCACAAGAAGCTGCTCGACGACATCACGCCGAGCCAGATCAGCCGGGCCGGCATCCAGCGTGTCCTGCAATCGCTGCTGCGCGAGCGGGTCTCCATTCGCGACCTGCCCGCCATTTTAGAAGGCGTCGCAGAAGCCAGCGCCCACACCCAGAGCCTTGATGCGGTGGTGGAGCATGTCCGCACCCGGCTGGCTCGCCAGATCTGCTACGCCCACAAAGGTCCGGACGGCGCTCTGGCGGTCATCACTCTGTCGCCGCAATGGGAGCAGGCCTTCGCCGAAGCCATGGCCGGCGAAGGCGAGCGTCGTCAGCTCGCGCTCGCCCCGTCCCAGCTTCGCGACTTTGTCGCTGAAACCCGCGCCGCCTTTGATCAAGCCGGCGCGATGGGCGATGTGCCGGCGCTTCTCACCAGCCCGGGAATCCGCCCATATGTGAGGTCGTTGACCGAGCGTTTCCGCCCGCAGACCATCGTGATGAGCCAGAACGAGATTCATCCCTCTGCGAAGCTGAAGAATGTCGGTCAGGTGTGAGACAGGATCGAGTGAAGGAAAGGGTCTGAAGCGATGCGACTGAGAACCTTCACAGGACCCAGCCTGACCGAAGCGATGAACCAGGTCCGCCGCGAGATGGGCGCCGATGCGGTCATTATCGCCACCAATGATGCGCCGGGCGGCGGGGTTCAGGTGCGCGCCGCCGCAGAACGCGCCGCGCCGCCGCCTGAGGAAAAGCCCGAGGTGACGGTCGAACGGCGCGAACGCACCCGAAAAACCGAACGCGGCGACGGCGCGCAGGGGCTGACGCGAATCGCGCGCGCCCTGTCCTGGCACCGGGTCACGGAGGGCGCGGCCGAGGCGCTGATGCATTCCGCCTGCGAGATGGAGGACGGCGAGGCCACCGCCACGCTCGCGCGCGCGCTCGACGCGCGTTACTCGGTCCATCCGATCGAGCATGTGCCGCAACGCCCGCTCCTGTTTGCCGGACCGCCAGGCTCCGGCAAAAGCTCAGCGCTCGCGAAAACCGCTGCGCGCATGGTGTCCGCCGGGGTCCGCCCGATCATCCTGGCCGCCGATGACGGCGCTGGCGCGCGCGAACAGCTGAACGCCTATGCCGGGGCGATGGGTGATCTCACAGTGGAGCCGGTCGGCGGGCTGCGCGAGCTGGACGCCGTGCTTAACCGGCTGACCAGCCCGGCGCCGATCCTGATCGATAGTGCGGCCATCAACCCGTTCGACCTTGATGCGCTGGAGCGCCTGTCCGACTTCGCCAGCGCCGCCGATAGCGAAATCATCGCCGTGCTGGAAGCCGGCATCGCACCGGAAGACGCCGAAGACGCCTGCGCCATCCTCGCCGCCGCCGGCGCCGGGCGCGCCATCATCACCAAGCTGGACGCCGCCCAGCGGCTCGGCGCCCTGCTGGCGCCCGGCGAGACCGGGCTGAGCTACGCCCACATCTCCGCCTCGCCCTTCATCGGCTCCGGCCTGGCGCCGGCGACCGCGCTGCGCATTGCGCGCGCTTTGCTCGACGATGTCGCGCTCGGCGGCGCCTTCGATGCGGACTGATCCACCCAGAGGAGCCAAGCCATGAGCGCCCTGCCCGCCTCCACCGCCGATCTTGCACAAACCGCCAGGCGTCAGGCCGGTCCGGTCCTGGCCATCGCGTCCGGCAAGGGCGGGGTCGGCAAGACCGTCGTCGCCATCGGCCTGGCCCGCGCCTTCGCCCGCGCCGGCGAACGTACGCTTCTGGTGGACGCCGATCTGGGCATGGCCAATGTCGATGTTCAGATGGGCCTCAATCCACGCGGCGATCTCGGCGATGTGGTGTCCGCGCGCCTGTCCGTCGCCGAAGCCGTCGCCCCGGCGCTTGGCGGATCGGAGGCGCGCGGCGGGTTTGACGTCATCTCCGGCCGCTCCGGGTCCGGCGCGCTGGCGGGGCTGGAACTGTCCAGCGTCAACCGCCTGGCGGCCGGATTATCGGCGGCGGCTTTGTCCTACGAGCGCACCCTGCTTGATCTCGCCGCCGGCGCGGACCGGGCGACGGTGCGTCTCGCCGCCGCCGCCGACGATGTGCTGGTGGTGATCAATGACGAACCGACCTCGCTGACCGACGCCTACGCCTTCATCAAGACGCTGCGTCTGCGCGATGAGGGCGCAGCGCCCTTCATCGCAGTGAACGCCGCGCCGGATACGGCCTCCGGCAAACAGGCTTACGAAACGCTGGCGAAGACCTGCGAGAGTTTTCTCGGCTTCCGCCCGCCACTCGCCGGGCTGATCGAGCGTGACAGCCATGTCGGTGAAGCGATCCGGGCCCAGACGCCGGTCTCAGTACGCTCGCCGGCTTCGAAAGCGGCCAAGGGCGTTGACGCCCTCGCCAAGACGCTGAGCGAGGGCGTGCCGGTCAGCCAGGCTGACGCAATCGCCTCCGGGGGTAGTACAGTATGAAGCGGTCCGCAATCACCGCCGTGAGGCGGACATGATCGGAGCCATTTTCGAACGCATTTCAGCCGGCTTCGCCTTTGCCGACGTGCTGCTCTGGATCGCGGCTTCTCTTGTCGCAGCGCTGGTCATGCGTCGCTGGAGCCAGCTGACGATCGCGGCGCTTCTGGCGTATGTCGCAGACCTGCTCGCCCCGTTTGTCGGGCGCGTCATCACCGGCATTCCCGCTGACTTCGCCGCCCAGCTCGCCATCGAACGCATCGACGAGGCGGGCGCGGCCGCCGTGCTGCGCCTCTTCATGTATTTCGGCCTGATCGCGGCGCTGTTCCAACTGAAACACCGGTATGGGGCGCGGTGAAACGAAAACGGCCCGGAGCGTTAACGCCCCGGGCCGGCTGGTTCCCCCATCGGGATATGGTCGTTACTGAACGGCGGCCACGCCGTTCGGCAGGGTGATCTCCACCCCGGCAGTGACCTGCTGGTCGATCAGGGCTGCGGCTTCGGCCCAGGCTTCCTCAGTCGTTTTCGCTTCAAAGAAAATCGCCTGGCCTTCGGACAGAACCGGGCCGTAGAGCCGCGTGCCTTCGGCGTCATCATCGACGTGGAAGCTGTCATTGGACGCCATGATCGCGTCCCAGGCCTCACGCACCTCGCCCCAGAACGCGCCGGTGCTTTCCCAATAGGCATGAACCGCGTCATCGCGCTGCAGGTCGGCGCGGCGATAGGTGTTCAGACCGAACTCGCGAACCACTTCATGGGCGAGCTCGTCGCGCAGAACGACTTTTTGATTGTCCTGCTCATGGGTCCAGCCCCAGTCGGTGACCGTGTGACGGTTCACAGCTGCGATTACATCGTAATCGTCCCGCGTCGTTCCGTCGCGGCGCGGCAGCGGACGCCAGGACACCGGCGGCTCCCAGGTGGAGGCGTTCGGGGCGTGCGCCCAGGCCGCAAGCGCGGCGTAACGCGGAGAATCGTCGACCTGATAGACCGTCTGCGACCAGGCGCCGGCGGCGTCTTCTGCAGTGATATCAAGCATTTCCCAGCGATTGAATCCGCGATAGGCCATCAGGCGCGATGGCTCATAGGCCCAGTCCTGCCGCCAGTGCTTGATCACGATCGGCTCCTCTTCAGGACCGACCATGAGCAGGTGTTGTAAGGAGATGAAATCTCCGCTGTCCTCAATTAGAAGCACGATCTCACGCGCGGGGGTGACTTTTTGCTCCGCCAACTCATATCCGGGCGCAATGGCGACCGTTTCAATGAAATCGAACGTGACTGCATACTCACCCAACATGCTCAAAATGGCCTGCCGGTCAGCTTCGAACGCCGCGGCGTCGCGCTCCGTTGCAACAGCCTCCATTGGCGCGGCTGACGAGCCAGCGAAGTTCATGGCGCCGGTCGCCGAGCAAGCGCCGAAAGCCAGCGCGCTGAAAGCGATTGCGGTGAGTTTGGTTAATCCGTTCATGTCATCTGCCCTTCAAGCCCGATGCGCTTCCATTTTGCTCGAGACGAGATGGATGGACATCCGGGCACGTCTGTTAAATGCGACTGAGTGTCACTTGCACAACCTGCAAAGCTCAGGCATTCCATTCCGCAATTGAAAACCATTTGCAAGAGGCTTCGAACAAAAATGGACACTTCATCGCACCTGACGCGCGCCCGGACGCGCTGGCTTTCCGGCGCCGGGCTGGCCCTTGCCGCCGCGATGGCGAACGCCGCACCAGCTATCGCACAGGACAGCGAAGACGAGACCGATGTGATCGTGGTCGAAGCCACGCGCACCAATCTGTCCACCTTCGATTATCCGGGCCTGGCCAGCGCGATCGATCTGGAAACGCTGAATGCGGAACGCCCGACCGATCTGGCCGATCTTCTGGAAGACGTGCCCGCACTGCAGGTCGCCGGCGGTCCGCGGCGCACCGGTCAGACGCTGAACCTGCGAGGCTTCAGCCGTGAGAACATCACCCTCCTGGTCGATGGCGCGCGGCAGAACTTCAACTCCGCCCATGACGGCGTGCTCTTCCTCGATCCGGGCCTGTTGCGCCGGGTGGAGACGGTGCGCGGCCCGGCCTCTGCGCTTTACGGCTCGGGCGCCTCAGGCGGGGTGATCTCCTTTGAAACGGTGGAGGCCGACGATCTTCTGCACGGCGACGAGACCTTTGGCGCGCGCCTGTCGGCGGGCTATCGCTCGGTCAATGAAGAGACCCGCGGTTCAGCCGCCATCTTTGCCGAAGGCGATGCGGTAGAAGGCGTTGCGGCGATCTCGCTGCGCTCCTCCGGCGATATCCGCCTCGGCTCAGGCAATGACCTGCCGGCCGATGACGAGATTTTCTCCTCGCTCGTCTCCGTTGAGTTCGATCCGTCTGACGATCTGGAGATCGAGCTGGGATGGCTGAGCTTCCGCAATGACGCGGTGGAGCCCAATAACGGCCAGAACGGCCTGCTCGTGGACGGGCTGAACCCGCTGGTGGAAAAGGAGGTTCAGAGCGACAGCCTGCGCGCGAGCCTGGACTACGACCCCGACAGCGATCTGATCGAGGTGGAAGCCACGCTGTTTCACAATATCGGCGCGGTCGACGAGATCGATCCGGCGATCAACCGCTCCATCACCCGTGATCTGACCACGATCGGCGTGCGCGCGGAAAACCGCGCCGAGTTCGAGCTCGGCGAACAGGAATTCGCCCTCACCGTTGGCGGCGACTGGTATGAAGACGAGCAGGAAGGCGGCGATTCCACCGGGGTGAACGGCCAGCGCGGCGGCGTGCCGAACGGCACGACCACCTTCTATGGCGCCTATCTGCAGCTGGAGACCGAGATCGACGCCGGGGCGCTGGGCTCCTTCGTTCTGCTGCCGGGCGTTCGCTTCGACCATTATGAAAGCGACAGCGATGTCGGCGGAGCGAATGAAGACGACGCGGTTTCCCCGCGCTTTGCGGTGAGCTGGGCCCCGACCGAAGAGTTCCGCCTGTTCGGCAGCTGGAGCGAAGCCTTCCGCGCGCCGTCCCTGAACGAGCTCTACCTGTCCGGTCTGCACTTCACCATTCCGCACCCCGTGCTTGGCCCGGCCGTGTTCGTGCGCAATGACTTCCTGCCCAATCCGGGCCTGCGCCCCGAATCGACCGAGACCATCGAGATCGGCGCCGCCTTTTCCCGAGAGGGTTTGTTCACGGCCAATGACCGGATCGAAGTGAAGGGCGCCTGGTATCAGACCGACGCGACCGACCTGATCAATCTACAGGTCAACTTCAGCTTCGCGCCGACCTGTTTCGCGCCGCCCTTCTTCGCCCCCTGCGATGCCGGCACCGCCTTCTCGGAAAACCTGGCCGACGCCGAGCTTGAGGGTTTTGAGCTGGCCGCGGTCTATGAAAACGGACCGTTCAGCCTGACCGGCTCGGTCTTCGAGGTCGATGGCGAGGATGTGACCACGGGCGATCCGCTGGGCGCGCTTCAACCGCTCTCCGGCTTCCTGCACGCCCGTTATGAGCTGGACAGCCTGCGCACCGATCTGGGCGCGCGCATCTCCTTCGCTTCGGACTTCGACCGCACCGCCGACCCGGCGCTGGAGCGCGACGGCTTCGCCGTGTTCGACGTGCACGCCAGCTGGCGCCCGTACGAGAACGAACGCATCCGCATCGATTTCGGCGTCGATAACGTGTTCGACGAGGACTATGAGCGCGTCTTCGCCGGCGTGTCGGAACCGGGCCGGTCCTTCCGGATCGACCTGACCTGGAGCGGTGGGCGCTAAACGCGGTTCAATGCCAGAAGCGTCTGACTCAGGGCGCAGCGCGGGCGATATCCGTCCGCGCTGCGCCCTTTGTCGTTTCAGCAGTCAGCAGCGTTGCCCTAGTGCGCCGCGCGGCGCATCCGTCCGGCGATCTCGTCAAGCTCGCTCTGCTCAGCAGCGCGGGCCGCATCCTGCAGACGCGAAAGCCGGCGCTCTTCCAGCAGCTCGAACTTCTTCAGTTCCGCGAAGGCCTCTTCCAGGCGTCCGCGAAGCTCGTTCGCCTGAGCATCGACCTCGCCCTGAGACGCGCGCAGTTTTTCCTTCCGCGCCAGCACCGAGCGTGCATAGGAGCCGTAGGCGACATAGCCTTCCTTGCTCTCCTGCGCGGCGGCCTGTTCGTCCGGCACGCTTTCATCCAGACGCTGGATCTGCGCCTCGATCGCGGTGCGCGCGCGATCGATCTCAGCCATGTGTTTTTGCAGTTCCTCCACCTTGAACCGGGCCAGCCGGATCAGTGGAGCATGTGAGCGAGCAGCCATGGCCCGTCTCCTCTTCTATCCCTATCCATCCACCAAAATCCCGGACAGGGCCGAGAAGCTCTCCTGCGGCGAGGAGGCTTCTTCTTTTCCCTGACCGAGAAACGTCTCCAGCGGGCCGTTCAGCGCAATCGCGCGATCGACCTGCGGGTTTGAGCCGGGGGCGTAGGCGCCCAGCCGGATCAATTCTTCCATATCGGCATACGCCGACAGGGCGGCCCGCGCTTCACGCGCCAGCCGGGCCTCGTCTTCAGAGGCATAAACTTCAGGCGCGGTGCGCGAGATCGAGCGCAGCACGTCAATCGCGGGAAAACGCCCGCGTTCTGCTATCGCCCGGCTCATAACGACATGGCCGTCTAGAATGCCGCGAACCGCATCGGCCACCGGCTCGTTGTGATCGTCGCCATCGACCAGCACGGTGAAGAGCCCCGTGATGGAACCGGAGCCTTCCGCCCCCGGGCCGGCGCGCTCCAGAAGGCGCGGCAGCTCAGCAAAGACCGAAGGGGTATAGCCGCGCGTCGTCGGCGGTTCGCCGGCAGCCAGTCCGATCTCGCGCTGGGCCAGAGCAAAGCGGGTGACCGAATCCATCAGGCACAGCACATTCGCGCCGCGATCGCGGAAATATTCCGCCACGGTCAGCGTCATGTAAGCGGCCTGCCGCCGCGCCAGCGCCGGGCTGTCGGAGGTCTCGGTGATGACCACCGAGCGCGAGCGGCCCTCAGGACCCAGCACGTCCTCGACAAACTCGCGCGCCTCGCGGCCGCGCTCTCCGATCAGACCGATCACGATGACATCGGCTTCAGCACCACGCGCCAACATGGAAAGCAAGACCGACTTGCCGACTCCGGACCCGGCGAAAACGCCAAGACGCTGACCCTGACGCATGGGCGTAAAGACATCCAGCGCGCGCACGCCGAGCGACAGCCGCTCGCCCAGCCGCGCCCGCGAATGGGCGCAGGGCGGCGTGCCTTTCAGCGAATAGGCGACATCGCCTTCAGCCAGCGGCCCCATCCCGTCACGCGGGTGCGCGAAACCGTCAACGACGCGGCCAAGCCAGCTCTCATGGGGGCGGATGCTGGCGCCGTTCGGATCCAGTTCAGCTTCGGCGCCGGCGCGCACGCCGGTCAAATCGCCGAAACTCATCATCAGGGCGGTCTCGCCGCGAAACCCGACCACTTCGCAGATGGAACGCCCCGATCCATGCCTGACGTGAGCGCGCGCGCCCAGGGTCAGCGCCGGGCGCGGGCCCTCAGCTTCGATCAGAAGACCGTTGACCGCGCCGACACGGCCGCGGAAGGTCCGGGTCTCAAGACCCGAAACGCGTTCGATCAAAGACTGCACAGCGTTTCTCGCTGAAAGCGGGCGTATTTGCACCCTGTTCACCGATCTCCTTAACCCCATTGGCCTTTCAACCGCGTAAACGCCGGAGCTTTTCCACAGCAGATCGCGCTGCTGGAAAAAAGCGGGCTGTCAAGGTTCCTTTTTCAGGACCGGTCCTATTTAAAGACCTTCCTTTCACACGCTTGCGGGCCTCAAACCCGCGCCGACACCGCCGAGCTGCGCCGTTGAAGCGCGCGCGACGCCTTCGCGCTGCGCCCGATGCTGGCAGACGCTTGACGCCAAGGAGACCACCATGCCGCTTGATGGAAAAACGATCCGCATCGCCGGATCCCGCCCGCGCAAGAAAGCGGTCTCTCGCCAGCACAAGGACAATCTGTACGGGCAGATCGAGGAGACCAGGTTCAACCGCTATGTCGTGCACGACATAGCGCGCTATCGCCGCTATCTGGATGAAGGCGGCGCCGCCATCTATTCACCGGCGGAGCTCGATGAGCTTGAAGCGTCAGGCATCTCCGATCGCCTGCCGCCGCGCGCAACGGGCTATTATCTTGATCTGGCCAAGCGGTCGCAGGCTGTGACCAATCTGATCAAGGCGCGCCCGGAAGAGATGGACGACCTGACCGGCGAGGCCGATCCGTCCAACCAGCTGCGTTACAGCCCGATCCCGGGGCTGCTGCATAAGTATGAGCTGGTGCTGCTGTACGTGGTGCGCACCTGCTCAAGCTGGTGCCGGTACTGCTATCGCTCCGATTTCCTGACCGGCAAGACGGAGAAGGACACCGCCTCCATCCATGAGATCGGCGAGTATATTCGCGGTCACAACATCAAGGTGGAGAACGGCGAGATCACCGATCGGCCGAAAATCCGCGAAGCTCTCCTGTCCGGCGGCGACCCGATGGTGCTGTCGAACCGGAACCTGTTCGACTATCTCAACGGGCTGGCCGAGGCCGGGGTGGAGGTGATCCGCATCGGCACCAAGGAGATGGCCTTCTTCCCGGAACGGTTCGACGACAATTTCTTCACCATGCTGGACCTGTTCCACGAGCTGCATCCGAACGTGCTTGTGGCCTTCATGGTCCACTTCACCCATCCTGACGAGTTCCTCCGGGTCAATGATGAGGGCGAGCATGTGCGTGATGAAAGCGGGCGGCTCCTGCGCAACCCGCTTGTCGAACGCGCGGCGACGCGGCTGCGCTCCCGACCCTTCGTGACGCTGGAGAACCAAACGCCGATCATTGACAGCGTGAATGACGACGCCGACGCGCTGCGCCTGCTGCAGCGCGAACTCAAACGCATGGGCGTGAATAATCACTACTTCTTCCAGTGTCGCGAGATTGAAGGCCATCGCGCCTTCGCGGTGCCGGTGGAAACCGCCTGGAAGCTCCATGCGCAAAGCCAGTTCGGTCTGTCCGGCATTGAACGCTCGCGCTTCGCCCTGTCCACCGAGGCCGGCAAGATGGAAATGGTCGCCGTGGTCGACGGTGATCCGGCCCTGGCCGAGCTTGGCGGCGAACTCGGCGAAGCGCTGGCCGACGGGATCGTGATCTTCCGCCTTCACCGCTCACCCTACGAGGAACGCCAGGGCGCGCTGGTCATCGCCCGCCGCAACCCGGATGCCCTGTGGATAACTGGTTACGAAGATCGGCTGATTTACGACGGCCGGACCGGCGAAGGTGTGGATAACTGGATCGGACTGCTATCCATTCTGGCGCCGAATCTGGCCCAGGCGGCCGAATAAGTCGCTCGGCCTTAACCACTTTTTCCAAAGCCCCGCTTAGGATTTCGATTCGCGGACTCGATTCTGATTGCTGAGTCAAATCGCTGTTAACCTCCTTTAAGGAATTCTCGCCGCACAGTGCGAAGCACGTTAACCAAGGGGACGAGGCGCGGGCGATTTTGATTCTCGTGCGCCCGACGCGGAGAGGGTTTGATGCGGGTTCTGCTGATCGAAGACGACCGCGCCACGGCGCAAGGCATCGAGCTGATGCTTAAGTCGGAAGGCTTCAATATCTACACAACCGATCTGGGCGAAGAGGGCGTGGATCTGGGAAAGCTGTATGATTACGACATCATACTGCTGGACCTGAACCTGCCGGACATGCCCGGATTCGACGTGCTGAAGACACTACGCGTTGCGAAAGTCGACACGCCAATCCTGATCCTGACCGGCAATGCCGACATCGATAACAAGGTGCGGGGTCTGGGCTGCGGCGCGGACGACTACATGACCAAGCCCTTCCACAAGGAAGAGCTGATCGCGCGCATCCACGCCATCGTGCGCCGTTCGAAAGGTCACTCCCAGTCCATCATCAAGACCGGCGAAATCGCGGTCAATCTGGACGCCAAGACGGTCGAGGTCGGCGGTCATCGCGTGCACCTGACCGGCAAGGAATACCAGATGCTGGAGCTGCTCTCGCTGCGCAAGGGCACCACGCTGACCAAGGAGATGTTCCTCAACCATCTCTATGGCGGCATGGACGAGCCGGAGCTGAAGATCATCGACGTCTTCATCTGCAAGCTGCGCAAGAAGCTCGCTGCAGCCGCCGAAGGCGAACACCATATTGAAACGGTCTGGGGCCGCGGTTATGTGCTGCGCGACCCGGTCGAAGAAAAGGCCGCCGGCGCGGCCTGATCACCCAAAACCGCCGCTTGAGGGGCGACAAACCCCGGAGCTCGCAGGGCTCCGGGGTTTTTCTTTGGGCGGAAGGTCACTCGAAGAGCGCGGCCTGATCAGCTATGGTTGGCGGTATGGAGAAAGCTTCTTCCTTACTGGCGTCGATCCTCCTGGCAGTCGCAAGCATGGCGGGGCCCGCGCACGCGCAGACCATCTTCGGCGAAACCGGCGCTCAGCTGTGTTTTGAACGGGTTCAGGCCGGAGATCCTGGCCGGGTTGGTGCGCGTCAGGTTTGCGAGCGCGCGCTTGAAGATCCACGCCTGACGCCGCGCGACCGGGCGGCGACCCATGTCAATCTGGGGATTCTGGAGCGTCGCAATGGTGATCCGGCGGCGGCGCTGTCCCACTATGACATCGCGCTGCGCACCCTGCCGGGATCAGCTGAGCTCTGGCTTAATCGCGGTGCGGCCCTGGTTTCAGCAGGCCGGCCGGAAGAAGCGGTTGAAGACCTCACTCGCGCGATCGAGCTCGGCCTGCAGCGCCCCGAACGCGGCTACTACAACCGCGCCCTCGCCCATGAAGCCCTGTCCGATTACGCGTCCGCCTACATCGACCACCAGCGCGCACTGGAGGCGGCCCCAGGCTTTACGCCGGCGCGGCGCGCACTGACGCGGTTCAGCCGAAGCGACGCGAGCGGACGTTAAGCCGCCGCCATCTTTTCCAGCGCTTCAGGCTTGGCGTAGAGGCCGCGTTGACCGGGGACCGGGCGGAAGGCGTCTGTCAGCCCCACCACAGTCTCAGCCGCGCCCAGAATGAGATAACCGTCTTCGGCCAGCTGGTTGGCCAGCCGATCGAGGATTTTCGCCTTCGCCTCACTGTCGAAATAGATCAGCACATTGCGGCAGAAGATAACGTCGTGGCGACCGAAACGGGCGAAATCATCCAGCAGATTGCCGACCTGGAAGCGCACGCGCTGGCGGATTTCCGGTTTGATGCGCCACTGGTCGCCGGTCTGATCGAAATGGCGCACCAGACGCTGAACGGCGAGCCCGCGCTGCACCTCGAACTGGCTGTACACCCCGGCTTTGGCCTTCTCCAGCACCGCAGCGCTGAGATCGGTCGCCAGGATATCGGCCGAAATCCCGCCCATCTCCTGGATCAGCATGGCGAGCGAATACGGTTCTTGCCCGCTGGACGCCGCCGCGCACCAGATGCGAAGCGCGTGCGCGCCGCGCGCCGTTTTCAGGCGCGGAGCGATGATCGACTGAAAGGTGTCGAAGGGCGTCTTATCGCGGAAGAAGAAAGTCTCATGCGTGGCCAGCGCCTCAGTGGCGGCGCTGCACAGGCGCGCATCGCCGCGCATCATCGTGTCGATCAGCGCTTCGACCGAGGCGAAACCTTCCGCGCGTGCGAGCGGGCCAAGTCGGCTATCGACCAGATAGCCCTTCTCCGGGCCCAGCATCAGGCCTGAACGCCGCCGAACCTCGTCGGACAGAAAGCGGAACTTGCTCTCAGCCAGCATCAGAACGCCCCTTTCAGACGGCGCGCGATCGCACCGCCGATATCAGAAATTGGAAGAATTTCATCGGCCAGCCCCGCCTCGGCGACCGCGCCGGGCATGCCCCAGACCACGCTGGTGGCCTCATCCTGGGCGATGACCTGGCCGCCGACATCGCGCACCTTGCGTGCGCCGTCGCGCCCGTCATGGCCCATGCCGGTCAGCACCACGGCCAGAAGATTGCGGCCCGCCGCCTCGGCGCAGGATGCGAACAGCGGGTCCACCGCCGGACGGCAGAAATTCACCGCCGGGCTCTGATCGAGATGCGCGGTGAAGCCGGCCGCGCTCTTGCGCACCGTCATATGGAAATCGCCGGGCGCCAGATAGACCCGGCCGGGCTGTAGCGTTTCGCCGTCCTTGCCTTCGGCGGCGGGAAGTCCGGCCTTGGTCAGGTGCTCAGCCAGGATGGCGGTGAACAGCTTGGGCATGTGCTGGGCGATCACCACCGGCGCGCGCGCATCATGCGGCAGCTGGCTGACCACCGAACGCAGGGCCTGAGGGCCGCCGGTGGACGAGCCGATGGCGATCAGATCAGGACGCGCCGCCAGGCCATGCCGCGCCGCCGACCGCGGCGCGGCGGGTCTGGGCGCGACCGGCGCGACGCGCTGAGCGGGCTTTGCGCGCGGGCATAGAGCGACCAGCTTGTTGAGCAATTCGTCGCGATAGGTTTCCGCGCCGGCGACCCGGCCGGCCTCAGGCTTGGGCGCATAATCGGCAGCGCCCAGGGAAAGCGCCCGCATCGTGACTTCAGCGCCCTTGCGCGTCAGGGTGGAGGCCATCACCACCCGGGCTTTCGGGCAGGCGCGCAGGATGAGCGGCAGCGCGGTGAGCCCGTCCATGCGCGGCATTTCAATATCGAGCACGACAAGATCGGGCTGCAGCTCGCCCGCCTTGCGTACCCCCTGCTCGCCATCGGGACAGGTCGCGGCGACGTCGAGGCGGGTATCGGCTTCGATCCAGCGCGCGACCAGGCCGCGGACCACCGCGCTGTCATCAACGATGAGGACGCGCGGGCGACTCGCCGAAGCGGCGCCGGATGAATATGCGGGTGCGGTGCTCAAAGCGCGCGCCTCCTGTGCTGGCCCGTCAGGCCAGGCCGACCTCGGCGAATTTGGACTCGATGATTTCGCCGTCGAACGGCTTCATCACATATTCATTGGCCCCGGCGCGCAGCGCCTGGGTGATATGGCTCATGTCATTTTCCGTGGTGCAGAACACGACGACCGGCGCGCCGCCGCCTGGTTCCTGGCGAAGCCGGATCAGGAAATCCAGCCCGTTCATGACCGGCATGTTCCAGTCCAGCAGAATCGCGTCCGGCATCCGGCTGCGGCAGGAATCGAGAGCCTGCTGACCGTCAGCGGCCTCTTCGACCGCAAAGCCGAGATCTTCGACGATCTTGCGGGCGACTTTGCGGATGACGCGGGAGTCGTCGACGACGAGACAGGTTTTCATGGTCGCTGCTTCCTCTGGCTCAGGCCGCAAGAGCGGCAGGCTCGCCGGTGACGAGCGCGCGCACGTCCAGAACGGCGAGAAGTTCCTTCTCAAGGCGATGCACGCCCTTGATCACCGCGCGCCATTGCGAGTCGAGATGACCGGGCGTGGGCTCCAGCGTGTCGACCTTCAGCCGCATCACTTCGCCTACTGAGTCCACCAGAACGCCGTACAGCTCCTGGCCGATTTCCATGCCCAGCGCCATGCACGGCTCGTCGGCTGAGCGCGGCTCGACACCCAGACGCCGGCGCGCATCGATCGCGGTGACGATCCGACCGCGCAGATTGAGCAGGCCGGCGATCTCAGCCGGCGCGCCGGGCACTTCGGTGACGCCCTGCGGGGAGAAAACCTCGCGGATTTCGCTCACCGACGCGCCATAAAGCTGATCGCCGATGCGAACGGTGACATATTCGAAGGTGGTTTCCTGATTCATCATCTGTTTGTCCCCGTCACGCCGCTTCGCGGGTCTGGGCGGCCGCATCGATGGCTGCGATCAGCCCGCCTCGGTCGGATCGACGCATCACCGCCGCCAGACCTTCAAGACCGCCTATCATGCCGTCATCGCTGACCCCAAGGCGCGGCACGTCCTGCCAGAAGCCTTCCTCATGCAGCTTGGACAGCGCGCCAGGATCACCAACGAGGGCGGCGTATTCAGCGCCCATCTGAGCCGCATCGCGCGCCTCGTGCAGCCCGCTGGCCACCGTGACGTCGTAACCCGCAGCCGCCAGCAGCGGCGCCATCATGCGACGCGCGAACGCATCGGCTTCGACCAGCAGGATGGAACGCCGGTCCGAGGCCGAGCGCTGCGGCGCACCGGCCCAGGCGCGCTCCATATGCCAGGCGATGTCGAGCACTTCGGTCGCCTTGTCCTTGATGATCGCCGACCCGATGACGCCAGGGCGTTCAGACCCCATCTGCAGATCCAGCGTGAGCTCGGCGACATCCAGAATCGCATCGACCGCGACACCGGCCGACTGGCTGTCTTCGGAAAAGACCAGCACGGCCTGGCGGCCGGTTTCCGGGAACTGATCGGCGCCGGAAGCATGGGCGAGCGGCAGAAGCCGACCGCGATACTGGACGACATAGCGTCCGTCGACCTGCTCGATATCGGCGCAATCGAACTCTTCCAGCCGGGTGATGAGACTGACGGGAACCGCTTTGGGCTCTTCGCCGCCCGCGCGTACCAGAAGCAGGCGCTGACGCGACTGATCCTGAAGCATCGACTTGGAGGCCCGGTCGGCTTCAGCCTCGTCTTCTTCGGCGGCATGGGCGATCTGGTGAGCGACCCCGTTCGGGTCGAGGATCATGATCACCGCGCCATCACCCAGAAGCGTCGCGCCGGAGTAGAATTGCAGACCACGCAGCGGTCCGGAGAGCGGCTTAACCACAATCTCCTCGGTATCGAGCACATCATCGACCACGAGCCCGACGCGACGCCCGGCCGCCTCGATAACGATGACATAGCCGCTGAGCGCTTCATCCTGCGCCGCGTCCAGGCCGAGCACTTCGTGGAGGCCAATCACCGGAAGCAGCTTCTCGCGCAGACGGATCATCCGCGCGCCATTGAGCGATTCCACAGTCTGGTCGGAGCCCGGGCCCACCCGGACCAGCTCGCGCACCGACAGTTGCGGCACCGCGAAGCGCGCCTCGCCCGCCTTCACGATCAGGGCGGACACGATCGCCAGGGTCAGCGGAATCTTGATGGTGAAGGTGGTGCCGCGCCCAACCTCGCTATGCAGATCGATCTGACCGCCGATCTGCTCGATATTGGTGCGCACCACGTCCATGCCGACACCGCGACCGGACAGGTTGGTGACTTTCGCTGCGGTGGAGAAGCCGGCCGCAAAGATGAAGCGCTGGATCTGCTGCTCGCTGAGGCGGGACAGCTCCTCTTCGGTGGCCAGACCCTTTTCCAGCGCCTTGTCGCGCAGCTTGGCCGGGTCGAGGCCTTTGCCGTCATCGGCGATCTTGATGATGATCGCGCCGCCCTCGTGATAGGCGGACAGCTTGATGACGCCTTCAGGCGGCTTGCCGGCGGCCTCGCGCACATCGGGCAGCTCCACGCCGTGATCGGCGGAGTTGCGCACCATGTGGGTCAGCGGATCCTTGATGAGCTCAAGGACCTGACGGTCAAGCTCGGTGTCTTCGCCATCTGTGACAAAGCGGATCTTCTTGCCGAGATCCTGGCAGGCGTCGCGCACGATGCGCGGCAGCTTGCGCCAGGCGTCGCCAACCGGCTGCATGCGGGTCTTCATCACTCCGTCCTGCAATTCGGACGTGACCGATGACAGGCGCTGCAGCGGCGTCTTCAGCGTGGAGTCTTCATTGTCGCGGGAGAGCTGATGCAGCTGGTTTCGAGCCAGGACCAGCTCGGACACCGTCGTCATCAGGCTTTCCAGCACATCCACATTCACGCGAATGGTCGACTGGGAACGAGCGCCGGTCTGACGCGCCTCGCCCGGTGCAGCCTCGCCCGCCGACATCGCAGCGGCCGGCTGGCTCGCGGTTGAAGGCGTTTCAGCCTGGGCGGTTGCATCAACGCGCTCCTCGACCCCGTCTTCGGCACCGCCGGCTTCAGGGCCGTCAGCAGCCAGGAAGGCGGCTTCAAGATCTGCGAGCGAGACCTCGCCCGGGCGCAGCTCGCGACCGAGAAGCGGATCGAAATCAGTGTCTTCAGCGGACGCACCTTCGGCGTCTTCCGCCATTTCCGCCGGAGCTTCATCCTGAATCGTCTCAGCTTCAGGCTCAGGTTCCGGCGCGGCTTCAACCGGCGTCGGTTCAGCCGCAGCCTCAGCGGCTGGCGCAGCGGCGCTCTGGCCCATCGCCATGGCTTCCAGCCGGTCGATCAGATCACGGTCATCGCCGACCGGCTCAGCGCCGGTCTCTTCAAGCCCGTTCAGGATTTCCTTGATGCGATCCAGCGAGTGCAGCACCAGAGTGACCGCATCGCTGTCGGCAACCATTTCGCCGTCACGGAACTTGCCCAGCAGGGTCTCGCCGGCATGAGCGACCGCTTCCAGCCGGACCAGGCCGAGAAAGCCGCACGTGCCTTTGATCGTATGTAAGAGGCGGAAGATATTGTCGAGGGTGGAGCGGTCTGTCGGATCGGCTTCGAACCGAACCAGCTCCGCATCAATCGTGTCCAGGCTTTCTGAAGTTTCGCTCAGAAACTCGCCGATTAATTCGTCCATCAAGGTGAGCCTCCCAATCGCGCGTATGGCGCGTTCGAGAAGACATTCCCATGATGGTGGTTAACGCATCGTTGGGCCGCCGGCCCCGGCGGCGCGGCAGGCAGGCGCCTTACGCAGCTTCTGCGGCCTGGGTCGCGATCAGAGCGGCGAACTCCACCCGCTCATCATCCGCGCGCGCTTCGGCCCGACCGCCCGCTTCACGCGCCAGGAGGCCGGTATAGTAAGGCTGGATAGACCTTGCATCGAGGCCGTTTTCCGGCGCCTCGCCAATGAGCGCCTGCTGGTAGGCCCCATCAAGGCGCGCACGCGGACCGGCCGCGACAACGCGCAGGCGCGAGCCGCCCTCGGTCGCGGAGGCCTCGATCGTCACCGTGCCGCCGCGCGGAACGGAATCGATGGACAGCCAGATTAGATTGAGCAGAACGCGAGCGGCCGGCTTCTGAAGCCCCGCCGCCTCGGTCTTCCAGACCAGATCCGGCTTGTTCTGGGCGAACATGGCGTCTGCGATTTTCTGAATGAAAGCCATGTCGACCACGCTCGGCGCCGAGCCGCCCGCGCCCAGCGCCAGGCGCGCGAACTCCAGCTTGGCCTGGGCCTGTTTGGCCCCGGTGCGGACCAGATCGATGGCGTCGTCGCGCATGTCTGCGGCGCCCTCATCGTCAAGAACGCTCAAGGCTGCGCCAAGCGCGCTGACCGGCCCGGCGAGATCGTGGCAAAGCTTAGCGCTGATCAGCGCGGCGAGGTCGGCGGCGGAGATTTGTATCGTGCTCATGGGCTCAAGCGATAGCCGATTCCCCGGCGCAAATCGTTAACGTCACAGCTCGTGATCCACATCGTCATATCCGCGCCGCGCGGAGATGAAGACCAGCCCCATCAAGACCACGCCCACCACGATGCTGAGGACCGCGCCCAGGATCAGGGCGAACCAGCCATGCCCGCTCATTTGAGTGTCCACGCCGATCCAGGCCTGAGCGGCGAACCAGATCGAAACGGCGAGGAAAACGCCCAGCACCACGATCAACAAGACGGTCTTCATCAGCGGCCTCCTTCGGCGGCGGGCGAGGCTCCGGCGCCGTTTCGTTAAGCATTGCGTGCGCTTCTACACCCTTGGCAAAGCCTGGCGGGTTCGTCAGGATGCCCGCCGGTTGGAGGGGTGTCCTGCTGCACGAGGGGTCATGCAAGACATAGGGCGGAAAAACCGGCCTGCATCTTGCCTGTCTTCTCATAGCCGCCGGCGACGCGCGTACGAAGCGTGTCGAGCAGGAACGCCTGGAGGGAAGACGCCGCCCATGTCCGGTTTTGACGTTCGAAGCTCACGCCCTATGCGCCAGCGGGCCATTCTTTTCCTGTCTTCGGTGAGCCTGGCGCTCCTTTTGATCAGCGGGGTGCTGATCCAGCGCGCCGGTCAGGAAAGCGCCGCCGAGGCCGCCGCGCCCGATCCGGAGATGACGCTCGCTGCAGCGCCTGCGGACGCCGAACCGGCGCCGATCACGTTTGAAGACCTGATCGCAGCTGAGCATGAGGCCTTCATGAGCCTGTGCGCGGGCTGCGCCAGCCTGGACACGCGCGCAGTCACCGTGCGCCGGGGGCAGACCTTCGCCAGCGTGCTGTCATCGGCCGGCGCAGGACGGGTGGAAGCCGCACGCGCGATCGCAGCGCTTGATCCGCTTTTCTCCGCGCGGCTTCTGCGCGCCGGCCAGGACCTGACCCTTTATTTCGACGCCTCCGTTGAGGGCGAGGATGGCGGGCCGCGCCTGGAGGGTTTCTCCTTCCGGCCTGATGCTGAGCGCAGCTTCACTGTTGCGCGCTCCGGCGATGACGGCTTCCGAGCCCGCGAGGCTCAGGCCCGTTTCGTAACCCAGATCGTTCGCGCCGCCGGTGAGATCGACAGCAATCTCTATCTCGCCGCGCTCCGCGCCGGAGCCAGCGACGCCATCATCTTCCGCATGGCGGAGATCCTTGGATACGCCGTTGATTTTCGCGCCATCCAGTATGGCGACACCTTTGATGTCGTTTTCGAACGGGACGTGACCCGCGGCGGCGACATCGCCCGCTCCGGGGATATCCTGTATCTGAGATTCCACGGTCGCGGCGATCCGCTGGAATATTTCCGCTTTGAAAGCGAGAACGGCGAGATCGGCTTCTATACCGGCGAGGGCGAGAGCGCGCGGCGGCTTCTGATGAAGGTGCCGATCAATGGCGCTCGGCTGTCCTCCCAGTTTGGTATGCGCTTTCACCCCGTACTGCGCACCAACCGACCCCATAACGGCACCGATTTCGCAGCCCCGCGCGGCACGCCCATCATGGCCGCAGGCAACGGGATCGTGGAGCGGGCCAACCGCTTCGGCTCGTTCGGAAACTATATACGCATCCGGCATGCAAACGGGTACAAGACCGCCTACGCCCATCTGAACGGATTTGCGCGCGGCGTTCGCTCCGGCGCGCGTGTCCAGCAGGGCCAGATCATCGGCTATGTGGGTACGACCGGGCGCTCAACGGGTCCGCATCTGCATTATGAAGTCCACCTCAATGGCCGCCCCATGAACCCGATGCGCCTGGACCTGCCCGAAGGCCGCTCGCTGGAAGATGACGAGCTGGACGCCTTCATGGCCGAGCGCAACCGCATCATCGCTTTACGCGACAGCGCTCCGAGCGCGGACGGCGCAGCGCCCTTCATGGTCGCTGGGGCCGCCGAAAGCGGGGACAGCTAGGGCTTTCCCGGCAAAGACAACGGTCCTGAGGTTCGAAAAGCGCCGCTCGAGAACGGCTAGCTCAGCCGCTTCACCAGGTGCGCCAGCACCTCACGCGCCGCTTCAAACGTCGGCTGACCGTCTTCTGCGATCAGGTCTTTAGTGAGCACGGCGTGCGGGAATGGGTTGCCGCGCGGGTTCTTGGCGCTGTCAGGCAGAACGCGCGTGGCGGCGCGATCACCAATCAGGTCTTCAAGCGCGGCGAACCGCTCCGCGCGGCAGGCCGGGTCGCCCTCAAAACGCAGCGCCATGACCGGCATGTCTTCGCGCGCTTTAAGCGCAGCGGCTTCAGCCGCGTCCAGATGCAGGCTCGACGGGCTGTTGAACGGCAAGGACGGCTCAGCGGCGACGGCCGCCTGAACGCTGGGATCAATGGCGAGCGACCAGGCGAAATTGCCGGTCAGACAAAGGCCCACCGCCCCGACGCTGCGCCCGCCATGGCGTTGACGAAGCTCACGCGCCAGCGCGCGCAACCAGTCTGAAACCGGACTGCCGCCCTGCCGGGCGAACAGTCTGATTTCGCGGCTGATGCAGGCGCGCGCCATTCCACGCACGCGTCCCAGCGGACGCGACACCGCTTCAGCAGACCGTCCGGGCCGGTTCAGCAGGGCTGGCGCGTAGACGGTGAATCCGCACGCCTCGATCCAGCGCGCCAGCCGCCAGAATTCGGGCGCGAAGCCGGGAAGCTCGTGCATGAGGATGACCGGCGGGCCCGCCCCGGCATGAAGCACCGGATGCGCGGCGCCACCATGCTCGAAGTCGAACACATCTGAGAAGGCGCTGCGATCATTGCCCGCGAGTGCGGCGGCGACGCGCTCGACCGTCCTCGATGCAGCCGCAACCGTCACGGCTCAGCGACCCAACGCTTGCATTCCGCCCTCGCCATACCGGTCGCCCTGAATAGCGTCCGGCGGGATGGCCGCTTCCAGCGCTGCGATCTGGTCTGCGCTGAGCGACAGCGACAGCGCGCCAGCGTTTTCCTCCAATCGGGAAATCCTGCGGGTTCCGGGAATCGGGACCACGCCCGGCTTCGACAGCAACCAGGCGAGCGCAACCTGACCGGTGGTCGCGCCGAGCTCTGCGGCGATGTCCGCGACCCTGTCCGCCAGGGCGACATTGGCTTGCAGCGCCTCCCCGGTGAAACGCGGGAAGAAGGGCGTGGCGCGCACATCGCCGGGCTCGAACACGGTGTCGCGGGTCACCGCGCCGGCGAGAATGCCCCGGCCGAGCGGAGAATAAGCCACGAAGGCCGTTCCAAGGTCGGCGCAGGCCTGAAGGACGCCATTCTCAGGATCGCGCGTGGTGAGCGAATACTCGCTTTGCAACGCGGCGACCGGATGTACGGCATGGGCGCGCTTGAGCGTCGCAGCGGACACTTCGCTGAGCCCGATTGCGCGGATCTTGCCATCCGCGACAAGACCGGCGAGCGCCTCCATCGTGTCTTCAATCGGCGTCACACCGTCCAGACGGTGCATGTAATAGAGGTCGATCGCATCCACACCGAGCCGCTGAAGCGAGGCCTCGCAGGCCTGACGGACATAGTCCGGCGAGGTGTCGATACCGCCCCGGGAGCCGTCCGCCTCGCGCCGGATCGCGCCTTTGGTGGCGATGATCACATCATCGCGCCGGCCTTTGAGAAACGAACCGATCAAACGTTCGTTATGGCCCGAGCCGTACATGTCGGCGGTATCGAAGAAATTGATCCCCAGCTCGACCGCGCGCGCCATCACGCCATGCGCATCGGCCTCGCTAGACGGCGCGCCGTAAAACTCCGACATGCCCATGCAGCCGAGGCCGATACGGGTTATGGGTTGGTCAATTCCGGCAAGGGGGAGTTTGTTCATGCGCGCCTCCAAATCCACTGCACAAGAGTCTATAGAATGGCCCGCGCCGACGCCATGAATACACGGATTACGCTTTCCCATCCGACCGACTGAAAAGGCTAGCCATGTCCAAGCCCGTTCAGACCGCACTTGTCACCAACGTGCTCGGCTATGCCGGCGCGCCCGCCGTGGATGCACTCCTCGGCGCCGGTTTCAATGTCTTCGCCCATGATCGGTCCTTCAGCGACGCTGAAACATGGCGTGCCTTTCATCGTGATCGCGAGCGCCTGGAATGTCTTTGGGAGGCTGAGCCTGAAGTGCTGATTGAAAGCGCCGCGGCAGGCGGAGCGCTCTGCGCTATCGTCAGTAATGATCATGTTCCGGCGCCCGCCTACTCACCGGAAGCTGCTCTTGTTGATGCTTTGCGCGCCAATCTTGAGGGTTTGATCGAGTTCCCCTTCAGGCTCGTGCGTGCCGCTCTGCCGGTCTTTCGTGCGCTCGGCGGCGGCAATGTCGTGATGATCACATCCAATCGGATGCGCCTGCCATTGAAAGGCGGCGCCTTCCCAGATTCGGCTCGGGCGGGCGCTAACGCTCTGGTGCGATCTCTGGCCGTGGACTGCGCAGCGGACGGAGTCATCGTTAATGCGGTCGCTCCAAACTTCCTTTACAGCGAGGCTTTCTACCCCAAAGCCTTCTACAAGGAGACCGAACGCGGACGGGCTTATGTGGATGGCAGCGTGCCGGTCGGGCGCTTGGCTGAGCCTGATGAGATCGGCGAGGTGATCGCCTTCCTGGCGACGGCCAAGACTCGCTTTCTAACCGGCGCGGTGATCGACTTTTCAGGCGGCTGGCCGTTCGGCCCGGCAAGGCCGAACGGCTGAGACTTCTCCTACTGCACCACCGCGCCCGGCGGGCGTTGCGCTTCGCGGCTGACGGCGCGTCCGTTGACGGTGAGCGCTCCGGCTTCAGCGGAGACCTTCACCACGTCGCCATCAACGAGCCCGCCTTCAAGGATCATCCGCGCGAGCGGGTCCTGCAGCTCTTTCTGGATGACGCGTTTTAGCGGGCGCGCCCCATAGGCCGGATCATAGCCCTTGGTCGCTATCCAGTCGCGCGCGGCGTCATCCAGCTCGATCGTCATACGCCGGTCGGCGAGAAGCGCCTCAAGACGCTTCAGCTGTATACTGACGATGGCTCCCATCTGTTCGGGCTCAAGGCGCTTGAACAGGATGGTCTCGTCGATCCGGTTGAGGAATTCGGGGCGGAAGGCGGAACGCACCGCGTTCATCACCTGATCGCGCGCGCTTTCCACATCGCCCGACAGCAGGAACTCCGATCCGAGATTGGAGGTCATGATGATCAGCGTGTTGCGGAAATCGACCGTGCGGCCCTGCCCGTCGGTCAGCCGGCCATCATCAAGCACCTGCAAGAGCGTGTTGAATACGTCCGGATGGGCTTTCTCCACCTCGTCGAACAGGATGACCTGATAGGGACGCCGGCGCACGCTTTCAGTGAGCGCCCCGCCCTCCTCATAGCCGACATAGCCCGGAGGCGCGCCGATCATGCGGCTGACGGCGTGCTTTTCCATGTATTCGGACATGTCGAGCCGGGTGATGGCGGTCTCGTCGTCGAACAGGAATTCGGCCAGCGCCTTGGTCAGCTCGGTCTTGCCGACGCCGGTCGGGCCCAGGAAAAGGAAGGAGCCGATGGGGCGGCTGGGATCCTTCAGGCCGGCGCGCGAGCGGCGCACCGCGTCGGACACCGCCGCGAGCGCTTCTTCCTGACCGACCACGCGGGCGCGAAGCCCGTCCTCCATCTTCAGGAGCTTGGCGCGTTCGCCTTCGAGCATTTTCTCCACCGGCACGCCGGTCCAGCGCGAGACGATCGCGGCGATCTGCTCTTCATCGACGACCTCTTTGACGAGCGCGCCCTTGCCGTTGGCCTGGTTCGCGTCCGATGCGGTCTCAGCATCCGACAAACGCTTCTCCAGCTCCGGAATCCGGCCGTATTTCAGCTCCGAGGCCTTGGCCAGATCGCCGCGGCGTTCGGCATCGGCCAGTTCCGCGCGCAGGCGATCCAGCTGCTCCTTCACTTCGGTGGAGGAGGCGAGCTTGTCCTTCTCCGCGCGCCAGGCCGCGGTCAGCTCCGAAGACCGGCCCTCAAGCTCGCCCAGCTCCTTGTGAAGGCTCTCAAGACGGGTCCTGGAGGCGTCATCGGACTCCTTCTTCAGCGCCTCAGCCTCGATCTTCAGCTGGATGATGCGCCGGTCGAGCTCATCAAGCTCCTCCGGCTTGGAATCCACTTGCATGCGAAGCCGCGAGGCCGCCTCATCCATCAAATCGATCGCCTTGTCCGGCAAGAAGCGGTCGGTGATGTAGCGGTTCGACAGGGTCGCCGCCGACACGATGGCGCCATCGGCGATGCGCACGCCGTGGTGAACCTCATACTTTTCCTTCAACCCGCGCAGGATGGAGATCGTGTCCTCCACGCTCGGCTCATCGACGAAGACCGGCTGGAAGCGGCGCGCCAGGGCGGCGTCTTTCTCCACATGCTTGCGATACTCATCAAGCGTCGTGGCGCCGATGCAGTGCAGCTCGCCGCGCGCCAGCGCCGGCTTCAAAAGGTTGGAGGCGTCCATCGCGCCATCCGTCTTTCCAGCGCCGACTAGGGTGTGCATTTCATCGATGAACAGAATGATCTGACCGTTCGCGCCCTCGACTTCCGACAGCACGCTTTTGAGCCGTTCCTCAAACTCGCCGCGATATTTCGCGCCCGCGATCAGCGCGCCCATATCCAGCGCCATCAGCGCCTTGTCTTTCAGGCTCTCAGGCACATCGCCATCGATAATGCGAAGCGCCAACCCCTCGGCGATGGCGGTCTTGCCAACGCCCGGCTCGCCGATCAGCACAGGATTATTCTTGGTGCGACGGGACAGGACCTGGATGGCGCGGCGGATTTCCTCGTCTCGCCCGATCACCGGATCCAGCTTGCCCTCGCGGGCCACTTCAGTCAGGTCGCGGGCGTATTTCTTCAGCGCTTCATAGGTGTCTTCAGCCGACTGGCTGTCGGCGGTGCGGCCCTGGCGGACATCATTGATGGCCGTGTTCAGCGCCTGGGCGGTGAGACCCGCCTGCTTGAGAATCTCCGCCGGCTTCGTACCCGACACAATGGACAGCGCCTGCAGAAGGCGCTCGGCGGTCACATACTGGTCGCCGGCCTTCTTGGCGGCCTCTTCAGCGGTGGAGAAAATCTCAGCGGTCTTTGGAGCGAGATAGAGCTGGCCGGAGCCGCCCTCCACCTGAGGCAGCGCCTCTACGGCGCGACCGGCGAGGTCGCTCACCAGATCGGCGCGCGCACCGGCGGCGGTGATGAGATTACCGGCCAGGCCGGCCTCGTCATTGAGCAGGGCCACCAGCACGTGCTCGGGCGCGAACTGTTGATGGCGCTTTTGCAACGCCAGGCCCTGGGCGGCCTGAATGACCGAGCGAGCCCGGTCAGTGAACTGGTCAAAATTCATGGTCTCATAGTCTCCTGAGCGTCAGCGAGACGGGCGATCGAGCGCCTTCACAGAAGCACGCTTGAATACCCTCGGCAGCACAGCAGGTAGGTGTTGCGCTTCAGACACACAAGGGGCGCCGTCAGCCACCTGTCGGGCCCCGTCAGGGACCGGGCGCGGGAAGCACGGGCCACAGGTTGACAGGGATGGTCTGATCAGCGCCATCGCGAAGGACGCGCAGCTCGATTTGCCCAGAATGCTGAGCCCGACTGCAACCGCGCTCGGCGACAGGCTGGCCATCGAAATGGGTGATGAGATCGCCGCGCCTGAGGCCGGCCTCGGCGAACGGCGTCTCAGGGAAAAGCCGCTCCACTTCCAGCCCTTCCAAGCGCGGGCGCAGCACCGCGCCGAATTCGAAAGCCGGCTCTGCGGCAACCGGCCCGGACTCGGTTGGATAAAAAGCGACGCGGCGACGGGTCTGGTCGAGCACGACGACGTAGCGACGCAGCGCCTCCCCGCCCAGGAGCGGTGAGTTGGGGACCTCTTCAAGAACAGGAGAGTCAAAGCGGAGCCCGGCCAGTTCCGCCTGCCCGTCCAACCGAGCGATCCGGCGCGCCTCGAGCCGGTTGAACCGAACCGCGCCGGCGAGTGGACGCGCAGGCGCGAGCAGGGCGAAATCGTCGATATCATTCACCGCGAAAGCGGTCCCGGCCGCACCGGAATCGACCAGAAGGCGCTGGGTCCGGCCAGCAAAGTCGACTTCCACCCACGGACGGCGGTCCGGCCCCCGCGAGGAGAAGACCGAACGACCGTCGGGCCGCGGCAGCGCGCCAGTGCGAAGGCGCATTTCTCTGCCCGGATAGTCCAGAATCTGCAGGAAATCATCGAAGGTATGCACCGAAAGGATACCGTCGATCTCGCGACCCAGAGCGATCGAAAGATGGTCGAGCTCGTCGACGCGAACCGACAGCCTGTTGAACCGCACAGGCCCGGCGCTCGCATCGACAATGCGGACCCGCCGGTTCGCCTCCAGGCGTCGACCGGTGACGCGCTCAAGCGAATCCGGGTCGACATAGCTGTTGGAGGCGCCGGTATCGTGCAGGAACCAGAGTGTCCGAGAGGGCGCCTCGCGATCGCGAGGCTGCAATGTGACCGGAATGAACCAGAACCCGCGGCACAGCTCGGTGGGCACCACAATCTCACGGTCCGCCTGGACCGCGCCCGCTCTCACGGGGGCGCCGGAAGCCAGGAGCAGGGCGGCGAACAGGACAGCCGCGAGGCCGGCGGGAGTCCGCGGGCTCCGCCAGCCGGTCACCGCGTCAGGCCGCTGCACCTTCATCCCCGCTATCGCTGTCTGAGTTCGCATCACGAAGCGCCGCTTCAGCTTCGGTGTCGGCTGCGGCGGTCCGGCGCGGACGTCGACGACGCGGCTTTTCATGGGTTTCGCCGTCAGCGGGCTGAAAGCCCTGCTCCGGCTGCGCGTTGCCTTCGACGCCTTCGGGCGTGACCATGGCGAGCGGGTCGCCGGACGATGACGGACCGACAGGCGCGTCATCGCGTGCGCCGGTGTCGCGATCATCATTGCGACGACGCGGGCGACGGCGCCGGCCACGTCCGTTCTCCTCGGCGTCACCGGCTTCAGCAGCACGCTCCTCCTCACCGCGGCCGGCGTCGCGAGGGTTGTTGTCGCGATCACTGTCGTCACGGCCCCCGCTGTTTGAGCGCCCGCCCTGATCGCCGCGAGGATCGCCCCGCCCGCGTCCCTGACGACCGTCATCGCCGTCACCGTCATCACGCCGGGGCTGGCTGGCCTGATTGGCCTGGTTCGCCGCGACGATACGCAGGTAATGCTCGGCATGCTGATAATAGTTTTCAGCCATGACCCGGTCGCCCGACGACATCGCATCGCGCGCCAGCTGCTGGTACTTGTCCGCGATATGGGAAGCGGCGCCGCGCACCTTCACATCCGGCCCGTTGCTCTCATAGCTCCGGTTCGGATTATTGCCCGGTTTACGACCGCGACCACGTTGACGTTTCATTGCCATTAAGCCTGTCCAAGCCCTGTCGACTTGCCTCTCGCACCTGCGCGCGCATCCTGTCAGGATGCTCATGCGTTCAGACAGCCGACAGCACGCAATAAGCCGCTGGAAGTGTCTGCACCGTGCCGGATTTCAGAAGGTTGCAACGCTGTCCGCGCCGGGCTCATCCCAATCCCGTAATGGGTCGCCCCAAAACAAGCCGCGCTTCTGATTTATTCAGAAACTAGCCCTATCCGCCTGATGATTCCAAGTCTTTTTTCAGGCTCGCGCTCAAGCGCCGCTGAACACGAGCACGCGGTCGCGCCCGCCCAGGTCCTTCACAATGCGCGCCCGGTCGAGCCCGGCGCGCCGGGCCAGTTGCAGCACCGCCTCGCCCTGGTCGAACCCGATCTCGAACAGGGCCTGCCCGCCGGGCCGCAACAGGGCCCGCGCCTCGCCCAGAAGCCGCCGATAGGGATGAAGCCCGTCCGGGCCGCCATCCAGCGCCAGGCGCGGCTCGAACGCGCTCACCTCAGGGTCCAGCGTGTCGATGACGGTGCTGGCGATATAGGGCGGATTGCAGACCAGAATGTCAAAACGGCCTTCAACCGCGTCGGCCCATTCACACCGCACGAAGCGGGCGCGCCCGGCCAGACCGCAGCGCTGCGCGTTTCGTCCGGCGACAGCAAGCGCCGGCGCGCTGAGATCGGTGCCGATCCCTGACGCGTTCGGCAGGCTGTCGAGCAGAGCCAGAAGGATCGCCCCCGACCCGGTCGCGATATCCAGAATGCGCAACGGCGCGGCCTTGTCCTTGATGTCGCAAAGCGCGGTCTCCACCAGGGTTTCGGTGTCCGATCGCGGCGTCAGCACATCGCCCGTCACCTCCAGCTCCAACGTCCAGAAGGCCTGCAAGCCGATCAGCTGGGAGAGCGGCTCGCGCCGGGCGCGGCGCGCGATGAGCGCTTCAAACCCATCGTCTGCCTGCGCTGCTTCATCCTGCCGGATCAACCAGTCGGCCGCACTCATCGACCAGGCGTGACGCGCCAGCCGGCGAGCCTCTTCGCCGGCCGCCTCAATTCCGGCCTCGCGCAGGCGAGCGGCGGCCTTTGCAACCTGCTCGCGCCGGGTTGCGGCCATGCTCAGCCCTCCGCCTCCATCGCGGCGAGCCGGGCGGCCTGGTCGTCGGCGATGAGCGCGTCGATCACCTCATCCAACGCCTCGCCGGCGAGGATTTCATTGAGCTTGTAGAGGGTCAGATTGATGCGGTGATCAGAGACCCGTCCTTGTGGGAAATTATAGGTGCGGATGCGTTCGGAACGATCCCCGGAGCCGACCTGGTCCTTGCGTTCGGCGGCGCGCGCGGCGTCCTTCTCCATACGCTCTTTTTCGTAGAGCCGCGCCTTGAGCACCTGCATGGCGATGGCGCGGTTCTGATGCTGGGATTTCTCAGAACTCGTCACCACGATGCCGCTGGGCAGGTGGGTCATCCGTACGGCTGACTCCGTCTTGTTGACGTGCTGGCCGCCGGCCCCGGAAGCGCGCATGGTATCCACGCGAATGTCTTCCACGCGGATATCGATATCCACCTCTTCCGGCTCGGGCAGCACCGCCACCGTGGCGGCCGATGTGTGGATGCGCCCGCCGGATTCAGTCGCCGGCACGCGCTGAACCCTGTGCACGCCGGTTTCAAACTTCATCCGACCGAACACGCCCTTGCCCTTCACCCCGGCGACGATCTCCTTGAACCCGCCGACATCGGATTCGGAGGCGGACACCACCTCCACGCTCCAGCCGCGCGAGGCGGCGAAGCGCTCATACATGCGAAACAGATCACCGGCGAACAGCGCGGCCTCGTCGCCCCCGGTTCCGGCGCGGATTTCCAGCATGACCGAGGCGTCGTCATCCTTGTCCCGGGGAAGCAGCAGAAGCTGCAGCTCTCGCTCAAGCGCAGGAATGCGCGCCTTCAGCTCGACGCGTTCCTCCGCCGCCAGAGCGGACATGTCCGGGTCCGATCCATCCGCGATCAGCGTCTCAGCTTCGTCCAGATCAAGGCGCGCGGCCTTCAGCTCGCGCGCCTTGTCGGCCACCGGCTTCAGTTCCGCATGTTCCTTGGACAGGCGCACGATCTCTTCACCGTCCGCAGCCGCGCCGAGGCGGGCCTCCACCTGATCGAAACGATCGATGACCTGGTCGAGCTTGGCGTCTTGAACACTCATAAGAAGGACTTACGCCGCAGCGGTGCGATTGAGAAGACCTGCCGGCACACATGGGCCGGGCCTCGCCTGTCCGCCCCCTGCCCGGCCTCAGTCAGAATGGGGGCTGGTTTTCAAGGACCCGCGCCCATGTCTCCACCTCACGTCCCGCCCGACGTCATCCGGCGCGCCGACGGAACGATCCGCCCCTTGCGTCCAGCCAGGCTCGCAGCCCTGTACGGTCCGATGCCCGTCAGGCCGTTGGCCAATGGCCGCGTCCTGCATACGGATGACTGGCCGCAGCGTGCTCTGGTCGAGGTGAAGCTGGCCGGACTTGCCCGGCTGGGCGTTCACCGCGTGCGCCTGAATCGCTGCGCGGCGCCGTATTTTCAAGCCGCGTTTGAGGCGATCAGCGCGGCCGGGCTCAGTGACCGGATCCTCAGCTTTCATGGCGCCTATGTGCCGCGCAAGAAGGGCTGGAACCCGAAACGCACGCTGAGCGCCCACGCCTATGGGGTTGCGATCGATCTCAATGCCCAATGGAACGGGTATGGCGCCAGGCCCGCCGGGCCCGCTGAAGAAGGCGGCCTCACCGAGCTTGTCCCGATCTTCGCGCGTTACGGCTTCGCCTGGGGCGGCCATTTCAAACCGGCGAAATACGCTGACGGCATGCATTTCGAGCTGGCGCGGCTGAACCTGTAAGGCTCAAACCTGCGCGCGCGTCAGGGCCGCGACTGCGCCGGGATGATCCTGCTCGGCCATCGCCGTAATCAGCACTTCGATCTCGTCGCTGACCGCCAGCATGTCGCGATGGCGTTGCTCCACGAAGCCTTCCGCCGCCATCCGGTCCAGAAACGCCAGAAGCGGATCGAAATAGCCGCCGACATTGAGAAGCCCCACCGGCTTGTCATGGCGCCCAAGCTGGGACCAGGTCCAGATCTCGAACAGCTCTTCCATCGTACCGATGCCGCCGGGCATGGCGATGAAGCCGTCCGAAAGATCGGCCATTTGCTGCTTGCGCTCGTGCATGGTCTCCACGATGCGCATGTCCTGCACCCGCTGATGGGCGACTTCGCGCACCGCAAGAAAATCAGGGATAATGCCGGTCACCGCGCCGCCGGCGTCCAGGCACGCATCGGCCACAATCCCCATCAGCCCGACGCGCCCGCCGCCATAGACCAGCCTCATGCCGCGCCCGGCGATCGCAGCCCCGGCAGCGCGCGCCGCTGCGCCGTACTGGTCCGCAGCGCCGCGGCTCGCGCCGCAATAAACGCAAATCGATTTCATCATGATCCAACCGATAGCCTTCAAACCGCACGCAGACCAGACAGCGCGCTGCGATCAGCCCGGCCGCAAACCAGGCGCGCTAAACGCCGAGCGCAGCCTGCACCGGCTTTGTCCACCCCACATGCACCGCCGCGCCTGTCTCGATCACAGGCCGCTTGATCAGGGCGGGGTGCTCATGCAGAAGACCGGCCGCATCCGTCTCGGCCCGCGCGCGAGCGGCCTCATCCAGCCCCCGCCAGGTCGTGGAGCGGGTATTGACGAGCGCCGCAGCGCCCACCGCAGCCAGCCAGACTTCGATCTGATCCCGCGACACTCCGCCATCAGCGCGCACATCCACAAACCGAACCGAGCGACCGGCCGCTTCAAGCGCCTTCAACGCCTTGCGGCAGGTGTCGCAGATTTTCAATCCGTATACGGTGAGGTCGGTCATGGCGGATCTTTCTGCGTATGAGAACTTGATGTCTGTTGGTCAGGGGAAACGGTTAGGTAGCCGATTCCCAGCTGCGAGCCTACGCCTCTTAAGGCGCGGATGATCGAGGCTGGCCTGTCCGGTGGTCTGCCAGATGTGAGGATAGGCCGCCGCCGGCATGCCGAACTCGTCATACGCCATCAGCGCTGAGCGGGCGCCCGCATCGTCGGAATGGGCCACGATGGAGCCGCGTTCGTCCGCATGCAGCCATTCGCGGCTGGGCGAGCCCGTGTCGAGGCCCGTATACTGCACCAGCGGCTCGTCCACGCCGGGGCCGAA
>JBCBSP010000012.1:0-30302 GCA_039819095.1 Pseudomonadota bacterium
CGTGCCGCCGGTCAGGTTCACCGTCACCAGCACGTCATCGGTGGTGAAGATGCCGTCGGTGGTCTGCTCCACATAGACATGGAAGGTGCCGTCCACGCCGCCGGAGAAGTCCAGCTCCTGGGCCAGGCCCAGACCGCCGGTGACGACTTCATCACCGCTGGCGGAAAACGCGCCCAGGCCGGTGTCGACAAACACCAGATCATACGCGCTCGCCGCGCCCGTCAGAAGCGCCGCCGCCGCCGCGCCGGTGAGTAGACATCTAAGGCTCATCGTATATCCCCCATAAGAGCGGCGATGGACAAACTCACCACCGTTGACTGGACGATAAGGCATTGTAAGAATTATGCAAATATATCTTAGGTTGCGGCTTATCTCCCCATCAGAGAATAAAGCAACCAAAACACACGGCCTGCAACTCACGGCAAGCTCGCCACGAGGAAGAAGGGCGCGGCCTCGCCCGCCCAGCGCCCGTTCCAGTCCTCTGTTTGGGCCGAGCCTTCAGCGAGAAAGCCCGCTGCCTCCAGCTCCGCTATAAGCTCACGAGGTTCGAAGTACTTCAGCCAGTTGTGGACGACCCAGTGCCGATCAGGCTCGACGATCGTATAGCGATCAAGCGCGATCGCCTCATCACTATAGAGCAGGGTCTGTTTCACACCGACATAATCTGTGGCGGCCCAGAACCCGTCCATCAGATCTCTTTCTATGACGGTCTCGCTCTGGAGCGCATCGAACTGCGGTCTTGAGAACGCATCCAAGATGAACCGCCCGCCAGGACGCAGCGCGGCCCCGACCTTTTCAAACAGGCGTCGGCGCGAGCTCGGCGCAAGCGCACAGATGTCGCCGTAAATCAGCGTGGCATAGTCGTACGCCCCCTCGCCCAGATCATCGGCAAGGTAGTTTGCAACTGAGAACCGGATTCCGGGCGCATGTTCTTTCGCATACGCGATTGAATTGGTGGAAAAGTCGACGCCGTGAACAGCCGCACCTCTTTGCGACAGTCGCTGCGCGTAGAGGCCAGGCCCGCACCCCAGATCGAGGATGCGCTTGCCGTTGAGATCACCCAGCCGGGCGATGCCGTCGACGATGCGATCAACCATCTCCGGCCTTCGCGACGCGACGTCGTGCGCTTCATCAAGGTGAAGCTCCAGCATCCGCGCGGCGATGTGCGGCGAAGTCCAAAGCGTCGTCGCATCGGCGAATGCAAACGGCTCCGGCCGCTCCGCCAAATTCTCAAACAACGCGTATTTTGACGATGCCATGAAATGTGAGCGGTCCGGGTCCGCGTTCGCCGCCGAGGCAGGTCAAACCTGGGAACTGGTGGGTGGTGACGGGGTCGAACCGCCGACCTACTGGGTGTAAACCAGTTGCTCTACCAGCTGAGCTAACCACCCGATCCAGAGAGCTTTGAAATAGCCGCTTTGCGGCGATGAAGGCAATCGGCGTACGGCAGTGGCTGCACGTTTGCGCCGCACGGGCTCTGGAGTCCGGCTCAAGTCTCTCAATAACGAATACTGAGCTGTCATCCCGGAAGCGCGAAGCGCTATCCGGGACCCATTCCGATCGGTCTGAACCGAGAGGCTACAGGCGGAAAGGTCACGGAATGGGTCCCGGCTCGGCGCCTTCGGCTTGGCCGGGATGACAAGGTTCAGGCGCCGCCTTCCCCGCCGAGCCTTGCCGGTTTCAGCAGGTCTGCGCCGTAAGAGCCGAAGAAGCGCACCGTGGAGGTGTGACCGGCGAGCACGCCGAGCGCGGCCTCAACGCCGGCATCCTCCTGATGGCCTTCAATATCGAGGAAAAACATCTGCTCCCAGGGCCGCCCGGCAATCGGCCGGCTTTCCAGCTTGGTCATGTTCACGCCGTTGTCGCGAAAGCCTTCCAGTGCGGTCACCAGCGAACCGGAATCGTTCGAGGTGGTGAAGACCAGCGAGGTCTTGCATGGCAGAAGCGGCGAGGCGGCCTGAGGATCTCGGGCCAGTGCGACGAAACGGGTATAGTTCTCCGGGTGATCGGACGCGCTGTCGTCGATCACGTTGAGGCCGAACAGGCGGGCCGCGTCCGGTCCGGCGATGGCGGCGACTTCCGGGCCCTCATCCATCGCCCGCTCAAGCGCGCGCGTGGAGGAAGAGACCGGGGTCTGGCGCATTTCCGAGTGGCGGGCGAGGAAGCGATGCGACTGGCGCAGCGCCTGCGGGTGGCCGTAGACCACGCGCACCGCGCCGAGATCATGGGCCTTGCCGATCAGGCAGTGTTCAACCCGGTAATGATGCTCGCCGGCGATCTTCAGCGTGGTCTCACGCATCAGATCGTAGACCTCCACGATCCCGCCCGTGGTGGTGTTCTCGATCGGCACGAAGCCGTAATCGGCCTCGCCCTTCTCCACCGCCGCGAAGATCGCGCCGAAATCGCGCTTGATGACCGGCTCAAGACCTGAGTAACGGCCGGCGAAATGGGCGTGGGCGGCGAAATGGCTGTAGCTGCCCGGCCCGCCCAGATAGGCGACGCGCGCTTCGGTGAGCGTGCGCGGCGCGGCGCGCGCGTCCAGGCCGGCGCGCTGACGGCGCAGCGCCTCGTCGATCAGGAGCTGGAAGAGTTTCTCGACGAATTTCGGCTCCAGCCCTTCGGCTTCGCCGGCCCTCACAGCCCGCTCCAACACGGCGCGTTCGCGCTCTTCGTCGCGCACCTGAGCGCCGTCGCCGGCTTTCAGCGCGCCGAGCGTCTCGGCCAGCCGGCGGCGCTCGGCCAGGAGTTTCAGCAAGCGCCCATCGGCCTCATCAATCGCCTGGCGCAAGGTCGCGCGCTCCGCACTCGCATCATTCGCCGGTCCGCTCATCGTCCTGGTCTCCATTCAGCCCCGGCGCTCGGTCCAAGGGTCGTCGAGGCAATAAAAAACCCTCCTGAAACTCAGGAGGGCCGGTTGGAAGTCTCGCCTGCGCGCGAAAAGCTTCAGCCGCCCCTCTGTCGAAGGCCGTAAAAGAAGCGGGTAAAGACGTAAGTGCGCGGGCTCATGAGGAAAGGATGCGCCGAGCACGGCGCGCCGGTCAACCGGTGATGTGCGCGGTGAGTCGATCCGGTTTGACAACGCTGCGCCGGCGCCTTGCCATACCCGCCTCACCGAAGGAGTTCGCCATGATCCGACTGTTCGCTTGCGCCCTCGCCGCCATCCTGCTGACCGCGTGTTCCGGCGATGCTTCGCCCTCGGCCCAGCCTCAGGCCGTCATCGCGACCAGCCAGGGTGAGATCCGCGTGACGCTGAACGCGCAGGCCGCGCCGATCACCGTTGCGAATTTCATCGTCCACGCCGAAGCGGGTCATTACAACGGCGGCTCCTTCTATCGCTCGGTGCGAGACGACAATGAACGCGAAGGCGTCGAACCGATGAACCTCATCCAGGGCGGGTATGGGTTTGACGCCATGCCGGAGGCGGCCGGCATCACCCATGAACCAACCAGCCAGAGCGGCCTCACCCATAAGCGCGGTGCCATTTCCATGGCGCGCTATGAGGTCGGCACCGCCTCCACCGAGTTCTTCATCATGGTCAATGACTATCCAGGCCTCGACGCGGGATCCGGCACGCGCAATCCAGACGAGGCCGGCTACGCGGTCTTCGGCGAGGTGGTGGACGGCATGGAGGTGGTCGAAGCGATCTGGGGTCAGCCCACGAGCCTGGCCAATGCACCCGATGATTTCCAGTACGCCCAGTTCATGGACACGCCTGTCGTCATCGAAAGCGTGACCATCGGGGCCGCGCGATGATCATCGACGCGTGGGGCCAGATTCCCACCGAGCGCATGCTCGCCTCGCCCTGGTTCGAACCCCTGCTGCGCTGGCAAGGCCAGGAAGACGGCGCATCGCCCATCAGCGTAGCGACAACGTTGGACGCCATGGATGCGGCGGGCGTCGACCTAATGCTTCTGTCGGCCTGGAGCGGGCCGCAGGGCTGGCTGATCAGCAACGACGAACTCGACGCTCAAATCCTCGCGGCGCCGGACCGGTTTCGCGGGGTCCTGAGCATTGATCTCAACCGTCCAGCCGACGCAGCGGCGGAAATCCGCAAGCGGTTTGATACCGGGCGCTATGTCGGGGTGCGGGTGCTGCCCTGGGTGTGGGATTTGCCGCCCAATCACGCGCTCTTCTACCCGGTCTACGCCGCGTGCGTGGAGGTTGGCGCGGCATTCTGCACGCAGATCGGCCATACCGGGCCTCTGCGCCGCTCTGAGGTCGGCCGCCCGATTCCCTATCTTGAAGATGTTCTGCTGCACTTCCCGGACTTAACCGTGGTCGGCGGTCACGTTGGCTTTCCCTGGGTCAGCGAGGTGATCAGCCTGACGGTGAAGTTCCCGAACTTCCATATCGATACCTCCGCCTACGCCCTGCACCGGCTCCCACCGGACTTCGCCTTCTTCCTCGCTACGCTGGGGGCCAAGCGGGTCATGTTCGGATCGAACTGGCCGATGATCGCCCCGGAAAAATGCCTGAAAGGGCTCGACGGGCTCAACCTCAACGAAGAAACCCGCGCCGCTTACCTGTCAGGAAATGCGACGCGGGTTTTCAAGCTATAGCCCTCAGTCCGGGCTCAGTGCGGCCGGTTCTCACCAGTCTGGCCGTCGCCGGGAAGCGAGGCCAGCGCGGCCGCATCCGCTTCGGTCCACTCGATCGGCTCCACAGCTTCTGACAGAGCGCGCTGGAGAACCTGATCGACATCGCTGACCGGGATGATTTCCAGGCCTTGCTTCACGTTGTCGGGAATCTCGGCGAGATCCTTTTCATTCTCCTGCGGGATCAGAACCGTCTTAACGCCGCCGCGCAGCGCCGCCAGGAGCTTCTCCTTCAGGCCGCCAATGGGCAGAACCCGGCCGCGCAGCGTGACCTCGCCGGTCATGGCGACATCCTTACGCACCGGATTGCCGGTCAGCGCGGACACGATGGCGGTGACCATGGCGATGCCGGCGGACGGGCCGTCCTTCGGCGTGGCGCCTTCAGGCACGTGGACATGGATGTCGGTATTGCGGAACATGGTCGGCTTCACGCCCAGCGAAGGCGCGCGCGATTGCACGAACGCGTTCGCGGCGGAGATCGATTCCTTCATCACATCGCGCAGATTGCCGGTGACCGTCATCTTGCCGCGCCCCGGCATGGTGACCGCCTCGATGGTGAGCAGATCACCGCCCACCTCGGTCCAGGCGAGTCCGGTGACGAGCCCGACCTTGTCGGTCTCTTCAGTCTCGCCGAAGCGATGCTTCTTCACACCGGCGAAGTCAGACAGATTGTCCGGCGTCACGATGATGGAGGTCTGGTCGGTCGTCTGCAGCTGACGCACCGCCTTGCGTGCCAGCTTGGCGAGCTCGCGCTCCAGGCTGCGCACGCCGGATTCGCGGGTGTAATAGCGGATCACATCGCGCAGACCGTCCTCGGTCAGGGTCCACTCCGCCTCGGTCAGGGCGTGGTTCTTCATCTGCTTGGGGATGAGGTGGCGGCGGGCGATCTCCACTTTTTCATCCTCGGTGTAGCCGGCGATACGGATGATCTCCATGCGGTCCAGCAAAGGCTGGGGCATGTTCAGCGTATTCGCCGTGGTGATGAACATCACATCGGACAGGTCGTAATCGACCTCCAGATAGTGGTCGTTGAAGCTGGCGTTCTGCTCCGGATCGAGCACTTCAAGCAGGGCTGCGGACGGATCGCCGCGATAATCGGCGCCCAGCTTGTCGATCTCGTCGAGCAGGAAGAGCGGGTTGGAGTGCTTCGCCTTCTTCATCGACTGTATGAGCCGGCCCGGCATGGAGCCGATATAGGTGCGCCGGTGACCGCGGATTTCCGCCTCGTCACGGACCCCGCCCAGCGACATGCGCACGAACTCGCGGCCCGTGGCTTCAGCGATCGAGCGTCCCAGCGAGGTCTTGCCCACGCCGGGCGGGCCCACCAGGCACAGGATCGGACCTTTCAGCGACTTGGTGCGGTTCTGCACGGCCAGATGCTCAAGAATGCGCTCCTTGACCTTGTCCAGCCCGTAATGGTCGCGCTCAAGCACGAACTCCGCCTTCGCGAGATCCTTCTTCAGGCGCTTGCGCTTGCCCCACGGGATGGAGAGCAGCCAGTCGAGATAATTGCGCACGACGGTGGCTTCCGCCGACATCGGGCTCATCTGGCGCAGCTTCTTGAATTCGGCGTCGGCCTTGGCGCGCGCTTCCTTGGAGAGCTTGGTGTTCTCGATGCGCTCTTCCAGCTCGGCCATTTCCTCGCGGCCGTCATCGCCCTCGCCCAGCTCGCGCTGGATCGCCTTCATCTGTTCGTTCAGATAGTATTCGCGCTGGGTCTTCTCCATCTGGCGCTTCACGCGCGAGCGGATCTTCTTCTCCACCTGAAGGACAGAGATCTCCCCCTCCATCAGGCCGAAAACCGCTTCCAGGCGCCGGCCGACATCGGCGTCGGACAGAAGCTCCTGCTTTTCGGCGATCTTCACCGCCAGGTGCGCCGCGATGGTGTCAGCCAGCTTGGCCGGCTCGGTGATTTCGGAGACCGCGTTCAGCGCTTCAGGCGGCACCTTCTTGTTCAGCTTGACGTATTCTTCGAACTTCTCCGCCGCCGCGCGCATCATCGCTTCGATCTCGGCGGTTTCGCCCATCGCCTCGTCAATGAGCTCCACGCTGGCTTCGAAATAGGCCTGATTGTCCTCAAATCGGGCGATCTTCGCCCGGCGCCCGCCTTCGACCAGAACCTTCACAGTGCCATCCGGCAGCTTAAGAAGCTGCAGCACCGAAGCGACCACGCCGATATCATGGATCGCCTCAGGCGCGGGATCGTCATCGGCGGCGCTTTTCTGGGTCGCCAGCACAATCTGTTTGTCCGCGCGCATCACCTCTTCCAGGGCGCGCACCGACTTTTCCCGTCCCACGAAAAGCGGAACGATCATGTGCGGGAACACCACGATATCACGCAGCGGGAGGAGCGGGAGGGTCTTGATATCGCTCATTAAATTTATCTCCAAAACGGCGACGCCGCCAATCCGGCCGACTACGCCTTACAAGGCTTCGGCCCGATACGGCGCCGAATGGATGTCGCCGAGCACGCGGTTTGTCCCCGTCTCGGCCTCAAGCCATGACTTGGCGACCGCAACGGCCCGGTTCAAGCGTAGCGGCCTGATCACGCGCAGTCGCCGCGCGCGGGCCTATCAGCTGTGGATGAAACGTCGATTCGCGCGCAGGCGAGGTGATTATGCGCCTTGTTGCGGCGCTGCTTCACCGGTCTTGGGTCGTTCTGCGTAGATGTAGAGGGGTTTGGCGTTGCCCTGAACGACTTCGCCGTTGACGACGACCTCTTCCACCCCGTCCAGGCCAGGCAGATCGAACATGGTGTCGAGCAGGATGCCCTCCATGATCGAGCGCAGGCCGCGCGCGCCGGTCTTGCGGGCGATCGCCTTTTTCGCAATCGCCTCCAGCGCATCCTGGGTAAAGGACAGACCCACGCCTTCCATCTCAAACAGGCGCTGATACTGCTTGACCAGCGCATTCTTCGGCTGGGTCAGGATTTCGATCAGCGCGCCCTCATCGAGGTCTTCAAGCGTGGCGATCACCGGCAGACGCCCGATGAACTCCGGAATCAGGCCGAATTTCTGCAGATCGTCCGGCTCGACGCCGCGCAGCACCTCGCCGGTGCGCCGCTCGTCCGGATCGCGCACATCGGCGCCGAAGCCGACCGCAGAGCCCTTGCCGCGCTGGTTGATGATCTTGTCCAGACCCGCAAACGCACCGCCGACGATGAAGAGGATATTGGTGGTGTCCACCTGCAGGAATTCCTGCTGGGGATGCTTGCGGCCGCCCTGGGGCGGCACGGAGGCCACCGTGCCCTCCATGATCTTCAAAAGCGCCTGCTGAACGCCTTCGCCGGACACATCGCGGGTGATGGACGGGTTGTCGGACTTGCGGCTGATCTTGTCGATCTCGTCGATATAGACGATGCCCTTCTGAGCGCGCTCGACATTGTAGTCCGCCGATTGCAGCAGCTTCAGAACGATATTCTCAACGTCCTCACCGACATAGCCTGCTTCGGTCAGCGTGGTGGCGTCCGCCATGGTGAAGGGCACGTCCAGAATCCGCGCCAGCGTCTGAGCCAGCAGCGTCTTGCCGCACCCGGTCGGGCCGACCAGCAGAATATTGGACTTGGCGAGCTCCACCTCGGCGCCGCCGCCAGCGTGGTTCAGGCGCTTGTAGTGATTGTGCACGGCGACCGCGAGCACGCGCTTGGCCTGCTCCTGACCGATCACATAATCCTGCAGAACCTCGAAGATCTCGCGCGGATTGGGCACGCCCTCCTTGGACTTCACCAGCGAGGACTTGTTCTCCTCGCGGATGATATCCATGCACAGCTCGACGCATTCATCGCAGATGAAGACCGTCGGGCCTGCGATGAGCTTTCGCACCTCGTGCTGGCTCTTGCCGCAGAATGAGCAGTAAAGCGTGCTCTTGCCGTCGCCGCTTGTCGCCTTGGTCATAGCGTTCCGTTCCGTGTCGCCGCGCTGCGCTGCGCGTAGGTCGCCTGGCCGCCGCTAACCGGTGCCGTCCGACCTGATCGCAGGTGAATCACCTTTGCAAGATCAAGACCGAACTTTAGCGAAACGTTTCCAAGCACGATTATTCGAACACACGCGCACAGTAACGATCAAGCGCGCGACGCTGCGCAGGCGTCCGTGCAACACAGCGCCGCGTCCGCCTTAACGCCTGTCCAGCCAGTCAGATAGGCCTTTGTGATCAGGCTGCGACGTGACCGCGCTGATCGTGAACTTCGTCAATCAGACCAAAGGATTTAGCCTGCTCGGAGTCCATGTAGAAATCGCGATCGAGCGCTTTTTCAACCGCTTCGCGCTCCTGACTGGTGTGCTTGACGTAGATGTCTTCAAGCCGCCGCTTCATTTTCAGGATGTCTTCGCCATGGCGCTCGATATCGGCTGTCGTGCCGCGGAACCCGCCTGACGGCTGGTGCAAAAGGATGCGCGCATTCGGCGTTGCGAACCGCATGCCCGGCTCACCGCCGGCCAGCAGAAGCGAGCCCATCGAGGCCGCCATTCCGATACAGGCCGTTGCGACCGGCGCGGAGATGTATTGCATCGTGTCGTAAATCGCCAGGCCCGCCGTGACCAACCCGCCGGGCGAGTTGATATACATGGCGATCTCTTTTTTCGGGTTTTCCGATTCCAGATAGAGCAGCTGGGCCACCATCAGGCTGGCCATGTGATCTTCGATCGGCCCGGTGACGAATACGATCCGTTCCTTCAGCAGGCGCGAATAGATGTCAAAGGCGCGTTCGCCGCGTGAGGTCTGTTCGACCACCATCGGCACAAGCTGCATCATGTGTTCGTGCGGATTGCTCATGGCGGGCGGTCCCTCAAATCAGCTCATAGGCGCGCGCCGGATTCGGCGCGGGCGGAAAACTCCGACTGAATGTGGCAAGGCCCGCGAGCGTGCGCAAGCAAGGCGCGCGCTCGCGGTGCAGCTTGAACCGTCAACTCAGCGCCGCCAATAGCGGCCGGCCCGCCCTTAGGACTTCGCAGCCGGCTTCTTGGCGGCCGCTTTCTTCGCCGGCGCCTTTTTGGCCGCAGGCTTCTTGGCCGGCGCTTTCTTGGCGGGCGCTTTCTTGGCCGGCTTGGCGTCAGCCTCGCCGTCATCGGCTTTCTTCGCTGCGGCTTTCTTGGCCGGCGCTTTTTTCTTCGCTGCGGCCTTCTTCTTGCCGCCGGCGACCGGCACGACCGCTTCGTCGTCGAACAGGAAGTCGCGATCGACCTCAACTTCGCTCACTTCGGCAAGCTCAAGCAGATAATCGACGACTTTTTCCTCATAGATCGGTGCGCGAAGCCCCTGCAGCGCGCCGGGGTTCTGCTGGAAATATTCGACGACTTCGCGTTCACGGCCCGGATAGCGCGCGGCTTCCTGATTGACCGCGCCGGCGAGTTCTTCCTGGGTCACGTCGATATTGGCCTTACGGCCAAGCTCGGCGAGCACAAGCCCCAGACGCACGCGGCGATTGGCGATCTCGCGGTAATCGGCTTCCAGCTCCTCGTCGGACTTGTCCTTGTCGTCGTCCTCAAGCTGGTCGTTGTCCTTGGCCTGCTGAACTTCGCGCCAGATGCCCTGGAACTCGGCGTCCACCATGCGCTCGGGCAGCTGAATCGCGCCATAAGTCTCATCCAGCTTGTCCAGAAGCTGGCGTTTGAGCTTCAGGCGGGCGGCCTGAGCATGCTCGGTTTCAAAGCGCTGCTTCATGGCTGTTTTCAGCGCATCCAGGTCGGACAGGCCGTAGCGCTCAGCCAGCGTATCGTCGACCGGAGTATCCTGCGGCGCTTCAACGGCTTTGACGACGGTTTCGAACACCGCGTCCTTGCCGGCCAGCGCTTCGGCCTGATAGTCCGCCGGGAAGGTGACCTTGATCTCCACCTCGTCGCCGGCTTTCGTCCCGATCAGCTGATCTTCAAAGCCGGGAATGAAAGCGCCCTCGCCGATCGCGACGCGCGCATCATTGGCCGAACCGCCTTCGAATGCTTCACCGTCAATCTTGCCGACGAAATCAATCACGGCGACATCGCCGCTCGCCGCCTTGGCGGCCTTGCCTTTGTCTTCATAGGATTTGGACTGGCTGGCGAGATCGGCCAGAGCCTCATCGATCTGCTCATCGGCGACCGACGCGACCGGGCGGACCAGCTCCAGATCCTTGGGCGCTTCGGTCTCGAACTCCGGCATGACTTCAAGCTTCAGCTCGAACACGAAGTCCTGGCCGCCCTTGATCACATCATCGGCGTCTGACTTCACGTCCACTTCCGGCTGGGCGGCCGGGCGCAGCTTGTGCTCGTCGAGCACTTCCTGGGTCCGCTGCGGAACCAGGTCGCGCAGGATATCGCTCATGATCGAGGCGCCGAACATCTTGCGGATATGACCGGCCGGCACCTTTCCCGGGCGGAAGCCCTTCAGGCGGACTTCCGGCTGAATTTCATCGATCTTGGCGGAGAGCTTATCTTCCAGCTCCATGGCCGAGGTGGTCACCTCGAAGGTGCGGCTGAGACCCTCAGATGCGATTTCCTGGACGTTCATGGCGGATAAGGCCTTATCGGTTCGGGCCGGGTTGCACGGCGAATGAATGGTGGGTCGGTCGAGCGCGCGTCCCTACGACGTTCGACCGCGCGCCCTTGTTCAAGCGAGCGCGCGTTATGTCACGGCGGTTTTCACGACGCAACGGCGCGGGTGCGGATAACAGGGATTAGCGCTCACCTGAGCGATTGACTCCAATGTTCCTATTTTGTTCTATTCGTCGGCCTTGCTGAGAGGCGAACGAATGCGCAAGCCTGAAACCATTGAACGGCTTTATCTCGATTTTGACGGCTTTTTCGCCAGCGTGGAGCAGCAGGCTCGCCCCGCGCTCCGCGGCAAGCCGGTCGGGGTGATCCCCATGCAGGGCGTGACCCGCAATTCCTGCATCATCGCCTGCTCCAAAGAGGCCAAGGCGGCCGGTCTGAGCAACATCATGTCGATCGAGGAGGCCCGCGCCGCCTGTCCGGGCCTGGTGCTCGTGGCGCAAAGCCCGGATCTTTACCGTCGCGCGCACGCTACGCTGCTCTCGGAGATCACCGCCGTTCTGCCGATTGATGCGATCAAGTCCATCGACGAGCTGACCTGCCGTCTGGACGATCGCGACATCGCCGCACCGCAGGCTCTGGCCGATCGCATCAGGGACCGCATCTCCCGCCATGTCGGACCTCACATCACCTGTTCGATCGGCATGGCCGCCAATCGCCAGCTCGCCAAGATCGCCTGCAAGGTCAACAAGCCTGACGGCGTCACGATCTGGCGTCCGCAGGACATGCCCGGCCCGCTCCTGAAGCGCCCGCTCAGCGATGTTCCCGGCGTCGGGCGGCGTATGGAGCGGCGTCTGGCTCAGGCGGGCGTATTCAGCACGGCCGACCTTCTGGCCACCCAGCCCAAGCAGATGCGCCAGCTCTGGAATAACGTGAACGGGGAACGGCTCTGGTATGCGCTGCACGGCTACGACATACAGGCCCAGCCCTCGCAAAGGGCGATGTATGGACACGGACGCGTTCTGCCGCCCTCCCATCGCACGCCCGAAAAGGCTTACTCATGCGCCCGCCTGCTGCTGGTCAAGGCGGCGCGGCGCATGCGGCGCGATCGGTTCTACGCCGGACAGCTGCGGCTATGGATGTCTTTAAGAGGCGGCGGATATTCCGATATCGCCCCCCTGCATCAGGCTCATGACGACAATGCCTGCCTGGAGGCGCTCAACCATATCTGGGAGCGTGTGCGCGAAAAGCTCGCCCCCACGGAGCGGATCTTCAGGCTGGGCGTCACCTTGTGCGAGCTGACGCCGGCCAGCCAGCGTCAGTCGGACTGGCTTTTGAACGACGACCGCAAGCGCCGCAAATGGGAAGCCGTTCAGGATGCGGTCGACCGGCTGAATGCGCGCTACGCCGCCTCCATCGTCACCCAGGGCATGTGGGCCCCGCCACCCGGCGGTTACGCCGGCGGCAAGATTTCCTACACGCGCATTCCCAAGACAGAGGACTTTTGGTGATGAACTGGAAAACCGATCTGCGCCTGGACGACCTGCCGGCTGACGAATGGTTGGAGGCGCTCTGCCTGGCCTGCGGCGCCCACCAGTATCACACCGCAGAGATCCTGCTGGATCAGCCGGAGCTCAAACACGCCCACCTTGACGAAGTCGAAGCAAGGCTGCGCTGTCACCGCAAACGCTGTCAGGGCCCTATCCGGCTGTTTCGCACCGACCAGGGCGATACCGAAGCCTTCACCGGCGGCCTGGCCTGAACGCGCCTCGACGGCTCGCCGTCGAACCGGAACGGCTCCAAAGCACGAACGCGCGCCCGCAGCTTTAGCGAGGAGCGAAAGCCCGGACAGGCTTGAGACTATGGAAAAATGGTGCGGGCGGCCGGACTCGAACCGGCACGGGCGTTGCCGCCCAACGGATTTTAAGTCCGGTGCGTCTACCAGTTTCGCCACGCCCGCTGCGGATGCGCACCAAGTCGCATCCAGTGGTCTTGATAGCGTTCGCGGACCGGTTTGGTCCACAGGCGCTTGTGCGCGCTGAAGCGCTGGTGCGCGATGGTTAGAGTTTCAGCTCATCCTGACGGGCGACGACCTTGTCGAGCAGGCCGTATTCGATCGCCTCGCCGGTGGAGAGCCAGAAATCGCGATCGGTGTCTTCTTCGATGCGCGAGAGCGGCTGGCCGGTCGCGTCGGCGAAGATCTGGTTGAGCCGGTCGCGCATGGTGCGCATCTCGCGCACCTGGATTTCGATGTCCGACGCCATGCCCCCGGCCCCGCCGGAGGGTTGGTGCAGGAGAAAGCGCGTATTGGGCAGCGCATAGCGATCGCCCTTGTCGGCGCCGACGAAGATCAGCGCCCCGGCGCTCGCCACCCAGCCGGAGCCGAGCACGACCACGCGCGGTTTGATGAATTTCATCACGTCGTGGATCATGTCGCCGGATTCCACGTGGCCGCCGGGCGAGGAGATGATCATCAGGATCGGGTCATCGCTCTTGGCCGCGAGCGCGAAGAGCTGGGCGCAGACCTCGCGCGCCATCTTGTCGCTCACCCCGCCGGTGACCAGCACGGTGCGGCTGTCGAACAGCGCCTTGGAAACAAAATCGGGCGCGCCCTTCGCGTCGGCGGCTTTTTCATCATCATCAAGGCGGATGTGCGGGTCGGTATAGGCGCTGGCCATGGCGGAGAATCCTGCAATTCGGGTCCATTCGTGTGACTAGAAGGGTAGGCGCCGTCGCGCGAGCGAACAAGCGTTCCGAAGCGCCGGCATGCAGCTGGGTTCAGCTCAGACCTCTGGTGAGGCCGCGCAGCTCGGCTTCAACCCTTGAAAGGGCCGCCTCGTCGGTGGAACGCGCCACCAGAGCCACGCCGCGCCGGAACCCGGACTCGGTCTCTTCAATCCAGGGGTAGGAGCCCAGCGCAACATCGGAGTGCTCGGCCTGCAAAGCGCCCAGCGCTGCGGCGATATCGCCTTCTCGCGCGCCTTCAAGGCGTACGGTGACGCTGTGGGTGACCGCGCCGCCCTCGATGCGATGGGCGACATCCTCCAGCATGCCGCGCGCGATCTTCGGCACTCCGGCGAGGACGAAGACGTTTTCAAGCTGAAAGCCCGGCGCGCCGGTCACCGGATTGTCGATCAGCGCCGCGCCGTCCGGAATGCGCGCCATGCGCAGGCGCGCCTCGGTCAGCTCTGTCGCGCTGCTGGCGTACCAGCGCTCAAGAATGGCGCGCGCATCCTCGCGCACGTCGATGGAGCGGTTGAACGCGGCGGCGACGGCGTCTGCGGTGATGTCGTCATGGGTGGGTCCGATACCGCCTGTGGTGAAGGCGTAGTCACAGCGCTGCGCCAGGGCGCGCACCGCCTCGATAATGGCGTCCGGGTCATCGCGCACGATGCGCACCTCCGAAACCGCGACGCCCAGCGGAGCCAGAAACCCGGCGATCTGCTGGACATTGATGTCGCGCGTTCGCCCGGACAGGATTTCATCGCCAATCACGATGACCCCGGCAGTGACAGAGCGCTGGCTCGCAGCTCGGCTGTTCGGCATAGGGCGGGCTTCCCTTTTTGGTTTTCGGGCCGCGCCCCTTTGCGATCACGGCGCGCACAGCTTAGCTATGCGCGACCGGCGCCGGCCAGCAAGAGGCGCGAAAGCGGGCTTTACACCATGAACGTGTCCGACCCTGAAGCGCCCGGATGGGATTTGCCCCGCCCTTTCATTCGCGAAGTGGTGATCGGATCTGACCAGATCGATGAATTCGGTCACGCCAACAACACCGTTTATCTGCGCTGGGCCGATGAGGCCGGATGGGCGCATTGGGAGGCGGACGGGCACACGCGCGAAGACTGCCGCGCATTGGATCGCGGCATGGCGATCGTTCGCACCGAGGCCGATTATCTGGGTCATGGCCGGGCGGGCGACGTGCTGGCCTGTGCGGTCTGGATCGCGGTTTCAGACGGCCGGCTGCGCGCTGAACGCTGGTATCAGTTCCGCCGCGTCAGCGATGGCCAGACTGTGTTTCGCGCCATAACCCGGCTGGTTAGCTTTCAGCTGTCAACGGGCAAACCGGCGCGCATGATCGGGCCATTCGCCGAGCATTACGCCAGGCCGCAAGCCGATCTTGCCGAAGCGGCCGCCCGGGTTGCAGCGCTCTCGCGTTGAGGCCCGCCCGTTCGCCATGATAGAGCTGAGCCCGTTATTCGCGCCGCTCCTGATGCGCGCCTCCAAGGAGTTCTCATGAAGCCTCAATTGCTTGTCGCCTGCCTCAGCGCGGTCCTGCTCGCGTCCGGCTGCGCCACTGTTCCCCTGGGCCCACAACCGTCCGCCGCCGAGCCGGCGCAAAGCCCGGCGCCGGCTGTCCGGAGCGCTCCAGCCCACGAGATCACGCCCGGCGCCATCGAAGCCCATATGCGGTTTCTGGCCGATGATCTGTTGAACGGTCGGCTGGCCGGCGATCCTGGCTATGATATCGCAGCGCTGTATCTGGAGACGCAGTACCGGCTGATGGGTCTGGCTCCGGGCGGGGATGACGGCTTCTACCAGCAGGTCCCGCTGCAGCGCATGCGCGCCGTGCCGGAAGGCGCGGCGATGAGCATTGAAGGTGAGGCGCTCGTCGCCGGTGAAGACTTCCTGGTTTCCGCCCACGCCATCCATGACGAGAGCGCGCTGGAAGCCGAGGCTGTGTTTGTTGGCTATGGCATTGAGGCGCCCTCGATCGGCCTGAGCGATTTTTCCGGGGTTGATGTGGAAGGCAGGATCGCGGTCGTGCTGTATGGCGCGCCAGGTGATTTGCGCAGCGATGTCAGCGCCCATCTCAACTCGCCGCGCACCCGCGCGCGATACGCAGCTGAAGCCGGCGCGGCGGGCGTCATCTTCATCCCCGCTGAGGGCCTGACCCGCTGGACATTTGAGCGGATGGCGCGCGCGTCAGGCCGTCCGCGCATGACGACCGAAGCGGCGACTAACAGCTCTGAGCTGGCCGTCACCGCATCGGTCTCCGAATCGACGGCTGAACGGCTCTTCGCCCAGTCCGGCCAGAGCTTCACCGACATCGTGGAAGCGGCGCGCAATGGCGAAGCGCTTGAGAGCTTTGATCTCGGCGTCACCGTGTCGCTCGCTCAGCAGACCTCCCGCGAGCCGGTTGAGAGCGCCAATGTTCTCGGCGTTCTGCCCGGCTCGGATCCAAGCGTGTCCGATGAGCCGATCATCGTCACCGCACATCTGGACCATCTGGGTGAGTGCCGGCTTCCCGAAGCGGAGGATTCCATCTGCAACGGCGCGCTCGACAACGCCTCGGGCACGGCGATCATGATTGAGACTGCGCGGGCCATGGCGGCCGGTCCGGCGCCGCGCCGGCCGGTGGTGTTCGTGGCGCTGGCGGCTGAGGAACAGGGACTGCTGGGCTCGGCTCACCTCGCCTTCAGCCCGACCGCATCGACAGCAGGCGCAGTGGCCAACATCAATCTGGACATGCCGGTCATCCTTTATGAGTTCGATGACCTTCTGGGTTTCGGTTCGGAGCATTCCAACCTTGGCCCGATCGCGGAAGCCGCCGTTGCGCGCGCCGGAGCCCGGCTCAGCCCCGATCCGATCCCCGAGCAGGCGCTGTTCACCCGGTCTGACCATTACAGCTTCGTGCGCGCAGGCGTTCCGGCCCTCTTTCTGATGACCGGCTTTTCCTCACCCGATGAGGCCGATGACGAAGGTCAGGGCTTCCTGCGCTTTCTCGGCGGCAATTATCACACACCCACCGACGATTTCACCCAGACAATCCGCTTTGATCAGGGCGCGAAATTCGCACGGATCAATCTGGAAATCATCGACGCCATCGCCAACGCTGAAGAAACCCCGTCCTGGAATGAGGACAGCTTCTTCGCCCGGTAGCCGACGCTGTACTGAGCCTGCAGGCCGGGCGGCGTTCCCAAGCGCCGCCCGGCTGGTTATATGAAGCAGGCCGCAACATGGAACGAAGAACCGCAATGGAAGAGTCGATGCAGGTCAAAGCAGGGGCCGCAGAACTGGAACGCGACGGGCGCATCAAGCTGCACGGTCCCGAAGACTTTGCCGGCATGCGCAAGGCCGGCCAACTCTCAGCGGCCTGCCTGGACATGCTCGTCGAGCATGTGAAGCCCGGTGTCACCACCCAGGAGATCGATGACCGCGTGCGCGCCTTCTATCTTGATCATGGCGCAGCGCCGGCCACGCTCTTCTATCGCGGCTACACCAAGTCCAGCTGCACCTCGATCAATCACGTGGTCTGCCACGGCATCCCGAACGACAAGCCACTGAAAGACGGCGACATCGTCAATATCGACGTGACCTGCGTGCTGGATGGCTGGCATGGCGACACCAGCCGGATGTTCCCGGTCGGCGAGGTCCGCCGCAAGGGCGAGCGCCTGGTCGAGGTGACGTATGAAGCGATGATGCGCGGCATCGACCAGATCAAGCCGGGCAATACGTTCGGCGACATCGCCTGGGCGATCCAGGAATACGCTGAAAGCCAGCGCTGTGCGGTGGTGCGCGATTTCTGCGGCCACGGGCTTGGCCGGCTCTTCCATGACGCGCCGAACGTGCTGCACTTCGGTGATCCGGGCACCGGTCCGGTGCTGGAGGCCGGCATGTTCTTCACCGTGGAACCGATGCTCAATGCCGGCAAGCCCGGCGTGAAAGTGCTGGCCGACGGCTGGACCGCGGTGACGCGCGACAAGTCGCTCTCCGCTCAGTTCGAGCACTCGGTCGGCGTGACCGAGACCGGCGTTGAGATTTTCACCAAATCGCCGGCCGGGCTGGATAATCCTCCGTACTGCTGAGCGGGGTATCCGCTAAAAGTCGTGAGTTGCCTTTTGCGGTCGGATACGATGGCGGCGCGAGCCTGAACTCAACCTGGGGAGCCTATCTTGAGCAACATGTCCACGTGTTCGACCTTCTTACCAAGCAAAGGGTGGTCGCGCTTGTGCTGTCCGACTTTACGAAAACCAAGCTTCTCAAGCACTCGGCCAGATGCACGGTTCTCGGCATAGTGGCCTGATCGCAGATGCGACAGGTTAGACAACGAGGCACAGTACTGGACGATGGCTCGCCCCGCTTCCGTCGCGTAACCTTGTCCCCAATAAGACCGGCCGAGCCAGTAGCCTAAACCCAGAAAGTCTAGCTCTGGTTCCGGCTTCAGGCTCATGATGCCTATAAACCGTCCTGAAGCCAGCACGGACCAGCTCGCACAAGCAGGGGCAATGTTCTGTAAGTACCAAATCCCATCGCTTCGGCTGTAGGGAAAAGGCATTCTGGCGAGGCGAACAGCGACCTCATAATCATTCGCAAGCTCAACGAGTTCATCAAGGTGGGTTTCCGACGTTTCGGATAATTGCAAGCGGTCGGTCGCCAACGGGATTGGCTCAACGGGCTTTGTGTCGTTCTTCATGAGTAAACGCTGCGGTGTGGTTGAGAGATCATTATCCTGCGTAGCAAACAAGCATAAGGGACGAAGCCGTCATACATGGCGAGCCTAGGACATGGGATCGCTTACCGACGCTGGCCTTTCTAGATATGATTGTTTGTAAGGCGGACTTGTAAGCAAGGTTCCCGCGGGACGTTGCTGTTCCCGGCCCCATATCATCCAACAAGCGTCATCAGGGCTAAACCCAAATTTTACGGCTCGCCCTCGTCGTCCAGAAAATCGACGTGGAAGTTGGCGGCGTCTTCGTCCTGAAGCGGGTCTTCGTCCTCGCTGAGGATCCTGCCCGGATCGGGTATCGCGAAACCGGCCGGAAGGCGGGCCGACAAGAGGCCGGCGGCCTTCAGATCGCCAAGGCCTGGCAGGTCGGCCAGAGCGGCGAGCCCGAAATACTCAAGGAAGGCGTCCGTCGTGCCGTAGGTCACCGGGCGGCCCGGGCTGCGCCGACGTCCGCGCAGCCGCACCCAGCCCAGCTCGAAAAGAAGGTCGAGCGTGCCCTTGGAGACCGCGACCCCCCTCACCTCCTCGATTTCAGCACGGGTGATGGGCTGGTGATAGGCGATGATGGCGAGTGTCTCCAGCGCCGCCTGAGAGAGCTTGCGCGGCTCTTCGCGCACATCCGCCAACAGGTCCGTCAGATCCGGCGCGGTCTCGAAGCGCCACTTGCCGGCCACCTCGTTCAGAACGACGCCGGCTTCGGCGTATTTGGCCGAGAGCGCGGACAGCACGGCTGGAATGTCCGCGCCGTCAGGAAGCCGAGCGCTGAACGTTTCAATATCCAGCGGCTCGGCGGCGGCGAAGAGGAGCGCTTCAGCCATTCGCACCAGCGTCGCGTCATTATCGACCGCAAGACGAACCCCCGGCGGGCCGTCATCGCCGGCCGGCGCCTCGGCGCGCTGACGCAGACCCTTGATCGCGGCGGCGATGGGATCGGCATCGCGCCCGGTATCGTCCTGATCGCTCATGCTCCGGTCTCCGCTGCGCGGCCTGCTGCGCGTGCGCGGACCCATATCGGCTCATAGACCGCATCCTGGCGCAGTTCAGTCTCGCCATCCTTAGTGATTTCCAGCGCCGCAAGGAGCGAGGACGCCAGCACGGATCCGGGCGGCGGGGCGTCTTCGCCAAGATCCTCCGGCAGCAGCGTGTCCAACCGGCTCCAGCGGTCCAGCTGCGCAGCCAGAGCGCTCAGACGGGCGCGCGCGGCTTCCAGCGAATACACTTTTGGCTGCTCTGGCTGGTAGTGGGTCAGCGCCTCGCGTTCGCGTCGGGCGGCGTAGGCCTTCATCAGATCGAACAGGCTCGCCTCGTATTTCGGCGAACGGATGGACCGCACGCCCGCCGGTGCGCCGACGGGAAACACATCGCGCTTCAAAAGTTGACCGGCATAGAGCGCGCTGGCCGCCGCACGCATGGCTTCCAGACGCGCCAGGCGGAAGGCGAGCGAGGCGGCCAGCGCTTCCGGTTCGGGCTCGTCATCATCCTTGCGCGGTTTGGGAAGCAGAAGGCGCGACTTCAGATAGGCCAGCCAGGACGCCATCACCAGATATTCAGCGGCGATATCCAGCCTGCGCTCACGTGCATTATGGATGAAGTCCAGATACTGGTCGGCAAGCTCCAGAATGGAGATCTGCGCCAGATCGACCTTGTTCTTGCGCGCCAGCGCCAGCAGCAGGTGAAGCGGGCCTTCCCAGCCGCCAATATCCAGGATCAGCTCCTGACCGGCGCCCTCAGCCTCATCAACCGCTTCAAAACCGGCCGGGTCCTCTTCGAACAGATCGCTCAAATGGTCGCTCCCGCGCCGCGCCAGATGGTGTCGAGCGCGTTCATCGGCGCGTCACCAGGCAGTCTTGACCCGCCTGCTGCAGCGCCCGGCAGAAGGTTTCCGCCTCGCCGCGCTCGGCGAAGGCGGCGATGCGCAGACGGTGATAGATGCCCCGCGCGCCAAGATCGGCGGTCTCCACGTCCGGCGCCCGTCCCTGGGCGAGATCGGCATAGCGCGTACGGAAAGCGATCCAGCCGGCTTCAGCCTCATCGCGAGTGCGGAAGGCGGCGATCTGCACCACCCAGTCGCCGGCCGCGACCACAGCAGGCGCCTGTGCGGGCGCAGGCTCCGGTTCCGGCTCTAACGCAGGAGCCGGGTCAGGCGCAGGCTCCGGCGCGGTTTCACTCGCCGCCGGTTCATCATCCTCAGCCGGGTCGGTGCGCAGCGCATCCAGCGCGGGAGCCGGCGTAGGAGCGATCTCATCCGCATCGACCGTTTCCACCTGAAGCCCGGGAGCCTCCACAGGCTCTTCAGGCTGGCCGGTGACCACAGGCGGATCGGAGTCCGCCGCCTCGTTCGCACTGGCGTTTCTCAGCTCGTAAGCCTCGATATCCTGACCTGGCGTTTCATAGCCGCCCGGATCATCCGGCGCCCGGCGAAACGGTTCGGAATCGCGCGCCACGACCGGCGCGTCGCTGCGGTCACGCACACCCTGATTATACGCGCTGAAGACCACCGCGACGAACAGCACGAAGACTGCAGCGGCGACGACCAAAAGCAGCGGCCCCCGGCGCTCCGGCTCCGCCGCGCGGGCGTCAAACGTATCGTATTCATCAGGCGGCGGCGCATACGCGCCCAACTTGGCGGAATCAGACATGGGTCAGCCCTGAAGGGTCGAGAAACCTCAGATCAAAACGGGTCGAGGTCGAAGCGAGAAGCGATTCGCATCGCCTCGTTAACCGAACCATAACGCGACGCGCGCGCCGGCGCGCCCCTTCAACGCCAGCTCTCCACGTGAAAGAGCTTGCGATGCTCTTCAATCGCGAAGCGGTCCGTCATCCCGGCGATATAATCGCAGACCACGCGCGCGGTCTGCGCCTCATCGCGGCCGCCGGAAATCGCCTGAAACTCGGTGGGCAGCAGAGCCGGATCCTCGATGAAGGCGGCGAAAAGATCCCGCACAACGCGCTTTCCTTTCTCCTTCATGCGTTTGACTTTGTACTGCAAGTACATGTTCGCATACAGAAAACGGCGAAGCGCAGCGAGATTCTCCAGCATCGGTTCTGAGAACGCCACAACCGGCTCGGCCAGATCGCGCACGTCCTGAGCGCTCCGAGCCCCGCTCGCCTCCAGCCGCCGGCGGCTCTCGCTGAGCACATCGCCAACCATCAGCCCGATCAGCTCGCGCACGGCTTCATGGATCAGCACATCCTCGCTGATATCGGGGTAGCGCGCCCGGCAATCGCGGAACACATCGCCGACCATGGGCAGCCGGAGCAGCTGATCCAGCTTCAGGATGCCGGAGCGCAGCCCGTCATCAATGTCGTGGTTATTGTAGGCGATGTCGTCGGCCAGCGCGGCGATCTGGCCTTCTACGCTGGAATGTGTGTGCAGCTCCAGAGCCCGCCAGTGCGGATAGTCGCGAAAGCCCCAGGCAAGGCTAGAGCCGTCCTCGCCCGCCCTCATCAGCGGACCGTTATGCTTGACCACGCCTTCCAGGAGCTCCCAGGTCAGGTTCAGCCCCTCAAACTCCGGATAGCGCCGCTCCAGCTTGGTGACCACGCGCAGCGTCTGGGCGTTATGATCGAACCCGCCATAGCCGGACATGGCTGCTGCCAGCGCATCCTCGCCGGAATGACCGAAGGGAGGATGCCCGAGATCGTGGGCCAGAGCTGTGGCTTCAGCCAGATCCTCATCAACGTGGAGCGCCCGGGCGAGCGTGCGGGCGATCTGGGCGACCTCCAGCGAATGGGTCAGCCGCGTACGGTAGTAATCGCCCTCGTGAGCGACGAAAACCTGAGTCTTTTCCTTCAGCCGCCGAAAGGCGCTGGAGTGGATGATCCGGTCGCGATCACGCTGGAAGGCGGTGCGGGTTGCGCTTTCGCCTTGCTTGAAAACGCGACCCCGGCTCTGATCCGGATCGCAGGCATAGGCGGCGCGTGGATGCGGCATGAGGCGGGCTCCGGATCATCATCAATGACTGAGAAGGGCTTTCACCGTTTGATCGGCCTTCTATATTTAGAGTGTGCGAACCGCAAACCGACCGTAGTGAAAGCCCGATCATGAGCGAACCGAATATCTCCCTGTCCGCCTCCGCTGCGGCCCAGATCAATCAGATCATGACCGCCCAGAACGCGCGCTATCTGCGCGTCTCGGTTATTGGCGGCGGCTGTTCAGGCTTTTCCTACAAGTTCGATCTGGAAAACGACGCGGCTGAAGACGATCTGAAACTAGAGCGCGACGGGGCGACTGTGCTGATCGATCCGATGAGTATCGATTTCCTCGCCGATTCTGAGATCGATTATGTCGACGAGCTGATCGGGGCGAGCTTCCAGGTGAGAAACCCGAACGCGACAGCGGCCTGCGGCTGCGGCGTGAGCTTCGCGATCTGATGGCGGAGCTGACAGTTAGCGAAGCGCTTCAAAAACGCATCTCCACCCGCGCCTTTCTCGACACGCCGGTTTCACAGGACCAGATCCGTGAACTGCTCGACGAAGCCCGCTTTGCGGCTTCCGGCGGTAATGTTCAGCCTTGGCATGTCCGCGTGGTCGCCGGTGAGGCGCGCCAGCGCGTCATCGACGCGGTGCACAAGAAGCTGGCTGAAAACCCGCTGGAGAATGAGGCCCGCTTTCCGGTCTACCCGGAAAAGCTCTGGGATCCCTATCGCAGCCGCCGCTTTGAAGTCGGCGAGGACATGTACGCGCTGATGGGCGTGCCGCGCGAGGACAAGGCGGCGCGCTTTGCTCACCTTTTGAAGAATTACGAGTTCTTCGGCGCACCGCTTGGCCTGTTCTTCGCCATCGACGAGCAGATGAACGAGAACCAGTGGGCGCATCTGGGCATGTTCATGATGAGCCTGGCGCTCGCCGCCGAAGCGAAGGGCCTGGCCTCCTGCATGCAGGAGGCCTGGACCCCGCACGCGAAAACGGTCGCAGAAGTGCTCGGCGTGGAGGCCCCGCTCATCATCTATTGCGGCATGGCGCTCGGCTACGCCGACCCGGACGCAAAGATCAACCAGCTGCGCTCAAAACGCGCGCCGGTGGATGAATTCGCGACGTTCGAGGGGTTTTAGAGGCTTTTCAGCAAAAGCAAGGACGGTTGTGCGGCTCGAAAAGCCGCCAAGACGACTTAGAATTCGCAGGTGAACGAACCCTCGCAGAAGCTGGTCACGATGGTCACATAAGCCAGCACGGCGATCGCCCAGAGAAGCGGCAGGTAGAGCGTCGTGCGCCAGGCCGCGCCGCGGCGGCCGAAAGCGAAGACGATCCAACCCAAAACAAGCCCGAGCCCGGCCATGATCGGGCCGGCAGACAGAAACAGGAAAGCGGCGAGCGCAGTGTGGTTTTGCGGTTCTGAGTCCAGAACTCGGGCGAAGCTCATCATGTTGGGCAGATAGAGCCCGAGGCCCATCACACCGATAAAAATCGCGACCGCGCTCACCAGGAGCATGAGAATCACGCTCCACACGGAGTGACGTTTCGGTGCACTCTGGTCTGCGTCGATATCCGCCATATCGGAGCTCTCCCCCCCATGACTCTCACTGTCGCCACCTGGAACGTCAACTCCATCAAGGCCCGCCTGCCCAACGTGCTCGATTGGCTGAAGGAGCGCGCCCCGGATATCGCCTGCCTGCAGGAGATCAAGACGATCGATGACGCCTTCCCGCGTCTGGAGATCGAGGCGCTCGGCTATAATATCGAGACGGTGGGCCAGAAGAGCTATAACGGCGTCGCCCTGCTTTCCAAGCGCCCTATCGAGGAGGTCGCCGAGCGCGCCCTGCCCGGCGATGAGGCCGATGAGCAGGCCCGCTATGTCGAAGCAGTGATCAGCGCCGATTCCGGTCCGGTCCGCGTGGCCTCCATCTATCTGCCCAACGGCAATCCAGCGCCCGGCCCAAAGTATGACTACAAGCTCGCCTGGATGGCGCGGCTAAAGACCCATGCGGCCGGCCTGCTCGCCTATGAGGAACCGGTCATCCTGGCGGGCGATTACAACATCATTCCGCGCGACGCCGATGTTCACGACCCGGCAGCCTGGGAAGGCGATGCGCTGACCCGCCCGCAATCGCTGGACGCCTTCAATGCAATCAAATGGCTTGGCTACACCGAGGCCTTCGAGCATCTGGACGGGCGCGCCCACCAGTACAGCTTCTGGGACTATCAGGCCGGCGCCTGGAACAAGAATAACGGCATCCGAATCGACCACCTCCTGCTCAGCCCGCAGGCCGCCGACAGAGTGACGGCGATCGAGATCGACAAGCATGTTCGCGGCAAGGAGAAGGCGTCCGATCACGTGCCGGTGGTGGGGGTGTTTGAGCTTTAGACGGGGCGGCGGCATCAGCCCAACCGCAATGGGGCTCTGCTCCACAGGGGATGACGACGTACAACCTGTCATCCCGGCCAAGGCGAAGCCGCCGAGCCGGAACCCATTCCGTGATGTCTGCGCTTGGAGCCCTGCGGTTCAGATCAACCCGAATAGGTCCCGGGTCTTGCTGCGCTCGCCCGGGATAACAGCCTGGAGTCTGGACTCGCGCCTCAGGATGAGGATCACAGGGCGCTCTGGCTCTTCACCCTCAGGTGACGACGGGGCTGGAAGCCCCTACCCGTTCCCGAACGACGCTGGCTCAAGCACGGTCTGGATGATCTCGTCGATCAGCACGATCTCGCCATGCAGGCGCTCAACGCGCTTGCGGTCGTCCAGCGGCTTGAACAGGCTGCCCGGTTCGAACTGATTGCCGGTCTCCGCGACGATGAGAAGCTCTCCGCGCCCCTGCCCGTCGGACAAGTCCTCATCAAACACGCAGCGCACATTCTTGCCGTCGAGCCGGGTCTCCAGCCGCAGCAGGCGCTCCATGAAGGACGGCGTCAGCAGGTAGCGCGCCATGACCTGATCGGTGCCGTAGACTTCAAAAGCTTTCTCGAAATGAGGATCGACCAGGCCGATCCGCTCCAGCTTCTTTCCGGAGAAGGTTTTCTTCGCCCAGCCTTCCAGCGCGTTGAACATCCCCTTGTCGCGGGTGACCAGCGTGACGCCCTCAATCGTGCGCGGAAAGGCGATGCGGATCAGCACGCCGCGAAACACGGTGACGTAGTAGGTGCGGTTCTTCGACCGCCGGCGTTCCTCGATATGGGCTTCATAAAGCTCGAAATCCGCGCCATGGGCCTGGCCGGAGAAATGATCTTCGAAGGACCGGCGATCACCGCCCGGCGCCAGGCCGTGCTGTCGAAACGCGCCAAAATAAGGCCCGCTCGCCAGCTCGCGGCGATAACTGAGTGAGAAACTCTCCGCCAGCCGCGTATTGAGTCCCTCCTTGATTTCGGTGTGAAGCGCAGACATCGCCATGCCGCCCCAGGCGAGACCGCCGATCGCCGGCAGGGCGCCCAGGATAAGGATGAGCGGCAAAGGCGCGCCGAACCCGGCGACGATCAGCGCGAGCACCAGACCCGCCGCAAGCCCGGCCCCGCCGCCCAGCGTCAGCTTGCGCACGGCGACCTTGCGCCGGGTTTCACGTTCGGCGAGCCAGGGCTCCAACTCGCGCCAGGCCGCATCAAGATCGCGCATGATCAACCCTCATCGCGAAACGCAAACGAGCGCCGGGACGGACCCGACGCTCGCCGCGCAACTCATATCGTCAGGATCAAGCCTAGCGGCGCCGGCGGGCGACGCGCTCGATCTCGGCCTCGACCTTTTCTTCCACGATGGTCGGAAGGTTCTCGTCCAGCCATTGCTTCAGCATCGGGCGAAGCAGCTCGCGCACAATGCCTTCCAGCGTCTGACCCTGGTCGGACGAGACGCGCAGATTGTCAGACAGCGCCGCAAACATGCCGGCCGCCGCGCCAGCGGCGGTTTCGTCCAGCAGCGAATCCTCATCGACCACAGGCGCGGGTTCGGGTGCAGGCTCGGGTTCCGGCTCAGGCTCTGCAGCGAACATGGGCTCAGCTTCCGGCTCAGGGGCCGGTTCGGGCTCAGGCTCGGGCGCAATCTCATCTTCGCGATCAACAATCATCAGATCATCGGCCACGGCGAGCGGATCGGTGCCGGCGGCGTCGTCCTCGACACGTTCGGTCAGTTCCAGAACGCCTTCATCAACCTCCGGCGCCGGCTCAGGCTCGGGTTCCGGAGCGACGTCTTCAACCACCGGCTCAGGCTGAGCTTCAGCGACAGGTTCCGGCGCCGTCGGTTCCTCCGGCTTGTCGCCGGGCTCGTCATCTTCATTGATGATCCGCCGGATGGAGGCGAGGATTTCCTCCATTGTCGGCTCTTGCTCGGAATTGGTTTCGGCCATGGGACAAGTCCTCTTGCGGTATGGGGCGGATCACCGGACTTAACGATATTCGCCGTGCATAAGCTGTGTCCAGCTTGCAACGCTGCTGGAGTGAGGCTAGTTCCAGGGCGTTAAGTCAAAGTTAGTGAACAAGGCCGCGTCAGAGGCCGTCTCCGGCTGGTAAATCTCAACCGGAAGCGCCAGCTGCTCGGCGCTCAAAAGCCCCATGGATTGAAGCAGGGCATAGCTCGCCACGAACAGGTCGCGCTCGGCGCGGACCAGCTCCAGACGCGAATTGAGCAATTCCTGCTCCGCATTGAGCACATCCAGCGTCGTGCGCAGCCCCACAAAGGCTTCCTGCTCAACGCCTTCAAAGGCGATTTCGTTGGCGCGCACCGCTTCACGGCTTGATTCGATCACCGCCTGAGCAGCCAGAAGGCCGTTCCAGGCATTGGTGACGCCTTCGATCACCTGACGACGCGCAACAGTGACCTGCAGCCGGGCCTGATCGGACGCGGCGACCGCTTCGCGCACGCGCGAGCGGTTCAGCCCGCCGGTGAAGATCGGCACCGAAAGCTGGGCCGTGAGGCTGGCGGAGCCTGTCCCCTGCCCGCTGAAATCGGATTCACGCGACTCAGAGGCGCGCGCCTGCAGCGAGACTTCCGGGCGCAGCGCGCCGCGGGCGACCTCAATGCCGCGTTCCGCCGCGAGTTCGTTGAACTGGGCGGCAAGCAGTTGCGGGTTCATGTCCTGGGCCATGATAACCGCGTCAGCAAAGCTTGACGGGGCTTCGGGAAGGCCGGACGGCGCGGTCAGCTCGCCGGGCACATTACCCACGACGCGTTCATAGCTGGCGCGTGATGCGGCCAACGCGGCCTGAGCGGCGGAAAGCTGGGCGCGCGCGCCGGACACCCGCGCCTCGGCCTGGGCGACATCGGTGCGGGTGATTTCACCGACCTCGAACCGGTCGCGGGCCGCGCGCAGCTGTTCGCTGAGCACTTCGACATTGTTACGGCGGATGGCGATGACCTGCTGATCGCGCAGCACATCCATATGCGCGCCGACCGCATCCAGCAGGATGGTCTGCTCGGTGGAAAGAAGCCCGGCCCGGCCGGCATCGATGAAGGCGGTGGCCTGGTCGATCGCTCCGGAGGTGCGACCGCCGCGATAAAGCGATTGATTAGCGCTGACGGAGTAGTCGACCGAGCCGTCGCCGGAACCGGTCAGGAAGCTTGAGCCGCCCCAACGCTCGCTCTCAGAAGCGCTGGCGCCGGCGGAAAGACTCGGCAGACGCGCAGAGCGGGCCTGGACAAGGCGCTCATCGGTCTGGCGCTGGCGCGCGCGCTCAGCGGCGAGCACCGGGTTGGACTGATAGGCCGTCGCCAGCGTCTCTTCCAGCGTCTGAGAAGCACCGGGCGCAGCGAAGGCCAGAATTGCGAAGCCGGCGGTTGCGGCGATAAGGAAGCGTCTCATTCATCCCCTCCAGGGTGTTCGCTTCGCGGCCCCCAGGCGCCGCTACACGCCGATATATAGTCAGCCCGATCAATTACGATAGTGAACAGTGTTCACTTTTTAAACGAGGGGTCATCTAAAAGACGAAACCCGCCTCCGGTTCAAAGCCTGGCAACAGCGCCGGCGCGCCATCAAACACGGCCCGCTCGCCAATGCGATCGCCAGCGCGCGTATACACCATAGCGCGTCCCACCGCGTCATCGCGAACGAAAACGGCCAGACGCCCGCCATCGGCCAGCTGGTCGAACCAGGCCTGCGGGACAGCATCAACAGCACCGCCAACGAAGATCACATTGAAGGGCCCCTGGCCCTGCATGCCGGCTTTCAGCTCGCCATGCACGACGACGGCATTGTCCGCGCCGGCTGCGGCGAGCCGTTCGGTCGCCTTCTCCACAGCCGCTTCACTGTCTTCCAGACCCACCACGGTATCGGCCAACCGCGCCAGCACGGCGGTGGAATAGCCGCGCCCGCAGGCGATATCGAGCACCACATCGCCCGTGCGCACACCGGCGGCCTGCACCAGCTTGGCGAAATCGCGCGGACGAAGAAGCGTGCGCCCCTCCCCGCCATCGATCTGCAGATCGGCATAGGCGTGCGGGTGCTGGGCGCGCGGCACGAAGCTCTCGCGCTCAATCTCGAACATGGCGTCCTGCACGCGCTTGTCGGTGACGTCATGGACCCGGATCTGACCGGCGACCATCTGGCGGCGCGCCTCGGCGAATTCGCTCATCGGGCTGTCAACGCTCCTCATCTCATTCGCGCGGCTTATATCGTGCGTGCGGTCGCTCGCGCAATGCGGTCCGGCCTGCGAATTCACACACGCGCTGCGCAAGAGCGATTGCGCGCGTTGCGAGGACCGCCAGCCTCGTCTATACGCATCGATCCGCACCGGTTGGCGCCATGGCGGAGTGGTGACGCAGAGGACTGCAAATCCTTGTACCCCGGTTCGATTCCGGGTGGCGCCTCCAACCTCTTCTCTTCACAGACAATGCATGCCTACTCCGCCGCGCTCGCATGTGGGTGATCGATCACGCCGGCGTCACGCAGATGGCGGTCCAGACGGCCGGTGAAGAACAGGAAGGTCATCCGGTAATCGCTGATCAGCGACCATAGCGGATGAACGAAGGTCGCCGGCTTGTTGCGCTCGATGAAGGCGTGACTGACCCAGGCGAAGCCATAGCCCACCACCGGATAGAGCAAGAGCATCCACCAGGTCTGCGTCGCCAGCGCCGCGATCAGAACCGAGCTGGCGAGCACCGTGCCGACATAGTGAAAGATGCGCGTGGCCGACTCGGCGTGCTCGCGCAGATAGACCGGCCAGAATTCGGAATAGCTGGCGCTGCGTGAAATACCCATGGCGTGTCTCCTTACCGCGTCACCGTTCGCGCTCGAACGGGTTTACGGGACACGCTAGCATGAGCGCGGGCCGCCGGCGAACCCTTCTGCGGGCGCAGATACGGGCTTGGCGATTAACGCAGCGGTGAGATTAATGACGAAATCCGGCGAGCCGCCCCAAGGCGTTAGCGGCTTGTTAACCTCGAATCGGCTAATTCTTAATGCGTCTTCAGATGAAGACACCCCACCATCCACCCAATGCCTTTTCGGGAGCCTCCGGGCTCCCGATTTTTTCGCCTGCCGCATCAACCATCCCGGTGAGCGCAGCCCGGCTGTCATTGCGCGCTTGCACCGCCCAATCTCGATTGCTAAAGACCTCGCCTCCATCCTTGATGGAGTGTTCCCCGGTAGCTCAGTTGGTAGAGCAAGCGGCTGTTAACCGCTGGGTCGCTGGTTCGAGTCCGGCCCGGGGAGCCATCCTTCCTCCCATTCGCGTTTGTATGTGCCGCCCATAGCTGCTATGCGCGTGACAAGTCATGATCTTGGCGCGCTCACAGCGGGCCTTAATGGGGGACGCGTTATGAAACTCACACATCTTCTTTCCGGCGCGGCGGCAGCGGCGCTTCTGACGGGCGCGGCGAGCGCGTATGATCTGGTGTTTGTCGACACCGGTCTGGGCGCGTTTTCCGCCAGCGGTGATGAAGTC
>JBCBSP010000013.1:0-29131 GCA_039819095.1 Pseudomonadota bacterium
CACATAGACATGGAAGGTGCCGTCCACGCCGCCGGAGAAGTCCAGCTCCTGGGCCAGGCCCAGACCGCCGGTCGTGACTTCATCACCGCTGGCGGAAAACGCGCCCAGACCGGTGTCGACAAACACCAGGTCATACGCGCTCGCCGCGCCCGTCAGAAGCGCCGCCGCCGCCGCGCCGGAAAGAAGTGCTTTCATCGTCATCATTCAGTCCCCGTGTTTGATCAGGCCGATCAGACTCTCAAGTGAATTTGCGCGCATAGTAAAATCACTCGCCAGCGCGCGCAACCGGATGGCTGAACTTGCCCACTCGCCCGAACCATCTTGAAATCAGGACGCTATGTCGAAGCTGGTTAACGATATCCGTACCGGAAAGCGCGCCGCACTGGCGCGCGCCATCACCCTGTCAGAATCAACACGCGCTGAGCATCAGGCCGAGGCGCGCGCGCTCCTGACCGAACTCATGGCCCACACCGGGTCTGCCTGGCGCATCGGGCTGACCGGCGTGCCCGGCGTCGGCAAGTCCACCCTGATTGAAGCCTTCGGAACGTATCTGACCGGACAGGGCCACAAGGTCGCGGTGCTGGCGGTGGACCCCTCCTCCAGCCGGTCTCGCGGTTCGATACTGGGCGACAAGACGCGCATGGCGGGACTGGCGACCGATCCGAACGCCTTCATCCGCCCCTCCCCGTCCGCCGGCACGCTGGGCGGGGTCACCCGCAAGACGCGCGAGGCCATGCTGCTGTGCGAGGCGGCCGGGTACGATGTGATCATCGTGGAGACGGTCGGGGTGGGTCAGTCGGAAACCGTGGTGGCGGACATGGTTGATGTCTTCATTGCGCTGATGCTGCCCGGCGCCGGTGATGAACTGCAGGGGATCAAGAAAGGCCTTCTGGAGCTGGCCGAAATCATCTTCGTCAACAAGGCCGATGGCGAGAATGCGAAACGGGCCGCCCAGGCCGCGCGCGAGCTGAAGTCCGCGCTGCACCTGTTCGCCCCGGTCAGCGAGCACTGGAGCCCGGCGGTGATGACCGGCTCCGCGCTCCAGGGCGACGGAATGGCCGAGCTGTGGGAGCTGATCGGCGCGCACCGCCGCGCGCTTGACAGTCCCGGCGCCCTGCAGGCGCGCCGCCGCGATCAGCAGGTGCGCTGGCTCTGGTCCATGGTGGAGGAAAGACTGGTAGAGCGCTTCAAGGCGAATCCGGCGGTTCGCTCCGGCGCCGCAGCGCTCGAGGCCGAGGTCGCGCAGGGCCGGATGCCGGCGAGCGAAGCGGCCGAGCGTCTGCTGGCCCTCAGCAAGGCTTCATCCTGAGCGAAGCGTCTTTTCGTTTCACACTAGCCGGCCAGCGCCTTGGCCTGCCCCACCCAGTCATCGCGCTCGATCCGTCCGCGCCCGTTCACCGCTTCATCCATGCGCTCCACATCGGCTTTGCTCCAGGCGGCGATCTGGGAGAAGCGCGTGACGCCGGCCGCGTTCAACGCCGCGACCAGCTTCGGCCCGACACCCTTGATCCGGCTGAGATCGTCAGGCTGCGAAGCATCGGGCTCCGCGGTTCTGGCGGCAGCCGGCTTTACGCTCGCCCCCGGCGCGGCCAGCGCCGGGGCGGGTTCAGCGACCGGCTCAGGCTCAGGCGCGTCTTCAGCCTCGCCGCTCTCGTTTTCAGCGACGCCGGCCTCAGGCTCGGCGCGGAGCATCCAACCGGTCAGCGCGCCGCCCGCAAAAGCCAGCGCGAGCAGGATCCACATATGCCAGGTCAACCAGAGCAATTCAGCCTCCTGTCAGCGGTCACGGTTCCGCTGCTTCATCATCGCCGGCGGCGTCCTCGGAAGGCGCCGCCTCGCCAGAGTTTTCAGATAAGGGGGTGTCTTCAGATAGGGCGGCGCCTTCAAAGACGGTGAAGACGGGCCGCGCCTCGCCGGCGCTGTCTGCAGCGGCGACGCGCAGCCGATCAGGCGCGACACCCGCTTCGATCAGAGCCGCCATCACCGCCTCGCTGCGCGCTGCGGCGTCTTCACCGGCTTGCGCCGGAGCCTGCACGCCAATCGCATAGTCGCCGCGGCACTGGCCGAGTGCTGCGGCTGCGCGCGCGAGCGCGGCGCGGCTGCCGGGCGCGACAGCCCCGGTCTCAGCGTCAAATCCGGTCCGATGCTCGCCAAGCGCGGCTTCAGCCATCAACGCACACAGCGGGCCGTCTTCAATTATCGCCGAATAGCGCGACCCGGCCTGACGAACGAGCGCGGCGGTCTGGAAAACGCCCGGCGCCCTGGAGAACTCAGCGGTTATGGAACGCGCGGTCTGCGCGTTCGCCGCCTGGCCGAAAAGCGTCATGCGGTCCCCGCGCAGGCGCGCCGACCCGGTTTCGACACGCGCCACCTCGCCGAGCAGCAGCCGCACCGCCGCCTCCCATCCTACCGGCGCCGCGCCGGGCGCCAGACGGAGAGACACATCGGCGCGTCCGGCGAACAGGCGCTCTGCGGTGAACGCGATCTGATCGCGGCTTTCCGCATCCGGCGCAAATCCGGTCAGCACCAGCCGACCGGCTGACACGTCAGCGGACAGGACCGCGCCCTGCGGCATGCCGGCGAGACGGATATCGTCGTGCACGCGGGTGATCCCGCCAGCCACGATGCCGCCGGCCCAGGCTGCGGATTTCACCTCGGCGAGCGCTTCGTCGCGCGCCGCTTCATCAGGCGCAAGACCGGACAGGTAAGCGACCTGGCCGGACAGGCGAAGCTCGGCCCAGCCGGCGTGCCCGGCCTCCTCCAGCGCGGTTTCAGCAGAGACCTGCAGACGCGATTGCAGCGATCCGGCCGAGCTCGGCCCGGCATGAATGCCCAAAACCCCCAGCGCGACAAACGCGCCGGCGGCGATCAGAAGAATGCGTTGTCGGGGCGTGACCATCACAATCGGCTCAATCGACTCATCGGATTTCCACCCAACATAACGCGAACCGATCCGGGCCGGCTATGAAGAAGGCGCGGCTATCCTTCACCAAACGCGAATGGCGCCGGGCCGCGCACATGCGGATCGATGTTCAGGCGGCGATGAAGCGGCGGGAAGGCGCGCTCAGCGCAGTCGGGCCGTTCGCAAAGCCGGCAGGTGAGACCCACAGGCGTCGGTTCGCCCGCGCCATCGTGATAGACGAGCCGGTCGGCGTTCTTCGCCTCACAGCCGACCGCGACCGCCTGCAGCGCCGCGCCGCCCTCGGGAAGCGGCCGGGCGACCGCCTTGACGATCGACAGATAGCGTCCGCCATCGGCCAGCTCCAGCGCCTGGACATGGATGCGCTCCGGCGCGCGGAAGGCGTCGAACAATCGCCAGCGCGCACAGCCGCCGCCGGCGCGCGCGAAAGGCAGCACCCCTCCCCCGAAGCGCTTGGAGACATTGCCCGCCTGATCCACCCGGATCATGAAAAAGGGCACGCCGCGCCTGCCGGGTCGGTTGAGCGTACTGAGCCGGTGGCAGACCTGTTCAAAGCTTACCTGGAAGCGACGCTGCAGGGCGGCGATGTCATAGCGCTCAAGCTCGGCGGCGGCGTGAAAGGCCTCATACGGCATCAGCAGAGCCGCCGCCGCGTAATTGACCAGCGCGGCGCGATAGAGCCGGCGGGCGTCCTCGGTGGTCAGGGCGGGACGACCGGCGGCTTCGGCCAGCGCATCTTCCAACTCAAGCGTGGCCACCGTCGCGGCGATGTGGAAGGCGCGCGCCGGAGCACTCAGCCGGTCTGACAGGAGAAGGCGCCGGGTGTGGAAATCGAACCGGCGCAGCGCGCCGCCGGTGACGTCATCACCATAGACGCGCACCATGACGCCGTGGCGGTCCTTCAAACGCGCCTGCAAGGCCTCCTGACGGGCCAAAGGGTTTGAGCCGGCCTCCGGCAGGAGCGCATCGGCGGCGTCCTCCAGATCGGGAAAACAGTTCTGCGCCGCGTCCAGCGCGTCGCGCACTTCCTCCAAGGCGCTGAGCGCGCCGCCCGGCCCCTGCCCGCCATCGGCGACGCGAAGCGCCAGATCGGACGCCGCCGCATGGGTTTCGCGATAGGCGCGGTAGAGCCGGGCGAACGCTTCCGCCGCGCGCGGGTGGGCGTCCGTCAGATCGCGCAGATCGCGCGCGTCGAGATCGGATCCCGCCAGAGCCGGGTCGCCGACCGCCTCGCTTAGATCGGTCAGGAGCTGGCGATCGGACTCCGCTGCGAAAGCGCGCACATCCACGTCATAGGCCTCAGCCAGCGCCAGCAGCACGCGCGCCGTGACCGGGCGCTGATTACGCTCCAGCAGGTTCAGATAGCTGGGCGAGACGCCGAGCCCGTCGGCGAACTGAGCCTGGGTCTGACCGGCGTCCTTGCGCAGCCGCCGCAAGCGCGCGCCGGCGAAGAGCTTTTCCTGCCCGGCTTCACTCATACCAAACTCCCAATTTGTCAATTTATGACAATCACACACTCACACATTTTTCAAATGTATACCTCTCATCCGCTTTCTATACAATAAGCACTCGACGGAGTGGCGGCGGCCTGTCAGCATCATGACAACACACGAACAGAAGGCCTTCGCCATGACCAGCTTCTACGATCTTGTCCCCGCCGCCGCCCCGGGCCGCTTTGACGGCATTGAGCGCAATTACACCGCCGAAGAGGTGATCAAGCTGCGCGGGTCGGTTCAGATTCGCCACACTCTGGCTGAGCGCGGCGCGGCGAAGCTCTGGGAGCTGATCAACAGCGAGCCCTATATCAATGCGCTGGGCGCGCTGTCGGGCAATCAGGCCATGCAGATGGTTCGGGCCGGCCTGAAAGCCATCTACTTGTCCGGCTGGCAAGTCGCCGCCGACGCCAACACCGCCGGGGCGATGTATCCTGATCAGTCGCTCTACCCGGCCAATTCCGCCCCGGAGCTCGCCAAGAAGATCAATCGCACGCTTCAGCGCGCCGATCAGATCGAGGTCGCCGAGCGCGGCGAGGCGAGCCGGGACTGGTTCGCGCCGATCGTGGCCGACGCCGAAGCCGGCTTTGGCGGGGTGCTGAACTGTTATGAGATCATGCGCGCCTTCATCGAGGCCGGCGCAGCGGGCGTTCACTTCGAAGACCAGGTCGCTGCGGAAAAGAAGTGCGGGCATCTGGGCGGCAAGGTGCTCATTCCCACCAGCCAGCACGAGCGCAATCTCAATGCCGCGCGCCTGGCCGCCGACGTGATGGGAGTGCCGACGCTCACCGTGGCGCGCACCGATGCGGAGTCAGCCACGCTGATCAATTCCGATATCGACGAGCGCGACCACGAATTCATTGATTTCGACGCCGGGCGCACGCCGGAAGGCTTCTTCCGGATCAAGCCGGGCAAGGGCGTGGATCACTGCATCAAGCGCGGGCTCGCCTACGCCAAGGTCGCCGACCTTCTGTGGTGGGAAACCTCCAAGCCGAATCTCGATGAGGCGCGCCGCTTCGCTGAAGCGATCCAACGCGAGCACCCCGGCAAGATGATGGCGTACAACTGCTCGCCCTCCTTCAACTGGGAAGCCAATCTGGACAAGGCCACGATCGAGACCTACCAGCGCGAGCTGGGCGCGATGGGCTATAAGTTCCAGTTCGTCACGCTGGCCGGCTTCCACCAGCTCAATCATGGCATGTTCCAGCTCGCCAGCGGCTATCGCGATCGCGGCATGGGCGCATACTCGGAGCTGCAACAGGCCGAGTTCGCCGCCGAGGCCCAGGGCTACACCGCCACGCGCCACCAGCGCGAAGTCGGCACCGGCTATTTCGATCTTGTGAACACCACCCTGTCCGGCGGCAAGTCCTCGACCACCGCCATGGCGGAATCCACCGAGACCGCGCAGTTCAACACCGCGGCTGAGTGAAGCCATCCAGGGCGAACCGCTGGATGTTCGCCCTGAGGAGCGCCGGCCCGGACCGCTGGATGTCCGGGCCCGGCGCCCCTACCCAGCCGGTCTCGCCGGCAAGATGAGTTCGGTTCGGACCGCTGGATGTCCGAACTGCGGAGCGCCGGGCTGAACCGCTGGATGTTCAGTTTCGGCGCTCCTCCATTTTTCACCCCTTCCGCACCGCGATCGACTGATGCCCGCTTCTTTCTCCACCTGCGATCTGTGCGATGCGCATCCGGACCGGGTCCGCGTTCTGGAACCGGTCTTCCGCTCCTTCGGGGCGCGCGCCAGCTTCTGCGGACCGGTAGAGACCGTCACCACTTTCGAAGACAATTCCAAGGTTCGCGAAGCGGTATTCGAACCCGGCGATGGCCGCGTTCTCATCGTGGATGGCGGTGGGTCGCTGCGGCGCTCCCTGCTCGGCGGCGATCTCGCCGCGCGCGCAGCGGCCAATGGCTGGGCCGGGATCATCATCCACGGCGCGGTGCGCGACGCAGCCGAGCTGGAGGCTGAAGATCTCGGCGTTCTGGCGCTGGCCCTGATCCCGATGAAGACGGTGAAACGCGGGCGCGGCGTGATCGGCGATCCAGTCTCGGTTGCTGGCGCGGTGGCGCGTCGCGGCGAGTATGTTTATGCGGATCGCGACGGCGTCATCCTGGCTGACGCGCCGCTGCACGAAACCTGAAGACCACAAGAGGAGTTCGCCATGCGCGGGGACATCGACGGCGTGATCATCAAAGGCGAAATTCGCGACGGGTATGAGGACATCCTCACCACCGATGCGCTCGACCTGATCGCAGAACTGCATCGCCGCTTTGACGGCGAACGCAAACGCCTTCTGGCGGAACGCGAAGCGCGTCAGACGCGGCTCGACGCCGGTGAAGAACAGCTCGACTTTCCCGCCGAAACCGCCGCCATCCGCAATGGCGAGTGGACCGTCCCACCCGCCCCGGCCGATCTCGCCGACCGCCGCGTGGAGATCACCGGACCGGTGGATCGGAAAATGATCATCAACGCGCTGAACTCCGGCGCGAGATGCTTCATGGCCGATTTCGAGGACGCCTCGACCCCGTCCTGGACCAATATGATGGACGGTCAGATCAATCTGCGCGACGCGGTCCACCATCGGATCGACTACACCGACGCGGCTTCGGGCAAATCCTATGCGCTGAAAGATGATCACGCCGTGCTGATCGTGCGTGCGCGCGGCCTGCATCTGGATGAAGCCCATATTGAGGTGGACGGCGAACCGGTCGCCGGCGCCTTTCTCGATTTTGCGCTCTACCTGATGCACAATCATGCAGAGCTGAAGCGGCGCGGCACAGGGCCCTATTTCTACCTGCCCAAGCTGGAAACGCGGCTGGAAGCGCGGCTCTGGTCGCTGGTGATCCGCCATTGCGAAGAAACCCTGGGGATTGAGCGCGGCACGGCGCGCGTCACGGTGCTGATCGAGACCCTGCCGGCGACGTTCGAGCTTGATGAAATCCTTTACGAGCTGCGCGAGAACATCACCGCGCTCAATGCCGGGCGCTGGGACTATATCTTCAGCTATATCAAGCGACAGAAGACCGACGCCTCCAAACTCCTGCCCGACCGACATGCCGTGGGCATGACCGCGCCTTTCATGGCGGCCTACGCCAAACGCGTCATCGCGGTCTGCCACCGGCGCGGCGCGCACGCCATGGGCGGCATGTCCGCCTTCATTCCAGTGAAAGGCGACGACGCCGCGAACGAGGCCGCGCTGGCGAAGGTGAAGACCGACAAGACCCGCGAGGCGGAGATCGGCCATGACGGAGCCTGGGTCGCGCACCCGGCCCTCGTGCCGATCGCGATGGCCGCGTTTGACGCCGTGATGGACGGGCCGAACCAGTTGGACAAGCGCCCGGAGCCCAGCCTAGACCGGGAGGCGCTCATCACGCCCTGCGAGGGCGACATCACCGCCAAAGGCGTTCTGGGCAACGTCGATGTGGCGATCCGCTATATCGCGTCCTGGCTATCGGGACGCGGCGCAGCGCCGATCCACAATCTGATGGAGGATGCGGCGACGGCGGAAATCTCGCGCGCCCAGCTCTGGCAATGGCGCGTGCATGGCGCGAAGACCGCCGACGGCGCACTGATCGACGAGGCTTATGTGCGCCATGCGATCCAGAAGGCCGCCAGCGCCATCAAGGCCGAGCTTGGCGAAAACGCCTTCGCGTCCGGCCGGTTTGACGAGGCGACGGAAATCCTCACGGCGCTGGCGCTTGATGACGGGTTTGAGGAGTTCCTGACCCTGCCGGCCTATGATCGAGTGAAGACCGTCTAGGGCTATGCGAGCACGCAGCGCGCGTCTCCACCCGCTCTTTCGTTATCCAGAACTTGCTTCAGGACCCGGTCCCGGTCTCAGCCTGGCTGCGTCCGTATCAGGTTTTTGGACAACGATAGAGCGAGCTCAACGCGTAGCGCATTGCCAAGACTTACAAAGCCGCCAGGCCGCCATTCATGCTGAGGCGGATTCAGGACCTGGGGCAGCTCCCCCAATTCGCACTCCTAAATTTATCTTTACTTAAAGATTTTTTCTTGTATCAAAAGGTATGAACCAACGACGCCTGTCATCGAAAGATACAGACCTCATTGATCGGATCGCCAAGGAATGGCGCCAGTCCTTCCCGGACCACGATACCGATCTGATAACGCTTGCTGATCGAATCATCGTGGCGGGCAGACGGTTGGAACAGTCTGCGGCCAACGCCGCTGAGCACTTTTGTTTGGACTACACGGCGATGGACGTCCTCTTGACCTTGATACGGCGAGGCCGGCCATACTCGATAACGCCACCGGAACTGCCTGACGAAATGATGGTCACCTCTGGCGCGCTGACGACCTGCCTGGGGCGCCTGACGAAGCGTGGACGGATCAAGCCCGGACGCCACCCTCATGACGCACAACTGAAAACCGTCATCCTCACCGACAACGGCCTTGAAGTCGCAAGGGAAGCCTATTCCGCACGTGTAGACGCTCCAGCCCACGAGCTTTCGGAGCCTTCGCTACAAGAAAAGCATTAATTGAGCTGCAAGATAAAATATCTATCCTGCAATATGGATATAAAGTCATGGACATTACACAAGTTACAATAGACACAGTATTCCAATTATCAATTGCTATACTATTATCAATATTTTTCTGGTTATTAACGCGGGTCGTGGTGGCAGTTCAAAGAAAAGAACCGGAGGGGTATCTCCAATGGGTCGGATTCACGCCAATCGGCGCCGCTTCGTTGCGCCTCACGCTCCTCGTGATGAGCTTTCTGCTCGTCCTGTCAGTCTTCACATCGGTCCTCGGACCCTTGCGAGATATATCTTCAGCGCCGGGAACTGTGATCTATCAGGTTCAGCAATTGGGGATCGCGCCGGAAACTTTTGTTATCATTTTCATTATCGCCGTATTCAAGACCGGCTTGTCGGAGGAGATCGTTTTTCGGGGCATCATTGCCAAGCGCCTGATCAACTGGTTCGGCTTCCAGGTCGGCAACCTCGTCCAGGCCCTGATCTTCATGGCCGCGCACATCCCGCTGCTCTTCCTTGCAGGGCCAACTGAACTCCATGCAGGGATAGTCGCTCTTCTTGTTACGCGAATGACCCTTAGTGGATGGCTCCTGGGATGGCTTTGCCATCGATCCGGAGGGTCGATCCTACCCTGCTGGATTCTGCACAGTTCCATGAACGCGATATTCTACCCGATATTAGCCTTCACTCCCGCCGTTTTGTGAAATGACGACAAACAGGGAACGAGATGGCAACGCCATACCCAAATGGAGAACCATAATGGATACGAAGTCTGTCTTCTTACCGTTTTCGATCGGCGTATTGCTCTGGCTGGCCTTGCCCCTTCAAGGCGAGGCGGAGGAGTTGCGCTTCGCTGAAGCGGTGGTGAATGAATGGGTGGCCGACTGCGACGCCTGGGGGAATGACGCGAGATGCCATTCGGCATGGTCGACAGGCTTGAGCAGCAATCACCTCATCCAGACCTACTCAATCCGGCATCGAGAAACAGGCGCGCCGATCTTCCAGGGTCGGGGCGTTTACAAAATCGCCGAGAACCGGGTCAATGGCTTCTGGGAAGACAGCCAAGGCGCCATCCACCCAGTTGAGGGCGAGATTGTCGATCAAACTCTCACAGTGATTTGGGGAAGCCCGGCGACAACGCTTGGCCGGTCGACTTATTCCATTCAAGACAAGGGCCTGTCAGTCCGGGACTACGGCTTGGGTGAGAACGGGTGGAATCAATTTATGGAAGTAGAATACCCCAACCCAACAGAATAGACGTCGATAGGTCGGCGCGAATGCGTTCGCCGAAGGCTGTTTCGCTGAGGCGGGTGAGATACTCACATCGCTGGCGCTTGATGACGGGTTTGAGGAGTGCCTGACCCTGCCGGCCTATCGGCGGATCACCGCATTTTAAAGCTGGTTCCAGCGGGCGCGCACGCCGAGGCGGGCGAAGACCTGATCCCAGTATTGCGGAAGGGCGTCGGCCTGCGCCTCGGTCCAGCCGCGACGCTCAATCAGGAAGACCTGGACGCGCAGACCCGCCAGCCCGTCGCCATAACGGTCTTCAATCGCGTCGGCGACGCGGGCCGGATCGGGCAGTCGGGACAGATCATAGCGCGCCGCGCCGTAGACGCTGAACAGGTCTGAGTTCTGCAGCATGTCGGAGACCAGCGCGACTTCACGGCGCGGCACATCCTGGCCGAACCCGTCCTCCAGCGCCAGGCGCGCCAGCGCTTCGATGATCGGGCTTTGCGGAGAATCCTTCGGCTCGACCAGGTCGGCGAGCGCGCGCTGCAGGGGCGCTTCGAACTGGGACTGGTAGCGCGTTTCCACGCGCGCCGGGTTGCGATAGAGCGGGCTGATCTGATCGCCGCGGCCCGGATTACACAGCGAGAAGCTCTCGGTATTCGCCAGATCGCCGCGCTCGTCGAGTTCAAACAGCGAGAAACGCTCGCCGATCTCCAGCCCATCGCGGGCGTTCAGTATCAGATTGCCGATCCGTTCAGCCTCTTCGGGCGAGTACCGGTCAGTCTTGTCGATGATGACCGCTGCGTGGGGGGCGGTCACGTCCGTGGGACAGAGCGTATCCGGATCATACTCTTCCGGCTGCAGCTGGGTGGCTGCGTAGCTGATGGCGCCGAGCACGCCCACGATAACGATCAGATTGAAAAAGCCGACCAGGTCTTTACCGCGCATGGCGTTCAAGCTCCTTGTGCAGGCCCTGGGGGCCGCTGCCGGACCGGGACGGGCGAGTCCCGTCCCGGTCCGGCAGCGTTAACCATGATACAGGCAGGGTGTGACCGGCAAGTGTGCGCCAGCGGCCCTTTTGCCCTAACGGCCTTGAGCGTCGGCGAAGGGCGGGGCTTCACTCTCCGCGCCGGTTTCGCCAATGACGCGGCGACGCATCTGCCCGCGATAGGCGCTGATTTCATCAAGCAGAGCCTGAGCGCGGCGCGGCTGCTGGAAGCGTGCATCATCATCACCCAGCATGCGTGTTTCGCGCGGGGTCTGCTTCAGCACGGCGGCCAGATGAGCCGTTGCGCGCTCAAAGCGGCGCTGCTCGGTGCCGTAGCCGATGATGCGGTCATCAAAGGTCGCGCCCTTGAAGGCCGCGATCGCGGCGAAGGTCAGCCCCAGAACGAAGAGCAGCAGAGCCTCAAGGGTTTCAAACTGGGAGAAGCTCAGCGCACGGCTGACCGGCGCCAGATATTCGCCGGTCTGAGTGAAATCACCCAGCGCCAGCGCCGCCGCGTTGATCTCCAGAAGATCGCGATAATGCGCAGCAGTGAAGTTCAGGAAAATGATCCCGCCCACAGCCAGCGGCAAGCCGATCGCCGCGGCGGCGAAGGAGAAGGGACGGTCCGGATTGAACAGGCCGCGCACGCACAGAAACCCGATCAGGAAGAAGGCGGCGATCACATTGGTGAAGGCTACGGTGATGGCCTGGATCCAGCCGCCGAGCAGGCCGAGATCGGACCCCTTGGCGAAGAATTGCGCATTGATCAGTCCTTCCACCAGGATCAACCCGGCGAGAATGGAGAAGGTCATCACATGGCTCGCCGGATAGCTCGCCGCGCGGATGAGTTGACGCTCCTGCGGGAGCGGCTTTCCGTCGACGCGACCGCGCGTCTTCTGGAAATGAACGTAGGAACGAAAGGCGTCGTCAGCCCCGTCGATGGCTTTGGTCAGGCGATCCTCGACGCGATGCGCGCGCTCATGGATCCGGTCCATCTGTTGGTCCAACTTCGCCTCCCGCAACAGCTTCAGATCCGCCGGGGCGTGATCATGGCTTTCGATTGTGTCAGTTGTTGGCATCGGAGGCCCCCCTCCAGCTATGGATAAGACTCATTAACCATCGAGGGCAATTGAGCCGGCAACAGGCTCGAATTGTGGCGTTTCGAAGATGAATTATGGCCGCAATCGCGCTTCAATAGCGCCGACTCAGCGCACCGCGCGCACTGTATGAACGGAAGGACGCCGTGATGAATCCAGACCGCAACCGTTCAATCGCCTCGCCGGGCGTTCAGGCGACGCGGCGCGGCGCGCTCGGCCTGATGGCGGGCGGCGCCGGACTTCTCGCCGCTTCCGGCGCGCCCGCCCAGGATGTGGCGACCACTGGGGTGGACGCCGACACGCTGGCCTGCGCGCAATCGTTGTTCTCACTGGATTACACCCAGAGCGAACGCGAGCAGATGCTGGCCGGAATTGACGCCTGGCTGGGCCGCGCCGAGGCGCTGCGCGCTCGCGAACGCCCCAACACGCTGAGCCCGGCTCTGGTCTTCGATCCACGCTTGCCGGGCCGCCCGTACCGCGAGCAGGAGAACCGCTTCACGCCAGCGCCGCACCGGGCGAGCGCTTTGCCCCGCGATGAGGCCGACATCGCCTTCGCCGGCCTTGCCGATCTGGCGGCCTGGATGGAAGCCGGCCTTTTGAGCTCTGAACGCCTGACAAGGATCTACCTCGCCCGCATCGAGCGCCACGGAGCGAAGCTGGAATGCTTCACCGCCGTCTTCGCCGAGCGCGCTCTGAGCCAGGCGCGCGAGCGAGACGCGGAACGCGCCGCCGGCCAGGTGCGCGGGCCGCTGCACGGCCTGCCCTATGCGCTGAAGGACATTATCGATGTGGAAGGCCTGCCCGCGACCTGGGGCGCGACCCCCTATCGCGAGCGCATCGGCGAGCAGACCGCGACCGCCGCCTTCCAACTGGAAGCCGCCGGCGCGGTGCTTCTGGGCAAGAGCACGGTCGGGGCGCTCGCTTATGGCGATATCTGGTATGACGGGGTGACGCGGAACCCTTTCAACACCGAGGAAGGCTCGTCCGGTTCCTCGGCCGGCTCCGCCAGCGCCGCCGCCGCCGGATTGTGCGCCTTTTCAATCGGCACCGAAACGCTCGGCTCCATCGTGTCGCCGTCTCATCGCTGTGGTGCAGCGGGCCTCAGACCGACATTCGGGCGCGTGTCCCGCGCCGGGGCGATGGCGCTGTGCTGGTCGCTGGACAAGATCGGGCCGATCACCCGCTACGCCGAAGACGCAGCGCCGGTGCTCGCCGCGCTCAACGGTTTCGACGACGCCGACCCGTCCAGTCTTTCTCACGGGCTCGAAATTGATCTCAGCGCTGAAGTCGCGGGACTGCGGGTGGGCTATGACCCGGCCTGGTTTGAAGACGGCGCCGCGCCGGACCTGGCCGCGCTGGAGGCGGCGCGTGCGCTCGGCGTGGAGCTTGTTGAAATCAGCCTTGAAGATCACCCCTATGGCGCCCTGCTGATCCAGCTGGAGGCGGAATCGGCGGCTGCGTTTGAACACCTCACGCTTTCTGATCTGGACGACCAGCTGCGCTGGCAGGAGGCACAGGCCTGGCCGAACACCTGGCGAAGGGCCCGCTTCGCCAGCGCAGTGGACCTGATCAATGCCGATCGGCTGCGCCGTCAGGTGATGGAGATGATGGATCGGGTGTTTGAGGACGTCGATCTCATCATCGGACCGAACTTCGCCGGCGCCATGCTGCTGATCACCAATTATACCGGCCACCCACAGCTGGCCTTCCGATCCGGCTTCATGGACACTCCCACGCGCACGATTTTCGGCGCGCCGGCAGGCGAGGACAGGACACCCCATCGCACGCCTTACGCGACGAGCCTGTGGGCGCCGTTGTTTGAAGAAGGCCGGCTGATCGCGCTGGGCCGTGCGATCGAAGCCCGCCTTGGCGCCGTCAGCGAGCGCCCGGCCGAGTTTGAATAGGACCGATCTTCAGGAGACCGAACCGATGACGCTGACCTTTTACGACTGCTCCACCGCACCCAGCCCGCGCCGCGCGCGCATGGTGATTGCCGAAAAGCGCGTCCCGGTGAAAACCGTCGAGATCGACTTAAGGAGCGGCGAGCATTTCTCCGACGCCTTCCGCGCCATCAATCCGCGCTGCACCGTTCCTGTGCTGACGCTGTCGGACGGTACCGCGCTTTGCGATAATGCGGCCATCGCGCGTTATCTTGAAGAGGTCTTCCCTGAACCGCCGCTGATGGGAAGCACGCCGCTTGAAAAGGCCTTCGTCGCCGAATGGGTGCAAAGGGTGGAGTTTGAGGGTCTGATGGCGGTGATGGAGGTGCTGCGCAATTCTTCCAAGGCGCTCAAGGACCGCGCCCTGCCCGGCCCGAAGCCGGTCGCGCAAATCCCTGAACTCGCCGAACGCGGCCGTGAGCGCGGCGCGCACTTCTTCACCGTGCTGGACGAGCGCCTGGCTGAAACGCCCTGGCTGGGCGGCGACAGCTTCTCCATCGCGGACATCTCCGCCTATGTCTTCGTGGAGTTCGCACAATGGGTGAAGCTGGCCCCCGATGAGGACCAGATCCACCTCGCTCGCTGGCGCGAGGCGGTCGCCGCGAGACCAAGCGGGCAGGTCTAGCGCTTGCGCGCCAACCAGACCGATGCACCCCCGCAATCCGGGTCTTCGACACGTCTCGCCACCACTTGCAGCCCGGCCGCTTCGAGACTCTGATCGTAGCGGTCCGGCGCCAGGCTTGCGTGAAAGAGCGGTTCGCCCTCCATCTCGCCCCAGACCACGCCTTCGCTCGGGCCGCCTGTGAACAGGAAGGGTGCGGCCGGCTTCAACGCACCGGCGACCCGATTGATCAACTCAGCCTGATCAGTCGCCGGCAGGTGAAAGCTGCTGTGCCAAGCGAGCGCGGCATCGTAGGGCCCGAAGAGCGGGGCCGTACGCATATCGCCGACTCGCCATGTCTGCCCCGGCCATTGCGATCGGCATTGCTCAATCATCGCCGGAGCGATGTCGACGCCATCGATTTTCAAGCCTCGTTCGGTCAAGTAATGCGCATTTGGATAACCGGCGCCGCAACCGAGATCGAGCACCAAGCCGCTCGGCTTGATCAGGTTTACAAAGCGCGCCAGCCAGCGGGCTTCGATGAACGCGCCCTCACGCCGGCGTTGATTGAAAACGCCGGCATGACGTTCATAGAGGCTGCCGACGAATTCAGCGTACCGTCTTTGTGAAGTGGGATCGCTCACTCCTCCTGAACACGCCCCGGGTCGTATGCCTCAAACCAGGCCAGGATGTGCCCGACCTTCTGCAGGAGGCGGGACGGACGGGAGTCGGCGATGCCGTGATAGGTGTCCGGAATGCGCACCAGCCGGCTTTCAATGCCTCGGATCTGCAGCGCGTTATAGTACTGCTCGGCCTCGAACACAGGCGTGCGGCGGTCTTCGGCGCCGACAAACACCAGGCTCGGCGTGGTGACATTGCCGACAAGAGAGAGTGGTGAACGCCGCCAGTATTGCTCCGGGTCCTCCCACGGGGTGACGCCGAACCAGTATTTATAAATGACCGGCCCGATATCAGCCGCCAGGGCAAAGCTCGTCCAGTTAATCACCGGCTTGCCTACGGCCGCAGCCGCGAAGCGATCATCGACGCCGATCAGCTGAGCGGTCAGCACCCCGCCGCCCGAGCCGCCCGTCACGAACAGGCGCTGCGGGTCTATGAAGCCGCGCTCCACCAGCGCGTCCACGCCGGACAGAAGATCATCGACATCCTCGCCGGGATAATTCTTGTCGATCAGATTGGCGAAGTCCTCGCCGTAGGAGGTCGATCCGCGCGGATTGGTGTACAGTACGACATAGCCGGCGGCGGCGAAGAGCTGCACCTCGCCGGAGAAAATCGGACCATAGGCGGTGTGCGGGCCGCCATGAATCTCCAGGATCATCGGGTAGCTTTGCTGCGGGTCAAACCCGGGCGGATAGGCAATCCAGCCCTGGATTTCGCGTCCGTCGGCGGAGCTCGGCCATGTGATCTCTTCAATGCGCGCCAGCTCGCGAAGGCCCAGAACATCAGAATTGATATCGGTGAGCGTGCGCATGCCGTTGCGGCGCGTGCCGACTCCGATATTGGCCAGGTCGTACGCGCTCGCCGCGCTCGCGGTGAAACGGCCATTGCGCGAGACCGAAAATGCGCCAGTGGTGTAAGGGCGCCCGAAGGTGAGCCCGCCGAGTGAATCACTGACCGTCTCCAGCCGGCCGGACCGGGTCATGTGGGCGAGCACGGTCTTGCCGCGATCATCGTAGCGCAGCCAGAGCCCGCGCCCGTCGCCATCCCAGGCGATCTGGGCGATGGGGCGGTCCAACTCGGCGAGCAGCTCACGCGTTTCACCGCCGGACACGTCCATCATGTAAAGATTATTGTCCTGATGGGAGACGCCGCGATTGGGCCCGCCCAGATAGGCGAGCACCTCGCCATCAGGCGAAAGCGCCGGCGCGCTTTCCGCTCCGGGAGAGTCCGTGATCTGACGCACATTGCCGGACAGGTCGACCGCGTGAATATCACTTTCGCGAAAGTCGAAATCATCCGCTTCAGCAGAGCTGAGCGAGAAGAAGAGTTCGCGCGAATCCGGACTCCAGTTCACCGCACCGATCGCGCCGCTGTCAAACTCGGTCAGCTGGATCGGCGCCCCGCCCTCGGCGGACACGATATAGACTTGCGCGCCTCCGGCCGGCAGCTCGCCCACCCCGTCGAATTCATACTGGATCGTCTCATCAATGATCGACGCCTCGGCCCATTCCGCGCCTGGCGGTTTGGCCGGCATGCCGATATCGACCTGCGGCTCTGCGGTGCGGGTGAACATGGTGAAGGCGATCCAGCGACCGTCGGGCGACCAGGTCAGCCCGTTCGCGCCGGCGGGAAGCACCGCCAGAGTGGTGATCTGCCCGCCTTCCAGCCAGATGGACCTGAGCTGCGCGCTGGTTTCGCGCTGGGCGATGAAAGCCACCCGAGACCCGTCCGGCGCCCAGCGCGGGCTGGAAAAGGCTTCCGACCCCGTGACCAGCGGGCGGTGGTGACGGCCTTCAAAGTCGATCGTCCACAGATCTGAACGCGTGCGATCGGTCATGATGTCATTGGAGCGCCGCACATAGACCACATGCCCGCCATCGGCGCTGATCTGGGGATCGGCGGCCATCTCCAACCGGAATACATCCTCAAAAGAGAGCGGCTCTTCGGCCTGCGCGAGCGGCGCGGCGAGGACAGTGGAAAAGCTGATGATCACGGCGCAAGCCAGGCGCATGGCGGTCTCCATGAAAGGAAGAAAAACAAAGCCGGAGCGCCAGACTAGGCTGGGCCCCAACCAGAAGGAAGCCCAAGAAACCTCAGAGACTTATGTGCGCCGCAGCATATTACGCACACGCAGCAAAACCCTAGTCGCCGAATGGCGTGCTCAGGCTGCAACAGTTTTGTAAAAAGGGCAAATTGTCGCGGTATTTCGCTGCTCAAATCCACCGGCCAGCGCACTTCCGCCTCCAACTGGTCTTCATGCTTGTGACCGAATAGGTCAGTGTATCCGGGAAAGTGCAATATTGCACCGCAACATAAGCCTGACGCCAAGCAGGCGATTTGGAGGAATGACCACCATGATGAAACGCACCCTGCGTTCCACGCTTCTCGCTGCTGCATCAACCGCCATTCTGGCGCCGGTCGCCGGCGCGCAAGTCTTCGATCCGGTCGGCGGCGAAGAACGCCGGCAGATCGAGACGATCACGGTCACCGCTCAACAACGTGAAGAAAGCGTCCAGGATGTTCCGCTTTCCATCGGCGCTTACGATACTGACGCCCTTGAGAATGCTGGCGTGCGCGACATCAAGGATTTGATCTCGATCGCCCCGGGACTGATGGTCACTTCCACCCAGGCCGAGACGATCACCACGGCCCGCATTCGCGGCATCGGCACGGTCGGCGATAATTTCGGCCTTGAAAGCTCGGTCGGCGTCTACATCGATGGGGTGTTCCGCGCCCGCAACGGCGTCGGGTTCGGCGATCTTGGAGAGCTCGAGCGCATCGAAGTGCTTCGCGGCCCTCAAGGCACGCTGTTCGGAAAGAACACCTCTGCCGGTGTCCTGAACATCATCACCGCCGCGCCAAGCAATGAGCATAGCGGCTTTGGCTCCGTTACACTCGGCGATTACGGCTTGGAGCGCCTTGAAGGCGGGCTGAACATCCCGGCGTCGGATACGCTGGCCTTCCGCCTTTACGGCGCTCAGCAGGAACGCAAGGGATTCACCAACCTGGTGGTGCAGGACGGATCCGGTACGAGCATCCAAGATTCAGAGACTCAAGACTATTATACGTTCCGCGGCCAAGCCCTGTGGACGCCGAGCGATCTGGTCGAAGGCCGGATCATCGTTGACTACTCGGAACGCGACGAGTTCTGCTGCTCCGCAGTGGCCTGGGACTACACCGCCGCAGCGGCCGGCCTGGTCGGCGCGGTTGGCGGCCTCGTTGGCTTTCCGGCGGATCCCGAAGCGCGCGTTGCGAACGCCAACCGGCCTTTTGTGCAGTCGATTAAGGATTCAGGCATCTCCGCTGAGTTCGACTTCGAAACTCCCTTTGGCGAGCTGACCAGCGTCACCGCCTTCCGCACATGGAAGAATAGCCGCAGCCAGGATATCGACTATTCCGGCGCGGATATCGCCTATCGCGATCAGGCAAACAACTTCACCGATCTGGAGCGCTTCTCTCAAGAGCTGCGCCTGACCGGGGTGAACGGGAATCTGGATTGGCTTGTCGGCGCTTTCTATTCCTACGAATCGCTGAACCTTGGTGATGCAATCCGCTTCGGCGATGACTGGGAGATTTTCCTCGGCCTTGCGGCGTCGGGCGGAACCGATCCGTTCTTCGTTTCGAACACGCTGAACGCCGTAGCGATGGGGCCGCTATTCGCCCCTGGCAGCGCGTTGCCGGGCGGGTCGGGCGTGAACCAGGACCTCTATAGTCAAGATACCGTCAGCTTCGCGGTCTTCACCCACAACACGTACGATCTGACCGACAATCTTTCGGTCACAGGCGGGCTACGCTACACGCGCGAAGAAAAGGACGTGTTTGCGACCTTCTCCACCAACGCTACGCCGGGCTGCGCGTTCTTCGAAAGCGTCTTCGGGCCTAATCCGGCCGTTGGCGCCGCCGGCACCCCGGTTGCGGGGCTCGTACCGCTCGTCTGTCTGCCCTATGCCCGCACCGGTCTTGACGCGAACGGCTACGATCGCGAGCGCTCCGATGAGGAGTTCTCCGGCACGTTGCGCCTGAGCTATACGACGGACGCCGGCAATCTGCTGTTCGCCGGCTACTCGCGCGGCTTCAAGTCCGGCGGCTTCAACCTCGACCGTCAGCTGAACGGCCCGACCGACGCCACCGGCTTCACCAATGCGGACAGCTCGTTCGCGCCGGAAATCGTCGATGCCCTCGAGGCCGGTTTCAAATCACAGCTGTTTGGTGATGTGCTGCAGCTGAACGGGACGGTGTTCTTCCAGCAGATCGACGACTTCCAGCTGAATACGTTCAACGGTCTCGCCTTCGTCGTGGAGTCGATCGAAGAATCGGAGTCTCGCGGCGCTGAGATCGACTTCCTGTATCTGACCCCGATCGAGGGGCTCGATATTGCTGGTGGCTACGCATACGTGGACACTGAGTATAGCAGCGTGAACACGGGCGATCCGCTTGTCGACGCGCTCGAGGGTCAATCCTTCTCGCTGTCGCCTGAGCACTTCTTGAACGCGTCAGTGACCTATCGCCGTCCGGTTGGTCTGAACCACTTCTTCCTTGCCAGCATCGATGGTCGCTACGTGACGGAGTACAATACCGGCTCCGATCTGGATCCGGAGAAGGAACAGGAAGCGTTCGGCCTGCTCAATGCGCGTCTCGGCATTGGTCGCGAGGACGGAAAGTGGTCGGTGGAAGTCTGGGGTCGCAACCTGACCGATGAGACCTATGCGCAGGTCGCGTTTGACGCCTTCGCCCAGGGCTCCCGCGCTGCGCCTGGCACCTCGCTCGCGCCTCGAGGCACGGCCAGCTACATGGCTTTCCTCGGCGCTCCGTCGACCTGGGGTGTGACCCTTCGCACTGAGTGGTAGACGCTAAACATCCAAGACCGCGCTAAGTCGGTCAGGGAGGAGAGAAGGGCCGGAGCACTGCTCCGGCCCTTTTTCGTTTGATCACGCGTCCACGGGCGATCAAGCAATGCTCAGGCTGCAGCCAGGCCCGCCGCGCCAAGACTGTCGACCTGGCGCTCAATGGCGGCCTTATCGTCTTCGCTGCGAAACATCCACTTGTCCGCCGCGATGACGCGCACATCGTCAATGCCCAGAAAACCGAGCACATGGCGCAGATAGCCGGTGGCGAAGTCCGCCTCGCCATCGACCGCCACCCCGCCGCTGGCGATGATGAGGTAAGCCGTCTTGCCGGTCAGAAGGCCCTTCGGGCCCTTGTCTGAATACTCGAAGGTGACGCGCGCCCGGGCGATCTGATCGATCCAGGCTTTGAGGCTCGCCGGGATGGTGAAATTGTAGATCGGAACGCCGATCACCAGCGTGTCGGCCGCCTTCAGCTCCGCGATCAGCGCATCGGACCGAGCCAGAGCTTCGCGCTGCTCTGCGGTGCGCGCCTCATCGGGCGTGAAATTGGCGCCGATCCACGCCTCATCGACGAAGGCTGGCGCCGTCGCGGCCAGGTCGCGCACCACGAGTTCCGTCTCCGGTCCGGACAGGGCCGCCACTGCGCGCCGGGTCAAATCCCGGCTGACCGAACCCTCGCTTCGAGCGCTGGCGTCAAGCTGAAGGATTGTACGAGCGATCATCTTTCTCTCTCCTCGGCGGCCCTTACCGCCCCTGATCAACGCCGCCTGCCGGCGTCTTCGGGGTGAAAGATGGTATGCTCTGGAAGCAGAATTAATGCTCGACTCTGGAATAGGATTGCATCCGAACGGGAAAGGGCACGCGCAACGCGCGAGGCCCTGACGTTCAATGCAAAAAGCCTCTACTCGCTGGCTTCGGCGGTCTGTCGTCCGGCGCGGAAGTCCACGTCGAGCTCTGCGGCCATGTAAACAAACATCGCCCAGGCGGCGACATTCTGGGCCATGGCGTCCGGATCGATCTTGTCGAACGTATCGTTCGGCGTGTGGTGGTAGTCGAAATAATCGGTTCCGATCTGATCCAGCCGCGCCATCGGAACGCCCATCATCTGTAAGGGGATCATGTCCGGCCCGCCGCCGGATGAGTTGCCGCCGCGAATAATGCCCAGATGCGCCATTTCACGCTGCATCGCTTCCATCGCCGACAGCGCATCCGGACCGACATTGGACGAAAAGCGCCAGACGCGATCCGCGCCGAAATCGCTCTCCGACCCGATGACGTGATCATTCACCGTGCCATCCGCAGCCCGCGCCCGCGCGTAGGCGCGCGCGCCGACCAGACCCACTTCTTCAGCGCCGAACATGATGACGCGGATCGTCCGGCGCGGGTTCTGCGGCAGTTCTGAAATGAGTTTGGCGGCTGCAACGGTGATGCCGACGCCGGCGCCATCGTCCAGCGCCCCGGTCGCCAGGTCCCAGCTGTCGATATGACCGCCAATGACGACGATTTCGTCGGGGATCTCGCGGCCGGGAATCTCCGCGATGACATTGCCGCTCATCACCTCGCCGCGCCAACCGGCATAGGTTTTCAACCGGATGGTCATCGTTTCACCGCTCTCAGCGATGCGTTCGATCTGATCCGCGTCGGGGGCCGACACCGCCAGCGCCGGGATGTTCGGCATCCGGTCTTCCGGAAAACCCATCATGCCGGTATGCGCGAAGCGGTTGGTGGAGGTGCCGACCGAGCGGACCAGCACGCCGAGCGCGCCGCGATCTTCCGCCGCGACCCAGGCCAGACGACGCTTGCGGTTGGCCCAGCCATAGCCCTCGCCGGTCATGGACCGCACCATCCGGTCATTTACAAAGGCCAGCTTGCCCGCGAGCGAGTCTTCGGCCCCGTCAAAGGCGATCAGATCATCATAGCTGTCGAAAAAGACGACCTCCGCCTCAAGCCCCTCTTCCGGGGTGGCTGCGGCCCCACCCAGCGAGGTGGCGTAAATCGGTTGTGGGAAGGGTGAGACGATCGCGACTTCTTCGTAGATGGAGCGCCCGCGCGTCCACAGATCGAGCTCGAACGGCTCGATGCGCACGTTTTCAAAGCCGAGCTCTTCAAACAGCGCCGCGCCCCATTCCAGCGCGCGCGCCTCCTGCGGCGTGCCAGCCAGACGCGGACCGATCTGGGTGGTCAGGTCACGGGTGATCTCATAGGCCAGATCCGACTGAAGACCCGCCTCACCGAGCGCCTGGGCGGTCGCGGCGATCTCATCGGGAATCTCATAGCCTTCCTGGCCCAGCGCAGGCGAGGCCATCGCGAAAACAGCAATCAGGGCGGCGGTGCGGATCATCAGGGCGTCTCCAGAGCATAAGCGCGCGGTCGCAAACTAGACGGGCAAGGCGCAGCGGGGAAGACCGCTTCGCGTCAGGCAGGTATAAGCACCCTATGACAAAGACTGCGAACACCGATACCGAAGCCGTTCTCGTTGAAGCCGAACCCATCGCTCCACAGAGCGCCACACCGGCCCCCAACGTCCCCACGCCGCAATTTGGCGCCTACGGGCCGGGGCTGATGTCCAGGCTCGGCCTGGCGGTGGGACGCCTTCTTCCGCGCGGAGAAGCGGGCCTGCGCCTAGCCGGGGCGGTGCGTCCGCTGGCGCTTTTGGGCGCACGCCATGGCGTCAGCGATGTCAGCGCGCTGGGCCTGAAGCTGCGGCTGCACCCCAAAGACAATCTGTCGGAAAAGCGCCTCTTTCTGACCCCGCAATGCTTCGACCCCGATGAGCTGGAAACGCTGAGCGCGGCGATGAGTCCGGGCAGGACCTTTTTCGATATCGGCGCGAACGCCGGCGCCTATGCGCTGGTCGCGGCGAAAGCCGGCGGGCCAACCAGCCGCGTCATCGCGGTGGAGCCGCAAGTCGAGATGCGCCGCCGGATCGCCTTCAACGCCCGTGAAAACGCTCTTTCCAATATCGAGATAACCGGCGTGGCGCTTTCCGATTATGAAGGTGAAAGCGTGATGCGGATCGTCGACACAAACATGGGCCGCGCCGCCCTGCCCGCCAATGGCGCCCAAGCCAGGGCCGGCTCAGGCGAGGCGGTGCGCGTGACCACGCTGTTGAAGCTGATGGATGAGCTTGGGGTGGACAGGATCGATGCGGCGAAGATTGACGTTGAGGGCGGCGAAGCCGCGATCCTGTCGGCCTTCTTCCGCGACGCCGCTGAGGCCCGCTGGCCCGGCCTGCTCATTCTGGAACGCCCGCAGGTGAACGAGACCGGCGGAGACGACCCGGTCGCGCTGGCCCTTCAGCGCGGCTACAGACTCACCCGCACCACACGCATGAACGCGATACTGGAACGCGCCTGAGCCCGGCGCTCCGCTTCAATCAGAAAAGGCCCGCCATGAGCGCGATTGAACTCATCATTGACGGTCGCAAGAAGGATCTGGGCGGTTTCACCGTCGCGCGGGTCCTGCCCTATGCCAAGAAACGGATGATCGGTCCCTTCGTCTTCTTCGATGAGATGGGGCCGGCGACGTTCGCGCCGGGCAAGGGTATTGATGTGCGCCCGCACCCGCATATCGGCCTAGCGACCGTCACCTATCTTTTTGACGGAGAGATGGATCACGCCGACAGCCTGGGCGTCCATCAGACCATCCGGCCCGGCGATGTGAACTGGATGACGGCGGGCCGCGGCATCGTTCATTCCGAACGCACCGGGGCTGAGGCGCGCGCGGCGGGTTTCTTCATGCACGGCATCCAGACCTGGGTCGCGCTGCCGCAGGCGGATGAGGAGATCGAGCCTGAGTTTCATCATCACGGCGAAAGCGAGCTGCCGCGCTTTAACGAAGGCGGTGCTGAGATGCGGCTGATCCTGGGAACCGGATACGGCCATGCCGCACCGGTGAAAGTGTTCTCGCCCATCATCTATATCCACGCTGAAGCGCCCGCCGGCGCGCGCTTCGCACTGCCCGATGAACATGACGAGCTCGGCGTGTACCTGGTCTCCGGCGCCCTTGAGATCGCCGGCGAAACGCTGCAGCCGGGTCAGCTCGCCGCGATCGATCCGAACGCTGAGGCTGAGGTCTTCGCGCTGGAAGACAGCCGCATGATGATCCTCGGCGGCGCCAGTCTGGGCGCGCGCTTTATCGAATGGAATTTCGTGTCCTCCAGCCAGGCGCGCATCGAACAGGCCAAGACCGACTGGCGCGCCAGCGCGAAACAGGGCTGGTTGGACACTCCCTTCACCCTGCCGCCGGGCGAGCATGAACACATCCCCCTGCCCGGCGATCCTGACCCGGGGTAAGGCTGAACAGAGGTTCCGCACCCGTATCGCCAGGCCCTCGACATTGCCTTGAGTGCGGCCGTGTGACAGACAGTGCCACCAACGAAAACGCCGCGAGACGAGACAAATGTGCGGCGAGAGGAAACGCCGCGCACGCCGCGCGGTCGTCCATCCCCGGGGAGTTTCACATGCTCGACGCGCCCATCGCGCAACGCGATCTCACAGACCTTGGCGTCACGGACGCTGCGCTGAACGTCAACTGGACCGAAGCTGCACTCTATGAAGAGGCCGTGCGACGGGGCGAAGCGAAAATCGCCAAGGGCGGCGCGCTCGTGGTGACCACCGGTCAGCACACGGGCCGTTCGGCGCGCGACAAGTTCACCGTTCGCGATGCGGAAACCGAGAACAGCGTATGGTGGGACTTCAACGCCTCGATGACGCCGGAGCATTTCTCAACGCTGTGGGACGACATGCGGGCCCATATGGCGGGCATGGAGCTGTTCGTTCAGGAGCTGTTCGGCGGCGCCGACGCAAATCACCGGATCAATGTGCGCATCGTCAACGAGCTCGCCTGGCACTCGCTCTTCATCCGCCATCTGCTGCGCCGGCCGAAGGCTGACGAGCTGATCGACTTCGCGCCGGACTTCACCATCGTGAACCTGCCCGGCTTCAAGGCGGATCCGGACCGTCACGGCGTGCGCTCCGACACGGTGATCGCGGTGGACTTCGCCAAACGTCTCGTCCTGATCGGCGGCACCTCCTATGCCGGCGAAACCAAGAAATCGGTCTTCACCATCCTCAACTACCTCCTGCCGCCCAAGGCCATCATGCCGATGCACTGCTCGGTCAATGTTGGCGAGGACGATGATGCAGCGATCTTTTTCGGCCTGTCCGGCACCGGCAAGACGACGCTTTCGGCCGACCCGAAACGCAAGCTGATCGGCGATGACGAGCATGGCTGGTCGCCCGACGGACTGTTCAATTTCGAAGGCGGCTGTTACGCCAAGATGATCCGCCTGTCTGAGGCGGCGGAGCCTCAGATCTACGCCACCACCTCAATGTGGGGCACCGTGCTGGAAAACGTGGTGATGGATCCGGCCACGCGCACGCTCGATCTCGATGATGCGAGCCTGGCGGAGAACTCGCGCGGCGCCTATCCGCTGCACTACATCCCCAATGCCTGCACCGAGAATGTGTGCGGCCATCCGCGCAATATCGTGATGCTGACCTGTGATGCGTTCGGCGTCATGCCCCCTATCGCCAAGCTGACGCCAGCCCAGGCCATGTATCACTTCCTGTCCGGCTACACAGCAAAAGTGGCTGGCACCGAGAAAGGCGTGAACGAGCCTTCGGCGACCTTCTCCACCTGTTTCGGCGCGCCCTTCATGCCGCGCCATCCGTCCGAGTACGGCGCGCTCCTGCGCGAGCTGATCGCCGATCACGGCGTGGATTGCTGGCTGGTCAATACCGGCTGGACCGGTGGCCCGTACGGGGTTGGCGAGCGCATGCCGATCGATGTGACGCGCAAGCTTCTCAACGGCGCGCTGGATGGCTCGCTCGCCGGCGCCGCCTTCCGTTCCGACCCGATCTTCGGCTTCGCTGTGCCGATCGAGATGGACGGGCTGGACCCCGCCCTGCTCGACCCGCGCACCACCTGGAGCGACCCGGCCGCCTATGACGCCCAGGCGGAAAAGCTCGCCGACATGTTCGTGGCCAATTTCGAAAAGTTCGAAGCCCACGTACAACCCTATGTCCGCGCCGCCGCCCCCAACCCAAGCGCAGTGCGCGCGGCGGAGTAGGCGATCAGGTCGCTGTCCAGACAGACAAAAGCCCCGGTCGCAAGACCGGGGCTTTTTTGGGTGCGGGGGTAGGATTTGAACCTACGACCTTCAGGTTATGAGCCTGACGAGCTACCGGGCTGCTCCACCCCGCATCAGGGCTTGAGGGCAAGGCGATCCGCCTGCGCAGCAAGGAGCGGTGGGTGTACGGGTGCGGCCGGTCTGCGTCAAGCCTGTCGCATGACAATTGGATGTCTGTGATCAGTAGGATCCACAGATCAGCGGATATTGCGTCGTGGGAACAATCGGCGCCTGACCGAAATACTGCTCCAGGACCGACTGGGCGGTGCAGAACGCGCCTTCCACCCAGGCCTGATCATTGGAGAAAGCCGAGCCGATGATGAACATCTTGCCCGGCGCCCCGCCGGCGAGCGCGCCGGGATCGCGCAGCTTTGACATCACATCGCAGATATCAAAATGCGGCGCCCAGGCGTGATAGCCGGCGCCGAACGGATTATGCGCCCAGTCCATGAAGGCGGTCTCCAGCGGGTCTGGGATAAGCCCGGCTGCATCCGGGTCCCCATAATGGACCTTCGCCAGTTGCAGCTTCAGCATCCGCATCATCGTGTCCGGCGCCGGCTGGGCGCCGTTCAGCGGCTGGGTGTCCCATGACCAGGGCTCCGTTCGACGCTGATCGACCTGCAACTCAAGCTGCTCCCAGAATTCCGCAAAGCGCATATCGTCATAGGAGGCGAGCAGGCCATAGACCGGCGCGCCGCCGCCGGCCGGCGCATTATTGCCGAAATAGTAGATCTGACGCAGCGGGATGTCGGTGATGGTCGGTCCGAACACATTCGTGGCCGCGCCCTGACCATCCAGCTTGGGCGGATATTTCGCCGTCTCCCACCAGGGCTCGGAGAAAAACATCGCCACCTTGTAGGAGGGCTGGGTGAGGACGGCGTCAAGGTAGGTCGCAACCGATTGCGTGTTCAGTACATCCAACCGGCCCGGCACAGTCTCATAGCGCGTCGCCTCGGCCACGAGGCTGACCGCATGCGGCGGCATGGCGAGGAAAGCGTAGTCGCACTCTACCGGCGCGCCAGGACCGGCATAAGGATCGCTCGCCGGCGCAATGCGGAACTTCACCGCATTGTCTTCCATCCAGATGGAGTGAAGACGCGCGCCCTGTTCAAGCTTCAGCGTGACGCCCGCGGCGGCGGCGGCCGATTGCGTTTCGGCGAACATCTTCACAAACAGGCTCGAATAGCCCGTCTTCAGCGTCTTGAACTTCCCGCCGGGGGCGAACTCGCCGTTATAGACTGCGGCGTTGGCCGCATTCCAATTGATCGTGTTGGAAGAATACCCGCCAGCATCTGTGGCGTACTGATAGCCCTCATTGCCCGCCTGATCATAAAACACGTTCCAGTAGCCGATATTCCCGGCCATATCGCCGCCGGAATAGACATAGGAGTTGAAGGAATAGGGCAGCCGCCCAGAAGCGTAGAAGGCGCATTGCTGCTGACGGGTCTCCACGGGCGCCGGACCGGTGATCAGCGCGGAGATATTTGAGAACAATGTCGAGGCCGGCGCAGCGTTATTACCGGGGGTTTCGTACGGAGCCAGGATCCCATGGCCGAGCTGGCTCTCATAGAAGTGCTGGCCACGTAAAAAGTAGAGCGGATCGGTCGTCGTGTTGAACTCGGTCGTTTCGTCATCCATCGCGAGTTGCGAGATGGCGTGGGTCACCAGAGCGTGGCCTTCCCAGTTCCCAGTGCTCGGATTCTGGCCATACTCAATGTAACGCATGCCGCCAACCTCGATATAGGTCTGGCCGGGATCATTCTGATAGTGGTGGGTGCAAATCCGTCCCGCCGGAAGGCGGTCGCCTGTCTCGCCCTCGAACTGATAGGCGCCCCATTCGAATAAGGTGATGGTGTCGCCCGCCCCGAGCGTTCCGCCGGTCGTCAGCTTCCACGCCGCATAAAGCCCGGCCGGTCCCGCACCGAAAATCGCGTAATCCATATCCACACTCTCTACCTGTGATTAGCAGGTTGCAGGGTGCGCATCAGGTGAGGAATATGCAAGTTAAAAGCGATTTGCGACGCACGGACAAACAAAAACGCCCCCGCGAGTAGCGGGGGCGTTTCGTGATCTGACGATCGAAAAGAAGGATGAGGCGTCATACGGGCGGACCGGGCGGCGACCTACTCTCCCATGCCTTAAGACATAGTACCATCGGCGCTGAGGGTCTTAACGGCCGTGTTCGGAATGGGAACGGGTGGGGTCCCCTCGCCATAACCACCCGGTCGGCGCGTGTGACGCGATAATCGTAGAGACATGCTGACTTCTGTTACGGGCCGCATGGCCGGGCGAAGCGATCGCCGGACATGAGCACTGTAAGATCAAGCCTATCGAGCAATTAGTACCGGTCCGCTCCACGTATCGCTACGCTTCCACTTCCGGCCTATCAACGTGGTGGTCTTCCACGGCTCTCAAGGGATACCTGGTTTTGAGGGGGGCTTCCCGCTTAGATGCTTTCAGCGGTTATCCCTTCCGTACTTAGCTACCCTGCTATGCTGCTGGCGCAACAACAGGTCCACCAGAGGTACGTCCACCCCGGTCCTCTCGTACTAGGGGCAGCTCCTCTCAAGTATCCGACACCCACGGCAGATAGGGACCGAACTGTCTCACGACGTTCTAAACCCAGCTCACGTACCGCTTTAATTGGCGAACAGCCAAACCCTTGGGACCTGCTCCAGCCCCAGGATGCGATGAGCCGACATCGAGG
>JBCBSP010000014.1:0-26171 GCA_039819095.1 Pseudomonadota bacterium
GAAACCGGCAAGCCGGGCGGCGAGGTGATGGATGTCATGGACCCGATGCTGATCGGCGATCTCGCGGCCACGCCGGCCGTACCGCCATCGCTGACCCTGGACTGGAGCGTGCTGGGCCGGCAGTGGACCCCCGACCCGCAAACAGCGCAGCGAAACGATGACCCCGATGACGGGCTGATCTTCTAAAGCGGCGTTACGTGCAGCTTCAGACCGCCCGCCGGTCTTAAAGTGACCTGCATCATGGGCTCGACCGCATAGTCCGGCTCCGGCGCGATCTCGCAGCTGGAAATGATGCGCGCGAGCATCAGCGCGGCTTCGCTCAAAGCGAACTGAGCGCCAATGCAGGCGCGCGCGCCGCCGCCGAACGGCAGATAGGCGTAGCGCTCGCGCGGGCGTCGTTCGGGCGAAAACCGGTCCGGGTCGAAATGATGGGGATGCTCCCAAAGCGTTTCGTGGCGATGCAGGCAATAGAAGGCCAGAAGGCAGACATCGCCCTTGCGAACCTCACGCTCGCCAATCTGAGTATGCGCTATGGCGCGGCGCCCGAGCACCGGGGCCGGCGGAAAAAGCCGCATGGCCTCCTCAATCACCTGCCGGGTGAAGGCGAGCGCCGCCAGGGTCGACGCGTCCGCCGGGCGGTCTGACGCAAAAGCGGCGCGCGCCTCGGCTCTGACGCGCGCCTGAGCTTCCTCATCATTGGAAAGCAGGTAGAGGCTCCAGGTCAGCGCGATCGAGGTGGTCTCATGACCGGCCGCGATGAAGGTCATGAGCGTGTCGCGAATATCGATGTCGGACAGCGCCTCGCCGGTCTCTTCATTCCGCGCCGACAAAAGCAGCCCGAGCAGATCATCCCCTGGATCGCTGCGTTCGCGGCGCTGGGCGATCTGCCCGCTCGCGGCGCGGCGGAAGACGCTTCGTGCGCGCAGGGCCGCCGGGGTCATCAGGCGCGGGGCCCATTCAGGAACCGGCAACAGATCGCTCATGCGCATCGTGCCGATCTCCTCAAGCAGCACTTCGATGGCGCGGCGCACATCCTGGCGATCAAAATCATCCGGGCTTGAGAACAGCGCCCGTTCAATCACCTGGAAGGTGGCGTCGGTCAAGAGCGAGGCCGCCTCCACCCGGCCTTCAGCCGCGCCGGCGAAGCGCTCAGCCGTATCGCGCGCCACATCGTCCATCAGCGGGTAGAAGCGTTCAATGCGCCGCTTCATGAAGGCCGGCTGCATGATCAGGCGCTGGCGCCGCCAGCTCTCGCCATGCGCGGTGAGAATCGCATCGCCGAGCACCGGACGCAGCATACGCAGGATGAGCGGAGATTTGCGCCAGCTCGCCGCATCATCGAGCAAGACCGAACGCATCTCCTGAGGTCCGGCGATCTCGTGCACTTTCGCGCCGAGATACGGCCCGGAAAGGATGGTTTCGCGCAACAGCATTTCGGGCAGGATGGAGAGCGGGTTCTCCCGCATCATCCGACCGGTCGTGATCAGATCGACAGGCCGGTCCAGCAGTTTCGCCTCAATTGGCCTGAACAGCTGCGATTCGGATCGCAAAGGCGCTGCAGCAGCAATTTCAGTCATGGGTTCAAGGCCTTCAAGTGGCGGGTGCGCCGACCGGCGATGCATGTCCAGTGTTAAGGTAGCTGCAGCCGGGCGGTCGCCAAACGCTTGTACGAATTGACGCGCCGTCTCGCTCAGCTAGGCTCGCTCTGCTCTTGCGGGGAGGATGCGCGGGCGTGGCCAAGGATCTCATGCGATATGACCAGCTTGCGCAGCAGGCGCTGCGCGGCGTGGTGCGTGAGGCGCTCTTGCGCGCAGCAGGGCCTCAGGGCCTTCCGGGCGCTCACCATTTCTACATCACCTTCAAGACGCTGGACCCGGAAGCCGATGTCGATGACGGTTTGGCGGCGGCCTATCCCGATGAGATGACGGTGGTGCTGGAGCACCAGTTCTGGGATTTGCTGATTGAGGACGATTTCTTCGAAGTCACGCTGAAATTCGGCGGCGTGCCGAAATATCTCAAAGTCCCCTATCGCGCTGTGACCCGCTTCCACGACCCGTCAGTTGGATTTCATCTGGAGTTCGACTACGAGACGCCCGCCGGCGGCATCAAGCCTGCCCCGAAGACGGCCAATCCCGAACCGGGCGCCAAGGATGAGCCGATCAAGGCCAAAGACGGCGAGGAAGCCGGCACGGTGGTCAGCCTCGACGCCTTCAGGAAAAAAGACGGATGAGCGACGGCCTGAGCGCGGATCAGATCCGCGCCTTTCTCAGCGATCCCGATCAGGCGCCGCCAGCGACGAAATTCCTCGGCGTTGAGATTGTCGACATCGATGTCGAAGGCGCGCGGATCGAGATCCGCAGCCAGGGCCGCCCTGAATTGTGCAATCCGAACGGCTCAGTGCAGGGCGGCATTGTCAGCGCCTATCTTGATGAGGCGATGTCGCTGGCCTTGCTGATCGGGCTGCGTTTCTCCGCCGCCGTGCCGACGCTGGAGATGAAGACCAGCTATCTGCGCCCGCTTATCGAAGGCCCGTTCCGCTTTGAAGGCTCGGTGACGCGCGCCGGCAAAAGCGTCGGCTTCACCGAAGGCCGGGCCTATGACGCCAAAGGCCGGCTGTGCGCGATCGCAACCGCCACCGCAGCGATCAAGCGCGGCGATCCGAGCGCGTGAGCGCCAGGGCGCGCAGCCTTATTCTCATCGCCGGAGCCCAGGTGCTCGCGCTTTCAGCCTGGTTCGCCTCCAGCGCCGCCCTGCCCGGCATGATCGCCAGCGGCGCGGTCAGCGCCGCTGAAAGCGCGGCGCTGACCAGCCTGGTTCAGGTCGGCTTTGTCGCCGGGGCGCTGACCAGCGCCTGGCTGATGCTGTCGGACCGCTTCGACGCGCGGCGCGTCTTCGCCATCGGCGCCCTCGGCGCTGGCGTCTCCAGTCTGATTTCAAGCGGGGCGGAACCCGGCTCAGAGGTAATGCTGGCTTCACGCTTCGCCGCGGGCGCGTCGCTCGCTCTGGTCTACCCGGTCGGCATGAAGCTGGCGGCGAGCTGGGCGCGCAATGATGCGGGATTGCTGGTCGGCCTGCTCGTGGGCGCACTGACGCTGGGTTCGGCCGCGCCTCACCTGGTCCCCGGCCTGATGGGCGATATCGACTGGCGCGCACCCTTCATCGCATCCGGCGCCGCAGCGGTGCTGGCCGGGATCATCATCCTGGCGAGCGAGCCCGGACCCGCCTTCAAACCGGCCAGGCGGTTTGACCCGTCCGCCATCTTCACCCTGTTCCGCCGCCCCCACCTTCGAGAGATCAATCTCGGCTATCTGGGGCATATGTGGGAGCTCTACGCCTTCTGGGCCTGGCTCGGCGCCTTCCTGGTGGCGTGGCGGGAAGCACGCGGCGGGCAGCCTGAGCTTGAGATCGGCTTTTTGACCTTCGCGGTGATCGCCATCGGCGCTGTGGGCGCGCTCGGCGCAGGCTGGCTCGCCGACCGGTTCGGCCGCACGCTGGTCACCAGCGCCGCAATGGCCCTGAGCGGAGCGTGCGCCTTGCTCACCGCCTGGGTCTGGGCGGGACCGGGCTGGGCGATGATCGTGTTGCTGCTGATGTATGGCGTCGTGGTGATCGCCGATTCGGCGCAATTCTCCGCCGGGCTGGCCGAAATGGCGCCGGCGGACCAGGCCGGCTCGCTCCTGACGCTGCAGACCGCGCTCGGCTTTGCGCTGACCGTGGTGACCGTACAGGCGCTGCCCTACTGGGCCGAGCTTGTCGGCTGGCGCTACGCGTTCCTGCCGCTCGCAGTAGGTCCGTTTCTCGGCGTCTGGGCGATGCTCAGATTGCGCGGACGGCCTGAAGCGGCGGCCATGGCGAGCGGACGGCGCTAGACTGGCGGGTTCTGCACATCACTCATCACAAGCGGTCGCGCCCTCACCTTCACGCGTGCGCGTTCGCCTTCAACACGCTCCACCAGGAGGCGTTCAACCTGGCTGTCATCATGGAAGACCACGCCGGTGAGCGCATCGAGCACCGCCTTGGCGACATTGTCGACGTCGTGGACCGGGGAATCCGGCGTGCGTTCAATAATGATGGTGACTTCATATGCGCCCCATTTGGGCCGCACGCGCCGGAATTCGGTGCGGAAAAACTCCCCGATCAGGACCTTGAACCGCCGCGTCCGGGAAGTCAGCGCATCCACGCGCAAATGGAGCGAACCGCTCATCACCGCCGCCTGCACCCGACCTCTCCCTGTCCATCCATCAACCGGCCAGTCTTTGTGAAGACCGCCAGCACTGGCTTGATCCGCCATGATCCGATGTTACACACCCGATTCGAAACATCCGATTGTCCGCCGCGACCGACGAGGCCGCAAGGCGACACAACGCGTTCAAGGAGACCGCTCATGGCCGACACCCGCATCGAAACCGACTCATTGGGCGAAATGAAGGTCCCGGTCGACCGGCTCTGGGGGGCGCAGACCGCGCGCTCTCTGACCAATTTCAAGATTGGCGGCCAGACCCAGCCTCTGCCGCTGGTGCGCGCGCTCGGCGTGGTGAAGCATTGCGCCGCCAAGGCGAATATGAAGCTGGACAATCTGGAACCGCGTCTGGGCGACGCGATCGCAGCGGCGGCTCTGGAAGTCGCCGAAGGCAAGCTGAACGATCACTTCCCGCTTGTGGTCTGGCAGACCGGCTCGGGCACCCAGTCGAATATGAACGCCAACGAAGTCATCGCCAACCGCGCCATCCAGACGCTCGGCGGCGTGGTCGGTTCCAAAGAACCGGTGCACCCGAACGATCATGTGAATCGGTCCCAGTCCTCCAACGACACCTTCCCCACCGCCATGCATATCGCCGCGGCTGAGGAGTTCACCCATCTGCTGCTGCCGGCCCTGCAGACGCTGCGCAACGCGCTGAACGACAAGGCCAAAGCCTTCGCCTCGATCATCAAGATCGGGCGCACCCATATGATGGACGCCACCCCGCTGACGCTGGGCCAGGAGTTCTCCGCCTATGCGGCCATGGTTGATAACGCCATTCGCCGCGTGGAGCAGGCCCTGCCCGCGCTCTACGAGCTGGCCCAGGGCGGCACGGCCGTGGGCACCGGGCTGAACGCCAAGATCGGGTTCGCCGAGGCCTTCGCCGAAGAGGTCGCCGCGCTGACAAAGCTGCCCTTCATCACCGCGCCGAACAAGTTCGAGGCGCTATCGACCAAGGACGCGATGGTGGAGGCCCATGGCGCGCTGAACTCCGCCGCCGTGTCCCTGTTCAAGATCGCCAACGATATCCGCATGCTGGGCTCCGGCCCGCGCTGCGGTATTGGCGAGCTGGCGCTGCCAGCGAACGAGCCGGGCTCCTCCATCATGCCGGGCAAGGTGAACCCGACCCAGGCGGAAGCCATGACCATGGTCTGCGCCCAGATCATGGGCAATAACTCAGCGGTCAGCTTCGCCGGCAGCCAGGGCCATTATCAGCTCAACGTGTTCAAGCCGATGATCGCCTGGAACGTGCTCACCTCCGCGCGGCTCATCGCGGACGCAGCCATCAGCTTCACTGAAAAATGCGTCGCCGGCATCGAAGCCAATGAGGCGCGCATCGGCGAGCTGCTGGAAAAATCACTCATGCTGGTCACCGCGCTGGCGCCGTCCATCGGCTATGATAACGCCGCCAAAGTCGCCAAGACCGCCCACGAGAACGGTACGACCCTGCGCGAGGAGGCGGTTCGGCTCGGCTTCATCACCGAAGCCGAATTTGACGCCGCCGTGCGCCCGGAGAAGATGATCGGGCCGTCCTGAGGAACGCCTTCCCCGCTCACGAAGCGGTAACCCCGGCTCACAGCGACGAAAGTTGTATGAGGCCGGGCCTTGAAGCAGGCGCGTTGCGGTACATCTTACCTCCCACGCCGGTAGGTCCCGGTCTGCATTGGCTCGTTCTGCGGGTCTCGATCGTTATGCTGAATTATGCTTGAAAAACGCTCGGTAACCCTGTCTGGTCATCGCACCAGCGTCGCTTTGGAGCCCGAATTCTGGGCGGTTCTGGAGCGCGCCGCCTCGGAGATGGACACCTCCATCGCCGGCCTGATCAAACGGATCGACGAGGCGCGCGGCAAGGCGGGCTTTGATCGCCCGCTGGCGAGCTCGCTCAGGGTCTGGGCCCTGCAACGCAATCAGGCCCTGGCCGACGCCTAGCGAGAATACGCCTCAGCGTTTGATGCATTGATGCGCAGAACCTCGTCGCGTCCGCACATGAAGACGCTTGCGCGATTGTCAGCGATCTGGCGCGCAATAAGATTGGCTGAAGCCAGCTGCGCAGCATCAATATACGCGACATGACACGCGCTCACCGGACCGTCTGAACGCAGCGCCGCGACGACCAGAAACTCCTGGTCGCGCCTCACCTGATCGGTGAACTCACCCGTCTCCTGATCATACTGCTGCGTCACGGCGCGCCAGCGCGAAATCGTGGCGTAAGGCGCGAACCATTCGCCGCGACTTAGCCCGCGCCATTCCAGCACGTCGCCGACATTTTGAAACAGGCCGCGTGTCAGAGGGCTCTGCTCAAACTGCGTCTCGACCCCGCGTTGGCCAAAGGCGAGTCTGGAGGAATGATCGCTGGCGCCCAGAAAGACCCGCCACTCGCCCATGGCCTCACACTCGAAGAAGAGCGGCGCGCTTTCCGGCCCGTCGCGTTCCCGACAATCCTCGATCGCTGTGTAGGTGCTATCCGGCGCTTGCGCTGCGGCATGGCCGCCAAGGCCGAGGCTGAACAGGGCTGCGATACACGCGGAACGAAGCATGGCCGGGCCTCCTGATCGACAAGAGCGGGCAGCCTAGCGCGACGGAGCCAAGGCGTCAGCCTTAGTAAGCGCGCGGTTGACCTTGGTCCGCCAAGGGTCTTTCAAGGGCGGATGAGCGAGACCTCCCGCCCGCAGGCCGCGCCGTCGGTCTGGACGCGAGCGCGCCGCGGCATCAGCCAAGGCCGCACGCCCGTTCTGTGGGTGCTGGCTCTTCTTGTCGGGCTCATCGCCGGCTATGCCGCCATCGGGCTGCGCCTGGCGATCCAGACCGTGCAGGCGATCAGCTTTGGAGAGTTTGACGAGCGTCTGGCCAGCGCCGCCGCCGAGCTCTCCGCGCTGCATATCATCGCGGCGCCGGTGATCGGTGGCTGCGTGGTGGGGCTGCTGCTCTATCTTGGCCATCGCACCGGCTGGCTGACCGATATTCGCAGCGAAGGCGTCGCCGACGTGATTGAGGCCCGGGCCGCCCGGTCCGGACAGATGAAGGCCGCGCCGGGTCTTTTGTCCGCCTTGATCTCCGCCGTTTCGCTCGGCTCGGGCGGCTCGGCGGGCCGCGAGGGACCTGCAGTCCATCTGGGTGCGATGCTAGCGGCCCAATTCACCCGGATTTTCAGCCTGCCGCCGCGTTCAGCGCGCATTCTTCTGGGCTGCGGAGCTGCGGCTGCCGTGTCGGCCAGTTTCAATGCGCCGGTCGCCGGGGCCCTGTTCGCGTTCGAAGTCGTGCTCGGCCATTACGCGCTGCGCTCCATCGGGCCGGTGGCTGCGGCCAGCGTCACCGGGGCGGTGCTGGCGCGCTTTCATTTCGGACCGACGCCCGCCTTCACCCTGCCGCAGATCGATCCGGCCACCATCGCCGACTTCGCCGCCATGGTGCCGCTCGGCCTGTTCGCCGCCGGGCTCGCCATCGCCTTTGTTATGCTGGCGCAGTGGCTGCCCCAACGTATCGCGCGGATCGCCGATCAGCTGGACATTCCGCTCTGGGCTCTGCCGCCGGCCGGCGGGCTGCTGGTCGGAATGATCGCGGTCGCCTTCCCGCAGGTTCTGGGCGTCGGCTACGAGGCCACCAGCCTGGCGCTCTCCGGCGGGTATGAACCGCTCCTGCTGGCCGCGCTGGTCGCGGCGAAACTGCTCGCCACCGCAATCACCCTCGCCTTCCGCTTCGGCGGCGGGGTGTTTTCACCCTCGCTCTATCTCGGCGCCATGCTCGGCGCGCTCTATGGGGCGGGCGCCAGCGCGCTGCTGGGCGAGGCGGGCTCGGGCGCAACCCTGTTCGCCGTGGTCGGGATGGGCGCGGTGGCCGGCGCGGTGCTGGGCGCACCGCTGTCCACGACTCTGATCGTGTTCGAGCTGACGGCGAGCTATGAGGCTTCCATAGCGCTGCTGGTCGCGGTCTCGCTGGCGACCGTGGTGATGAACGCGGTGACCAAGGGCTCCTTCTTCCACAAGCAGGTGGCGCGCGCCGGATATGATCTCAGCGCCGGCAACGCCCGCGTCATCCTGCAGACCGTCCGCGCGCGCGAGATGATGATGCCGATCGATGCCTCAGAACGCACCGCGTCCGTAGACGAACCCAGCGTGTATGAAGATGACTATCTGGGGCGCGTGCTCGGGCTGTTATCAGCCGAGGAACTGGACGGCGCAGCGGTGCGCGCGCGGACCGGCGACCAGCCCGTCATCGGCTATATCACCAAAGCCGACGCCCACGCCGCCTACGCCCGCGCCCTGCACGACGCGCATGAGGAGGAACATGGTTAAGGGCTCGCCCGCCCTGTCCTGCACCCCTGCCGTCAACGCATGTCCGTGCTAGTTTCGTTCTCCCGCCGTCCTGTTCGAATCAGCTGCACGGACCCGCCATGCCTGTTGACGCGCCCGTTCCTGAACAGCGTCCCCTGTCCGTGTCGGAGATGGCGCGCGCCCGCCCGCCCGGCGGCGAGGCGGCGTATCTGGACGGATTGAACCCCCAGCAGCGCGAGGCGGTGGAGACGGTCGATGGCGCGGTGCTGGTTCTGGCCGGCGCGGGCACCGGCAAGACGCGCGTGCTCACCACGCGCCTGGCGCATATTCTGGCCACGGGCCGGGCGAGGCCCTGGGAAATCCTCGCGGTCACTTTCACCAACAAGGCCGCGCGCGAGATGAAGACACGCGTCGGCGCCATCATCGGCGAGGCGGTCGAAGGCGTGCCCTGGCTGGGCACCTTCCACTCCATCTCCGCGCAGATCCTGCGCCGGCACGCTGAACTGGTCGATCTGAAATCCAGCTTCACCATTCTGGACACCGACGATCAGCTGCGCCTGATCAAGCAGATCCTTCAGGCCGAAGGCATTGACGAGAAGCGCTGGACGCCGCGCTATTTCGCGAGCCTCGTCGATGGCTGGAAAAATCGCGGCCTTGTCCCCGACGCCATACCCGAAGCGGACAAGTGGAGCTTCGCCGAGGGCAAGGCGGGCGATCTCTACGCGCTGTATCAGGGACGGCTCCAGGTCCTCAACGCGTGCGATTTCGGCGATCTTCTCCTGCACACGCTCACCATCTTCAAGGACCATCCCGACGTTCTGAAGACCTATCACGCCAAGTTCCGCTACCTGCTCGTGGATGAGTATCAGGACACGAATGTCGCGCAGTATCTCTGGCTGAGACTGTTGGCGCAGGGCTCGAAGAATATCTGCTGCGTGGGCGATGACGATCAGTCCATCTATGGCTGGCGCGGCGCGGAAGTGGACAACATCCTGCGTTTTGAAAACGACTTTCCCGGCGCGAAGGTCATTCGGCTGGAGCGCAATTACCGCTCGACAGAACATATTCTGGCCGCTGCATCCGGGCTGATCACGGCCAATAAGGACCGGCTCGGCAAGACGCTGTGGACTGAGGAGAGCGGCGGGGAGAAAGTCCGCGTCGCCGGCATCTGGGACGGTGAGGCCGAAGCGCGTTTCGTCGCCGACGACATCGAGGCCTGGGTGCGTTCTGAACGCGCGCACAGCGATATCGCCGTTCTGGTGCGCGCCTCCTGGCAGATGCGCGCCTTTGAAGACCGATTCCTGATGCTGGGCCTGCCCTACAAGGTGATCGGCGGCCCGCGCTTCTTCGAACGCGCCGAAATCCGCGATGCGCACGCCTATTTCCGTCTGGTGCGTTCGCCCGATGACGATCTCGCCTTTGAGCGCATCGTCAACACGCCGAAACGCGGCATCGGCGACACCAGCGTGCAGAAGATCGCCCAGGCCGCGCGTTCAGCACGCGTGTCGATGAGCGAGGCGGCGCGGCTGATGGTTCAGACCGATGAAATCCGCGGCAAGGCGCGCACCGGGCTGCAAACCTTTCTGCGTGATCTCGATCGCTGGCGCGAGCAGGCTGAAACCTCGCGCCATGACGAGCTGGCTGAAATCATCCTCGATGAGAGCGGCTATACCGGCATGTGGCGCGAGGATAAGAGCCCGCAGGCCGCAGGCCGGCTGGATAACCTGAAGGAGCTTGTCCGCTCCATGGGCGAGTTCGACAGCCTGGAAGCTTATCTGGAGCATGTCGCGCTGGTATCAGATCTCGACCGCGTCGAGGACGGCGACGAGGTCTCGCTGATGACGCTGCATGCGGCCAAGGGGCTGGAATTTCCGCTCGTCTTCCTGCCCGGCTGGGAGGAAACCGTCTTTCCATCCCAGCGCTCGCTGGATGAAGGCGGCACGCGCGCCCTGGAGGAAGAGCGACGACTCGCCTATGTCGGGCTGACGCGCGCGCGCGAACGCGCCGTCATCTCCTTTACCGCCAACCGGATGATTTTCGGGCGCTGGCAATCGGTCCTGCCATCGCGCTTTGTCGACGAACTGCCCGCCGCTAATGTCGAGGCGAAGTCGGAAACCGGGTACTACGATTCCGGACCCGGCTTTGAAGGCGTGTCCGAACCGACGGACGCTTTCCGCTCCTCCTATGAGAGCCCCGGCTGGAAACGCTATCAGGCGAGTCAGGCCTCCGGCCGGCGCCGCGATCCCGGCGTGATTGAAGGCCAGGCGAAGCTGATCGAGAGCGGCGTTGTCGGCGGAAGCTCCAGATGGAAGCGCGGCGACCGGGTCTTCCACCAGAAATTCGGCTACGGCACGGTGAAAACCGCCGATGGCGCAAAACTCACCGTCGCCTTCGACAAGGCCGGCGAGAAAAAGGTCGTGGAGAGCTTTGTCAGCGAGGCGCCCTAGCCTGCCTTGTCATCGAAGGGCGCGCAGCGGCCCGGGACCCATTCCGGTGGGCCTGAATAGGCGGGCTCCAAGCGAAAAGGTCGCGGAATAGGTCCCGGCTCAAGGCCGGGATGACAAGGCTCGCTTAGCTGTCCAGGAAGCTTCTGAGTTTGCGGCTGCGGCTGGGGTGTTTCAGCTTGCGCAGGGCTTTGGCTTCAATCTGGCGGATGCGCTCGCGCGTCACGGAGAATTGCTGGCCGACTTCTTCCAGCGTGTGATCGGTGTTCATGCCGATGCCGAAACGCATGCGCAGCACGCGTTCTTCACGCGGGGTGAGGCTGGCGAGCACCAGCGTGGTCGTCTCGCGCAGGTTCGAATGGATCGCCGCATCGATCGGCAGGACCGCATTCTTGTCCTCGATGAAGTCGCCCAGATGGCTGTCTTCTTCGTCCCCGATCGGGGTTTCCAGACTGATCGGCTCCTTGGCGATCTTCATCACCTTGCGAACCTTTTCCAGCGGCATGGAGAGCTTTTCAGCGAGTTCTTCCGGCGTCGGCTCGCGACCAATCTCATGCAGCATCTGGCGGCTGGTGCGCACGATCTTGTTGATCGTCTCGATCATGTGCACCGGGATACGGATGGTGCGCGCCTGGTCTGCGATGGAGCGGGTTATGGCCTGACGGATCCACCAGGTGGCGTAGGTGGAGAATTTATAGCCGCGGCGGTATTCGAACTTATCGACCGCCTTCATCAGCCCGATATTGCCCTCCTGGATCAGATCCAGGAATTGCAGGCCGCGATTGGTGTATTTCTTCGCGATCGAGATCACCAGACGCAGATTGGCCTCGACCATTTCCTTTTTGGCGACCCGCGCCTCGCGCGCGCCCTTCTGGACGGTGGCGACGATGCGACGGAAATCGTCGATCGGAACGCCGGATTCGGTGGCCAGAGACGCGATGGCGTCCCGGATTTCAGCCGCCTCGGTCGCTTCGCGCGCGATGAAGCGGTCCCAGCCCTTCGACAGACCCTTCAGATTTTCGATCCAGGACGGATCCAGCTCCGAACCCTGATAGGCGCGCAGAAACTCAGACCGCGGCACGCCGTGGGCCTCGGCCATGCGCAGAAGCTTGCCTTCAAGCGACATGAGACGTTTGTTGATGGCTTCCAGCTGTTCAACCAGCGCCTCGATCCGGGCGTTGTGAAGATGCAGCGAGTTCAGGTGCGCCACAATGCGTTCAAAGGCCTGGGAATAGGTCTCCCGGTCTTTCTTGGACAGGTCCTTACCGGCCAGGCGCTGGTTGACGAGCTTGTCCTGCAGCTTGCGGAAGGCGTCAAAATCGACCGCGATCGCATCCAGCGTCTCCATGATGCCGTCGCGCAATTCGGCTTCCATCGCGGCGAGCGACAGGTTCGCGCCGTCATCATCATCGTCGTCATCGTCGTCAGAGCTGGCCGATTCGCCCTCGCCGGACTCCTCGCCGTCCTCGCCTTCAGCCTTGGCTTCATCGCCGTCTTCAGAGGCTTCGGCGGTTTCGCCGTCCTCGTCCTTGACCTCTTCGTCGGCGGCTTCTTCGCCTTCGGTCTTGGTCTCGTCTTCGGTGATCGCGGTGCGGTCTTCGCGCACGCCGCCATAGGTGGCGTCCAGATCGATGATGTCGCGCAGGAGCACATGGCCGCCTTGCAGCTCCTCGCGCCAGACCATGATCGCTTCAAACGTAAGCGGGCTTTCGCACAAGCCGCGGATCATCGCATTGCGACCGGCCTCGATGCGCTTGGCGATGGCGATCTCGCCTTCACGCGAGAGCAGCTCCACCGAACCCATTTCGCGCAGATACATACGCACCGGATCATCGGTTCGGTCCTGGGCGCTGGTGGTGTTCTGGCCGGCAACCTCTGACTTGGCCTTCTTGGCGACTTCCTTGGTTTCGGTCTCGCCGGCCTCGGCGGACTTGTCGTCCTCGCCGTCCGCCTCTTCGTCATTATCGACGACAGTGATGCCCATCTCAGAAAGCTGAGCAAGCACGTCCTCGATCTGTTCGGAGTTGAACTCCTCGGAGGGCAGAACCTTGTTCAGCTCGTCATGGGTGACGTAACCACGCTTTTTCGCGGTCTTGATCATCGCCTTGACGGACTGATCTGTCAGGTCCAGCAGCGGGCCGTCCTGATTTTCCGGCGTTGCTTCGGCCGTTTCGGTCGCGGTCTTCGTCATGCGTGCCCTGAGGCTCCCTTAAACGTCTATGGCCAGCTAGAAAGGCGCGCACGGGGCGCAGCCTTCGCCGGCATGTTCAGCGTCGCTTGCGTGTGCGCCTGATCTCGGCGAAGTAGCGTTTCATGCGTTCGGAGTCTTCCGCTCCCAGGACCTGTGAGGTCAGCGCACGCTCTTCTTCGATGCGTTCGGCCGATACTACGCGTTCCATATAAGAAGCCGCGAGCGCACGCCAAGCCTCAGCGCGCGCCGCGGTCGCAGCGTCTTCTCCTCCAAGCGCGGCGCGCATCGGCGCGCGCTCGATTTCCAGCGTCATCAGCATTTCGGAAAATCCGCGCCGCGCCAGCGCAGCCGCCAGGCCGCCTTCGCGCGCAGCTTCTCCAGAGAACAGAGCGTCTAGGACGCCGTCACGCAGGCTGTCAAGCGGTCCAAAGGGCAGCTCGGCCAGGCTCTCAGCCTCGCTTTCGGCGATCTCGGGAAACTCGATAGCCGCCAGAAGCAGCTGGCGCGCGGTCGGATGGGCGCGCGCGCCGCCGCGCGCACGCTTCAGCGCTGCGGTCGGCGGGGCTGTGTCATGCGCCGCACCGCCGCGACGCCAGCCGGAATAAGCGCGTCGCGGCGTTCCGAAAGCGCTCGCCAGACGCCGATCGAATTCGGCCTTGTATTCGGCGCGCACATCCGGGTCTTCAATCTTCGCGGTGAGCGCGCGGATGCGTTTGCGAAACCCGGCGCGGCGATCGGGATCATCGAGCGGTTCGGCGTCGAACTCGCGCGTCCAGAGCACATCGATCAGGGGCCGGGTCTCGGCCACCGCCTCGTGCAGCGCCTTGGCCCCGCCCTCAGCCAGCACGTCGTCGGGGTCCTTGCCGTCCGGCAGGAAGACAAAGCGCAGCGTTCGCCCGGCCTGCAGGAGCGGCAGGGCGCGCTCAGCCGCGGTTGCGGCGGCCCGCTTGCCCGCGCTGTCGCCATCCAGGCACATCACCGGTTCGCCGCCGGCGCGCCAAAGCAAGCGCAGCTGATCCTCGGTGACGGCGGTGCCCAGCGGCGCGACCGCATGCTCCAGCCCGGCGCGGGCGAGCGCAATGACATCCATATAGCCTTCCGCCACGATCAGCCCGCCGGCCTTTATGGCCGGGTCGGACACCGCGCGGCGCGCCTCGGCGAAGCGATAGAGCGTCGCGCCCTTGTGAAAGAGCGGCGTCTCCGGGGAGTTCAGATATTTGGCCCGCGCCTCCTTGTTGAGCGCGCGTCCCCCGAAGGCGATGATCCGCCCGCGCGGATCGCCGATGGGGAACATGACCCGGTCGCGGAAGCGGTCATAGCTCTCGCCGCCGTCATCAGGCTTGATCAGGAGCCCGGCCTCGACAAGTTCCTCGGCCCGCGCCCCGTCAGCAGTCAGGGCATCGCGCAGGCCCCGCCGGTCATTGGGCGCATACCCCAGCCCGAAACGCTCCCACTCTTTCGGCCCCAGACCGCGCCGCTCAAGATAGGCGCGCGCCTCAGCGCCTTGCGAACCGCGCAGCTTGCGCTGGAAATAGCCGTGAGCGGCTGCGGTCCAGTGCGACAGCGTGCGGCGGGCTTCTTCGCGCTGAACGGACTGAGGATCGGGCTTTGGCACGTCCATGCCGGCTTCGGCGGCGAGCTGTTCGACCGCCTCGATGAAGGACAGGCCCTGGGTCTCCTGCAGCCAGGTGATCACATCGCCATGCTTCTGCGAGGCGAAGCAGTGGTAGAAACCCTTCTCGTCATTGACGAAGAAGGACGGCGTGCGTTCCTTCTTGAACGGCGAGAGCCCTGCGAACTCACGGCCCTGACGCTTCAGCGCCACCGACCGCCCGATCAGATCGGACGGGCGGATGCGCGCTTTCAGCTCGTCAATGAAACCATCAGGAAGGGCCATGGGCGGGACGGTCGTCCAATCGGTCGTTGCGCGACCAGACTAAAGCCTCGCCGCCGCGCTGGCGAGGCGCGGTGTTGATCGCGGAACAGATCAGGCGGGCCTAACCCTGCAGCAGGGTCTTCACCGCCTTGCCGGCATGGGAGAAGTCCATGCGGCCCGAATAGCGCTCCTTAAGGGCGCCCATGCACTTGCCCATATCCTTCAGACCGGTCGCGTTGAGCTCATCGACCACGCCGCGCGCGGCCTCGGCGATCTCGCCAGGCTCCATCTGCCGAGGCAGATAGGCGCGCACGATATCGGCTTCCTCACGCTCGCGATCGGCCAGGTCGAACCGACCCGCCTTCTCGTAGGTGTCGGCGCTTTCTTCACGCTGTTTGACGAGCTTTTGCAGGATGGAGAGGATTTCCTCCTCCTCGCATCCGGTGCAGCGGTCTTCGGCGCGCGCGGCGATATCGCGGTCCTTGATGGCGGCGGCAATCAGGCGCAGCGTGGACACGCGCAGCTGTTGCTTCTCGCGCATGGCGGATTTCAGATCGGCGCTCAGCTGGTCGCGAAGGGACATGGCGGTTGAAACTCACACTTGTGGAAATGATCAAGCGCTTTTGTAAGTGCTTGTTTTTCCTGAAAACTTTGGACGATACCATTCTTGACGCATAGGTCTGGCTCGCATACCTTCCGGTCGTTTTGCGCCACGTTCGGGTTCGCGCATGGCGCACACGCGCTGCAGCGCAGCAAACCGAAGACCCGGCATTTAGGATGGACGTCGCCACGATGCAAGATCAATCGAAATCGCGCAGCGATCGCGCCGGCGCCGCCACGGGCCTTCTGGTGCTGGCTGACGGGACCGTCATTTACGGGCAAGGCGCGGGCGCGACGGGCGCAGCCATTGGCGAAGTCTGCTTCAACACCGCGATGACCGGGCAGCAGGAAATCCTCGCCGATCCTTCCTACGCCGGACAAATCGTCTGCTTCACCTTCCCCCATGTCGGCAATGTCGGGGCAAACGGAGAAGACGAGGAAGCCGCCAGCGAGCCGGCTCGCACCGCTGCGGTCGGCATGATCTCCCGCGCTCCGATCACCGAGCCGGCCAACTGGCGCGCCGAGGACCGTTTCGACGCCTGGCTTGAAACGCGCGGCATCGTCGCGCTGACCGGTGTCGATACGCGCGCACTGACCCGCCGCATCCGCGATCAGGGCATGGCGATGGCGGTGATCGCGCACGCGCCGGACGGCGTGTTTGATCTGGAGAAACTGAAACGCCTCGCCGCCGAGGCCCCGGCGATGGAAGGCCGCGAGCTCGCCCGCGCCGTCGCCTCGCCTGAGGAGGCTGACTGGCGCGAGGCCGGTTGGGACTGGCCGGACGGCGCGCTTGAACAGGACGGGCAAGGCCCGCTCGTTGTGGTGCTGGATTATGGCGTGAAGGCCAACATCCTGCGCCGGCTCGTTTCGGCTGGAGCGCAGGTTCAGATTGCCCCGGGTTCAGCCGCGGCTGAAGACATTCTGGCGATGAAGCCGGCCGGTATTGTTGTGTCGAACGGTCCGGGCGATCCGGCTGCGACCGGCCAATACGCCGTCGGTACGATCAAGGCGATCATTGAGGCCGGCGTGCCGGTGCTGGGCATCTGCCTCGGTCATCAGATGCTGGCCCGCGCGGTCGGCGGGAAAACCGTGAAGATGGCCCAGGGCCATCACGGCGCGAACCATCCGGTGAAGAACCATGAAACCGGCCAGGTGGAGATCGTGTCGATGAATCACGGCTTCGCCGTGGACCGCGACAGCCTGCCCGCTGACGCGGTGGAGACCCATGTGTCCCTGTTCGACGGCACCAATTGCGGTTTCAGGCTGACTTCAAAACCCGTCGTCTCAGTACAGCATCACCCCGAGGCCAGCCCCGGCCCGCAGGATTCCTTCAACGTGTTCGACAATTTCGTTGAGAGCCTGAAAGAGCCCGCCTGACCCTCTTCGCGCACGGCCCGCATCGCGCTAGCTTCTGCGCCTCGACTTCACAGGGGGCGCATTCGCGTGAGTGAACCGGCCAGCACGATTGAAGAACGCCTCAAGCGGGCGCTCATCCCTCCGGCCTGGGAGCTGGCGCGCATCACCCGCCGCGAGAAGCGCAAAGGCGAGCCCGGCCTGCGTCTTCTGCCTTTCCTGGTCGATCCTGCGCGCGCGGCGCTTGATGTCGGCGCCAATCGCGGCATCTGGGCCGGCGAAATGGTCCAGCTGACCGGCCGGGTGTTCGCCTTTGAACCCAATCCCAAACTCTTTCGCTTCCTGAGCGCCGCGCTCGGCGCGAGGCTGGATTGCCAGCCTCTGGCCGCCTCCGACAGCGATGGCGAGGCGGCGCTGATGGTGCCCGGCGAAGGCAGGCGCTTCTCCAATCAGGGCGCGTCCTTGAGCCGGACCAAGATCGGCGAACGACCTCATATCGAGGTGACGGTGCAGACCCGGCGGCTCGACAGCCTCGACCTGCCACCGGTCGGCTTCATGAAGATCGATGTGGAGGGCCATGAGCGCGCGGTTCTGGACGGCGCCCGGGCGCTGATCGAGCGCGACCGGCCCGTGATGATCATCGAAATCGAAGAGCGCCATACAGGGCGCGACATCGAAGGCGAGCTCAATGCGGTCGAGGCCCTGGGCTATCGCACCCTGCCGATCCGGCAGGGCCGGCTGATCTCGCGCGACCGGTTCGACGCTGACGCGGACCATCGCGGTCAGGAGAACACGCCATGCTATGTCAACAACTTCCTCTTTCTGCCGGCATGAGCGGCATCCGCCCTACGCGGCGCAGCCTGATCACCGGCGCCGGCGCGCTGTCTCTCGCCGCCTGTTCGCGGCGGTCGGGCGCTCCGGACGGGCTGTTGCGTGCAGCGATCAGCGGCGAGCCGGACAGTCTTGACCCGCTCAAGGGCCAGTTCGCGGTTTCCGCACTCATGTACAAGCAGCTGCACGCGCCGCTGACCGAGTACGGTCCGGCCGGAGGGCTGGCGCCCGGCCTGGCCGAAGGCTGGTTCAGCGAGGACGGGCGGCTCTGGACCTTCCGCCTGCGCTCAGGGCTGCGCTGGTCGGACGGCGCGTCGCTGACCGCAGACGATATCGTCTGGACGGCCCGCCGCGCGGTCGATCCGCGCACCGGGTTTGCGGATCTCGGCGATTTCTTCGCCGTCAGCGGCGCGCGGGCGGCCCTGCGCGGCGAGATCGCGCCTGAGGACATCGGCGTATCGGCGCCGGACGCTTTCACCGTGGTGTTCCGGTTCGATCAGCCCGTGGGCAATTTTCCCGTTCTGATGCGTGAATTCTATCCGCTGCCGCGCCACGCAGTGGAGGCTCAACCCGAGGACTGGATCCGGCCTGAGCACTGGGTCAGCGCCGGGCCGTACACGCTCACAGGCGCACGCGCGCTTTCCTATGAGCTGACCCGCAATGCGAATTTCCACGCCGCCGACAGCGTGACGATCGAGCAGGTGCGCGTCGATGTCATCGAGGACGCGGCCACCCGCGCACGCCTTTTCCGCGCCGGCGACCTGGACCTGGCGGACCGGCCTCCAGGCGATCAGATCGGCTTTCTGCGCGAACGCCTCGGCGATCAACTGCACGCCTACCCCGCGCCGATCCTGACGTATCTGAAGGTCAATTGCCTCAGGCCTCATCTCGCCGACCCGCGCGTGCGCCGCGCCCTGTCGCAAGCGATCGACCGGACCTTCCTGAACGCGCAATTCTTCAATGGTGAGGCGGCCGAAACGCTGACCGCCATTCCCGCCGACACACTCGTCGGCGAAGCGGATCCAGACGGCGCGCGCGCCGCACTCGCCGCCGCCGGCTTCAATGAGGAGAACCCGCTCCGCCTGAGCCTTCGCGCCAGCTCCGGCGAGCGGGAGCGGCTGGCGGTTTCGATCGGTGAAGATCTGCGCCGGGCCGGCGTGGTTTGCGAGATCATCTCCAGCTATCCGCTGGACCTGCACCAGGCGGTCGATGGCGGCGATTACGACCTGGCGCTCGCCCGCTTCGATCGCGGGCTGAAGGCCGATCCGGACTTCATGGTCCAGCCCTTTGCGATTGACGGGTTTGCCGATGATCACGGCTGGAGCGGCGCGGAGCGCGACGCCTTCGATCAGCTTGTGATGACTGCGCGCGGCGAGCTTGATATCGAACGCCGCTCAGAGCTTCACCGCCAGGCCGAGGCCCGCCTGCTCAACGCTCAGGCCGTCATCCCCCTCATCCATGAACGCGCCTACTGGATGATCTCCGGACGCGTCGCCGCCCCGACAAGCCTGCAGCCTCAGCTCTGGCGGGATTTGGGGCTGGAGTGATTGCAAGGCGTCACCACGTCAGCTGTTTTTACGCATTGAGGTCTCATTCCCGCGAAAGCAGGAACCCATTCCGGTTCGGCGAGCGTCTCGAAGGACACAGGACCTCAGATCAAGGCTTTCAATAACCGAATTTCAGCCTTCAGCGTCCTGCATGGCGGTGAGCGCCAACGCGGCCTCGCGCGCATCCGGGCGGGTCGCATCAGGCAGGGCGACGAGGCCGCGTTCAGCCAGATAGCCGAACGGTCCCCAGCTGTCCTCGCTGGTCAGCTCCTCGACGAACTCGGCCATGCCCGGCACGACGCCGACATGCTGGTTCTTCAGATACACGAAGAGCGAGCGCGAGATCGGGTATTCGCCGCTGGCGATCAGCTCATACTGCGGCGGAACGCCGGTGATGGTCGCACCCTGAATGCGGTCGCCATTCTGCTCCAGGAAGGAGTATCCGAAAACCCCGAAGCTGGAGGGCGAATTGGCCAGAGTCTGGATGATGGTGTTGTCATTTTCACCGGCATCGACCCAGCCGCCATCCTCGCGAATCCGGCTGGCGAGGTCTTCAAACCGGCCCTCATCACTGACATGCAGCGCTTCAAGGCAGGCGATGCGCCGCGCGCCCAGATGCATCCCCAGCTCAACAAAGGCGTCGCGCGTGCCGGAGGTGGGCGGCGGGCCGAACACTTCGATACGCGCGTCCGGCAGGTCTGAATTGATGTCCGACCAGCGCTGAAAGGGATTGTCCGTAAAGCGCGCACAGGAATAGCCGGCGGTCTGCGAGAAACTGCGGCCCGGCAGAAGCGCGCCGTTTTCATCGACAAGGAACTCGCCGGCTTCATCCACCGGTGCGGGCGCTTCAGCGACGAGGGCCAGGAACAGCTCGCGCTTGTCCAGATTGATCTGCGGGCCGGTCACTGCATTGCCCAGAACGATACCGTCAAACCCGATCAGGATTTCGGTGATGTCGGTCACGCCGTTATCCTGGCAGAGCTGAAATTCTGACGCCTTCATCGGGCGCGAGGCGCCGGTGACGTCCGGATGCTGCTGACCGACGCCGGAGCAGAACAGATTCATCCCGCCGCCGGTTCCGGTCGCTTCGACCACCGGGGTGGAGAATCCTGTCTTGGCGCCGAAATTCTCCGCCACCGCCGTTGTGAAGGGGAAGACCGTGGACGATCCGACAATGCGGATCACCTCGCGCGAGCCGCCGGCGCCGCGCTGGCCTTCGCTGTTCGAACCGCCGGCGTCACAAGCCGCGACCCCGGCCAGGGCGACGATCCACAGACCGACGAAAAAACGATCCCGCAGGCGGGAAAAGGGCGAAGCCATGCTGGTGCGCTCCATTGCGACGGACAGGCGGTTTTTCAACGAGACCGAAGCCTAGTGCAAGCACACTTCGTTTACATGACAGCCCGCAGCCCGGCCGGGGTAAGGCGCCCAGTCGGAATTTTTCACTTTACAGGCTCTTCGTACGGCCCTATCTGCGCGGTCCCGGCGGAGGCGACGATGCCGGATTGGGTTAACAATCTGCAGGGGGTTTCGTGCGTTGCTCGAACACCATACGCCCCTGGACCTGGTCCGCTCTCGGCCCGTTGAAGGCCCGGTCGCCTGTGCGCGTCCCGGTCGGCTAACGGTCGCGGCCCGCTGGTTCCAGACACATTTTCCAGGCGAAGTGCTCTATGCGGTCAAGGCCAATCCTTCCGCGTGGGTCATTGAGGGCCTGTATCAGGCCGGACAACGCTGGTTCGACGTCGCGTCTCTGCCGGAGGTGGAGCTGATCGCCCGCCTCTGCCCGGATGCGACCATGGCCTTCATGCATCCGGTCAAATCGCGCCGCGCCATTCGCGAAGCCTATTTCCGCCATGGCGTGCGAATCTTCGCGCTCGATTGTGAGGCGGAGCTCGTCAAGATTCTCGAAGAGACCGATCAGGCCCGCGACCTGACGCTGGTGGTGCGCCTGGCGGTGTCCAATGACGGGTCGACTTTGCCCCTGACCGGCAAGTTCGGCGCCAGCGGCGACGCGGCAAGCGAGCTGATCCGCATGGCGCGCGGCCATGCCGCCGAGTTCGGCGTCAGCTTCCATGTCGGCAGCCAGTGCATGGCGCCAAGCACGTACCGCTTCGCCATGATGGAAGCCTCGCGCCTGATCGTTCATGCCGGGGTTACGGTCGATATCGTGGATATCGGCGGCGGCTTTCCCAGCGTCTATCCCGGTCTGGAGCCTGCGCCGCTGGAGACCTATATCCATGCCATCAAAAGCGCTTTCGAAGAGATGATGGTGCTGGAGAACGCCGAGCTGTGGTGCGAACCCGGCCGCGCGCTCGTTGCTGAGTCCAGCTCCATCCTTACCCGTGTGGAGCTGGTCAAGGGCGATGAGGTTCACCTCAATGACGGCGCCTATGGCTGCCTGTTTGACGTGGTTCACGCCCGCTGGCCCTTCCCGGTGCGCGTGCATCGCCCCGTCGGAACGACCATGCAGCAGAGCGCGCCGTTCAGGCTGTACGGGCCGACCTGCGATTCCATCGACACCTTCCCTGGCCTGTACGAGCTGCCGGCCGATCTTCGCGAGGGCGATGTGCTGGAGTTCGGCATGCTGGGCGCGTATGGCGCGGCCATGACCACAAGGTTCAACGGCTTCGGCGATGTCGAGACCGTGACCGTGACGGACTTTCCATGGACCTCGCTTTACGGCGAGCCGGCCCGCACTGTTGAACCCGCGCCGATGCGCGCCGCCGGCGGATCGGTGGTGCCCTTCGCGCGCCGCGCCCGCCGCAAGAAGCTTCTGAAAAGGCGTTAAAGCCATGACCGAAAACACCAACCGCAAGGCCGAACTGCTCGCCCATCCGGTCGAGCATATCGATATCGCCAGCTTTGACGGCCGCGCGCTGATCGACGCCTGGGAGAAGATGAGCTTCACCAGCCGCGACGCCGCGCGCGCTGCGCGCATCCTGCAGGCCGCCCAGGAAGACTCTGATTGCGCGGTGATCCTGACGCTCGCCGGCTCCACCTCGGCGGGCGGGTGCATGCATGTCTGGCGCGACATGGTCCGCCACAACATGGTCGACGCCATTGTGGCGACGGGTGCGTCCATCGTGGATATGGATTTCTTCGAGGCGCTGGGCTTCCAGCACTATCAGGCCCGCGAGATTCCCGACGACCGCGTGCTGCGCGATCTGTATATCGACCGCATCTACGACACCTATATCGATGAGGAAGACCTGCAGGCCTGCGATCACACGATCGGAGAGATCGCCAACGGCCTGCCCGCCCGTCCAATCTCCAGCCGCGCTTTCATCAAGGCGATGGGCAAATGGCTCAGCGAAGGCAATGCCAAGAAGGACGGCTCCCTGATCGCGGAGTGCTATACGCACGGCGTGCCGATCTTCGTGCCGGCCTTTTCCGATTGCTCGGCCGGCTTCGGCCTGGTCAAGCACCAGGTGGAGCGCATGAAGGCGGGCGAAGGCTATGTCGCCATCGATTCGGTGGCGGACTTCCGCGAGCTGACCGACATCAAGATCAAAGCCGGCTCCACCGGCCTGTTCATGGTCGGCGGCGGCGTGCCGAAGAATTTCGCTCAGGACACGGTGGTGTGTGCTGAAATTCTCGGTCACGAAGACGTGGAAATGCACAAATACGCCGTACAGATCACCGTCGCGGACGTGCGCGACGGCGCCTGCTCCTCCTCCACGCTGAAAGAGGCCTGCTCCTGGGGCAAGGTCGATGTGGCTCTGGAGCAGATGGTCTACGCAGAAGCCACCACGGTCGCGCCGATCATCGTGTCGGACGTCTATCACCGCGGCGCCTGGAAGACCCGCCCTCGCCGGCGCTTTGCAGACCTGTTCCAGGATGGTTTCTGACGCCATCAGCGTTCGACGCGGCTTTCGCTAAGACCTCAGACACAGACAATTCCGGCCAGGCTAAGACCCTGGGCCGGGATCTTGGCCTGGAAGCCCGCGCCCCTTCCACCGCACTGGGCGCCGGGGTCCGCCCTCGCTTCTTGATGACACGCAGCGATATCTCCACGTCGTTATCCGTCCTATCGTTGCGGTCATGCGCGACGAGACTTCTTCGACACGGCTGCCTGAACCCTTCGCCGGCTGGTTCGCCGATCGCGGATGGGCGCCACGCGATCATCAGCTGGCCATGGTTCAGGCCGCCCGCCGCGGTGAGGATGCGCTTCTCATCGCGCCGACCGGCGGGGGCAAGACGCTGGGCGGTTTTCTGCCCAGCCTGATTGAACTGGCCGAGACCGCCCGGCGCGAAGGCCCCGCCCGCAGCCATCGCCTGCACACGCTGTATGTCTCGCCGCTCAAGGCGCTGAGCCAGGATGTGGCGCGCAATCTGATCACCCCGTGCGAAGAGATGGGTCTTGATCTGCGCATTGAAACGCGCACCGGTGATACGCCGGGCTCCAAACGCCAGCGCCAGCGGCGCAGCCCGCCTGACATCCTTCTGACCACGCCGGAACAGATCGCCCTGTTCTGCGCGCAGGAAAACGCCGGCGCCTTCTTCGCTGACCTCAAAGCGGTGATCATCGACGAGGTGCATGCCCTGGCGCCGCAAAAGCGCGGCGATCTTCTGGCGCTGGGTCTGGCCGCGATCAGTCGCTATGCCCCCGATGCGCGCCGGATCGGGCTTTCAGCCACGGTGAAGGATGTCGACGGTCACGCCCGCTGGCTCGCCCGCCAGACCGGAGAGACGGCGCGTTTCGCACACATCGTTCGCGGTCAGGGCGGCGCGGCGCCGGTGGTGGAGATTCTCACGCCCGAGGACCGCATCCCCTGGGCCGGCCATTCCGGTCGGCACGCCATCAGCGATGTCTATCAGCAGATCAAGTCGGCGCGCACCGCGCTCATCTTCGTCAATACGCGCTCACAGGCCGAGTTCATGTTCCAGATGCTCTGGTCGGTGAATGAGGACGCCCTGCCGATCGCCCTGCATCATGGCTCGCTGAGCGTTGAGCAACGCCGCAAGGTCGAAGCTGCGATGGCGTCCGGCGCGCTGCGGGGCGTCGTGTGCACCTCAACGCTCGATCTTGGAATCGACTGGGGCGATGTCGATCTCGTCATCCAGATGGGCGCGCCCAAGGGCTCAGCGCGGCTCATCCAGCGCCTGGGCCGCGCCAATCACCGGCTGGACGAGGTTTCGCGCGCCATCCTCACCCCGACCAACCGGTTCGAGCATCTCGAATGCCTGGCCGCGCGCGATGCGGTCGCCGAACAGGCGCTGGACGGCGAACCGCTGCGCACCGGATCGCTCGATGTTCTCGCCCAGCACGTGATGGGCCGGGCCTGCGGCGATCCGTTCGATAGGGATGGGCTGTATGAGGAAATCACCGCCGCCGCGCCCTATGCGGAGCTGCCGTGCGAGACGTTTGATCGCGTGGTCGAGTTCGTCGCCAATGGCGGCTATGCGCTTGGCACGTATGATCGTTTCCGCAGGCTCGTACAGACCCGCGACGGGCTCTGGCGGGCCCGCTCGCGTGATGTGGCGCAACGTCACCGGTTGAATATCGGCGCCATCGTGGAAAGCCCGATGCTGGATGTGCGGCTTTCAAAGCGCGGACCGTCCGCCAACCCCAGACCGCCCGGTGCGCTCAACCCCGATTACGGCATGGCTGCGATCTCGCGGGGGCTGTCGCCCGGCAAAGCTGAACGGGCGGCTCCCGGCTTGTCGCAAGACCAGGTCGGACAGGGAAGGCCCCGCCCGGTCGGTCGCCGCCTGGGTCAGGTGGAGGAATGGTATTGCGACCAGCTCAGCCCTGGCGACACCTTCATGTTCGCCGGTCAGATCCTGCGCTTTGAGGGCGTCAGCGGAACCGATTGTCTGGTGACGCGATCCTCCGCCGAGGAACCCAAAGTGCCAAGCTGGAATGGCGGCAAGTTTCCGCTCTCCACCTATCTGGCCGAACGGGTGCGCAATCTCGTGCACGACCCGTCCAGCTGGACTGATCTGCCGGCTCAGGTACGCGAATGGCTGCAGCTGCAAAAGGACAAGTCTCAACTGCCGGCGCCGAACCGGCTCCTGGTGGAGACCTTCCCGCGCGGGGCCAGGCATTATCTCGTCTGCTACCCGTTCGAGGGACGGCTCGCCCATCAGACGCTCGGCATGCTGCTGACGAGGCGACTGGAGCGGTTGAAGATGAAACCGCTCGGCTTTGTCGCGAATGAGTATGCGCTGTCGGTCTGGGCGCTGGAGGACATGTCCGGACTCAGCTTCGCCGAGCTGTTCTCTGAAGACATGCTGGGCGATGATCTCGACGCTTGGCTGGCTGAAAGCGATCTGATGAAGCGCACCTTCAGGAATTGCGCCGTCATCGCCGGGCTAATCGAGCGCCGCTTTCCCGGTCAGGAAAAGACCGGGCGCCAAGTCACCTTCTCAGCCGACCTGATCTACAACGTGCTGCGCGAGCACGAGCCCGATCACATCCTTCTGCAGGCCGCCTGGGAGGATGCGGGAAGCGGCTTGCTGGATATCCGCCGGCTCGCCGCCATGTTGGGACGCGTAGCCGGCGAGATCGACGCGGTTGCGCTGAAGCGCATCTCTCCGCTCGCCGTCCCGGTCATGATGGAGATCGGCCGCGAACCGATCCATGGCGAAGCCAGCGACGCGATCCTGGAAGACGCCTCCATGGACCTGGTTGCAGAAGCGATGGGCTGACAGGATGGGTGAGTTCCAACGGATGGAGCTAGCCCAGCTTCACCCCGAAATGCTCGGCGGCATAGCTCAGGAATTTGAAGGTCTGGCGCGCGCCTTCGGTATACTCCTCCTGGCCGTCAGTGGTGGTGATCTGGTCGAAGTGAGCCGCCACGGCTTCCGGCGTCTGC
>JBCBSP010000015.1:0-24148 GCA_039819095.1 Pseudomonadota bacterium
CGTTGAGTATGAGACGGATAACCGTCACTACGCGCACGTGGATTGCCCCGGTCACGCCGACTACGTGAAGAACATGATCACGGGTGCGGCGCAGATGGATGGCGGCATTCTGGTCGTGAACGCGGCGGACGGCCCGATGCCGCAGACGCGCGAGCACATTCTTCTGGCCCGTCAGGTCGGTGTTCCGGCTCTTGTTGTGTTCCTGAACAAGGTTGATCAGGTTGATGACGAGGAGCTTCTGGAGCTGGTGGAGATGGAGGTTCGCGAGCTTCTGTCTTCGTACGATTTCCCGGGCGACGACATTCCGATCATCGCCGGCTCGGCTCTGGCCGCGCTGGAAGGCCGTGATCCTGAGATCGGCGAGACCAAGATCCGCGAGCTGATGGCGGCTGTGGACGAGTACATCCCGACGCCGGAGCGTCCGGTGGATCAGGACTTCCTGATGCCGATCGAGGACGTGTTCTCGATTTCCGGCCGCGGCACGGTGGTGACGGGTCGCATTGAGCGCGGCGTTCTGCATGTGGGCGACGAGATCGAGATCGTGGGCATCCGCGACACGACGAAGACGACGTGCACGGGCGTTGAGATGTTCCGCAAGCTGCTTGACCAGGGTCAGGCGGGCGACAATGTGGGCGCGCTTCTGCGCGGTGTTGAGCGCGAGGGCGTTGAGCGCGGTCAGGTTCTGGCCAAGCCGGGTTCGATCACGCCGCACGCGAAGTTCACCGCCGAGGCTTACATTCTGACGAAGGAGGAGGGCGGTCGTCACACCCCGTTCTTCACCAATTACCGTCCGCAGTTTTACTTCCGCACGACCGACGTGACCGGTGTTGTGACCCTGAAAGAGGGTACCGAGATGGTGATGCCGGGCGATAATGTTGAAGTGAATGTGGAGCTGATCACGCCGATCGCGATGGAAGAGCAGCTGCGCTTCGCCATCCGTGAAGGCGGCCGTACGGTCGGCGCCGGCGTGGTGTCGAAAATCGTCGACTAAGACCCCGCTCTGAGCCGGCCCCGCCAAGGGCCCGGCTGCAGCCAACATCAACGCCCCGGACCCCAATAACAGGGCCGGGGCGTTTTTGTATCGCCACCCAAACGTGCACCGGCTTCCCTACCTGCAATTGACGCAGCGCAGCAATTTTCGACCGGACGCCACGCTGATCGCGTGCAACATAAATGTCACAGGCCGACATGTGACGCTGCGATGACGCGGTTGCACGCATTGCGTCTCAGAAAGGCTTTCGATTAACGTGGATATAGCCGAGTCATCCGCGTGGATGCTCGCCTTTGCATGAACGGGGAGATTTTTATGCAGCCGAGAAAACTCAAAGCCTGGGCGATGGCGTCCACGCTCCTGACCGGTATGGCTATCGCCGCGCCGGCCTTCGCTCAGGAAGCCGACGAGTCGGCCGATGCTCAAGAAACCATTGTCATCACCGGTTCGCGCCTTCAGGCATCAAACATCGATAATGCTGCGCCTGTCGTTGCAGTTGATGCTGAGGCCCTGACGGTTCGTGGTGTTACGGACGTTGTTGACATGATCAACCGTCTGCCCGGTGTCGAAGCCGCACAGACCACTGATGTGTCTAACGGCGCAACCGGTGCATCCACCATCAACCTCCGGGCTCTGGGCAGCACCCGTAACCTGGTGATGATTAACGGTCGTCGTCTGCCGGCAGGCCGGGCGACCTCCCTGCCGACCGGCGACGGTTATGCCTCTGACGTCAACCTCGTTCCCGCTGCCCTTGTGGAGCGTGTTGAGGTGGTTACCGGTGGTTCATCCGCTGTTTATGGCTCTGATGCTATCTCGGGTGTGACCAACTTCATCCTGCGCGACGACTTTGAAGGCATTGAGATCAATGCCCGGGCAGGCTGGAATTTCGACACCAATGACAATGACCGCGCACAGGAAATTCTTCAGCGCTCTTCCCCGGACGGCATTGTCCCCACCGATGACGAAACTGATGGTCGTACTATCGATTTCTCCGTCATTATGGGCTCCAATCTGGACAATGGCCGCGGCAATGTGACTGGTTACATTCAGTATGTTGACCAGCGCGAAGTGCTGCAGGGAACTCGCGACCACTCGCGTTGCGCAACTTCGCAGGACTTCTCCGGCCGCCAGGACGAAGGCGTGATTTGCCTGGGCTCAAACTTCGGCCCGTTCCCGACTACGTTCTCGCTGAACCCGATTCTGGGTGCTGACGGTCTGCCGCTGAACCCGCAACCCACCGGTATTGTTCCGAACGGCGCGACGGTGTCTTTGGACCCCAATGGTATTGTGCCGCGCGACACCAATGGAAACGTGATCACGGGTGCATCGAACGCCTACAACTTCAACCCGACGAACTTCTTCCAGCGCCCTTACACCCGGATCAATGCTGGGTTTACGGCGCGCTATGATGTTAACGAGAATGTCGAAGCCTATATGAGCGTCGGCTACACCGATAACATCACGGATGCGCAGATTGCGCCGTCTGGCACCTTCGGTGAGATCAACCAGATCAACTGTAACAACCCGTTCCTGTCTACCGAGCTGCTGGAAATCATTTGTACCAGTCGCGGCTTGGGCGGGTCTGACATAGCCCCGATCCAGATCAACCGTCGGGGCGTTGAATCCGGCGGACGGAACAGCAAGATTGAGCTGACCAACTTCCGCTTTGTGGGCGGTTTCCGCGGTGAGGTGATGGGATGGGACTATGATGTCTATGCCCAGCACGCGATCACGCGTCAGACTGACACCAACACCAATGACTTCCAGATCGACCTGTTCCAGGAAGCTTTGCTGGTTGAGCAAGACGTGAACGGCAACCTGGTCTGCACCTCAGGCCGTGCGGGCTGTTTGCCTCTGAACCTGTTCGGGACCACACCCGTGGATCCGGCAGCCTTGGCGGCTGTTGCAACCCCGTCGATCGTGACTGGGCGCATCGAGCAGACCATTATCGGCGGCACGATCTCAAACAATTTGGGTGAGTATGACATCGCCAGCCCTTGGGCTGTGGACACTCCGCAGATTCTGTTCGGTTATGAGTGGCGTGAAGACGTTCTGCAGAACGAGCCTGACTCCATTCTCCGCAACGGCAATGCGACGGGTCTGGGCGGGCCGACGTCTCCGGTCAACGGCGAAACCAATGTCTGGGAATTGTTCACCGAGGTCAGCCTGCCGCTGATTCAGGACACGCCCGGCATTCATGACCTGACCCTGAACGGTGCGTATCGTTACTCTGACTATGGCGCGACTGATCGTTCCGGTCCTGAGCCGGTAACGGGCTTGGGTGAATTCCAGACTGACACCTATGGCTTCGGTCTGGTCTATTCGCCGGTCGAGGATATCCGGTTCCGTGCCCAGTATCAGCGGGCCGTGCGTGCGCCAAACATCTTCAACCTGTTCTCTGCTCAGGTTGATTCTCTGTTCGCCGGTGCTGATCCGTGTTCGGGGGCAAACCCGACTGCAACGGTTGAACGTTGTCAGGCTTCGGGTCTTAACTCTGCTCTGTATGGCCTTGTGCCGCCGGATGCCGGTCAGCTCCAGGAACTGAACGGGGGTAACCCTGATCTGCAGCCGGAAGTCGCTGACACCTACACCTACGGCGTTATCTACACGCCGAGCCAGGTGCCGGGTCTGCGGTTGAGCGTCGACTTCTTCGAAATCAGCATCGACGATTACATCGATACCATTCCGGCGACGGAAATTGTTGACGGCTGCTTGTTTGGCGGTAATGACGCTTTCTGCGCCCTGTTCAATCGTGACTCTCTGGGGACTATCCAGATCAATGGTAACGTCTCTGCAACCCTGCAGAACATCGCGACCTTTGAAACGAGTGGTGTGGATTTCCAGGCAGCTTACAGCTTTGAAGCTGAGGACATTGGTCTGCCAGCCATCGGTGGGTTTAACCTGAACTATGTGGCGACTTACACCGACAAGCTGGACTTCCAGTCCCTGCCGACTTCAGACCCGTTCGATTGCGCTGGTTTCTACGGCACGCAGTGTGAAACGCCGTTCTTTGAGTACAGCCACAACGCCACTTTGAAGTGGGAATCCAACTACGATGTGGATGTGACGGTGACCTGGCGTTACCTGAGCGCCGTGGACTCCTTCGGTTACGATGCGACCGACGGCTCGTTCCCCGGCACCTTCAGCTTCACGCCGTCCTTTGATGCTCAGTCCTACTTTGACGCGTTTGTCAGCTATGACGTTCGCGACAATGTGAACCTTCACATGGGTATCAATAACCTGCTCAACGAAGATCCGCCGCTTGATGACTTCTCGTCATCTGACAACGGCAACACCTATCCGAGTGTGTATGAGGCAACTGGCCGCTACGTCTTCTTCGGAGCGCGTGTGAACTACTGATCGTAAGCTTGCCTTACGCGGAAAGGGCGGGCCTGTTGGCCCGCCCTTTTTGTGTCTGACTAAGACTCTCATTCCGCGATTTGACAGCTGAAGCGCTGGCGTCACCCATACCAAGAGGGACTTTGCCGAGTGCTTGATGATTTTGACTCGTTTTATCTTGGCCGCTGACGGCGCTCTCAACTGTCACTGGGGCCTTCATTCAACGGTCTGATGAATCCTGCATGGGTTACAGTGCGCCGGGGATTGCCGGGTAGTCATTTTCTGAAAGCGGGTAATGAAAGACCGGCCATTCGCATCCGCCGAATTCGCTGAGCGGAATCTGGGCGGTCAGTTTTGGGCGATGTCCATGGCTATTGTAAGCCGCGTTCCATCTCCTTCGAACGGTGTAACCCCGTGCCAGATGTAAGACGGGAAAAACACAATCACGCCCTCATCAGGACGATGATGGTACTCGGCTTCAAGCACCGGTTTTGTCAGGACGCCTGGCTTGCCGAAACGCAGCCATCCATGCGGGCCTTGATTAAGCGGCTCAGGAGCCAGGATGTGACATGCTGAGGAAATAATTCCGTCAGGATGTACATGGTCAGTATGTCGTCCTGATCGCTTCAGTCTGATTGACCAGGTCTTATACCTGTTGACCAGAGTCTGATCGTCTTCTTCGACGAGGTGCGAAGTGCGTTCATCGCAAAGGCAATAATCTCGAAGGGACGGCAGAGTGGCCTCGGTCCAGGCGGAGAGGGCGGGCGAGTCCGCCATTCGTTCAATATGGGTGATCTGGCTTCCCGCTCCCTTCACCGATTGGTCAAACGGATGGGCGTGGAACTGATGCCTTTCCAGCAAAGCCTCCCTGACTTCATCCACATACTGTTCAACCGAACGCCAGCCTTTAGGGGCAATCAGCTCGTAGGCGCGGACAAGTCTGTGATAGTCATAGAGCTTGTCGTAGCGTGCATCGCCCAGCAGCCGCCAGATGATGGCTTGCATGGCTCTGACATACTGGTCTTGAGGATGCAGCTGACACTGCTGTTCAATAATCACATTGGCTTTCAGGGGTTCGCCAAGAGCCAGCAGGGCTTGGACTTCAGCCAAGCCCGCAGATTTGTCGTGGGTGTCAATGGCGCGTGCTGCGCGGGCAAATTTTAGCGCCTGGACGTGATCGCCAGAAAGGTTTGCAGCATTGGCGGTCGCAACCTGAATGGCCGGTGCGGCAGGCGCGCGCTTCGCGATTTCAAGGGCCAGGGCGAAGCCTTCATCCTTGAGCCCCATCTGTCCCATGACACGAGAGAGGGCGAGTTGGACGCCAAGATTGTTCGGATGCAGTTTTGAGGCGGTTGCAAACCGAGAGAGCGCCTTATCGGCATTGCCTGTTCTCATCCAGAGCAATTGGGCGTGGTCGCGCAGGGTTGGGATATCGTCCCCTTTGCGCTTTAGAGCCTCCTCATAGGCATGTTCCGCCTCTTCAAACCGCCCCATAGCTTGACTGCTTCTGGCAAGGATTAGCCAGGTTTCCGCCGCGTCCAGCCCCAGTGAAAATGCTTTCCCGCAGGCCACTACGGCGTCACCATGATGACCTGCATCACCAAGGGCCGATGCAAGATTGTGCCAGGCAATCCGGTCGGACGGTAAGCGGGCGAGATGTGTCCTGTAGACTTTGATGGCGGCCTGTGTCTGGCCGGCGGCTCTGAGTGAGCGCGCTTGTGCATGAGCGTCTGACATGCTGTGAGCATTCAACGCGCTTGGTGGGAAGGCAACGGGAAGTGCAAGTCGCCCTGCTTTTTTTCATTCCGGGGCTTCCCATCCTGCTGCAGGCTCGTTAAAAGACCGGCTTCCGAATAACGACCCGTTTCATTTGTGCTGGCCCCTTTCTATATGGTGTCTGCACGGCTGAGGCGGGTCGAAGGGTCTAGGGGTGTAGCTCAGCTGGTAGAGCGACGGTCTCCAAAACCGTAGGCCGGGGGTTCGAGCCCCTCCGCCCCTGCCACGCCTGTACAAGCTGCTGGAATGTGAACGCAAACGATGGCGCGACAAGGCAAATCCCGTCCGCCGGCCAAGGCCGGTTCCGCGACGTCGGGAACGAGTTCCAACACGACTGCGCCAGCTCGGCGCGGCGGTATGAACCCGTTCAAATTTTTCAGCGAGGTTCGTCAGGAAGGCCGCAAGGTCACCTGGACGCCCCGGCGCGAGACGATCATCTCCACCATCATGGTGCTGATCGTATCCATCATCGCGGCGATCTTCTTCTTTGCGGTGGATTCGGCCCTGTCCTTCATCATCAACTTCATCCTCGGTCTTGGAGCTTAAGTCGCAATGAGCGCCAAGTGGTATATCGTTCACGCCTATTCCAACTTCGAAAAGAAGGTGGCCGAGGCGATCCGCGTCGAGGCCGAACAGCAGGGGCTGACGGAGCTTTTCGAGGAAGTCCTCGTGCCGACCGAAGAGGTCACCGAGCTGCGCAAGGGTCGCAAGATCAACACCGAGCGCAAATACTTCCCCGGCTACGTGCTGGTGAAAATGAACCTTACCGATGAAGCCTATCACCTGGTGAAGAACACGCCTCGCGTGACCGGCTTCCTGGGCTCGGGCAATAAGCCGATGCCGGTTCCCGAGGGCGAGGTCATGCGGATCATGGGGCGGATCGAGGAGGATGCGGAGCGCCCGCGTCCCACGGTCAGCTACGAGATCGGCGAAGAGGTTCGCGTCATTGATGGCAGCTTCCAGAGCTTTAACGGCGTGGTGGAAGAGGTCGATGACGAGCGCGCGGTCCTGAAGGTCGCGATCAATATCTTCGGCCGGGCGACCCCGGTCGAACTTGAGTTCGGTCAGGTTGAAAAAGCCGCCTGACCGGTTTCGGTGCGGGAGGGTCCGGGAAAGTCCATTCCGGGTCCGCACACCGCGCCGCCCACAGCCGCCGGCTCGCCGGCGGGATTAAGCAAGGGCGCCGGTTAGACGCACGGCGCTTAGGAGCGTGAGGAAATGGCGAAGAAAATTGCCGGTTACATTAATTTGCAGGTGCCTGCCGGCGCTGCAAATCCGTCGCCGCCGATCGGCCCGGCCCTGGGTCAGCGCGGCGTGAACATCATGGAGTTCTGCAAGGCGTTCAACGCCAAGACCCAGGAGATGGAAAAGGGGATGCCGATCCCCACCACCATCACGGTCTATCAGGACAAGTCTTTCACCTTCGAGATCAAGACCGCGCCTGCGAGCTTTTTCCTGAAGAAGGCCGCGAAGATCGCCAAGGGTTCCGGCGAGGCGGGCAAGTCCGCGCCGATCGCTACGGTGACGCGCGCGCAATGCCGCGAGATCGCGGAAGCGAAAATGGCCGACCTGAACGCGAATGATCTCGATCAGGCCACCAAGATCATCGAAGGTTCGGCCCGGTCCATGGGCCTGGAAGTGACGGGGTAAGGGCAGATGGCGAAACTTGCAAAACGCACCGCCGCAGCCCGTGAGGGCTATGATCGCGATCACCACCACACCGTTGCTGAAGCGGTGAAGCTGGTGAAAGAGCGCGCCACGGCGAAATTCGATGAGACGATCGAACTTTCGGTCAATCTTGGTGTTGATCCGCGCCACGCCGACCAGATGGTCCGCGGCGTGTGCAACCTGCCCAGCGGCACCGGTCGTTCGGTTCGCGTGGCTGTGTTCGCGAAAGGTCCGAAGGCTGACGAGGCGACCGCAGCCGGCGCTGATGTCGTTGGCGCTGAGGACCTCGTTGAGAAAGTCCAGGGCGGCGAGATCGACTTCGACAAGGTCATCGCGACCCCGGACATGATGCCGCTCGTCGGTCGGCTTGGCAAAGTGCTCGGCCCGCGCGGCATGATGCCGAATCCGAAAGTGGGCACCGTGACCATGGACGTGACCAAGGCGGTCAACGACTCCAAGGGCGGGGCGGTCGAGTTCCGCGCTGAGAAGGCGGGGATCATCCACGCCGGCGTCGGCAAGGCGAGCTTCACCGAAGACGCGCTTGCGGCCAACGTCCAGGCGCTGATTGATGCGCTGATGAAGGCCAAGCCGTCCGGCGCCAAGGGCGCGTATATGAAGTCCATCTCGCTCAGCTCCACCATGGGGCCGGGCGTCAAGATCAGCGTCGCTGAAGCGACGGCGATCCCGGCCTAGCGCCTGGACGTGAATGTTTGAGTTTTCCGCGCGTCGATCCTGGATCGCCGCGCGGAAGGAAAGGGCCGGGGCGGGGCGTTTTCGCCGCAAGCCGGTCCGACCTGTCCGAGATCTCGGGGGAGGCGTCCTTTGCGGCGGCTCTTAATCCAACCGACCCCGGGTGAGACAGAGCGAGATCGATGCAAACGCCTTCGGGCGCGCGTGTCGGTTCGAGCCCTGGGACAGGCTGCGCTCTTGTCAGCGCGCCGAACCTGAAAGGGCGGGGCGTGCGGCGAGAGCGATCGCCGGGTCTTTCAATGGTGGAAGGCCCAAACTAGGGAGACCGCAATGGATCGCACGACCAAGGAAGCGGCGGTTGAGGAACTGAAGAGCATCTTCGATTCCTCCGGCGCTGTCGTCCTCGCCCGGTATTCGGGCATGACCGTTGCGGAAATGACCGCGCTGCGCGGTGAGCTTCTCAAGTCGGAGGGCCGCCTTAAGGTGGTTCGCAACCGGCTTGCGAAAATCGCCCTGCAAGGATCGAAAGCCGAAGGCGCATCTGACCTTTTCGAAGGTCCGGTGGCCATCGCCTACACCGATGACTTCACCGCAGCACCCAAGGTCGCAGTCGAGTTCGCCAAATCGAACGAAAAGTTCGAGATCATTGGCGGCTTCATGGAAGAAGACGTTCTTGACGCCAAAGGCGTTGAGGCGCTGTCCAAGATGCCGTCCCGTGAGGAGCTCATTGCGACCGTCGTGGCCCGTCTCCTGGGCCAGGCTGGCGAAATCGTGTCCCGGGTCAACGCGCCGGGCGCCACGCTCGCCGCTCAGATCGACACGATCGCCGAGAAAGCCGACGGCTAAGGGTCATTCTCCGCAATTTCGAACCGACACCCTGCTGACTGAAGGAAGAAAACAATGGCTGATGTTGCCAAACTTGCTGACGAACTGCTTGGCCTGACCATCCTGGAAGCCAAGGAACTGAACGACATCCTCGAAGAAAAAGGCATTAAGCCGGCGGCCGCTGCTGTGGCCGTGGCTGGCCCGGCTGCTGGCGGCGACGCTGGCGGCGCTGCTGAAGAGAAAGACGAGTTTGACGTCATTCTCGTTGCGGCCGGCGACAAGAAAATCAACGTGATCAAGGAAGTTCGCGCGATCACGGGTCTTGGCCTGAAGGAAGCCAAGGAACTCGTCGAAGCCGGCGGCAAAGCGGTGAAGGAAGCCGCGCCGAAGGCCGAAGCCGAGGAACTGAAGAAGAAGCTGGAAGAAGCAGGCGCTTCTGTCGAGCTGAAGTAAGACGGGCCAGGTCGATCCCGGCCTGATCCGCATATCGGACCGGCGGGCGTGCAGGGTGTTTCCTGCGCGCCCGTCCGCCCGTTCTAAGACCGCCCGTCCTTGGCTCCGTCCGTCCCGGAGCCGGCGCAAGCGGTGGCCGCGGCCCGCACCGGGTTGTCTGGCTGGGTTTTTTTGGGGACGGAGAGGCGCGTGCGCCTCGGCTGACGTCGCAGGTATTGACCTGCAAAGGGAGCGGAAATGGGTCTGTCGTTCACCGGCAAGAAGCGCATTCGCAAATCGTTCGGCCGCATCTCCGGGGCCGTGGAGATGCCGAACCTGATTGAGGTTCAAAAACACTCCTACGAGCAGTTTTTGATGAAGGACATGACCTCGCCGGAGCGTCCGGACGAGGGTCTGCAGGCGGTGTTCAAGTCCGTCTTTCCGGTCAAGGATTTCTCTGAGCGCGCCCTGTTGGAGTTTGTCTCCTACGAGTTCGAGCCGCCGAAATTCGACGTTGAGGAATGCATCCAGCGCGACCTGACCTATGCGGCGCCGCTGAAGGTGAAGATGCGTCTCATCGTCTTTGAAGTGGACGAGGAAACCGGCGCGCGCAACGTTAAGGATATTAAGGAGCAGGACGTCTATATGGGCGATATCCCGCTCATGACGGACAAGGGCACCTTCATCATCAATGGTACCGAGCGGGTCATCGTCTCCCAGATGCACCGTTCGCCGGGCGTATTCTTCGATCACGACAAAGGTAAAACCCACGCTTCGGGCAAGTATCTGTTCGCTGCGCGCATCATCCCGTATCGCGGTTCCTGGCTCGACTTCGAGTTTGACGCCAAGGATATCGTGCACGTACGCATCGACCGCCGCCGCAAGCTGCCGGCGACGACGCTGCTCTATGCGCTCGGCCTGGACAATGAAGAGATCCTCGCGACCTTCTACGATCGGATCACGTATAAGCTCGGCAAGTCCGGCTGGTCTGCGCCTTACGTCAAGGAACGCTGGCGCGGCGTGAAGCCGGCGCGCGATCTCATCAACGCAAAGACCGGCGACGTTGTCGCCCCGGCCGGCAAGAAGATTTCCGCGCGCGCGGCCAACAAGCTCGCCGATGATGGTCTGGAATCGCTGCTGCTCAGCGATGAGGATCTGATCGGTCGCTTCGCCGCTGAAGACCTGGTCAACATGACCACCGGCGAAGTCTTCGCCGAAGCCGGTGATGAGCTGACTGAGGAAGTCCTTGAGGTGCTCAAGGAGTCCGGTCTTAAGGAATTGCCGGTCCTGGATATCGACGGCGTCAATGTGGGCGGCTACATGCGCACCACGCTGGCCGCCGACAAGAATGACACGCGCGAGCAGGCGCTGGTGGATATCTACCGCGTCATGCGTCCGGGCGAACCGCCGACGCCGGAGACGGCCGAGGCGATGTTCAACGGGCTGTTCTTCGATTCTGAACGCTATGACCTGTCCCCGGTCGGCCGGGTGAAGATGAATATGCGTCTTGACCTTGAGTGTCCTGACGATGTGCGCGTGCTGCGCAAGGAAGACATCATCGAAGTGCTGCGCACGATTGTCGGCCTGCGCGACGGCAAGGGCGAGATCGACGATATCGATAACCTGGGCAATCGCCGGGTGCGCTCGGTCGGCGAGCTGATGGAAAACCAGTATCGCATCGGCCTTTTGCGCATGGAGCGCGCCATCAAGGAGCGCATGAGCTCGGTGGATATCGACACCGTCATGCCGCATGACCTGGTCAACGCCAAACCGGCGGCTGCCGCTGTGCGCGAATTCTTTGGCTCCTCTCAGCTGTCCCAGTTCATGGACCAGACCAACCCGCTGTCGGAGGTCACCCACAAGCGCCGCCTGTCCGCGCTCGGGCCGGGCGGTCTGACACGTGAGCGCGCCGGCTTTGAGGTGCGCGACGTGCACCCGACCCACTATGGCCGGATCTGCCCGATCGAGACGCCGGAAGGCCCGAATATCGGCCTGATCAACTCGCTGTCGACCTATGCGCGCGTGAACAAGTACGGCTTCATCGAGAGCCCGTACCGTAAGGTGGAGAACGGCCAGCTGACCGACCAGGTCGATTACCTCACCGCGATCGAGGAGGCGAAATACAATATCGCCCAGGCGAACGCGACGGTGACCGGCGTTGGCGCGCTGGAGAACGAGTTCGTCAACTGCCGGGTCGGCCCGGGCCGTGACGCGACGCTGATCCCGCGCGAGGATGTCGATTATATCGACGTCTCGCCAAAGCAGGTTGTGTCCGTGGCTGCAGCGCTCATTCCCTTCCTGGAGAATGACGACGCCAACCGCGCTCTGATGGGCTCGAACATGCAGCGCCAGGCGGTTCCGCTGGTGAAGGCGGAAGCCCCGCTTGTCGGCACCGGCATGGAAGCCATCGTGGCGCGCGATTCCGGCGCTGCGGTCGGCGCGCGCCGCGACGGCGTGGTGGAACAGGTCGACGCAATGCGCATCGTCGTTCGCGCCACCGGCGAGATCGGCGCGGCTGAGGCGGGCGTTGACATCTACACCCTGTCGAAATTCCAGCGCTCCAACCAGTCCACCTCGATCAACCAGCGTCCGATCGTGAAGGTGGGTGATGTGGTTCGCGCCGGCGATATCATCGCCGACGGCCCGTCCACCGATCTGGGCGAGCTGGCGCTGGGCCGTAACGTGCTCGTCGCCTTCATGCCGTGGAATGGCTATAACTTCGAGGATTCCATCCTCATCTCGGAACGCATCGTGCGCGATGACGTGTTCACCTCCATCCACCTTGAAGAGTTCGAGGTGATGGCTCGCGACACCAAGCTGGGCCCTGAAGAGATCACGCGCGACATCCCCAATGTGGGCGAAGAAGCGCTCCGCAATCTCGACGAGGCCGGCATTGTGTCGATCGGCGCCGAGGTTGAGGCGGGCGATATTCTCGTTGGCAAGGTCACGCCGAAGGGTGAAAGCCCGATGACGCCGGAGGAGAAACTCCTGCGCGCCATCTTCGGTGAAAAGGCCTCCGACGTTCGCGACACCTCGCTGCGCCTGCCGCCGGGCACGACCGGCACCATTGTCGAGGTGCGCGTCTTCAACCGCCACGGCGTGGACAAGGATCAGCGCGCGCTCGCGATTGAGCGTGAAGAGATCGAGCGTCTGGGCAAGGACCGTGATGACGAGCTGGCCATCCTGGAGCGCAATATCTTCGCGCGCCTGGAAGCGCTCCTGCTGGGCGGCAAGGCGGTCTCCGGGCCGCGCGGCTTCTCCAAGGGCAAGGTCACCGAACAGTCCCTGGAAGAGGTTCCGCCTTCGCAATGGTGGAAGATCGGCCTGGACGACGAAAAGGCCATGGCCGGCGTTGAAGCGCTGAAGAAGCAATACGACCAGTCCAAGGCGCGGCTCGACGCCCGCTTTGAGGACAAGGTTGAAAAGCTTCAGCGCGGCGACGAACTGCCGCCGGGCGTGATGAAGATGGTCAAGGTGTTCGTGGCGGTGAAGCGCAAGCTTCAGCCGGGCGACAAGATGGCCGGCCGCCACGGCAACAAGGGCGTGATCTCCAAGATCAACCCGCTCGAAGACATGCCCTTCCTGGAAGACGGCACGCCGGTCGACATCGTTCTCAATCCGCTGGGCGTGCCCTCGCGGATGAATGTCGGCCAGATCCTGGAAACCCATATGGGCTGGGCCTGCAAGGGTCTCGGCCGCCAGATCGGCGAGGCCTATGAGGCCTATAAGCGCGACGGCTCCAACAAGGAGCTGATGAACAAGCTGCAGCTGGCCTATGGCAAGGATCAGGAGCTGCCCGAAGGCGATGAGGCGGTGGCTGAACTCGGTCGCAACCTGGCCAACGGCGTTCCGATCGGCACCCCGGTCTTCGACGGCGCGCGCGAGCCGGACGTGGTCGAGCATCTCAAGGCCGCCGGCTTTGATGAGAGCGGCCAGTCGACCCTGTATGACGGCCAGACCGGTGAAGCCTTCCGCCGCGATGTGACGGTTGGGATCAAGTATCTTCTCAAGCTCCACCACCTGGTGGACGACAAGATCCACGCCCGCTCCATCGGCCCGTACTCGCTCGTCACCCAGCAGCCTCTGGGCGGCAAGGCGCAGTTCGGCGGTCAGCGCTTCGGCGAGATGGAAGTCTGGGCGCTGCAGGCCTATGGCGCGGCCTACACGCTGCAGGAGATGCTCACCGTCAAGTCGGACGACGTGGCCGGCCGCACCAAGGTCTATGAGGCCATCGTGCGCGGCGACGACGCCTTCGAGGCGGGCATTCCGGAAAGCTTCAACGTTCTGGTCAAGGAGATGCGCTCTCTCGGCCTGAATGTGGAGCTGGTCAACGAGTAGGCCCGCACGCACTGCGGATCGTGACGTTTACTTATCTGGCGGCGGGCTCGCCCCTCCTCACAGGAGCCCGCCGCCGCCACCGTCAAGGAGACGGACCATGAACCAAGAGGTCATGAACATCTTCAACCCGTCCGCCGAAGGCCCCGCCTTCGACCGGATCCGGATTTCGCTGGCCAGCCCTGAGAAGATTCTCTCCTGGTCCTATGGCGAGGTGAAGAAGCCTGAGACGATCAACTACCGGACCTTCAAGCCGGAGCGCGACGGCCTGTTCTGTGCGCGCATTTTCGGCCCGACGAAGGATTATGAGTGCCTGTGCGGAAAGTATAAGCGCATCAAGTACAAAGGCATCGTCTGCGAGAAATGCGGCGTGGAGGTCACCCTTGCACGCGTGCGTCGCGAGCGGATGGGCCATATCGAGCTCGCCGCTCCGGTCGCCCATATCTGGTTTCTGAAATCGCTTCCCTCCCGGATCGCGCTCATGCTGGACATGGCGCTGAAGGATGTGGAGCGCGTGCTCTACTTTGAAGCCTATATCGTCACCGAGCCGGGTCTGACCCCGCTTCAGGCGAACCAGCTTCTGACCGAAGAAGAATATTACGAAGCCATCGACGAATACGGCGATGACGCCTTCACCGCCGGCATCGGCGCTGAAGCGGTCCGTGACATCCTGGCCGGGCTCGACCTTGAAAAAGAGGTCGAGACCATGCGCGAGGATATGAAGGAGACCGGCTCTGAGCTTAAGCTGAAAAAGCTCGCCAAGCGCGTCAAGCTCATGGAATCCTTCATGAGCTCGAAGAACCGTCCTGAGTGGATGATCCTGACGGTCGTGCCGGTGATCCCGCCGGAACTGCGCCCGCTGGTGCCGCTGGACGGCGGTCGCTTCGCGACATCGGACCTGAATGATCTCTATCGCCGGGTCATCAACCGCAATAACCGCCTGAAGCGGCTGATCGAGCTGCGCGCGCCGGACATCATCATCCGGAACGAAAAGCGCATGCTGCAGGAAGCCGTCGACGCGCTGTTCGACAATGGCCGTCGCGGCCGCGTCATCACCGGCGCCAATAAGCGCCCGCTGAAGTCGCTGTCGGACATGCTCAAGGGCAAGCAGGGCCGGTTCCGCCAGAACCTGCTCGGCAAGCGCGTGGACTATTCCGGCCGTTCGGTCATCGTGGTCGGCCCGGAGCTGAAGCTGCATGAGTGCGGCCTGCCCAAGAAGATGGCGCTGGAGCTGTTCAAGCCCTTCATCTACGCGCGTCTCGACGCCAAGGGGCTGTCGGGCACGGTCAAGCAGTCGAAAAAGCTGGTCGAGAAGGAGCGCCCTGAAGTCTGGGACGTGCTCGACGAGGTGATCCGCGAGCACCCGGTCATGCTGAATCGGGCGCCGACCCTGCACCGTCTGGGCATCCAGGCGTTCGAGCCGAAACTCATCGAAGGCAAGGCGATCCAGCTGCACCCGCTGGTTTGCGCCGCGTTCAACGCCGACTTCGACGGCGATCAGATGGCCGTGCACGTCCCGCTGAGCCTTGAGGCCCAGCTGGAAGCGCGCGTGCTGATGATGTCGACCAACAACATCCTGTCGCCGGCCAATGGCAAGCCGATCATCGTGCCGTCCCAGGATATCGTTCTGGGGCTATACTACCTCTCGATCGAGAAGGACGGCGAGCCGGGCGAGGGCATGGCCTTCGCTTCCATGGGCGAGATCGAAGCCGCGCTGGAAGCCGGCGTCGTGTCGCTGCACACCAAGATCAAGGCGCGTTACGACTATATCGACGAGACCGGCGAGACGGTGCGCCATGTCATCGACAGCACCCCGGGCCGGATGAAAATCCTGGAGCACATGCCGCGGCACAAGCTCCTCGGGCCGAAACTGCTGGACGACCTTCTCACCAAGAAGGCGATCGGCGGCATGATTGACGAGGTCTATCGTCACTCCGGCCAGAAGGCGACGGTCATCTTCTGTGACCGGATCATGGCGCTGGGCTTTAAGGAAGCCGCGCGCGCCGGCCTGTCCTTCGGCAAGGATGATATGCTCATTCCGGCCGCCAAGGCGGATCTGGTCGGCGAGACCCGTTCACTAGTCGGCGAATATGAGCAGCAATATGTCGACGGGCTGATCACCAAGGGTGAGAAGTATAACAAGGTCGTCGACGCCTGGGCCAAATGCACCGACCGCGTGGCCGATGCGATGATGGACGAGATTTCCCAACCCGTGCGCGGCGATGACGGCCGCATGGGCGATGTGAACTCGGTCTTCATGATGGCGCACTCCGGTGCGCGGGGTTCGAAGAACCAGATGAAGCAGCTGGCCGGCATGCGCGGACTGATGGCGCGTCCGGACGGCTCCATCATCGAGACGCCGATCATTTCCAACTTCAAGGAAGGGCTGACGGTTCTTGAGTACTTCAACTCCACGCACGGCGCGCGTAAGGGGCTGGCCGACACCGCGCTGAAGACCGCCAACTCCGGCTATCTGACGCGTCGTCTGGTCGATGTCGCTCAGGACTGCATCGTCAACGAAACCGATTGCGGCACCTCAGACGGCATCCGTCTGGGCGCGGTGGTCGAAGGCGGTGAAGTCACCGTCTCGCTGGGTGCGCGGGTTCTGGGCCGGACCTGTGCGGAAGACATCATGGACCCCGCCAGCGGCGATGTGCTGATCCCGGTCGACACCTATCTTGACGAAGACCAGTGCGCTCTGCTTGAGAAAGCCGGAGTGGACACCGTCAAGGTACGCTCGCCGCTGACCTGCGAGACGCGCTGGGGCGTGTGCGCGACCTGCTATGGCCGTGATCTGGCGCGCGGAACGAAGGTGAATATGGGCGAGGCGATCGGCGTGATCGCGGCCCAGTCCATCGGCGAGCCGGGCACCCAGCTGACGATGCGGACCTTCCACATCGGCGGCACGGCCCAGGTCTCCGAGCAGTCCTTCATCGAAACGACCCATGAAGGCGAGATCGCCTTCACCGATCGTTCCACGGTGAAGAACTCCGAGGGCGCCTTCATCGTCATGAGCCGGAACATGACCGTCGCGGTCGTGGACGGCGACGGTAAGGAGCGTGAGACCTACAAGCTGCAATACGGCGCGAAACTGCGCGTTGATGCAGGCCAGAAGGTCAAGCGCGGCGAACGTATCGCGGAATGGGACCCTTACACTGCGCCGATCGTCACCGAGGTGGGCGGCAAGGTGAAAATGGTCGACCTCATCGACGGCCAGTCGGTCCGCGAAGAGACCGACGAAGCCACCGGCATCGCCTCCAAGGTGATCATCGACTGGCGCGGCACGGGCGCGAAGTCCAGCTCGATCCAGCCGGCGGTCATCATCGTCGACGACAAGGGCGAGCCGGTCCGTCTGCCGAACGACAACACCGCGAACTACATGCTCTCGGTCGGGGCCATCCTGTCGATTGCGGACGGCGATGAGGTCAAGCCGGGCGACGTGCTTGCGCGGATTCCGACCGAAGGCGCCAAGACCCGCGACATCACCGGGGGTTTGCCGCGCGTGGCCGAGCTGTTCGAGGCGCGTCGTCCGAAGGACCACGCCATCATCGCAGAGCTCACCGGCCGGGTGGAGTTCGGGCGCGACTACAAGAACAAGCGCCGCATCTCCATCACCCCGCTGGAGGATGATGCAGAACCGGTCGAATTCCTGGTGCCCAAGGGCAAGCACCTGACTGTCCAGGAAGGCGATATCATCCGTCGCGGCGAATACCTGCTGGAAGGCAATCCGGCGCCGCACGACATCCTGCGCATTCTCGGGGTCGAGGCGCTTGCCGAGTACCTCATCAACGAGATTCAGGAGGTCTATCGACTGCAGGGCGTGCCGATCAACGACAAGCATATCGAAGTGATCGTGCGTCAGATGCTGCAGAAGATGGAGATCACCGATCCGGGCTCCAGCAACTATCTGGCTGGCGAACAGGTCGACAAGATCGAATTCCTGGAGACCAATGAAGCTCTGGTGAAGGCCAGGAAGAAGCCCGCCATCGGCGAGCCTGTCCTGCTGGGCATTACCAAGGCTTCGCTGCAGACGCGTTCCTTCATCTCCGCCGCCTCCTTCCAGGAGACCACGCGCGTGCTCACCGAGGCCTCTGTTCAGGGCAAGGTGGATACGCTGGAGGGTCTGAAGGAGAATGTGATCGTGGGCCGTCTCATCCCGGCGGGCACGGGCGGTCAGATGCGTCGCTACCAGGAGGTCGCCGACGAACGCGACCGGGTGCGCATCGAAGCGGCTGAAGCCGAAGCGGCCAAGAGCGCAGAAGCCCTGCCGGCGGAAATCGCCGACGCGGCGGCTGAAGAGGCCAAGGGGGCGGACGCGTAAGCGCTTCGCCTCTCATCGCTGAGCAAACGAGAAACCCGCCGGCGCGCGCCGGCGGGTTTTTTGTTGTCTTGCGGGTTGACTTGCCACGAACTCATCTGGCTCGAAACAGTGCGCTAATCCCGATTGGCGCCGCGATAGCGACCAGTAGGATCAGTAAACCCAACCACACAGACCAATTTAAGTTTGGCCAAACCACATCTATCGTAGTCACAAGGCCGAAGCCGATGATGACGGTGGACAGTAGATCAGCCTTACGCATGATCTGGGTCTGATGAGCCGACTGCTTCTGAATGTCCGCAAGCTCCAGACCCTGCGCCTCGGCGCGAAACAGTTGCGAGGCTTCTGCAAGGCGGCGTCTCAACACGTCATAGCGTTCAGCGGTGCGATCAATCGTACTGGTCGATTGCTGAAAACGGCGCATGAATTCTTCCAGTGTCTGGTAGTCGCTGACACGGCTTTCGCGAAGCGCCATGATGCGTTCATCGATCAGTTTTCGAAAGTCGCGGCTGGCCAGCGCGGATCCGGAAACGCCGTAGGTGATGAAGTGGTTGAGCGCGCTCAGATGCGTGGAAAGCTGGCGTAACCGCAAGAGGTTCACCCTCAACTCGCGGCGTAACTTGTCCTCGTACTCCGCGTCATCGCTAAGACCCGTGTCTTCAACCGCGGGGTCCCAGATGCTTTTGCCCTTGAACGCGTCCGGCGGCTTGTTCGCGATATCCAGCAATCGCCCATAGCAGTAGCTCAAACCAACACCGATATCATTGAGCACGCCATTGATCGCGTCCACGTAGAGAAACCCGCGCGTACCCAGCGTGTTGGCTGCAATGATGTCGGTCACCCGTTTGACGGCGCGTCCTCGTTGCTCGTCCGTAAGCCTGATATCGATGATGATGGCGCGAATCGCCTTCTCACGGCGCGTATCCTTGTCCCGGCTATAGCCGCGAAGGTCGGAGACGAGAATCCCGCGTCCACCGACCACCCGGCTCAGGACGAAATCCTTGCGGGCCTCGCCTTTGCGCGTGAAGTCCGGATATCCGAAGAAGTCGGCCGCATAGGACGCTATACCCTCGATAAACTCGCGTTCGGCGGTCGCGAGGCGTTCGGCGCTTTCCTGTTCCAGTGGCGCGCGTCCTGAATCGATCGAACGTTCAGCATCGCGTAGCAGGTGGGTTAGCGACTCAATGAGGTCGTGGGCCCGCTGATCATCGAGATTGCGCAGCGCCTCTGATGCGGGGATGACCCAGATGTGTGCGGCGGTCGCGAGCGAACCATACCATTGGAATGGTTCGCTCATATGCCCTGACAGGCTTTTGAGTTCCCGGTCGAGCGTGTCTATTGCGGTCCACTCCCGATTGATACGGAAGTCGAGCTCTGTTTCGCCTTCACCATCAGCACCAGCTGAGGGTTTGGCTTGAGAGCGCAGCCGGAAAAAACGCTCCACGTGGCGCGTCCAGCCTTCTCCTGGAAAGTTGGCTGGCGCCGGACGCTTGTCGAAATCTTCAACAGCCACGAAGGTCTGGTTCAGTCCGAAACGTTCTACGTTCAGGCGCAGCTGGCGGCCAGAGGCGACTTCGCCAGCAAGCTTCCAGAAATTGAACCACCGGTATTTTGGGGAGCCTGCGGTGTGATACGGCTTCATTAACTTTGGGTCGCTGGCCGCACTGTCCGCGCCGAGATACGCGTCGCGCGCGGCTTGATCAACGAAAAGCGGGGACGTTGGTTCGCGATAGAGCGCCTCGAGCCTATCCAGCTGGGTCTCTGCGCTCTTGCGATGATTGAGCTGGGTCCAGTCGCGAACCGATTCCGCCATCATTTGTGAAAACAGGTTGGCGCGGGCCGGATTCGCCGCTGCTATGAAGTTGGGGCGCAGTGCATTGATCAGGCTTTCGGTCCATTCCAGCCACTCAAGCTCAGCGGCTTTGCGGGTCTCATCGTCGCCGTTCTCAAGTTCTTGACAGATGCGGGCATGTCGCGCGGCGTCTTCCGCCCGCATCAGCCTGTGTTGGAAAATCTCTTCTTGGGAGGTGAAGCGGCGCGAAAGCATGCTGATGCGGGCATAGGGCCGAATCGGATAGGCGGTTCGGGCGTGCGCCTCGTTCAGAGCGCGCCTGCGCTCCGGGTAGAACCCGCCCCGCCAATCTGAAAAATGGATGCCATCAGCATCCGGCTCGCCGACGCCCAGAATGTCGACAGAGCCCGTCCCATGGAAATACGCGGAGAGCTGTCGGCGAATACGCGTTATGAACCCCATGGCGTCCCCCGAGCCTGCCCTGCAGTCAGTTAAAGGCTTTGATCGAAGAAATACAACCTGAGGCGAAGTCCTCGCCGCGTATGCCTACCCCTGCAAAATTCCGTATTCACACCGCTTGACGCGGGTAAGTCGCGTCAGTAGGTTCCGCGCTCGATTTTCGGAGGTGAGCCGTAGCCGGCTTTTGCAGGCTAGACGTCGCCGAAAACGAGACAGTTTTTTCAGGACCGTCTTGGCGCAGGGCCCGATCGGGGCGCTGGCGCTGTGACGGTTTACGCGTTGGAAAGCCTGCAAACGGGTTCGCCCGAACTCAGGCCGGCCGGCGCGCAAGGCGGATCAAGGAACGGACGATAGCCTTATGCCCACGGTGAATCAGCTCATCCGCAAGCCGCGGAAGCCCAAAGTCAAACGTAATACGGTGCCGGCCCTTCAAGGCTGCCCGCAGCGCCGCGGCGTGTGCACGCGCGTCTACACCACGACGCCGAAGAAGCCGAACTCGGCGCTTCGCAAGGTCGCCAAGGTGCGCCTGACCAACGGGTTCGAGGTGGTGAGCTATATCCCGGGTGAAGGCCATAACCTGCAGGAGCACTCCGTTGTGCTCATTCGCGGCGGTCGTGTGAAAGACCTTCCGGGCGTTCGCTATCACATTCTGCGCGGCGTTCTGGACACCCAGGGCGTCAAGGATCGCAAGCAGCGCCGGTCCAAATACGGCGCCAAGCGTCCGAAGTAAGGAAAGCGATTTATGTCACGTCGCCATAGAGCCGAAAAACGCGAGATTCTGCCCGACGCCAAGTTCGGCGACCAGGATCTCACCAAGTTCATGAACTACATCATGGTGGACGGTAAGAAGTCCGCCGCCGAGCAGATCATTTACGGCGCCCTCGACATCGTCGAGGAGAAGGTCAAGCGCGAGCCCGTTCGCGTCTTCCACGAAGCGCTGGAAAATGTCTCGCCGGAGATCGAAGTGCGTTCACGCCGCGTCGGCGGCGCGACCTATCAGGTCCCGGTTGAAGTGCGTCCGGACCGCCGCAAGGCGCTGGCCATTCGCTGGCTGGCTGCGGCAGCGCGCGCGCGCAACGAAAACACCATGCGCGAGCGCCTGGCCGCCGAGCTCATGGACGCCGCCTCCAATCGCGGCACGGCTGTGAAGAAGCGGGAAGACACCCACCGCATGGCCGAAGCCAACCGCGCCTTCGCGCATTACCGCTGGTAATACCGGCGACCACGCCGACCTTCTTTTCCAAGGACCCTCCCCATGGCCCGCGAATACAAGATCGAGGACTACCGCAATTTCGGCATCATGGCGCATATCGACGCCGGCAAGACCACGACGACCGAGCGGATCCTCTACTATACCGGCAAGTCGCACAAAATCGGCGAAGTCCATGACGGCGCGGCCACGATGGACTGGATGGAGCAGGAGCAAGAGCGCGGCATCACGATCACGTCCGCTGCGACGACCTGTTTCTGGAACGACAAGCGTCTGAACATCATCGATACGCCCGGCCACGTGGACTTCACCATTGAGGTGGAGCGGTCCTTGCGCGTTCTGGACGGCGCCATTGCGCTTCTGGACGCCAATGCCGGCGTTGAGCCGCAGACCGAGACGGTCTGGCGTCAGGCGGACAAGTACAATGTTCCGCGGATGATTTTCGTCAACAAGATGGACAAGCTCGGCGCGGATTTTTATCGCTGCGTGGAGATGATCGAAGAGCGTCTGGGCTCCACCCCGCTCTGCCTCCAGCTGCCGATCGGCGCTGAGACCGAGTTTCAGGGCTGTGTCGACCTGATCAGGATGAAGGCCCTCATCTGGGAAGCTGAAAATCTCGGCGCGACCTGGCGTGAGGAAGACATCCCCGCCGACCTCGCCGACAAGGCTGCCGAGTATCGCGAAAAGCTCGTTGAGGCCGCCGTCGAGCAGGACGAAGTGGCGATGGAGGCCTATCTGGAGGGCGAGGAGCCGTCCGAAGAGACGCTGAAATCGCTGATCCGCAAGGGCACGATCGCGCTCGCCTTCAACCCGATTCTGTGCGGGACGGCGTTCAAGAACAAGGGTGTGCAGCCGCTTCTGGACGCGGTTGTCGATTACCTGCCTTCGCCGGTTGAAGTGCCGCCGATCAAGGGCATCGACGCCAAGACCGAAGAAGATATCGTTCGTAACTCGTCTGATGACGAGCCGCTGGGCATGCTCGCTTTCAAGATCATGAACGATCCTTTTGTGGGCTCGCTGACCTTCTGCCGCATCTATTCAGGCACCATCACCACCGGCACCACGGTGCTGAACACGGTGAAGGACAAGAAAGAGCGCGTGGGCCGGATGCTGCTGATGCACTCCAACTCGCGTGAGGACATCAAGGAGGCCTATGCGGGCGACATCGTTGCGATTGCAGGTCTGAAGGACACAACGACAGGCGACACCCTGTCTGATCCGGCTCAGCCAGCGATCCTGGAGCGCATGGAATTCCCCGATCCGGTCATCGAGATCGCGATCGAGCCAAAATCCAAGGGCGATCAGGAAAAGCTCGGCGTCGCGCTGCAGCGCCTGGCCGCCGAAGACCCGTCCTTCCGCGTCTCCACCGACGATGAATCCGGTCAGACCATCATCGCCGGCATGGGCGAGCTGCACCTGGACATTCTGGTCGACCGCATGCGCCGTGAGTTCAAGGTCGAAGCCAATATCGGCCAGCCGCAGGTCGCTTACCGCGAAACCATCGGTGTTGCGCACGAGATCGACTACACGCACAAGAAACAGACCGGGGGCACCGGTCAGTTTGCTCGCATCAAGCTTCAGTTCGAGCCGGTCGAGCCGGGCGAGGGCTATGAATTCACGTCCAAGATCGTCGGCGGCAACGTGCCGAAAGAATACATTCCGGGCGTGGAAAAAGGCATCAACTCGATACGCGAGAACGGTCTGCTGGCCGGCTTCCCGCTGATCGATTTCAAGGCCACCCTGGTCGACGGCGCGTATCACGATGTGGACTCCAGCGTGCTGGCGTTCGAGATCGCCGCGCGCGGCGCGATGCGTGAAGCCAAGGGCGCTTTGAAGCTGAAGCTGCTTGAGCCGATCATGAAGGTCGAAGTGGTGACCCCGGATGAGTATACCGGCTCGGTCATCGGCGATCTGAACTCCCGCCGGGGTCAGATCCAGGGCCAGGAGATGCGCGGCAACGCCACCGTGGTGAACGCCATGGTGCCGCTGGCGAACATGTTCGGCTATGTGAACAATCTGCGTTCGGCCACTCAGGGCCGCGCCCAGTTCACCATGCAGTTCGACCACTATGAGCCCGTGCCGCAAGCCGTGGCCGACGAGGTCATTTCCAAAATCGCGTAAGGCCGGGGGCGTAACGCCCCAGCCTTGACGCCGCAACCGACAAACAAGTGAGAAGAGAACGATGGCCAAGGAAAAGTTTGAGCGTACGAAGCCGCATGCGAACATCGGCACGATTGGTCATGTTGACCATGGCAAGACGACGTTGACGGCGGCGATTACGAAGTACTTCGGCGAGTTCCAGGCGTATGATCA
>JBCBSP010000016.1:0-5791 GCA_039819095.1 Pseudomonadota bacterium
CACCACGGACGATGTGCTGGTCACGGTGAACCTGACCGGCGGAACGTTTGAATCCGCGGTCGGCCCGCTGAACCTGGACAGCGCCTGCTCGTCCGGTGCGTCGCTTTCCGCTGGCGGTGCGGCCGGTTCGGCCTCGGCGACCTTCCTCATCTCCGGCATTGACGGGTGCGACGGCGCGGCTGCGGCCATCGGCGCGGCGCTCGGCTTCGCGCTGCCCATCGATATCGATGGGAACCAGACGCTGAATATCGAAATCGATATCGTCACGGACTCCGGCAACACCCCGGTGGACGGCGGCACGGCTAATGTCGATGCGCTGACCATCGCGCCGGCCTTCTCGGCGTCCTTTGCGCCTCAGGTCCCCAATCCGGTCGCGACGCTTGGATCCGCGTTCACCCTGCTAGATCCGTTCGCACCGTTCGTTTTCGATGATCTGGGCGTGATCGATATCGACTGCGACACCAGCCTGTCGATTGACCTTGGCGGCACTCCGATCGATTGCACCGATGCCGGTCAGATTGACGCCATTGTCGTGACGCTCTCCGGTGATCTGACTGACGCATTCGACAGCGCTGCGGCGTCCAACTTCCTCTTTGTGAACGGTGTTGTTGCAGCAGGCGGCCAATCGGCCGACTACGATGTGACCGGCTTTGTCGGTCCGTCCGGCGCGGCCGGTAATTCGATCGATCTTGTTCCCGATGGCGGCACAATCAATCCGTCGACCTTCGATGCGACCGTTCTGTTCGATCTGGATCCGGCGGTGTTTGCTTCAGACCCGTCCTTCTCCGGCCCGCTGGCGCCGATAACGCGCGAAGGTTCCGATGTCCTGTTCGCCTGGACGCCGGGTTCGGCGGTTGCGGCGTCTAATGGGTCGTCCAACGTGTTCCGCCTCGGCAATCTGACGGCCACGGACGCGCGTGTGTTCGTCGAGGTGCTCAACAACTCCGATGCGACCTTCGTCAATCCGGGCCTGGTTCAGCTGGCTGACCTGCCGGGAACCGGCGAAAGCGTGTACACGTCTGAGATGCTCACGACGATGATCGGCGACGATTGGGGTCGCGGGGACCTTCGTTTCACCGTCGAAATCCTTGAAGAAGTTCTCACCGCACGTCGCTTCGTGCGCGATCAGACCGGGGCTCTGACCGAGCTCGGCGCCGGCGATGTGGCCGAACAACTCGACGGCTGATCCCTCCCCATCGGGACTGCCATCGAATAAAGGGCGGCTCTGCAGGAGCCGCCCTTTTTTCTTTTTGCCTTCTCCTTTTGGGCAGGCGCCTATCGACCGCCTGCGGCGTCGGCCTGGCGCCGCCACATCGCCGCGTAGAGCCCGTCCTTGGCCAGCAGGGCGTCGTGGCCGCCGCGTTCTGCAATGCGGCCGTCCTGCATCACGAAAATCTCGTCCGCGCCTGCGATGGTCGAGAGCCGGTGCGCCACCGCGATGGTGGTGCGCCCGCGCGCGGCTTCGGCGATAGCGGCCTGAACCTCGCTCTCGGTCTGGGAGTCCAGCGCCGAGGTCGCCTCATCAAGGATGAGAATGGGCGGGTTCTTCAGGATGGCGCGCGCCACGCCGACGCGCTGCTTCTCACCGCCGGACAGTTTCAGTCCGCGCTCGCCGACCCGCGTATCCAGTCCCAGAGGCAGGGTGTCGACGAAGCCGCCAAGCTGGGCGCGCTCCACCGCATCGCGCAGCTGCGCCTCATCGGCTTCGGGGCGTCCATAAAGGATATTGGCGCGCAGCGTGTCGTTGAACAGGACCACGTCCTGCGGAACCAGGCCGAGCTGATCGCGCAGGGAGGTTTGAGTGACCGAGCTTATATCCGCGCCGTCAATGAGAACCCGACCCGCCTCGGGGTCGTAGAAGCGAAAGAGCAGCCGCAGGAGCGTCGATTTTCCTGCGCCGGACGGCCCGCAGACGCCGATAAAGGCGCCGGGCGCGATGTCGAGCGACAAGTCCTCTACCGAACGCTCGCGGCCATCATGGGCGAAGCTGACCGCTTCAAACCGCACCGCGCCGCCGTCAACGGTGAGCGCACTCGCGTCCGGCCCATCGGCGATTTCCGGCTTCAGACGCAGTGTCTGAAACAATCGCTCCAGATCCACCGTGGCCTGTTTGATCTCCCGATAGGCCCAGCCCAGAATATTGAGCGGCTGGTATACATTCATCAGCATGAGCGTCAGCGCGGCGACATCGCCCGGCTCCAGCTCACCGGCGACGGCCTTGTAGCCGCCCAGAAGCGCCACGCCGAGCAGGCCGCCATTCATGATCGCCGATTGCACGCCGTTCAGGAGGGCCAGGCTCTGCTGGCTCTTAGACGCGGCGTCTGCGTAGCGGGTGCGTGCGCTGTCGAACCGGTCCACCTCGCGGCGTTCGGCGGCGAAGGCCTTCACGGTCTCGAAATTGGACAGCGTGTCGACCGAACGCGCATTCACCTCGGTGTCGGCCTCGTTCATCTGGCGGCGCAGCTTCACCCGCCATTCGGTCATCCAGTAGGTGGCGATGGCGTAGCCGATAACGGCCGCCACGATGATGACGGAGAACTCCCAGCCATAGAGCACCGCCGCCACGCCTGCGGCCATGGCCAGCTCGCCGAGCGCGGGCAGGATGTTGAACACCAGAAAGCGCATCAGGAAGTCGATCGCCTGTGCGCCGCGATCAATGATCCGGTTCACTGCGCCGGTGCGCCGGGTCTGGTGATAGCTCAGCGAGAGCGACTGGACGTGCGCAAAGCCCTGAACGGCGACCAGACGCTGGGCGTCCTGGGAGACCGGAGCGAAGAGCGCGTCCCTCAGCTGCGGGACGGCGGCGGACGCGAACCGCGCCAGGCCGTAGAGCCCGAACAGGGCGGCGAATGACAGGGCGGCGAGCCCGGCGGCGGGAAGGTCTTCAGCCGGCGCTGCGCCAATGCCGGCGGCGCGCGTGATCGCATTGACGCCTTCGCCGAACATGACCGGCGCGGAAACGGCGAAGACCTTGGCGATAAAGGTCAGGATGAGCGCAATGACGAGGCGCACGCGCCAGCGCTTCATCTCTTCCGAGGTCAGAAGCTGCACCAGCCGGCCGACCGCCTCGCCGAGCCGGCCTTCCACCGCTTCGCCTTCGGCGGTGTTGACCGCCTCAACGCCCGTTTGCGCGCCGTGTGCGGGAGAGTGCGGTTGCTGGGCGGTGTCGGTCGAAGATGGCTTCATCACCGCCTAGTTAGGCCGCCGGGGCGGTTCGCGCCAGCGCGCGGGCGCATTTCGTGTTTGCAAGGGGCGCGCTTCAGGCGTCCGGATCGTCCGGCGCGGTGAAGATCTGGCCGGGATAGATCAGGTCCGGATCGCGGATCTGATCCTGATTGGCCTGATAGATCACGGTGTATTGCAGGCCTTCGCCATAGAGGCGGCGCGCGATGCGCCACAGCGAATTGCCCGGCTGAACAACGATCCGCGCATCACCCAGCGTCAGCGCTTCGGGCGCAGCGCGTTCAAACGGCAGAGCGATCACGGCGGTGACGCGGCCCTGCTCGTCAATCTGATCAATCTGCAGGTCATAGAGCCCGGGCGCGAAGCTCGCATTGGCGACCACATTCCAGCGCCCGTCCGCGCTCACAGCGCTTTCTCCGACATTTTCCCCATTGGCCAGAACGCGCACACGCATTCCCGGCTCGGCGCGACCGGCGAAGATCACCGCGCCGCCTTCATCATAATCGACCGTTTCCAGCACCAGCGGTCCAACGCCGACGCCTTCGAGCGGGCCCTGCAGCACGCGGCTGGCCTCGCCGGGACGACCCAGCACCACCAGGGGGACCTCATCACGGGCCGCCGGCGCGGAGACCACCACGACCTGATCTGAACGCACCTCCTGCCCGCCCGCGGTGCGCATGATGAGCGACAGCTCCACCGAGCCGGTCGGCAGGGGTTCATCAATGATCATCACCCATTCGCCTGAGGCGCCGATCTCAGCTGAGCCGATTGCGCGCTCGCCGGCCATCAGGGTGACTTCAGAGCCCGGCGCGCCGCGTCCGGCTACGACCGCTGTTCCGCGGGCATCGACCCGTACGACATCAAAGCTGGGCGCGACCAGGGCTGGCGCCTCTGCATCGGCTGAGGGGGCGGCGGGACCGGCCTGTGCGCTGGCGGGCGACGCCTCGCCGGCGGCATCAACCGGCTGGCGCGTCACGATATAGGCCGCTGCGGCGGCGATCGCGGCGGCGAACAGGGCGGCGGCGATCAGAAAGGAGCGGGCGGCGATCATGGGCGGGTGCGTCCTTGCAGCTTGGGTTGAGCGCGTGCGAACCGGGGTGTTGCGACAAAAACGCCGCCATGTCTGGCCATCAGCCATGCAAGGCTCGCGCCTCGGCGCGCTGGCGATTAGGCTTAAGGCTCTTCAGTTCAGCCTAACTCTTATCCAGGCGAAAGGCGAAAATGCGGAGCATTTGTGTTTTCTGCGGTTCGGCGAGCGGAACCGATACGCGCTATGAGGCGCTGGCAGAGCGTGCCGGCGCCGCCATCGCCGGCGCCGGCGCGCGGCTGGTTTATGGCGGGGCCGATAGCGGTTTGATGGGCGTATGCGCGCGCGCGGCGCGTGATGCGGGCGGACAGGTGCTGGGCGTGATCCCGGAATTCCTTATCCCGGTCGAAGGCGTGGCGCAGGGCGTGGAGATCCGGCGCGTGGCCACGCTCGCCTCGCGCAAGGCGATGATGATCGCTGAAGCCGACGCCTTTCTGGTCCTGCCCGGCGGCCCGGGAACAGTCGAAGAGGTGTTCGACCTGATCGCCCAGCGCCGCCTCGGTGAGCGCGACAAGCCGGTCGCCTTCGTGGATCGCGCCTATTGGGCTGAGCTGGAAGCGTTGCTGGAGACGATGACGCGCGAAGGCTTCTCCCGGCCTGCGCTCACCGCCGGTTTTCACTTTTCAAATCACGTCGACATCGCCCTGAAGGCGCTGGAGGCGGACATGGATGTCCAGGCGGCGCCCTGAGAAGAAAGAGGTCTCCCGTGAAACCCTACCTGTTGATGAGCCTTGCAGTGATGATGCTCGCCGGCTGTGCGGCGACGCCGACCCTTTACGGCCCGGCCGGCGAGGGTGCGCGCGCCACCGGATATGATGAGCTTCAGGTGGAGGATGATCGCTGGCGGGTCAGCTTCACCGCCGGTCCAACCTCGAGCGCGGAACGTACGCGCGCTCTGGCGCTGCGCCGGGCGGCGGAGCTGGTTCTGGAGGCCGGCTATGAGGGGTTTGAGCTGGTGTCGGAAGATGTCCGCCGGACCGGAAGCGGCGATTCCCCGCTGCGCGTCGGCGGTTCAGTCGGGGTCGGCATGGGATCTGGCGGGTGGAGTGGCTCCGGCGTCGGCATCGGAATCGGCATCAGCCCGGATCGGGAGCGGCGCACGACGGTCATTCTGGAGATTATCGCCACCGCCTCAGCCCGGCCGGCCGGCGGCGGGCTGAACAGCCACGCCCACGACCATTATGACGCCCGTGCGGTTCTGGCTGCGGCTGGCGTTACCGGATAGCGTCGGGCGTGGGGTTCATATCCGAACAGAGAAAGGGCGGCCCTTTAGGAGCCGCCCTTGCTGTGTTCTGCAGCCTGAATTCAGGCTGTTCTGACGCGACCTTAGCCGTCCAGATCGTCGGCCACATCGCCAATGCCGAGTTCGGCGTCCGCGCCGCGACCGTCGCGGGTCAGGTGGCGAAGCGTGATGTCATCCTCACGCGCCTCGATGGTGAAGTTGATATCGCCGCGGCCCCATTCCGCCCCGATCGCCGTGGTCAGCGTGTCGGAGTCGAAATACAGCTCGCCCGCCGCCGG